>NZ_CP049332.1 GCF_011064285.1 Vibrio ziniensis
GACGCCTAGAAGTTGAGAGCGCACTTAAGCAATTCGATGGCCTGATCCAACCATTTCGATTTACTCAGCAAGGAACAGAATCATGGAGCGTCTAAACTTAGTTAAACGAAATATCGCTTCGTCCATAGAAACCAAACAAGCTCTATTAGCTAACGACATTGTTATAAAAAATATAGTTAATACCGCTGAATTATGTCTCGAAGCTTATAATAAAGGTAACAAAGTTATACTAGCAGGTAATGGTGGCAGCGCAGCAGACGCACAACATATTGCAGCAGAGTTTGTAAGTAGATTTGAGTTTGACCGAGCTGGATTACCTGCGCTTGCATTAACAACTGATACTTCGATATTAACAGCAATTGGTAATGATTATGGGTTTGAAAAGCTATTTGCGAGGCAAATCCAAGCGAACGGCCAATCAGGTGACGTGTTCATTGGCATTAGTACTTCAGGAAACTCCGCTAACATATTAGCAGGATTTGAAGCAGCTAAAGAGAAAGGTATTACTACTATTGGACTAGCTGGTGCTGGCGGGAAAATTCAGGACGCATGCGACATCTGCATATCCGTCCCTTCTATGCACACTCCAAGAATTCAAGAATGTCACATTCTTATCGGTCACATAATCTGTGGATACGTTGAAGAGAAATATTTCCGTGGAGAGTAAAGACAATATAACTGCGATAATCTTATGTGGCGGTTTAGGTACGCGTCTTAGAACAATAACTCATGATTTGCTTCCTAAACCAATGGTTGAAGTTGCGAGTCGGCCGTTTCTAGAGTACCTACTAGATTACCTGATCTCGCAAGGAGTAAAAAAAGCTGTATTAGCAGTTTCATACCATAAAGAACTTATTCTTGAACATTTCGGTAATCAGTATCGTGACCTAAATATTATCTATTCAGTTGAAGAGCAACCATTAGGAACAGGCGGAGCGATTAAACACGCAATGCAACATTACGTGGATCCTAGCTCTGAATTAGTATTAATTTTGAATGGTGATACCTTTGTTGAATATGACCTTGATGACATGTTGAATAAAATTGAAAGCATGAACAATAAGTTAGTCATGGCAGTTAAATCATTTCCGAACACAGACCGTTACGGGCGGGTAACCGTTAACGAAGATGCTAAGATTACAGCGTTTGAAGAGAAGAAAAGTGGTGAGTCTGGCCAAATTAATGCTGGTGTTTACCTGCTTGTGACATCATTCATAGATCATTTCCCTCAGCTAACAAAATTTTCATTTGAAACCGACTTTTTAGAAAATAGAGTAGATAAGAATGAAATCTACGCCTCTAACGTTAGCGGATATTTTATAGATATAGGTGTTCCCAAAGATTATCATTGTGCTCAAATAGATTTTAACAATGAACTGGTTTTTAAGTATGAAGAGTGAAATTGTTAGTCTAACATCAATAAGAGGTATAGCTGCGATTTGGGTTGCCATATTTCATTTTGTAATACCATTTAATCGTGAAGTCGCTTGCATCTCTTGTCATCTACCTCCACTTGATAAAGCATATTTGTCAGTTGACTTATTCTTCATATTGAGTGGATTTATCATGTGTTATGTTTATATGGATAAATATAAACAATGTAAAGAAGATAAAAGAACAAGAAATTTTTATATTAGTTTCATCCAAGCAAGAATCGCAAGAATATATCCACTACACTTAGCTACTCTTATATTTTTCTCGCTTTGGATCTTAACACTATACACATTAATAGATAACTACAAAATTTCCGAGCGTAACAATATAGAAACTTACATATACAATTTATTTTTAATACATGCTTGGGGTGTTTGGAATGATGTCACATGGAACTATCCATCATGGTCTATCAGTGCTGAATTATTTGCTTACTTATTATTTCCTATAATCCTTTCTTTGGTCGGATTTTTTTTGAAAAATAGTTTAATACCGTTAGCTCTGGTCTGTGTTGTATCTATAGAAGCCCGTTCTTGGATTGATTTTGATATCGGTCAGGGAGCCGCTATTTATAGATGCATCTCTGAGTTTACTTTAGGTATAATCGGTTACTTTATTTATACTAACAACAAAAAAACAATAGAAATATTAGAAAACAATATATTTCAATTTTTGTTACTGGCTTCGATTATACTCCTTTCATTTACATCCATACGAGACAGCATTATTATAGCGTTATTTTTACCTTTAATTCTATCACTATCTAACGATAAGGGTTTCTTATCAAAAATCCTTAACATTAAACCTCTGTATTATTTAGGATTAATATCTTACTCTATTTACTTAACGCATGCTCTTGTAATGATGGTGTATAGAGATTTTCGTATTTATTACTTTAAAACATCTGGTTCATTGGGCTTTGAAGTAGAAGTTTTCATTCTAATTATGTTGATATCCACTACAATTTTTCTGTCTTGGTTTACTTATATTTACATAGAGAAGAAAATGAGAGTTTATTTAAATATGATATTTAAATTAGATATTATAAAAAGGCCACTTTTAGCTAAACTATTTAAGAATGAATAATGCTTTCGTTTTTCATGCGCTAATAACTTAATATTAATTAAGGTGGATTATATGAAATTCTCAGTAAGTGATGATATCGATCCAAAAAGTGAAAGAGCACAATTCCTCTTTGGTCGTGGTGCTTGGCCTGCGTTACACCGCATTAATTATGACATAAATTTAATATATCAAGCTGCTGAAGAATGGAAGAAGGATTTGGAAGGTATTGAGAAACCTTGGCTAGTCTGGAATGCACATGATGATTGGTGCATTGTTCAACAAAAATTAATAGAAACTGCAGGATGGACTCCACTTGTCGGCTGTGACCCCCGCATAGGAAAACCAAGTCAGTTGTCAAAAAATGCTGTTTATTACGACTTCAACAAGACATTAAAACTCCCTTTTGTACATCCAGTATTCGTACTGGAGTTTGTCTTTCTATTTTTAGAGAAATTAGCTTTCTGGCATTCAGATTTATTAATACCTGAACGTAAAATGAAAATATTAGCTCAGCAGTTTTCAGAGCTCAAAGATGGACAGACAAGCGCTGTGAAGCTCTGGAGACCTTCTAGATTTTGGAGGGAGCCAGAAAGAGCTTGGGAGCTAGTAGGATGCACGACCAAATCTGCGTCTCGCCATCAATTCGAAGTCGGTTCAGGTTGGTGGAGCAACGTCTATGCTCATATTAACTGTGAGAGCCAAAAGGAGTCAGATTTTCGGAGAAAGAAACTATGCTGGGACCATGGAGCCGGCATCAAATACTGGAAAGACAAATATGGTGGTGATCTGCAATATATCCCTTTGAGCTTTGTAGAAAAAGGGCATTTTTCGCCTACTTCACACCCAAATTTATTTAAAAGACTAAAACATGATATCGGTAGAGATCTTCAAGCTCAGCTAGAATCACAGTTTGGAGTTTCAGCGGCTTGCAAAAAGGTAGGTATCGATTATATAAAGCTTATTAATAGCTAATTTCATACCATGTAAATAAAACTAATATTAAATATCACTTAATATAATCAAGGTTCGATATGAATAGGATTGTAAGTGTTGACACTTTTCGTGTGCTAGCCATAATTTCTGTAATTTCGATACATACGTCGCCATTTCGAGAATGTCTAGATACTTCGTTTTGTGGGTATTTGGATGTCCTATTTAATCAAGGTGCGCGTTTCGCTGTACCATTTTTCTTCACTATCTCCGGATATTTCTTTGCTGAAAAGGCTAAACATGATAGAGCAACTATTCCAACCATGATAAGTTATATCAAGAAGTTGATCTTTATTTGGATGTTTTTTTCGGCGATTTATATTTTTCCTTACAACCTGCTTTCCATTCTTGATCATGGTATACTTGGTCCTGCGAAAGTAGTCTATTGGAACTTATTAAGAATAGCAGAAAATCCAGTTTTATTTCTTTTTCAAGGGAGCCAAGCTCACTTATGGTTTTTAGTTAGCCTTTCAATATCAATACTTATAGCGTCATTGTTTATACATTTTTTCAAACCAAAAAACATTATATATTTAGTATTAATTTCTCTATTTTTATATATTTTTGGAGTACTATCTAAATCATATTCTGAGACACCAATTGGAATTAAATTCAACTTTAACACAAGGAATGGTCCATTTTTTAGCACGATTTTCTTTGTTATAGGTTATGTACTTTCAGGTTATAAAATAACAAATAGGCATATTGTACGTGGATTCATTATCATGCTTTTAGGTTATGTTATATCTTTTGGAGAAATATATTATCTTAGTTCTATTTATGGAATTCCACCGATAGAACATGACTATGTTTTTGGCACGTTATTTATTGGTTTGGGGACGTCTCTAATAGCTTTATCAAATCACTCTATACTTAATATAAAAATTTTATCTAAATTTGGGAAATATACACTTGGCATATATGGGATTCATTTTGTTTTTGTTAGTTTATTAAGTGATATAGACAAACAAACCTCTAACCCAGCATGGGAAATCGGATACATATTCTTGGTTTTCCTTCTATCTACTGCCACAACAATAAAATTATCTAATTATAAGAAACTTAATAAATTTTTTGTATGATAAATGTAAATTTCATTCTCCGTAAGCCTTCACCAGTACGTACAAATACCTCACATACAAAGCAATTTAACAGTGTGCTTCTAGTGTTCAATGCAAGGTACAGGTGTTTTTGCTTAAAAATATCCATGCACCGCTGGCGAACTGCCTGCTCTTTTAACGTCCGCCAAGTGCGAATGCGTGAAGTTTAGGGCTAAATTTTTTAAAGTTATGATTAACAATTATACTTAATATCACAGTGATAATAGGAGCAGTTAACCAATAAATAAAATATGGACCATTGGGAAATAATTTTTGGTAAATTAGCCAGATCATTAAGATTAGCGGACCATGAGCCAAAAATGTGAAAAAACTGTGGTGGGTAAATTTGCGAACAGTATTACCTATGTTTGTACCCATTATCAATGACATTGATGGCCATACAAGTATGGGGGAAATTAGCCGTAATGGCTCCCTGTTATCGATCTTATACGCTATCATCCCGGCTGCTATAGACAGAAAAATAGCCAGCAATAATGGTGCGTATTTATCCAGAGCAGTTAGATCCCACTCTTTGTGTGCAGCTAGCGCACCAAGATAGAAGCTAACTAACATAGAGTTTCTACTGATTAGACCTCCATCTAAGTTAAAGTAATAGATGACCAGCACAACAATGAAGCCACAATATGGGATAGTTTTCAGCAATGGCCATAGCAGTGGAGATAAAATAGAAAGAACAAATAGATCACGTAGAAAGCCTGTAGGATAGTTTATTGCGGAGCCGTATAAACTGGTTACGGCGCCGAGCCAGTTTATTAACTCAAAAGGAAATAGTTGCACTGAAAAGTTATAATCAAAAAGTGTATGTTTTTGAATGAAATATACAGCTATCGCCAAAGGGAGATTCCATAATATCAAGGGTATTAATATCGAATTAACTTTATTTTTAATTAATTTTTGAGGGGATAAATGGAGAGATGATGTGAAGATGATATAACCTGATATCGCAGTTAAAACTGGAATAGTGGCCCTAAAAACTCCAAAAGTAAAAAATGCCTTAATATAATCGAATTCAGACATAGTACCAACGTCTTTTAATGGCTGATAAGGCGGTAAGTGTAAAACTATGATACCTATTATCATTAGGAATCTTGTTACCCAGATTCTGTCACTAATTTCTTTGTCCATTGTTATCTCCATACTAACTAATTGAATGTAGTATATTTCATACTGATACAAGATCGATTATCATGACAACTGTGATTTCACAGCTAGTGTAGTAGTTTACTTAGCATATTTTCGATAAACATATTTATAAAAATTTTTAATACAACTATCTATAAATAACCAATCTGTTAATTTTTCCTTAAAAATCAATACGCATATATATAATGTTAAAAATAAAATTAAGAAAAATGATACACCAATTATTATTAAATTGACTATAGCTAATGAAGAAAAATGGTAGTTTATACTTATATAATCTGCAATACAATAGGATAGTAAATTACAAGATACGATAGGAATAACGGATATAAAGAATCTACTGATACTAATTCCTACATGTTTCATTAGTATAAATAGCAAAAATAGAGAGCTCAGAAATCCAAGAACCATTTTGGAAATAATAACAGCTTCTAATCCTCGTTCCTTTAGCGAAAGGTAATAAATAACACCAAATAGTATGGAACTAACCAGCTCAAACTTGAATAAAAATTTAACTCTTCCCAGTAACGTTATAACTCCAAACATGATTCCACATAAGTTGCTATTAATTAATTGAATTGCGATTAATGGCAAAATATTTACTACTATTTTCCACTTGTCAGAATCACCTAGAAACAATTCAACTATAGATGTAGATAATAGGAAAAAAATTGTTGCTATCGGTGTAGTCACCAATACACTTATGAACAGAGTTTTTTGAATTTTCTCCCTAAAATCCTTATCATCGCTTAATAATTGACCAAGACCTGGGAATACAGCATCGGTTATTGGTGATAACAGTAAACTAGAAGGTATAGATATTATTCTTTGAGATATTGTATAAGCACCTAATTCAATAACACCGAGCAATTTAGTAATAAGTATCTGATCTATTTTTCCACTAGTATAATTGACCATTCCTTTCAATAATGTCCACTGCGAAAAAGCTATTTGTTTGTAAAATGATCTTAAGCAAAATTTAGGTCGATATTGATAGAATAAATAGGTTAAAGACGTATATATGAAATAGTGAAAAATAGTACCAAAAATGAATGCCCAATAGTTACGGATTAAAATAGCTAAAGTTATTGTTAAAGAGAAACTGCACACCTTTGAAATCAGTTCCAGTTTCATAATTTTCTTGAACTTCATTTCCTTTTTAGCTAAAATAACCCCAATGTTATTAAGACCTACAAGTACAGGTACTGTAGCCAATAACATCAAAACTTGTGTTAATCTTGGCTCATTAAAAAATACAGATGCATAGTGGGAAAATGATAAAATCAGTAAAGAGATAGCTAACTTTACTATTAATTGTAATGTCCATGATGTATCAATATCTTCATTAGTTAAAGATGTGCTTTTAATAATGTACTCTTCTGTGCCTAATCTTGATAAAATTTCAAAAAAGGCTGTTACTAATGTCGCCGTCGCTACTAGGCCGAAGTCGCTAGGAGTTAGAATACGAGCAAGAATCAGTGTAGAGACTACTCCCATTACTGATGTTACCCATTTAACTATTGTTATCCATAGTGTTGCACTTAAAACTTTAGATACAAAACTCATCTTCTATTCTTCAACAATCTGTTTTTCGATATGTTCTAGTAACTTACGACATATCACTTCAGGATCAATACATTCACGCTTTGAATATATAAGTGCATTTTTAGAAAAAAATTCATAATTTTTCTGTTCAAGCATATGTTTGAAACTTTTTTGCCAATCATCTAAAGAAGAATCAACAGGCAAGTTTATTCCTCCGCTTCCTACAGACTCTGGCAGTCCACCTGTATCACTGGCAAGAACGGGAATTCCACTACAGTGGGCTTCTGTAGCAATCCTTCCCCAAGTTTCTTGCCAACGGCTAGGCATCAAAATCAATTTCGTTTGTTTATATACTTCTTTCATGTCTTGGAATGGTCCGACGATCGTGATGTTTTCCGGGAGTTTTTCGTTTTCCATAAATTTTGTTAAAATTTCTCTTCCATTTTTTTTTGCTAATACAAACAGAAATTTAAGATCTGAATTTATTTTTGCCAGTTCAATAGCTATTTTTAGACCTTTATGAGGGGAAGGGTTAACAAAGGAAATATAATTATTAGATGAATTAACTTTATATGATTCAGGGAATACAACTGGAGGTAAAACCAATGAAACATTCTTACTTAAATGTGCTTTTTTTGTAAATTCAGAATTTGCTATATAGGTGATATTCATGGTGTCGAACAATGAATTTTCACAATTCAATTCATCAGGAGTATGTAGATAGCTAATAACTGGAATAGAATATTTACTAAGCGCTTTAAGTATTTCAAAATACTTATGACCTCCTTGGAGGATGATAGCATCAGGTAAAAAATCTGAAATAACCCTATCAACGTTTTTATATAATTCGAATGCTCTATATGCAGTATAACCATTCATATGGTCACGACTTACAGGGGAATGGCTAAAAAATCTTTGAATTTTTGCAGATATCCCTAGTCTAGACACTCCCCCATTTAGACTACATGCTACTGCAACTTTCTGCTTCAAATTTATAAGCTCTTTACAAATCAAGTCGGTATTAAGCTCCATTCCTCCGTATATCTCTGGTAAATACTTGTGATTGGTAATAAATAATATTTTCATCAGTTCACCTTAGTGACTACTACGTTAATATAATGCTAACTTATGATAACTATTTCCCTTTAACCGTAGCTAATTTGACAAAACTTTCTATACCAAGCATAAATCGTAACTGTTTCTTTATGTAATTAAAAACACTTTTATCCTCAGGAATGTATGAACTCCATGGTGTATATTTTAAATACTTAAAATACACTCTTTGATAAGGATGGTTGCAAGTATATATCCATGGCCTAGCATTGCCATTAAAATGGACAATTTTAACATTTTCTCTAATACGAGATAATTCTCTAACACCTAATTTCTTAAACAATTCCTTTTTAAAAAAAGGAGTAATAGCATTATATGTATAATCTAGAGTTAGTCTTTTTTTATAAAAAACGCCATTCAAAGCATCTTGATCCGGATTCAAAGCAATATCACTATTCTTTAGTAAAAAATCTAATATTTTTTGTCTTCCATCTTCAAGTCGCCATTGTTTCAAATTGAAAATAAGCACACCTGAGTTGAAGTACTCATATTCTAAAGGTAGATGGCAACGATTATGGCTCGTCGCAAATGGGATATTGACGGATGCTAAGACATTATCTTTCAGATCTATTTCAAACAGCTCAGAAATACTATCAACGACTATAGTATCTACGTCTAAATACAGGACTTTTTCTACATCATCACCGAAAAATTCGTCAACCCACAACCTTAAATAAATATTCTTTTGATAATGACCTATCTGTGGAAAATCAATGAGCTTTTCTTTCTGGAAATCAACTATTTCCAATACAGCATTATCAAAACAATTGACACAAGCCTTTAAATTTTTTTGACTCGATTCACTCAATCCCATGCCTACAACTACAATAGAAAACCTTTCTCTCGGGTTGTTTTTTAGTAACGAGACCGTGCATACCCCACAGTGTTGGGCAAATTTTTCATCTGTTGTAAATAGTATATTGTGCATTTAGTTAACACCGTTACTGCTAGTTTATATGATTAACGAAAACTGGGATTTTCTGATCAATTCATCCCTAACTCTGACGTAAATGTCCTCAACATCCTTAATCAAGTCGCTTTCTAATTCTATGTCATCATAACTATTGTCACTTTTCGAAACATGGCCGATGTCAATTTTGGAAGATGAGTCACCATAATTTTTCTTGCCTGTTAACTCAAATTTTTTATACTCCGACTTTAATTTACTCTTCAGACCAATTCTGTTCGTTAGAAACTCTAAGGATTCATTCGTTTTATTAACTAAACACTCCGCGTCTATGTATGTGATTTTATTTGTATCTTTTATATTACAAATAATATTTCCGATATCACTGACACGTTTAGTATAATAATTTGTGGCACCTTCAACTTGCGCAAACTCATGCTTTGGTTCTAGGTTTCTGTATAGTTTACATATACTTTTTATAGTTCTTTCTGGAGAACGTAACATAAAAATGAAAGAGCAGTTTTCTCTATTAAGTATAGTTTCATTCAAATAGTGTTCACTATGTAGTATCTTATCAAAATAAAATTTCGTTGGAACTTCCTTACTATTCGCTGAATGAAACATAATCTTCTGCTTTAACAAACTTTTCCAACTGTAATATCCAGTGTGCATTTCATAATAACCAGATATTTCATCTGAACTTCCAAGTAGGTGTCCCAACAGTGTAGTATTAGCCCTCATATGACTAATAAGAAATATATGTTGGCTAGGTATTATTAGTTTGGGGTAGCGTAATAAACTCTTAATCATTCTTTCCACCTACGATAGCTGATTCAAGTTCTTTATCATCTATGATTTTTATATTTTCAGATATGATATCATCACAAGAATTAATCATATTATAGTTTTCCCACTCTACTTTCTTTCTCTCTGTTAGAAATTCCTTCGAGCTCCAATGCGAAAACTCATCAATAGCGGTATTTTTTATTTCATAGACTCTCATATCTAAAAATTTAGTCTTGACTACTTTATAGAACCTTGCCTTCAATACCTCAAGTAATTTATCTTTTTCAAAAAACACATCCGAACGGTTAGGGAATATTCGAATTTCATTATTGATATCATTGGTGACGCTAAAAATTAATTTATCTTTTAAATAAATAGTTTGAACTTCTATTTCTATAAATACAGGCCATAAAGACGTCAGATTCGATAATACTTGTTTAAATTTTCTTTTATCACAAGGGTGTAGCAGCATATCTGCATCCCATTTACAAACGTAAGCATAGTGGCATTTAGATAGACACCAGTTGTAATAATATGCCAATGAACTAACTGAATTTTGGGGAGTATTCGCATTTTCATCACCACAGCGGCTCACATTATGAGGATACTGATAGATATTTATTGCTTTATCTTTATTCTTCTCTACGAAGTCTTTTACAATGGCAACTGTATTATCTGTACTACCATTATCTACAAATATAACTTCATCAAATACATCACATACTGAGTTGAGACAGGCGAGAATTTTATCCTCTTCATTTTTGACCCTAAGCATACATGACACACCTTTGGTCCTACTAATTCTGTTCAACTTAAAATCAAAGTCTTTGTATTTTTCAATATTTGTAAAATTTCGTCTAAAATTAGGTCCCAACACTCTCCTAGGAAGTTCGATAAGAGAGATAGTCTTATTTATAATAGATTTCATTTACTCATCCCGGTTAGACATTTAAAATATAAATAGGAAGTAAATAAAAGCCATTTCAATGTAAATCGCATTCCTAATGCCTGGCGAGAATAAATCAAACCTTCTTTAAACTTTTCCTGATTGTAGAATCCTTCAGCCATTTTCTTTAGAATATACATTTTACCAGTAGTACAATGGTCAATTATGAGTCGATTATTTGATAACGAGATGCCTTTATCATAGACTCTCATTTGATAGATCAGTTTTTCAGCAAAACTCACTAATGTTGACATGTTATCCTTCTTCTTAACATCAGGAATATTGTGCTTAGATACTACGGCAGGGTTATAAAAAATCACCGCAGCATTATCAATAGTTCTTATATAAAAATCTCTATCACATTCATATCTGATATTTTCGTCCATTCCGCCAATAACCTGGTATAGGTCTTTTTTGATTATGGTACAGTTTAGATGTGCGAATCCTTTACTCTTTAAAAGAAAAGGGATGTCAACTAGGCAGCTTCCTTGATTGTCAGCTGTTTTGTCAGATATTTGATCCCTTAAGTCTTCTATCCATACATCTTGTTCTTTTCTAGAACCATCTGAATAGTAAGCACTTTGATTGGTATAATAAACATCAACTTCTTTAGATGAATTTAAAATCGACTTGGATGCTCGGGATAAATGTTGGGGATCTGTCCAATAGTCATCATCATCAAGAAAGCAAACATATTTCCCAGACGCCATACTGACACCATAATTCATTGAATAACTCTGTCCGTGGCCTAAAGGACGATGTATTAATTCATAAAAACGAACTTTCCCATCTGAGCCATGCTTAGATTTTATAGAATTGTAGCCTTCCAAAAATTCTTTAGTTGAACCATCATTAACCACGATAATTTCATAAGAATCAAATTCTTGAGACAATACAGAATCAAGCGCCATTTTGAATAATTGAGGCCGATTCCTTGTTGGAATAACGACAGAGAATATTATTTTTTTTGGACGTTCTTCCATTAACGGTTACTCCCTATCATGTCTTGTGGTCTTACAATTTCAGTATTGTCTAATTCATTAAACCAGGTGATATAATCAGCAATAGTTTGTTTAAACTTGAGAAGATCATCACCATGCATAACATAAGGTGTTAGTTTCGCTGTAGAGCTTGGGGAATGGAAAGAGAGCAAAAAGTCTGTTTGACCAATATTTATCTGTGACTCAGTAACCTGCTTCATTTGACTAAAAGTGAAGCCTTCCGGTGATAGGCGATAACGCTTAATCCGCATCAACTTGCCAACTAAACGTGTTATCAAACTAGCTTGAATTTTAGTGAATAATTCTGGTCGATTATTCAAATAGCGGCTCACCCAAGGAAACAAAGATATTATAGAGCTCGTATGCGGAAAATAAGTTATATGACTATCACAAAATCTTTTATTCGAGTAATGACTAAAGTCAGGGCCATTCTGGCGACTAAAATCACAGTAAGCACTAATACTCAGATCCATGTTGTACGCCAGCTCTTTTAAAATAGACTGTGTATTGGGACCAATACCATAGCGTCCTGCGAGATAAGTCTTAGGACGAGTTCCGGTGGCTTTTTCAATGGCGTCAGTTAATACTTTCAGTTTTGCATATTCTTGTTCTTTAGTAAGGTTCCCTGGATAAGAATACTCTGCCGGTACTTCATCATGACTATTTTCAAAAGGTGGACATACCCATGGATGTTGGTGGGCAGCAAACTCTACTTTGTCACCGGAAACGTATTTGTAATGTTCCACGACCTTGCAACCACCTTCGCTAGTTACGAATGGATAGTCCATTGCTAATGTCACTTTCCCTCCAAGCTCAATGATGTCATCGACAATTTCAATCAGTGAGTCAGCATGTGTCACTGTGGTATTTGAACGATAGAAGCCTCTGTTCCAATCAAATTCTTCTTCTGCATGAATAACTATCGCTAACCTTACCTCAGACATAGCTGAACCTCTTTAACAATATCTGACAGTCCGTTTACAGCACTACTAATCTTCTGATAGCAACCTTTAATCTCATCGACACTTTTCCCATATGGGTCTTCAATTTCGGGTATCAGCGGGAGACGAGCTTCGACTAGATCCGCAGCACAAAATGCATGATTTATCCGATAATAAGAACGCAATTTTTGATGGTTACTTTCATCGAAATAAATCAAAATGTCTGACTCATTAACATCACTTTGTGTTAACCACTTAGATCTATGTTCCGCTATATCATAGTCCAGTTCAGATGCCGCCTTTACTGCATCATCTGGACTAAAACGCTGTTCATGCATATGAAATCCAAACGAATCACATTGAATATCTGTATTGATTTCAGCTATCAGCGATTTCATACAAGCTTCGGCAAATGGGCTACGCATAATATTGCCAAAGCAGACAAACACAATTCGTCTATTACTGTCCGCCAACATCAATTTTCTCAGTTTATGTCGAGTCTGAATTCGGCGAAGACGCAATCGAATTTT
Organism: Vibrio ziniensis; assembly: GCF_011064285.1. Classification (NCBI taxonomy): domain Bacteria; kingdom Pseudomonadati; phylum Pseudomonadota; class Gammaproteobacteria; order Vibrionales; family Vibrionaceae; genus Vibrio; species Vibrio ziniensis. Next base: position 13,523 of record NZ_CP049332.1, read on the forward strand.
ATTATTTTTCAACAGGGCCCCGGCAAAGGTTTTTGATAATATGGTTAACTCAGCAATGAATGGCCCAATGTCTAGACGATGAAAACTATCTACTGTTTCTGAAGGGCTCAATATTTTCAATACCTGAAATAGGCGTAACGCTGTCTTTGATATAGCCTTTAAATTAGTCATTTCTTCTCTTGACTGTTCAAACTCTCTCTTAATTTCATATAAATCAGCAATGAGCGCACGGGCAGTATTTTGATATCGATAAGAAGTAATAGGCGAAGTTGGCAACAGTCCCTTAACTAGATAATCTGCGTATAATCTAGGGAAATCTACTCCCGAGAAAACAGCTAGGGGAAGTGATCCCCAAAATCGTGCGTTAACCTCTACCAAAATCCATGCATGAGTATCAGGATTTCTCCGAAATTCAAACATTGCGACTCCTGTAAATCCTGTGTAGTGACACAAGTCTTTCGTCGCTTTAAGTAATTCACTACCTAACTCGATGCTTTTTCTATATGAGCTTCCCCCTCCACTTGTTGGCTCCGCAACACGACTATGAGCAAACGCCGCATGCACCTCTCCATTAACAGAAAATACTGAAACACCTTCACCTCTGCCTGCAAAAAAGGCTTCAATGAGATATACCTGCTCGGAGTAGCTCTGTTTACGGTACTTGTTATATTCTTGCTCTGAATGCACTATCAAAACTTTTTGGCGTTGGGAAAGATTTGTTTCTTCAAATGATTGCAAAGGTTTTATCACAAACCGTTCGCCAAATTCTTTCACTAACTCTGAATAAGATATTTGAGACAGGTAAACCCTTTTTCCTTGCGCAACAGGAATCTGACAAGCTAGAGCTGCTTCTTTGGTTTTCCATTTATCGAACAGAATATCAAGGCCAACTGAATTGGAGATCGCGAGCTTAGTCTGTGGCGGTAGATTATCTTTTGCCGACCATAACGGATAAATTGATCTTTCATCACACGGTATAACCAGATCATACTGATACCATTCAATCAGTTTTACTACGTTATTGAGCCATTCCGTTTGAGAACAAGACTGGTAGTTATAAAAATATGCAGCTTTTATATATTTACTCTTTAGCGCAGCACTGGTTCGGTCATAACAAACTACATGTACTTGATAACCAGCTTGCCCTAAAGAACGAATCACAGATAAAAAGCTCCTTGTGTCTTCCCCTAAAACCAATACGGATAATTGTTTGCTTTCTGTCGCCATCGTTATTCCATTAACTTGAGCATTGAATTCTTTATGTATCTGCTGAATTAATAATTTTTCACACATTAACCATATGATGAAGTAATGACATTTGCCTTCAGACACTTTAACTATATGAAATTTTTTACCTTTACAGATATAGCAGCTTTCAATCGTAAAAGTAGACTATGGAGATAAAAATAATCAGGACTCATCCGTCTGACACTGTATACAACGCCAATCATTACCGGAATAAACACAACTGCACCTACAGCTACTGCCAATACTAGATTTATTGGTTCTGAAAAATAAATGTTACTTAAAAGCGCATCGATTGCTTTATACATAATGAGAGCAGGAAAAAAGGGTAAAACAAACACCGATAAAACTCGGGTTAGACTCATACCTAAAATCCATTTATAGGCAACAAATAACAGTGCAATAAATAAAACGACTAAAGAGACACGATACGTCGCATACTGATACAGTGTCGTATTACTTCTCTCTCCTAAATAACTAAAGCCAACTACAATACAAGCCACCATAACTATATCAATAATAACTAATTGTTTGACTTTACTGAGGCTAATAAGAGCGGTCTGTAACGCAATATTCAAAGGCATAGAAAGCATAAGCAAACTCAATATTCCTAAAATGGGTGCAGCCGTTTGCCATTGTTCTCCCAACACAACATTAACAATTTCTTTATTCAAAGCATAAATCCCTACAGCAGAAGGCACGACTAGCATATAAGCAACGCTTAAATATTGAGCTATCTTATCGTGTAACGTGTCTCGGTTATGAGATATCTTAGAAATTCCTGAATATAATGAACTGGTTGCGGGAGCTATCAATTCAGAGAAGGGCAACCAAGCAAATTCTTGGCTGATTCTATAGGTTCCAACATCACCGCTTGGCAATAGTTTCCCTAGGAGCAAAACATCAATACGAGATCGAATATATCCGGTAATCGTTGACAACAGCATCCATTTAGAAAAATCCCACTGCTTACCCCACTCATTCATCGACCATCTAGGACGATAAGGGTGAATGAAATATGAACCAATTAGAGTAAATGTTTCATTTACTACAATTCCAATAATCAAAGCCCAATAGTTCCTTAGCCATAGAGCCAGACAAATTGTAACGGGGAAAACGATAAGCTTTACTGTCGTCGCTAAGCGAGTTAAAGGAAAATAGTTTAACTCTCGCTCATATTGAACCAATCCAATGTTTTTTAAAGCACCTAACAAAGGAATAACACAACAAAGCAACAAAACAGGCTGTAATTCTGGTTGCGCCATCCAGTTCGCTAAAGGCTCAGAAAAGGCGACAATAAATAAAGAACAAAAACATTTAAGAGCAAGGTTTAATGACCAAGCGCTGTTAAGTAAGTCATCTGTACATTGCTTCGCTTTAATTACATATTTATCAGTGCCAATTTCCGATACAGTGATAAATAAAGCAATAATAATACTTGTTAGAGATGCAATACCAAAATCAGCAGGAGACAACAAACGAACAAGGATAAGTGTGCTGATAATACCAATGAGTCGATTCGCCCACTTAGCAACAAGATTCCACAGATATCCTATCGCCATTCTTTTATTTAAGCTTTCATCCATATACTTACTTTGCACCTGTTTAAGCCGCTAAGCTAGCTAGAGGCTATACGGTTTTCCATCAGTCCATAGTTTATGTTTTAGTTCTCGTGCATAATTTTCGATCGCTAACAACCAACGATTATGTTCATATTGATATACGGCCAATGTACCCGTTTTATTGGCAAAGGTTCTTTTATAGCGCCCCTTTCCGCCCATAAAATCATATCTTTCGGCTCCCTCTTTAATTGCTTTTTCTATTAGCAAGTAATGGGAAACCAATCCTGGTTTATAATGAGAGCTCATGTTGGAATGACTGTAATTCATTGCGCAGAAATAAAAATAAATAACACTACGATATTTAAAATTGTAGACAATACCTATAGTTTCGTTACCCGCTTGAATGTGATGTAATTCAATAACACCTGCTGGTAATCCTGTACGAATAAGTTGAGTGTGAAAAGAAACAAACTTTTCATTTGCAAGACCACTTCCCGAACTTTCCCCTCCCCATCTAGCCAAATGATAGGGCCCAGCGAGTTGCAATAGACTCAAAGCATCTTTAACTGTCTGCATAGTATTAACTGTTATAGGACCGATATCCTCATATTTACGCAAACTACGCGTAATTTGATAACGCGCATTACGAGACAAGGATTTCAATAATGCTGGCGTTTCACATGAGAAGTCTTTGAGTTCAAGACTATAGCTGTTAGTCTCCCAAATTTTTCGTTCACACAAACCACAGGTATTTAGAGTTGAATAGAGTTCGGGCTTGCTGGCACCAACAATGAAAGCACCATTCTTCTCAATCCAGTAGGCCACACTAGAAAACATGGCAGAGCGGATTTGTTCACTATTATGGGAAGAGACTAGAAAATCATTATATTCAATCCATATCTGATCTTCTGAAAAAATTCCTGTTCGATGCAAATAGTGTTTTACCCTAAATCGATCAATACCCACTTCACAAGATTTGGTTACGATAATACCAAGGCCTACTGTGTCTCCATTGAGGCGAGCCTCTAGAACATAGAATTGTCTAACGAAAGAATCTAGCCAGGTACCAATCCAGAACCAGCTAAGAAAAAAATTAGCTTGTGACTTTGGTTCTAATCTCAACCAAACCGCTTTAAGCCATTCTTTATCTGGATTTTTGAACCATTCACACTGAACATTATTTCTTTCCCTTAAGATCACAGTCATCCCTTAAATAAAACATTAGATTATCAAGACAAACATTAACATCACTATTTCAGATTCTAGGCAGAAACAGGATCTAATAAAATTTTTGTGCCAGAGTGTGAAAGTATAGAAGTAAATTCAGAACTATACACAAAATAATCTAATCAACTAAATGAAAAATAAAAAGTTATCATATTTGAGAAATTATAAATAATCTGATCTTACCGCTTGAAAAATTTCATACTAAAGTTCGTAATAGTCTATGCTTTAGAAGCATTTGTCATTTTATCTCAACTAGGGAAAGATATGTCGTATTTAAAACAGAGACTCATGAAAAATACTGTAATAGTTTTTGCTACCACTTCCCTATTCTATTGCTATCCGACATTAGCTGATAAATACCTCGATAATGCTCAAAAATATATAGAAAAAAATGAGATTCCTTCGGCAGTCATTGAATTAAAAAACTCTATACAAAACTCTCCGGACGACGCTAAACCTAGACTGCTTTTAGGTAAAATCTACTTACAACAAGGTGGTTACCTTGAAGCAGAAAAAGAACTAAGCAAAGCATTAGAGTTAGGATCACCTAATGAAGAAGTCATTACTTCACTTCTTAATGCCAAATTGAATTTGGGGAAAAATCAAGAGGTCATTAACACCGTTAGTGATAGCCGAGTAAGTGATCCTTATATTAATAGTGAACTTTTCGCCCTTAAATCCATGGCAGAATTAAATCTAAATCAAGTAGATTCAGCTAGACAGAGTCTGCAATTAGCCGGAGATGCCGCTTTAGATTCGCATTATGTGAAACTTAGTCAAGCAAGATTAGATGCAACCCAAAATAATATCGAGCAAGCAATTCGTTTGGTGGATGAGGTCATTGATAAGGACGACACCAATACAGATGCCTGGATACTCAAAGGGCATTTAGAAATGGCTAAACGAGATTTTGCAAAGGCAGCAGAAAGCTATAGCAAAGCTTATCAGTTATCACCTAAAGCATCCCAATATACTTTGTTTTTATCTCGAGCGTTAGTTTTAGATAATCAAATGGACAAAGCTCAGCCTTACATTGATAACATACTAAAACAAATCCCAAACCAAGTATTAGCTAATGAAATGAAAGCTAGTATTGATTTTTCAAAAAGCAATTTTGAATCAGCTAAGCAGCATGCTGATAGAGCAATTAACAATGGTTCAGAAAACCTCGTTACTATGCTAATTTCTGGTGTTGCATCTTATAATTTGAAATTGTATGAACAATCGAATCATCGCCTAAAACAAATCTTACCTCGTTTGCCTGAAGACCATTTCGCCAGACGTTTATATATAGTGACTCAATTAAAACTTGGATATATCGATGAGGCCATTCAAGAGGCAGAAAGACTAAATGTAGACTCAAAAGAAAACAGTACTTTTCTATCTCAAACGAGTATGGAACTGTCCAAATTGGGACGTGATGAAGAAGCACTAACATTAGCAAAAAAAGCCTATGAAAGTGACAAGGGTCAGTTTAACGAAATGATGCTTGGGATGGTAAAGCTATCCAGTCACGATTCTAGTGGTATTGAAGATCTTAAGTCAGCATTAGCAGAACAACCTGATAAAAGAAAAGCCGAAATAGGTATTGGTTACTATTACCTTCAACTAGGAGCAATTGATGAAGCACAAAATGTTGCAGATAAGTGGCTTAAAAGTGATACTAACGACGTAGATGCTCTAGTATTGCATGGCACTATTCTTTTATCCCAGTCGCAATCTGACCAAGCAAGTGACGCTTATCTTAAAGCACTTAGCATCGATCCAGATCACATACAAGGTAACTTGCTATACTCACGGCTTCTAGCCTCCCGTGAGCAGTGGGAACAAGCGTTTCAATATGCTTATAAAACAAAAACACTCGCACCGAACAACGAGCTAGCGACTAAACTGCTCTTTATCAGTGGTCAAAAAGCAAACAAGGCACCTGAACTACTAAAACTAATCAATACGCAGATATCGCAAAATCCAACTAATTTGAATCTTGTGCCACAAAAGGCTATAGCGTTAGTCCTAAACAATGAAACTACCCAAGCGTTGAACTTGTTAGAAAAGCAACCCGAACAGAATAAAACTGCAAAAATGTGGGCGTTAATAGGTAATATTTATTTTTCTAAAAAGCAGTGGTCAGATGCCGAGCGTGCGTATCTGAAATGGCTTGATATCGCTCCCACTGATGTCGACGCTCATATTCGAAGTATATTTATTAGTGGTATGACAAAAAAATATGGCTCCGGAATTGCTCTTGCGAATAATGCTTCACAAATTTTCCCGACAGATATTAGGTTCACAATTTTAAAAATAGATCTCCTCATTAAGTCAGGTAAAACTGATGATGCACAGAAACTTCTAGATACAATGACATCTAGCGTAAGAGACCTTGAATATACATTAAAACAACAAGCTGTTATTTATATCAGCGATAATTTATTAGACAAAGCGATTCCAGTTTTACAAAAGCGCTATAAGACCTACCCTGGTCTTGAATCAGCAAAAGAGCTTTCCCTACTTTATGTCCAAAACAACCAAGCAGAAGAAGCGATAAAATTCCTTTCAGAAGTAATAAACCAGTACCCCGACAAAGCCAGAGCATTACAACTTCTTCTTGCGGATATTCAGAGTAAACAAAGCTCAGATGAAGCAATAGAACAATATAAAGTTATTATCAAACGAGAACCTAATAACGTAATAGCGTTAAATAATTTATCTTGGGTATACATGGGAAAAGAGAATTTCATTGAAGCTTGTCAGTATTCCAAGAGAGCCTATGATCTTGCGGATGGGCATCCTCAAATTGATGATACACACGGCTACTGCCTATTAAAAAGTGGAGAAATAAAAGAAGCAGTTTCGATTCTTAAAAAGGCCTATCAAGCGGTAAGTGCTAACCCCGAAATTGCACTGCACTACACTGAGAGTTTAATTGCAGACAATCAAATTCGACAAGCGCAGTTAGTATTGGACGGGATAGTGACAAATAACTCAGTATTTTTGGAACAAAAGAAAGCATTGGAAGTTAAATTAAGTAGTTTGTAATCGATAACGCATTAGGACTCAAGTCATGATTAGACCAACTCTTGTTCTGGTGCTATTAACACTGGTGAAACCAATCAGTTCATTAGCTGGCCTACCAGAAACTATCGCCACAATTCAACCTTCGGTAGTGGGAGTGGGAACTTACAATCGATTATCTGAACGGCCTTATAACATACTTGGTACTGGGTTTGTGGTTGGCGATGGGCACTATATAGCAACTAATAACCACGTAATCCCCGCAATATTGGAAAGCCAAAATAACGAAAAAGTCATCATATATGCAGGTAAAGGTAACGCAGCTAAAGTATATAATGCAGAAATCGTTACCCGGAACAGTATTCATGATATCGCAATACTGAAAATAGAAGGTTTGCCACTACCCGCTCTTCATCTTTCTAGCAAAATGGTTAGAGAAGGCGAGGTTTATGCGTTTACCGGCTATCCACTTGGCGCCATTCTTGGTTTATATCCCGTCACACACAGAGGGATCATCTCAAGTATCACACCCATAGTCATCCCTGCAAGAAATGAGGCCGAATTAACGGCGAAAAGAATCAAACAACTCCGAGAACCCTATATCGTTTATCAATTAGATGCCGTGGCCTATCCAGGCAATAGTGGCAGCCCAGTTTATGATCCTGACACTGGTGAAGTCATTGCTGTCATCAACAAGGTATTGGTTAAATCAACCAAAGAGTCAATGCTAACGGATCCTAGCGCTATAACCTATGCCATCCCTATTAAATACTTGCGCGATATATTAACCAAACTTCCTTAATAAATAGGAGGTACCATTGCTGGGAAAAAATGTATGCATCGACTAAAAATCAGTTTACTCAGTCTCTACACACTACTGATCGCTTATGTGACATTATCCAGTGACTCTTCATCTGACTCTGTAGTCCCTGATCTCAACACTTTTGGCATTTCAAATCTGGATAAATTGGCTCATACCGGAGCCTACGCTCTATTTTACATTCTGGCAGTAACGGGATTTGGAATGAAAAGACTTAAGAGTATTAGAGCAATACTCCTAATTTATGGGATGATTCTTGAGATTCTTCAAACTTGGGTACCACAGAGAGAACCGTCATTAGAAGACTTTTTAGCCAATTTACTTGGGGTAATACTAGGTTCCTTGGTCATGTTTGTGCTAGACAAACTACCAAAAAACCGTTTTACGCTCGCATTACTTCCGAACTCAGATAAGAGTTAACGACACCATTATAAGGTTCCCATAATCTTGCAAACGATTAGATTATAATTGAGAAAAAAGTATAATTTGAATTAAGAAGAAGGCTCTTGTAATAGGTGTCTTTGGCTAGCAAATTTTCTTGCCGCCAATATACGCTTAATCCGCTGTAGTGGGCCACGATTTCCCCAACGTAATTTTCCTTTTCGGTAAAGACATCGAAAGGGATCAAACTGCATGTAGTAAGGTGCAGCCATAGGTTGGCGTTTGTTGAGCAATATAATTACTACTTCCGAAGTTAGTAATCCTGTAGCAATATTACAAGCACAAGCTAGAGAAGGACCTGCATGGTCAGAAGAATCTACCTTGTTCGTATCCATATATTTCCAGTGTGTACCCCATGGTGCAACGCCTACAGTAAAAGCAATAAGCTGATCAAATAAATCCATGCCATCATGAATATCAAAATATTCTTCAAAACTCATTCCATCTGGCATAAACACATTTAAAGTACCTGAAAAACCAAGTGGAGCTGCGAAAACAACAGGCTTACCATGTTTTCTAGCTGTGCGATAAAGTAATAAACGAGCTTGCATTGAAAAAAAATCTATTGCATCAACAATGACATCCGACTGACTTACAAATTCATCTACATTCTCTGGTTGAATGCCGTTAGTAAACATCGTGATATCCACATCAGGATGAATATCCTTTGCCATCGCCGACATGACTTCAACTTTAGGCTTATCAATCGTAGACGAAGTTGCTCCTATCTGGCGGTTAATATTTTTAATGCTAAACTCATCAAAGTCTGCGATATTGAATGCCCCAATACCCACACGCACTAAATCTATTAGTTCTCGTCCACCTAATCCACCACACCCTGCGACCGCAACACGTGACCTGCGCAGTTTGTTCTGTTCTTCCTCTGTAACTAACCCAATGTTGCGTGTCACGGCCAATCTATAATATTCTTCGCGGTCCATGGTTACATACCTTTTTGGTTGAAAGTTAACATCTTCGATTAAACTCATTCGTTAATTGAATTTTTGTCTAGAATGGAAAACACTTCCCAACCCGGTCATATTCAGCCCTTAGAGTACAAAGATCATCTTCAGGTACATTGACGAGAAAATCAGAGCGTTCTTTGAGAAAATAATGTAACAATTCCTCAGATAGAGGCTCCCCTTCCCCTTTATTTCGATTAAAGCCTTCTGTGAAGAAAAAACGATGTAGATCCGCATCAAATTCTTTCCCTGAATAGAAATTTTCTGCTTTTTTTTGCGCTTCTTCAATATTCAATCGGTGCCCTTGAACTTTTAATTTGTATGCTGCTGAATAAGGAAGCAGTTCTCCCATTGGTTCAAAAAGACATACCTTACGATAAAATTTAATATGCCTTTCAGTGACGGAACAACATAGATCCGTGACCTCCTTCATCGCAGCAAACTGGAACAAGAGCTTAAACATATGTAAAAAAACTTTGTATTTTGTGTACTTAGGGTTTACTGAAAAAGCAATGACTTCAGCCATTCTACGACCTTCAGCCCGTAGCTTAGCGACTTCACTAGCGCAAAATTCTTCCATTGGCAGTCCCATAGGACTATCCAGAACTAAAGTAACTGTACCTACAATCTGCCCCTTACCGTCAAATTTTTCCGGAGTTTGATCAGACAGAGCCTTGTGATAACAAGCAACGAAAACACGAGTATCCGGTAGCATATGGTACTTAGTGAAACGGATCCCCTCGTGATCATCACGTTGCAGTCCTGTTTCCACATAATTTTTCCAAACGAGTGAAAAAGCTTGTTCTAGAGCTTCTTTTCCATCAGCTATTTTATAGGTTACCGCACATATTTCTGGAGCACCCTTATTCTCATCTTTAGATAAACGCACTTCTTTTCTTCTTTCCACTGGTACTGTTTTTCCATTAAGTTTTTGTGAACTGCTCTTCTCTTGCTCCATGAGAAATCTCCTGAATAGAAAAATTGCCCTTATACTAAGGGGGAAGCGCCTCAATATATTGATTTATAATTGTTACTATTGATAAAAATAATCCTAAATATTTACTATAGCAAAATAGACATAATGCAATTTTTATAATCCGAACACTTTTTAATAAAAAACAATAATTAATAACTGAATATTACTCAAGAGTTTTCTATAGACGGCGTACATAAGTCTACAATTTAATACCTATTGAGCAACTGTCATTATTTTTTACACTTGAAAATTTTCTAAATCATTTTTTAAGAAAAATATTTTTATATTATTTTCAAGCAGTTACATGACATGCAAATTTAAACAGTTATACATTAACTCTAATTAACTGAATATTTGTTAGAGGAATGACAGTATTTTTTACACTTCTACAAAAATATGTCGCTCAACAGAATTAAGTGTAAATAACTACATGATTTATAATCTAAATAATTTATCGGCATAGCCATTGCATAATATCCAACCGATGATGAAATCGTACCTTTAAGAGGATAAAAGGATGAAATTTTTAAGCAAGGTCACCAAATTATTCGTACTCTGTTTCTCGTTGCTTTTGACTGGGCAAGCTTATGCTGGTTATATGACCCTTCAGGATCAGATATGGGGCATAGATCCTGATGGTGATGGTGATACATCTAACGCAGTCATGCTTCTAAATATGGATTATGACAGCTTCACTTATGTATCATTTAGCGATGCCACACATTTTACTGATTACGGCTTTTTGTATTCAACAGATGATAGTGCGCTAAAAGGTATGTACGCTAAAGCAACACTAACAGGTGAGGCATCAGGTTCTAATGCGTCGTTTGACGCAGGCTCTACAATGAATTGGTATGACGCATCTGATAATCTAATAATGACATTAACGCTCATTTACGGGGATAGCACTAACGTCGCATTGGATCCTGTAGGAGGCACTATTAGTGGCAGTTTGCGGTTTCAATTTGAGATTACGTACGTAGCAGAAGACTATTTTTATATCTGGGACGGTGTAGACTGGATAGATTTAGCCGATCTTATCGGAGAAGATAGCCCATACTATATGGAAGCTGGTTCACAGATACAACGCGCAACAAACAATCTCCTAACTGTTGAGCAAAACAGCAGTGACTTGGCTGGTACAGGACTTAATATTCTGGATGAACTTGACAGTATCACTGGATTGCCAGCAGGTAGCGCACAATCAGCTATCAATACACCTTCTTTTGCCGGTTTTGTAACATTTAACGATGGTAATGTGTTTGTGGGTGTTGTACCTGAACCTGGAATGCTTAGCCTTATGGGTCTTGCTTTCCTAGGTTTCGCTGGTTTTCAGTCCCGTCGTAAAAGCCAACAAAATAGCTAATAATTAGGTCAAATAGATTTCATCACCCACACGCTGCTTCTTTGTAAAAAGAAGCAGCTTTTCTTATTTCAATTTATCGATCCATAGCAGTACAAAAAGTGATAGGTACTGCTATGTTAGTAGAATAAATAAGGATTCTGAGTTAAGGATAGAGATTTGAATACATGGTTTGGTCTTATCGGCTATACACTAACCGCCGTGGGATTTTTTGTTCTATTTTTGTTGCTGCTAACCACTCGTACTCAGCGTCTTCAGCGTACTCTCCTCATTATTTCGACTATCACGAGTAGTCTATGGGCAGGAGCCTCTGCCGGAGTGATTTATTATGCCCTTCCTCTGCACTGGTTACTGATTACTGAATCCATTCGAAACTGTAGTTGGCTTTTACTATTATTCAGTACACTGGCTGACTGCCAATCTATAAAAACCATTATATGGGTTAATCAAAAGCCACGTTGGGTTATTTTTGCGCTTCTGTGCGCTTCGCTAGCTGAGCTGATTAGTATCATTCTGCCTTGGCTTACCCTCGGTCGTATAATGATGTTACACCTTATTCAGTCAGCTGTTGGACTATGGTTAGTAGAACAACTGTACCGCCGAACAGAGAAACATGGGCGTTGGACAGTGAAACCATTATGTCTTGGTCTAGGTCTGATGTTTGCCTACGATTTCGCCCTTTACGCTAATGGCGTATTAACCAATACCCTTGACCCAGCCTTCTGGTTTGGTCGTGGTTGGGTAATGATATTAACTCAACCACTGATTTTAATTTCATCACGCCGGGTGACCAACTGGGCAACCCGTGTCTATGTTTCCCGAGATGTGGTCTATCATAGTACTTTATTGGTTGTAGCTGGCATTTACCTGCTAATCATGGCCGCCACCGGATACTATATTCGTTATATCGGTGGCGATTGGGGCAGCATGGCAAGAAACATTTTTTTTGCGCTAAGCGGCCTACTTTTCGCTAGTCTCTTTATTTCAGATTCACTCCGGCGACAGCTGAAAGTGTTTATCACCAAGCATTTTTATGCCAACAAATATGAGTATCGCCAAGAATGGATGCGTTTTGCATCTGTATTGGAAAACAAACAAGAGTCACCTTATAAGGTTGCACTGCAAGCGATAATACAACCCTTTGATTGTGAAAAAGGAATGTTGGTGGCGCTGGAAGCAGACAAAATAAAACATTATGCCTATTATAATCTTGATGAGGGTTATCCTGACCCGGAATCAGTACTGAAAACTCTGGTTGAAGCCTCTATTCGCCACCAATGGATTATTGATATCGAAGAGTTGATTAACGGCAGTGATGAAACTCCGTTTATCGTCGAACCAGAACAAATAAAAAGAATAACCAGTTTCAGCTTTGTTGTTCCGATAACCAATGATAATGGATTTCAATGCGCCTGCTTAATTTCAAACCCGCATTCAACTCAATCATTGAACTGGGAAGACCGAGATCTTATGTGGGCGATCAGTACTCAGTTATCGGTCTATCTTAACCTATATCAGACCAATAAAATTATTTCAGAAAACCAACAATTTGACACATTCAACCGTATGTCTGCATTTTTGGCTCATGACCTAAAAAATGTTTTGGCTCAACTGCAATTACTGGCAAAAAATGGAAAACAGCACCGAGATAATCCTGAGTTTATCGACGATGCATTTGAAACTATAGACTCAGCAATAACACGTTTGACAAAAGTGGTAGAACATCTAAGAAGGAAAAATCAGCAAGAGAGCATCACTGCCAACGAAACTTTCTCAATAGACTCTGTCATTCAATCCGTGTGCAATAGTAGAAGGGCAAACAAGCCTGTACCAGAATATGTTTCACATTGTCTAGAACCTATCTTCATTACGGCAGATAAAGAGCGTTTTAGTAATGTTCTTTCTCATATTATCCAAAATGCACAGGAGGCAACTAGCGCAGAAGGATCTGTATTCGTTGAAGCAACTAAAGATGAGAAATATTGCACTATTAAGATTACCGATAATGGTATAGGAATGAGTGCCGAATTTATCGAAGAACGACTATTTAAGCCTTTTGATACAACTAAAGGGAATTCTGGGATGGGTATTGGGGCGTACGACGCAAAAAGGTTAATTGAACAGTTACAGGGTTATATTGATGTGCAATCTGAACCCGGTAAAGGATCATGCTTTACCATGCGCATCCCCATTCCAAGTTAGACATAGCTTATTTTGCATCATGTGGCTTAGAGCATAAGCCAATATTAGATTAACCAATAACTCTAAATAGAATAAGGTAAACGAGTGAAGGAAACACTACTAGTCATCGAAGATGACATTGGCATCCAAAAGCAGTTGAAATGGACTTTTTCAGACTATAACGTAGTTCAAGCCTATGACTGTAATTCAGCCATTAATGCATTGCGTCGTCATGAACCTAAAGTAATTACATTAGATCTTGGCTTACCGCCAGACCCAGACAACGCAAGTGAGGGTCTTGCTACATTAAAAGAGATCCTCACTCTTATGCCAAGGTCCAAAGTTATCGTCATTACCGGAAATGACGACAAAGATATTGCATTAAAAGCAATAGAAATGGGTGCCCATGATTTCTACTATAAACCCATTGACGACGATATCCTTACAGTTATTGTCAACCGTGCCTTCCTGATTGCAAACCTTGAACTCGAAAATGAGCAACTCAAACAATTTTCTTTAAATGGTAATGGGTTTATCGGAAACAGCCCTAAGGTTCAACATGTTTGCCGTTTAGTAGAACGTATTGCTCCTACTAATATCAGTGCGTTACTGTTAGGAGAAAGCGGCACAGGGAAAGAAGTCATTGCTCACTCAATTCACAATTTGAGTATGAGAAAAACTCAGCCCTTTGTTGCTATCAACTGTGCTTCTATTCCTGAAACCCTTCTAGAAAGCGAATTATTTGGCTACGAAAAAGGAGCCTTTACCGGAGCACAAAAAACAACAAAAGGTAAAGTAGAAAGCGCAGAAGGTGGAACGCTTTTTCTAGATGAAATCGGCGATATGCCTTTATCCCTTCAGGCCAAGATGCTACGTTTTTTACAAGAAAAAGTAGTTACGCGTGTTGGTGGTCGAGAAGATATCCCTGTCGATATCCGTATTATATGTGCAACACATCAAAATTTAGAGCATATGGTCAGTGATAAATTATTTCGTGAAGATTTATTTTATCGCATAAGTGAGATTACCATACAAATTCCACCACTACGTGAGCGTGATGGTGATATTATATTAATTGCACGTGCTATTTTGCAGAATCAATGCCAACTTATTGGTAAACAAATTAATGGATTTAATGATGAAGCCGTTGAAGCCCTAATTAACTATCCGTGGCCAGGTAACGTACGTGAACTGCAAAATAAAGTAAAAGCGGCGAGTATTATGTCCGATGGAAAACAAATAACTGCGCAGGATCTCGCGTTAAAATTGGATAACAATGCGATTACTCTGGATCTAAACCTAAAAAAAGTCAGAGAAGATGCCGAGAAATGGGCAATTAGCCAAGCAATTGCCATTATGGATGGAAATATGTCAAATACGGCTAACTTGTTAGGAATTACCAGACCCACGCTATATTCATTAATGGATAAGTATGCGTTAAAGAAAAATACATGAAGCCAATGCAAAGCTAAGTGCCTCAGTTGAACTAATACAAGGAACAGGAAAGCCCTTATGGATACTCAACCATCTCAAAGTAAAAAAACGGATGATAAATTGCATGAGTTATCGGCTCTCAAAGAAAATGAAAACTCTCAAAGTTCTCGTTTTTCCAGACGTCGATTTATCCAATCAGGTATCGCCGCCTCTCCTTTATTAATGTCAGTTAAAAGTCCTGTCGCATGGGCCGCAGATAATTTAACGAATAGTAGTGCTGCTGTTTCAGGCAACACATCCACTTCGTCTGAGCTTGCTACCATTGCAGCAATAAACCCTACTACGTGGGGAGAAATTATAAACGGCAATGATTCATTTCTTAAAAATGCGTTAACTGCTTGTGGCATTAAATCCAATACACACTTTTTAGACATGTTCGGTGGTGAGCTTTGTAGCTTGAACTCGTGTAACGAAAGTGGTTGGAGTTATAAAATATTAACCAATACTATTAGAAAAAGTGATAATCCATTAGCCTGCGAAGCATTACAAAATGCATCTGCATGCAAGCTAGTATTGAGAGTTCAAAAATATAATAACTCTAGTCCTGTTACTGGTGATGTGTATGGCTCATCGCAATACAGCATTCAAAGCAGTAATAATAAACACTGTTTTGATGTCTCTATCTATGAGCCAGAACTTCATAAAAATCTGATCTGTGGATATTTGAACGGTCTATTTTCGTCTGACTTCATTGAGTACCCGTTTGATCAGGTATATATTTTTAATACATTTAAGTCTGTAATTTCATCATTGGCGGATAGAATTGCAAAAGATGGTCACGAAAAGAACTTTGATCCTTCAATTTACTCCCTTCTTCCATCATTACGATATAATCTGAGTCAGACATGGAAGTAAGATAGTTAGAATTGAATTAATGAGGATAAGATATATTGTTAGATGAGCAGACAAATATCTCACTACATCCTTCTTTCTCCGTTAAAGACTTTACGTTTTTAAGTAAGGATAAAGGTGTTGTTTATTGCCCAGTTAATGGTGAAACCCTGCTTTGTGAAACTTCAGTTATTCATTACTTAACTCTGCTTGAATCAAAGCCGGAATGCTCTTATCGTCAACTTATGAAAATGTACCCTACTCAAGCTGAGAATATGATTCAGCAGTTGGCTAACTTGTACGTAATTGAGATTCAAGGGAAAAACATACAGAATGACAATAATTAAGGAGTATCATGTTGCTGTTGGCCCCTTTATTTTTTCTGTTCATTCAGATATCTCTGCACTCCATTACTATCTGGAAAAGCATTACAAGCACTGCCTGTTAGATATTACAGAAGAACATTTTGTCGATTATTATATCGAAGTCATGCAAGGCCGTTGGTATCGTCGTTTATACAAACCACAGGCAATATTCAAATTTAACTATTACGCACCATTTAAGCCTTTACCGCTGAATCAAGCTCATGCTTTGTTGGAATGGGGGATGAACTGGGTAATTGCTAGTCAAGCACACCAATATTTTATATTGCATGCCGCAACAGTAGCGAAAGGTGACCAAGGCGTTATCATTTCAGCACCTTCAGGTTCAGGGAAAAGTACACTATGTGCTTACCTCGTTTCACAAGGATGGACTCTTTTATCTGATGAACTAGCTTTGATTGACCCAGACAGCATGCAATTATATGGTCTAGAACGTCCGATTAGTTTGAAAAATCAATCTATTGAGTTACTTAAAGACTATTTCAGCCACGAAAAATTTAGCAAGGTTATAAAAGATACACAAAAAGGAAACATCAGTTTACTGGAACCTGTTCCAAATAATGTAATAGGCTCTAATACTCCAATAAAACCTTCGCATATCGTTTTTATCAAGTATAACCCAAACGAAAACTGTTACTCAGAGAGTGTTGAGCCGGCTCTTGCTCTAACCGAAATTATTAGAAACAGCTTTAACTTCAACGTGCTCGATAAAGCTGGTTTTGCCTGTGCCAGAAAGTTAGTCGCTCTCACGCCTGTGTCCTATATCGAATATAATAATTTTCAGTTATGCGAACGAGAAATTCTTGAAGTGATAAATAGCGCTAAAGAGGACAAGCTTGCCTATGCTAACTGATATCCTCACAAATCCACATTCTTTCTCAGATCTAACTGCACAAGAGCAGTCCAAGCTGATTTCAGAAGCAAGATATTTCAATATGCTAGCTCAGCTAAAGCCCATTTTTGAAAACTGTGGGCTATGGTCAACTCTCCCCTCAAAAATAAGACAAAATATCAGTTCTGCGTATACGGTTTATAACCATCAGCAGAGTCGATTGCAGTATGAAAAAAGGCACTTCCAGCAACTATTCAGTTCACTGAAGATAGAATGGATTTATTTAAAAGGGGCAGCATACCACCTTGCCCAATATTCAGAGTTTAACGGAAGACTAATGAGTGACATTGACATTCTGGTTACAGAGAGTTCATTGCCGAAAGTTGAAAAAGCGCTACATGCACAAGGATGGTTACAGACCCACATCAATGATTATGATCAGAAGTTTTATAGACAATGGTCTCAAGAGATACCCCCTATGCGTCACCTAAAAAGACGAACGGAGCTTGACCTACACTTCAATATTCTTCCTAAAACACTAAAAGAATCTCCTAGTCCTGACTTATTACTAAGACAAACGCAGGAAATAGTAAACAACGAGGTAAGTTCGGGAAAGATACTTAATCCAGCAGCAATGGTTATACACTGTGCTATACATCTATTTTACGAAAGTGATTTTAGTAAAGGGGTGCGGGATTTGTATGACCTACATATTCTCCTGACAAAGTTTTCAGCACAGCCCGAGTTCTGGGAGAAAATAATGTTGCTACAAACTCAAATAGGTAATGGTCGTTCTGTGTACTATGCACTTCGTTACTGCCAGCTCACTTTTCAACTTTCAATTCCACAAAAGGTAGAAGTCTTTTATCAGCAATATAAGCCTAATTATCTCAAAACGTTAATCAATGATTTTGCCTTTAAACGTGCTCTTATTTCGTCATTCCCAGACAATCGATTATCAGGACACCATATAGCGGTATGGATACTATATATACGTGGACATCTAAAACGAATGCCATTGAAATTATTGATACCGCACTTAATTAAAAAATCAACACAACGATGGATGGAAAACGACCAAAAAGAGGTATTATTATAGGCTTAGTTGCTAACTCGCAGGAACAATTTATACAATCCCTACAAACCGTATACTTTGTTTACTTTACACGCCGAATATAACTTAGGGATTTACTTTGAATTTTCTTAAAAAAAACATTCGTCTTCTTATAAAGTTAGCGATTCCAATTGTTGTAGTCTATTTCATTTTTTGTGCTGTTTCTAAACAAGCAACGGTCCCTGACCAAAATGCATCTCCAGAACAAGTCAAAAGAGCTGTTGAGTACTATGCGAGCATATCGGCACGCGTATTCTCTCCGCAAGAAAATATTAACCTAAAACTAACCCAACAGAACATTGATGATGTTTTAACTGTTGCATCTCATATGACCCCCCGTACGAATGTAAGTGGTAGATTCGCCAATTCTATTGGGTTGTTAAGTATGAGCTTCGACATAGGGAATAGTTGGTTCACTGGTTATATTAATATTAATTGCTTTCTCATTTCGGGTAGCGGAGATGGAAGCATTGATTACTGCCTTATCGGGGATGTCTCAGTACCGGGCACCCTAATCAATACATTAATAAATATCTCAATCAATCTTTTCTTTTCCGATCAAGCTTCAAGCACCATTAAAGAATTAATCAACAACATACAAATAAATGACCAACAAGTTATATTGACTGCAACTAAAAATTCAGAGTTCAAAACTGATGTTACAATGGGTTTGAAAACAGCAGCCTCCATTGCTAAAAACTTTAAACCTACCAATACACACTTCCCAGAACCAGACGTTATTAACGAATATCTGCTACATATTTTAGAAACTAACTGGCCAGCAGGTTCAAAGTCCGTTTCTCTAAGTATTGTTATCGAACAAGCATTTAGACATGCTCAAGTTCGTAGCCAATACAATGATCCTAGAGCGGAAAATGAAGCAGCACTTTGGTCAATTGCAATTGCTTTTGGTAACCGTCGTTTTGCAGAGATAATTAATGTCAATACGCCCGAAGTACAAACCACATTATCTAAATATCCCCGCCTTATCACCACGTTAAGCCAAAGAGGCGACTTACCTCTTCACTTTTTATATTCGGCAGTTATGGAAATATTAGGAAATAGCCATCTGAGTACAAACGTTGGGGAACTAAAAGAGTTGCATGACGCTAACCCAGGAGGGTCAGGTTTTGACTTCACGGATTTGGCGGCAGATAAAGCCGGAGCTGCCTTTTCACTTTTTCTAACCAGTGATAAAAACAACGCAATAGGAGGGCAAAACTTGCTATCGAAAATGACTAAAGAGAATCTATTTTTCCCTGATATCAACGAATTACCAGCCCCAATAAAAGATAAAGAATTTGATACAGTTCTTGGTTCTACTCAAAGTGATAGTTATAAGGAAATTAATGCTATTATTGACAAAAAAATAAGTGAGCTCCCTTTATACCGATGACTCTAGCAAACGAATAGAAATATCTCAGACTTTGCGATCAACTTTTAACGTTGAGCATAGCTATATTGGTGTCTTTCACGATAAAAAAAGCTGTTGTTCTACTCATACCCTCCTAGATAAAAATATGATCAGATTGAGCATCGGCGAGCAGCGAATGGGTGTCAAACGCAAACGCGCATTCATTCGTCCCTGAAGCTACGCAGAGCCATCCATGGCTCGGAGGGTTTGCTTATCGACGCCCATTCACTGATCAGGAAATTTTCCAGAATGGTATCACTAAGAATACGAAATTTGAGCGGGTCAGACCTAAAAATAATAGTCAAATGATGCTTGGACAAAATCATCATTTCTCAAAGAATAAAGAGGGTCGTTCTGGGTATTTGTCTCAGCAAACCAAGCCTCAATAGCTATAGTTATACTATTCGTTAAACGGGTAGATGCTTCGAGTTTGTAATACTGACTAGAGCTATTATCGAGATCCTGTGTCATTCCAAACAGCAACTCGCTACTCGCCGCATCATTCAGTGCCAATCGAAAGCCCGTAAATAAATCATTCTGCCCTACAGCATAAGAATTCTCACCACGTGAATCATATAGGTATTCAGCTAACATGCCTATGTCCCATATAGTCCCAAGAGCACCAACAACGGTATATTCGAATCCCCCAACACCTGAGACATATTCGTCAGAGCTATTTTTGTACACTGTTTCCAATTTCCACAGCCAATCTCCAACTGTTCCTTGAACATCAAGTCCTACATGCTTCATTTGTGGATAATACGGAACTAGAGTTACTCCATCCCATATAAAATAGGGTTCTCGATCTGTACCATCCATATAACTCACTCCAATATCCCAATCGCCCAGTGTTGTTGAATAACGAAATGCGTAATCAACATGCTTCTCTTCACTAGAAGACTCATATTGTGCATGGTTAGTGTCAATTGGAACCGCTGTCCTTAACCGCCCTTGCTCACCTGAAAAAGTTCTTTCTCTAAAATAAGGTAAAATAAACCACTCGGTAACACCCCAATCTTTTATTACCGTCAAGTTGATCATTGGTTGACCGAGTTTGTCTTCACCATCTATCGATTCAACTGCATCAGTCTGATTGATAACATCAACCAAATGCTCCGACTCAGCCACTCCCCAAAACACTTTCCCTAGACCAATTTTTAAACTGTAATCTCCCCAATAAGTTAAATAATGGAGTTCCCTTATATCTGCGTGTGTTCTTTCATCATCCATTTCATCGTATCGATAGAACGGAATGAAAGTAATATTTGAGTCTTTTGAAATGCGCCAATTCCATTCGGGTAGCAGATAAGCAGAAGTCTGGCTAGAGTCCTGATTTTCATCTCCATCTACAAAAAAATACCTATATTCCAGATTAAACTGTCCGCTAAAACGAATATTGCTCTGAGCTAACACAGAAAAAGAGAACAACCATGCGCCTATCATCCACATGAAACGGAAATGGTAACGCATCCTAAAAAAATTTATTATCTTATTAACAACAATTAGATTCGCAACCATTAGTGCAATCTCGTTAGGACATTTTGATGGAAATCTCTATCTTGTAACCCAGTGTTAAATCTAATGTTTTCTGTTTTCAGCTCGGTACTTTTACCGCTCTGCTTATTAACCATATCCAAAGTATGAGCTCGCCAGTACTTATTTTGATACAGGGTATAATCCGTTAAGGTCAACACTTTAAGTAGCGAATTTTTGCGATCGTAGTACTCAATTCTCATCGGACGGTACTCTACTTTATCTAGCCAGATGAGCTCCCTCTTATATCCCGAATTAGAATCAACCGGTGTCTGCTCAACTAGATAACAATCTATACCTTCTAGCGATTCATCTTTGATGTACATAAATTGATATTTTTCAATTTCAAATGAACTTAGATCTTCGTAAGAGAACTCACTTCCCATAAACGGACCAGATTTATTTTTGGAAGCGATACGTTTAACCCTTTTCAAGGCTGGTAGGTAAAGCCACTGATCATCCGCATCTTTAATATGAGAGTAAGTGAGAAAAGCACTACCTCTTACATCGCCTGGTTCATCAAAAATAGTTAACCCTTTATCCCCGTCCTCTTTTACTTCCAAAGACATAGTACGCATTTTGCGAATACTCTGCTCACCTTGGGAATTTCTAAGAATCATGGTGACTGTCGCTGTGGAATCATTCCACCCTATATCTCTCGCTTTTCGCTCCTTCGCAATTTCCAAGCCTTTCATTGAATCGGCCAAGGCAACAGCAGGCGTTATAGCTGCTATCAATAAAAGACTCACGAGCTTGATTTTCATTTCCATAAAACAAACTTTCCGCGAGTTAGCAAAGCAAGAAACATTTAGCATTGAGTTTTCCCTTAATATCGGCTGAATAGTTCTGAGTTACGCCATTCAGCACTTAATTTAATTTGCTATCGGTATTCACATGAGTACAGTCACGGCGACTGAAAACAATCAATAGGCTTGGTAAAAACAAGAAATCAATTACTAACGCTAAGAATATAATAAGACTGCTCAGAATACCCATGTCTGAGTTTAGTCTAAATGTGGACATAGCGAGCACAGAAAAGCCCGCAACCAGAACCACAGTTGTAATCCATAACGCCTGTCCGACATGATGAAATGAATAACGAATTGCCTCTTCTGGACCATAACCTTGTTGCCTAGCAGCTTTATACTTGGCCAGGAAATGGACACCATCGTCCACAACAATTCCTAATGTTAGCGAAGCAACAACCGATAATGCCAAATTGATTTCCGCGGAAATTAAAGCCCACATACCGAAACCAATGACCGCCGGTACCATGTTGGGAATAATACTGATCAAACCTAACTTAAATGAACGTAGGGATAACATCAATAAAACTGAAATCATAAGTAAACTGACGGGCAATGAAATCAGCATACTTTTCATGTTGGTTGCGCCAATATGTGCAAACATCATAAACGGACTGGATGCTTGAACAATATAAGGATCCTTTGAAGTAGAATTGTGGTTAAACCAATTATAAATACGTTGCTCTAAGGCGATGGACTCATCACTGCCAAGATTCTTAGTAATCACTTGTATTTTCAATGCCGACTTATCGATATTAATCTGATTATTCAAATCTAGCCCATAAGGCAATGACATTTCATACATCAGTAGATATTGAGCGGCCAATTCTTTGTTTTCAGGTAAGCGATAATGAAAACGATCATCGCCATGCATGTTCATATTTAATCGTTTTAAAATGTCTGTTAGGGATGTTACATGGTCGACTTCTGGCTGAGCTCTTAGCCATTCAGTAAAAGAATCAACTTCTGTTAAAAACTCTGGTTCTACAATACCGTGCTCTTCATTACTATCAATGGAAATGCTCACTGAACCCATACCACTGATATGTGTTTGCATAAAATCTGCAGCTTGGCGAAATTCACTTTGCTCACTAAAATATTTCGCTGGTTCATCATTAATTCGGTTAAGTGATATCAGCCAAGCAGAGATAACGATAATTACAACCGATCCTACCAATAACAGATTTTTTTTCGCTACAACAAAAGCACTAAAGCTATCCATATAATTTGGTGCATCGTCATTGTGAAGTGGCAACTGAGCATTAGGGAATAACTTAAGTAACGCTGGTAATAAAGTTAGAGCAAATAAGCAAGCTAACATAACACCCAATGCCGCTAAACTACCAAAAGATCTCAATGCTGGTGAATCTGACATATTCATCATCAAGAAACCTATGGCTGTCGTTAAAGAAGTGATAATAACAGGAACGAAATTAATTTTTAGGCTATATAAAATTGCTTTACTTTTGCTCTCACCTTTGGCCATTTGGTGGCGCATAGTCGCAATAATATGAACACAATCTGCAACAGCAAGGGTGAGAACCAATGTTGGTATGTTTACCGATGCTATATTCATTGCCACTCCCCACCAAGATGCAAGGCCAATGGCAGTTGTCACTGAGCTAGTAACCACGATCATGGTGGCAAATACACTAAATACAGATCTAAGCATTAGTGTTAGAAAAACCATAATAACCAATAGCATAATGGGAACCAAGGTCATAATGTCCTTTTTGGCCGACGCAATAAATGAGTAATTCATCGCAACTAGCCCAGCCTTGTAAAAGTGAACATCAGGATATTTTTCTTGATATTCCAGCAAGAATTGACTGACATAGTCATACACTTCAACTATTTCAGCAGTCATATTCTTATTTGGTAGCTGTACTGTAATATTAATAACCGACACATCGCCGTTTGAGGAAACAATTGCGTTCTTTGTTTCGGGCGCATTTAATGCTATCAATCTGACTTTATGGATATTTTCAGTCGAGAATTCGAAAGAATCAGCAACAAGATCATCGACTAAGAGTTCATCTTCTGTAGCTTCGGTATGCTGATAATTGGTCAAGGAATCTACCCTACTGGAATAAGGCGTTTGCCAAGCAGCATCCGTTAGCTGCTTTATCAATTTAAGAGTGTTTGGCGTAAATACGTTGCCACTGTTTGGAGCAATGACTATAGCCATACTGTCTGTCTTTGAAAAACGCGATTGAATTATTTCAAACGCCTGCAACTGAGGATTAGAAGGGTCAAAGAATACATTGTATTCGCCTTTGAATGTAAGCTGCGACAAGCCTATTGAAGCTGAAAATATCAATATAATACAGATAATTAAGACCATCTTTGGAAACTTAATCATAATCGCAAGCGCTGCTTCGAATTTACTACTTACGCGGGTATTACTCTCTTCCATGAGCCTAGCCTTTAACCGTGAGTATTATAAACAGATATAATAAAAGTGGAATTTATACCCATCTATACAAAATTGAATTCAATACCATATTAGCAGAAAAAGATAACACTATGTTTACCAAGTAAAATCAAATAAATCAGTAATACCAATCTGAACAATTTATTGTTCAGTGATTGAGCATTAATAAGCATACCCTCTGAGCCAAGGAAGGCTCGGCCGAGTATCATGGACGCTTTCTTATAAAATAGTAGGGATGCGAGTTTGCGTTCGGGACCTAATGATTGCTGCACCGATACTTAACCTGATCATATTTTTACTTGGAACGGTATAAACGTGTTTGAACTGTCCAATAACCTAAATTCAATGAGAACTTAGATAACTAGTTACTTTGTAGCGTTCAAACCATCATAACAAAATGTAATGTCTTTTGGCTATTTCCTTCCAACCCGAGTGCTGGATAGAGTGCAAATAAAGGATTATTTAGAATAGATAAATAGCCAACTTCTTAATATAAAGCATGGCTATTTTTATAATAGGAGTGATTTAATAGATATCCGCTAACAGCGCAACAACTGTATGCCGATGAACATTAGCCTGCACATTTAAAGCTTGAAAAGTTTTGCTGAAATCCTCAGACACTTTATTAAACTGAGCCAGTTTCTGTGATATTTGTTCGTCAGAAAGTAAATGTAGTTGGTTTCTCATCGACTGCATCTGTGTGTCGACATCACTTTGATACTGTTTAGCCTGTTCGACACTGGTCTGCGTTTTTTGCAAGTGTTTGTTAACCTTACTGATACTCTGCTTTATACCATCTCGTGAACTTAGGTCAAACCGCAACTCCGCAATACCATCAGGCTCAGATTTCAAGTTCAGCATATTCGCCTGACCTGCCGGGAAACGATGTCCCTGTCCAGTAACCCCGACTTTCTGTTCCATTTGCTTGTAAGCATTTTCTTTTGCTTCAAACACAATAGTTCCATCTTCCGCCACACTGGCACGCATTCCCATTGGAATTAGATTCCGGTCTAACATTTTAACCGTTCTTCGACCGTCTGATGAACCATCAAACTGAATCATAACTGAACTACCTTGAGGAAAATCCAAACGAATCTGTTCAGCTTTATTCTGTAGGCGATTGATATTCAATCCAGGAATAGAAAAACGACGAACGTCTTCACCATTGAGTTTCAGATTAAGTTCGTTGTCGATAACGCGTTTCCCATCAAAACGGGATTGCTGTAAGACAGCTTCAATCTGCACTTTAGAACGAGTTAAGTTCTCTTTTAGATTCGGGACATTATCCGTTCCCTGATTCATTGCCTGAGTCAGATCACGCTTAATGTTTGTCAGTTCCTTTCCAACAAACTGCAACGATTTTGCAGCTATTTGTACTGCAGTCGCCTGTTGCTGCCCCTGAGAAAGCAATACTCCCGAAATAGAATAAACCGATGTGTTACCAGCATCGGTGTAACGTGAAGTTTTAGGTGCGGGAAGCTTTCCTGCATCGGAAGCTCGCGACGGAGTAACAGTCGTTCTTTCCTGACCTGTTAGCCGAATCCCATGAGGGCGAACTTCACCTGTGCTCATTCCCATTTTTATAAACCTCTAAATACGATCAAACAGCGATAAGCCATCTATTTTTACATAACTGGCTTGCGTCGCTTGCAAAGCAGCCATGAAGCTGTTCAAGCGAACGGAAGCTTCACCATAATCTAACGCTGACAAATCATCCGTCACTTTGTCCACAAATAGCTTATTGTCAGCATGAGAACTGTCTAATAAGTCTAGCTGATTTTGGCGTCCTCCCAGCTCAGTAATCGCACCTTGCACATTGGAAAACGTTGCATCTAAGTCCGCTAAAGCACTTTCAACCTGATTACGGAAATTTGCTGTTGGAACCTGAAATTCTGCAATTAAAGCATCCAACGAAGTCAACATATTACTACCACCACCAAGATCAAGGATGTCCTGAGCAGTTATGTTCGATTCCATCGTTACACCTTTTGCAACCGTCACTACTCGTTTATCACTGTTACCTTGAAGATTATAACCGCTGTCTAATGAAGCTACATTGGTTGCGGTTCCTGAAAACAGATAATGACCTTCCTCATCCTGAGCATTAAATGACGCTGCAACAGAAGCTCGCAGGTTTTCTAATTCAGTAATAACACCTGCACGGTCATCTGTCGTCATAGTGCCGTTTGCACCCCAAAGTAACCGTTCACGCATATTCTGCAAACTGTCACTGACCGAGCTTAAGTAGACCTCTTGACTTGACAGTGTTGTTTTTACATTAGCAATATTGCTTTGATATTGGGTAATGGCGCTATCCTGACGCTCTAAGTTCAGAAGTTTGATTGATGCCATCGGGTCATCGGACAGTTTTGTCATTCGATCGCCAGTTGCCATTTGCTGCATGACCTTACCTAACCCTGCATTGTTAGTTTGCAGACTTTGCAGCATCATTTGACTAAATTGTGTATCACTGATTCTCATGATGATTCCTTAAAACAGCTGTAACACTGAATCAAATAACTGATTCGCGGTACTGATTACTTTCATATTTGCGTTGTGAGCATTGGCAAAGTTCATGAGATTCGCGGCTTCTTCATCACTGTTGACTGCACTAATGTTATCTCTGGCCGCAATTGCCTGATTATTCATACTCACTTTTGCCTGATAATCAGAATCGGCTTGACGGGCTTTAATTGCCACATCACCAACCATACCTGTAAATGCATCGTTCAATGACACGGAACCAAATCCAGTAATGGCAAATGCACGATTACTAATGTCGATAAGCGTGGTTAAATTATCACTGTTACCCGGATTACCATCACCAGACAGTCCTAGTTCGTTAGGCGTAATATCAGTAATAGTCAGACTTGAAGACGGGTTAGCGGCATCGTAACTAAACAGAGCCTTACCTGCGATGCCGTTGAGATCCAGCCCCATTGCCAGCTCTGAATTAAATGCATCAGCCATGGATACAGCCATGTCATCTACTGCAGTCATATAAGGTTTAAGAATGTTAGTTTGATACTCTTTAATTGCGCCCAGCTCACCACCCACATCGCTAGTTACCGTAAAGCTTTGTTTATCGAAATCAACTTGCAAAGTTGCCATATAAGCATCATTCATATCCGGAACGGAAGTAAGAGAGCCAGCTTCGCTTCCCATGACTAGTGGCTGACCTGATTTCAATGTCACTTGCATACTACCGTCAGCTTGTTCAGTAGTTTTTACTTCCACCAGCTTTGACAACTCCCCAACTAACAAATCACGAGTATCTAACAGCTGTGCAGCGTTAGCGCCTGTCCCTCGACTTTCGACAATTTGCTTATTGATATCAGCGATATTGCTCATTAGGCTATTTGCCTCAGCAATAGCGGCATTACGTTGATCGCTGAGGTTTTTATGTTGGTTGTAAAGTGACTCAGTTAACGTATTAAAGCGTCGTGACATCGCCTCTGCTTCATTCAAGATTTGCTGACGTAGCGGTAGAGATTCTGGTTTTGAGGTTGCATCATGCAAAGCTGCGAATAAATTATCCAAACCAGCGGACAGGCTAAAACCATCTGCATCTAACGTATTCTCGAGGTAACTTAAACTCTCTGTATAACGTGATGAATATGACTCTCCGCTTCCTGTAGACCATGTTTGTTTAACAATGAATTGGTCTGTTACGCGACGAATGCTTGTTACTTCAACGCCCGTTCCCGCACTTAATCTGTCATGTTGCGAGCCACCGAGAGTACTCATCAATGCCTGTTGACGACTATAACCTGCGGTGTTTACGTTTGCGACGTTCTGGGCAGTGACATCCAGTGCAACACGGTTAGCATTCAGACCACTTAATGCGATATTAACCAGATTCATATTTGTTAACGCTCCAATTTGCGAATTAATGGCTGACTAAAAGCATTAGTCGTTGTCAATTCAGTTGTTCCCTGCAAATTAGAGGCGACCACTTCCGTCGTTAAATTAACTGGTTTAACAACATTTTTATCTAGTTCGCTGTTATTGTGGGGCAAGCGTTGAGAAGCTGAAGCAAAATCAACAATATTAGATTCTAAACCCTTACTGTCAGGTGATAATTGTTTGACTAACATATCCGCGATACCTGAACTTTGCTTTTTCGCCATCTCAATAGACATCTGCCCATCATACATATCGCGAAAAACACCCTGCTGCTTACTAGAAAACGGACTATCTTCGTCAGCCATTACGTCACTACTGCTACGCATCTGACGTAATACCAATTGCAGAAACATTGCTTCAAATTGCTTAGCCACTGTTTCCAATGCCCCCTTATCATCCGAAGCCTGTTTGATATTGGCTAAAACATTGTTGTCATGATAGAGAATGGAACTACTCTGAGTTCTATCATTAGAAAGATCTATCTTCATGGTTTTTCCTTATATCACGACCAACTCAGCATTTAATGCTCCAGCCTCATGCAATGCTTGTAATATTGACATTAAGTCTGTTGGCGTTGCACCAAGGCTATTAACTGCGCTGACAATAGTATTGAGTTCTGTACCGACAGGCCAAATCATCATATTGGATTTCATTTCATCAATATTTACGTCTGACTGTTGAACCACTTCAGTATTTCCAGAACCGGCAAACGCATTTGGCTGACTAACTTGTTGAGATTCATTAATGCTTACTGTTAGGTTCCCATGGCTAACTGCGGCTTCGCCCACTTTTACATTCTTACCAATAACGACGGTACCTGTACGTGAATTGAAAACAATACGTGCAGGCTTGCGACCTTCAGAAACACTGATTTCTTCCAGTATTGACATCATGGTGACACGCTGTTGAGTATCTTTCGGTGCACGCATTTCTACTTTGGCGTTATTAATCGCGACCGCAACCTTAGGCCCAAACGTATCATTAATTTCACGCACAATGTTTTTTGCAGTAGTGAAGTTAGGCTTACGCAAATTTAATGTAATTTTGTCCTGTTCATTAAAATCCGTTGGAATCTCTCTTTCTAGAGTTGCCCCATTTGGCACCCTGCCTGTTGTCGCTGTATTAATTGTTATTTTTGAACCACTTCGGCCTTCTGCAGATACGCCACCGACCACAACATTACCTTGCGCAACGGCATAGACTTCACCATCAACACCACGTAGTGGTGTCATTAATAATGTACCGCCACGTAAACTCTTTGCATCACCGATGGACGCAACAACGATATCCAGAGTTTGCCCCACTCCTGCCATTGCACTCACTGTTGCTGTAACGCTGACTGAAGCAACGTTACGCAATTTTGGATCGGTAGATTCATCAAGCTGTACCCCGAATTGGCGTAACATGTTGGTAATAGACTGAGAAGTAAACTTAACCTGATTGCGGTCACCGTTCCCATCTAAGCCCACCACCATACCGTAGCCAACTAATTGGTTTTCACGAATTCCCTGAACGTCAACCAGATCCATCAATGCAATTTCAACTTCTGCCTGAACATTAGGGACCGAACCCAAAGTGAGTACTAACACTACCGAGGAAAAAAATAGATTTAGTGATTTCATTAGAATGGCATCCATGGGCTATTAAAGAATTGAGTCAGCCACCCTGAAGCATTACTATCAGCGAGTGCACCACGACCAGAATAAGTAATACTCGCATCACCAATGCGTTGAGAAGAGACCTGATTGCTACGTGTAATATCTTCCACACGAACAATTCCGGTAAGGCGAATGAATTCATCGCCCTGATTTAAACGAATCCATTTTTCCCCTCGGATTCGAAGAACTCCGTTAGGTAATACTTCTCCAACAGTTACCGTTATCGCGCCTTGCAATTTGTTACCTTGAGAGCTCGAAGCTGTACCATCAAAACTGCGATCACCGTCGATCGATGCGCTTAAATCATTAAAAGATTTATTACCAATGGTTGGTACACCGAAGCCAATACTAGCTGTTTTGCCATATTGCGTATCAGCGCTTTTGCTTGATTCCGTTTCCTCTGAGAGCAACACAGTCAAAACGTCACCGACACGGTATGCTCGTCTATCCTGAAACAATGTCATTGAATAGTTATGGCGATAAAGACTGCCTGATTTTGGTTGTGGCAGAGAGTAATCCAAAGTTGGAGGACCATATTTTTCATTATCAGGTGATGGGGGAGTAAACTCTTCTCTCCCTGCACAACCCGATAGAACTAAAAGGCTTAGTAATCCAAGCTGTGCTACTACTCTGCTCTTCATCGCTTATTCCTTATATTGACTGTGAAACATACTTCAGCATGTCATCAGCCGCTGATACAACTTTGGCATTCATTTCATACGCACGCTGCGTGGTAATCATGTCAACCATTTCTTCAACCACCTGCACGTTAGAACCTTCAAGAACACCTTGCTTGATGCTGCCTACACCATCTTCACCAGCAATTAATTCTTCAGCCTGACCACTGGCATCCGTTTCACGAAACAGGTTGCCACCTAGCGCTTCCAAACCTGCTGGATTGATAAATCTTGCTAATGTAATCTGCCCTAGTTGCTGCGGTGTTGAATCCGCTGCAGTCGTAGTTGTCACCGTGCCATCGACACCTACCGACAAAGAGATCGCATCATCTGGAATTTGGATTTGCGGTTGTAGAGGCAAACCTTGGCTATTCACCATTAGGCCTTCCGAGTTGACATGGAACTGGCCATTACGGCTATACATAATCTGACCATCTGAGTTTTCTATCTGGAAAAAACCTTGTCCCATAACTGCCAGATCCATTTCTTGGCCTGTGTTTTGAGTGTTGCCTTGTGTAAATACTTTTTGCGTACCGACAACACGCACACCACTACCTAATTGCATCCCTGTTGGCAGTTGGTTCACCTGATCAACTGGTGCGCCCGGTTGACGCTGAATGCTATAAAATAGGTCTTCAAACACCACACGGTCACGTTTAAAACCAACCGTGTTAATGTTTGCTAAGTTGTTAGAAATTGCGGTCATCTTGGTATCTTGTGCCGCCATACCTGTTTTACTGACCCATAGAGCTGAGTGCATTAGAAGTTCTCCTTACTGCGCAATATTCTATTTAGCGCTAACTAACTTATTACCAGCCTGAGCCAGTGTTTCTGCTGTTTTCATCATTCGGACTTGCATTTCAAAGTTGCGTGTCAGTGACATAACGCTCAGTAACTCATCAATCGCAGAAACGTTACTACCTTCGATATGTTCTGAATTTAGCTGCACTGTTTCATCAGCATTCAGAGCTACACCGTCAACGGTATGTAATAAACTGTCGCTTTCTTTCTGTAACTGACCATCAGCTGGATTGACCAACTTCAGTGTACCGACCATGATGTCAGCACCACCACCAGGAGGCGTTACGGAAATCACACCACGCTCACTGATTTCAACTTGCTGATATTCCGGCAACGTAATTGGAGCGCCGTTGTCATCCAAAACAGCGAAGCCATTGATAGTCAAAGCACCCGTTGTATCGACGGAGATGTTGCCTGCGCGCGTATATGCTTCGCTACCGTCCGGAGTCTGAACGGCCAGAAAGCCTGCCCCCATAATCGCAACATCGAGTGCTCGCCCTGTTTTTACAATGTCACCACTGTCAAAACGGGTCGAAGCAGAGTTGGTCACAACCAACGTTCGGCCATCAAAACCGGAACCCAGTAGTGGTACACTGCTAACACGTTCCATATCAGCACGGAAACCGGCTGTATCAGCGTTAGATAAGTTGTTAGAACGTACGTGCTGTGCTTTAAGAACCCGACTGGCCCCTGAAGTAGCGGTATAAAGCAAACTATCCATTTCCGATCCCGTTAAATTGCATTAAACAGAGC
Source organism: Vibrio ziniensis (assembly GCF_011064285.1). Classification (NCBI taxonomy): domain Bacteria; kingdom Pseudomonadati; phylum Pseudomonadota; class Gammaproteobacteria; order Vibrionales; family Vibrionaceae; genus Vibrio; species Vibrio ziniensis. The sequence goes on from NZ_CP049332.1 coordinate 45,948, forward strand.
CTGTGTCAGCTTATCTTCCGTAGAGATAGTTTTCGCATTCGCCTGATAGTTGCGTTGCGCCGTCATCAAGCTAACCAACTCACCGGTCAAATCAACGTTTGAACCTTCAAGCGCACCTGCTGATAGATCACCTAGTGTACCGGTACCAGGAACGCCTCTGATTGGCGAACCTGAACTATAGCTTTGAGTCCAAGCGGTACCATTCACTTTTACCAAGCCTTGAGGGTTAGCAAAATTTGCCAAAACAACTTGACCTTGTAGTTGAGACTCACCATTGGTATAGGTCGCATAGACCATGCCGTTGTCTTCAATACGTACACCACTCAATTCACCTGAGGTATAACCATTAGGGTTATTTGTACTCACACTAAAATCGGCACCAAACTGAGTGCTTCCTGTCATGCTGATATCAATGCTCATAGCATCAGCGCCTGCTGCTGGGAAAGCGACGTTGAATGACCCGGTTGGTGATAACAGAGTACCGTCGGTATTAAAAGTCACCGCTTGTGTTGTCACTGGAGTGGCACTACCGTCCACTTGAACATTGATTTCCCAAGCGTTGTCACCCGTTTTAGTAAAATACTGTGTAACCGTATGGCTGTTACCTAAAGAGTCATAAACCTTTGAGGTGTAAGAAGAGTTAAATGAATTTGGATCAGATGAATCAAATGGATATACCACTTGGTCAATCGCATCAGCGCTCGCATTAAAGTTAGAAACAAACTCCAGAGAATCTGTTGCTTTAGCCGCAAGAGAAGAAGTAACAATTTTGATATCACCAACCGAACCACTCATTAGAGTGTTGTTCGCATCCACACCGTAACCTTGTAGAGCCGCCCCCGTATTGCTCACGATATTGTTGTTTTTATCTGTACTAAAAACACCAGAGCGGGTGTATTGAATCTGTCCTGCAGAATCTTGGGTGATGAAAAAGCCACTGCCGTTAATTGCCAGATCCATAGCACGACCGGTATTAGTGATTGAACCATTGGTATCAAAATCTTGAGACGTAGCAGCTACTTCTACACCGCCAGGCTGCAATCCATTATAAACAGCCGAAAACTCAGTTCTGGCACCTTTGAATCCGTATGTTGATGCGTTAGCAATATTATGGCTGATCGTGCTTAATTCTGTGTTGGTCGCATTCAAGCCGCTAAGAGCAATATTAAAACTCATAATAAACCTCAGTTTCCTTATATGGCATTAGCCGCCAAATTGAGTGATTTGATAAAAAGGTACACTTCCTACACCTGCAACATTGACCATGGCAGAACCGCCGTTAGCTGGAATTCGTACCTGTTCAACTTCACCAGCGAGCAATACATTAGGAGTTGGTTGGCCGTCTTGTACCTGAACAGTAATACTGTATGTACCTTCGTTAAGCCCTAACTTTTCAGGATCAATAGAGAACGCAACCTCTCCAGCAGCGTGTGCGCCAAGAGGTACTTTCGTTGTTTCGCCATATTGATCAGTGATAAGTAAGTTGACTTGGCTGGATGCATAATCCAGTTCAACTTTCCCATTCTGTGGGTCGCTATCTAGCTCGAACTCATTACTCGATATGTAAACCGTCTGCCCAACCAAACCTGCGGTAGAAAGCACCTGCATGTTGTCTAACAGCACAGTGTTGTTCTGCATAACGGTAGACATGTTTTCCATACTTTGTACTTGAGAAAACTGGGCTAGTTGACCTACATATTCCGTACCATCCATTGGGTTCAATGGATCCTGGTTCTGAATCTGAGCTACCATCAGGCTAATGAATTCATTCTCAAGTGATGTAGCGCTGTTAGCGTCCAGTGTGTTGGCACTAACTGAGGTAGTTGTTGTAGCACTTCCAGTGGTATCTCCGGAGAGAGCTGTATATTGTGCAATTGTCATTAGTTACCCTGTCCTAATCTAAGTAATCCCTGTTGCATACTCTTAACGTTAGTCAGTACTTCAACGTTGGTTTCAAAACTGCGCGTCGCGGACATCATGTCAGCCATCTCAGCAACAACATCAATATCTGGGTAGTAAACATAACCGTCAGCATCTGCCAGTGGGCTACTTGGCTCAAATCGCTTTTCTGCCTGCCCCTGATTCTGAACAACATCAACAATACGAACTTCCGCACTTGGATAAGCATTGTCGCTAGCGGTCAGTTGACTTTTGTTATAAACCGTTGCAAACACCGGCTTTAAAGCTTTATAGGCGTCATTGGGATTTGCAGATACTGCATCCGCATTCGCCAAATTGCTCGCTACCGTGTTAAGGCGAACGGTCTGTGCATTCATTGCAGAACCTGCAATGGCATAGATATCAGTAAATGACATGATTAACGTCCTTCTATCGCTTTCGCTAAACCTTGAAATTTCATATTGAGAAAAGTCAGGCTTGTTTGAAAATCCATGTTGTTCTGAGCAAATTTTCCTTGCTCAACCCCAAGTTCAACCGTGTTACCGTTCTTACTGTTCTGATAAGGAATCGAATATTGAGTCTCCACCTGTAAAGAAGGAACCGCAGGATCAACACCCAATTTGCCGACTGAATCGATAACTGTTGTAAAACTCAGGTCCTTAGCCAGATATCCCGGAGTGTCAACATTCGCTAGGTTACCTGCGAGAACTTTGGTACGCTCAACGCGAAAATTAAGTGCCTCGGGATGTACGCCTAACGCAGTTTCAAATGAAATAGCCATGCATTGTCCTTACAGGTTGGCTTATACTTTCTGTAGATATAACAAGATGTGTGCCATAAATTTAATCAATATTTATCAATGAGTTATTACATGGAAAGGAAGCGGAACTTCCGCATATCGGAAACAAACCATAGCGAAGAGGAAGTAATTTTTTCCTCTGTTCCATTTTGGATGATAATGATGTTCGTGTTGCTCTTGCTGAGTACGGAGACTCAAGCAGCCAACATGACGGAACAAAAGATTCAACAGCTAGTGGAAAGCCAGCTTAAACAGGAAATAGTTGGATTAGCAGAGCAAAGAAAGTGGGCGGAATACCAAACCGATTGGCAAGTATGGGTGCCTAGTTCAGCAAACCACCTTAAAGAATGTCACTCACCTTTGATTATTTCCGGTCAAGATAACCAGTCAATCCCAGTCGGTAACTTAAAACGCTCGCTGACTTGTGATGACGGAAGCATAAGTTGGAGTATTAACGTAACAGTAAAAGCCTCGTTAACACTTCCGGTTGTTGTGCTACAGACACCGTTATCACGAGGTCAAACTATTGATGCATCTATGCTAAAAATAGAGACTCGCACCCTGACACATCAGGATGATTTTTTCACTCGAATTTCTGATGCAACAGGAAAAGACGCGACGCGACGCATGCGAGTCGGACAAATTCTAGACCCCATGCTACTCAACAGCCCCCCCCTAGTGATGAAAGGTAACCAAGTCATCATCGTCGCATCGAAAAATGGTGTTAATGCATCAACCCAAGGTGTCGCCTTACAGGATGGCGGATTAGGAGATCAAATCGAAGTACGTAATAGTTCATCGCAAACCGTTATCCATGCCGTGGTAACAGGGCTAAATCAGGTAAACACCCAGTTTTGATCAAAAAAAACATTTTTTAATTTAATAATGAATTGTCCCCTGTCGCCTACTAATAGTAACAAAGCAATTTGACCTAAGAGCTGAACCATGAAAATCGATAAAGTATCGGGCGCACATGTCCCTCAATCAACATTACAGAATGCCAAAAAGCCTGCAGAGCTTAGCCAACCAACGAAAATCAGCGAACCTGCAATGAATGCAAATACCGCTGCACTGGAAAAGGCTCAATCAGATATGGCTTCACTACCAGACATCGATATGGAAAAGGTTGCCCAAGTTCGAGCTGCATTAGCCCGCGGTGAGCTGGATTTGGACAGTAAAGCATTATCACAAGCGATGATGCAGTTCCACACTGGACACGAGTAACAGGTAACTAGGAGCGACTCATGGCGACTAACCGTGGACAATATATCCAAGATTTCATGGCGACCATTAGTGAAGACTTGAAGCTCTATAGCTTGCTTCATACATTAATCACCGAACAGAAGTTATTGTATATTGAATTTAAAGGTGACGAACTGGCAAAAAATATACAACAACAGGTGCCTTTACTTAACCGATTAAATAAAAATGCTTCGCAACGAACAAAATGCCTAAAAAGCCTGGGGTTATCCAATGGCTCACATTCGGCTTTGCGTTTGTTTAATGCGTTACCTGAGAGCGTTAGACCTAAATATACCAAACAGTGGCACTCGCTGAATCAATTGGTAGAACAGTGTAAAAAATTAAATCAGGAAAACGGTCAAAGTTCTGCAGCTTTTCATGAGCTTCTGAGCGACTTGACTCACTCTTCACTAACATACGAAGAACGCATCACTGAAGTATTATGATCTACCCGTTTAAAGTTACACAGTGCCTTATATGTCCAATATTATATGGGGTTATTGTCAGTATTGTGCTACTACTTGGTACGCCCGCTTGTCTGGCTCAGACCTTTAGCAAAGAGGTCGCGAGTCAGGAAGCCCTGCTAACACCTTATAAAAAGCAGATTGATTTACGCATAAAAGCCCATCAACCAATTACCGACTTCATATTAAATCAACTCAAGCAAAACTCCTTACCTAACCAATTGGTTTTACTGCCAATGCTTGAATCGTCTTATAATGCTGAAGCCATATCTCATGCAGGGGCGCGGGGATTATGGCAACTCATGCCGGCTACAGCTGAGCGTTTTGGTTTGACAACTTCCCCAAACGATCAACGACTTAATGTTGCTGCCAGTACTAAAGCAGCACTGAGCTATATCAAATTCCTCTATAACAAATTTGATGGCAACCTAACATTGACTCTTGCTGCTTACAATGCAGGTGAAGGACGCGTTGAGCGGGCGATAGCACGAGCGGGAAGCCGTGAATTTCATAAGCTACGTTTACCTCAAGAAACCATTCAATATGTTCACCGTTTTTATGCACTAGTGAACTTAATTAACGTACCATCGATAAATCAACACTCATTCCGTCCGTTGATGCTTTTTAGTTCGAACAATCAAGTGACGACTCAGCCCATTATCAATTTGCAGCCTCTGCCGCCATTAATTCAGCTATAGAACCATTCTAAGTGCAAATGTGATTAGATGCCGAGAACAGGCATCGAGTGCGAAGATGTATCAATTCGTCCATGAAACTCTGCCGAGTCTCCCTTGGCTTGAAAAGTTTGCTCATCAAAGCCCAATCACTGATACCATCCTAGATAAAAATGTGCTCAAACTGAGCATCGGTAGAACAGCGAATAGGCGTCAAACGCAAACGCGCATTCATACGTCCCTGAAGCTCCGCCGAGCCATCCATAGCTCGGAGGGTTTGCTTATCGACGCATGTTCACCGATCAGGAAATTATCCAGAATGGTATGAACAATGCCTTTTCCAGATTAGTATAGGAACTTCACAAACATCCCACGAACAAAACATATGAAGTACTTGTCAAAGTACTTCATAGAGAATCACAACGGATAATAGTAAGGAAACAAAAAGGAGTTGACCAGATTCACAAAGCTTTCTGGCGATAGCGGGAATTAAGAATATCTTCGATATTCTTTTGTTCTTTGCGAGCTTTTTCGTATTGCTGTTTTCTATTCCAGCGTTCTAATACCTGCTCTAAACCTTTAACGCGCGCATGTTTGCTTTGCAGCACTTCCTGGACTGAGTTACATTGAGCTTCCATCACGGCCTGCTCTTGTTCATGGTGGCGTAACAATTTTTGCAGCAGTAGATCAACTCGGTTAAAGTTCATCAACAATGCACTGTTGAGCTTTATTGCTCCAAAGGTTGAGTCACCCGTGGTTGACTTCAGGTTGGCTAATTGTTCAAGCTGACTTTTCAAATATTGATGTTTTTGACGCATCGTATCCAATTGCTGTCCAATGCGATCTCGATTCTTTTCTTCAACTTGCTGCAACTTACCAACAGCTCGTATCTTGTCCTTCATAATCGGCTCCTGAATATGTCCTGCTCTATGAAACTCATTGTCCTTGGAACAATTGCGCTAGCTGCGTCAAACTATCTTGATAGTTAACTGATTCTTTTGCAGATTGCTGAAGATAAGCTTTCAAACGTGGGTACATTGCAACGGCCCGATCCAAATCTGGGTCCTGACCGGGATGATATCCCCCAAGTGGCAACAGTTCTTTGACCTGCAAATAGTTAAAATAGAGTTGACGAAACTGATTAGATATCAGGTGATGAGCCTCTTGCGTACATGCCGACATACAGCGACTTATTGAGGCGTTAACATCAATAGCTGGGTAATGTCCTTGCTCTGCAAGCTGACGGGAAAGTACCACGTGACCATCAAGAATAGCCCTAGCGGAATCGACAACCGGGTCCTGCTGATCATCACCTTCAGCTAATACCGTATAGATTGCTGTTAAACTGCCATCCGGATTTTCACTGTTACCCGCACGCTCTAGCAACTGAGGTAGCACACTAAAAACGGAAGGTGGGTAACCTCGAGAAGCCGGTGGTTCGCCTAAAGAAAGCGAAATTTCCCGCTGCGCCATCGCATAACGGGTTAAAGAATCCATCATTAGCAACACATCTTTGCCTTTGTCACGAAAATACTCAGCAACGCGATGGCACAACAGTGTTGCACGTAATCTCATTAAAGGGGACTCATCAGCAGGAGCTGCGATAATAATCGCCTTTTTACGCGCCTCTTGCGTAAGATTTCGTTCGATAAATTCACGAACTTCTCGACCTCGTTCACCGATCAGACCAACGACAATAACATCAGCTTCCGTGTTCTGAGATATCATTCCCATCAAGACACTTTTACCAACGCCACTACCGGCCATTAAACCAATACGCTGTCCCTTACCAACGGTCAAAAGCCCATTAATCGTCCTGACACCGACATCTAACGGAGTATCAACGGGTCTGCGTTTGAGGGGGTTAATCGGATTGGGTTCAAGCGAAATGCGTTCGCCTCCGCGCAGTTCAGGACCACCATCCAAAACCTCTCCAAGCCCATTGACTACACGGCCTAGCCACTGACTGCTCATTTGAACAGTGCTGTCACCTTCTAGTGGTACGACTTTTGCGCCAGCAAACAATCCACCGAGACGGCGAATCGGCATTAAATAAGCGATATTATGATCAAAACCCACAACCTGAGCTTCAATCATGCTTCCTTCAGCGGTTTCGACCATGCACCGTTGATCCAGTTTAAAGCGACAACCTACTGCCTGAAGCATCAATCCGTTAACTTTTACCAACCTTCCTGTGACTCGAGCGACAGGCACAGCATCTAAAGAAGCGATCGCATCACTCAAACGTTCCGACAAGAAACTATGAGTACGAACATTACTCATAGTTACTCTCTTTCTCTGGCAACCCTTCTTCAAGCATATGTTGCTTTACGTTATCCATACATGACTGCAAACGAGAATCACAACTTGCATCGGCCTCTGCTTCATCAGTTACTAAGTGGCATCCACCTACGGGCAGATCCTTATCAGCGACCAGTTTCCAATTATCAGGCAGATCTGAATTAATCTGTGTAATGCGTTCTAAATCTTGTGGATTCAAATGGACAACAACACTTTCCGCTTTTCCAGGCATCGCATTCAACGTTTCATTAACTAGTGCAAGGATCTGTTGAGGCATAAGTGTCAGTTCAGCTCTGATCACTTGCTGAGCAACTTTCTGCACCAATTCACAAATAATGTGGCGTTGTTGTTGCTCTTGTTCCATTTGCCATTGTGAGAGAGACTGGAATATTTCATTAACTGGTTTAATAGCATCGGTAAACCGCTGTTTACCTGACTGTTCGCCGGAAAGAAAGCCTTTCTGAAAGCCTTCTTTCTGACCTTCAACTATACCCTGTTGTTTACCCTGCTCTATTCCCTGACGTAGACCTTCATCGAAACCTTGCTGTAAACCTTGTTGGAAACCAGTTTCTAGCTGCCGCTGCACATCCGCTTGCGAACCTAATCGGTCTTCATCTAAAGCAAATTCATCATTCACTATTAGTGGCTGAGCAAGCGGAGGAAAACGGTGTATCCGATAACTATCTGCGGGAAGACGCATGATCTTTTCTTTCTTCATGCCTTACTCCACCGTTGGTTCCTGATAGAGCTGCAGATCAATTTCACCTGCATCATTCAGTTCACGAACGATTTGCATAATTTCCTGACGGGCACTGTCTACACGACTACGAGGAATCGCGCCGCGAACCTGCATGTCATCTTCGAGAGATTTAACCATACGCTGAGGCATAGAACGTTTAATCGATTGTTGCAGTGTAATTTCTGCACCTTTAAGTGCAGCCGCCCACAAATCAATAGGTACTTGTTGAACAAGACGATCCATTGTGTCTTCGCTTTGGCGTCCTAACACCATGAAATCAAACATATTCTGTTCAATTTCACTTACCACATCTTCATCATGCAGTTTAAGCATTTCCATCAATGAGGCTCTGTCTCCATCAAAACGGTTAATGATATCAGCAACTTGTTTAACACCTGACAACGGCGCACTTTGTGTCACAGATATTTGTTCGATGCAACGCTCAATCAGCTCATTCAAATCGCCTGCAACTCTATGATCAATATCCTGAATCCTTGCAATTCGGAATAGCAGTTCATCATGATAGTCCTGCGGTAAACTCTTTAGTACCGCAGAGGAACTCTCTGGCGGTAAATAGGCGAGAAAAATCGCCTGCATCTGTGGGTGTTCCTCAGCGATGAAACGCGCAAGGATTTCAGCATCGACCCACTGTAAACGCTGCATACTATTACGTATTTCATCACCGTAGAGGTCATTCAATAACCCTTTCGCCAAATCGTTACCCAATGCCTTACGCAACGTATTAGACAAGTAATCTTTCGATGCTCCACGGATACCACTGTGCTGACGGAAATCATCAAAAAACTTTTGAATAACATTTTTGGCTTTATCACTTTTTATACCACTGAGCTTAGCCATAGCGCGTGTGACGCGCTGAGTTTCGTCGCGGCTGAAATGACGTAGCACTTTCGCTGCGGCGTCTTCACCCATACCCAACAGCACTAAAGCTGTTTGCTCTACGTAGTTAAGATCTTGATTCTGCGTTGATTGTGCTGTGTTCATTCACGTTTACCCACTGTTTCAGTATCTCTGCAACACGCTGCGGCTCTTCATTGGCAATAAGCTGCAAATGTTTCAATTGGATTTCTAAAGGCGATCCCGGAGGTGGTAGCATTTCACTACTCACTTCTAAACCATTAGATGTAGCAATACCTTTTTCTGCTAGTCTGCGATTTAGTTTTTCCTCGTATTCACGATCTGCCTTAGTCTGTACGTCTTCATACGTTGGTTCATCCTGTAGTGACGGAACGTCAAGGTCCAACTTACGGCGATCAGCGCCAGTCAAGTGCATGACCAAAGGTCTTAATACAAACAAAATCATGACTAACCCTAACAAACCGCCGATTACATAACGTAAGGGTTGTTGAATTGTCGGGTCCTGCCACCAAGGAATTGCTGGTGGCGCTTCAATTTCAATAGGAGTGAAGTTGAAGCTTTTCAGACTGAAGCTATCGCCACGTTCAGCATTAATACCAACAGCTTCCATAATCATATCCGAAAGTTCCGCTTTCTCCTGTTCAGTCCACGCACTTCCGTCCGGAGCGACCACGGAATTCAGTAATACAGAAACATTCAGTTTTTTGATTTGACCTTGTTGATACTGCGTACGACGCACGCTAGAGCCCACGGCATACTGACGTTTAATTTCAGAACGGGCATTAGTATTTTGGCTGTCTTGAGTTGGCAGTTCACCAGTGAGAGGAGGCTGATTGCTAAGAGAACCAGGTACACCGAGTGCTATCTGGTCGACAGAATTATTCTGTACTGTGTGCTCATTGCTTACAATCGGGTTATTATCAAGAATTTCCTGTGTTTCTTCTACACGACTAAAATCCATATCAGCAGCAACTTGAACTCTGAAGTTGCTCGAACCAACAATCGGCGTAAGCATATCAGCCGCACGTTTGATAATTTGCTTCTCAACATTGCGCTGATATTCAAGGTACCTAGCATTCACTTTGCCAGTTTCCGCCGACCCCACATCAGCACTCAACAAACGTCCATACTGATCTATCACAGATACCGATTCCGGCTTCAGACCGATAACACTACCTACCACCAGATTGACAATCGCTTCCACTTGTTCTGGTTTCAAATCTGAACCTGGTTTCAATTCCACCATTACCGACGCCGATGGAGTTTCACCCTGCTGACGGACGAACAACGTCTGACGAGGAATCGCTAGGTGAACCCGGGCATTAGCCACGGCATTTAACGCGATAATGGTACGGACCAACTCACCTTCAAGCCCGTGACGGTAACGTGCCGTTTCCATAAACTGGCTGGTACCCAATGAGCTATCTTCTTTTAATGAGTCGAGGCCCATTGGAAGCTTAGCTTTAATACCTTTAGCCGCGAGCAGCATACGCGACCTTGCGACTTCGTCTTCAGAAACAAGCACCTGACCATTCTGTTCCTGTAATCGGTAGTTAATTCCTTCCGCTTCCAATATAGATACCACTTCACCTACATCGAATTGTTCATTATGACCGTATAAAGGGCGGAAACTCTGAGATGCACTCCAAAGTGCAACCACAATAAGCGCAGCAACAATAGCAGCCAGTACTGCCGACAATACTAAGTTGCGTTGGCTACTCGACCAGATTTTTTTCAATTTACTGCCAAAATCATTCATCCCTTTAGCTGAAGAGATGTTTGCTTGGTTAGAACTGATACTCAGTGCACCAGCCGTTTGCGTTTGAAGTTCAGACATGTTTTATACCGGCATCTTCATAATATCTTCAAATGAACCAACCACTTTATTACGCACTTGCAATAAAGCATTAAATGATAGGCTGGCTTTCTGGCTAGCAATCATAGCTCCAACTAAGTCATCACTTTGACCCGTTTCTACTGCGGTCATTTTGTTGCTCGCAATTGCCTGATGTTCATTAACCTTGTTAAGTACATCTGTCATTGCTGTCGAAAACGACATTGGCTCGTTAACAGGTTGAAAATCGACAGGGTTAGCACTAATTACAAACTCTGGCGTGGCCTGTACTCGCATTGCATCCATTTTCGCAAGCAACATTTGCTCTGCTGACATTGCATTTCCAATCGGTAGATCTGCCATGTTTATTCTCCTTTAGGCCGCCGAGCCCAATACTGTCTGGAGATCGATACCCTGATCTCTCATCGCTGCTAACTTATAACGTAATGCTCGGGTTGATACGCCCAGAGCATTTGCTGTTTTGGTTCTGTTACCGCCAAACTGACGCAATTTATCTAAGATGTATTGATATTCAGCCTGCTTTTTTGCTTCTACATGACCAAATGAAGTATCCGGTACCATTTGCTGGCTAACAGAATTAACGTCAATTGGAAGCATCAAATCTTGAGCAGTAATATAGTCACCGTGACGCATGACTAATGCTCGTTGCATAACGTTTTCAAGTTCACGAATATTGCCTGGCCAGTCATACTGACTTAGTGCAATTTTTGCGTCCTGAGAAAGAAAGCAAGAACTCGTTTCTTGGTATTTTTTAATAAAGAACTGACTGATTGGCAGGATATCTTCTTTACGTTCACGTAATGGTGGCCAATGCAATGGCAACACATCCAAACGGTAGTACAGGTCTTCACGAAACTGACCTTTCTGCACTTCTTCACGAAGATCTTTATTGGTCGCGGCAATCACTCGGATATCCAGTTTGATCGCTTTATGGCTTCCCACTCGTTCCACTTCACGTTCCTGAAGAACACGCAGTAGCTTCGCTTGAACGGCTGGTGACATTTCACCGATTTCATCTAGCAAAATCGTGCCACCATTCGCTTCTTCAAATTTACCGCTTTGAGAAGCTAACGCTCCGGTAAAAGCTCCTTTGACATGACCAAATAACACAGCTTCTAACATCGACTCCGGAATTGCTGCACAGTTAACAGCAACAAATGGGCCGCTAGAGCGTTGAGATTGTTCGTGAACATAGCGAGCCAAAACTTCTTTACCCGTTCCAGATTCACCGGTAATTAGCACGCTAGCGCTAGTACACGCTGCGCGGTGAGCCAATTGCAGAACTTGTTTACTACGCCATGATTCCGCAACGATGTTAGCCATAGGCTTTTCAAGAGCTTCCACACGACGAATCAAATTTAATAGCTGGCTCGATTCAAAAGGACGTAATAAATAATCTGTTGCGCCAGCTTTCATTGTTTCTGCAGCGATAATGCCTTGGTCTTGCTCGACTATCGCAATAGCCACACCGGAACCAACCTGCTTTTGGTGACAAGCGACCCAATCGTGTACAGAAATATCACTCAAGTTTGAACTTACAATTGTAATCGCTGCTGGGCTCTGCAACAGAGCACTACGACCTGTGCGTTCATGGCGCACCTGATAACCAGCTATCGTCAAAACTTCAATGACAGATTGAGCTAACAGTTCATTAGGCTCTACTAATAAGATATCTAATCTAGACATTACTTGACCTTCACTGATTAATTGGTGCTGGAGGAGAAGCTTGAACAACACTTTCGTCATTTTTAACGATACGAATCACTACGCGGCGATTTTTTGAGCGTCCTTGCTCTGTGTCATTACTAGTCATCGGATATCGGGAACCATGTGCTCGAATCTGCATTTTATCTTTACCTATTCCTAGTTTATCCAAATATTGTGCCACTTCTTCAGCACGCTGCTTAGAAACGTTAATATTCATCAGCCTTGAACCAGTACTATCGGTGTGGCCATCAATTAATACTTGTGAGATTTGATCATCCCATCGGATGTAACTTACAAGATTATTTAAAATTAGAAGCTGGTCTGTACTCAGCGTTTTTTGACCACTTGCGTAATACACATAGGTGTCTTTTGCTTCAGCGTAAGTGATTGAAGGAAGCTTCTTCTTACATTCAAGAAACTCAGAGATCGCTTGTTGAACACGAATCGACGGTAATATCAAATCTACTGATTGAGAGCCCGAGCTATCTTTCAACGAAAGTTTGAGCCACTTACCTTCTTCAATAGATTTCAATAATTTGTCTATATTTGAACGAAATGAAAAATGCGTAGGCGAACTCGCGTAGCCCTGGCTCATTAAAGTGACTTGCTCTGGTTCAATCCAAGGGGGAGTCAACGTAGAAAGGCTTGCATATTTCCACGACTCCGATTTATTGGAAGACTTGAAGTCAAATGTAATCTGGTGATTTCGTTCAGAGCGGAAATAAAACTTCCCATGCGGAACTTCCGTATGGATTAAATTACAAGCAGCTCGTTCCTCTTTATAATTCCACGCAGACAAATCCATAGGCACATCTATTACTTCATCAGCATAAGATACAAAAGAAGAAGCCATCATCAGTAAAGAAAAAACGACAACAAACATTTTATTTACATTTAACAAGCTAAGCATCTCAACTTTTATTGACATTAATCTGACACAGGAAAATATCAGAAGAACAACATGAATAAAACGATTTATATATTTCAACACTGATTAAATATATAAATCAATACAAACTAATAGTTAGAATAAAAACACTATTAAAGGTATGTAATGCAAACAGCAATAGTTGAAGGTTAAAAACGAGATTTTCGTTCACAAACCATCACCAAAAGAAATTCAATTGAGCCACAAATAACCTAACACAATGAATCGGCATGAATCACAAAAACATTAGGGGACTCATTTAAAACCTGTATTAACAGCATGTTATAAAAATAAACACGACACGAGCCAGATTAAAATTCACTCAAACTGCATAAATTTTGCGCAATCATATCCAGTCTTACCCCACAAAAAAAGGTGAATTTGATCACAAATCTTATTTTGCGATCAGCTTCACATAATCAATTTTTTTGAGTAAAAATATATCTTTTTTAATGATTAGAATGCGCCATTAAACCACCCTGTTAAATTGTCATGGAACGGTAAAATATAAATGTCAAAAAAAAATCATAATATAAATTCAGAAGTAAAAACTCTAAATGTAGAATTATTAGGCAAACCAATTCATATCATTCGTGACAGGTTAGAAAAAATCATTAATGACTCTAGTAATGGATTAATATCTGAATTGCAAAATTGGCTTAATAGCCAATTTATTGATATCAATACTAAATCATTAGAAATATTTGAATTGCAAGCCACAAGCTTTAATATGAGAGCGGTTTCACAGTACAGTCATGAAGCAAGTGGCTCTTTATTTATTCATTTCGATGAAAAAACACTAATTAAATTTTCAGATCGTTTTTATGGCACGGATATTGTACGTAAACACAGCGTAATAACTAGCAGTGACAAACGTCTGCAAGATAGAGTTGGAAAACTCATATGTCAGTGGATTGCACCAAAAGAAATGTGGCAAGCCAAAGATGAGGACATTTCTTGTGGGATTGGACTAAAAGCTGAGCTGAATGTATCCATCGGCACGGAACATTGTGGTGAGTTGACACTTATTTTTGATAACCAACTGGTACAAACACTGATTGCTCAACTTGACTTACAGCCGAACGAAGATCTGAAACCTCAGTTTCAACGCTCACTAAAAAATACACCAGTAAAACTGAATGTGTTGTTAAGCAAGAAATCGATGCCTCTTAGTGACGTACTGAGTCTTTCACCACAAGACATTCTTCCAATTGAGCTACTGTCTACTGCCCCCGTCAGTATCGGTAACGCACCACTGTTTACAGGTAGAGTTGCTGAACAAGATGGTCAACTCGTTTTAATTTTGAACTAAGATAAGGACTCCTTAAATGAGCGACTCTTTAGACTCTTTGAACTTTGATGACGATGAACTGAACTTTGCTCAGTTTCACCTTGATGAATCCAACGAGGATATCGTGATCAAAGATGCCCCAAAAACAGAAAGAGACTTAAGCTTTTTCAAAAATATTCCTGTCACAGTAACACTTGAAGTTGCCAGTAAAGAACTTTCTCTGGGCGAGTTGATGAAGGCGGGTGAAGGTTCAGTAATTGAACTGGATAAGCTTAACGGTGAACCGCTAGATGTTAAGGTCAATGGTTCATTATTAGGCCATGCTGAAGTTGTTATCGTAAACGAAAAGTACGGTTTACGCCTGATTGACATTATCGACTCAGCTTTGACAACTGTCGGCTAATCACAGGTCTTCTCGATGAATAAGCCGCTTTCTTTATTTAGGTTAGGTGTACTGGCGTTAGTATTGTCGTTGTTTTCTCTACCAACACTGGCTGTAGAAAATGGTTTGACAATTTTCAGTGTTACTGACGGTAACACTCAGGAAGAGTACAGTGTAAAACTGCAAATACTGTTACTTATGACAGCATTAAGTTTTATACCTGCTTTTATTATGATGGCCACCAGTTTCACACGCATCATCGTAGTCCTCGCCATCCTTCGTCAGGCTCTTGGCCTTCAGCAAAGTCCACCAAACAGAGTATTGGTTGGTATCGCGCTTGCGCTTACGATTTTGATCATGCGCCCTGTATGGAGTGACGTATACGAACACTCTTTTAAGCCATACGATCAGGGTGAAATTACCTTAATGGAAGCGTTTTCAGTTGCAGAAAAGCCAGTACGTAACTTCATGCTTGCTCAAACTCATCAAAGTTCTCTTGAGCAAATGTTACGTATTGCTAACGAGCCTTTAGATCAGAATATAGAAGACATTTCATTTGCTGTTGTTCTACCGGCATTTGTGATCAGCGAATTGAAAACCGCCTTTCAAATCGGCTTTATGCTGTTTATCCCTTTTCTAGTAATCGATTTAGTGATTGCGAGTGTGCTCATGGCCATGGGGATGATGATGCTATCCCCGCTTATCGTTTCCTTGCCGTTCAAATTAATCATCTTTGTACTTGTAGATGGCTGGGCAATGACCGTCGGCACTCTTTCAGCTAGCTTTGCTCCATAAGCCAAGGATTATTGAATGACTCCTGAATACGTCGTCACCATTATCTCCCAGGCAGTTTGGTTAATTATTCTCATTGTTGCTGTGCTGGTCATACCGGGGCTTATTGTTGGTCTTAGTGTTGCTGTATTTCAGGCAGCAACGCAGATCAACGAACAAACGTTAAGCTTCTTACCTCGCCTTATCGTCACATTGTTGATGGTGATTTTTGCAGGACACTGGATGATCCGCCAGATTATGGAGTTATTTGAATACCTGTTTCTGAACATACCGGGAATGCTTGGCTGATGGAATTTACGTTCAGCGAGATATCTAGCTGGTTAGGTCAATTATGGTGGCCCTTTTTCCGTATTGGGGCGGCTTTTATATCAATGCCAATCTTTGGCGACTTACTTATCCCTGTCTGGATAAGAACTTTGCTTGCCCTCTCTATTACAGTGATCACCGCCCCACTGATGCCAGCTATGCCTGAAGTTGGGCTATTCTCTATGACATCGCTATTTCTTGCCTTTGAGCAAGCAGTTTGGGGATTGCTGTTTGGATTAATCATCCACATGTTGTTTACCGTATTCACAATGTTGGGGCAGATTGTTTCTTTGCAAATGGGTTTAGGCATGGCAATGATGAATGACCCTGTTAATGGATTATCAGTTCCCATTCTTGGGCGCATTTTCCTAATATTTACCACTTTATTATTCCTAGCTCTGGAAGGTCATCTATTAGTTATTGACGTATTGATTCAAAGCTTCGAAGTATGGCCGGTCGGTTCAGGAATCTCTGTATTGTCTATCAAAACGATTGTTGCAGTATTTGGTTGGATGTTTTCAGCGGCACTTGCTTTGGCTCTACCAGCCATTGTAGCAATGCTACTGGCTAACATTAGCTTTGGCGTCATGAACCGAGCAGCACCAAGCCTTAATGTGTATGCATTAGGTTTTCCTATGACCATGTTATTGGGACTATTAACTGTTTTACTTTCAATCAGTGGGATCCCCGGGAGCTACACCGAGCTAGTTCATGACGCTTTACGTTTTCTTAATCAATTTATGGTGGGGAATGCATGAGCGAATCAACATCTCAAGATAAAACCGAAAAGGCTTCCCCTCAGAAGATAAAAAAAGCCAGACAGCAAGGACAGATCCCCCGAGCGAAAGAATTTACTGCATCTGTTATTTTCCTTGCTGTCGCTTATTATTTTGCTTCACAGCTGCCTTCCATATGGAAAACCATCACTGGTATTTTTCGTTACAACATGGCACTCACACATCTGGAGCTGGAAAACCCTCTCATTATGGTTGAAAAGCTCGAACACAGTTTGGTCATTTTGGTCGAACTATTAGTCCCGATGTTTGTTGTAATCATGATTACGGCTGTGGGTGGCAGCATGATTCTAGGTGGTTGGTTTTTCCGTCCGGCCAATCTGTTACCTAAACTGAATAAACTGAGTCCGTTCGCAGGTTTTAAACGTATGTTTTCTACCCGTTCGTTAATTGAGTTACTCAAATCAACGCTAAAAGTTTCAGTGATCTCATTAGTATTGTACTGGTACATGAACAGCAATCTACAATCGTTACTATCGATGCAACAACTCCCACTTAATCAAGGAGTAGTGTTGATCATGAATATTCTATTTGATGGATTACTAATGATGGGTGGTGTTCTGCTTCTTTTTGGTCTGATAGATATTCCATACCAACGCTGGGAACATCTAAAAGAGCTAAAGATGACGAAGCAGGAGCTCAAAGAAGAGTATAAAAGTAACGAAGGTAGACCAGAAGTCAAACAACGTATTCGCCAGATTCAGCAGCAATTTGCCCGACGTCGTGTTGATAAGATGGTACCTAAGGCCGATGTAGTCATTGTGAACCCTACACATTACGCGGTCGCTTTAAAATACGACACATCGCTATCCGAAGCTCCCTTTGTGATCGCTAAAGGTGTCGATGAAACGGCTATGCACATTCAGCGAATTGCTCGGGAAAATAATGTAGAAATCATTAATTCACCTCCGCTAACGCGTTCAATTTACTATACAACCGCTATTGAACAGGCCATACCAAGCCAGCTTTATGTCGCGGTGGCACACATTTTAACGTATGTGCTGCAATTAAAATCATTCCGTAATGGAAAAGGTGAGCAACCAATGCCACTTCCCCATTTCTCAATACCTAAAAATTTGCAGCATTAATAAGTAACGATATAGGACTGTTCGGATGTTTGACCGGTTAAAACAATTACAAAGTACAAGTAAATCATATATTGGTATTCCAATTGTTTTACTTATGGTTCTGGCAATGGTCATACTTCCACTGCCGCCTTTGTTACTCGACTCTTTGTTCACGTTTAACATTGTACTCGCAATTCTGGTACTTTTAGTCAGTACTACCGCTAAACGTCCGCTGGATTTTTCGATCTTTCCTACCATTCTATTAGTAACAACCTTATTACGTCTGACACTGAACGTAGCTTCTACCCGTATTGTTCTTCTAGAAGGTCACAACGGTGGAGATGCTGCAGGTAAAGTTATTCAGGCATTTGGTGAAGTGGTTATTGGCGGTAACTACGTCGTTGGTATGGTGATATTCATCATTCTGATGATTATTAACTTCGTCGTTATTACCAAAGGTGGAGAGCGAATATCTGAAGTATCTGCTCGTTTCACCTTAGATGCTTTACCGGGCAAACAAATGGCGATTGATGCTGACTTAAATGCAGGCTTGATAGATCAAGAAGCAGCGCGTCTGCGTCGTCGTGAAGTCGCTAATGAAGCCGATTTCCATGGTTCAATGGACGGTGCCTCCAAATTTGTTCGTGGTGACGCCATCGCAGGTTTGATGATCCTGTTTATCAACATCATTGGCGGTGTCGCTATCGGTGTTTTTGAACACGGCATGGCAGCCTCTGAGGCATTTAAAACTTATGCATTACTGACCATCGGGGATGGGTTAGTCGCACAAATCCCTTCACTGCTTTTAGCAACCTCTGCTGCAATTATTGTTACTCGGATTAATGACAGCGACAATGACATGTCGCAGACAATGTACAAGCAGTTATTAGCAACACCTTCAACGCTTTATACTGTTGCTGCTATTATGGCTGTAATCGGCGTAGTGCCAGGGATGCCACATTTAGCCTTTTTCACATTTTCAGCGGTTGTTGCTTTTGCTGGTTGGCGTCAAACTAAGCGTCCGATTGAAGATACACAGCTTGAAGAAGTTTCTGCGCTATCTAGAGCAATGAAACAGAGTGAAGATATCACATTAAGCTGGGAAGATATCCCTCACGTTCAATCAATTAGCCTGTCGCTTGGTTACCGTTTAGTGCATTTGGTTAATAAAGAACAAGGTGCACCGTTGACACAACGTATCAGGGGGATACGCCGCAATCTTTCTGAGCAAGTCGGCTTTCTGTTACCTGAAGTTAGCATACGCGATAATCTCAACCTAAAGCCCAATCAATATACTATTTCGCTTAACGGTGAGATTGTAGAAGAAGGATTTATCGAACCTGAACGTTTGATGGCTATTGCCGTTGGCGAAACATATGGAGAAATTGATGGTATTCTCGGCAGTGACCCGGCCTATCAGTTACCTGCGGTATGGATTGAACATAACCAAAAAGCGCGAGCGCTTAACATGGGTTATCAGGTAGTCGACGATGCAACTGTTGTTGCAACACACATTAGTAAAGTGATGAAAACCAACCTAGCGGAGCTTTTTAATCATGATGATGTTAATGCAATGAACCAGCGTTTAACAGCTCAAGCACCTAAGTTGGCGGAGGCACTTGCAGCAGCATTACGCCCAGCTCAACAGCTTAAAGTTTACCGCCAACTTCTGCTCGATCAGGTACCACTCAAAGACATTAGAACCATAGCTAATACCATGCTTGAGTCATCTGAAAACACTAAAGATCCTATTTTACTCGCCGCAGATGTACGTTGCGCCCTACGCCGTACATTGATTAATCTGTTAGCCGGTCAAAAACAGGAAATAAAAGTCTACGCTCTATCCGATGAATTGGAGCAAATGCTAATGACTTCACTGCAACAAGCGCAGGCCAGTGGTGTAATTATGTTAGATAGTTTCCCTGTCGAACCGAATATTCTCGGACAATTTCAGCAAAACTTACCGCTACTCAGACAACAAATGAAACAACAAGGTATACCACCAATTCTGCTGGTGATGCCTCAACTTCGCCCTCTTGTTGCAAGATATGCACGAACTTTTGCACAAGGTTTGGCCGTTCTTTCATATAATGAAATTCCTGAAAACAAACAGATAAGTGTGGTAGGTAACCTTGGCTAAACTATTTTCTTTTCAGAGTCTGTACAACTATCTCAGTGATCTCATTGAAAAAAATGTCACCACTGACGATGATGCCATGGTGTTTGAAGCATTCAAACATAATGATATTCGTCATGCTTGTCAGGCGATTAGAGAAACCGCTATGGGAGAAGTCGAATATCAACATCTGACACTTCGTTTCGGTAGTCGGGGAGAGCAAAGCGTATATCAATTTGAACTGTCAGATAAAATGGCATATTGCTTAGATCTTTACAGCCTCTATCTGGCACTACGACAAACACGATTTCAGTTAGATACATTCCATCCTAGTTTAATCAGTAACGTCGTTGTCCCTTTAAGGGGCGATACTTTACTATGGCCACATGGGAAATTTTTCGTTGAGCAGCTCTTCGAGCATCATATGGAAACTTTTTCCCATATCGTTCCGTCAATACAGGTACAGTTCCCTTTATCGTCTGCCGATGAACTGAAGCTGTTTGTAGAGCAAATCCAAAAGGCGGCTTACGCGGTATGGTTTGAACTTTACGCACCGTGCGAGGATTTTGAGCAAGTGACTCTGTTCAAGCCTGATATGATTAAACTAGCTGTTACGTTGGAAAACAAAGAAGATCGGCAAGCATTTTTACCCATCGCTCGTTTTCTTCGTCAACGCCGATATAAATGGGTCGCGGGAAGAGTCGCGAGTAAAATTGAACTCAACCAGTATAGATTACTGGGTGCAAGTTACTACTTCGGCTATTTTAGTGACATCCCTACTTCGATGTCATTTCGAAACTTTGATGTTTCAGATAATGATTACTCATAAGCAGCTAACGTATATTTCTTACCAGCTACAACCATCAATTATTCGTTCCCAAACACCCTATGGGAACGAGTATTTATTCACTAACAAGCCCACTCGTCACCTCTCCTTTACCTGTACACATGATTAGTAAGTAAAAATTTAACTTACATAACATATTGAATTTAAATCAATTAAAAATTAATTGGCAAAAATCTTCATTTTTTAATTAATTTTCTCAGATAACCATCCGCCTCTAAGTAGTGAACAGGGAAGTATCCCGAACCAAACAACATATTGAAACCACTTGAGGAATCGAACATGGCTTTATCAATGCACACTAACTACGCTTCACTTGTTACTCAAAACACGTTGAACGGTACTAATGAGCTACTAAACACTGCGATGGAACGTCTAAGTACTGGTCTTCGCATTAACTCTGCAGCGGATGATGCTGCTGGTCTACAAATCTCTACTCGCCTTGAGCTAAACACTCGTGGTATGAGCGTAGCACAACGTAACGCACAAGATGGTCAGTCTATGCTACAGACAGCTGAGGGTGCGTTTGATGAAGCAACAAACATCCTATACCGTATGAACGACCTAGCTACACAAGCAGCTAACGGTACTAACAGTGCTGATGACCTAACAGCTCTTAACGCAGAATTCACTGAACTAAGTGCTGAATTAGTTAACATCATGGACAACACCACTTACGCAGGTGACACACTGCTAACTACTTCAGGTATTAAAACTGGTGGTTTGACTCTGCAAATCGGTTCTTCATCTGCTGAAACTTTAGACCTATCTACTACTGTTGATACTGGTGTTGGTGCAGCGTACGATAACCTTACTGCAGGTTACACTGGCCTGGGCACTCAAGCTGACGCATCAACTACAATGGATGAGATGGCTGATGCTCTAGCGGCTGTAGGTACAGCTCGTGCTGGACTAGGTGCAACAATGAACCGTCTTGACCACACTATTGCTAACTTAGGCAACATGATTGAAAACACTTCTGCTGCGAAAGGTCGTATCACTGACGCTGACTACGCTGTTGAATCTTCAAACATGACTAAGAACCAAATGTTGATGCAAGCTGGTACAACTATCTTGTCTCAAACTAACCAGATTCCAAGCATGGCAATTTCTTTACTTCGCTAATAAATAGCTGTAAATACTTCCTGTTAAAAACCTCCTCTCGTAGGAGGTTTTTTGTTAATGCTCTTTGCTCTTCTGTCCTTCCAAATAGAGAATTCAGGACTCCTTCTCTCGCCGAAATGCCCTTTTAAATTTAATCATCTTCCGAATCATGTCGCCTTACCTACTTAGATAGCCTATTTATCATAGTGGAAAAGGCGGAATTGCCCATTGGGAAGTATAACTTCCGCCTTTTGCCAAAAAATCATCTATCTAATTGTTTTTATATGCATTTATTGATGGCATGCATCTTGATATATGAAGTCTATTCATATCTGGTGTGTATTAGGCCGGAAATAAGTGGCACTCAGGCTGATATACAGGGAGCAACCAAATGAGTTCGATAGATCCAATAACTATGGCAACACAACTTGCTACGTATGACGTGCAATCATTTCAAACTCGTTATGATACGCAAAGTACAACGTATCAGTCGCAATTGACTGCGCTGGGTAAAATCGAAACGGCTCTTAAAGAATTTCGTACGGCTATCACTTCAATGAATAGCTCAACAAGCAGTATTGTTCAGAACAGCGCAACAGTATCAACCGAAGGTTATTTCTCTGCTACAGCGGATGCTACAGCACTTTCTGGTAGCTACCAGATCTTTGTTGAACAATTGGCGACTGCACACCAGGTATCTGCTGACATGCCTGTCGACCTAAACTCTACTACTGAAGTACCTTCCACAGGTACTCTAGATTTCACTATCAATGGTGAAACAATGTCATTGGATTTGTCTACTATCGACAGTAATGGCGACGGTCTATCAACCATGGCGGAACTGGTTACTGCTATCAATAACGATGCATCCAATCCAGGAGTGAACGCGACTTTAGTGCGTTCTAACGGACAAACCTATTTTATGCTTTCCAGTACAGAAACTGGCGTAGCTAACACCATTAACGTCAGTGCGTCAGGTACAGGACAGACCTGGTTTGAAGACGCATTCACCAACCTAACAGAAATATCAGCACCTCAAGATGCGGTTATCTGGCTTGGTGCACAAGGCACTGGTCTGCAATTAACCAGCAGTAGCAACACCTTTGAAGATGTTATTGACGGTGTAGATATTACGGTAACGAAGGCTCAAACCACTGGTGAAGCCGCACTGTCTATGGCTGTTGGTGCCGATAAGGAAGGTACAGAAGAGCAGATGACGACCATCATCAATGCCTATAACAGCCTGATGTCAACAATTGATAAATACACCGCTGTTGGTGATGAAGATACAAGCCGTGGCCCTCTAGCAAGTGATTCAACGGTGCGGTCAATTGAATCTCAGCTAAGAGCACTGGTCCGAAGTGAATTTGACGGTATGCGTTTGAGCAACCTTGGCATTGAAATCAGCCGCACTGGAACTATGAGTATTGATAGCGACAAGTTTGCTGAAGTTCAGGCAACAAATAGCGCAGGTCTGGAATCCTTCTTCAACGGTGACGGTAATCTGTTTGATTCAATTGATGACCTGTTAAATCCATACCTTAAATACGGTTCTGGCATGTTCTCATCACGCAAAGATGCCATTCGTCAGACCCTTGATCGTATTGACGATAAGCAAGAGGTTTTGGAGCGCAAGTTTGAAGCCTCATACAACCGCTATTTGAAACAATTTACTCAAATGAACCAAATTATTACCCAAATGAGCCAGACCATGTCGTTGTTCGGCTAAATCGGCTTCAGGAGAAAAATTTATGTTAATGGACTCTGGTTACGACTCATATCAGCAAGTTGATTTAAATGCACAGGCGGCGGCGGCAAGTCCTCACCAATTAGTCGTGATGCTTATTGATGGCTTATTGGATGAAATCGAGCGTGTACGTGGGCACCTAAGTGAAGGACGCTTGGCGGCTAAAGGTACTGGCATTAATAAATGCATGAATATTTTAATCGGCCTAGACAGTGCACTAGACATGAAAACCGGTGGTGAATTAGCAGAAAATCTCCACCAGTTATACGACTACTGTCAGGTTGAGCTTTATCAAGCAAGTGTTCAGAAAGATGTGGAGCGCCTTAGTAACGTTGAAACCGTTATGGCTAACATAAGAGAAGGATGGATCAATTTTGGCCAATATGCATAGCGTCTCTCCTGAGCGGTTTCGCTTTATCTCTCATCGGATAAAAATAGCGACCAAGATACAAGACTGGCGGGCTCTGCGCAGATGCGATGCCGAACTTAATGAGCTTTTGACGACCTGCCAGCAGTTCCTAAGTGACCCCCAAATAGCTCCGCATGTTACTGAAGTAAAAGCGGCGCATAAGGCTGCTTATGATGCCCTACGGTTGGCAACATCAGAGTTAGAATCGCAGATGTCGACGGTCAATGATCAACAAGAACGGGCTGTGGCCTATCAGGCGACCATGTCTGCGGAGGGATAAAGATGCAAGGACTTTCCGTCCCTCAACAAGGGGCAATGCCAAATATAGAAAATGGTACTTTTAGCGGTGTTGTTACTCGAGCTCGTGGCTTTAGTACTAATGAGGAAGGTGCTGTAGAAGTATTCAGCCTTGGCCAGCCTTCATTGTTGATATCTGCTACACCAGTGCAGCATGAAGATCAAACAGTATCTAAATATAAGACTGATGAACAAACTGCTAGCGAAGACACCGAGCAAACTGCTCAAGCGACAGTAGTGAATTCTCTGACAGTTTCGGTTCAACACGTGCCTTTAACCGCACACGAGAAACCAACGGCTCAAATGAGCTTGGTGCAGACAATATTGCCGGCACAATCACAGGTTGCAGAGATACATACGGTAAATAAGGGGTCGGCTCTATTAGACAATAACCTGCTTAGCACTGTAAGTAGTGAACTAGTTAGTTCAACAACAACTCAAGCATCACCGAGCATACAGTCTGTACCAAACCAACCTGCCACTTATGGTACCAGCGTATCCATGGTAGATAGTCGACCAGAATGGGCGTCAGTAAAAGTCGATACTCAAGCTGGCAAATGGGGTGAGCAGATGCTTCAGGTACTACATGATCGAGTAACCCTACAAGCTCAACAAAATCTGCAAGAAGCCAAGATACGTCTTGACCCACCCGATCTTGGCAAACTGGATTTAGTTGTGCGTGTAGAAGGTGATCGCCTCAGTGTTCAAATCAACGCAAGTACTGCTGCGACACGAGAAGCACTAATGCAAGTCTCCGAGCGCTTACGCGCCGAGTTACAGGAACAAAACTTCGTTCATGTTGATGTGAATGTCGGTTCAGGTCAACGCGAGCGACAACAAGAACAGCGGTTTGATGACCAAAGTAACATTATTTTTGCCGCTAAAGAAAGCTCTTTAGAACCAAGCTATACCCCAATGGCTGAGCATTGGCTCAACACACAGGCCTAACAAGCTATTACGAGGAAACGGTTATGTCCGCCAAACAATTTATTCCTATGTTTATCATGATTTTGCTCACCAACATCCTCGTCACTGGCGGTATTGTTTTCGGTGGAATTATGTATTTAAAGTCCAATAGCAGTAGTGAACCGAATGGTTTGTTAACTAAAACGCCATTGGCATTTTTGGTTAGTAAATCCAATGGGCAAGTTCAGATGCCGAGCTTTCGCTCATTGGAAAAAGTGGTACTGAGTATCAAAGGCGCTAAACAGAACCATTTTCTAATGTTAGAAATTGCAGTGGAAACTCGTTACCCAGAAGCGATAGAAAACATCAACGATTACATGCCCGTTGTGCACAATTCGATGATCAAATTATTTAGCGATAAAACCTACGAAGATATTCAACAAGAAGGCGTTATCGACCAATTACAACAGGAAGTTAAGCAATCTGTTCTTGCAGCGTTTGATAAAACAGACATTCTTAAGAACATTGATGATGTACTTCTTACTAAGTTTGTCGTCCAGTAAGGTCAAAAATCATGTTGGATATGCAGTATCAAGATGCCTACAGCAGTTCTGATGAGATTTGCACCCCCACAGTTGCAATCGATGAAAACCGCTTACTTAGCCAATATCAACATCTAGTTAAACGTATTTCAAACCAACTTAGAGTCCATGCCAATACTCACTGCAGCGTGGAAGATATGCAGCAGATCGGATTAATTGGCTTACTCGAAGCTGGGCGTCGTTACGGCAATATTGATGACCCAAACTTCCCTGCATTTGCCGTGTGCCGTATCCGAGGGGCGATTCTTGATGAACTACGTAGACTCGACTGGCGATCTAGAAAAACACGTCAAGATGCACATGAACTCAACGATGTCACTCGTGATTTAACTCGTAAGCTCGGCCGTCAGCCGTCAGAAAGTGAGATAATTGAAGCTCTGGGAACTGACGGGAAAGATTACCACTCTCGACTAAATGCCTTAGTTGCAGGTGAAATGCAGAGCCTGGATCAACTGATTGAAAACGGTATAGAAAACTATTCCGAAGATAGCCACGACAGTATCGCTCATGAGCATACACGTCGCAGCTTAGAACACGCTGTTGAGCAACTAAACAAACGAGATCAACTGATGCTGAATCTGTTTTATCAACACGAACTTAACTTAAACGAAATCGCGCTCGTACTCGATTTAACACCAGCCCGTGTTTGTCAGTTACACAAACAGGCACTCAACCAACTCAATCATCATTTGTCTTCTTAGGAGTCACTTATGCAAAAGTTTCTTGGAGCCGTCATAATTTTATTATGTGTATTTGGCGGTTATGTATGGGCCGGCGGTAGTTTGCTTGCTATCTGGCAACCCGCAGAGTTCCTGATTATTATCGGTGCAGCGTTAGGTTCCATTATTATTGGTAACCCACCGCACGTGATAAAAGAAATGCGCCTCCAATTCCGTATGACTTTACGCCAACCCAAAGAAGAACAGCGTTATTACATGGAGCTGATGGCAGTACTGCAGATTCTTTTGGAAACGGTGCGTGTCAGTGGCTTTAAGTCTCTAGACCAGCATATTGAAAATCCTGACGAAAGTAGCATCTTCACTCGTTACCCACGTATTGCGAAAGATTATCGTATCGTCGCATTTATCGCAGATAATTTACGGTTGATGGCTATGGGACAGATGTCTCCGCATGAACTTGAAGGGTTGCTCGAACAGGAAATTGAAGCCGTTCAAGCCGATTTGATGGTGCCATCACGTTCAATCCAGCGCACTGCCGAAGCGTTACCTGGCTTTGGTATTCTGGCCGCTGTAGGAGGCATCATTATTACCATGCAGTCAATCGATGGTTCTATTGCTCTAATCGGTCACCACGTTGCAGCAGCACTTGTCGGGACTTTTATCGGCATTTTTGGTTGTTACTGCTGCTTAGATCCTCTAAGCAATGCAATGGCACAACGTGTGAAGCGCAATATGTCTGCATTCGAATGTATCCGTGCCAGTTTAGTCGCCTATGTAGCTAAGAAGCCAACCTTACTCGCTATTGACGCTGGTCGTAAGCATATTCAGCTCGATATTAAGCCTACTTTTAGCGAAATGGAAAAATGGTTGATTGAGCAGGAGGCATAATGCAAAAAGAACATATAGTGTTTAAGCGAGCCAAAGCTAGCGAACACGATGAATATCATGGTGGAGCATGGAAAGTTGCGTTTGCGGATTTCATGATCGCTCTTATGGCTTTGTTCCTTGTATTGTGGATTATGCAAGTATCAAATGAAAAAGAGCGTCAGGCCATCGTAGCCCAAATCGCCAAAGCCAGTATATTTGATAGCGCTGGTAACCCTTTTGATACATCACAGAGCTTGTCACCTATCGATCTTGAAACCAATTCGTCTACCGTCCCGAGCAAGGCGGATTCTAACCATACTGTAACTTCTTTTTATAGTGGGGACGGCGAAGGTCCTGAATCTGATTCTTTAATTGATGGTACATTTGATACACAAGAAGAGCTTGCTGTTTTAGCTAAAGTTATCGAAGACATGATTAAACAGATTAACGCTCAGGGAAATGTGTTTGTTTCAGTAACGCCACAAGGATTACGTATCGTTCTACAAGATGATTTTAAACAACACATGTTTGGTCGCGGAGATACCGAACTCACGCCCTACTTCGAAGATCTTCTTTTGGCGCTTGCACCGATTTTCCAACGAGTAAAAAATTCATTGATCATCAGTGGGCACACCGATTCAGTCGCTTTCAAGAAGGCTTTTAGTAGTAAAACGAACTGGGAGCTGTCTGCTAATAGGGCAAATGTGGCTCGTCAAACCTTGGTTGCGGGTGGCATGCCTGACGATCGAGTTATGCAGGTAACGGGAATGTCAGACAGAGCGTTACTCAACCCAGAGAAACCGACTGGCAGTGAAAACCGTCGAATTGAACTGTTTGTTCTAACAACCGCTGCTTCGGAAGTTTTAGAAGCATTATTTAGAAGCGAAGATAGTGAGCTAGAAAAAGCTAAAGAGAAAGCGGACTTCAATCAACCAGTATTACGTCAGGAAACAATTGGTTATCCTACGGTAGTCGAAGATACAGAGAAACCACTACAAAACTCATGAAACCTCACCTTCACTATCTTGAATGCGTTTAGTGAAGGTGATAATTTCAGCGTCCATTAAAAATTAGCAACAAACCTGATAAGATATTTTTCCAGCATGCATACACACCTTACCTAAGCTTGAACTTATGGTTTGGATTGCTTGCTTCAGATGAATGATAAGCGGCAGTACCCGGTATAAATGCTGCATAAAGGGTTCGGTTAAAATAGTTTAGCTCGAACAAAACTAAACATTAAAGGGCAAGACGCCCTTTTTTCAGAGCGCATCATGTATCAACAAGTCAACGAAACCAGTGCCAAAGACAAGCTAAAAAAAGCACTTTTATGGTTAATCGTTGTTGATTATTTCCTACTGACTCTGGTTTTATTTCAACTAACCAGCCTGACACTTAACAGCGGTGTTTCCATTAGCTTGTTGCTGGTTATTTATAATGTACTGCTGACCACTCTTTGCTATCAACGTACCAATGAAGGCGAGTCGTATATTATCTACCCAACGATAACAGCAACATTACTGTCATTCATTTATCTTCTCTATTTTTTCTTTCTGGTTTGAAATAGAAAGCAAGCGACCTTCAATCAAGACATTACCCACTATCCATGACTGATTTGTATATCAAGTTAAGCGGATTCACGCGCAATGATAAAAATGCTAAAATACTCAGCATATAAGCTGTTGTGATTAGGATTTACTTAGTGTGGTCATTCTGCATACTTTTGTCCCCCAGCAACTAAAAAAAATTCAAAGGCAATAAATTCAAATGGTTAACAACAATATTCAGTGGTTTCCTGGGCATATGCATAAAGCACGCAAGGAGATCGAAGAAGTTATCCCACAAGTCGATGTGATCATCGAAGTGTTGGACGCGCGCATTCCTTTTAGCAGTGAAAACCCGATTATTTCAAAACTTCGCAAAGAAAAACCTTGTGTGAAAGTGCTGAACAAGCGTGATCTGGCTGATCCAGAAATGACTCAGCTATGGATAGAGCACTTAGAAAAAGAGCAAGGCGTTAAAGCAATTGCGATTACCACGTCTAACCAACAAGAAGTTATGCAGATCATGGAATTGTGCCGTAAGTTAGCACCAAACCGTGAGGCGTTAGGTAAAAATGTTCGCACTATGATTATGGGTATCCCTAACGTAGGTAAATCCACCATCATCAACTGTTTAGCGGGTCGTGCGATTGCTCAAACCGGTAACCAGCCTGCGGTCACTCGTCGTCAGCAACGTATTAATCTACAAAACGGTATTGTACTATCAGATACCCCTGGGATCTTATGGCCGAAAGTGGAAAACCCGCACAGTGGTTTTCGTTTAGCGGCGACAGGCGCAATTAAAGATACAGCGATGGAGTACGAAGAAGTGGCATTCTACACCGTAGAATACCTAGCTGAGCGTTACCCAAGACTGTTGAAAGCACGTTACAACATCGACGAAGCACCAGAGTCTGATCTTGAGTGGATGGAAGAGATTGGTCGTAAGCGCGGTGCACTGCGTGCAGGTGGTCGTGTTGATTTACACAAAGCATCTGAAATTTTGCTGCATGAGTTACGCCAAGGTATCATAGGTCAGATCACTCTTGAACACCCTGAGATGATTACTCAAGAGCTCATTGAAGTGGAAGTCGAAGAAGCTCGTAAAGCAGAAGAAAAAGCGAAAAACAAAGAAGAGCGTCGTAAACGCTATCTGCGTAATAAGCGCTAAGATTCTAACGAGTTTTAAGCAAGAAAGGGCGACTGTTATGTCGCCCTTTCTATACCTATCGAGTTATTCCAGCTAATTTCAGCAAAATACTCTCTAGTTGATCCCAAGGCATAAGCTGTGAATCAATCACTTCAAGACGAGACTCAAAACCTTCTAAGCTAAGCTGATTCACCGATACAACACCGTTTGCCGAGTTAAATGCAAAACAGCCTTGATCTGTATTTACGACGGCTTTTACACGCTCTGCCTTTAGATCGCTGATCAATGAGAAAAGCTCATCAAAGTTAAAACGGTACTCTGCACCAAACAACCAACCACAGCTGAAATACCCCTGCCCTTTGTTCTCTTTACGAGCGAAGGGCTGGTTTGGATCTAGCTGAAACTCAGGTTCCATTTCTGCGTGGTGATGATGGTGAGATTCGATATGTGAAGAAGCTCCACCGTGAACACGTTCAATATCCAGAACTTCAATCGGTAGTTGACCGCGAGTAACCAGCTTATGGAATACTTTTGCTGGTGTTTGATCTGTCACCCAATCATTGAATGCATCAATATCATGAGCCGTACACTCATCCACCTTGTTACCAATAATGACATCTGCCGTTTGCAATTGATCATTGAAGTTTTGGTTTCCGGTGTATTTCTCGTTGCTTAAATTACGTGGGTCAACTAGCCCAATCGTCGCTTTAAGATCAACATACGGTGTGTATTGGTCAGAAGTTAATGTCGCAATCACCTGTTTTGGATGCCCAAGCCCCGTTGGTTCAATAATTAAACGGTCTGGCTTCTGACGCAGCAGAGCGTTAATACCAACAGACATAGGCACGCCTGCCGTACAACACATACAGCCGCCCGGTACTTCTTTAATTAGCGCACCTTGATCAGACATCATTGCGCCGTCAATGCCAATTTCACCAAATTCATTAACAAGAACCGCCCACTTCTCGTTTTCCGGCTTATTCTTTAAAAGATTCAATATCGTGGTTGTTTTCCCTACGCCGAGAAAACCCGTAATGATATTGGTTGGAACTTTATTCGTCATCGCGGTACTCCTTTTCCAAGGAGTATACATAGGTGGATACAAGCTTGCTATACGCGCTTTGTGGAGTTACAGATGACAACGTGAATTGCGGTAGGCCAGAATGCACAAAGGCGCACTGCGGGAGCGCGCCTTATTCCTCGTTACTCAATCGTGAGTCTGCGGATTCTCTCATCTCTAGTTAGATGCACTTGAATCAATGACGAGGTCTATCGAATAGAATTTTGATTCCTTCCAAATTGTAAGTAAGGCTTTTTTTCACATCCTCCGTAAGAAATTTCGATAAACGCCTTACGATTTAAATATGGCTCATTTCCGCTGAAAAACAAGTTTCTCAGCGAATATTATCGGCAATTTTTTTACCTAAATCACCTTTTTGAAAGGTGATAACAATCATCTACTTTCATATAAAAATCATATATGAAAATCTAATTTGCAACTTTGCAGCTATAGTTGATTGTAATCGTAAGTATAATCTGACGTTCCTCACATAACGCCAACGATGAGACTCGTTTTAAATGACCAACAGAGAGAAATTTACGCAAAGTTTTCTAGCAAAAGTTCCAAAAGATGCTATCAACCAGTTTCTCTCTAAAGATAAAACGCCGATCTCAGTTCTGTTTTTGTCTCTTACAGTGGGAATATTGGCAGGTATTGTCGGTACTTACTTTGAAAAAGCCGTTCATTTCGTTTCAGAAACACGTACTGAATGGCTGATTAGTGAGATTGGCAACCTACTTCCTCTTTGGTTGGCTGCATTCATCATCAGTGCCGCGCTAGCATTTGTCGGTTATTATCTTGTTCACCGTTTCGCTCCGGAAGCGGCAGGTTCAGGTATTCCGGAAATTGAAGGTGCGATGGATGGTATTCGTCCTGTACGTTGGTGGCGCGTTATTCCAGTAAAATTTTTTGGCGGCATGGGTGCATTAGGTTCTGGTATGGTTTTAGGACGTGAAGGCCCTACTGTACAGATGGGCGGCGCAATCGGGCGTATGATTTCTGATGTGTTCCGAGTAAAGAGTGAGGACACTCGCCACTCTCTTCTCGCCTCTGGCGCCGCTGGCGGTCTGGCGGCGGCATTCAACGCTCCTCTTGCTGGCATCATGTTTGTCGTAGAAGAGATGCGTCCGCAATTTCGCTATTCGCTTATCTCTATTCGAGCAGTCATTATTTCTGCGGTGTCCGCCAATATCGTGTTCCGTTTGATCAACGGTCAGGAAGCGGTTATCACCATGCCCGAATACGATGCACCAGAACTGAAAGCGCTCGGTTTATTTCTGTTTTTGGGTATGTTGTTTGGCATTTTCGGCGTGATATTTAACCGTCTTATCACGTTGTCTCAGGACATCTTCGTTCGCATCCATCAAAACCAGCGCAAACGCTATCTGATCACAGGCTCACTACTTGGTGGCTTTTTTGGTTTAACACTACTTTACATTCCAGAATTAACAGGTGGTGGTATCAACTTTATTCCTGATGTGACCAACGGCAATTACAGTGCAACGGTTCTACTGCTGCTTTTCATCGGTCGTATTTTCACAACCGTGGTCTGTTTTGGTTCTGGTGCACCTGGCGGTATCTTTGCGCCTATGTTGGCACTCGGTACTCTGTTTGGATATGCCTTTGGTTTGATTGCAAAAAGCATTTTCCCTGAATTGGATATCGAGCCAGGAATGTTTGCCATTGCCGGTATGGGTGCGTTGTTCTGCGCGACAGTTCGTGCGCCGATTACTGGTATTTTACTGGTTATCGAAATGACAGGTAACTACAACCTGATTCTTCCTCTGATTATTACAGGTTTAGGTGCGGTGATATTCGCTCAGATGTTTGGCGGACAACCAATCTACAGCCAACTACTTAATCGTACGTTGAAGAACGAAAAACTTCGCCAGCAAGATCTACCGCAGCAAGAGTAAAAGAAGATTAATATTTAGTCATATCGGATAGATATGACTAGTCTGCTACGCATTTTGTGACAATTACACACAATATTGTCGTACAGAAGATGTGGAAACTTGTTAATATCGCCCCCCACAAAACAGTGGTAGCGGTGTTGCCTTATCTCGAATGCTCAAACTTCGTTACAACACTGTAGGACGTTGTTATGCGGAGTTTTCGTTGAACTGGAAAAGGTTTCTTCAAGTACAAGGGGTTCCCCCATCTCAAGCAGCCCTTGCTCTAGGCATGATTGGCTTGGGTCAAGCGTGGGCGCTATATTTCCCTATGGTCGGTCTTACTATCCGCCCTTATTTGGCTGCGATAGGCGCACTCTTGTTGCTGCCTGTTTTGGCTAAATATCTGACCAACTACAAAACCTTTCTCGCAGATATCAGCCATCCTCTTTCAGGAAGCCTTATGGCGCCAATGAGTATGGCATTATTGATACTCTGTGATTACTTAGCGGTTATCTCCCCACTCGTTGCCTATCCGATTTGGGCATTAGCTATGATGCTGCACTTTACGATGATGGTTTTGTTCTTCGGCTTTCAACTGATGAACTTCAAAATATCGAACATTGTACCTAGCTGGTTTTTATATCCGGTGGGAATGATCAGCAGCTCTCTGGCAGGAACACAGTTCGGACACAATGTTTTTTCAGAAACACTAGTACAAGTGTGTGTCGCAATCTACTTCGTCATGCTACCTGTTGTTTTGTACCGTTTAGTCTTCTTTGGTTCTCTACCTCGCAGGGCTAGACCAACACTTGCGATCATGGCCGCACCAATTAACTTAACGCTTGCTACTTATCTGGTGAACTTCCCGCACCCAGATCCGATTCTAACAGGTGCTTTAGCTGGCATAGCGATTGCCATGACGCTGCTAATCTACTTATGTTACATACGTTTGTTGCGGTTGAAGTTTCAACCTTCTATCGCTGCCGTCACTTTCCCCTCAGTGATCAGTGCTATCGCAATGCACCGATTAACCACCTTTTTTGAGTCAGATTACCCACACTGGCACTGGCTGCATAATTTTGGTTTCTTAGAATTGACGATTGCGACGGTGTTAGTGATTTGGGTTTCTACAGGTTATATTAGAATGTATTGGCCAGAGTTTTTCTCTAACAGAAGCGCTTCCAAATAAACCAAAACCAACTATTTTTTTTCTGCACTGATATACGCGACACCATTTTTACCACTGTGTTTGACCTGATACATGGCTTTATCAGCAAGCTCGTACAGCTCTTCGAATGTGTAATTGGACGTTGTAAAGTCGCAAACACCAATACTAAAACCGATATGCGCTAAACCGCTGTCTAACTTGAGAGGCTCACTGACATTGGTCAGCAATTGGTCGATGTAACGGCTAATAACATCTCTTGAGTGATCAACACACAGCACCACGAACTCATCGCCGCCAAGACGAGCGATAATTGACTCACTCGGCGCACACTGTTTTAGCCAATCCGTTACTTTCATTAAGACCGCATCACCCGCTTTATGCCCTAGGTGATCGTTGACTGTCTTGAAGTTGTCTAAATCAATAAAAATCAGAGATGCTGGTTGTTCTAAAATGCCGCTGCAAATTTCATCGCACTTTTCGACAAGCACTTTGCGGTTAAGTAGGTTGGTTAAAGGATCTAACGTTGCCAACCTTGCAAGTTCAAGTTCGTAACGCTTTTCCTTTGTGATATCGATATGAGTCCCCATCATTCGCAGAGGCTTGCCTTGTTCATCGTATTCAACAATACGTCCACGATCAGATACCCAGCTTGTACTGCCATCATTGTGAATCATTCGATGAATCACCTGATACGTGTCCACCTTGCCATTAACATGGTCTTCAAATGCACCGACAGCTAAATCATAATCATCAGGATGTAAACGGCTCTTCCAGATTTCCACTGTCGCTTCCAACTCTTGCGGTTGAAAGCCAAGCATCTTACCCCACTCCATATTAAAGATGGTGAGTTTGCCAGTGGGTAAATGATTTTCCCACAAGCAGAGGCCATTTCCGTCAAGTGCAGCGTTAAGCTTTTCATCCAAGCGCTGATTTTCACGAGTCAGTTTTTCAACTTGCTGCTCTAGTTGATTAATTCGCTTTAAATAATCGTCCATGAATTCCAGTACTTGTATTGCGTCTAACATTTATAGGCGTTTAGTTTAGCACCATATCAATACGCTTAAATTATAATTTGGTAGCAATTAATCATTTCCATTTGTTTGAGAAACATGCCAAATGGAAATTATCGGTTGCCACCGTAATGCGAAAGCCTCAGAATGTCGCACTTTTCGCCAGCGGTGATCTTTTATCCGTGGTGAGTGTTATTAAGTAAATTACTGAGAATTAAATATGGGTTTTACCTCGCTAGGTCTTTCTGCGCCAATCCTTAAAGCTATTGAAGAAAAAGGATACACCATTCCTTCACCTATCCAAATGCAGGCGATTCCGGCTGTATTAGAAGGCAAAGATGTCATGGCAGCGGCACAGACAGGTACAGGTAAAACTGCGGGCTTTACGCTGCCAATTCTGGAGCTACTTTCAGGTGGCCAAAAAGTGCGTGGTAATCAAGTTCGCGCTCTGGTTTTAACACCAACTCGCGAGCTTGCAGCTCAAGTTGAAGAGAACGTCAATACCTATAGCCGTCACCTGCCACTTTCTAGCGCGGTAGTGTTCGGTGGAGTAAAGATTAACCCGCAAATGCTACGCCTGCGCAAAGGCGCTGACGTATTGGTTGCAACACCCGGTCGTCTACTGGATTTATACAACCAAAATGCAGTGAAATTCGACCAACTGGAAGTTTTAGTTCTAGACGAAGCTGACCGTATGCTTGATATGGGCTTCATCCGTGATATTCGCAAGATCCTAGAGTTATTGCCAAAGCGTCGCCAAAACTTGTTGTTTTCGGCAACCTTCTCTGACGAAATTCGCGCACTTGCTAAGACCATGGTGAATAACCCTGTTGAGATCTCAGTAAGCCCTGCGAACTCAACAGCAAGGACGGTAGAACAATGCATCTACCCGGCAGACGTGAAGAAGAAAGCGCCTATGCTGGTCAAACTGATCAAAGATGACAACTGGCAACAAGTACTGGTGTTTACTAAAACTAAGCACGGCGCAAACAAACTGTCGGCTTTCTTAAATGATGAAGGCATTACTGCAGCACCGATTCACGGTAACAAAAGTCAAAGCGCTCGTACCAAAGCCCTAGCCGATTTCAAAACTGGTGAAGTACGTGTTTTAGTTGCGACTGATATTGCAGCACGCGGTATCGACATCCCTCAGCTACCGCAAGTGGTTAACTTTGAATTACCAAAAGTAGCTGAAGATTACGTTCACCGTATTGGTCGTACAGGACGTGCTGGTGAAGTGGGTAAAGCCATTACGTTAGTGTCGGCACTTGAAGCATCAGAGCTGTTTGCTATTGAACGTCTAATTCAACAAGTGCTGCCACGTATGGAACTTGCAGGTTTTGCACCGTCAAATAAAGTGCCTGAGTCTGTTTTAGACACGCGCCCAATTAAGCCGAAAAAGCCTAAGAAACCGAAGAAGCCTAAAGCGCCAAATACAGAAGGTGCTTACTCTGCTCAAAGTTCTTCAAAAGCGGGCAAACCTGCGGCTAAGCCACACGCTAAACCAACGCAGCACACTAACCCAAAAGAGCACGCTAAATCGAAAGAACACGGTAAGCCAAAAGCGAATGGTGAAAACAAACAACGCGCTAAGGGAGTTGCAGATAAAGCAAAATCTGACCAGAAACCAACGGCTAACAAGTCCGGTGGCAACGGTAAACTAAACAGAAATGGTAAACAGGGCTCAAATGGCAAACCGACTATAAGCAGTAAGCCAAGTGCAAACAGCAAGCCAAGCGGTAACAGAAAACCGAATCACGGTTCAAACCAAAACCGCAGTCAAAACAATAGTAAGCCATCGGCATAATATCGATTCCTAAAAAAAGAGTGTGACCCCAAAGTCACACTCTTTTTCATTCCGCGTCCTTACTCTTCAATCCTATCTTATCGTTCTCACCCTAAGAGTTGAGTTAACGCTAGCTTGAACCATTAAGATTCCATCGGTACGACTAAAATATCAATCGATGACTTGTTGATAAGACCTCGAGAGTAAGAAACCATATTGCTCCAAAAGTCATGATGATGTCCGCAGATCAGTAAATCGTAATCATGCTGTTCAATGACTTTTTTAAGCTTGTTACCCAAGCTGCCAGTCCCTACCCAGAAATGTTTGATCGGAAAATCAGGAAATTGCTCTTTGGTGTATTTCTGGAAGCTTTGAAGAAGCTCATTGGAATGCTGATTAAGAGGCTTTTGAGTTGGGTCTTGTTGAATATCAATTAACTGGGTATACACCTCACCAACCGCACCCGCGACATGAATAAATGAGACGTCAGCGTCGAAAGTATTCGCCATTGAAACCGCTTTATTGATTAATGCTTTGTTCTCTTCGGTCAGCTCTAGTGCGACTAAGATATGTTGGTATTTCATAACTGTGCCCTTATGCCTATATGACTGATGAGAGCATAGTCTTTATTGAGAAAAAAGGTGTCACTGAGATCACACGATTAAAAGTTAATTTACCTGAAAGTTCAAAAACTTAATAGGTCACTTTTCCTCGGAGTGACTTGTTTGCACCGTTTCTTTTCTTTGCTTCAACACGTCGCACTTGAGAAGCGCGAGTTGGCCTAGTCGGTCGGCGTTTCTTCTCCACAACCATGGTGTTGGCAATCAATTCTCGCAGTCGGTTTAAAGCATCTTCGCGGTTTTGTTCTTGAGTACGGAAGGTCTGCGCTTTAATGATGATCACCCCTTCTTTGGTGATTCTGCTATCTGAGAGAGCAAGTAACTTTTCTTTGTAGATCGCAGGAAGTGTTGAACGCTGGATATCAAAACGAAGGTGGATAGCACTGGAAACCTTATTCACATTCTGCCCACCGCTGCCCATTGCGCGGATCGCAGAAAGCTCAATTTCCCAATCGGCAAGTTCAACGGTGTTGGAGATTTTCAGCATGACAGTACATTGAAAGATTAAAGCGAGCGGGCATTCTAAAGAACTTCTGCTCTTATTTCTACGAATTGAGTTGCTTGATCTAGTCAACTAAGTAGCGAGTTAGTTTGATTCAGAACCAGACTGAAGTGATGAGCAAAAGATTTCACTGATCGATTCAATGGTTAAAGGAGGGGCAAAATAATATCCCTGTACAACATCGCAACCATGTTCTGAAAGCGCATTAAATTGCTCCATGGTTTCAACACCTTCTGCAACCACAGTCATTTTACAGGAACTTCCTATAGCAATAATCGCTTTCACCAGTGTACGAGTTTGTTCGCTCACTAAGATTTTATCGGTAAAGGAGCGATCAATCTTGATCTCGGTGATGGGTAGCGTATTTAAATAGCTTAACGAAGAATAGCCTGTGCCAAAATCATCCAATGAGAGTCCAAAACCATATGCTTTCATGCTGTTTAAGCGTTCCGCAACCATATTAAGATCTTCTAATAACACGTTTTCAGTAATTTCTAATGTCACTCGAGAAATATCAATTCCGATCTTTTGCGTAACTTCAAGTAAGGTTTCAGGGAAACTTGGCTCCATAAGCTGCTTGGGTGAAATGTTGATAGATACCCCCATCGCGTCATGACCATTAGGGCTGATGGAAAGGATATCTTCACATGCTTTACGAAATACGAAATAACCCAGTTCGTGGATAACACCAATATCCTCTGCTGCTGCGATAAACTTGATTGGCGAAATAGGGCCCAGACGTTTACTGTTCCAGCGAGCGAGCGCCTCAACACCAATATTCTTTCCACTCTGAACATCAATTTGAGGTTGATAAAGCACTTTGATTTCTTCTTCCTTAAGCGCTTTTCTCAACTCTTCTTCAATCATGTAGTCAAGTTGTATCTCCTCATTGACATCATTGCTGTAAAACATCGCACTTCCTTTATGGTGCGCTTTTGATTTATATAAAACGACATCAGCTTTACGAATTAAAGCCTCAGGATCAGTGTCATCGCTAGGGAACATGGCAACACCTATACTACAGTTGGTAGTTAAAACTTTGCCATCAATAATGAATTTGTCTTCAAACACCCGCTGTATTGCCAAGACTTTCTCTCTAGCCGCCCTGTCATCGGATAAATCAGGGAAGCAAAAGATAAACTCATCACCACCAAACCGTGAAACGGTATCATGAGGACCAAGGATACTCTCAAATTTTCGGCTCACGGTTTTAAGTAATTTGTCACCTGCGGAATGTCCATAGAGGTCATTAATTTTCTTAAAATCATCCACATCAAGCAGCATTACAGCACCAAAGCAGCGATTATGATGAGCATAGTCAATTCCGCTGTGGATGATTCCATTCAGCAGCAGTCGATTGGGTAAGTCTGTTAGCGAATCATGCTCAGCAAGATATTTCAGTTTGTCTTTGATCTGTTTGAGTTCATTGAAATCTTTACCTATTCGTTCCTGAAAACGATTGAAGCGGTCACCAATGGCTCGTCCAAGTTTCAACGAAAGTGCAATGATAATAAGCGTCGAAACTAGACTTGCTAACACAACTCTCTTTAATTCGGCCCTATTGCTTTCTTCTAAAGCACTAACATTATCAGCAAGATATGCTTCAAAACGCTGCACGTAAAAGCCGGTTCCAATTGTCCAGTCCCACCCATCAATCATTTTTAGATAACTGATTTTTTCACCGCCATTAGGAGCACCTGGCATGTATTTAGCCATATAGTGTGTAAAACCAGAACGGTCACCATCTTTTTTAGCACGGATCTCTGCTAATTGAGAACCAAGCTCATCGGATACATGAGTATTAACCATTGATGGCTCTGGGTGTGAAACAATGGTGCCTTCTTCATCAATGATAAAAACGTAATCATTGTCGCCATAACGAAAGAATTGAAGCCACTCAACAACTTGCATCTTGATATCCGATTCAACATCAACAATGTAATCGCCCGTACCTACGTACCAACCATAGGGTTCGAACAACTTACCAAAACCAATTTTCTCAAACTGTTCTTTCGCATCCACATCTGGTTTGCTGTACCACCAACGATAAAAAGCTTCCCCACCTGCCGCTTGCATTCTAGCGATGTGCTCCTGAACAATAAGAGTTCCGCGAACATCTTTAGTATTCCATACGGAATGCCCCTCTAACTGAGGGAACAAACTGTGCATCACATTGATACCATTGGAGTCATAAATGAAGAAATATCCGCGCCCATGATTAAAACGGATTGGTCGTAGTGCCTCCGTAATCATTTTCATCACTTCTTCTGTTGGCTTATTCCGGTTGCGCTCGTAGATATTAGAGGCAATCTTATGCGCTTCGTACACTCGGTCATAAATTTGCTTTTGCAGCGTTTTTTCTGTCTGGCTTTT
The DNA here is from genome assembly GCF_011064285.1 of Vibrio ziniensis. Lineage (NCBI taxonomy): Bacteria > Pseudomonadati > Pseudomonadota > Gammaproteobacteria > Vibrionales > Vibrionaceae > Vibrio > Vibrio ziniensis. The sequence continues at coordinate 86,741 of NZ_CP049332.1, forward strand.
TTGCCTATCAATTTGATCGGCAATTTGTTTTATTTGGTCTTGAATAACTTGTTTCTGCTGCTCAATCAGGTTTTCACGGATGAACTCTATTTTTTCTTCCGACTCGATTCGGTTGCTTTGAATAAGGATAACATTAACCACAACTGCAAATAGAGTGATGAACACTGCTGGCGCATATCGAATAATATTCAGCAATTTTCTATCGTTTAATGGCGTCATCGCTTCCTACTTGAGCATGTGGTTACTCAATAAGAATAGACAATTTTGACTAGTTTCAAATGACGAAAAGCCTAAAGTGGTAGTTCAAGCAAAAAGATCAGCATTTTGATGATTATGAAGACTTTATATACTCAAACTAATTGGAGTTGCAGGTAGGCGGCAAGTAAGTGAATCCCCTGAGCATAGATAAACTATGTGATTGGGGTGAATGAACGTAGCCCCCATACCAAAACACAAAGCGCTGCAGCTTCAAGTAGGAAGAGTATAAATGCAAAAAAGCGAGCCAATTGAACTCAGCTCGCTTTTCTTTGAGTTGCTTATTATTAAGCAACCAACTTTATCGAACTGCCCGTTCTAGACGCTTCCACATCTAACCGTAGTGAAATCTGTTCTTTAAGTTCACTAACGTGGGAAATGATGCCTATGGTTCGCCCGCCCTGCTGTAGATCTATAAGAGTTTGTATAGCTAAATCGAGTGACTCAGGATCTAAGCTACCAAAGCCTTCATCAATAAACAGCGTATCGAGACGAATACCCCCACTGTACGACTGCACTACATCTGACAATCCCAGAGCAAGAGAAAGCGCCGCCATAAACGACTCACCGCCTGATAGGGTTGCGACATCACGCCATTTCCCTGTGTAGCCATCTTCCACCATAAGATCCAGCCCTGAACCACTATTGCCTTTTGCACGTTCTTCTTTGCGCTTGAGTAAGTAGCGCCCTTTGCTCATCAGTTGTAATCGCTGCGACGCCTGAATCAACACATCGTCCAGAAGTACACCCAGCACAAAACGATGCAGACTTACTCTGGCTCCCGTTTTACCCGTAGCAATATCACTCAATGTGCCAAACACCTGATAGGCTTTTTCCAGTTCCTCATTTTTGGCATAGAGAGCGGTAAGTTTCTGCTGAACCTGAGTAAGACTATCCGTTCGAGAGCGGAGATGAGTATAAGTTTGCAATGCTTGGTCAACTTCTTGTTGTTTGGTCGCCAATACCTGCTCTAGCGGTTCCAAATCAGGTAGCGGCTGATCTTTTAGTTCGTTATTGATCGACTCAAGCTGAGTTTTGAGCGATGCGCCTTTGTCTTCGAACTGACGAATGGAAGACTCAAGCTCAGCGATGGCGGATTCAACCAACTTAGCATTTAAATAAGCTTCTTGATTTTCAAACTCACTCGCCGACAAAGCATCCAACCATTCTTTTTCGGTAACTTGCTTCTCTTGTGACCATTGCTTTTGTAGAGTGAGTGCATCACTCAATGATGATTCAATCGCTGAAAGCTGCTTTTGGACTTCAGCAAACTGTTGCTGGGCAGTCTGTTCCGCTTTTTGCACATCCTCGATTTGCTTTTTAACCGCTACGTATTGGCTCCTAACCTGTTCAACGTTTTCGAACCCAGACGAGATACCTTCACGCAAAGTAGCTACTTCGGTTTCTAGCACTGTCACCGCATGTTTGCTTTCTGCGGTGCTCACAATGAATTTTTCAAGGTTAGCCTTGGTTTGTAGCAGACGTCCTTCCAGCGTTTCTAACTGAGATTTCAATACTTGTGGCTGCATTAGCGAAAGGGTTTGGATCTCTTTTTCCAACGCGACCTTGGTTTGCTCAAGCTGCGCGAGTTCAGGTATCGCTTGCTCTGCAATCTTAGCAAGCAACTGACTCAGTTCACGTTCAAGCTGAGCAAGATTGGATAGCGATAACTGCTGATTCTTCAGAGCTTCCAGCTCATTTGTCGCACGGCGTTGCTGTTCGTCGCGGGCATTTTTCACATCAGCGCGAGTAACCACATCACCGGTAAAGCTTGCTAAATGCGGGTGTTCTAGGCTTCCACATACGGGACAAGCATCACCTTCGCTTAATGATTTAGCCAACTCCGCCGCTTGGTTGGTGTGCCAAATCATTTCTAGCTTATCAGCTTCTCTCTTAGCGTTGGCTGTCATTTGCTGGGCTTCTTTATAAGCGTTTTCAGCCACCACCACATTCTGTTTGAGCTTGATTTGCTGCTCACTTAATTGGTCACTGCTTTGGCGAATCTTAATCTGTTCAGCAATGTTCCCCAGAGAAAGACGTTTTGCATCTAAGCTCGACACCGCGTGCGAGGTTTGCTCGTATTCCGCTCGTTTGGCTTGAATCTCACCATCTAATGCCTTTAGCTGTTTCTCTAGTTCCTCTTCCTCTGCTTTCGTTTTGGTAAAAGTTTGCTGAGCAACGATAAGTGCCTTTTGTTTATCATCTAAGGCGCGGTACTTTTTGCCGACTTCTTCAAGTTGATAAAGCTGTTGAGACAGTTCTGGGACAATCTGCGCATTGTGAACTGCTTGCTTCCAAACCGCTTCGTTTTGTTCAAACTGAAGCTTGATTTGCGAAGTTTGCTGCTGCTTTTCTGCAACGCTTTTTATCGTTTGTTCAAACTGCTTTGTCGCACTTACCCACTGATTGAAAGGCAAATCCAACGCTAGCGCTTTTCTCGCTTTTACTCTTTTCTGGCGCAATAATTCAACGCCAGCCAGTTGTGACTGATGTTCAGCAACGGCTTTTTCAATCTCAGCTTTTTGCGCAAATTTCTGCTTCAGCTCCAACGCCAAGTTGCGCAGTTTCTTCGCTTCATCCAGTTGCTGTTGCAATGTTTGATAAGCCTGCTCACCTTGTTTCAACTCTGGTTCTAACTTGGTTTGTTCTTCTTTTAACTCTTCTTCAGAGGCGACAGAAACGACATTCAATGCACCTTTTATCTGGTTATCAAACTCGTCTTTCTCTTTTCGAATACCCGCAGCTTTATCAAACAGCGCACGTTCAATTTGTGTATAAATCTGCGTTTGGAATAGCTGACCAAAGATTTGTTCACGTTCTTTAGAGTTCGCAACCAAGAGCTCTCGAAACTTACCCTGTGGAATCACCATAACCTGACGGAACTGCTTCACATCCAAGCCAATCAAATCAACCATAGCCTTGGCAACTGGATTCGGTCTGTTAGCTAGCAACTTCTGCTCACCATTAACGAGTTCCACCAGCGTGGCTGAGTGAGTTTTCTTGGTTGTGCCTTCTCCACGCTTTTTCAGCGTTTCTTGATCTGGAATGCGAGTGACGAGATAACCTCGACCTGCCAATTCAAACTCGAACTCAATTTCAGTGAGCAGTTCTGCATCCGCGTAATCACAACGCATCTGATCGCCAGTACGTTCGCTGCCCGTCGTTTCTCCGTACAAGGCAAAACAAATCGCATCTAGAATCGAGCTTTTTCCAGCCCCTGTTGGACCATTAATTAGAAACAATGGTGAAGCACCAAGGCTGGTGAAATCTACCACCTCTTTGCCAGCAAAAGGACCAAATGCCTGAATCGATAATCGGACTGGGCGCATCTTATTCCCCTTGCTTCAATGACTGGATAACCACACTCACGGCTTGTTCTTGTGCTTCGGTTAATGCTTCTTGCTTAGCTTCAAGGAAGAAATCTTTGAACATGTCCATTTCTCCGCGAGCCAGACGTGCTTTGCCCATTTCCTGATCCACACCAATCAGCATGCCCGGCTTTTCAAGATGCAGAACATTTGGGTAAACCTTTCGCAGCTTTTCCATTGGGTCGAGAATGGCATGTTTATCTTGCAGGCGAACCAGTAAATAGTCGTGGCTGTTTGGGTCTGTTTTGCCCTGTTGCAGAATCTGCTCTAACTTGCCTTCCACAATGCGCATATTATGAGGAGCATCAAGCGGAACTTGAGTTGCCGATACAAAGCCATCTTTGTTCAGTTCAACCAACGTCATTGCTTTCTTATGATGCTGTTCACTGAAGCTGTACTTCATCAATGAACCTGAATAACGGATGTAATCAGTGCCTTTCATCTGAGGCTGATGCAAATGACCAAGGGCAACATAATCGAAGGATAAAAAGTGTTCGTGGCTGACTCTGTCTGAGCCCCCGATGGAAAGTGGACGTTCTGACTCAGATTCAATCGCACCATCAACGAAACAGTGGCTCACAAGCACGTTGCGTTGCGACGATTTAAATTCCTCGACAATTAAGCCACAAAGATGTTGATGTGCTTCATCGTGAGTGCTGACGACTGTCTGATAATAGTGGCGCACAAGTTCAGGATCGTTATAAGGCATACCATAAAAAGCAACTTCACCCGCCAGTTCACTAGTCAGCACAACGGGCTCGAGCATCTGCTTAAAGTCAGCAATGATGTGCAAGCCAGACTGCTTCATCTGCTTAGCAGCAAAGCCTAATCGCTTGGCTCCGTCGTGGTTGCCCGGTATCACAATCATAGGCACACCAAGCTCACCGCAAATTTGCGTGACAACTTCATCTAACAATTCAATAGCCATCGTCGGTGGTATGGAGCGATCGTAAACATCACCCGCCAGCACAAGAGCATCCACTGGATTCTGTTTGATGTAATCAACAATTTGAGAGAGAACGTGTCTTTGATCTTCAAGTAGCGACACGTTATGAAACTGACGGCCAAGGTGCCAATCTGAGGTGTGAAGAAACTTCATGCCTTTCCTGTGCAACGAACACTTTTATAATAGTTGCCAAATATGATACCCGTTTTATGAGTAAATGCGACGCTGAAAAGGCAAAGAGTGAGTGCTGATACAGGATTCGTTGCCCTTTGTGTTCAATAAGTAACACCTAAGGGCAACAAGCCAACTGATTTGTTTGTTAAGCTCTGTTTAATGAGCTTGTTTGTTTTGCGTTTAAGCTCTGACTTTTAAACGACGAGGAACCAACTCAACACCCGCCTGATAACGCTTCGCTGACGCATTAAGTGCAAGCGCTAAAGCGCTATCAGCAATCACTTCAAATTGTTGCGGTAATGAATTGATTTTGATTGGCAAGAAATCCAACAAGCGGTTGTCACCAAACGTTGCTAAACGAATGTTCTTTAAAAGATCAGGATGTTCCATCAGCACATCTAAAATACCTTCCAACAAGGTATAAGAGGTTGCCACAATCGCATCTGGCAGACGTTCCTTTTTCACCCACTGTTCAAACACACGGCGGCCTTCTTCACGGTTAAAGTGTTCGCCGTAACCCAGCATAAATTGGCGTTGGTTTGATTTCGCAGCAGACTCAAAACCAAGTTGACGCTCTTGAGAAATGTTCAGCTCAGGTAATGCACCAATCAACCCTACCGTTTTCACATCTTCTGTTAATAGCGAGGACGTGAGGTCATAAGCTGCCCCGTAATCTTCACTGATCACGCAGGCAAAATATTCGTCATCTAACGGACGGTCAATCGCAATAACCGGAGTACCTAAGTTTTGCATTTTTAGGTAATACTCACTGGCATTTGGAATCGAGCTCGCTACAAAAAGCGCATCGATACGACGTGACACTAGTGCCTCTGCTGCACTGATTTCAGTTTCAGGATCATCATCAGAACAGGCAATCAAAATCTGGTAACCCGCTTGTCGAGAATTTTGCTCGATAAGCTTAGCTAATCTGGCGTAACTGGTGTTCTCTAAATCTGGAATGATCAAACCAAACGAACGACTATTCCCCGCTCTTAATGCCGATGCCGCATGATCTGGTCGATAGTTGTATTCATTGACCACAGCCATGACTTTCTGCTGAGTCTTTTCGCTAATGCGGTACTTTTGGGCTTTTCCATTGATCACATAGCTTGCAGTCGTTTTCGAAACTCCAGCTAATTTCGCGATTTCATCTAGTGTCATATCAACTGCTCTATTTATGTGCGTCGGATCATAGAAACAATTTTTCGATCCTCATTGGAGTTGAATTATACGCTGAATCGATTCAGTATAAAAGCTGAAAGGATTCAGCAAAGTTGGGAATTGATACCAATGTCAATGTTTACGGTAATTTCTCAATAATCAGTAGACGTTACAAGTGACTATTTGAAAACCATTTGGCAACTTTGCTGAATTTTTTTGGACTAAACGCTGAATCGTTTCAGCTAATGTTAGATAAAAGTTAACTACAATAAAAAAGAATTAAAAATAATCTTGTCGAACTACGACAAAAGAAGGGGCAAACAATGCTGCAATTAACTACTCAAAACATTCAACTTGCTCAAGCTCACGCTAATAAGTTGGACGCTATTCGCGCTATCGCTGCCGACCTCACTCAAAAAGGCTTAGTCGATAGTGGCTATGTTGAAGGAATGCTGAACCGTGAAGCTCAAAACTCTACGTTTTTGGGTAACGGTATCGCAATTCCTCATGGCACCACAGACACACGCGATCTCGTTAAACAAACAGGCGTTGCGGTTCACCACTTCCCTAACGGTGTGAACTGGGGCGACGACACCACGGTTTATGTTGCGATAGGTATCGCGGCGAAATCTGATGAGCACCTTGGCATTCTAAAGCAACTGACAAAAGTGCTTTCTGCTGATGGTGTAGAAGAGAAACTGAAACAAGCTAAATCGGCGAATGACATCATTGCTCTGCTCAATGGTGAAGTTCAGTTCGAAGCGGATTTCGATGCTTCACTTATCCAACTGCTATTCCCTGCAAGTGACATGGTGCAAATGAGCGCTGTTGCTGGGGGTCTATTAAAAAATACAGGCTGTGCGGATTCTGAATTCGTTGCGGATTTAGTCACTAAAAAACCTACTCATCTAGGCAAAGGCCTATGGGTAGTGAGCAGCGATAAAGCAGTGAAACGTACAGGCATGTCTTTCGTTTCAACAGCAAATCATTGTGAATACGAAGGTCTGCCAGTGAAAGCACTTGTTGCCTTTGCTGCTTGCAACAATGCACACCAAAACATGCTTAACACGCTGTCGCAAAAAGTATTCGCTGGCGAACAAGAAGCATTTTTGAAAGCTAATGTGGATCAACTGCTTGCTCTATTCAGTAACGAAGTGCAAGAAGAAGCGCCTGCTGAATCTGCGGGTGAAAATGTTGCGGTATTTAAGATCAAAAACTCTCACGGTTTGCATGCTCGTCCAGGCGCTATGTTGGTTGCTGAAGCGAAGAAATTTGAATCAGCTATTAAGGTTTCAAACCTTGATGGTGATGGAAAATCTGTCAACGCTAAGAGCTTGATGAAAGTGATCGCATTAGGCGTTAAGCACGGTCATCAGCTTCAGTTCACTGCCGAAGGTCCTGACGCTGCAAAAGCACTGGAATCTATCGGCGCTGCGATCAACGCAGGTCTAGGTGAAGGTTAAGGAGCGACTTATGACAACCAAAAAAGTCGTTACCGTAACTCTGAATCCGGCGCTCGATTTAACTGGCAGCTTAGAGACGCTGAACGTGGGTACTGTGAGCCTTGTTAAGAAAGGTTCACTTCATGCAGCGGGTAAAGGTGTCAACGTAGCAAAAGTGCTGAGCGACCTTGGCGCAGAGGTGACTGTTACGGGCTTCCTTGGTAAAGACAACCAAGAGATGTTCTGCCAACTGTTTGAAGAGATGGGTGCGCGCGATGAGTTCATCCGCATTCAGGGTTCAACCCGCATCAACGTTAAACTTGTTGAAGCTAACGGTGAAGTAAGTGACATCAATTTCCCTGGAATCAATGTTACTGAGCAAGATATTGCTGCGTTTGAAGCGACACTACTTCGTCTTGCGCAAGACCATGATTATTTCGTGCTAGCTGGAAGCTTACCAACGGGTGTTTCTCCAAGCTTATGCGCGTCTTGGATAGAAAAGCTGCATTCACTTGGTAAACGCGTTCTGTTTGATAGCAGCCGCGATGCCCTTGCAGCAGGCTTAAATGCTCATCCTTGGCTGATTAAGCCAAACGATGAAGAACTATCTCAGTTTGTTGGTCGTGAGTTAGCAACGCCTCAAGAGTGTCGTTCAGCTGCGGCGCAACTGGCTGAGAAAGGTATCGAGAACATCGTTGTCTCAATGGGAGCCAACGGAACCATGTGGCTAAACCAAGGCCAATGGCTTCATGCAAAACCACCGCGTATGGAAGTTGTTAGTACCGTCGGTGCTGGTGACACCCTAGTTGCTGGTCTTTGCTGGGGACATATGCAAAACATGGACAAAGAATCTTTAATCACATTCGCAACAGCCCTGTCTGCCCTAGCGGTGACTCAGGTTGGTGTGGGTGTGACTTCAGAAACTCAATTAACCACCCTACAAAAAGAAATCCAATTACAACCAGTTGATACTTTTACAGTATCTAACGATTAAGGACAGAAGGTCGTACTATGAATATTGCTATTATCACTGCATGCCCTAGCGGCGTTGCAAACAGCATTATCGCTGCCGGACTACTTGAACAAGCGGCTAAATCGCTGAACTGGACTTCCGTTGTGGAATGTCACTCTTCTGTGATTGAAGGCTACACGCTGACTGATTCAGACATCAGCGGTGCTGAGGTAGTTATCGTTGCAGCCAATACACCTGTTGATACCACTCGCTTTGTGGGCAAAAAAGTTTACCAAAGCGACATTTCGGCTTGCACAAGTAACCCAACAGCGTACTTGAAAGCTGCTGTTGAACAAGCATCAGAGCTTAGTGCAAACGCAGCAACCACTTACCAAGCACCAGCGGCTCCAGTAGCTAGCGCGAAGAAGATCGTTGCGATTACTGCTTGCCCAACAGGTGTTGCACACACTTTCATGGCAGCTGAAGCGTTGGAAGAAACCGGTGCTCGTCTTGGTCACAAAGTAAAAGTAGAAACTCGTGGCTCTGTTGGTGCTAAAAACCAACTGACTGCTCAAGAAATTGCTGATGCAGATCTTGTCATCATCGCTGCTGATATCGACGTTCCACTTGATCGTTTCAACGGCAAAAAACTGTACAAAACCAGTACGGGTCTTGCGCTGAAGAAAACAGAACAAGAGATCAACAACGCATTCGAGAAAGCAACGGTTTACACCCAAGCCGAAGCTTCGAAGAGCGCAGAAACCACTGGCGAGAAAAAAGGTGTGTACAAGCACCTAATGACGGGTGTTTCACACATGCTTCCAGTGGTGGTTGCAGGTGGTTTAATCATCGCACTTTCTTTCGTATTCGGTATCGAAGCGTTTAAAGAACAAGGCACTCTAGCGGCTGCGTTGATGACTATCGGTGGTGGCTCAGCATTCGCTCTTATGATCCCTGTTCTTGCTGGCTTTATCGCGTTCTCAATCGCTGACCGTCCTGGACTTGCACCGGGCTTAATCGGCGGTATGTTAGCAAGCTCTACTGGCGCAGGTTTCCTTGGTGGTATCGTTGCGGGTTTCTTAGCGGGTTACAGCGCAAAATTCCTTGCAGATAAAGTATCGTTGCCTCAGTCAATGGAAGCACTGAAACCGATTCTTATCATTCCATTCTTTGCTAGTTTAATCACTGGATTAGTGATGATCTACATCGTGGGTGGTCCTGTATCAAGCATCATGACTGCGATGACAACATTCCTTAATGACATGGGTTCAGCAAACGCAGTACTGCTTGGTATCATTCTAGGCGCAATGATGTGTTTCGACCTTGGTGGCCCTGTAAACAAAGCAGCATATACATTCGGTGTTGGTCTATTAGCTTCTCAAACTTACGCTCCAATGGCAGCTATCATGGCAGCAGGTATGGTTCCAGCTCTAGGTATGGGTCTAGCAACTTTCCTTGCTAAAGATAAGTTTGAACCAAATGAGCGTGAAGCAGGTAAAGCATCATTCGTTCTTGGTCTATGCTTCATCTCTGAAGGTGCAATCCCATTTGCTGCGAAAGATCCAATGCGTGTTATCCCAGCATGTATGGCAGGTGGTGCTTTAACTGGTGCTCTATCCATGCTGTTCGGTGCGAAACTAATGGCTCCACACGGCGGTCTGTTTGTACTAGCAATCCCAGGAGCTATTACTCCAGTATTTATGTACCTAGTAGCTATCGCAGCAGGTACAGCGGTAACTGGTTTCGGCTACGCATTCTTTAAAGCACGCGCAACTGCGAAATCTGCGGTTACTGCATCTTAAGATAAAAAAAGAGGAGCTAAGCCTTTACTTGGCTCCTTTCTAATTCCAAGTCTTTGCCCCCCTTAGGCTATTGCCAGTGACACCTCTCACTGGCTTTTTTATTTTGGCTTAAACGAGAAAAACGTTAAGTTTATGTCTGCCCATTGACCAACTATTTTTGTTGGCTAATCATGGGGTTAAAGCTTTGCCCAAAATGCGCCAATACATCGAGGATTATATGGATATAGCTGTACTCACGTTTGATGGATTCAATGAATTGGATTCGTTTATCGCTTCAAGCATCCTGAACCGAATGAAACAATATGGTTGGAATGTTCAAATTACCTGCCCCTCAGGATTTGTTACTTCAATGAATGGCGTTCGAATTGAAGCACAACAGCCGTTAGAATTTGCTAATCGAGCGGATGCAGTGCTCTTCGGCAGTGGCATATTCACACGAGATATCGCTAAGGACCAATCCATTTTGTCTCGCCTTTCACTCGATCCAAACACTCAAATTATTGGCGCTCAATGCTCTGGAACATTACTACTTTCGGCTTTAGATTTGATTAACGATGTTCCAGCCTGTACGGATTTAACCACTAAACCTTGGGTGCAGGAAATGGGAGTTGAAGTTCTCGAACAGCCATTTTTTGCAAAAGGTAATGTTGCTACCTCTGGTGGATGTTTATCCTCTCAATATCTAGCAGCTTGGGTAATCTGGAAATTGTCCGGTCGAGATCATGCAGAAAAAGCCATTCACTACGTTGCTCCCGTTGGAGAGAAAGAGTTGACGGTGGAGCACTGCATGTCAGTACTTAAGAACTATATTTAGGCCGTTCATTTTTTACAGGATTGATAACGTTATAAGCCGCAGATAGACAAGGAGTCACTTTTGTTCAAGCTTTATTACTACCCGAACAACGCAAGCCTAGCGCCTCATTTTTTGCTCCACCACCTGAAAGCTGATTATGAGTTAATCTTGGTAGACAAAAAGGCGAATTCTCAGAAATCAGCTGAGTATCTCAAGTTGAACCCTGCTGGTCGTATTCCAACATTGGTTGTTGATGGCCAATCTATATTCGAGAGCCCAGCGATATGCATGCATATCTGCGAATTACATCCTCAATCTGGTTTAATGCCAGTAATAGGAGATCCCAAACGCCCATTGTTTTTTCAGTGGCTCGCTTACTTAAACAACACACTTCAAGCTGAATTGATGGTTCGTTATTATCCACAACGACATACCAATGAAGAATCGACCATTCCGAATGTGGTCGCAGCGCAAGATGAACGAATTGCTGAAGCGCTCTCCATCATTAATGACCAACTTAAACACAACAAGTATTTGCTAGGCAATACACTTTCAGCGTGTGATTACTTCTTGTTTATGCTTGCTGAATGGTCACTACCAATAGAAAAATCACCACTAACTTTCAAGCATTTAGCTGCATATTTAAAGCGCCTATGCGACAACCCAACGGTTAAAGATGTGTGTGAAATTGAAGGTATGGATCTCGCACCCTTTAAAACGTATGTGCAAAATTAGCTGTTCACTATAACCGTACTAAACACGGCCAGTGCCCCCCAAAAGAAAAGCCAGCGGATGCTGGCTTTTTCTATTAACTAATCAAGATTATTCATGCTTCGGCTGAATATACTTACGACTTACATCCACAAGAGCCACATCTTTGAAGAAACTACGACCTAACAACACAGGGAAAGTTAAGTGGCTTCTGTCTGTAAGGGTAAATTCGGTCTTCTCTTTCAAATCGCCAATTTGAATCCATGCCATAACCACAGCACGACGTTGAGTACCTTCCGCACTTGACTGACGAATATCAACCCAACGTTCAACTGGAAGAGCATACTCTTTGCTTTTCACATCATCGTGTGCAATTTTGAACTTAACCCAGTCTTTGCCATCACGCTCAAATGGAACGACATCCACTGCGCTCACGGAGGAGGTAGTTGCTCCAGTATCAATACGTGCACGGAAGCTCTCTTTAAGACCCGGAACGTAGACCCATTCTTGTTCACCAAGAATCAAGCGACCATCGGCTGTTTTCTTCACATCAACTACTACTGGAGGCTTAGATGTGGGCTTTGACTGTTGTTCTGGTTTCACTTCTGCTTTAGGTTCAGCAATCGGCTCGACCTTTGGTGTTAGGGTTTCATATTTACTGAGGTCTCTTTCTGTTTGAGAAACCTCTTGTTTAGGTTCCTCAACTTGAACAGCTTGATCCTTTGCGTCACCTTCGCCAGACGTTGTTGAACAAGCAATTAAACCGCCACTGAGCATCAAAGGAATTATAAATTTCCACTGTTGTTTCATTCGTTCACCTACTCAAACTGAAAAATGTATTTATAAAACTTTCATTATTGCATCCGCCACATAAGGGATGTCTTTTTCCGTTAATCCAGCAATGTTAATTCGACTATCTGCAACACCATAAATGCCAAAATCTTCGCGCAGACGTAACATTTGCTCTGCTGTTAAGCCTAGCATAGTAAACATACCTTTGTGACTTTCTATGAAATCAAATTGTGAAGTATTGTGTTGATTTCTCAACTGGTTACATAAGCTTTGACGAAGAGTTAACAGACGCTGTTGCATTTCTACTAATTCATTTTTCCAAATTATGGTTAATGCATCACTTTGCAATACCGTTTTAACCAGAGCTGCGCCATGATCAGGTGGCATCGTATATGTTGTACGAGCCAATGTAAGTAGCTTACCTTTCGCATTTGCCGCTTCCGTGGCATTTTTTCCCAGCACCATAGCTGCTCCAGTACGTTCACGGTAAAGCCCGAAGTTTTTCGAACATGACGTAGTAATCAACATCTCTTCTACACGCTCCACCATGTAGCGAATACCTTTTGCATCCTCTTGCAAACCTTCACCAAAACCTTGGTAAGCGATGTCGACAAATGGGGTGAACCCATTCTTCTGAGCCAGATCAGTAATCGCCTGCCATGCAGAGAAATCAATATCTGCGCCAGTTGGGTTATGGCAGCAACCATGAACCACCACAACATCTTTAGGACCTGCTTGTGCTAGATCTGTCAGCATACGCTCAGCATCAACCATTTTGGTGTGTTGGCTAAAGTAGCTGTAAAACTTCACTTTCAAGCCAGCCGCTTCCATAATCGGTTTATGGTTCACATAGCTCGGATCGGTTAGCCACACCGTGGTTTCTGGCTGAGCAAACCTAATTAAATCAGCAAGCATACGTAAAGCACCACTTGCTCCCGGAGTTTGAATTACGGAGATGCGGTCACGTACAGGCGTATCAGCCAGCACTAAATTCACCATGCACTGATTGAACTCCTCACATCCTGCAAGGCCAACATAGGATTTTGATTTTTGCGTTTTTGCCACAATCTCTTGGGCTTGTATAATCGCTTGCATGATAGGCGTTTCGCCTAAGCTATTTTTGTAAACACCAATACCTAGATCGACCTTTTGCGCACGAGGATCGTTACGAAAAGCCGCTGTTAGAGAAATAATTGGGTCAAGAGTAGGTGCAGTTAAATGAGAGAACATGAAAGTCATAGCCTTTTGAAATTCAAGTGATGAGTTTCAAAGTAACACTATCGCAGTGCTGTCTCAAGATACTTGTTTGGTAAGAGTTTATTAGCCTCAACGACCGAAGCTAATAAACCAAATCAGGATTGAGATGTGAGGTAATGAACGACCTGATTACTGCTGCCCCGCCAATCTAAACTTGGGTCTGCAAGATCCTTTACGAATTTTCCATCCACTAATACATCGATATATCCCAGTACTTGCTTTTGCGCTTCACTGAGGTCAGCCAACACATAGCCAGTCCACAGCCAGATATCTTTACCACTGCATTCTTTCTTTACTCGTTTAACCAACTGAAGAACGGTAGACACGTTTTGTGGATGAAGAGGGTCACCACCAGAGAGTGACAAACCGCGTTTCGGTATCCGAATATCGTTTAAGTCAGCAATGATGCGATCTTCTAACTCTTGTGTATAGGGATGACCAGAACGTAAAGACCATGTGCTCTGGTTATAACAGCCTTTACAGTTGTGTTCACAACCGGAGACAAACAGTGCACTGCGTGTCCCCGGTCCATTGACCACATCAATAGGATGATATTGATGGTAGTTCATATCTAAATCGCATTTCGCCTATAGATGTTTTACACGGCGTTTAACTTCTTCTTGTTTACCGAAATTAAACGGACGAGCATCAGGACTACCCAAATAGCCACATACGCGACGGGTTACTGATACTTTAGACGAATCATGGTTGCCACATTTAGGGCACACAAACCCTTTACTAGTACAGTCAAATTCGCCAGTGAAGCCACAGCTGTAGCACTCGTCAATTGGAGTATTCGTGCCATAATAAGGCACACGAGAATAGCTGTAGTCCCAGACATTTTCTAACGCTTCAATGTTGCGCTGCATGTTCGGGAATTCACCGTAGCAGATAAAGCCACCGCTCGAAATTTCTGGGTAAGGCATCTCGAAATCAATCTTATCGTATGGATTTACTGTTTTTTGTACATCCAAGTGGAAACTGTTGGTGTAGTAACCTTTGTCAGTGACTCCTTCAATAACACCAAACTCTTTGGCATCAATTCGGCAGAAACGACTACATAAGTTTTCACTTGGCGTACCGTACAGGCTGAAAGCGTAACCTGTTTCTTCTTTCCATTGATCGACTGCATCACGTAAGCGTTGAATAATGTCAATCGCGTGCTGACGCAGTACCGCGTCATCGTAAACATGTTCTTCGGCACCAAACAGAGCGGTAATGGTTTCGTGTACACCAATGTAACCAAGAGAGATAGAAGCGCGGCCGTTTTTGAAAATCTCAGTGATTGAATCGTCTGCTTTCAAGCGAACGCCACATGCACCTTCCATGTATAGGATCGGAGCGACACGAGCCTTCACTTTTTCCAAGCGACTAATACGAGTTTCAAGCGCACGGCGAGCCAACTTCAGTTTGCTATCTAACAATTCGTAGAACTTGTTCAAATCGCCTTTCGCTTTCAAAGCGATACGCGGTAGGTTCAAACTCACTACACCAAGGTTATTACGACCTTCATGAACAAGTTCACCGTTTTCTTCATAAGTGTTCAGGAAGCTACGACAGCCCATTGGTGTTTTGAAAGAACCAGTTACTTCAACCACTTTGTCGTAGTTAAGAATGTCTGGGTACATACGTTTTGATGCACACTCCAGAGCAAGCTGTTTGATATCGTAGTTTGGATCCACCTTCTTGTGGTTCAAGCCATCTTTAATTGCGAATACCAATTTAGGGAAAACTGCCGTTTTGCGGTTTTTACCTAAGCCTGCAATGCGGTTTTTCAAAATAGACTTTTGAATAAGTCTTGATTCCCAAGAGGTACCCAAACCAAAACCGAACGTCACAAATGGCGTTTGTCCGTTAGCTGTGTGCAGTGTATTTACTTCGTACTCTAGAGATTGGAATGCGTCATAACACTCTTTTTCAGTGCGAGCTTTAGCAAATTCTTCTGGACTGTGAATATCCCACTCTTTAGCGATTTCTAAATGTTTTTCATAGCTCGCTGCGACATACGGAGCAAGGATTTCATCAATACGGTTGATTGTAGTACCACCGTAGATATGACTTGCAACCTGAGCAATGATTTGAGCCGTTACAGCAGTCGCAGTAGAAATGGATTTCGGCGTATCAATTTCCGCGTTACCCATTTTAAAACCGTGCGTCAACATGCCCTGCAAATCGATGAGCATACAGTTAAACATCGGGAAGAATGGTGCGTAGTCAAGGTCATGATAATGAATATCACCTTCTTCATGCGCTTGAACGATGTCACGAGGAAGAATACGTGTTTTCGCATAGTGCTTAGCAACGATGCCCGCTAGCAAGTCACGCTGTGTTGGGATTACTTTGCCATCTTTGTTGGCATTCTCGTTAAGAAGATCAGCGTTACTTTCTTGAATTAAGCCTTCGATTTCTTTGGTCAACGCGCTTTGCTTTTCACGAGAAATATCGCGGTCGTGGCGATATTCAATGTATGAACGAGCTAATGCTTTGTACGGACCTTGCATTAGCTCGTTCTCTACCATCGTCTGAATTTCAGCGATATGAACTTCTTCGTAATCTTTCAATTTGAGTTCGACAGCAAGTGCAACATTCAGAGCGTAAATAGCCAACTCTTTATCCACATGTTCTGCGGCACTTTCAACTGCAGATTGAATACGATCCCTGTTAAACGGGGCTTTAGAGCCATCACGTTTGATCACGATAGGTTTCAAAATTTCTCCTTACCCCAGCATACTCACAGACTTATCCACAAACACACTATATAGGGCTTCTTATTATCCAACTGACACTATATGTTGTGTCGTATTTAACCTCCGACATCACCTAAGAGTATTGATATAGATCAATGGATTTAGACCACCGAACAGAATTGATTCAATCTTACGGCTCGAGATCTCAAACTTGTAAGAAATGCTGCAAACCGCAAAAATTGTGATACCAGTTGTTGATTTTTCACGAAGCCTGATAGATTAAGCGCTGCCAAAAAATGGACTAAAGATGCAATGGAAGGATTGAAAAAATGCGTCGATTTCAAGCTTTATTTGCCACGATTTTCTTTGCCATACCCGTTACCTCACATGCCGAAAAATTAACCATAAGCACCTGGAATATGGAATGGCTTACGGTTAACCCAAATCACCATGTTTATGAGGGCAAACGAAATGACCAAGACTTTTCCGTATTAAGTTCATACTTTGCCAAGCTCAATGCCGATGTGATTGCCTTTCAAGAGGTAGACAGTATAGAAGCATTCAAGCGGGTGAGCTCACCTGAGTATTCGATAGTGCTTTCAGACAGAAATTTACCGCAATACCGCAATCATCAGTTTTCCGATATTAACCAGTACACCGGATTTGCGATTCGTAAAGGCGTTCCTTTTGCGGATCCAAAAGATGTCGATCTGTACGGTAAAGGAAATCATAAACTCCGATTTGCCTCTTATGTGGTTCTCTATCCTGACAGTGCAGCACCCGTTCATACATTGTCCGTGCATTTAAAAGCAGGGTGCACTGGGAAATTTTATTCGCAAAAAGAGACCTGCCAGACACTTTTAAACCAAGGACAGAATCTCAACTTCTGGATAAAAGAACGTGAGAAACTTGGGCAAGAATACGTGATTACGGGTGATTTCAACCATAACTTGAGCTTTAAGCAAGATTGGCTTTGGACAACTCTTACTCAAGGTTTAAAACAAGCACCAAATCTCGCGACTAAGAACACACAGGCAGAGTGTAAAGTTCGAAAACGTAACGAGGGCAAACAACTGCATCAATTTCGTTCTGTGATTGACCACATGATTGTCAGCCCAAAACTCAATGCGTCTAACGCTAAACAAGTGGTTTATAAAGACCAAGATGCGCTCAACTATCACTTGAGTGATCACTGCCCAATTGTCTCTTCGTTTAATTGGTAATCAATCTACACATCAAGACTTAATGTAGCGGATCAAAAAATGCCTCACTGCGTATTGGCTTACACGGTGAGGCATTGATACAAAGTCACTAACTACACATCCCTATTCTAAATAGGATCTATCTCAAAACGTCTTTTCATCACCACATAGTATAGGACAGGGATAACCAACAGAGTCAGGATTGTTGATACAAAAATCCCGAAAATCAAACTTATAGCCAAGCCGTTAAAGATTGGGTCATCTAAAATGAATACCGCTCCTATCATCGCGGCAAGTGCCGTCAGCATAATAGGCTTCGCACGCACCGCTGCCGACTGAATCACTGCTTCAGAAAACGCAGCACCCGCTTCGACTTGCTGATTGATAAAATCCACCAGCAGAATCGAGTTTCGTACGATAATGCCTGCTAGCGCAATCATCCCAATCATTGAAGTCGCGGTAAACTGCGCCCCTAACAGCGCATGCCCCGGCATAACACCAATGATGGTCAATGGAATAGGCGCCATAATGATTAACGGCACTAAATACGACTTAAACTGAGCCACAACAAGCAGGTAAATTAGGATCATACCGACCGCATAAGCGATGCCCATATCACGGAAGGTTTCGTAAGTAATGGTCCACTCACCATCCCATAAAATAGATATGCCATTAAGCCCATCCGGCTGATTGATATAGTACTGATCAACCGTCATCGCTTTATCCAGTTCACCAATCACATTGAACATTCCGTAAAGTGGACTATCCACACTGCCTGTCATGTCACCTACTACCATCACCATAGGAACAAGGTTTTTATGGACGATGTAATTTTCCATTGGCGTTTGACGAACCGTTACCAAATCAGATAGCGGATACGCATTACCCGTCATGCTGCCCACTTTCATATTCAGAACTTGTTCTAAACGTACTTTCGCTGTTTCACTTGCCTGAATCTGAATTGGGATCGGATATTTGCTGTGCTCGCTGTGCAAATACGTAACCGCCTTACCTCCAATAGAAGTCGCTAGTGCATCAACAATCGACGCATAAGGCACTTGGTAGTGTGATGCTTTGCTTCTATCAATCACAACTTGCCATTTCTGATGAAGCTCTGGCAAATACATATCCACATCAACAATGTCAGGAGTTGTTCGGAACACTTCACGCACTTGTCTCGCAGCTTCATTACGAATTTCAGGCGTTGGACCATACACTTCCGCCAGAATTGGCGACCAAACCGGAGGCCCAGGTGGCACTTCTACCACTTTGACTTTACCGTCAAACTTATCCGCGACACCTTTTAAGATCGGGCGAATTGAACTCGCAATTTCATGGCTGTCTCGGTCACGCTCTTTACGTCCGGCAAGGTTGACCTGAATGTCGCCCTGATTTGCCTGATTGCGCATAAAGTAATGGCGAACCAAACCGTTGAAGTTAATCGGCGCTGCCGTGCCCACGTAGATTTGATAGCTTTCCATCTCTGGAACTTTGTTTAACTCTGCGCCCATTTCAAACAGCACTCGCTGAGTTCTTTCTAGCGACGTGCCTTCGGGCATATCCAGTACAACTTGAAACTCAGACTTGTTATCAAAAGGCAGCATCTTCAACACAACGGCTTGGAAAACCGGAAGTAGTACCGAGCCAGCAATTAAAGCAAGAATAGCCAAAAGCAACATAAAGCGATTGCGACCTTGGTTTTTCGCCGTCACAAATGGAGCCATGATGCGATGGAAAACCGAATTCGTTGCGCCGCCCTCTTGATGACCATGCGCCGCTGGTTTTAAGAAATGTCCAGCAAGCCATGGCGATACTACGAATGCTACCGCCAACGAAATGAGCATACCCATAGACGCATTGATTGGAATTGGGCTCATATATGGCCCCATCAAACCAGAGACAAATGCCATAGGTAATAGTGCAGCAATAACCGTTAATGTCGCCAGAATGGTTGGTCCACCCACTTCATCAACGGCAGGAGGAATAAGCTCACTCAGTTTTTGCTTACCCATCGCCATGTGTCGATGAATGTTTTCCACCACCACAATTGCGTCATCAACCAGAATACCTATTGAGAAAATCAGTGCGAATAGCGATACCCGGTTGAGGGTAAAACCCCACGCCCAGGATGCAAATAGTGTGATCATCAAGGTGACGACAATTGCTAAGCCTACGACCGCAGCCTCTCGCCAGCCCATGGTTAACACCACTAAGATGACAACCGCCGTGGTTGCAAACGCAAGCTTACCTATCAGCGTGTTACTCTTGTCTGCGGCGGTTTTACCGTAGTCACGAGTGATTTCAACATTAATTCCTTGAGGTATAAGCTGGTTTTCTAACTCGACCAAACGTGATTCGATTGCGTTCGCCACGTTTACCGCGTTCTCACCACCTTTTTTGGCTATGGCTAATGTCACAGCTGGATAGATGCCTTGCTTGTCGCTAGTCCATACATTTTGTGTTGGCGTATTCACACCAAACTTCACGGTCGCAATATCTTCCAGATATACAGGCGTATTGTTATGTAAGCCAACAACCAGTTGTTTGACTTCTTCTACACGAGTCAGGAATTGCCCCACTTGCACCGGGAACTCTTGGTTGTCATGAGTCAGCGACAACATAGTTGAACTGGAGTTAGCCGAAGGCAAATGCTGATTCAGTTGATCAAGGGTGATACCGAAGCTGTTCATCTTCACCGGGTCAAGACGCACATCAACGATGGTGTTATGACCACCCACAGTGTAAATGTCACGTGTACCATCAATGCGTTTTAGCTCAGTTTCCAATCCGTGAGCAACCTGAGTTAACTGCTGCTGGTCAAACTCGCCCGTCTTGTCAGCCAAAGTGATAGTAACAATAGGTACGTCTTCGATACCTTTGGGCTTGATAATAGGTTCACCCACGCCCACGCCTTGAGGCATCCAATCCTTATTGGAATAGAGCTTGTTATAGATGCGAACCACAGCATCATTTCGAGTTACACCCACATCAAAGATAGCAACAATCATTGCACCATCAGGTTGTGAGAAAGAGTAAAGCTTATCTATACCCTGAATCTCAGAGATGACTTGTTCTGCAGGCGTAGTCACCAAGCTTTCCACTTCGGCAGGTGAAGCGCCGGGGAATGGGATATAGACATCTGCGAATGTCACATCAATTTGAGGCTCTTCTTCTTTTGGCGTCACGATAACCGCGAAAAGCCCCATTAATAGCCCGACTAAAGCAAGCAATGGTGTCATAGCAGAGTTTTGGAAGGCCGCGGCAATGCGACCCGAAATGCCGAGTCGTTTGTCCATAATCACTTACCTTCTGCATTAAGAGCCATAGTAGAAATGACATCGCCCTCTTCAAGACCCGACAGCACTTCCGTATAGTCACCATAGGTTTGGCCTAAACGAACTGGATTAAGCACGCGGCTTTCACCTTGAATTCGAAACACAGAGCTAAGTTCTGCTCTACGCACAACCGAACTGTTCGGAATGAGGATAGTGTCTCTGTCACCATAGTGGAACTCGGTTTTCACCCACATACCCGGAACAAAAGAAGTGATTTGTTCAGGCAGATTCAGACGGATTTTGAAGGTATGAGATTGAGGATCCGCATAGCTAAACAAGCTGTATTGAGTTGGAAGAATGCGTTCACCCTGCGGTGACACCACTTCAAACTGGGCAACATCCAATACAGCGGGTTGATAACGTTGTGGGATCTCCGTTTCTACACGGAGTTTATCGGTAGAAAAACCACTTATCAGCGGCGTTCCCGGAGCAACTGTCTCGCCCAGTTCGACATGTCTTTGCGTAACCACGCCTTCATATGGCGCTGTTACACTTGTATAACCAAGGGATTCTTTGGCTTGAGCAACTGAGGCTTGAGCTGATTTCACGGCTGCGGCTGCGCTGCGAGCTCTTGCTTCTGCCGAGTCCATGACATCTTGTGAAATTGCACCTTTAGGGAAAAGTTGACGATAGCGCTTCACTTGCGCTTGGGCTTCTCTGTCTTGAGCAATAGCACTTGCCAGTTGCGCTTGGGCGGCATCTAACGAAGCGGATTGTTGAACAGCGCTGATTTCCAACAGCACTGTTCCTTTTTTCACGTAGTCGTTCACATCAACATTCAAGCCGACGATTCGGCCAGAAGTTTGTGAAGCAACGGTACCTTGATTAATGGGTTGAACAACGCCATCAAGTTGCACTACTTGCGAGAGCGACTCACTCTTTACGATGTAACGTTCACTGATCTGTTCTGCACTTACGTAACCTGAAGAGGCTAGCGCCGCAGCAATACTCAAAGTTAACCATCTCATAAGTCACTCTCCTTAGTGCTTAGATACCGCTAGCTACTTAGTTTGTATAAGTCGTTACCTATACTCGATTCCTATACATCTAATAGCATAGTATGACTAAGCTGTTTGTGATTGAGCTTGTTTACTATTCTTAATACAGATCAATAAGTTTGTTGCGCCAAGGCCAACCATCATACAAGCGAAGAAAATCCAAGCGCCTGAGTTACCCAAGGCAAGGCTTGAAACCACAGGTCCTGGACAAATACCTGCAATACCCCAACCCAAACCGAAAATTGCTGCACCGCCCAGTAAACGATTATCTACTGTTTTGTTTGTTGCCAAACAGAATTCTTCAGCGTTAACTGGCTTTTGTTTTGGTTTGATAAGGAAGAAGTACGCTGGCATAAACACCATCAGAGCTCCGCCCATTACGAACATCAAACTTGGATCCCAGTTTCCGGCTACATCTAGAAAACCCAATACTTTTGCAGGGTTTGCCATACCAGAAATGATCATACCAATACCAAACAACACGCCCGCCAACAGAGACGTTAATCGAAACAACATATTATTCATTTGAATGCACCTATTAGTTTAAAACTTAAGCTTATGTTTTAACTATAAAAGCTAAAATTAAAGAACATGGAAACGGACGAAAACCGTTACTGCTGCTACTGCCATAAATACGCAGGTAGCGACAATAGAACGCTTAGATAAACGTCCAATGCCACAGATGCCATGTCCGCTAGTACAACCGTTACCTAAACGTGTACCAACGCCAACTAATAGACCCGCAATTGCGAGCATTGCACTACTTGTTTCGAACTGAACTGGAGCTTCACCACCTAGCATCAACACAGCCAGCACGCCGCCAGAAATCATTCCCAGAGCGAACAGTAGTCGCCATGCAAAATCCTTCGTTTTTGGTGTCATCAAGCCCGTTAAAATACCGCTGATACCCGCTACTTTTCCGTTCATTAGCAACATCAATGTTGCTGAAATACCTAATAAGATGCCTCCGGCCAAAGATTCCCATGGAATGGAAAAAGCCATAACTACCTCTATAAATTAAAGTTTTAAATTAAAAAATATTACCCACAAAACGTCGTTTGCAGGCTTTGAATCAGTTGAGTTACACGGTTGTCTGCGAGCGAATAAAACACTTGTTGAGACTCTTTACGAGCCTTAATAAGACCATGTTTACGTAACACGGTTAAGTGTTGAGAAAAAGCAGACTGGCTCAAAGCTGAGCCTTGTTGCAACATACCCACACCAACTTCACCTTTGGTTAGTTGGCATAAAACCATTAAGCGCTCAGGATGCGCCATAATTCTTAGCAGTTCAGAGACTTCCGCTGCATTTTTCTTCATTGTATTAATGTTGACAGCTTCCATCGTCTAACCCTCATTTAAATCGTTGAATTAGATTCTACTAATAAATAAACATTAGTCAACGCTTATTTAGTATTTATAAAATTAGATGAATTAACATTAGACATTTCTAATTTAAGGTTCTATAGTGATTGCATTAATCCAGCGGAGGGTAACAAAATGACTATTGAAAACGGTGTAAGAGTATTAGCTGGCAGTATGATACTGATCTCAGTAATTTTGACTGCATTCGTCCACCCTAACTTTGTTTGGTTGACGGTTTTTGTTGGTGCCAACCTGATTCAGAGTGCCTTCACAGGGATATGTCCAGCAGTTTATTTTCTGAAAAAATTAGGCTTACGTTAGTAGCTCGTAACAAAGCTATCAAACAACTTTGATAGCTTTGCGAGCCAAAACAAAACTTGGAGTAAATTATGACTAAGATCGTGATCATTGGTGGTGTTGCAGGTGGTGCTTCTGCCGCGGCTCGTGCTCGTCGTTTAAGCGAAGATGCACAAATCATTATGTTTGAACGTGGGCCGTTCGTTTCGTTTGCCAACTGTGGGTTGCCATATCACATCGGTGGAGACATCAAAGAACGCGGTAATCTTCTACTACAAACGCCGGAAAGCTTCCTTGCGCGTTTTAATGTAGACGTACGTGTGATGAATGAAGTACTCCGCATTAACCGCGAAGAAAAAACCATCACAGTTCGTAATCTATTAGACCAAAGTGAATACACAGAAAGCTATGATTTTCTACTTCTAAGCCCAGGCGCTGGCCCAGTAGTTCCACCGATCCCAGGTTTAGATAACCCATTGACGCATTCACTGCGCAACATTCCAGATATGGATAAGATTATCCAAACCATTAATACCAACCAAGTTGACCACGCAACGGTTGTGGGTGGTGGTTTTATCGGTTTGGAAATGATGGAAGCGTTCCACCAGCTTGGTATTAAAACCACTCTGTTAGAGATGGCTGACCAAGTGATGACGCCAGTAGACCGTGAAATGGCGGGCTTTGCTCACGCAGAAATCAAAGCAAAAGGCATCGACTTACGCTTATCTACCGCTCTGAAATCGGTAGAGTTCAAGCCAACAACATCACTCGCAAGTATGGATTCTGGTCAAGCAGAGCACCAACATGTGAATGGCGAACTTGAGCTAACGCTAAGCAATGGCGACACACTTACCACTGATATTCTTATCATGGCCATTGGTGTGCGTCCTGAAACCAAATTGGCGTCAGAAGCAGGTCTGCAAATTGGTGAACTTGGCGGTATTTATACTAACGATTACATGCAAACCAGCGATCCATCCATCTATGCGGTTGGTGATGCTATTGAAGAAAAAGATTTCGTAACGGGCAAGCAAACATTGGTGCCTCTTGCTGGTCCTGCAAACCGTCAAGGCCGTATGGCAGCAGACAACATGTTAGGCCGCAAAGAAACTTACCAAGGTACTCAAGGTACTGCGATTTGTAAGATCTTCGATTTAGCTGTCGCTTCAACTGGTAAGAACGAGAAGCAGCTAAAACGTGAAGGCGTTGAGTACGAAAAAGTGTATGTACACACGGCTAGCCACGCGAGCTACTACCCAGGTGCTGAAGTAGTTTCGTTCAAAATGCTGTTCGATCCTAAGTCAGGCAAAATCTTCGGTGCGCAAGCAGTGGGTAAAGATGGTATCGACAAGCGTATCGACGTGATGGCGGTCGCTCAACGTGCAGGTATGACTGTTGAGCAGTTACAGCACCTTGAGCTGACTTACGCGCCACCATTCGGCAGTGCGAAAGACGTGATCAACCAAGCGGCATTCGTAGCGAACAACCTCATCAAAGGCGATTCAACTGTAATTCACTTTGACGAGATTGATAACCTAACTGAGGACCAACTACTGCTTGATGTACGTAACCCAGGTGAGCTGAAAAATGGACACCTACCAGGTGCAGTAAACATCCCAGTAGACCAGTTACGTCAACGTATGAATGAACTGCCAAAAGACAAAGAGATTGTGATCTACTGTCAGGTGGGTCTGCGCGGAAACGTGGCATACCGTCAGCTAGTAAACAACGGTTATAAAGCACGTAACCTACTAGGTGGTTACCGCACTTACCTGTTTGCTAAAGCATAAGGTTTAAATTTAATAATTACCACCGCCCTAGGCGGTTGTTTAAGCCTGATAAAAAAGAAATAGCCAGCACAAATTGTGCTGGCTATTGACTTATAAGGCCATGAATAAATAACTCATTCATACATAAAAACGGGTTACACAGAATATGAGATTTGAAGTGTTAATCTACAAACAGAGAATGAAAGATCGCTTTACATTCAGAAGACCCGTTGCATTTTGACTACTAGAAAATCAGATAACTCTTCTAATTATTTGGGAAATAAACAACTAAACTATTTATATCTTTTTGCTACTTCCCAACTATTTAGACACTTAAGTTATCAATGTAGATTACCGTCTATTTCATTAAGCTTTCTGAGTTGTCAGATCTTCATCTGAGACTGCTTCACCTAGGATTCGGCTTGTAATGGTACCTGCAGTCATCGCACCAGACACATTTAATGCGGTACGCGCCATATCAATTAGAGGTTCAATAGAGATAAGCAATGCAGCAATTGTTACAGGTAAGCCCATCGCTGGCAGAACAATCAATGCAGCAAACGTCGCACCACCACCCACTCCAGCAATACCGAATGAACTAATAGTGATCATAGCAACTAGAGAAACAATGAAATGGATGCTTAACGGGTCGATCCCTACACTTGGCGCAACCATCACTGCAAGCATTGCTGGGTAGATACCAGCACAACCATTCTGACCGATTGTCGCACCGAAAGAAGCCGATAGATTTGCAATTGCTGGCGGAACACGCAATTTCTCTATTTGTGCTTCTACGTTCAGTGGAATTGTTGCTGCAGAGCTACGAGAAGTAAAGGCAAAAGCTAGAACAGGTAAAATCTTAGTGAAGTACTCTTTAGGGCTCACACCCACAAAAGAAACCAACACACCATGCACCACAAACATTAGAGCAATAGCAACATATGATGCAACTATAAAGCTAAGCAGATTTAAAATATCTGATGCGCTAGACGTTGCGACCACTTTCGCCATCAAAGCAGCAACACCGTATGGAGTTAGAGCCATGATCATTTTCACAAGGCGCATAACTACATATTGAGCATTTTCTACAAAGCTACGGATAGACGAAGCAGACTCTTCTTTTTCAATCATCACTTTACGCGCAGCAATGCCAGTAAGAACACCGAAAATGACTACTGCGATGATCGATGTAGAACGAGCGCCAGTCAAGTCAGCAAAAGGGTTAGTTGGAATGAAGCTGATTAACATTTGAGGAATGGTTAGGTCGCTTACGCTTGACGAGCGGCTTTCAAGTACTGCAATACGCGCGGTTTCACGAGCGCCTTCTGTTAGACCTTCAGCACTCAAACCAAATACATGAGCGATACCAATACCAATAATCGCAGAGATCGCTGTAGTGAAAAGAAGTACTCCAATAGTTAATCCTGAGATTTTGCCCAGAGAGCCACCTTTCTCCAGTTTAACTACCGCAGAAATCATAGAAACCAGAACTAAAGGCATGATGACCATTTTCAATAAGCCAACATAACCGCTGCCAACCACTTTTACCCAATCAAGAGTTTGACCAATAACTGGATTACCTTCACCAAAAATAAGCTGAAGACCAAGACCAAACAAGCTGCCTGAAATTAGTCCCAAAAGAACTAGGCGTGAAAGTGTGTTTTGTTTTTGCTGCTGTTTAAACAACAGAAAGAGAATACCAGCGAATACTGCTAAAGCTGCGATAACCGCGACTGACATACGACATTCCTCAGACAATGGAAAATGGGGGTTTCAGATATAACTCTGACAAAGGAGCGTAAAGTAGTGGTTTACCCTGAAATAATCCAATGCACATTTGTTCTTGGATATGCCAAATTGTTCTGATTAACCCAACCGATATGAAAAAAGGGAGCAAATGCTCCCTTTTTTCATATGGTATTAACTTAATTCATATAGAACAGAATGACTCCTACTACCAACATTCAACAGCTATAGACCAGCATTTATTCATATGACTTAAAGTTCTCTACATTTGGTTAACTATGTTTTTAGGCTTGCTGTTATGTACCAATAGTTCAATGATATTGTCTACCGCTTGGATACCTAACTCATTAATTGCACCATCAGTATACCCAGCGACATGAGAAGTCGCGACAAAGTTATCCAACGTAAATAGTCGGCTCTCTTTATTTGGTTCTACATCAAACACATCAAATGCAGCACCCGCCAATATACCTTTCGAGAGAGCTTGATACAAAGCGTCTTCATCAACTAAGCCGCCTCTTGAGCAGTTTACTAGGAAAGCCGTCTCTTTCATCATCGATAGCTTTTCTTCATTAATAATGGATTTCGTCGATTCAAGTAATGGTAAATGAAGAGAAACGAAGTCGGATTCTTTGAGCACCTCTTCAAGAGTACACAATTCGATATGATTCTGTTTTGCAAACTCTTGATTAGGGAATGGGTCATAGGCTTTGATCGTCATGTTGAAGCCTTTAGATCTCAATGCCACTTGCTGTCCAATACTTCCCAATCCAAGTATACCTAGCGTCTTACCATAAACATCTGTAGAGAATACTTTTGGCCATTCGCCTTTCTTCGTTTTTTCATTAGCAAATGAAATTTTACGTGCCACATCGATCAACATGCCGAAAGAATGGTCTGCGACAGCATGTTTGTTAGCATTTGGAACATTTGTAATGTAAACGTGATGTGCAGATGCCTGAAGCAAGTCGATATTGTCTACACCAACGCCATGCTTACAAATGATTTTCATATCCGGCGCATGTTTAAAGAAATCTTCATCAGTAGGCGTAAACGCTGTAATCATAGCCACAGCACCTTTTAATTCAGCAAATAATGCCTCACCACTTAACGTACTGTCGATTCTCACCAACTCGAAACCATGCTGCTCTAATTTTTTGACCGGAGCATCTGAATATTTTGCGAATGAATCTGAGCTACATAAAACTTTCATCATCAATTTTCCTTAAATTTTCCGTTTAAATTATGCGCTGCTTTTTTTGCTGATTTTTTATATTTTCTATAAACAGGTAATACAATCGATATTACAGACAGTAATACAAAGGCTAGACTAATTGGCCTAGTAAAGAATACACTCCAATCACCTTCATACATTGTCATTCCACGTCTAAAGTTTGATTCAACCATATAGCCAAGAATCATACCCAATACGATTGGTGCACTACTAAATCCGTATCTATTTAAGAAGAAACCTAACACACCGAAAATAAGCAATATCCATGCAGAGGTAAGAGTACCGCTAATGCCAAACGCACCAAGAATACACATTACCAATATGAAAGAAAGCAAATATGAACGAGGAATTTGAAGAACTCGCACAAATAACTTAATGCCTATTGATTGGAATACAAACATTAATATATTAGCAACTAAAAATGCGATAATGATTCCATAAGCGATATCTGGTGTATCAGTAAATAATGTTGGTCCAGGTTGGAGACCATGAATTAACAATCCACCCATAAGTATTGCAGCTGAAGCGTCACCCGGAATACCCAATGTCATCATAGGAATTAATGCACCACCAGTCATACCATTATTTGCTGACTCACAAGAAATAACACCTTCATTATGTCCAGTGCCGAATTTCTCTGGTGTTTTGGATAAGTTTTTTGCCTGATCATAAGCCAAGAAAGAAGCAATGCTACCACCAGCTCCCGGTATTGCACCTATGATTGCACCAATCAAAGAACTCAAGCTCCATACTTTCCATTGAGACAATGTCTCTTTTATCCTTGGATAAGCATTGTTAACCTTTATATTGCCTACGGATCCACCACTTGCCTTAGAAATGGCGTCATTGAGTATCTGTGATAACGCGAACAAACCAATCAGAGCGGGCATGAACTCAATGCCACCAATTAGCTCAGGAACACCACCTGTTAAGCGAATCACCCCTGTTAATGAGTCAATTCCGACCAAAGAGAAAAGTACACCCAGCAGGCCTGCAACCAATCCTTTGATAATAGATTTCCCCGATACAGACGCAATAATCGTTAAACCAAAAAGTCCAAGTGAAAAATACTCTATAGCACTAAATTTTAGAGCAATATTAGCGATAATCGGTGAAGCAAAAGCGAAGATAACGACACTCACTAGTCCGCCAATTAATGATGAAACAATCGCAAGCCCCAGCGCTCGTCCGGGCTCACCATTCTTTGCCATCGGATAGGCATCTAACGTTGTTGCAACTGAAGATGGTGTACCCGGAATATTCAACAATGCGGCAGGAATACTTCCCCCGGAAATAGCACCGCAGTATACACCTAACAACATCCCCATGCCGGTTACGGCTTCCATACTGAAAGTTAACGGTAGTAATAAAGCAATACCCATTGTTGCCGTTAATCCAGGTAATGAACCAAAGATTAACCCTAAGAATACACCGCCTGATATAGCAATGAATATTGTTGGGTTTAAGAACAAATCTGCTGCTGATATAAAATTCGATAACATGATTCCATACCTATATTATTTACGGTAAAGACAACTTAAACAAAACACCGAATATCACATAAATCGCGGTAGTTGAAGCACCAGAAAATACCATTGAAATAGCAATGCTCGAACGACTTGGCTTGATATCATTGATCATATAATCTGCCAAAAGTTTATATATAAATAAGAAAACAACTGTACTGACTACAAATCCGATATATGAAAGTGACAATAAGTAAGAAACAACCAAAAACACCGTGATCGATAACGAAAATATTTCATGCTTTGATAAACTTACATTCTTAGCATCATCTTTATGCAAAAAAACTTCTGTCACAAGTAAATATACCAACAAAACTTCAGCTATTAAGCTAAACCAGAATGGAATAAAACCAGGACCAGGATCACCGACAACTCCATATAGTTCCGGTATTTGTAATGACATATGAGTAAAATAGCCTAAACCCATAATAAGCAGCATATAAAATATATGCTTTTCATGTACACGAACCATAATCACCTCCCATTATTGTATATAAGGGCCATAGGCCCTTATATACCAGTCCATCACTTTTTAAGTTTCTGAGCAGTCTCAATAAAGGAAAGGGCAGTTTCTTTCATTCTAGTATTCAATGCGTCACCACTTGGTTGGTAATCCAGTACACTACCTTGGTTAGTAATCATCTCGATAAACTTAGGATCTGAAGCAGCAGCTTTAATTGCTTTATTCCAAGCTTGTTTCACTTCATCAGAGACACCAACAGGAGCAACAATACCTCGCCAGTTGGATAGTGAAATATCGTAACCAAGCTCTTTCAACGTTGGTACGTCTGGATAATTTTCCAAACGCTCATTACCCATCGTCGCTAGAAGTCTTAGTTTTCCAGATTTCAGACCTGATGCTAAATCACCCATATTCAGTGTTAGTGCATCAACATGACCACCCATTGCAGCAAGCACAGCTTTAGATGAACCGTCGTAAGGAATTTGTTTAACTTTGTAGTTCACTTTCGCTGCCAAGATTTCACTCGCTACATGCGTTGAACCGCCATATCCTGAAAAGCCAAACTTAATCTTATTTGGATTGGCTTTCATGTCTGCTTCGAACTCTTTCCAAGTTTGCCAAGGTCCATCAGCACGAACAGCGACGAGGTAGTCTTCTGTAATGATATTTCCCAAATAATCAAAATCACTGTACTTGTATGTTGCGTTACCCATACCTTGGTTGGCAAAAATTACGTTATTCGGGATAGTGACTGTATAACCATCTGATTTTGAATTCGCAGCTTTCGTGAAACCAAGAATACCACCGCCACCAGGCATATTTGATACCACGATAGTTTGTCCTAGAGACTTCTCTAGAGCTGGTTGTAAAGCCCGAGCTAAAACATCAGTACCACCACCAGCGTTGTAAGGGATAATCATGGTAATTGGTCGATCTGGATAGTTTGCCGCTTGTGCAACACAGCTAGTTGCTAGCATCAAAGTTACACCAAACGATTTGTAGGATAATTTAGTCACGTTCATTTCAGGTCCTTTTGTTATGTTGGATTATGCTGCTGACTTTATAGAGCCAGTCTACTAACTTAGAATTCAGGTACCCTAGAGCATATTTAGCTTGAGTACCTGTATGCTTTTATGAGTTATAAATTTCTAGTAACTTCTCTTCTTCTTCCTTGGTGAAAAAAACTGGATAACGGCTATCACCAACTTTCTCTCCAAGTAAATTCACCATTTTCTTCACGACTGCAGGGGCAAACGCAATCGGGTAAAGGTTGGCTCTCAGATAGTTGATTCTGTTCTGAGCTGTTTGCGCGAGTTCTTGATCATCGGAAATGAAACCTTGGTAAACCTGATTTACAAGATCTGGAACAATATTAGCGATACCAGAGATACATCCTACAGCACCTAATTGATAACCAGTCAAAATGAGTGAATCTGGTCCAGTTAATACATCAAAGTTTTCAGCTTGCTCGCTGACTGCCAAAAAGCCCTGAAGGCTTTCCAGAGAACCAGCACTATCTTTAATGCCGTAGATATTTGGATGCTTAGCTAGTTCAGCGGCAATTTCAGGTGTGATGGTATTGCCGGTACGAGCCGGAATGTTGTAGAGATAAATAGGAATCGGTAAAGCATCAGCGACATCTTGGTAGTATTTGATCAACTCTTTTGCACGAAGTGCAGAGAACCACGGTGTGATAACTGACACGGCTTTAATACCCATAGCTGCAACATCTAAACCATGTTGAATCGTCTGTTCTAGAGAAGTCTCACCGATATGAGTAACAACCAAGTCCGCGCTACCCGCCTGATCCAGACAAATCTCTGTCACTCGACGTTTTTCAGCATCAGTGAGTACGAAGAACTCACCATTCGTTCCGTTACAAAAGATTTTGTTTCCATTTTTTAGCTGGCGAGAAACTTGCTGACGTAATGCTTGCTCATCAAGCTTACCTTCTGAGTCAAACGGGGTAACAATGGCTACATGTGGCCCTACGATAGGATTACTCATGCTATTTCCTTATTTAGTAATACTTTGATAAATAGATAAGACTGATTCTTCATTCACGGCTACAGGCGAATGATTAATAAGACGGGTAACATTCATGGCATTACGTGCGAGTTCCGGCAGATCGTCTCGCGTAATACCGATTTCATTTAAATAAGTCGGAAGCGCCAGTTTGCTGACGAGTTGCTCTATATATGCAACCAAAGCTAAAGACATTTCTTCACTATTTAGAGTTAAATCAGCGTGTGGTAACAAACGATATACGTCAGCTAACTTATCAACACAATGCGGCTGAACAAATTTAAAGACTGGTACAAGCAGTAATGAGTTCGCTAAACCATGTGGGATCTTATACTTGCCCCCCAACGGATAAGAGAGCGCATGTACCAAATGCGTTCCAGAGTGAGAGATTGAAGCGCCACCGTAGTACGAAGCCCAAAGCAGGTTTAAACGCACCATTAAGTCTTGTGGTTTCTCAATCACTTGCTCAATATTCGAGAAGAATTTCTGCATACCAATCAAGGCATAATTATCCCCAACAGGATTCGCAACACTTGCTGTATAACATTCGATGAGATGGCAAAGTGCGTCAATTCCAGTAGAAGCCGTAATATGCGGCGGCATTGATGTCGTTAATTCTGGGGCTAAAACTACGTAGTCCGGCAACATCACAGGGGAAATAATGCCAACTTTAGTAGCTTTTTCTGGAAGCGCGATAATTGAGTTCGGAGTTGCTTCAGCGCCTGTCCCTGCGGTTGTTGGAACAAGTACTAGAGGAATTCTTGCAGCAGGCTTTTCACCTTCTAATAGACGATTGAAATTATCTAAGTGATCAGTGTTTGAAGCGTAAAGTACTGAGATGAGTTTTGATATATCCAATACACTTCCGCCACCAATCCCGACAACGACGTCAACCGCTGCCGGTAACTTATCAATCAAGCTTTCCACATCATGGTTGGTTGGCTCTGCAGGCAAATCGCTGATTAGCGTATATTGATAACCTTGCTTTTCCAGTGATGAAACAAGTGACTGAACCTTATCGAGCTTGATGACATTGCTATCAGTCATAACCAATAAGTGCTGCTCATTAGACAAAACTTGGTACATCTGTTCGATGCCGCCACTAATCACTGTTGTAAAGATATTCATTCCTTTCCCCTACTTTGATTGATTAATTTCAATCACCATCGTCATTAAACAATCATATTTATACATAAATGCCAGATTAAAATGCGGGATTTAGCTCACAAATAATCATAATGATTAAATTCAATCAAATACTGCTTTATTTTAATGATTTTTTGATTAGAATAACTGAAGTCGATAAATCTTGGAGTACAGATGTCGCTATGAAGGAAGGAATTAACATACCTCGCTATATAGTTGCCGATGATTTTACAGGGGCAAACGATATAGGTGTCGCACTTGCGTCATCTGGTATTGTTACGCAGGTATTACTTACGGATAAGATCAGTCATGACAACAGCTCAAGTGTTGGTGTCATCTGTACCAATTCCCGAGATTTGGCAAGCAACGAAGCTCAAGATAAATTAGCCAACACGTCCATCAATCTTCAGCTTGCACAGAAACAACCTTTATTAATAAAGAAAGTTGACTCAACGCTACGTGGAAACATCGGAAGCGAAATTCAAGCGCTATTGGCAACAGGTTATGCACTATCCATTGTTGCGATTGCCGCTCCCTATGCGAAAAGAAAGACCGTTGGTGGGCTATGCTACGTCAACGATGTTCCACTGTCTGAAACAGAGTTTGCATCCGATCCTAAATCACCGATTCGCTCTTCAAGAATCAAAGATATCATTGAGCTTCAAACTAACGCTGCTACGGTCGAATATCTGCAAGCAGACGCCAATAGTGAGCAACATGAACAAAATTTTGCTCAACTTTATGATTCAGGTGCCAAAATTATCGTATGTGATGCGCAATCTCATACCGATCTCTTTGATCTCTACCATGCTGCAAGTCAACTCAATGTTCCTACGGTATTCGTGACTACCGGTGAGTTAACTTATTCACTTGTCGCTCAGGAATCCTCTCCTCTGACAGAGCTTATACATAGCCCTGCACCAGTACTGGCCGTGATTGGTTCGATGAGTGAAATGACGTTAAAGCAGTCTCAATATTTGCTTGATAACAAAGACGCCGAAGTCATCGACCTAGAGCTTGAGGAACTGCTATCACCTGATTGGACAAGCTATCTTGAGACAAAGTCTGACCAAGCCATTGAAGTATTAAAGCAAGGTTCGAACTGTGTGGTTCGCAGCTGTAAGAATGCCGAACTGAGACACGAGCTAAAAGCCATTGCTGAGCAACATGAACTTAGCCAACAACAGCTTGCAGAACATGTTCGTGAATGCCTTGCCTCCTTTGCTTCTCAAATCATCAGAACATCGAACGCATATATCGGTGGAATGATTCTATGTGGTGGCGATATTGCTATCGCAACCGCTCAACAATTAGGAGCTTCCTCTTATCAGATAGGAGGCAGAGTTGCAGGTTGTGTCCCTTGGGGAACATTGAACAGCACTTTCACTCCGTTCCCCATTTTTACGAAAGCTGGTGGCTTTGGCGAACCCGCTACTTTTTCCCAAGTTATTCAACAATTACATAAAGAGGTCAGACAATGAAAGGTGTCATTGGTATCACAATGGGCGATCCTGCAGGGATAGGGCCTGAAATCATTCTTAAAGCACTCGAAACAGATTCTCTGTCCGGAACCAATTGCGTTGTAATTGGCAGTGCAGAAATTCTTCAAATGGTGATCGATAAAAAATTGGCTAAGCCACAAAAAATCAACATCATCAACAAAGTCAGCGAAGCTCAGTTTGAATCAGGAATCGTGAACGTTCTTGATACGCCTTTAGCTGACCTAGAAAATTTTGAGTTCGGTAAAGTACAAGCTCAAGCGGGTGATCTTGCATACCGCTGTATAGAAACAGCGACTGCGCTTGCGTTAAAAGGAGAAATTAGTGCTATTGCAACTGCTCCACTGAACAAAGAAGCGCTGCATTTGGCGGGGCATCACTACCCTGGTCATACTGAGCTACTTGCAAAACTTACTGACACCAAAGATTACGCTATGGTTCTTTACACGGACACTCTGCGTGTAATCCACGTTACGACGCACATCGCATTACTTAAATTTTTACAGACACTCAATAAAACTCGAGTAAATACTGTTATTAAAATCGCCGACGAGTTCATGAAAAAAGCAGGTTTTGCTAAACCCAAAATCGCTGTTGCAGGCGTGAACCCACATGCTGGTGAAAATGGTCTATTTGGCCATGAAGAGATCGAAATTTTAAACCCTTGTATCGAAACCATGAAGCAAGAAGGTTTGGATGTTTATGGCCCTTGTCCGCCAGATACCGTGTTCTTACAGGCCTCTCAAGGTCAGTACGATATCGTAGTCGCTATGTACCACGACCAAGGTCACATCCCGTTGAAATTGATGGGCTTTTACGATGGTGTTAACATCACGGCCGGGTTACCGTTTTTCCGTACCTCAGCAGACCATGGCACTGCGTTTGACATTGCATGGTTAGGTAAGGCGAACCCAGAAAGTATGGTTAAATCCGTTGAGTTGGCGGTCAAATTGAGCAATGTATGAAAAATCACCGCGTTGAGCAGATAATTGAATACCTTAAACACCATAACTTGGTGACAGTCGATGACTTAGTGAAAGTTGTGGCGGCATCTCCCGCCACTATTCGCCGCGACTTGATCAAACTTGATGAACAAGGTGTCATCACTCGAACTCATGGCGGTGTTTCATTAAACCGATTCGTTGCGAATCAGCCAACCACCAATGAAAAAATGCTGCGCAGTATGCGTGAGAAACAGAACATTGCAGAAACGGCAGCAGCATTCGTTCAGGCTGGAGACTCGGTGGTACTCGATGCGGGTACAACCTCAATGGCACTGGTTAAGCACCTTATTCATTTGCCGATCAGAGTGATTACGGTTGACCTGCATATTGCACTATTCTTGTCTGAATTTAAGCAGATTGAAGTTATCGTCACCGGTGGTACTGTCGACCACAGCAGCCAATCAACGATTGGTGAACACGGTAGGCAATTATTACGTTCAATTAATCCAGATATCGCATTTCTGACATGCAATAGCTGGAGTCTAGAAAAGGGTGTAACAACACCTACAGCTGAGAAAGCAGCGTTAAAGCGCGACATTATTCTTAATGCTAGCAAAAAAATCCTTATTGCGGACAGCTCTAAATACGGTGCTTATTCTCTGTATAAGGCATGTGATTTGGTTGATACCACCCAAATAATCACAGACACTAACCTCGATGACGAAATCCAATCAAAAATTCGTTCAAAAAATATTGAGTTAATCACCGTATAAAAAAGTATCCACCGGCATAGCCGGTGGTTTTTCATATGCGCCTATAAGGCTCTCCTACTGGCAGCGCCCTAGCAGGCGCGTAGTGATCTGACATTTGCATATGACTATTTCCTGCGGCCCGCAAACGGGCTACCTGAATACGGGAGCGACAATTGCTCTCCCATTTTATCCTGCTCTAGTTGGTGCTTTATGTAATTCTGTATCTTGCTCGTATTCTTACCTACCGTATCTACATAATAACCTCGGCACCAAAACTCACGATTCCGATATTTAAACTTCAAATCCCCGAATCGTTCATAAAGCATTAGGCTACTTTTACCTTTCAAATACCCCATAAACGCTGAAACACTCATTTTGGGCGGTATTTCTAAAAGCATGTGGATATGATCCGAGCAACATTCCGCTTCAAGAATGTTCACATTTTTCCATTCACATAGTTTCCTCAATATTTCACCTATTGCTCTACGTTTTTCTCCGTAGAACACTTGTCTTCTATATTTCGGTGCAAAGACTATGTGGTATTTACAGTTCCAGCGCGTGTGCGCTAAGCTCTTTTCGTCCCCCATTGGGACCCCCTTTCAATTCTTAATTAACTCTTGTAGTTGCCAGACCACAAGACGTTTTTATCAAATTGAAAGGGGTTATATAACTGATTTATAGCTGTAAGCTTTACGGAACCCCCAGCCTAGCTGGGGGTTTTCTCTATACAAAAAAAGCCGCAATCTCTTAAATTGCGGCTTCTTATTTATTTCTATTACTGCACATCTTTACTAGCAGGTGCGATCAGTTTGTATAGCAGTAGCTTGGATAGAATTAGTTTGGATAAACAGTTTTCCACTCTTTCGCCATATCCACGACAGTCCAACCTTTCGCTTTTGCTTCGTCTAAACCTTTGTCCAAACGACCAATATGCGACTCGCGATCGTATTTGTATTCGCGTTTCTCATCGGTATGGTGAATGTACATAGGGAAACGCAGACCTTTTCCTGCGTACGTCCATTGCAGCATAGCTAAATCACCGTCTGAGTTACCAAAAGCAGCAATCGGTTGACGACCAATGCGCTCGTAAATTTCCAGCGCTTTCATTTCTTTATCATCATTAACCAAGATTTCCGGCAATCGCTTGATCTCTGGTACGCCGTTATTCATAACAAACTCAGTTTTGAAGGTTGTACCAACCACCTGCTCCGGCGGAATACCGTACACAGATTCAACCCAAGCGCGCATGAAGCCCGTACCGCCACCTGAAACGATGAACGTTTTAAAGTCATTTGCACGCAGGTAATCAAGCAGTTCAAGCATTGGTTGGAAAACCATATTTGTGTATTTCTTACCTGTGGTTGGGTGTTTAGCTGTCGCAATCCACTCTTTAGCAATTGCATCGAACTCTTCTGTATTCATACCAGTATGAGTGGCATACAACACTTTCATAAGATCTTCGGTATGCAGATTCTTGATATCACCTTTCAACACACTAGCGAATGGCTCTTCGGTCTGCCAATCAGGGTGTGAAGGTGCTAATGCTTTTACGCGATCCAGTGCAAACTGCACTTGGAAAT
This sequence comes from Vibrio ziniensis, assembly GCF_011064285.1. NCBI lineage: Bacteria > Pseudomonadati > Pseudomonadota > Gammaproteobacteria > Vibrionales > Vibrionaceae > Vibrio > Vibrio ziniensis. The sequence goes on from NZ_CP049332.1 coordinate 124,961, forward strand.
ACATAGGTTGTTCAGACCACAGAGTTCCGTCGTTATCGAACGTAGCTATACGTTCCGCGACAGGAACAAAATCCGGTGAGTCTTCTTTTGTTACCGAGTCAACAAACTTAATAATCGCTGTTTTCGATGGTCCTGAGTTCCAAGACGGCAATGGATCTGCAGCTGCCCAAGCAAGATTGAGAGAAGCCAAGCTTAACAATATAGCTAGAGCATATTTTTTTAAGTGAGCCATTTTCACGACGTTCTCCTTACTGATAATTATTATTCCACCAGCACTTTGGACTAGTGATTACCACAATAGCACCGATTGCCATATTGTATATACAACCAATTGCGTTTAACTGTTTGACCTAGTAGCTCCAATTAGAATAAGGAGTAGGTTTTCCAAAGAAATTTCCCTATCCAAGCTGTCTATTCAGAGATTAATTCATCAACATCAATGTTACTTATTGATGCTGTCTAATTCAGGTAATGCTTTAGAAATAAAATTCTCTCGTTTTGCTTTACGCTTTATATTTCGCCAAAGTTGGGTCATTAGTCTGCGGTTCGGTTCCTGTTTCTGCATCAGCAATGCTTTGTCTTGTAACTTTTTGCTTTGCAGAGTTTCGTTCATCACTATGTTCCCTGTCGTTGAGCGAACCTTTTTGTACAATAGAGTACGCGCAACTGGCCACCGTCCTTTTAAAACGGCTAAGTAATAGCTTACCCACTGAGGTGAAGGATGAGTACGGTAATAGCGGCGCGTAGCAAATACGATAAATACAAGCACAAGTGCAGAAATCAGTGAACTGATTAATACGTAGCGATAGTCTTTTAGCCATGAGGCGATAGTGTGTTTCACATGCACGCTGTAACCTTCGATGGTTATCTTTTCCAAACTTTGCGCTTTGGTATTCCACCACCAGATTTCTATGCTTGGCCAATGAATATCGCCACCCTGTTGAAATACATAGGTGAGGCTGTCTTTACGCTTTGAAATGTAGCCGTCACGACTCTGCGTATCAACCAGTTCGGGAGGATTCAAGTAGCCCTGCCAAGCATCATTGACAGAGTTTGTCATCATAGTCGGCAGTAATACCGACAGTGAATCTTGTGCCTGAATCTCTATTACACGGGTGATAGCGTCTCCTACTTTTGGGTTTTCAGATGACGCCTGCCACTCTTGTTTCACCGTCACATCACTTGCAGCGAACCAAGATTGTGTTCCACCCAATTCAGCGCTCGGGATCTCAACTCGAAATTTCTGTGGCGGCGTTGCCAATTTCACCTGCTGTTTTTCGCCATTGCTACCCGAAACTTGTACGTCTAAAGACACTGCTGGAACAGTAAAATCACCACTCTTCTGCGGGTAGAGAACTACCTCCCACAGTTGTCGAGACCACGTTTGCCCTTTTTCTCGCACTGTCGAGTTCACAGCAAATGGGTTGCGGCGCTTAACTAGCACATCCGGTATCTCTAACGCTGAAATCTTTGTCCCAGCGGTATACCAAGTGTTAGTGGACACTTCGATATTAAGAATAATTTGCTGAGTCGGCGCGAAAACTTGCAACTCATCTGTTGGCTTACTACCAAGTGAGTTGCTTCCAAGCCAGCTACGCACGGTCACTTGAGTGGGTTGCGATTCGTCCGCATGTGCTACTCCGCTTGGTGCTAATAAGACTCCACTTAGTGCCATTATGAAAGTAAGAAAAATAGCGCGAACAAAGGCAAGTAAACGTATTTGAGCAGAGTTAATCATTGTTTCGTTTCCTCGACTCCCGGTGCAAATGATCCCGCTTGGTTATATTGAATCTGAAATTTAGACTGCAAGAAGCGACTAGGGTCTGCCTCTACTCGTTTTAACCATACTTCAGCCAATTTGGGGTCACCTAAAATTTGATCCGCACTGAGCTGCTGCTTTTTCATTTGCTCTTCAGAGGTATTTTCATCCGCGCCATCAGCCGTTTGTGGCTGGTTATCCGGCAACTCAATCGAGACTTCCTGATCCATATCCATACTGTTGGCTTGGGATTTACTCATGTCATTGATTTCATCAATAAGCGCAGTAATCACTTTGAGGTTATAAGCGATATTCTCTTTTAGAGTGCTTTCAAGCTCAGGCAATTCGTTCAACTGCCTTAATAGAGCACGAGCAGCCACATACTCACGCTGTCTGGCTAACGCACTGGCAGCATAATAAAAACCTTGCGGTGTGTTATCTTGCATAAAGGCAGAATGAGCCAGTTTGAATTCCCCAGCATAGTAGTAAGCAATGCCTTTATTTAACGGCTTTTGATAATGTGCAGCCGCTTGCTTGTAATCACCACGATTAAACAGTCTCTGCGCTTGTTGATCGGGCGTTAACCACAAATCCACCCACCACTGTTCTGTTTTGTCCCAAATCGTTGGTTGCTCTATGGTAACAGCCGATTCTGACTTACTCGTTACCATACCCGCTGCATTGGCAGATTCGGGCATAAGTAAGGGCATACTCACTACCAACACTAGGCTCCACTTAACCAGCCAGCCTTTTCTAAACCACAGCAACATCAGTAAGACCAAAGGATATAACAAGCGATATCCTTCATCCTGCCAAGGCATTGAAGAATCACTGTTGATCAACATGAAACGCTCAATTTGGCTATTGAGTTGCATTACATCCGCATCTTCAATACTCATTTCAATCAGTTTTCCATCGGTCTTGGCAGCTAAGGTTTGCAACGAAGCGATATCCATCGGTGAGTCTGTTGCAACGTCAGGGTTCCCTACCGCAAGAATCAGCAATTGATATGGACGAGCTTGATGAGGACGATCTTTAAAATAACTCGTAAAGTCATTTACTGTGTTGGAATCCACACCATCGGTCACCAAAAGAATGGTGTTTCCTTTATTTGCTTCAATCTGTTGCGCTAACAAAGGCAACGCTGTTTGAGGCGCTTTACCTGCGAGTGGCATAATATCGGGGCTCAAAGCAGACAAGTAAGGGAAAATAACCTCATTATCTTTGGTTAACGGCATTGCTACATGTGAACTGCCCGCGTACACCATCAGACCCGTTTTTCCACCAGCGCGAAGCTGTGTTAAATCGGTAATTTTATGTTTAGCACGTTCGAGTCGGCTTGGTGCTACATCTTTCTGCTGCATGCTTTCGCTGTTGTCGAGCAAAATCATTAATGATGCAGAATCTTCACCAAACGGGGATGCTTGCCTTTGCCATGCCGGTCCTGCACAAATCAAAACCGACAGGATGAGTAACAAGCTCAGCATTTTAAGCGGCAGTTGATTGGTCCACCCTGAGCTCTGTACTGTCAATGCATTACGTAAATGAGCAGGGAAAAAGGCAAAGCGATTTTCGTCCGCACTCACTTTCCAACGTAGATAAAAAATGATCGCCAATGGTATTAACGTTAATAACCACCAAGGGCGTAAAAAATGAAACTGCAAAACATATTGCCATTCAAGCTGCCAATCACTCATTTGGCACCTCTCGTAGTCGTTTTATAGTGAGAGCACCAAACACCAGCAGATGTAGAACAACCAAAACAACTATCAGATAATGATGCAGGCTGATCTTAGGTCGATACGTCGCCATGCTGTAAGTTTGCGGCTCTAACTCATCAATCAGCTTGTAAGCATCGCTCAGCGCTTGTTGGTCTATCGCTGTAAATGAGCGGGCTTTGGTGAGAGCAGAGACTCGCTCAATCACGTTCATATCAAGCGGCTGCTCACCCACACTTTCAGGGTCACCCATCGCAATCATATAAATTTTGATGCCCTTTGCTGCGGCAATTTTGGCAGCATCAATTGGTTCAACAAAACTGCCTGTATCATTACCGTCTGTCAGAACAATCATCACTTTTTGCTGATCGGGGTCTAGGTTCTGTTCGAATACTTTGATGCCAAGCCCCATTGCATCACCGAGGTTCGTGCTCTGCCCTGCCATCGCTACATCAGACTCGTTAAGCAAACTCAGCCACACATTTCGATCGGCAGTAAATGGCGTTTGCACAAAGGCTGAATCGCCAAACAAAATCAATCCAAAGCGGTCACCTTCACGGTTAGCCACAAACTGCTCTAATACCTGTTTAGCCGCTTGCAGACGCGTTAAACTTTTTCCATCCACAGTGAAGTCTTGCTCTGCCATTGAGCCTGATAAATCGACTACCACCATCACATCACGCCCAAACTCTTCTCTGGTTTGCACTTCACCCAACACGCTCGGGTGCGCCAAAGCGGTCACTATCAGTAGCCATGAAAGAAGTAACGTAACTTTTTGCCACCATTGTGAAGTCAATAAACCTGCGGCTTCTTTTGGTGATTCGTTTAATGCTGCAAGGATCTGAGAGAAAAAAGGCACTTTGATTGCGCTTTCTCGGCTGTGGTAAGCAGGCACTAGCCAGTAAACCAACAGAGGTAGTGGCAGTATTAAAAAATACCAAGGATGCGCAAATTCAATACTACTCATGCTCACCTTCAGCTATCGTTTGATGCGTTTTAACCCAGACAACGAGGCGATCACGCATATAGTCAAAATCTGGGTAGTCCAGTTTGCCGTTCTCAGTACACGCCAGCCATTGTTGAATGGCTTGATCATGACGAAAATCAGAATCTGCAGCAGTTGAGTGATTTGAAATAGAGAAAGAATCCATTTTTGATAACAAGTTAACGCCATACAAAGCTGCATTGCGTTTGTCCAGATACACCAACACAGCCTTAACTACCTTAACCATTTTATAAGGCCAGTTAACGTCGTCCGATTGAAGAGATTGCAAAGCGGCGATCGCTTCTTGTCGGTAACGGTTGTTCCACCAATGTTTGGCGTAGCGATAACCTCGATATGCTGCGTACAGCACTATCAAGATAAAGACAATTTGCCACCCGATCGTTTGAGGAAACCAACTGAACACTTCAGGCACTTCCACATCACGAAGGTTTCTCAGCATGTAACTGTCTGGCGGTTTAGGGATCACTTCATCACCTCCAGATACTTAGCGAGTTCAACAAAATGGTCACCCTGAGTGCCAATTTCGATGCAAGGCAGTTTCTGTGCAGCCATCAGCTTCTTCAGTTGGTCACGTTTTTCTTCATGGCGTTGTTGCAAAGTTTCGTATGCCTTCTCGCTCTGCTTACCTTGCTGCAAAGAGAACTGAAATTCGCCATCGCCAATAACCCAAGGAGTATTTAGATTCTGTGACGGCAACGTCGATTCGAGCGGATCTGAAACGAAAACGCTGATCACGTCATTGTGCTGATGTAAATACTGAAGCTGGCGCAGCGTCTGTTCATCAGCATCAATAAAATCACTGATGATAATAATTGTCGCCGATTTAAGCTTTTTCGCCTGTAACGCTTTAAGCCAGTGACTCATACCCACACTAGCGGCATTTTGCGCTTTAACATTAAGCTTTTGGTTAGCTTGAACCAGCTCGTTCAGCCCAAGCAGGTAAGATTTTCCACCACGCTTAGCAGAGCGCCAGTGGAATCTTTGGTAGTCACAAATAAGAAAACCGACTCGATCATTTTGCGCCAGTGCCATCCAGCCCATCAATGCAGCTATTTCAGCAGCCACGACGGACTTCATGTGACTAACCGAACCAAAGTACATCGCACTGCGTTGATCAACACACAGGATAATTTGGCGATCTTTTTCTTCGGTGTAGCTGCGAACGTGCGGTTTACCGGTTCGTTGCGTCACTTTCCAATCCATCTGACGAATATCATCGCCTTTTTGATAATGGCGTAACTCTTCGAAGTTTAAACCTCGACCTCGCGCATGAGATTGATAACGACCGGACATTTGGGCGCGGGAATAACGAGCACCCAATAAGTTAATGCTGGATACGTGGCTTTGCGTACGGTTGAGCTGTTTGATGTCAACGTATATACGGGGATCTAAGCAATCTTGCCTATCAATCATAGTGATCACCCAATATTGACGACATCCAGAAGTTCCATCACCAAATCTTGCTGGCTAATACCGTCGGCAAGAGCTTCGTAGGAGAGACTTAATCGATGCCCCATAACCATAGGTGCAACAGTGCGTACATCATCGACAATCACATGGTCACGCCCTTCTAGCCACGCCAATGCACGCGAACATTTGTCTAATGCAATTGAAGCTCGTGGGCTAGCACCAATCGCAAGCCAGTTAGCTAGTTTTGATTCTGGGTATAGCTCAGGTTCGCGAGTCGCCATCACTAAATTGATGACGTAAGTTTCAACCAATTCAGACAGCTCAATTTTGGTGATTTCTTTTCTCGCTTGGGAAATACAAGCAGGATCAATGGTGACGCGTTCGCTGCTTGTTGAAAATAACTCACCAGCTTCTTCCTGACGAACTAAGCGAATGATGTCTCTTTCGGCACAGTGAGTAGGATAGTCAACACAGACTTTGAGAAGGAATCGGTCCATCTGCGCTTCTGGCAAAGGATAGGTACCTTCTTGCTCAATCGGGTTTTGCGTTGCCATAACCATGAACAGCTCCGGCAAATTGTGTGTCTGCCCCGCAACAGTAATTGTGCCTTCTGCCATCGCTTCTAAAAGCGCAGCTTGTACTTTCGCTGGCGCTCGGTTGATTTCATCGGCTAGAACAATTTGGTTAAACACGGGACCCGGTTGAAAGTGCAGTGATGACTTACCCTCAGATTCCTGAAGCACCTCTGTACCTGTAACGTCTGACGGAAGCAAATCCGGCGTAAACTGAATTCGACCAAACGAGATGGTTAATGCATTCGCCAATGCTTTTACCGAACGAGTTTTCGCTGTGCCCGGTAAACCTTCCAACAGCACATGACCACTACTGAGCAAGCCAAGCAGGATGCCTTTCACAACCGAGTGTTGCCCTACCACTTGTGAATCTAAATAGTTTAATAACTTGACCACATCTGCGTGGGCTTGATTATTCATAGCGTCAACTGTCATCTCTGTTTCCTAACGGATAGTAGTTTCTTTAACGGATCGTCTTTTCCTAGCAAATCGAAGTTTTGTTTATAGATCGCTTTACCCAAGCTATTCGTTTACCCAAGCTACTGATTTTGTCCAAGCAATACAGAAATACCCGTTAAGATCGGTAGCGAGTAATCGAAAAATGCTTTAATGCCAGGGCACAGGTAGTTAAGCCCTTCTTCGCCGTCAGGCGTTTTTAGTAGTCGGTTCTTCGGACATTCGCCCCAACACAGTTTGAGGTATGGACACTCGCTGCAGTACTTAGGTAAGGAGTCTCGTTTTGCCGTGCCAAAGGCTTGTTGTCTAATAGAAAAAGCCATCTCGTTTAATGGACGGTCTTTAACGTTGGCAAGTTTGTATTCTGGATACACGTAATGGTCACAGCTAAACACATCACCATTGTGTTCTATCGCGAGCCCTTTACCGCAAAACTCAGCAGTAATACATAGTTGAGAAGGCTTGCCCATGACCTGAGCAACTGCCGTTTCAAACAAGTTAACCAACACGCGCCCTAGATCGTTGTTCACCCACTCTTCAAACGTCGCAATCAAGAACTGTCCCCAGTCGTCAGCATCAACAGACCAATCTGTTACCACCGACATAGGATGCCCCGGCTTAGCCAGTTCACTGCCTACGGTTGGGATCATGCTGTCATTCCAAAACTGTGGTGCCGTTGTTTTGAAATCACTTGGCTCAACCACTGGATTGTACTGAATGTAAGTGACACCAAGCTCCTGAGTCAGGAATCGATACACTTCGAGTGGATGTTTAACGTTGTGGTTGTTGACAGTTACCAAAGCATTGAAGCGCACACCGTGCTTTTTCATTGTCTCGACAGCGTTCATTACCAAATGGAACGTTGGTTTGCCGCTGCGGGTAACACGATATTTATTGTGGATCTCTTCGGGACCATCGATCGACAGACCGACAAGGAAATTGTTTTGTGCTAGGAACTCACACCATTCGTCATTAAGCAAAATACCATTGGTTTGCAGATCATTCTCGATACGAACGCCTGCTGGCTGATATTTCTTTTGCAAAGTGACGATTTGTCGGAAATAGTCCAAGCCAAGCAACGTTGGTTCACCGCCTTGCCATGAAAAAACGACTTCGTCGCCATCTTGACTCTCAATATAACTCTTAACAAAAGCTTCTAAGGTTTCATCATCCATTTTGGGTTGTTTCGGTTGATGAAGAAGATCTTCTTTATGCAAGTAAAAGCAATATTGGCAGTCAATGTTACATTTAGCGCCACCGGGCTTTGCCATAACGTGAAAGCGGCGTTGATATTGAGGTTTATCACTGAGATCTTTATATGCAGACTTTAACGCTACTACATCCAGCATTGTTGAAGCGCGCATTGAAGTTTTCGTCATTTATACATCCTTATTTCAAAATATGGCGCTCCGAAGAGCGCCATCATTACACTACAGCCAATATCGTTATTTTGGAACGAAAGAACCCGCTTCCATACGAGGTGGGAATTCTTTAAATGTTTCCATCATCTCAGCCACTTTTGCAGCTGCAGGACCCATTAAGAATGAGCGCTCATACATCCATTGACCGTAACCAATACCCGTATCACCACGTTCAAATGGATCAATACTTAGGTCGTACATAAATGGAACACGTAGCTTAGTCAGCGGTTTACGCCAAATATCTAATCCAGTTTCATTCTCTTGGATGTTGAAGTGGAACTTCATCTTGCCTTGGCGTAAAGCGAATAAATCACCGTCATCACTCCAGTAGAAGAATTCGTTACGTGCTGATTCTTCAGATTTACCTGTCCAGTAAGGAAGTTGGTTGTAGCCATCTAGGTGAACCTTGTATGACTTACCATCGGCTTTCTTACCTTTTAGAAGCTCATCTTTCACTTTATCGTTACCTGCCGCAGCAACCAACGTCGGGAAGAAGTCTTCTAGCGAAGTAATACCATTTAGAGTCTTACCAGCTTCAATATGACCAGGCCATTTGACCATCATAGGAACGCGGAAACCACCTTCCCAGCCAGTGTTTTTCTCACTGCGGAATGGGCTCATACCCGCTTCTGGCCAAAGGTTAATCATAGGACCGTTATCCGTGGTGTAAACAATGATAGTGTTATCTTCGATACCAAGATCTTTCACTTTTTGCAAGATTTGACCAATTTGGTCATCATGCTGTTTCACACCATCAGCATAGAAGCCATGACCTGTAGCACCTTTGTACTCATCAGGAAGGTGAGTGAAGTTGTGCATACGGGTAGTGTTAAACCATGTAAAGAATGGTTTCTTCGCTTTTACCTGTTTCTCCATAAAGCCTTCAGCCGCTTCAAGGAACTCACCATCCACCGTTTCCATACGTTTACGCGTTAACGCACCCGTATCTTCAATCTTGCCATCAGCGTATGAATGAATTACGCCACGAGGACCAAATTTCTTCTTGAACTCAGGATCTTGCGGGTAATCAACGTTTTCTGGCTCTTCTTCCGCATTAAGGTGGTAAAGGTTACCAAAGAACTCATCGAAACCATGATTAGTAGGAAGGTGTTCATCGCGGTCACCTAAATGGTTTTTACCAAATTGTCCTGTTGCGTAACCCATATCTCTTAGAATGGTTGCGATTGTTGGATCTTTCTCTGAAATGCCCTCTTTCGCACCAGGCATGCCAACTTTACTTAAGCCTGTGCGCTTAGGCATTTGACCTGTAATGAAAGCACTACGACCCGCAGTAGAGCTTTGTTGAGCATAAAAGTTTGTAAATTTAGTACCTTCTTTTGCGATGCTATCGATATTTGGTGTGCTATACCCCAACATGCCTTGGTTGTACGCACTTAAGTTCCAGTAGCCAACATCATCACCAAAGATAACCAGAATATTCGGCTTGTCAGCCGCGTAGGCGGTCATCGAGGCTGCACCCATCGCAAGTGTGCACGCGTTTAGCAGCAGCTTGCTTGAGCGCTTGTTATCACTTGTACTCATAAAGACTCCATTTGACGGTTAGTGATTAGAAATATCTATTCAAACATACACATATCAAAAATAGACTAATCCTTATTTAAACGAGAAACAATCCATCATTTGTTTTATCATACATAAATTGAATTTATGTATGGTGGTTTTATGGACCTTAATCTAGTACGTACATTTTTAGTTGTTGCTGAAAATCTGTCCTATACGAAAGCTGCGGATCAGATGAATCTGACACAACCCGCAGTGAGCTCAGCAATTAAAAGACTTGAGAAAGAGTACGGTCAGACACTGTTTGTAAAAAGCGGTAGAGGGATAGAGCTGACAACGAAAGGTTACCAACTGTTACCTTTTTTCCGACAGGCCTTAGATATCATCGAAAATGCCATGCACATGCGTGAGCATTTCAACGTCTACTGTAATGAAGCTGTGTTGCATAGTCTTTGGCCGATGGAAAACATTACTTTTACCGAGTCACCACAGGACAAAAGTGCGTTATTCGAATATATGAGACAACAAAAGACCGATCTCATCATCGATACGATACTGACAAAAGACAGCTCATTTGTAATTGAAGAAGTGCATCGAGAACCGTTAGTCGTGGTGTGTAGAAAAAATCACCCCAGAATCAAAGGCAAAATCACCAAGCAAGAGTATTATCAGGAGCATCATGTACTCAACTCTGCGACTTGGGAAAACCTGCGTGGTTTTGAACAAATCGCTCAAGAACCGATTGAAGAGCGAAAAGCAGATATTGTAAGCGGCTCTATGGCTGGTTTGGTCCTACACGTTTCACAAAGCGATTCACTTGCGTTTGTTAATCAGTCTTTTGCTCAAAAATGGGCGAAAACGTTAGACTTACAAGTTTTAGAGTGCCCGATAAAAACCGATATGGCACCCTATCATTTGGTTTATCACAAACGAGAACTACAAAACCCTGCCCACAAGACTTTGCGAGAGAATATCAAACAAAAGCTCACTAACTATACGATCTAGTGATTAACTATAATTGACTTGCTTAATGACGTAGCGATCACGACCTTGTGTCTTGGCTTGATACAAGGCTTGATCAACAACTTCATAGACACTAGATAAAGTTTCCTTACCCGTTGGTGTAACAGTGACAACACCTTGTGAAACCGTCACAAAGTTGGAAATAGAACTAAATGCGTGCGGGTAACAAAGCTCGTGAATGGCATTTTGAATTCGCTCTGCGGCAGTTTCGCAATCCTCATTGTGAGAAAGCATAACCACAAATTCCTCACCTCCATAGCGACCAACATATTCACCACTGCGACCAAACAACTTATTGGTCACTTGCGCTAATGTGTATAGGCAGTGGTCACCTTCTATGTGACCGTAATTGTCGTTAAATAGCTTAAATTGGTCGACATCAAACAAGATCACCGTGAAAGAACCACCGTGACGACCATGCCAAGAGATCATTTCTTTAAGCTTTTCATCCATGAAGCGGCGGTTGAATACTTGAGTCAAACCGTCTTCGTTAGCTTGATGCTGCAAAACCCGGTTAAGTTCCTCTAACTTCGCACTGGTGCGTTTGAGTTCCCTTCTCATATTAGCAATGCGCTGCATTGCGAGAAGCTTTGAGTTCAGAACAAGTTTATCGACCGGCTTAATCAAATAATCGTCGCCACCCGCTTCTATCGCTTGCGCGATAATCGCAGGCTCATCATGACCACTTAAAAAAATAATAGGAATCCAATCTTCGGGATAACGAGAGCGGATTTCCTGCGTGAGTTGAAAACCGTTCATCTCAGGCATTGAGATGTCTAGCAGCACAAGCTCAGGATCAAATTGCGGGTAGAGCAGTAATGCCTCGCGCCCACTAGAAACAGCCTCGACATTATGACCCAATTGTTTTAAACGAATCGCCAATTGCATTCTGTCTAGTTGAACATCATCAACCAACAAAATTCGCATCGAGGAACCGGAAGCTACCATGCTAATCTCTTTCCATTACAATCATATAGTTACGTATAGCATAACTTTCACGACCTTTCATAGCTTAATAATGGAAAGCTTATGTTGACATTTCACTTAAAATTTCTAGCATTACAGTTTTTCTTATCGAGAATTTTTTATGTCTGATACAACTCAAAACGAAACAATAACAGTGGACTTAGAAGCCATTTCTCCGGAGTTACGCCAAGTAATCGAATTCGACCAAGTACCTGAAGAGATGTTCCACATGGTAACGTCTATCCACGAAGTGTCTGAAGAAGCGGTTCGTGAAGCGTGGGATGAACTGCCAGCAAGCGCGCAAAACATCTTGGATAATTTTGAGCAGTTTCACGCACTTATTTCTGTAAGCCAAGCGTTTGCAGGTATCAATGTGATGGAAGAGTTTCCAAGCATTCAATTACCAAAAGACATGACAGAACAAGACAAAGAAGAATACCGAGCTCAACTGTTAGACAAAGTCTTATACGACTGTGTGAAAGATATGGCTAAACAGCTTAAAAAAGCTCGCCGTGATCCAATTCTGAAGCGCGATTTTAAAGACGTATTCACAAAATAAGTTTAGCGTTATGAAGACAAAAGCCCGCATTTTCTCGCGGGCTTTTTCGTATTCAGAAAAACTCAATCTAAATAACTATTGCTGCTCTCTAAGTTGTTCTAATCGATTTTTCAATACCACTGGCAAGGTATAGAGCAACAATAAGCGAATTGCATGATTCACCATAACAAAGGCAGGCTCCAGTCCAAGCAGCAACGCAACCGCAGTCATCGCTTCCACACTTCCCGGCACCCAAGCTAGCAGCACGACCACCCAACTCAAACCTAAAAGGTGAGACGCCACGTAAGACGTTACCACAGCGACAAGTAGACCGATCACTGTCACAAAGACGCCTGCTTTAGAATAGGACATTGCCTCTCGCAGTGTCGTTTCAGCTAAACGTGCACCAATCAATGAACCAAGCAACCCTGTAGCAAAGATGACAATAAACGAAGGCACCGATAAATCTATCATCGTGATATAGCTGTTACAGAATGCTGCAATCACTAGTGACGCAATCATATATGGTGCAGGTATACCAAATCGAAGCGAGAGCTTACCGCAAATCATACTGACAGCAATAACACTTAAGAGCAGCGCCCACTGCTGCCAACTAAGCACTGTGTGCTCCATCGTTACGTCTGCTGTGGTGTTTGAGATAAAGCCGGCGAGAACAATCAAAATGATCAGACGAACAGAATGAGAGTAAACGACTTTTGGGGATGGCTTATTACCCGATTCACTAATCACCAAGATGGCAGCCATGGCTCCAGGAACTGCGCCCAGCAAGGATTCAAACGGATTCCATTTTTCTCTGTAGTGCAGCCACCAGAAACTGCAACTTGTTTGCAGTATTAGGCAGAGAACCAAACCTAAGATCACCGCTGGATTTAATGTCTGAGAAAGCTCGCCTAACGAAATCGTAGAGCCAACACTGATGCCCAATATCACTTGGATAAACATTAACAAAGAATTCGGGATAGCGACTCTAACACTAAAGCGCTTTCTTAAGGTGATAACGGCAGCCGCTGACATAAAAAGCTCGGCAAGAGGTATAGACGACATCAATCCAACTGACGCCGATCCGAGTGCGATGGCGATCATAATAGGCAAGCTATACCGAGAAGAACTTTCCAACATAGTATCGATTTACATCCTTTCCGCTCAAGACTAACTCTCATTAGGACATATTAATATGTCCTAATGAGAGTTTTTTAGTTGGCAAGGGCGAGCATTACTGCTTGTTCTGCATGAATTTTTGTTGTGTCGTAAAGCTTTACTTGAGTGTGTTCTTGTTCAACCAACAAAGCGATTTCCGTACAACCTAGAATGACCGCCTCAGCACCTCGACGACGTAAGCTATCGATAATGTTGATGTATTTTTCTCTGGATTCAGCAAGGATCTGCCCCTGGCACAACTCATCATAAATCACTCGATGTATCACTTCACGTTCTTGATGTTCTGGGACAATCACTTCAATACCAAAGTTCTCGCTAATTCTGCACTTATAGAAATCCTGCTCCATGGTAAAAGCAGTACCAATTAATCCCACTTTCGAAATACCATCTTCCAGTAGCTTGTTCGCCGTAGCATCAGCAATATGCAGTACAGGGATATCAATGTATTGTTCTATTTGTGGCAAAACTTTGTGCATAGTATTGGTACAGATAAGTAAGAAGTCAGCGCCACCAGCTTGTATTGATTTGGCCGCTTCACCTAAAACAACGCCCGCTTGCTCCCAATCACCAACTCTTTGTAATTTCTCGATTTCATCGAAATTCACACTGTAAAGTGCAATCTTCGCCGAGTGTAAACCGCCCAAAGACTGTTTGACGCCTTCATTAATCGCTTTGTAATAACTCACCGTCGATTCCCAAGACATCCCACCTAACATTCCAATGGTTTTCATTGTTGGCTCCTTTGATTGCGCGCGGTTTATAAATGAATAAGTTCAACTAAAGAATTGATGGTTTTATAAGTGTGATGCTTTTCACCTGAGTGGCTAAACCAAACGGCGTTCAATCCCGCTTTAAGTGCATTTTCAACGTCATTGATTTGGCTATCTCCAACCATAGTGACACACTCTGGAGACACACCAAGCTTACTAACTATCTTTGAATAAAATGCAGGGTCTTTCTTACTTAATCCAATATTTTCAAAGCAAAAATACCCTTTGATAAATGGCGATAACTTAACTCGTTGAAAAGCAGATTTTATGTCCTGTTCACATGAATCTGCTGCATTAGTCGCAATGTAAATATCATGCTTTTGCGATAGCGTTTGCAGTGTTTCAAGCGCACCCTCAACGGCTTCGACTTTCAACCAGTCACACATTTTTCCTTGTGCATCGGCAAAGTCGACCATCAATGTATCACCCCAATCGAACAAATAGATCAAAGGCATCTCATTTCCTTTTGCTGTTGCCAAACAAACCCACTCTCGATTACCCTAAAAAGAATATGGAATATCCTCAACGGTGTAACGAGAAGAGAAGTGTCAAAAAAGCCTGATAGAATTACAGCCATGCAGCAAATCATTGACGATGTAAAGGCGCAGTTCCCACTATACAGCGAAGATACCTTCAAATGTGGTACCGACAATACATGTATAGGCTGCCCAAAGAAGCTTATGGAGCTTGTGGATTCCGAATTAAGCTATTGGCAACACCAAATTAATCGAGGCAATGAACCAGGGTTCGATGACATCCGCCGTTTTGGAAAAATGTGTAAAAACGTACATCGTTCTTTAATAAGGAACAATCGTATTCCTTCCTAAAGCGGACTTCAACCATACACTTTTCGAGACTTTATTCTCTACTCAAAAAACTCGCTTCCACTCCAAATTCATTGCGTTACTGTACGGAACTCTCTTTACGTAGCCTCCGTATGCTGCCACTATCAGGTCATCACTTACCTTGTCTATGAAAGCGAATAGCTATGAATATCTTAATCACCGGAGCGACTAGCGGCATCGGCTATGAACTCACTAAATTGCTGGCAGTAAAAGGTCATAAGATTGTTGCTACAGGCAGAAATACTGAAAAACTGGCAGAGCTAGAAGCTGAAACGCAATGTTTCACTATCGAAGCGGACTTAAGCTGTGCGGCTCAAACTGTCGACATGTTTAACAAGGCTTATCACAAGTTAGGCAAATTGGATGTGTTAATCAACAACGCAGGTATGAACTCTCGAAAGTGTGCCATTGAAGAGTTTACTTTGGAAGAATTCGACCATCAGTACGCGGTAAATCTGCGCGCACCAGCACTTCTTAGCCGTGAAGCACTGACTGTCATGAAACCACTAAAGAAAGGATTCATCATTAACGTCGTGAGTACCGTTGCCAAACGTGCCAACGAAACCATGAGCGTCTATACAGCAATGAAGCAGGGTTTTGCCGGATTCAGTTCCATATTGATGAAAGAAGCTCAACCTCACGGTATCAAAGTAACTACGTTATTTCCGGGCGGTACTGACACCAATTTTCGCGAAGTTGAGCGTCCTCAATATATGAGCGCGAAAAGCGTTGCTTACACCATCAACCAGATTTTGGAACTTCCAGAAGATGTGGTTATGCATGAGATGGTCTTCCGTCCACCAGTTGAACTGGAATAACTTTCAATGCATAAAAAGGGGCTAAGAGTAAGCCCCTATAGTTCATTGTTCTACTTGATAGCGTAACGTCACTAAGCTCACTGCCTGATAACTATTTTCTCTGCCAGAGAAAACCTCTAGAATTCGCTCGTCTAATTCCGCTCTAGGTACGCCCGTTGAAACTCAGCAAACGACTCAAACAAATCGACCAAATGATCACTGCAAATTATGACCATATTTGGGACTGTTGTTGTGACCACGGATTTCTCGGCGCTTCGTTGCTTAACAGAAAAGCGGCTGCCAATATCCATTTTGTCGATATAGTGCCAAGCCTTATGACAGAATTAGAAAGTAAACTACAACGCTTTTATGCCAATTCTGAGTCTACGTGGCATACTCACTGTCTAGATGTCGCTCAACTACCTTTGGGTCAATACTCAGGTAAACATCTGGTCATAATAGCGGGTGTGGGTGGCGATTTAATGATGCATTTCATTGAGCAAATCCATAAGCAGCATCCGTCGCTCAATATCGACTTTCTGCTCTGCCCTGTGCATCACCAGTTTGCCTTACGCCAAAAACTGATTGAATTGAATTTTGGTCTAATCGGTGAAGTACTGCTTGAAGAAAACTGCCGCTTCTATGAAGTCATACTCGTTTCTACTCTCGCCAATAGCCGAAAGCCTATAGATACCACTGGCAACGAACTTTGGTGTTACCACAGTGATAAACAAGCCGCCACAGCACACAAATATCTTTCGGTGACCTTAAACCACTATCAACGCATTCAAAATGGTAATACAACAGACGTACAACACATCATCAATGCCTATTCTGAAGTGGTTCTGAAGCCTATCATCTGAGATAAAAAGACTAAGAACAAGTGCCTAAAGTAACGCAGTGAGACGAGTGGCTGTGTATTTTGCAGCAGCCACTAATGTCAAACAGAGTGAACTAATTAAGCGTTTTTTCATAGCAGGCAAGAGTCAGTGTTTTGCCATTGAGCACGAAGGCATTCTTCTCTTGTCCAACTCGAACAAACTCTGCTTTTTCAAGCACACGCATAGAAGCAGGGTTATTGGTAGCGGCTTTGGCGGTAAGCAAACGAAGATCTAACTCATCGCGGGCAATCTCACTCAGCTCATTCACGGCAAAACTGGCCACACCTTTACCACTCCAGTTCTGGCAAACTCGATAACCAATCTCACACTCATCGTCAATCACATCAATGATGTTTGCACGAGCGATAACCTCATCGCCTTCAACGACAACATAAAAGTATCCAGTTCCTTCTTCGTGCTGTTCAATCAAGCTATTGGTGATATCACGAAAGCTAGCAAAGCTGTCATAGCTTGATGGTCTTGGGGGCACAAATTGCTCAAACCAGTCACGGTTGTTTTTCTCAAACTCAAATAGTGATTGGAAATGTTTTTCTTCTAATAACTCTAATTCCATATCTCAGATCCACGTGGAAATTTATTAAATGGTAGGAGCCAAAATTCGAATATAACGCCCTGAGCAATGACTCGCAATGCATAAATATCACATCTCTAACAATAAGATGAGCTATCAGAAAGCGACTACATTCACCAATGTTCGTGGCAAATGTCATCAATGTAAGTCGGTGCTTTATTTGCTTTGCCTGAGCCGCTAAAATGGCACAAATTTGAGAAACTGGACAAATCGATGGCAAAGCTAACACTCCAAGAACAGATGCTAAAAGCTGGCTTGGTTAACGAAAAAAAATTAAAGAAAGCACAAAAGGGCTCGAAAAAATCTCGTGTACAGGCTCGCGAAGTGAAGGCAGCCGTTGAAGAAAACAAACGAGCTCAGCAAGAACGAGACAAAGAACTGAGCCTACAACAGAACGAACAACGTCTAAGCAAAGAGATCAGTGCTCAAATTAAGCAGTTAGTAGCAATGAATAAAATTGATATTGCTGATGGCGATATCAAATACAACTTCACCGATGGAACTTTAGTTAAGTCGCTCTACGTAACATCACTAATCCGCGATCAGTTGATCAAAGGTATAGTGGCAATTGCTCGTTACGAAGAGAGCTATGCGGTGATTCCAAGTGGCGTGGCAAACAAAATAAAGATGCGCGATGACAAGACAGTTATTGAGCAAAAAGCACTAGAAGCCGATATTCCAGCAGAAGATGATCCGTACGCAGATTTCGTCGTACCTGATGATCTAATGTGGTAATCAAAACGTCGGTAACAGATGTTCGATGATGAAAAAACGGCGCTTTGAGCGCCGTTTTTTCATCATCGAATGTGGGTGCTACAGTAAAGCTACACTTCTAGACATTGAGATTATCTGAACTGTTAAAAGAGTACATGGTGACTTCGTTGCGAGGATACCAGCCAAGCTTGTCGTAAAATCCTTTTGCGCTGTGATTTTCGTTGAGTACAAATAAATGGGTTTTTGAGATCCCAATCTCTGCCAATGCACGCACAGACATATCAACCAAAGAGTGCCCGATTTTCTGACCACGATAACGCTCATCAACGGCTAGGTGCTGTAAATATCCACGGCGACCATCTGTTCCAACAAGCACTGCCCCAATCACAATCTCATCAGCAAGAACAACGTAGCTCAGCCCAGGATTGCGCTGTAAATACGCTGCGATGTTTTGCTCGGAATCGGCATCCCTAAGCGATAGGTTATCCGTTTGTCCCCACAATGTAATCACTGCCTGATAATCTGAAATATCCATTTCTCGTATGGTTATCATCATACATCCTCTTAATTAATCGATAACTCGCGCCATATGGTAAGCAGAGACATATTCCCCATTTCTAAATGCATAGGCTTTCGATTCGCCTTCAATAGCGAAGCCAAACTTCTTGTAAAGGTTAATGGCTCTGTCATTGTCACTGTAAACCGTCAATTCAATACGCTTTAGATTCAACCAGTTGTCAGCGAGATCAACCACGGTTGAAAGTAATGCACTACCGACACCGCGACCTTGAACATCATCTTTGACACCCATACCAAAAGATGCGACATGGCGTCGACGTGGGCTGGTGCAAACTTCGAAGCCTAAGTTGCCTACGATTTCTCCATCAACAAGAGCAACGTAGACATACACATTATCAGGTACATCCGTCGTGCGTTTTTCCCAGAGTGTTAACGATGGATGAGGGAGTTGGAGCGTGCTCGAATAAGCATTCTTGCATTCATAAATCTTTTTAATTGCTTTCGCATCTGAAGGTTCTGCCCTTCGAATCTCAACTGTCATAACAACTCCAACACTCTCATTAGTTAGCAACGTTTACGTTGCACTTTTCTTTCTTTACATCGTTCTATTATTTGAATTTTTTCTGCGTTCGAAGACGCACTCCAATGGATTATTTCGTTTATGGTTCGAAAACAGCCAACACAGATATCTTGCTCATCCAAACAACACTGACGAATACAAGGTGAAGCGGGGGTATTGTCCACTGTGTCTAATTTCGAACTCATTATTACATCCAAACTCTGTTAGCTATTGCTAAGACGACTAAATATAAATTGTTCCGCGTGAATACAGTACACCAAAACCAGAGACAAGCACGCGATCGTTCATCACCTGACAAAAAAGCACTCCGCCTCTTTTGGATGCTTGGTATGCCGTAAGATCTAACTTGCCAAGTTGCTCAGCCCAATATGGTGCTAGACCAGAATGAATTGAACCCGTAACAGGATCTTCATCTCCACCATTTGCGGGCCAAAAATATCGAGACACAAAATCAAACTCATTTGCGTGAGCCGTTACAACTGCATCGTAAGGCGCTAACAATTTGAGTTTATCACTGTAATATTGGACGTTTCGGACATCTTGCTCACTAGACAACACTGCAAAATATGCTTGCCGATTTCTGAGTACTTTAACTGGACTAATGGACAAACCTTCAAGCAGAGCGTCAGGGATATCTTCTACGATTTCAGGCAACTGATTGGGAAAGCTCATTTCAATGCGTCCATCTCTAAGCTGATTGACTTGAAGCTCACCGACCTTTGATGTGACGAATTCGATTTGCCCTTTACATCCTAAAAAATGTAACAGCACATAGGAGGCCGCGAGGGTCGCGTGACCACAAAAATCTATTTCTGTAATTGGCGAAAACCAGCGAATCGCGTATCTATTCAGCGCGATGGCTTTAATAAATGCAGTCTCTGAAAGGTTGTTTTCTGCGGCGATATTTTGCATCAACTCGTCAGATAACCACTCAAGAACAGGTACGACTGCCGCTGAATTTCCCTGAAACTTTTTATCAGTGAAGGCATCCACCACAAATACTTCTAATTCCATTTACAGCGCTCCAACGGCTTTTTAAAAAGGATACTTTAAACTTAATCGATACACACTAATCGCTACAAAACGTACTGCATGATGTGTTGTGGTCCCACAGGACCGCCCAAATACAGTTCACCCGTATCGGCAAAGCCGCATTTCAAATAACATTCGTAAGCAGGTTTGTTACGGCAATTGACTGTGAGCTGCATGACTTCAAAATCAGGATAATGTTTCGCCACATAGCTTGGCAGAGCTTTGATGACTTTTGTCGCAATGCCTTTACCTTGATAATGCTGATCAACCAATAATGCACGGATCCCTATCGCTTTTTGGCTACCAAATTGATATTTGGTCGAGTAGTCCAAATCTAGTAAGAAGAACCCCACGGGTTTATCTTCAAAAATAATCAGATGAGGATGTTCAGTCTCTTTTAACTGCTCAACAACTTGCGGAATATTGCCGATCGTAAATTGCGCTTGCTCTTCACGAACACTCAGATAACTCGCTTCTTGTTGCCAAATAGGGCTGTATTTCTCGATGAATACCACAACTATCCTTAGTTCAATTGCGTTATGCGTTTCTCACTTTAGAGAGTGAAATTGCGTTGTTCAGTGAACGTAATATTTATGCAACAAACAATCAACAGCAAAAACAAATAACATACTGAATAGTCAGAAATAACTGCAAATATTCAATAAAGAACCACCATGTCGAGCTTCAAATAAATAAAGAAAATCATCAATTAGCAACATCTAAATAACCTGATCTTTATCAAACTCTAATCAATTTACTCCTTTTTTAGTATTGCCTTATATAGTTTGTGGTTATGATTTTTGTGTCGGTTTGGCAAAAATCAGGTGGCTATATGTTTAAAGATCTAAAGTTGGGAAAAAAGCTGGGGCTCGGCTTCGGCGCTGTGTTGGCGTTACTTTCCATTGTTTTGGCCATTGGTGTTATTGCTCTAAAAAACACCGATGATGGATTAATGCAATATCGGGGATTAGCACGGGAAACAAACTTAGCCGGTAACATTCAAGCAAGTATGTTAATGGCTCGGATGAACGTGAAAGATTACCTACTCACAAAAAACGACTTAGATATTCAAGAATACAAAGAGTACGTAAACAAAATGCACGGCCTGCTTGACCAAGCGAAAGACCGCGTTACTAATCCAGAAAGAATCAAACTTGCTCAATCCGTTGTTTCCTCTCTCACTACCTACGAAAGCACCTTCTCTCAAGTCGTTGAACTTGTAAATCAGAGAAATGACGTTCACGACAAGCAGCTGGTTCCAAACGGTGATGCGATGAAAGTGGCGATAGAAGCCATCATTAAGTCGGCCTACGAAGATGGCAACACCGACGCTGTGTATGAGGCAGGAGATACCCAAAAAGCTATGTTGATGGGCAGACTATTCGTCGCCAAGTTCTTACAGACCAACCGAAAAGAAGACTACGACGTTGCTGTGCAAAACATGGATGTTTCGATGAAGAAAGAGATAGATGATCTCACCAATACGCTGCAAGATCCTGAACGTAAACGTCTGTTCTCCGAGTTTAGCCACGCACATTCTCAATACGTTGCTGCAATGCAAGAGATTTACCGTTTAATTGAAAAGCGCAATGAGCTCATTGAGAACACCCTTGACGTACTCGGCCCTAAAATAGCGGCTGACATTGAAAGCGCTAAAGCTTCCGTCATGAAGGAACAAGATACTCTCGGTCCTGCATTAGAAGCAAACACCGACCGCAGTATTCAAATGACGATCATCCTCTCAGTCGTAGCCGTTATCGTTGGTATGGTCGCAGCGTATATTTTGACTACCGTGATAACCACACCAATTCATAAAGCCGTCGATGCTGCAAACCAACTCGCTGCAGGTGACTTAACCGTCAATGTTGGTGAAACAAGTAAAGATGAAACGGGAATGTTACTTGCCGCGATTCAAAATACCGCTAATCGCTTAAAACAAATGATAGGCACGATTAGTGGTGCGAGTGACGAACTGGCTTCTGCTTCTGAAGAACTTGCTGTGGTGACAGACCAGACCTCTCAAGGCATTCAGCAGCAGGAAAGCGAGACAGAAATGGTGGCAACAGCAATGAACGAGATGACAGCTACCGTTCACGATGTAGCCAACAACGCAGCAAAAGCGGCCGAAGCCGCGAATGAAGCAGACAGAGAAGCCACTTCCGGTTCTGCTGTTGTTACTCAGACCATTCAGTCCATAAACACCTTGTCACAAAGCGTCAATCTCTCATCTGAAAAACTTTCAGGGGTTCAGCAAGATGTCGTCAATATCAGTTCTATCCTAGATGTAATAAGAGGTATTGCAGACCAGACTAACCTGCTCGCTCTTAATGCAGCTATTGAAGCGGCTAGAGCAGGAGAACAAGGACGA
The DNA here is from genome assembly GCF_011064285.1 of Vibrio ziniensis. Classification (NCBI taxonomy): domain Bacteria; kingdom Pseudomonadati; phylum Pseudomonadota; class Gammaproteobacteria; order Vibrionales; family Vibrionaceae; genus Vibrio; species Vibrio ziniensis. The sequence continues at coordinate 147,628 of NZ_CP049332.1, forward strand.
GGCTTCGCTGTCGTCGCTGATGAGGTACGCTCGCTTGCCTCACGCACTCAAGGCTCAACATCTGAAATACAAAACATTATTGAGAAACTCCAATCAGGCACTCAAAGCACTGTTGAAGTGATGAATCAAGGTAAACAATTGGCAGACAACTGCGTGGAACAAGCCAGTAAGACAGGCAATGCACTGGACTCTATCACCCATGCGATAAGTGTAATCAACGATATGAACATGCAAATCGCCAGTGCTTCCGAGCAGCAAAGCTCCGTTGCAGAAACTATTAACGAAAATGTCGTGAACGTAAAAAGGATTGCTGAACAAAACGCAGTAGCGTCGAATCAAACCCGTAGCTCAAGTTCTGAGATAGCAAGGCTTGCAGAACAACTCAATGAAATGGTTTCGCAGTTCAAGCTATAGCATTGAAAGTTTAGAAAGCATGATGTTGCTTAAACATAATATATTGCTAAAGTAATAGATATTGCTTAGGTACAAAAGGCACGTACGGTTTGAGGTAGGACAGACAATACGTGCCTTTATATTTGGGGCTAATCTACATAGATTTTTTTGTTTGGGTCTTTGTAATGTTCAAACATCAACTCAATGTCGCAAGGTAAAACGCGCCCTTCCGATAATTTCGGTAGCTCATTCAAACCAAAAAAACCGATATCCGAAATTTCGATGTTAATCGCCGCCTCGCCAGATTCAAACTCACACAGGAAAAACATCTTATAGATATGATAGGGAAACTTAGGAAAATATGGATGGATGTCTCTGTCTTTGATGGCCACCAAACGCGGTGAGCTGACTACGTAGCCAGACTCCTCCAAAACCTCACGAACAATACCTTGGGAAGCCGTTTCACACACATCAGCCCATCCACCCGGAAGTGACCAACAATCATCTTCTCTTTCACGTACCAGCAAGATCTTGTTGTCTTTGATAACGGCAGCTCTTAAATCTACTTTTGGTGTAGGGTAGCCAGTTTCAGGGATGAATAGCTCTGCAACACGCTGTACAGGTGAGTCTGACAATTCTGCAAACATCTGATGGGAAATATCAGAGATTTGCTCGAAGCGCTCTAAATCGAACTTATCTTTAGAATATGTTTTACCCGCCTGACCAATCGCTTGTATCTGTTTTGCCCACGCTAACCACTTACTCATTACTTCACTCCGCCACTCGAAACTTATTGTTCAGCCAAACCTTCAGACCAAACAGCAAACTCATTACCACTAGGCTCGGTAAAATGAAAACGGCAACCGCCAGGAAACTCAAAGATAGGTCGAACTATCTCTCCGCCATTGAGTATTACCTTTTCTAAAGTTTGCTCAATGTCGGCGCTGTAAAAAATGAGCAGAGCACCACCGTTAGCGCTTTGGCTGCAAGCATCGGCTTTATAAAAACCACCATCAATACCCTGATCAGCAAACGCTGCATAGTCTGGTCCGTAGTCAATAAACTCCCAACCAAAAACCATAGAGAAAAAAGATTTCGTCGCCACCAAATCTTTGGCGGCATATTCAACATAGTTAATTTTTTCATGCTGTTTCATTGCGATCCCTTCCTTAAATAGCCACCTGTTTTACAATAAATAATTGTCAAACAGATAGCCATAGCTTGGCTATTACAGTTTGTTTAAGCCTAGCACCCTATTGGATTTCAGGGAATTCTAGGAAGGGAAACTCTCGGTAAATTTGCCGTTAAAGATACTCCGTCTGTGGAACCATTCAACCTTTCTTTCGAGTACACCTAATGAACTCTATTTTCATCAAAATGACACCAACAAAGACGGTTATTGAGGCAAGGGCGAGAACTGGGTCAAGCACCTCCAACGCCACAAATTGACCATAGAGGAGGAACAAGCCTATCAGTAACACAACTGACCCAACTTGATGAATATAGAACTGTAGAATGGACAATTTTGTCTGAGAATTATTAAGCCACAATTTGTGGCATAAGCCATAGATAAACGAGAGAACAAACCCCACCAGCATGATGTGCGCATGAGTAACAAATTGCCCGTGGTTCTTTGATGCAGCCATGTGTATACCAAGTGCTAATCCCAAAATGGCGTAACCAAATGCAGTAAGAATGAACTTGCGATCCATAAACAATCCCTCTTAGTTTAGATTGCTTCAATGAGTTTAGACTACAAACGGAAAATTCATTCTAAAGGTGTAGATCAACACAGCGTGACATCATCACTTGAATCTATACAGCAAGAGCTTGGATTAGGTGTGATAAATGAATCTAAGAGAAAACTAGCAAGAGAAGATACATAGAGAATACACTCTATGTATCAGTTCAGATAGCGACTACAGATAAGAGCGACTTATTTGTAGAAAGCTTCTACTGCACCTTTTAAAGTGATTAGCATTGGGTTGCCCCAACGATCTTTTGCTTTAGGTGAAGGAATTTTTACCCAACCTTCACTGATACAGTACTCTTCAACATCAGTACGCTCTTTACCGTTAAGACGAATACCAATATGGTGTTCAAAGCACTCAGCAACAAAGTGTGGGCTGCGAGGATTGCCTGATAGATGATCTGGTAAAGCTGGTTTTGAGTTATTTTCGCTCATTTTTATGACCTGATATAAAAAAAGTAGGCCATTTTAAACAATGAGAGCCACAGGCTCAACAATTAACACCCTGCTAGGCATAGTGGCTAATGACCCTCGACTAAATCGCCCCTAATATCCGTTATTAAGTTCTAACTGCCAATAGCCTACTGATATCTGATGATCAAACTTGAAGCCGATGTTGTTAAACTCGCCAACTTTCTTGAATCCCATACGTTCATGCAAAGCGACACTAGGTTGATTGGGAAGCGCAATTGACCCAACAGCGTTTTTGTATCCGGCGCGTTTCAGTATTTCTAACAATTCTCCGTATAGAGCCTTACCCAAACCTTTGCCTTTCGCATCTGCATCAACATATATGGATGGTTCTACAGTAAAGCGATAAGCGCTGCGAGCCTTCCACTGATTGGCGTATGCATAGCCTTTTACTTCACCATATTGTTCCAACACAATCCAAGGAAACCCTAAACTCAGTACCTGTTCAACTCGCTTTTCCATCTCTTTTATCGTTACTGGAATTTCTTCAAAGGAAATTGTAGTCGTAGCAATATAGTGGTTATAGATTTGAACAATTGATGGAATATCTGAACTCGTTACATTTCGAATGACCATACGCCCTCCATGACGCTCTACAGTTGCGGTTTAGGCACTCACTGATAAGAAAACTTCCGCTAATTTAAAACATATTTGATATTTTTTACACACTCTTGACAGTTCCTCATTGAGTAATAACTCTAGCCTCAACTATGCTTTTATTAGGTAGGGCTTGAGGGTTAATCTCATGGTGGAAAAACTAAAAGTACCTTACATCACAGATACTGTTTTAGTAGGTGGAATCTATCTGGCCGAGCGCCGGATCTTCACTGAACGACGCCTCAACCAAAAATACCCGGTGTACTATGAACGCAGAAGTAGTAGAGACCCGCGATTATCTGCTTCAAAGTCGGTTAACGAGCTGATATAGGTTCAGATTTGCAGTATTTGTGCCATCACTAACATTTAATTTTGTTCACCAATTTTCTGAGTAGCTCAATTTCATCGCCTTCAAACAGTGAAAACGCGGCTTCACAGCAGTGTTCGAAAGAAACAGAGGCATCTTTGTAAAGCTGTTCACCAACAGGCGTCAGCCCTACAAGACTTTGTCGAGCGTCTCGTGGATTCGCGACTTTAAGCACTATGTTGTTCTTTTCCATCGGTGCAAGTAAACGTGTAATTCCAGAAGCCGTTAACCCTACTGAATCCGCTAGGGCAATACGGCTTAGCGAACCACCCGTACTGGTATTGAGTCGGTGAATAATGACGAATTCGGTGTAACTCACTCCATGAGCACTTAAACTTGTATCAATTTTCTTAGTAAGCAAGGTGCTCACTAATGTGTGCTCCAACATCAGTGAAGTTAAATTCGTTTTCATAGTCATAAACCTTATTGATTAAATCTTGAAACATAATTGAGTATTCAAGTATATTTCAATAAAGAGAATAATCAACTAGAAAATCGCCTAGCGTGTATCTCACTCAGCTGTGAATTAACAAAAGGTTTGAATATAAAGTGCTTCTACTTTGTCTCGCGCCCATTGGGTACGGCGTAAAAATTTTAGTGAAGACTTGATCGATGGGTTGTTATAAAAACAATTTAATTGAATTTGAGCATCTAAACCTTCCCAGCCGTAATGTTCAACCAACTGAGTAAGGATTTTCTCTAAGGTAAGACCGTGCAGTGGGTTTTTCGGTTGCTCTTGGCTCATTCAGCGCATCTCTATAACAAAATAGTTGGTAGGTGTAGTGTAACAGATAGCGTTAACAACACCTCATCCATCTGACGCTAGCTCAGCAAATTACTCTACGATTTCATAATGACGCTCGACATTTCGCGTCACTTCTCCCCAATAGGAAGCTTTTACTCGCTGTTGATGTTGCTCAAATGAAGCTTTGTCAGTGAACTCTTCGTACACATCAAACCTACACGGATCGTCTGAATCTTGTGTTACTTCAAACACCAAGCATCCCGACTCTTCAAGCGTCAGCCCCTTATGAGTAACAAGTTCTTGCTTTACCACTTCTAGGTCAGATTCAGGCACTAATATAAAGCCCCGCAAAATCACTTTCGACACAAACATACCTCTTTGAACAATCTTTGATTAAACCAAACACTTTGAATAACTACTTCTGTCCATATCCACGATTTCCACCGTTAGAGATGCTTGAGAGAGTGGCAAAGTCTTAAGCTGGCCGAGCACAGATTGAGAAAGCTTTTTCTTATTTTCATCGCTACGCCCAGACAAAATACGAACTGTGACATGAATGAAATCCTCATGCTTTGTACCCGTTTGGTAATGTTGGTACGAAATGCTACGAACCTTGATATCACTGCCATCAGCTTCAAACAGTTGCGACTCAAGCGCCCCCTTAAAAACTTTCTGATTTAATTCTTCATTAGGGATAGTAGAAGAGTGTTCAACAATACAATGAGGCAAAGTCTGCTCCTTTATTCTTTGGATGTTGATTATCACAAGAGATCGGTTTACGTCTTATGTTCGAGTCAGTGTTATTGAAAATGTTGTCCTTTCACATAAGACACAATATTTTCAAAGGCGATACTGAAATAGAGCTCATAGCTATTTTTCTCTACATACCCTAAATGAGGCGACGCCACTACGTTAGTTAGTGTTAATAGTGGTTCATTTTCTATTGTCGCTGGCTCATTCTGAAACACATCTATGGCTGCACGCTTTGTTGAAACCGCAACCAGTTCGTTAAACAAAGCGGTATCTTCTACCAATTCCGCACGACTGATATTCACAAAAAGAGAACTAGGTTTCATCAGTTTGAGATCGTCAGCAGTGACACAATAACGAGTTGCATCATTAAGCCGCAAATGAAGCGAGACGATATCAGAATCAGCGAAGAATGACTGTTTAGATTGCGCAGCTTCAAAGCCATGTTCTAATGCTAACTGGCGTGATTTCTCACTACCCCAAACTTGCACCGACATCTCAAATACCTTCGCATATTGAGCGATTCTCTGCCCAATATTGCCATAACCCCAAATCCCTAGCTTCAGTCCTTTCAACGTTCTGCCTAAGCCCAGACTTCCAGAACTTTGCCACACGTCATTTTTCAAATTACTGGTATAAGCGGGTATGTGCCGAGAAGCTGCCATCATTAGAGCCCAGCACAGCTCAGATGGAGCGATAGGTGAACCTCTTCCTTCCAATACTTGTACGCCAAAATTTGCACACATCTTTGGATCTATATGGCTACTCACCTTGCCCGTCTGACTGATCACTTTTAGATTAGGTAACTGACTGAGCAAAGATTCGGTGATGACGGTGCGTTCACGAATCAGAACGATAGCGTCAAACTCGACCAGCCTTGCTACCAGTTCCTCTTCCGAGTAGGTTTCCGTAAATACAGTTACTTGGTGCTCATCTAGCAACGTGAAGCAATCCAGATCTTTTACGACGTTTTGATAATCATCTAACACGGCTATTTTCACTGCGCATTCCTTATTTTTATGCAGATAACTTTCTACTCATGGTGGCAAAGAATGAGTTGAATTTGAACAATAGCAGTCAATGCAAAGCTGTCCATTAGCTAAGCCATTTTTTTATTTTCACCTTACAATTTTGTTGGGTAAACAACCTTGAATCGCTCCAAAACCAACAACATATCTTCCGTTGCTTCTATACCGAGCTGTTTGCATTCTAATGAGAAAAACCGCCAATGGGCATCACGCCACCACTCTAACGTTTTGTCTCCTTCCCCTTCTGCGGCGGCAAACTCTGCAGTGACATCTTTATATCGACTCTTTTCCACTGACGTAATTTCAATAATGCAGATAGGTTCGCCTTGCCAATTAGTGACTACCTGAAGATGAGCAACTTCGGGCATCGTTTCACCTTGATGGCTATACCAATAGTCCATGCTACAAGAGGCTCTCTTCTCACCTCTTAAAATTAATTCAGCACACAGGTTAGCGTTGTACTCGTCAGCACAAAAATAGTCCGCACTGAATGAGCGATATTGTTGTGCCACTTTCCCCGGTAATGATTTCAAATACCGTTCCAGAAATAACTGGCTTCTGCTTTCCATGATTTTCCTATTCAGTTAATTGGATAAATTGGTGGGGTAAGTCTCAATCAACCATTTTCACCATCAGGAAGTTAGTCAGAGTTTGACCTCTGACTTCCATCTATTGCTCTTTTTCCACCTTAAAACCCATGTGTTCATAAAAAGGGCGAGCGGTAATACTGACATGTGAATAGTAACGTTTGATATTACGTTGTTTGCCAATCTCGAACACATAGTTCATCAAAGCTTTACCAATTCCTTGTCCTTGATAGAGATGGTGACAAAAAAAGTGGTCGACCAAGCCGTCTGGTTGCAAATCCGTATACCCGACGACCACGCCATCACTCATCGCCACAAACGGATTTAAACCGTCCATTCGTTTTTGCCAAACATCTGGCTCCAAAGTATTTGGCGCCCAAGCTTCAACCTGAGCTTGAGAATAGTCACGAACATTAATGTTACGGATAGTGAAATGATGAATAGCCCAAAGTGTTTGAGCATCTTCTTTGACATAGCCACGAATGGTAATCACGCATCTCTCCTTACTTCTGTAACTTAATTAAATGTGTTTGCGAGGATGCTTTCATCCAAAAATTAGGAAGGCGTGTACTGCATTAAGTATTCAAAATCAGTTTCACCAACGCGTACAAATCCAAGTCGTTCATAGAGACGTTGCGCTGGGTTCGTTTTAACAACACTTAAACCAACGGTTGAACCCGTTGTTTTCGCTTTACTCATCAGCTGTGAAATAAGGCGGTTAGCGATACCTTTGTTTTGAAAATCGGGATGAAGTTGAACCTGAACCAGATACCACTCATTAATATCTTGGTTAAATTGAGCTTTGAACAAACCAGCAGAGGAATTATTAATAACGATGATTTCAGCTTGATCAAATGCGTAATAAACCCTTTCAAGGTAGGCTTCTCTCCCTGTTGGCATCCCTACTTCTCTTAGGTATTTACCCATAGTAGTTTCACGCAGTTCAACTAGGAACTCCACATCAGACTCGACCGCTTTTCTTAATGAATATTCCATTATTCTCTCCTGTCTTTACCTTTAGTCTGGTATTAGTAACCTATTCATCATATTTAATATACTAATAACACACTAAAAATTTGCTAGCTGTGCGCGCCATGGCTGTTAGGACGAAAAATTGGGCATAAAAAAAGGAGAGCTAATGCTCTCCTTTTTCAAAACTTGACTGCTAATTAAAGAGCAGCTTTCGCTTTTTCAACTAAAACAGTAAATGCTGCTTTGTCGAATACTGCGATGTCCGCAAGGATCTTACGGTCGATCTCGATAGATGCTTTCTTAAGACCGTTGATGAAACGGCTGTAAGATAGACCATTTTGACGAGATGCCGCATTGATACGTGCAATCCATAGTTGACGGAATTGACGTTTCTTAGCGCGACGGTCACGGTATGCGTATTGACCAGCTTTAGTAACAGCTTGGAAAGCTACGCGGTAAACACGTGAACGTGCACCATAGTAACCTTTAGCTTGTTTTAGAACTTTCTTATGACGTGCACGAGCTTGTACACCACGTTTTACGCGAGGCATTATGCTTCTCCTAAACTAAACGAATTAAAAACTAAAAACAAATTAAGCGTATGGTAAACAACGTACGATACCCGCAACTTCACATTTAGGAAGAATTGCGTTTGGACGTAGTTGACGCTTGTTCTTAGTAGTACGCTTAGTCAGGATGTGACGTTTTGTAGCGTGTTTGTATTTAAAGCCACCAGCTGTTTTCTTGAAACGCTTAGCAGCACCTTTGTTGTTTTTCATCTTAGGCATGATGAATAACTCCGCATTGTAGTAGTTTAATAAACAACGTAATTAGGGCGAATAAAACCCAGCCAAGTGCCTTTATTTAAAGGGACGCGGCTAGGTTCATTACTTGCAAGCCGTTAATTACTTCTTCTTAGGGGCAAGCACCATGATCATTTGGCGCCCTTCAATTCTCGTTGGGAAAGATTCCACTAGAGCGAACTCTTCAGTATCAGCTTTCAAACGATTTAGAACGTCAACACCGATCTCTTGGTGAGCCATTTCTCGGCCACGGAAGCGAATTGTTACCTTCACTTTGTTGCCTTCTTCAAGGAAACCAATCAGGTTGCGTAGTTTTACCTGATAGTCACCGATATCAGTCCCAGGACGGAATTTTAGTTCCTTAATCTGGATCTGTTTTTGCTTCTTCTTCTGCTCTTTCGCAGCTTTGCTCTTTTCGAAGAGGAACTTGCCATAGTCCATCACACGACAAACTGGTGGCTCGGCGTTAGGGCTGATCTCTACGAGATCCATACCAGCTTCTTCGGCTGCAGCTAATGCTTCTTGAATTGACACAACGCCAACTGATTCACCATCAGCGCCTGTTAAACGAACTTCACGTACGCCACGAATTTCACCGTTTAAACGGTGCTGGTTTTGTTTGGCCGGAACTTGGCCACGTCTTCCGCCTTTAATAGGTTATTCCTCCAGATTAAGCTTACGGCTTTCAACTTCGGCGTGGATGTATGAAATAAAGTCATCCAACTTAAATTTGCCTAGGTCTTTGCCCTTACGAGTACGTACTGCGATTTCTCCAGCTTCCATTTCTTGGTCGCCACAAACGAGCATATACGGTACACGCTTCAAAGTGTGTTCGCGGATTTTAAAGCCAATCTTCTCATTTCTCAAGTCCGCTTTTGCTCTAATACCACTTTTTTGTAGCTTTTGTGCTACTTCTTGAGCGTAATCAGCTTGTTTGTCAGTAATATTCATGACAACTGCCTGTTCTGGTGCCAACCAAGTTGGGAAGAAACCAGCATACTCTTCAATCAGAATACCGATGAAGCGCTCAAGAGAGCCTAAAATAGCGCGGTGAATCATTACAGGTACTAAACGCTCATTATTCTCACCTACATATGTCGCACCAAGGCGAGTTGGTAAGTTGAAGTCAAGCTGAACAGTACCACACTGCCACGCACGATCTAGGCAGTCGTGTAGCGTAAATTCAATTTTCGGGCCGTAGAATGCGCCTTCACCTTCTTGAATCTCATAAGCAATGCCCATAGCTTCAAGAGAAAGTTTTAGTGCTTCTTCAGAGCGATCCCAAATTTCATCGCTACCTACACGCTGTTCAGGACGTGTAGAAAGTTTTACTGCAATGTTATCGAAGCCAAAAGTAGTATATGTGTCATATACCATCTTAATGCACGATGTTACTTCTTGCTGAATTTGATCTTCAGTACAGAAGATGTGTGCATCGTCTTGAGTAAAGCCACGAACACGCATGATACCGTGTAGAGAACCCGATGGTTCGTTACGGTGACATGAACCGAACTCAGCCATACGTAATGGTAGATCACGGTAAGACTTCAAACCTTGGTTGAAGATTTGAACGTGACCCGGGCAGTTCATCGGTTTAATTGCGTATTCACGGTTCTCAGAAGACGTTGTGAACATTGCGTCTGCATATTTATCCCAGTGACCAGAGCGCTCCCAAAGAACGCGGTCCATCATTAGCGGACCTTTTACTTCTTGGTAACCGTACTCGTTCAGTTTTGAACGAATGAAAACTTCAAGATCGCGGAATACTGACCAACCATTGTGGTGCCAGAAAACCATACCCGGTGCTTCTTGCTGCATGTGGAACAGGTCAAGTTGCTTACCAAGTTTACGGTGGTCACGCTTCGCAGCTTCTTCAAGGCGAGTTAGGTGCGCACTAAGTGCTTTCTTATCATGGAAAGCAGTACCGTAGATACGTTGTAGCATCTTGTTGTCGCTGTTACCACGCCAGTATGCGCCTGCAACGTTCAACAATTTGAAATGTTGACAGAAACCCATGTGCGGTACGTGAGGACCACGACACATGTCGATGTATTCTTCATGGTGGTATAGACCTGGACGATCATCGCGAGATACGTTCACATCTAAGATTTCCATCTTGTATGGTTCTTGACGAGATTCAAATGTATCGCGAGCTTCCTGCCAGCTAACGTTCTTTTTCACAACTTGATATTTGGTTTTCGCCAACTCTAGCATGCGAGCTTCGATCTTCTCTAAATCTTCTTGAGATAGAGGTTGCTCTACATCGATGTCGTAATAGAAGCCGTTATCGATCGTAGGACCAATAGCCATTTTTGCTTCTGGGTATAGCTGCTTAAGAGCATGACCAAGCAAGTGTGCACAAGAGTGACGAACAATTTCTAGGCCATCAACTTCGTCTTTAACTGTGATGATTTCTAGACTTGCATCACTTTCAATCAAATCACAAGCATCAACACGAACACCATCAACGCGACCTGCGATCGTTGCTTTAGCAAGACCAGGACCGATAGATAGAGCGACATCCATTGTAGAAATTGGGTTATCAAATTGACGCTGACTGCCGTCAGGAAGAGTAATAATAGGCATGAATAGTCCTTACAGTGGTGTTGCACACCAAGCAACACATATAATCATTTTATTACCTTAGAAAACAATTAGTTATCAAGGATAAATTATTTCAGGAACCGGATTTGGTACAGCTTTGGTACAATTCAAAACATACATACCAAAAAGTTCAAGACGGCATAGAGTACAGCCTTTAGTGATTTCTATCAAACAAAATGACAATTCTTAAAAGTCTTTTGATACCAAAACTAGCCCCTCGATATAGATAGCCCACTACAAACTGATACCAGAACACCTTTACTCGAGAAACCGGCAACCCGATTTTTGATACCAACCTCCATTTCGACACCCGAGCTTTTACCGACATCTAACATTGACGACTGGAGTTCATAAGGTCAGAAGTATTCAATGTCCATCACTTGTACCAAATCGACGTACCAAAATGTGAGATATGAAAATGAGTCATAGAACTGAATTCGAAAAAACGTTTAAACACTTCGCGCCATACCATCACCGTCATAAAGTTTGGGATGACCTAATCACCTGTTTTGCAATTTCCATTAACAACGGAATCGCCAAGGATGAAGAATTAGAAAATAAGTATTTGGGTATTATTCGAAATTACGAAAGAAATGAGCAGCTAGAAATGCCTAAGTTGGTAGGAATGCTAGTTTGTGCCTTTGAAGAATCCGGTCATTGCGATTTGCTTGGTGAAATGTATATGGCGATGGAAATCAGCTCAAAAAATTTAGGTCAGTTTTTTACGCCCTACTCTCTATCTAAATTATGCGCAAAGCTGTCACTAGATAAGCAAACCATAGAAACGAAAAACTTCATTACGGCACATGAACCCGCATGTGGTTCAGGCGGGATGATCATAGCTCAAGCAGATGTGATGATAGAAGAAGGCTACAACCCACAAGAAAAACTTCTGGCTTATTGTGTAGATGTAGATCAGACCGCAGCAATGATGTGTTACATACAACTAGCTCTTTGGGGTATCCCCGCCAAGGTAACTATTGGCAACACACTAACAATGCAGTTTTCCAGAACGATGCTTACTCCTATGTATCATTTGGGTGGTTGGTCAATAAAGGAAATGATTGGGCAGCGTACCCAAGAACCCGAAACGAACTTACTTGTTAAACGCGCAACAACAATTATAAAGCACTGCTCAGAAGCTAGCACTGAAGTGATACGCTCTGAATTACTTGAACAGTTACAACGTGGAGCTAGCCATCAAAAAGTTAGCATTATTCAGAACGTCTCTCGTGTAATCATTAATGACAGTGTTTACGATTTAATGTGCGCATGATCGTAAAACTATGAATCAAAAAGCTTTATGACAAAACCATGATAAAAATGTCAAAAGCCATACTTAGTATCACTAGAACGTTAGCAAGTATTTTGAGGTTACTATGCTCACTGTCACTCTAGACAAGATTTACGCTTCTCGTCCTTGTAATAAATATTGGCGGGTAATCAAAGCGGCTTTCGCACCGACAAAGCTAAATATTGATTTTGAAAAGCCAATACCCGCCACAGCCATACTAGACAAAATCGGACTAGATGGATTCATAAAGGTGTTTATTGAAATCGAAGAATTTACAGAAATGCTGTCCGAGTTTGCATGTTGGTGTTCACTAAGAAACATCCATTTAATCAAGAGGTGCGTTCCTGAAAGGATCTACAACGAGACAGCCAAAGCCCTTCAAACAAATGATATTCACCAGTTAAACAAAAGGCTAATTCATCAAGCCTATTTAAGCACCCGAAAGTCCCCGCGTTTTAGCAAATCATCTCGACTACTTTATTCGATCTACTCAATAGGCTTAGATACTGCAGCAAGTATAAAAACGGCATCATATGCCGCTAACGACCAAACCAAAGAAGAACTGGAACAATTCACAAAGCTATATGAAATCCTTAGCTCTTAACTAGGTTCAAATTGAATGGTAACGCCAACCTCACTATTCATATTCGAGGTTAAAAAGGAATAAAAGTCAGCTGTGGTCGTAGGATCAAATACACATCCATATGTTCCGTCCAAAAAATAGTCCGGACTGTTTGATGTTGTACTAACTACCGTTCTAAATCCTTCGATAATAAAGGTCACAGTCCCCGCCTTAAAAGAGCCAGTAAATACAGCCCCTCCGAACTTAGTCCCCTCAACGTAAACAGTCTCACCAAAATATTCGCATTCATCCCCGAGGTCAGTCATCGTCGGTTGCAGGTTACCCGCAACATCACTTCCTTTTGAAAAACCAATAACATCATATAAAGCACCGTCTTTCATACCTATTGTTAATACGTGTGCAGATCCCGCAGCTTCAACTGTGACAGTAGCAGTGTCTGATTGAACGCTACCTCCAAAACCAGAAACTACACAATAAAAGCCAAAAACCCCTGTTTCATTAGCATTGAATGCATAACTAGGATCAGTAGCACCCGAAACGGGAGAACCGTCCGAATTATGCCACTGATATGCCATTGTCGAGCCTAGCCCATCTGCTACAACAGATAATGTAATCGAACCATCAGGGGCAATTGCCCCACCAATTGGCTGTGTGGTTATTACAGGCTTTCGGGCAACGGTGACATTATCAATGGTGATAGTCTCAACAACTGTCCCGTCTACGTTTAAGGTCAAGATCTCCTGACCATCTATAAAAAACGCCATATTTAACTCGTAAACAGATTTAGTGTCGTTCCCGATACGGTGTAACGGAATCCACCGAACCCCGCACCCGCAGTATCGCTGTTAACCGCAGCAGGTATATTCTTCGATGAAATTTGCTCAAACAGTTGTGACAAGTAACCGCGTTTTGTTCCTGTCGCATGTTCAAAAATTAGTTGAGGGTTTTCAGCTAGTTCTTCTGCTGAAGCTGCGGGTAAATCTGCAATCGCAACTGCGCCTGTCGGTTCGGTTGCGCTTCTAGTCATAGCTTGTTTCATAATATTTAAATCACGGGATAAAGCTTGAATCGTATCTTCGATTTGCTTGATCTGTTCTTCGTTCATCTTATTACCTTTAATTAGATGGGATCACGCTACTGGCAATGATGCCTTGAGATTCGCTAGTTGTTAGCCATTGGTTTTCGTAGGTTTTTAGCATGTATTGGGTGTCGCCAAATCTAACATCTAAGTATGTACCTGACGGATTGGCTAATATGCTCAAAACCTTGAGCAACTGATTGATCGTAAATTCTGAATTCGACTTAGTTGAGATAAGCCCTAGACCACTTGAGGCTGTCAGCCATAAGCCCAAGGTTGTAGTGAGTTTTAGTGTTGTGCGTTCAATATTAGCGATATTGATAACGAGGTGCCGTGGTTTAGGGGCTTCATACGTAATGGCTACTCCCGCGCCAAGCACTTGCTTAATGATAAAGGTGTAAGAATCATGTACTCCCGCCCTTTCCATTGCAGCCAATATAGACATGTAGTTTTCCGCAAAGAAATCTCTATCTATATTGCTCATTACTGGAAATGTCCCGTTGTCATAGAGGACATAGCCAAACACTTTTGAACCTATAACCTCCTTGTTCATTTTGACCAGTTCAGTAATCAAGGATTCTTGCTTTGCCGTGAGGGTAATCCCGTAAAACAAGTCATTCATTTCATCCGTTCTAAATAACTGCGTCATAGTGATTACTCGAAATTTACATTCGAAACATCAAGGTTCGGTAGGAACTTGGTGTTATACGGGGATATATGAGGATCTGTTTTCCATGTAACTCCATCATCAAATGAGTACTCCGTGACGATTTCAGCGGCATAAGGCGCATCGCGGTTTATTTCAAAATAGCGCTCCGGTTCAACATCCATCCCGACCCAATAGAACGAGTCGAAATTTGCTAGAAAGGTTGAAACCACAGTTTCTGGCGTATCGATGATTACGTTTGAATTTCTTGAGGTTTTGATTGTGACTTTGAAAAGGATGTCTTGTTCATCAGCTACGACCCAACGGTAAGTTTCAATCCCGCCTTCACTAAGAACAATGTCCTGTTCAATGTCGCCAACCATGTAGGTACTCGCAACAACACATGAGCTTTCCATGTACTGAGCTATTTCCAAATTGAGTTGTGCACTAGGTGTGTAATCAATCGCAACGTGCATCTTTCCTGAATCAGCTTCAATCATCTGCTTAACCGAAGAACGTAGCCCAAATTTCTCACGTAGCCCTGCAATCAGTGCGTTAGGAGTCGTTGTCGGATTTCCAATTTTTAAGTTCGTAGTTTGGATAAACTCCGACATCTTTAAAAACGTTTCAGCCATTATGGTGTCGGCATACATATCCACCTGTGCGGCAGCGTAATAAACCTTGTATTCATCACTAGCAACGAACGTGTTGAACGCTATGTTTTTGTATTCAGTTTTAGAATTAATAAAGGCGCTGTAATAGCGCCCAATATGAGTATCAAAGTCTTCGGGCGTTACCCCACTAGATGAATCCCACTTCATGTATATGCACCTATTACATTTTGAGTTTCAGCAGTACCCGCTAAGGTGTAATTCATCTTTAAAGTAAAACCTTGAACTGATACTGAGCTGCTGAGAATTATGATTGAACGTTTAACCGCTTCGTTAATGATCCAAGTATTAAATGAATCCGCGCTAAAATCGACGTTCGGGATAGACCAATACTGGAAATCGAAACCAATGTTAGGTGCGTAGTAGAGTGAACGCTGTGCCGTCTGAAAGTTATTCTCAAAACGAGCAACGTTGCGCCCACGCCCTAAATATCCGGTGAGTGATGTCATAGTTACCTCAGTTTCAATTCTTCTAGTTCTTGCTTCAGCTTTTCGAGTTCACTTGCTGCGCCCGAATCGAGAGGCTGTTTTGTACCAACAGCAGGAGAACCTGAACCGCCCGAAACAGAAACGACTACTTGTTGCCCCGCCATTGATATCGCCTGTTCAGCAATACCAATTGCCTTATCAACAATAAATTGAGTATCCAATTGGGTGTTAGTTATGTAGATCGAAAATTCTTTGCCCATTATCAAGAAACCATCGCTATCACTTTGACCGGACGAAACATTGATAACGTCATTAGGTGTTTGAGTTTTTCCTTCAATCTCAACTTCTAACTTTGTGTCCCTGATTCTTGCTTTCAATAATTTCATTTCGAGCCTTACGCTTTTAGCGTTCACGAGTTGGCGTTACCGTTAAAACTCCTGCCTCCGAATACACAATGTCTCCATTTGTTCCGGTTAGTACGGCTCTATATTGAAATCCAGATTGAGCTAACGTAGCTCGCCAGTTACCCAATGTTTCTGTTTGCCAATTTGGTAGAAAATCAGCGTCATACCAACATGGATCAGGCTCACAGCTTGATTCTTGCCAATACACAGAGACATAGTTTTCAGCCGTAATAGAAAAGGAAATGCTTGCCCCATCTGCTGCGGTTATGGATTGTGGTTGTGTGGTGACTATTGGGAGTGTGCTTGGTGCGCTTTCACCCGCTTGGGGAACGACAATGCCCTTTTGGTTCGGTTTGTGAAGGTAATAACTCATGAAGCATCAATCCTCACGGATGCTTGGTTGAATGCTTCGTGGGGTTTGTAAGCGGGCGTATGAAAAAGCTTTTCGCCACTTTTCATCGTAAAGGCAATCCAATCATTAACAAGGATTCCGTCAAAGTTCTCGGGAGCTTCCGCACCCGTATAGATATAAATTCCCATACCTAATGAACTCTGGTTTTGAACCAACACAGAAGCACCATCCGGTACACCCGCATCCGTCCATACTCCGTAGACTGATTCTTGCTTTGCTAAAGTAGTCATAGTTTCCTCTCTGGTATCAGAATGACATTTCCTGGTCGAGTTTATTCGCGTGTTTTGGTATCAAAACGGCATTGCTGCAGCGACCGGTAACGCGAAAATTGGTATCAGAAAACGCTACGCGAACGACAAAGCGCCTTTGAAAATTTGAGTAGTTAGGTCAAAGTCACCGTCAATGGCAACAATGCGCTTCCCTTTATATGGGTAATACAGTTGAGGAATGTGGTTACACACAAAACGATAAGCATCGGTTTCAATCGTTCTATTCGCTCGTTCTGGTAGGTTTTCAATCTTAATGAACTCACCAATGTTTACATCTAGCGTGTAGCCCAGTTCTTCCAGAAAATCAGTGGCGCAGTTAATAGCCCTAGTTCTAGGTTGAACTCCATCTAGAAACTTAGCCCCTTCAACCATCTGATTGGGAACCTCCGTATATTTGGCGAAGGTAAAACCAAACGATGTAGGGACAATTTCTGGAAGGGATAAGGCGTAAAAATGATTGCGTTCCCAGTACTCCATTGAGAGTAAATAATCATTTTTAAGCGTTGCTCTAACTCTCATTTCGTATCCCCAATAATGCGAATCCATCATTACGTTTAACCGTAGCTAACGAGCCGTCTGCTCTAACGTAGAACTCACCGCTTTCATAAACTGGTAAAAACGCACCTCTGAACATGAATGCAATCTTCATAGTTTGGTAATCAGGTACTTCATTCTCATTGATTACTGTTATAGATAGGGGTTCACCTTCAACGGCTAACTCATTCACAATTTGCGGTATTTGCCTTTCAACAAAACCGGTAACGTCGCCTGATTCAAACCAAGTAAAGTCATTAGTCGTCAGCCCCATCAATTCAAGGATATTGTTCATTTAACGATCTCTACTGTTTTAGGGATATTGGTTACGGCGTTGTTTGAGTAGCTACCTGTCAGCGAAGATTCACCCTTTTGCATTTCAAAAGTGAGTACCTTTTCCGTTGTATCCGCTTTTGTAGCGATAGTCATATTGAGTAGCGTACCGCCAATAATCACCATTTCAGGACTAAAGAAAGAAATGCGAGGAAGTGAATCTTGCTTTTGAAAAAGCCAACTAGCTAAACCGATCATCGCATTTATGAAGTCGTTGCTACCGCTTCTCAAAGTAATGGTCGATGTATTGATATTTCCTTTTAGAATTGGCACTCCGCCCGCAACATCAATCGCTTTTACAACAGCTTGCTTATAGCCTTCGGGAATCATTCCAATTAAATCACCGATCAACGGGACAGGAATTGGCGTTGTAGAACGTAGATCGTGGTATTTTTCGGTTAGCTTTTTAATCTCGTCTTTATCTTCTGGCGTTAAATCAGCTTTCGCATTTAGCTCGGATAGCTGCTTTTGCTCACTTTCGGATAGGGTGTCGTCTAGATAAATTAGAAATAATGGCGGTGCTTTCTGCGTAATCATTTCAATGCTCCTACATCACCGCGATTCTTATTGTTTTGAGATTCCTTATCGGCAATATCCACCATCATTTGATTGATAGATGCGCCTTTTGCATCCATGTAATCAGTTATGTTCCCGAAGATGCCTTTTCCTGTCGTTGCTTTAAGAGGGCTATAAGTTCCAAAGTCCCATAACTTGTCCATGAAGTTAGACCAAGCACCTAAGCTGTTTATTGGTTGATTGCCTGCTTCTACTAAAGCATTCCAACGCTGACTATTTCCTTGTGAATAACTTGCTGCTGAACCAATTAAGCCTCGTTCTGCATTAACGACTTTAATCTCCGCATTATCAGCGAGAATCTTCCCCTTAACCTTCAAATCCAAAACATCAATATTCGCCTGAATACGTCTTTCCTCAGAAGCATCTAGATCAACAATGTTCTTGGCTTGATTTTGAGTAATTCCATTAATGATTCGCTTTTGAAAAGCTTCTGCATCACCTTGCGAAAGAACGGCTGCTGCCCCTTCACCTCTATTTAATGCTTCACCCAAATCATTCGTTCTTACATTGCCACCCATCATCGTATCGACAAAGTTTTGAAAGGTTAGATCGCTGTTATTGGCAAGCATCTTCTTGAATGGAGACATAAACCGCGAAGCTAAAAGCGCATCTTCATCTCCAAATACTTGGTTCATGTATTGAGCAGCGACTTCCGGTGTCAGCTTTGCCATTGACCCGATAAAATCTAGAAATGAGCTTTCTATGCCGTTTTTCTCTGCACTGCTTTTATACGCTGCCATTTCCGGACGTTCCAATGCCCCGACGAAACCAGATAACAGACCACGCAGATCAGATTGATCTAAGCGAGCTGAAATACCAACCGCACTCAAAGCAGCATATCGCCCCCTGTTAATGCCTAGAGCGTCTGCGGTGTCACTTATGTCAGACATATCATTTAGGCGTTCTCGGGCAATCTGTGCGTATTCCTCAGCCCCTTGAAACGCTTTAGTTACAATATCTTTGGCTACACCCGCAGCAGCCATTACAGCTTCACTAGCTAAGTTAGCCCCCGTTAGCATCAGGAAGCCTTGAAGATGCTTTAGCTTGTTTTTGACTTTATCACCGCCAGTTTCCACACCGCGCTCAAAGCCTTTACCCATCCAGAAATCAAAATCGTCAGCAGCTTGTTTTGCCGTTCTGCGAAGTTCTATTTCCATCTTTTTGGATTCTTCGCGCATCTTGCGCTCATCGATGCGTGGGGCGAGGATAAATTCAGAACTGGTAGCCATCGCTATTCGCCTCCTGTTGTTTTAGCTGTCGATAAGCTTTGCGCAGTACTAGACCTATGAGATCAGCGCCTTCGATATTGGGAGAATTCTCGATAACATCTGCCGCAAACCCATCACCTACAATCCGGTACTGCGCCAATTCATCTACTTCTGAGGGACTTAAAAAAAAAGACCTGAGTCTTTTAGATTTGAACAATGTACCAATGATTCGAGAACCATTTCCCCTAATTCGGGTAACTGGTAGTTATCGATATTTGACACATCAATCGACATTCCATGCTTATTGCTGTGCACAGAAACAAGGGCAAGCATGTCGTAATAGTCAATTCGCTGAACTGCCATTAACTCAATCAATATTCGCTTGCGCCCATCTGGGTCTAAAGATAAGAAATGCTCTTTGCATTGTTCTTCTGAGACTAGCCCTTGTTGACGCATTGTCTTTGCTCGGTACATATGCAAAACGAAGCCACAATAAGCCATGTATGCATTCCAAGCTTTTGTTCCTTTGAAGTTATTTATCACTTAAGCCACCGATTTGAATTCGTCTTTAAAATTCTTAGGGGCGGTTTGGATTACTAAATTCACATCTAGTGTGGATTCAGATTCGTTAGCCGTACCATTGCGGGGATCGTTCTTGATGATGCTCTCTTTAGTCACAATAGTTCGACCGTTCTTCTTGTTGAAAGACGTAAAACTAAAGCGTTCCTCACCCTTATAAATCTTGGTGTAAAGCTCAAGGTGTTGCTGGCTAACATTACGAAGCTTCACATTTACTTCAATCGGCTGAGTTAAGCCCGAAGAGACAATCTCCCCGTTACCATAACCATTTGGGTCACAAAACATCTGGACTACCTTTTGGTTATTTCGCCCAAGTTCTAGCACTGAGATATAGCTGTACTCCTCACCGTCATAAACAACGGTGGTTTCCATTTCACCAATTCGAAAAGAACTTCCAGACATTATTGAGCCTCCGTTACTTCGATGTTTGCCCGCCAAATTGGCTCGGCATCTTTGATTGCCGCTTTGCCCGCAACAACGTACTGCTCATCAGACTTAGTTATGTTGATGAAGTTATCGACATCAGAATCTAGATAGAAAAATGGGTAGGATTCATATTCAGTGATCACAGCTGCTGCCGATTCTTCAATGTTAACTCGCTGAACTGAGGTGTTATTTGGCGTATTAACCTGAATGTATCCGGTGATCGCCTCTTGGGTTTTTAATCTGGCGAGTCGGTCAACATACGCTTTAGTAATTGCTGCATTGCCGTTACCGAAGAAACCTAACGTTGCACCATCTGAGCCATTAAGGAAAAACGAAATACGCTTATTGAATAGGTCGTCTGCCTCACCAACCGTTTTGATAGTTGTTGCGGTGTTTGTGCTATCCAGTACGTAATACTGACAATTTCGCCAAAATGGTAATGACAGCAAGCGCCCGAATGCTTCATAACAGCCTGTATATGACCCATATTCATCAAAGAAAACTGTATCCGTTTGGGCTAGCTCTTCGGCTTGTGCTTTATCAGTTGTTACGAATGCTCGTACACCGCTAAAGTCAGCAAAGCTAAGGTTTTGAGCATCAGCAATATCAACGTCAGTAGAAAAACAGAGAGTGAAGTAATCTGTCGGGTCGAAGTCGATTGCTTCTGCATTTTCCGGATCAACTTCTGAGGCCAACATCAGAAGATAAAATTTCTCTAACCCGCCTGTCATTAGGTAAGCGACTTCTTTGTTATCAGTATAATTTTCAACTGTCGTAGGGTCGTAAACCGGAACAACTTTGAACTGGCTAGGGTCAATAAGCTCTCGTGTTTTAGTCGTTGTTTTGCCCGTTCTACCGTCTACAACAGCAAACTTTTTCTGAACAGTTTTAAGCTGCTTATTTGTGATTTTAGGCGTTGGTTTAGTTTCGGATTTTTTACTTTTTGCCTCTTCATAGCTACCCGTTACAAGAACCAAGCATTTATTCAAAAAGCTATAGTCCACATTCGTAGCGTTTTGAGCTTCGCTAATGCTGACCGCATAGTCGAAAACAAGAGTATTACTCATAGTCCACCCACTTAAATTGTTTGATTGCTTCGCGCGTTTTATCGAACTCAATTTCACACGCAAAAGAGAACTCTTTTGATACGGCAAGAACGCCAACGGATAGCCAATCTGTACTAGCTTCCGTATTGATCGCCGCGAGGGAATTGTTGCTGTCACCACGTTTTTTGTACTTATCAAACCGACTACCTAAAACACCAAATACAGGCTTATCTCGCCCCATATCAGCTAGCGATAATCTGATAGTTCCAAAAAATCGAATGTGTGATTCTGAGAAATATTGCTCACGCACACTGAGGTATTCGACATACACGTTGTCAGCACCGTCATGTAATGCACCCGCCCAATCAACTGCCTTGAGTTTGAATATGTTCTGAATCTCCGCATGTAGAGCCTTTCTAAACATATTGAGCCTTTATTGAGTTGAAGAAAGTTCCGGTATCCACCATCGCCCAATCAAAACCCTTCCCCTCCGTTTTATGCCCGTTGTAACCAACGCCACCCTTAACGGTAGTTGGCGAATTACTGCCGTAGTCTTTACGCATAATCGGGTTTCGTATTAGAGCCCGCGCACCACTCTCGATGCGTCTGATCATTTCAGGACTTGAGCTTCCCGCATTAAATAAACCAACCAATTCATTAGTTACCCGAATTACATCTTGGTTTTGGAAATGATTCTCGGCTTTTGAGAACACTCCATAGCGGGCATCCATGTATTCAGCGAGTTTGGTTAACTTCAAAGGTGATTTTCCTTTGTTGCCAGCCTGAATTCGGGAAGCCTGTTTACCTTGAAATGATTTTAAGGGCTTATCCCTATCGGCTTTTCTGGCTGTTTTGTTTTTATCGAGAACACCGATCCGAATATGGTGAGAATTGAACTCCCTCACCTCCTCTTCTAAATCGGTAAAATCCAAATCTATATCCATCGTAAACATTACAGACCTCCACCAATAACGGGGATTCTTGCGGGTTTGATAATGGGCTTTTTGGTGGTATCCAATGAACAACCATTTGCCTCTGCTAACTTATCAAGACGTACAAGCGTAAATCGCTTATTACTATCCATAGACACGCGCTCTAACAGAACGGACTGCGCTACTTTGTAATAGTCGCAATCATTTTCTGGTGACACGTTTATAGCGTTGGCAAAGTCGATCTCTTCCTGCGTCATTGATTCAGAACCGGAGTTTCTAAGTATTGAATCAATTTGGTTTTGTGCATCTTCTGAAATCATCAACTACTCCCAAAAATCAGGGGCTATAAAGCCCCTAGTCGGTTGTTTTACTTTTTACTCGCTTTAGCCTTAGCTAATGCGCGTGAAGTAGGTGTGGTAACCGTTTGGTAAACATAAGTACCTTTTGATTCGATTTCGTTTGATGCCGATTCGTAGGTAAATAGCGTTTTCATTGAGATGCCATGATCGCCTTCCTGCTTGCTATAAATTCCCGGCAATGAAGAGTGGTGGTTTGTAATTGCAGGGCGGTAAGCTAGCGAAATATGAGAACCCGCCTGTAGTACGTTTGGCACCTCTTTCTGAACCATTCCACTATAAGCCGCGCCTAATTCACTACGACCCGTAGTCATGGATGAGCCACTTACTACGATAGGTTTTCGCAATAATGCCGCTACATCACTCGAATAGCTCAATGTGATATTTGGGTAATCCGCTTCGGTAATGCCAAGAACTGACATCTCCACATAAAGCGCTTCAATCACAGTAAACACATCAGCAAGGTTATTAATTTCAACCGCAGTAGTATCGACTTGAACCGACTTGTCATTGTTGAACATACCCGCATTGCCGTATGCACCATGAAATTGTTCATAGTCGTACTGCATTAACATGCGGTTAAGAATGCCCGCATTGATGTTCACATCGCTTACATCTTGTAGGTTAGAAAGTTGGAATTCTACATGCGTAGGTTGGCGGTGGTATTGGAACTCAATTGGTTTAGCGTGAGCTTGTGCCAGTTCAGTTGTAGCGGGAGTTAATGCCTCCGCGAATTTCTGTTCAGGGAAAGCACCGGTCACATCGTAGCTAATATGAATTACAGAACTTTGGCGTAACTTACCATCTGAATAGTCTTCTTCATTTGCAGCTAGGCTAGCTGTATACGGAGTGTAAGTTAGCTTATTGCTTCCCATAACTTTCGCGTTGTAGCGACGTTCTACTTTAGATTTGCACACTAAGTTAGTAGGCATTGAGATTTTCCTTTTTAAAATCTAGGTATCAAAAAAGGGCTAATCCGTTTTCCTGGAATAGCCCTTTTGGTATCAATTGTTGGGTTTCCGTCAGCTGACGGAGACTGGATTTGGTATCAGTTACTTTTTTGCACCTGATTTCGCGGCTGGAGTATCTTCGGTTGGTGGTACTGGAGCCGCAGCCGTTGCAGCTACCCATCCACCGTCTTGGCGTGAATATGGCGTTCCATCAATTGGGGCTTCTGGAATACCCGTTGAACCGCCTGAACCCGCAGGAGCCGCGCCACCGTATGCATTGACCAAAACACAGTTCTCAATCGAGCTACCGTCTGCATCAATGCCAAAAACATCAATAGCAGCGACATCACCCATGATTGTGGTAGAACCATCTGCGCCCGCTTCTACAACTTCACCCGTCACGTTATCAACCGCGAAAGCACCGCCTACAGTCAAAGCCGCACCTTCTTTCATGCGCAGACAAATACCGTCACCAGTTTTGATTACGCCCGTAACTTTACGAGCCGAATCTAAATCATGTACAGAGAAGCCGCCAAACGCTGAACCGTTATAGGTAGTCACAATTGGCTGACTACCGTCATAGTTACCTACAGATACGGCTACACCCGCTACCAAAGCACCTTCAAACTTACGTGGGTAAATAGTATCGCCGTTGCCACGATAACGAGGTGCGCCTAATGGAAATTCAAGACTCATAGTTTTTCTCCAACTTTGTTTTGTGATTACTCGTTTGCTGCTGATTGTTCAGCAGTGTGTTGTCCGGTCTTAAAACGAGCCTCAAAGGCAGCAATTGCGTTTTCGTCTTTAGTTCCCGAGAGAGGCTGACCTAAGTCTGCGATTTTGCCTTTGTTGAAAATGGCTCGTTCAAGTAGAGGCCAAGCAAACTTACGGTCTATTTCGTGAGACTTGATTCCATCTTTCAGAATCTTCTCTTTTACTGAGTTGCGGTCACGTTCTTCTAGAAGATCGAGCATTTCTTCATTTTTAAAGAACGCTCGAACAGTTGCGGCAGCTAAACCTTGAGCACGTTCAGCGGGGTTCTTAGCCCAACGGTCAACGTCTTCTTTTACTTCTGACATACTGAACCATGAGGGAAAAAGATCTTCGTTAGCTTCGGCAAACTTATCGAAGTCAAAACCAAACTTAATTGCATCGGCTAATTCAGCTTCGGTATCAGCTTGCTCATTGCTTTTCTCAAACTGCTTTTGGAGTCGGGTAACGATGTCGTCTTCACCCGTTTCATTCTTTTGATTGTTAGAAAGAAGCTCTTTTAGCTGTTCCTCAAAGGTCTTTTCTTTGGGCTTTTGATTACCGCCCTGCAGAATCTCAAGTAACTTAGTGGCATCCAATTCACTGTTGTTTTGCTTACCGGAAATTAGCTGTAAAAGCTGTGCTTCCGGTGATTGTTGCTGTTGTTGATTAACTCCACTTAGCAGTTGTAACAGCGCAGGGTTAATGGAGTTTTGCTGCTGCCCCGTTACACCGCCTAGCAAGGTGATCAATTGTTGGGTTACATCCGGTTGCTGATAGTTACCCAGTAATGCTAAAAGTGGGTTTTGTTGACTGCTAGAAAACTGATTTTGATTACCGCCCGCAAGTAGCAGAAGAAGCTGTTGTAGGTTCATGCCTTTTTACCTCTGTTGATTTTTGTAGTGATTTTCTGGACGTGTTTTTGTCCCGCGATGATTTTCATTCCACACTGACAGTTGTACTCAACCCCAAGCCCTAACTTCTCAGCTTGTTTGATGGTCATGCGTTTTCCGTAATGTAGAGCGTGTGTGGCGCGTTCTTCCTCAGCTGAGGATGGTTGCCACTCGATGATGATTTCGTCGGCATTTGGTGAGCTAGCAAGGGTTTGAAGAATCTCGCTGCTTAATGTGCCAGTCATGGTGTTTTTGATGTTTTTAGCGAAGTCGATATTGGCTTTGTTTTTCGACCTTTCTAACCGCTTGATCGTCATGTAAGCATTAGTCTTTGCTTGCATGAGAACGGAGTATTTGTTTATGAGCTTCAATTGCTCACGCTGCATCCCTCCTCGTTCGTTGTAAATCCTCTCAAAATCTACCCCTAACCAATCAATGAGCTTTGTAGCCATTGAATAAGGAAACAGGTACATGCCGCCTCCTTACCCTTTTCTATTGATTCCGAAGTCAGCAATTGGCAAAACGGATTCCACCATTTTTCTCTTTTCGGTTTCGTCAAATAGAGAGCTCATTTCGATAGAATTTAGGAAGTTAGAGATTTCTGTTAATTGACCTATATCGGGTTTGATAATGAAGTCAGCGCCAAACACCGATTCAAAGATGCCCCTTAATACCTCGTTAAAGTCCCGAATTGACGCAAGCCTATTTTGCTTCTGGTCGCCTTCTCCGGTTGAGTTGAGGCTTCCGACCATCTGACCATTGATGAACGACATTGGACGCCCTGTGGCGTTGCAGATTAACGAATAAGCGTACTCAAGTTGTTCCTTGGGCGGTTTCATATCAACTTTGGGCATTTCCACTTCGGATTGAGAATCCAAGTAAGCCACACCGCTTTTGTTCAATGCCGTGTTTATCTGATTGATTTGTGTTTCTACTGCTAGCAGTACTTCACGATCTGAAATCAACTCACCTAAATTGTGAATCTTGAGAACTAACGCCCCGCCAACACGAATCAACTTAGCTGCACCCATAATGGCATCGAACACCATGCCGAAATACGCTTCTAAAAGTTCCGTTCTGTAGAACTCTTCAAAATCCAAAATGACCAAATCAAGTTTGTTCTCTTTGCTTTTGAAAACAGAGTCATTACGTTCTTCAAAGTAAAAAGCGTTTTCTCTACCCGTTACCGGTCTTTTCCGCAGAGTTATCGCGTTTTCCTCAGCCATTGCCTCAATGATGTAGTGCATTAGCCCACGAGTTAACTTTGGCGAATGTGAATCGAAAATCGTTTTGGAGAAATCCGAATTCCCTATTTCATCTGGTACATCGACAATATCTAACGTCACAAACATGATGCGCGAATACAGTTCCCTAATCGCTATTTCTACATATCGTGCTTTCGCTATTGAAAACGGGTCTAGCTCAGTAAGTACGGGGAGTAATCGCGGGTCTTTTGATCTTATGAACTTATAGTAAGCCTCGAAATTATCCTTCTTGTTCGGAGGTGATTCGGAAGCGCCTTTCTCGGGTTCGTCATACAAGCCCATATTAGTGTCTACCTCTTATTTTGATTTTGTCTGAAACAATCCCACCTCTAACGGCAGCGTTAGTTAGTGAATCGGGCGCATCATCATATTCAGCATCCTTGTTGAATTTGACGCAGTGAGTTAGCCATGTTTGATTCGACCAGTTTTCAATGAATCTAAGCCGCATCATTGCTAGAAATGCTCCGACCCTAAAGATCCGATCATGCTTGTCACCTAGCGTTGTTCTTGGTGTTGCATCAATGCCACGAACAGCGAAATAGTCTTGAGGTGCTGTACCTACCCCGTTGTCCTCGTAATAAAACTCAATAACCGGAAATTGGTTTATCCGTTCTGCGAGTTGGTCAATAGCGGCATTCCATGATTGATGGAAACAGAAACCCCATGCGAACACATAACCACGCAATTGGGCGATGAACGTTAAAGCAGTAAAATCCCCGCCTTTGAAAGACGGGTCTAAGAACGCGATACAAGGTGGTGGTTCATCACTACTTTCTGCAGTAATTACAGGAGTATCCATAAACGGATAACCAGAGATTTTTGGTGATGGTTTACCTAGCCAAACATGCTCGTAGTAAACCTCACCGGATTCAGCTTCGGCTTGAGTTAATAGCTGCGGGTCTTGGTAACGTTTAGGCAAATCGAAAATATTGATGTGTTTGATTCTAGCCGCATCGCCAAAAGTGCGAACTTTAGTGATCACCGGATCTTCCGCAAAATTGGGGTTCATTGCGAAGAAGAACCTAGCCTCAGTTACATCAACTTCTTCCTCACCAAATGCTAGCCGTAATAAACGCTCATACTCAGGTGTAAAGGTAACCTGCCCTGAACGGTTAACCGTTGGGAACAACACATTCAATGAATCTTCTGAGGCATCCTGCGCCTCATCCATGAAGACCATTCTTACTTTGTGTTTACCTTTGATTTTGTTTACTTGGCTAAATGCAGTTTTACCGCCTGTAGAGCGTAACCCCGTAAACGCGAACTCAACGTTGGTTAGTTTGTTAGTGATCTTGTTGTGCGTGATTTTGAAATAGTGCTCAAGTCCCGCCTGTTTGATTAGGTCACTAACTACCGAGTGAACCGAATCTTCAATGGAAGTTTGTATCTCACGTAAAATTAGGAAAAGTGAATCTCGATACTTTTCTTCAAAAGACTGCTCAAGCATGTAACAGATAATCGCAAAGGTTTTGCCAGAACCGCGACCACCTTTTAAAACGATATACTTTGCAGATTCATCGCCAAATAACTTCCGGTAAATTGGCGGGATACTGAATTTGTCCTTAGTGGCTAAAAGCATTTTTTTGGAAAACGCCTTAATCATTTTCCTTAGGTGTAATGCTTCTCTCTTGTTGTCTCTCCGTTCTAACTTTTCGATAAGTCCGTCAACGTCTACCCGCGCCAACATCTCTACAACTTCATTCGGAGTTATCTTCAGCTGGCTCATGGCTAATCTCTACATTCAAGAACGCTTTCAACATGCCTCCCAAGTCTTGGGTAATGTCTTCAAGTTCTAAATCGTCAAAATCATCGGGAAGATCATCTTCCTTGTAATTCTCTCGATAGTTTTTGGGGTCTAGCCTACGTAGGCGAAATTGGAGTAATGAATCGGAGTAACGGCGAATAGGCACTATCTTGCTAATCGTCTTTCCGTCTTGTGTGACTTTTAGCGATTTGTAATCGACTACGCCCTCAATAGCCCTTCGATCAGCTTCCCGTTCTAGTTTTTCAACTAAGTCCATTCGGGCATCGTCTAGCTGTTGTGAGAAAGTAGGGTCTTCGGCTGAATAGTCGTAAATAGAGCGACGAGAATATCCGGCAATTTTTGCTGCTTCACCAATAGTCGCTCCCTTTTCTAGTGATTCGAAAAATCGCTTATCTCGTGCCCTTGTTCTTTTGCTCTTTCTGGACACTTGGAATATCTCCAAAATCAAAAATGTTCGTTTTCATCAAAAGCCTGTTTTCTGCTCTCTCTTGTTTGAAATGCGCGAAATGAAAATAAAAAAAACCGCAGCCAACCCCATCTACAGGGGAATGGCTAAACGGTTTCGATGTATTTAACTAGGTTGGTTTTGGTAACTTTTAAACGCTATTGTTCATAGTCGGTATGGCTACCAATTTAAAAACGCACAGAAAGAAACTGATAGGTACTACTTTCAAAAGTGTTTTTGATTATTCTTCCTGTTCGGTGTCTTCTGGATCTTCTAAATGAACCTCAATATCACCACAAGCTAAAGCAGCTTTTTTAGGGTCGCCCTTAACAAATACCAAAACGTTTTGGTGTGTTTTGCCTAGCTTCCTACTTTGTGAAAATTGCTTACCAACGCGAATCGGTAGTGAGCCAACAACGTTTACCAAAATTGCTTCGTTGTAATATGAAAAGCCCGCATCAATGAAAGCCGTTATCGTGTCTCCTACAAAGTTCAGGTATACCCCGTTCTTGTCCCTAACCTCACCAACTACCCAAGCAGCGAACCGGTCATTCTTCAAAAGGTTGAAACTAGCCTGTATTACTTTTCGGTAGCCCGCTAAGAAATCCTCATAACTCATGTTTGATAAGTCTTTCGGGTTATCGCTGTATTTCTCTAAATCGGCATAAGGAGGACAGGAGAAAATCATATCCGCTTTTTCATGGATTAAGGTTTCAAGCTCAACACTATCGCCAATTGTCCAATGAGGTTTAGGCTCAACACAAATCGAATCTGCTTGTTCTCGGTTAGCCAGTACTTGTTCTTCCCGTAAATCGTTACCCGTATATTTACGATTTGTTCTTGAGGCCACTACGCCCCGTACAGAACCTCCCGCGAATGGGTCTACGATATGCCCGTTGTTAGGACAAAACCATTCATAGCAAAGCTCAGTAAGTACCGGATCGAAAATACTAGTCGTAGACATCTTAGTGAGAGAACAATACTTCTCTTTGTATTCCTCGGTAGATAGCTTCCGTCCTAGCTTTTTCTCGATTTCGTTTTTCTCAGTATATTGGCTAGTGCTTAACGCGCTTATCGTTAAACCTTCATCACGACCTACTTCACTTTGAATGCCGAGTTCTAGCCAAGCTCGCTTACGTTCTTGCCACCATCCCGTTCTGGAATTGAATATTGAAAACGGTGGAAGTATGAACTTGTCAGCTAATGACCCGACTTTGCCGCTTGAACCTTGACTCTCTTGTTCTTCGTTTTCAGATAACAAATCTAAGAAGTCATCATCAAAAGCGATTAGGTCAATATCGAAATCGCCTTCCTGCAGAAACTCTAATTCCAGTTTCAAGAGTTCTTCATCCCAACCCGCATTCAGTGCCAATTGGTTATCCGCTAGTATGTAAGCCTTTTTCTGATATTCAGTCAGCCCATTTAGAACAAAAACAGGTACGTTCTGTAGTTTCAACAAGTTTGCAGCTAACAGTCGTCCATGACCCGCGATTAGCCCGTTGTGTTCATCAATTAAAATGGGGTTTGTAAAACCGAACTCCGTAATTGATGCAGCGATTTGCTTTACCTGTTCAGGGCTGTGAGTCCTAGCGTTGTTTGCATAAGGGATTAATTCTGAAACCTGTCGCTCACCAAATTGGTATCCAGTATTCACGTCTTCACCATAATTAAAAAATCACCTTCAAAGCGGATAGCTCTGATAGGCAAATAAAACAAAACCCGCTATTTAGCAGGCTTGGGTTCTACTTTGATTGAGCACTCTCGTTTTAATACGAGATTTCCCGTTGTTCCTTTTTCTGAACATGACGTCATTCCATTGCGGCTGTTTTGTTCAACGTGGTAGTTAGTGCAACCACCAAGAACTAAAAGGACTAACAAAAATTGTTTTTTCATTCTTCTGAGCTGCCCCCTGAACACATGCTTACTGCCTGTAATCCGGTGTCATCAATTCGGACAGTGTTTTTGCACTGCGAACCGTTAACCGCCCCGTTTTCTACATACGCAACGGAAGTACATCCGCTGAGTAGTACCAGAATGAATGTTGCCGCTATTGCTTTCATGTCATGCTTAACTCCAGTAGTAGGTTGATTCGATTTTGTCCCACGTGTTTTTGCCAACAACGCCATCGGGAGAAAGACTATGTTGTTTTTGAAACTCGATAATTTTTGACTGAGTGACATTTCCGAAAATGCCATCGGGTTTTAGGCTGAGGTTTAATTGCAGTTCGATAACATCAACTCCTCGAGAACCTACTTTCAAAGTAGAACGGTTAATAGGAGCACCTAAAGCTAGCTTCAAAGCTCGCTCAAAGTCATGCGCATAACCCGCGATGGTTTCGGCTCTATCAGTACCGTTAATAATTCGTCTAGCGCTTATATAGTCGGGTTGTTCTTGATCGAGGTAATCTGCTAATCGCTTTCCGGTAAACAGGCCAGTCCCCATTCCTAGAATCGTTGCTTGGGCTGAATACATCGGACGGAGTAACCATTCGGGCTTTTTCACCAAATCCACCCCGCGCTTCAAAGTAACTGGGTTAATGACCATTTCACTTAGCTTTTGATAATTTGCTTTCCAAGTAACCTGGACATCACCTCGCCCGTAGTAAGCTTTTCCTGTTTCAGAGTCAGGAATACCATATTGATAGCCGACACCTTTCCCGTACTCTTCAACAGGCTGCATTGCAAAAGCGGTTTCGTGATAGACAGTAGCTAACACATAAGCAACGTAGGATAAGGGTATTCGGTGACCACAACTTCTTAGTAGTAACCAAGCAACTAAGTAGCGAGCACACCCGTTCACCTGTAAATTAGTTATGTTTCCGCAATAAAAAACGGCATTCACTCGATGAGCAAATGCCGCGTTAGAAATTGTAAAGTGCATTTTATTTCTTCCTCCACACACTTTTTGTGGTCTTTGTGGAATGGACTCCATTTTTTAGTATTTATGCCAAACCCATTTTGAGACGATGTTAATATTATGCGAATTTATGAATAAACATGTGAAAATTAAGGATTTCAATGACTAAATCTGAAGGGAAAGTAACTAAAATAGAACAAATAAAAACAGCTTTAATTCAGATTGAAGGCTCTAATTTAGACTATTGCGTAAAAACATTGGCTATCAATGCGATCATTGATACTCAACCTGCATCGATTTCAAATCAAATCTTGCTTGAACATCAGTTCAACCTTGAATCGTAGGTATAAAAAAGCCACTCCGGTAAGGGAATGGCTAGTTTGGTGATTATAAGCTAAAAAGTGTTACCCGCAAGACCTACGAACTAGCACCTACATTTTTTGCGAAAAGTCAGACATTTCCTAACCAAGTCGATGTCCATTAGAGCGGATCTGCTCTTCCCACATAGAAACAATCCTTCTAATCATTTCACATGACGACTCAATAGATTCTCTATGTGCATAATAGGTTTTTCGTGCGATACCCATAGCAATTGATTTTGCCGCTACAGTACATCCCTTTCTCGTTGTTTCGTCAGGCGCATACATTAAACACTCTCGCAATGTGATTTTGACTAAACCTACAATTGACCGTGTGGGAATCTTTGGGTTACTACGCAAAACGATTTTCGAAAGCCTTGAGGCTAAGTAATTAAGCGACTTTTCATCCTCAGTATTTGAGTATGCAAACATAGCCCAAGCAGTAGCTTCCTTACTCAATCCAGCTAACCCAAAACCCGTTGCTTCTATTGCCTGTACTGACGGAGCACCGCCACCTGAACCAGTATCAAACTTCACTGTTTTTAGTCCAGAACGACCTATTCTTTCTAGCCAGTTGTTATGCTGATTCATAGAAGTACTCCATGTTCGTGCTCATAACATCAGCTTTGGCTTTGTAAGCTTTCTCAATATCGTGCAGATCGTAGATAGACCAGTTCTTCGGAGGATGATAAGACTCAAGTGACTCAACGCGAGAAAGTCCAATTTTATGAATCAACCCTTCTCGATACTCCTTAATATTTCCTGATTTATTACCGTTACACTCATAACATTGACCATGCACATTATCTTCACTGAACCGAAGTTCAGGCGCAGCCCCTACTGAACGATAATGACCCGCACATAAAGGCAAGTAACGAGCGCAGCTAGTACAGGGTTTGCCGGTATCACGTAGAACGATGAATCGGTTAAATTGCTCTTGGGCTTTTTGCGCTCGATACCCGTACTTTTTGACCTTCATTTATAAAAACTCCATGTGCTGATAAATCGCGTTTTGCATAGCTTGTTCATCGTTGAAAACTTGGGATAGGGATTTGTTCCAAATCACTTTTGAGCAGCCGTTATAGATTTTTTCGAAATCCTCTTGGCTCATGTTGTCGAACGCAATTGACCAAGGTCTCTTTACCGTTCCTCCATTTGGTAAAATCTCTAAATCGAAAAATCCCGCTTCAATCATCACTTGATAACGGTAGTTATCGGGACATTTATAGGCTTCAGGATCACAGTGGCTTTGCCTTTGTTGCTTAATTCTGGCTAACACCATCTCAGCGATTTCAATACCGTGTGACTGATACATATCCACGCGCCCTGCCAACTCACAAAACTGCTTTGCTGTTTCATGCGCTATGTAATGTTCAGGTTCACTAATCAAACTTACATCTGGCGACCAGTAACTAAAACCGAGGTTAAGTAGGGCGAAAAACTTTCTGTGGTACACGAGAACGCGTGTTTTCGCTTTTGATAGAGGCTTTATTGCAACAACCCGCCCACGCATCGCAGCGGCTTTCTCACGCATTTCTGGCGTTGCATATTGGATGTATCCACCCGTACCGATTGCTCCGACGATCTCTTCCTTGTCTTTTTTCTTCTTGGTTGTTGAGCTACTGCGCACCTTCACACCCCTTAACCGATTTTTTGAAAACTTGGATTTTTCCCAGAATGCGTAAACGCTGTGCTTCCCGTTCTTCTTGAGATAACTCAGGCTCTTTCGGTTTTGGTAGGCGCTCAATGACAAACTCATCAATCGCTTCACCGTTATTGAGTTTCGAACAAATAAACTTGTAGTTACGTTTGAAGGGACGATAAATCTCCGTAACCGTACCGTTCTTGATGGTCTGCGGATTTATCATGTCGAACATTGCTCGCACCTCTTTAGGAATTGCTGAAAATGCTCTCCGTATATACTTATCAAGCATTTCAAAAGCTGAATCTATATCGGGAACTTGCGGGTTAGTACCGCACCATGAAATGAACTTGCCGACTGACGGGAAGAAGTCTGATTCAGATTTCCTTGCCATTCTTAGCCCTTGAGCTATTTGGTTTTTATTAGTGACCTTCGATTCAACTAACGCCCGCATCCAAGTGATCTTGGCGGCAGCTAAACAGTCATTGTTTGGAAACGCTTGTCTCCATGCAGGGAAAGCAGCTTGAAGCTCTATAAATATCTGATTTACGAACTGGCGCGTATCTTCGCTTACAGCTTGGCGGCTAGCACAATCTTTACTTTGTGGGCTTGGCATTACCATTTGGTGGACAGGCTTCATAGAGCACCACCTAAATCAAAATTGTCAGCCCATCTTGTATCGTGCCAATCAACATCATTCGAAGCGGGTTTGATCGTGTTTTTCTGAGCTTTAAGCTTGTCCCACTGACGACGCAACGTTTTAGGACATTGAACATTCTCAGCCCAGAAATGATGCTTATTTGCAAACTCAAACATTTCGCAAATTTCGCGGTGCGTTACTTTAAATGCACCTCTCATTAATCGAATGTCGTTAGACCAAACAACTAGGTTTGGTTTTGGAGCTGTTGAATTGATCTGAACAACTTTTTGATAAATCCAAGTTGCTGCGGTTACGTCCTCACGAGTACCCCATAGTTTTCCCTCTGGAGATTGAATCGCTGCATCGTTTCGGACTTTAATTTTGTCGTGAGAAGAATTCTCCGACGAAGAATATGTAATCTCTGTTGTAGTCTCTGTTGTAGTCTCTGTAGAGAACTGATCAATCTGATCACTTGTTAAGAACTGATCAGATTGATCAGTTGCATGTGATCGATTTGATAACTTGGAACTGCTCAAATTGATAACTTCGATATCATCATTCTGATCAGATGCATTTTCAGATTTCGTTACTTCGATTTGCTCATTTTGATCACATGGCATCTTATCTAGGTTTAAAGCATACCAAAGCGTTTGATTCGAGCTTTGTTTAAAGAAATGACCATGTAATTTTTGAGTTAGGATGAGTCCTTTTTCTTCAAGAGATTTAAGCACTCTTCGAATGGTGGGTTTTGACCAAAATGGGAATTCTTCTTCCCAATCTTCGGTTGTTTTGAATACCCATGTTGAGGCGTCTTTTTTGAACTCTGAGCGTTCAGTCCAGTACTTAATCTGCTGTAAAACTATCGCTTCATTTAGTCCGATTTTTACAGCTAATCTTGGATTGACAACTAACGGGCGTTCAACAAAGAGCATTTGAAAGATGTTACTCATTACGTTTGACTTCCCGCGCAGCATTGCGCAATATTCGTACGTCCACGGCAATGGACGTAAAGCTTACAAGCCCCTTACCAATCGTGAGGGGTTTCCTTTTTCTGGCGTTCAAACTCGCGCTGCTTTTCTAAAAGAACATTCGCAAATCCCCGAAATGCAGGGACACTCTGGTTAGCTATACGAAGCTCAATAACATCAAACTCACCTTTCCTAATTACCAACTGAACAGGAACTGTGATGTTTACTATTTCTGATACCGGGACTTTTTCCGGATTAATTTCACCTCGTTTCATTCTTTGGCTAAGTCCTTAACTAATTCATTCAACGTGATACCCAAGATTTCAGCTAGCTTTGGGGCTTTCCTTAAACTTGGTTTGTGTCTACCACTAAGCCAACAGCTAACAACTGCTTGAGAAACACCGACTTGTGATGCAACGAACCCTTGCGTTTTAAGGTTTGTGAGTTCTTTGAGTTTAAGTTTCCACATGTTTCAAAGTTTTCTTCTGTTATCGTCTTTTCGATTAAATATAGGAATTGCGATTTATACCAAAACCTATAGGCGATGTAAACTAATGAAAATTTGAGGGCAGTTTTATGTTGAATGAGAAAGAAATGTCTGTTGGAGAACGATTAAAGCAGGCTAGAGTTACCCACAAGCCAGCTTTAACTCAGAAGGATGTATCCGACCGTTCTGGTATTAGTCAGTCAGTTATCAGTGACTTAGAACGAGGCAAAATACAAGGCACAACAAAGATGATAGAGCTTGCGGCATCAGTGAATGTCAATGCTTTATGGCTTTCTAGCGGTCATGGCGAAATGAGAAGTCCAGAGACTGAAAGACTTACTGAGATTCAAAGGTTATCTCACGCTATTCAAAAACTAGATTTAACGAAAGAACAAGTTGAAAGGCTTGTTAACATGGCTATTGCCGAAGCCTCAAAAATGGCATTCGAACAACAAAGATAAGCTTTTGCAGCTAATTTGATTATATTTTATACGCTTAACGCCCCTCCGATATTGCAATTGACATGTAAATTGTCATTAGAAACTTAACGTTCTTAGTGTAGAACGTTATTTTTTGCATTTAAATATAGGTATTCCTATTTACTCAATATCGTAATACCTATATATTCCATTCCAACGCTAAGACGTATGCTCTTTAACAAGTTGGAATTTACGCAATAATTTATGCGCCTCACTACCGTGGCGCTTACCTCTCTAGCAGTAGGCTTTGGGGGTAATAACGGCAGTAAATCTACAGTTGCCCGAATGGTGTGGTAACGAGCTCTTTCCCCGAAGTGCTTTAGTAGTTAAGGGGCGGCTTTCTTAGGAGAGCCATTTTGAAACCTCTTTATCTGTAGGAACAGCCGAGCTAGTGATAACCTACTTAGCCTAGCAAAGCTGAGATAGAGAGGTTTCAAAATAGAACTGGGTTCGCTATCGAACCTCTCTTCCTTCTATCTGTATTGCACAGCCAAATCTGGCAACACGTGCACTCCGCAATAAATCCCTATTTTGCAGTATGACCATGTTTTCAATAACCCTTTGAAAAATTTCAAACAGCCGTGGTCATTCTGCACCCCTTTTCCAATTGGAGTTCGTTATGAAAACTTTGACTCAAGAGAGCTTTGAGCAACTGCGAAAGCATCTCGAATCTTTACCTAAAGAACGCATTACCGACTACTGCCGTGAGCATGGCTTCCATAACGTTTCTCCCGCACTACTTACTGAATTTGAAATATCTTCATCTATCAAAGCCCAAGGCAGTTTAGCTGTATAAGGATCAGAAAATGGCAATTAAATTCTTTATCGCAACTTGCGAGAAAAAGGTATCAAAACACCCTGTTAAAGATGGCAAGACTTACACGATTCCCATTAAGGCGGAAACCCAAGCCGACGCTAAGGAGGCAGCTAAAGCTAAGATTGAGCAAATTGACGCAGCCTTTGAGGGTGAATCTGAAACCTATAGCGATTGGTATAAGAACCCTAACCTTGAGAAAGTCAGCGAAGAAGATTACAACGCTGCCGAACTAGCTTTGATAGCTGAATCTGTGAAGGATTCAGATATTGATGATCAACTTGTTCTTGAAGATCAGCACCCAAACGAGGATTTTCCGGAAATCCAATCTGACGGTTTTTACAACTCAAATGACCCTAAAGCTGAAACCTCCTCTTTCATTTTCCAAAACGATGGCGAAATGATGCAAGCCGCGAAAGTATTCATACTGAAGGTAGCTCCAAATCAATGGTCATTTGGCTTTAAATACCGAAGTGGAAGCTTTGAAAAACATGACCAAATGAACTTAGACCGCGTTGGTCTTAGCCGAGAAGAAGCGATCGATTCCGGTATACTACGCTTAGAGAACTTCCTTGATTACCAAGACGAGTTTGGTAATGACGAAAGTCAATCAGGCTTTATCTCAGCCGCTATGAATTACAATTTTTATGACGGCTTTAAAACCAACATTGAGCAGATTATTGATGCTCTAAAATCCCACCCTGACATTGAAAACGCAGAGAATGAAAACGAAGATTTCATTCACGTAGTTCAGGCTCACTTTGAAGGATTCTGGTCTAACGCCGAATCACCCGCGCCCGCAATTGAACACATTCATATGATGCGAACAATTGGCGTTCTGTATAACGAAGAGGCTTGCCTTGAAAGCTTCAAACAATACCTTCCTATTCAAGTTTCACCAAAAACACAACAAACGATGAGCCGCATTGAAGATGCGCTAAACAAGCCCGCAGTAAATGATCCTGACATCTCAAATAGAATCTGGAAGGCTGCAATTCCAATCAACGAGAATATTCATGTAGTCATTGCAATCATGGATTGTACCGATCAAGGTTGGCGATTCGCCTATGAGGGCAACTCGCAACAAGAATGCATTTTCGGTGATGCTGAAATCTTTAGTGCAGAGTTCACTATTGACCGTAAGGAATCTATCAAAAAAGCGGCACAGCACATCACCGACGCACTTTATCAATACGACACTTCACTAGCTCTTGCGAAAGTATTCATGAAATCGCCTTACATTCAGGTTTTCGAAGAGAATTGTATAGAAGTATCGAACGATGCTGATCCCGACAATATACATGATGATCGTATTCGCCTTGCTATTCAAAAACGCTTTGACGCTAGACCTAACGCGACAACCAAAGAAGGCGAAATCAGCATAGCTTACGAAGCAATTTCAAGCTTAATCACAGATGAAACTGACATTGATTTGCTTGTTGTTGAAATCGAGAACACCGAGCATTGTAACCACATTTTCATGTCTCCCTACGTAGATGATCTAGTAAAGAAATGCACACCTGATCCGGTGAAGCTACATCCTCAGATTTTCAGTGCCATTCAGGCAAGATTGAAAAAAGCTGATTTAACCGAATCGGACATGATGAAAGCGCATGACCTGATCATCCCAAACGTGACCGAAAAGACAGACATAAACCTACTTTGTAACCAGATCGCAAATATCAAGAACCACAATAATCTCTTAGTTGGAACAAATGCTTGCCAATTAGTTATACAGTGCGAAAAACAAGATACCGAACGCCAAAATTCAGAGCACAACCAAAGCAATAAATACGAAGTTTTTGTTTCAGAGTGCCTAGCGTGCATCGATGATTCCCACTTAGATTACTCAAGTGAACAGTACAAGGTCATGGGCTGTAACTTAGAACGTACGATTAATGATTACGTTGGATATGAAAATGGTCAGCTCGATGTTGAATCTACATTAAAAAATATCCGTGAAGTTGATTGGGATAGCGGCAACGAATGTGCAAAACACTTCTTAAATGGGCGACTTCTACGTGCTTTAGTTAGCGAGAACATGGAGGTAACCACACCAAGCGAAACCAACCATAAGCCTCAAGAAGTACAAAGTTCAAAGGAAGTAATCGATGCCGAACCTGAACAAGAAGATCTACGAGAAGAACAAAATTCACAAGAAAATCGACCTGCTTCTGATGAGTCTATTACCCCTGTTACTCGTCCTGCTGTATCGCTTACCGTTGTAGATAATGAACCCGCAGAGCCAATCGAAGTTGTAACTATCGCTGACCTACCAGATAGCTATAACACTAACCCCAATATGTCGTTATGGATGAAAGGCTTCAAGACTGATTTACAGCATGTTAAGCCCGACCAGAACGGACGGTTATCTATTAAGACACAATACCGTTTGATGAAAGCAACTGAAATTTGGGGAGCGGTCGGTGTTGGTTGGGGTTACAAGGTTCTTCGTGAATGGGTAGATAACGGAGCTCCAATCATTATGAACGGAGCTATCACAGAGTACTTTGAGCAAATTCATAAGGTAGAAATCGAATTCTGGTACATGCACGAAGGAACGAAGGTTTCATTTACCCAGTATGGCGACACCAGAAAGCTTTATATGGCTCGTGGCGGTTACTTTGTACATGACGATGAAGTTGAGAAGAAGTCGCTATCTGACGCATTAGGTAAAGCAATGTCGATGGTTGGTATCTGTGCCGATGTTTACCTTGGTACGTATGATGGTGACGCTTTACTTAACAAAACCGAGCAGATGCATTTAGCAAACCGCCAACTTAAACAGCTTGAGTTTGATGGACAAGCTTCCGATGCTGCAATTGCGAAAGCTAAGAGCTATACAGACAAATTCAAATCAGCGCCTAGCCTAGCTGAAATTAAGCGCCTAGAAAAACTAGCCATAACCGCATTAGAAGCTTATCCAACACCGGATGAAGATAGCCAACGTAAGAAACAAAAAGCCGTATCCGCTATCTCTGCACAAGCTACCGCTGCAATCGAGGATTTCAACAAAGATCTTCAATCCGTAGACAAACCGCAGAAGGAACAAGCTAATGGCTAAACAGACCGAAAGTATGAACGACATTAACCAACAGGTTTTTGATCTGTTGGAGCTTGCTAAAAAGGAAGATTGGGACGAGCAAACCATTGCCGATAATCTAGCGGGTATCGAATGCAGCATAGACGACAAGCTTATGGCTTATCGTCGCTACATGGATAAGCTTGAAACAGAAGCTAAGATTGCTGACGCTGAGAAGAAAGTTTACTCAGACCAAGCCAAGCCTTACGGTGACCGCGCGAAAAGCCTCAAAGATGAGCGTAGCCGCTTAACTTACCCACTGCTCAATCTATTCAACATACTAAAAGTTGAGAAAATGAAAGGTGCGTACGGCACGTTCTTCATCAAGAACAATCCATCAAAACTGCGCTACAAAGAAGGTGAACTTCCAGAGCGTTTTCTACAACGTGAAGTCCGATTCGTACCCGATGAAGATGCTATCAAAGCTGCTCTCGACTCAGGCGAAGAATTAGATTTCGCTTGGTACGAATCGCAGCCGCAACAAGTAGTTCTGAGAAAATAACCTTATGAAAGTTAGCGAACTCAAAATTGAGGCTCATTTAATTGAGCCTTTTCTTGGCTATCTCAGGTCTAACAATTATGTGGTGGTGAAATCTATCAACGCAAATCAGCGCTATTGGATAAACCATGCAAACACACCCGATACGAGCCACATATCTGAAACAGATTATTGGGGAAGTTTAATCGTCCCTTTAGAACTCCATCCCTCTGCTTTGGGGTTCTTATGCTCTGGCAATACAAACTAAGTCTACTCACTTGTTTTGTTGCTTGGCTATGGCTCGTTATTAATCAGAAAAATTGATAGCAATTTGGGCGTTGCCGGTCGCTGCAGCAATAACGTTTTGATACCAAAACTCGCAAATAATCACGACCAGGAAGCGCCTATTTGATACCACCGGAATACTCATGACCCAAACCTACGAACAAGACATACATAACCGTTTAATGGAAATAGTCGTAAACACTTGCAACAAGATCGGCTGTGATAAGTGCTCACTAAAATGGGACGGCGGCTGTAGTGCTACCGAATTAGAAAGCAAAATCTACGAAATTGAACGTCAAAAAGAACATGCTTGAGGTTAGTAATGGCTTTTACTGTTAGACCTACCGAAGAAGATGAGAAAGCAATTGAAGTGGCAAAACGCCACGTTAAAGCGAATAAAAAGGGCGAGATACTACTAGAGTGCGCCCGCCTAGTCCCCGAACTCAAACATCAAATCTCTGAACTAAAGAGCGAAATTTACCGCTTAGAAAAAATCGAACGTGGCGCTCAAAGCTTCAAACAATCCATTCGACAATTCATTAAATCATAGGGAGGTGAATTATGAACACAGGTAACCAGATGATCACAAACACAGGCACTACAATTGAACCCTTAACTATAACAACCAGAGAAGTCCTAGAAACAACTGGG
Organism: Vibrio ziniensis; assembly: GCF_011064285.1. NCBI lineage: Bacteria > Pseudomonadati > Pseudomonadota > Gammaproteobacteria > Vibrionales > Vibrionaceae > Vibrio > Vibrio ziniensis. Next base: position 189,279 of record NZ_CP049332.1, read on the forward strand.
TTCAGTCGCTCAACACTTACTCGCCAAGAAGCCAATAACGGCTTCCCTAAAGCTACTGTGGCGCGTGGTATGTATTCGAGGAAAGCTGTTTATGATTGGCTTAGAGAGAATGGGTTAATGTAATTGAACAATAACCACAGAAGGTAGTGTACTAAGTATTGAGATTAACCTCTTAGTACACTTCATCTATTTTTTTGCCAAACTACGTTTGTTGTAAATTACACGCGTCCTAAATCAGTATTAAACTGTTTGTTATGTAAATTAAACCCCTGAAACCTGTTTTATGAAACTAGCTACAACTTCTTGCAGTTTTTTCTGGGCAGCCCATTGCTCATCATATGCTACAAATGTTGATAGCTCATTCTCTTCCCAAGCTTCTTCAATTTTCTTTTGAGTCGTTTGATAATCTTCAATAGCCGAAATCAACTCTGGACTTAAAAGTGGCTTGTAAACATACAAAGAGTCGGACAGTACTTCTTTGAAGTGAGCATGAATTTCACCAGAACCATCAGTATTCACATAGTTGGGGATACCCTGCTCTTGATTGAAATGACTATCAGCAAGTTTGCCCGTCATTTCAACTGAATCGGAAATGGCTTTTGATAGTTTAAGCAAACTATCTTTATTAATTTCCCAAAGTCGATCTTTTCGTTGCTTTCTTACTGAGTCAAAGTGAATAGCGGTAGCCATTAGAGTTGCTGCTGCAATGACCACGTTAACACTAAACCCATGGTCAAAATCAAACGAGAAATCAAACACTAAATACCAAATCGTTGCCATAAACCCGCAAAGCAAGCCTAAAACAAAATTAACCATTAACACTCCAAACTTCAATTATTGCACATGACTCCGGTTTAAGTGGTTAGCAACGCCACCACAAAATTCAACTATTACACCGTAAACACACAAGTCAAATCAGTCCAAAACAGCCAAGCGATGCGAATCCGTCTTAAAGCGTTTGTTAGGCTAATTATTCACCGCATTTTCTTTCTGTAATTCTAAAACCTTACTCCTTCCCTTGCTACTCAACTTAACAAGTGTTTCATGAAAGCTATTGATTTTCAGTAAACCTTTCTCTTCCAATGCACGGCATACCTCTAAGATTTCCAACTTAGTAAATGGTGCTGAACTGTAGTCTATGTTACGAATATCAGCCCATTCATCAGCAACTTCACCTAACTTATAGATTAGGCACAACTCTAACTCTGAAAGGTTTTTGCTGCGTACCTTTTGAGCTTTATCAGAAACAAAGCTTAATATTGCGTTTTTGAAGTAGCTCAAACCCCAAAATATTTGTAAGCAACCGCAAAACACAGTCACGCCAAGAACAACAGTTGCCCATACCTTTGGTAACGGCTCTAAAATATTCGGAAATATCGTTGGGAGCATTAGTAGAGCTAAACCAGTTATACAGCACGCCCCTGTAAGTGTTTTAGAAACCGTCACATTCTTGAATATTTCAGAAATCCAGTTCACTCGATACCTCTTATTTGCACCATTAGTCTAATGCCAAGCGTTGGGAATCACTCTTAAATGCTTTGTTAGCATCACATTTGTGCACAATAGCTATTGAAAGTTAACCCATTATTTCTTCTATTCTGCGGATAGTCGTAACCTAGATCACTAATACCGTCATGGTCTCGAGCTGTTGGTATGATGTTTTCGTATACCAATCTTAAGTAGGTTGGGTCTTTGTGCAGCCAAAAGTATTGTCCAGAAAAAACTCGGTTTTCATAAATTTTAAGAGCGTCGAGGTATAGAGGGAACAATACTTCCATTGGTTTTCTCGCAATAAAATTAACCACCTCATCACCATAACCACTATTTACAGTTTGGTTGCACCAATATTGGTAGCTATACCTATTTTTTTTCTCTTCATCAGAAAACTTCGAGTTATCAAAATTTTCATGGAATAGTAGAACTCTGCAAACTTCTAAAAATGTAGCGAAATCATCTTGATTTTCAACTTCAGATCCAATGTCATAGTGGAATACGTCAGCATATAACCGAGCGAATCTCTTCAGATTTTTTAGCCCCAGTTTATGGTTGTATATCTCATCAAGTAATGAAGGGAATACTGAGTAAGCTTTTGTCAACACCTTAGCAACAGGAACCTGTGACTTAAGACCATTTTGATGTGGTAAAAATTCGATTGTTTTTGTTGAATCATTTCGGTCAATCTTTGAAATAACATCCCAAAACAAAGGTTTTGAAATATAGATATTTTCAGTTTTCAGATCAACTGCGTACGCAACAACATGACTCTTAAAACTAAGTTGCGCCCAATAGTTTAGTGTACTTTGTTTAATGCCAGATATTGTTGGCGCTGAGTCGCGCTTACGGATTAGAAGTTTTTCAGAAGCTTTAACTTGTGCCTTGATATAATTCCCGACTACTTTTCCATCCTCTACAAATTCGATTTCAAAGTCGATACCGTAATCATTTTCAGTAACATTACGGAAAATGCCAATATCTCGAAGATTATAAAGAAGAATAGCATATGAATCTGATTCAGCTTTATGTTGCTTTATTTGATTTGGTAAATCCATAGTATCCTCATATAGTGCTAACGCTGCATTAAGGTGTGAGCAACGCAATACCGACTCCTCCACATGCCATCTTAATCACTTAAACCAACGCACAGTAAAAAACGTCAGGTATTGCGAATCCGTCTTATCGTGTTTGTTAGGCATTTGGTACCAAAATGTAAGATTTGGGACTTTGTGTCATGTTAACTAGAGCAATACCATGTTTTAAAAACATATCTTTGTCTTCTTGCGTAAGCTCGCAACGTACCCCACTATAAGCCCTTATCAATTTTAGCTCGTTCGAAAAAGGCATAAAGAGCAAGTCATTGTCTTTTTCTATTTTATTAGACCGAAGATCTAGAGACACTCGATATTCACGCTCATAACGCCAACTTTTGTATTTACACAATGTTACATTAGGAATCTGTTCTTTCCACCGAGCACTATTCCGAGAAATATAGATTGGTGAATCAACATATTTTACTTTTTGTAAGTACTTTCTCGGAATTTCGAACTCAAAGCAAAGACCACTATGATTTTCAGCGTAATGTGCCCACTGAACTGGGTCTCCTAACTTTTTACTGAAGCACAAGAAGCCGAGAATGCCGTGAAAATGACGTCGAAATGCTTCAATATCACTGTTAGAAGTGTCGGCTACATTTGGGAAAAATTCATATGGGTCATTAAGATTCTCCAATGTCGCTATTTTGAGCCTCGATTTTTGCAAGTTTTCTAATGCATATCGCTTTGCCATAAAATGATACACTTTCATGCTATCTCCATTTGAAGCATAACGCTAAATTAGGTGGCTACAACCGCTCCCTAAAACTCAAACTAACCACCATAAACACATAGAACTGAAGCCGCCACACATTTGCAGGCCGTCTTAAGCGCCTTATTATCTTAATGATTTTCGACCAAACCTTTCATAATCATGAACTATAGCTTCAAACAACTTTGACTTAACCACTTTATCTTGATTATCAATAACATATTTATCTATTTTAGCTAATTGTTCCTCTGGTATTTTCTCATATACATCTAAAACTTTATTGGCTGCATCCAAGATATAACCATCAAAGCCATCAGGAAATACATATTGTCTTGGATATATAGTTCCACCACTAATAGCCACTCGACTAGATCTCATCTCTTTAGATTGCTTAGACTTTATTACACCGATGACGATGAAAGAAGGTAGTTTTGTGTATATATACGTGCCTTGAGAATTACCTACAATATCCATAGCTATGGTGCGTAGAAAATAGCGGTTTATGTTGGTTGGAAGATTTTCAAACGATGTAGACTCAATAACATCAAGAGGATAAATATGCTGCTCAAACTCATTAAGATTAGATACTTTACCTAGTAGAAAATCAGCAAGCCCTCTCTCCACTTTAACTAAAGAATCCAAATACTCTTTAGAGTGCGCCACGTCATTATTCTTGCTACAAATATATGTCAAAGTTCGCCATGATAACGATGCTGTAAACTTAGACAGCCAACTTCCATAAGAAGAGACTAAGCTAGTATCTTTGATGTAGGGGTAAAATATTTTAAGGGAGAATAAGCGCTCCCATGTCGAAAACAAATCTTCGCAAGAGCCACATAACCAGTATTCTTTAGCTATATCTTGCTGTCGTTTACTTACCTGATTTCCTTCTCTGAAATACCCTGTAATAGATGTTTTCTTTGCCCATTTCCCTATAAATTTAGGAATAAAGTGACTCAACTCGAGCTGTGTTTCTTTTTGGCACAATTTACAAACACCATGCATGCTCTTCCTCCATTAAATAACACCATATTAAGGCGTGAGCAACGCAATACCAAAACCTCGGCATACCACCTTAAACAATAAAACAAACGCATAGAGAAAATTCCACGCGTTACGAATCAATCTTAAACAGTTTGCTATGTTAATTTTTTAAGTATGTCTAGATGTTTAGACTCTATATCACATTCGTCGTATAACTCGTCAAACATTCCAGAAAATCTACAATTTAAGTCTAAATACTTATCCGTTAGTAAAAAGCGATCTTTTATACGATAGAAGTACTCCTCGAGGTAGGTTCGAGATAAAATCTTTCTATACATTTTTTCCTTAAACTCTAGAAAACTATAAGCAGTACCTATGCAAGTATAAAAATGCTCTCGATAATTATTTATTGCCCTTCTATTTAAATCGTCTTCGTCTGAAGAAGAAATTAGGTATTTCTTAAAGCCGCTATAGAACACATCGCCTGCATCTAATACTGTCATTTTGGTGTTCGTCATCGGGAGAAGTAGATTTACTTCTTCCTCAATTTGTTTAGGGCTACATCCTAAAGTGGCAAAATCAATTATCTTTTTATTGCACTCAATTAGTTTTCTTTCTGTAATTTTGTTATCAAAGCCTAGCATTAGATAGTACGGACATTTCTTTAGGAGAGTTGTTTGCTTATAAAAATTAACCCCAAAGCAACAAGAAAACACAACGACTAATCCCATACAGGTCTTATCGTTTAACCTACTTAAATATTCGTTAATTTCTTCCCATGAAACTAGCTCCCCTGCCAAGTCAATGCCTTCACGACTTCCATGAGTTTCGAAGAATAAAATGACACCCTCATTTGGCGACGACTGTTCAATAACAAGCTCTAATCTGGAAAAAAGCTCATTCTTATCACTAGTCGGGAAATATCCAACACTTACTGATGACTCTATTGACTCAATATGTTGCTTCAATTCTTTACCTGTCAGGAGGTCGTCCTGACGAAGGTTTTCAATAATATAAATACTATTTATAACCAACTCATCAATTTTCATAGCCTACCTATTAACATAACGCCCTGTTAATGTGTGAGCAACGCAATACCGATGCCGCCACATACCATCTTAAACACTGAACGTAACGCATAGCATAAATACCACACGTTGCGAACCACTCTTAAACAGATTGTTAGAATTTTTTATTCGTAATGCTAAAGAGTTGCTTAAAGTAATCACCAAACGCTTCCATAAAACGCTTAAGCTCAGTCGGCGAGAGAGTCACTTTTTGACCAACAGATAAACTTTGGTCAACTTCGTTCACGTATTTTTGGTCAATCACGCCATTACGATGAATCAAAATGTGTCTTAACGATTCTATTTTTTTTAACTCAGATAACAGCAGTGACGATGGAGAAAAATCGTACAACGCAGAAAACAACTCTGTATATTGTTCTACGGAATATCCCTTATTCAAGATATGCTCGTCATAAAGCTCAGCCTCTGACAATTCATTGCCAAGCTCACTACTATCGGCATCGATACGGTTTTTTAACTTAATGGGAGGGGTTTTACCAATTTTAAGAGAACTAGATTCAAGATAATTTAGACCGGAATATAAATCCTCAAGCAAAATACTTTTAAGGATAAACTTAGAATATTTTTCAAGACACCCATAAGCATTCATAACAATTGAATTATTAAGTTTTTCAATCTGATCCGCTAGGATCTCAGCTTTATGGAGGTTCTCGAATGTTGGAACAACAGCGCTAACTACCGTTGTATATAGATGCTTTTCAAGCAGAAACATTGCCACTTCATGGCTTTTAGCGCATCCATCTTCTTTTGCTTTCAATAGTAAGCTTTCCAATAGCTTTGAATGGCTTACTCCAGCACCAAAAAAAGCAACAAAAAATGGCAAACTGCTAACTTCAAAGATGGTTCTCGCTTCCATTAAAAACTCAGAGACTAATTGTTCTCTTTCTCCACTCACAGATATCATCTCAATTTGAGAGAAAACATCGCTATCTGTTTTTGTATAGAAAAAAAACTTCTCTTTAAAATCTTCAAACGTCCAATTATCTAACACTCTACCTCCAAAATTCTAACAATTGTTATAAGGAATTACTCTGCAATTACTTTCTACATGATTCTTCCAGAACAAACCCAGACATATATAACCTTATGATTTAGCTAAAAAACACATAGTTACATGCAAAATTTAGACAGTATTCGTGTAAGTTGCCAAAAGTTTCCTATCAATACTAGGTAACAAAATGGTGTACGGCAACTTTAATTCACGATACTTCAATCCAGCTCATTTTCACAAAACCAAACGCGATCTCTCTTGACGGAATACTATATTACCACCAGAATAACTGTATAAACATACAGTTATTCTGGTATATGAAAGTTATCCCTATCCATGCAAGCGCTGGTATTACTGGCTTTGAGTCCCCTGCGGCTGAGTACGCACAGCTTGGGATGAATCTAGACGAGCTCCTGATTGAACACCCTAGTGCCACGTTTATCGGACAGGCTATTGGTGAGTCAATGCAGGGGATTGGCATCTTTGACGGTGATTTATTGATTGTTGACCGGCACGTAACCGTTCAGAACCTAGATGTAATCGTGGCAAACTACAACGGTGAGTTCGTATGTAAGATGATAGATATGACTCGAAGACAACTATTGTCAGCGAACGAGACCATGATGCCTGTTTACATACACTCTCAAGACACGTTTTCTATTGAAGGTGTGGTGATCCGTTCTATCCGATGCCACCGACCAAGCTACCTACTTTCTTCTAGGGTTAAATAATGTTTGCCTTGGTTGATGCGAATTCCTTTTACTGTAGTGCTGAACAGGTATTTCGTCCTGACTGGCGAGGTAAGCCTATTATAGTTCTATCTAACAATGACGGTTGTGTAGTTGCTGCAAACAGACAAGCAAAAGAGGCGGGTATACCTAAATTTAAGCCTTACTTTCAAGTTAAAGCATTGTGCGATTTAAAAGGCGTAATAGCCCTTTCTTCTAATTACGAGCTCTATGCAGATTTATCTGCAAAAATGATGGAAGTAATCGGTCGATTTGCACCTGACCAACATGTTTACTCAATTGATGAGTCATTTCTATCATTTCACCGATGCTTCCCCGCTATCACTGATTTGCGTGAGTATGGTGCTCTAATACGTAGGGCTGTTTGGAAAGAGTGTAGATTACCCGTCTGTATTGGTATGGGTTCTACTCTGACGCTAGCCAAAATAGCCAATCACGCAGCGAAGAAAATACAAGGCTATAACGGTGTTTGCGTTATAGACAACGAACAAGAACGAATAGAAATATTGAAACAACTTGAAGTCGGTGACGTATGGGGCATCGGTAGACGCATATCAGCTCGTTTAAAGCATATGGGGATAAATACTGCTTTCGATTTAGCGCAGTACGCACCAGAAAGAGCGCAAAGGGAATTCTCCGTTGAAGTAGAAAGAACTGTTCGTGAATTGAATGGTGTAGCCTGCAAAGATTGGGATGCAGCTAGAGCAGATAAAAAACAGATTTACTCGACTCGAAGTGTAGGTAAACGAATAACCGAACTTGAAGAACTAGAACAAGCTCTGAGTAAACATGCCGCTATCGCCGCCAGTAAAGCGCGTAAACAGAAGTCATTGTGTAAGGTGATGCTCTGCTTCGCTTCTAACTCACCATTTGACGACAAGCCACAGAGTTTTCGCGTGGTTCATCATTTCCCTTACCCCACTTCTGATTCAATTCAATTGATCAAGGTAGCCACTGAAGCAGCCAAGCAGTTGTTTAAGTCAGGTGTTCGCTATTACAAGATTGGTGTGGGATTAATTGAATTGGTTGATGGACGTCACGAGCAATTTGACTTACTAAACCCATCACCAAGCAACGATAAACTTATGAAAGTATTTGATGGGCTTAATAGCAGATATGGTTCTGATACTCTGTTTATAGGTTCTCAAGGGATAGAGCAAAAGTGGAATATGCGAAGAGAAATGCTTACCCCACAGTACACTACCAAATGGCAAGATATCCCTAAAGTAAGATGTTAATATTGAAGGGTTACTTGAGCTGCTAAATCTTAGCGAGATAACTATCACCTCGAATTAAGAAATATAAGCTGACAACCACACAACACTTATCTCATACATCTATCAAGTTTTTGTCACTTGTATTCATGAAAAGCTAATCTTTTTCTACTTCCTTCATCAGAAATAAACCTTAAACTGAACAACTCAAATCAATGAATCTATCATATTGTTTTTATTGAGTTAATTACCTAACCCTTGTGACTCAAGGTTTATCGAGAAGCCTACAACACATAGTTTATAGACAATTACTCCCTATTATGTGGAAGCCACAGAAACACCAAGAAACACTAAAATAGATATATAATTAAATACACAACCAACTTTATGTGTTTTTTTATCTAACTTCTATTGACACAAACAAACATAAGGAGTTTAATAAATTTATAAATTGTCAAATGAGAGTAGTTGTATGTCTTTTTCGTTAGATAGCCTAGTACTTATGGCAGAAGAGAAAAGAAAAGAGTTAGAAGATATTGAAGCAGCGATAAGATTGATGAAACGCTTAACCAACCCATCGATCGCTGTAGAGACCACCATAGATCATTCTATAGATGGTTCAGGGCTTATTGATATAACTGAACTTGAAGAACCAAACGCCGCTGGGGCAAAAAGGACTTTGCTAGACGATACTAGAGAGTTGGTAGAACGTTTCGGAGATCAAGAGTTTACTGTAAGCCATGTCGAAGCAGCGTTAAAAAAATTGGGTAAGGCTTCCGATGCAAAAAACTTCAAGAACAGACTTTCAATGTTGGTGCGAACTCTTTCTGATGAAGGTGTAATTGAACGAACATTTGAAGGCTCAGGTAAAATACCGCACAAATATCGTTGTGTGATGAAAAAATAAAATTACCATTTGGAGAGCACTTTGAAGAAATATCATATTCAAGCAAGGCAGCATTGGGAGGAGTTCCATTATGATAATGGAATCTACTCTCTGAAGCACTTAAGTGCTCACGAAGTGATTTATAAAGGTAACAAAAATAGCTATAAATTTGTTGTGACCTACGGATTACATTGTTTCGCTAAAGATGGACAAGAACATAGTATTGATCTTGCGTATAGTGATGGCTTTGAAACGAGAAGTATAAATTTAGAGCGTTACGAGGCATCCAAACAACTTAGATATTGTATTGAGAACCTTGATAAGCAAAAGTTGATTTATGAAACAACTCAAGAGAAGTATTTTACTTTTGACTCAATAACCAGCGTTCAAGGTTATCCAGAGAATTATAAAGTTTGTTTATGTATTTTTAAGGAAAACCGACTTTTGAGAATTCATGTGACAAGTGCATTTTTTGATCGGGAAAACAAACCAATAATGAATAGACAATACAGTATTTTCAAACTGGCTATGGATGTCCAAAAAGCCAATAATAACAAGACAATCCCAAAACAAGCTTCTAGAAAGTAGCGACCCCACGTCAAAGCGTGGGGTCTCAGCCGCTAAATGCGGGGCAGGACGTTATTACTTAGTCATGGACTAACCATTTCTGGCAACGGGGTGCGACTAATAGTCCCTGTAATCACCCTGAGATCAATTTAGCGCTCAATCAGATAAAAGTCAATCATAGTATTGTTAGAAAAACAGCCTAACTCAAACCATAGCAACAACAGCGCACGATAAACTATAACCTTTTTTTGCAATATATTCACACCACTTCGAATAGCACTCTCTTTGCTCAACAAGATAGTCATAATCTAGATAGTGCTTCTTAGTACCAGTATGAACTTTATGCCCCAACATTACATCGCTAACCTTTGGATTAAAGCCTGCTGATTCCCACCAGTTTCGAGCCGTTCTTCGCATATCGTGATTAAGCGAAGGCGGTAATCCATGACGTTCTACAAAACATGAGAAACGTTTGCCAACATCGACGAGAGTATTCCCCGAGATTGGAGTATCAGATTTTTTGTTTACTTGAGGGAAAACGACTTCGCAGTTAGGAAACATAGCGAATTGTTCTCTCAAAATACCTACAGCAAGTTCTGGTATAGCGCGCCTAATTTCGCCCCCACCCTTATGTCGTATTTTGTTGTGTTCTTCTGGAACCGTCCAAATCAACTTTTCTAAATCAAAGTCGGTTTTCTTTGCTAGTCTTAGCTCTACGCCTCGGCAACCGAAAATCATTAGAAGCTTCAGTATATTTCTATTGCTAGGATGCGCAGGAAAGTCCGAGAGGAGCTGCCAAAGCCTTCTGACATTGTTACCTTCCTGTTTGGTGCTTCGGACGCTTGTAGGCTTTCCTACGTCGTTTTTCTTCAACTCTGAAATTACGTTGTATTTTAAAAGACCGTGTCTGACCGAAAACGATAGAACACCTTTAAAACGTGCCATTAGATTTGCCGAATGCTTAGGGCTTACACGTTCACTAGCTATTTTGAAAACCTTAACGTAGTCAAACAACTCTAGGTCTTTAGCATCATAGTCGCCAACGTAAGGAACAATATCCTTGTAGAACATAGTCAGTAGCGGCTCTGGACGTTCTAGATTTGGCTCTGCGTGGTTTGCATACCAATAGTCGATCAATTCTTTAACTGTGGTAGGTTTAGGATTTTCGCGGTTAATGATTAGTTTATTTCGAGGATCTATGCCTTGTGAGACTAAAGCTTCTTTTTCCTTTTTCACTTTCTCTGCATCGGTAATTCGCAATTCGGGATAAGTCCCTAATTTCATTCTTATGGCTTTACCGCCTAAAGAAAACCGATAAACCCATGAGATCTTTCCTTTTGGGGATATTCGCAATCCGAGTCCATCGCGGTATGTAATTTCCGGAGCGCCCTCGTATGTTTTGCCATTTACAGCACGTAACCAAGAATCGGTTATTCGTTTTGTCATGGTGAATTCTCTGTACCAAAAAAATTTGGTACGAGTTTGGTACAAGCGTTTCAGAAAATCAAAGGAACATTTTGAGCAAATTAGATTATGAGAGGTGACTAGAGAAAACTCTAAATACTTGATTTACAGTACGTTGTGAGCAAGTTAGATGATGAGAGAAAAATTGAGGAGATGAGGCATGTGATACACACCAAGCAACACATGTTTTAAATATTGTGCTTAAAAATCAGAATGATAAAAAACAAGCACTCGATAAATCATTTTTAGCTGCATTAATTCAAGGCGCAAATACGGATGCGCTATCCTTAAGACAGGGTGAGCATTCTAACGGATATGGGTGAAATCTCAAGCAATCATTACGATCAAGCCTTATTCTCGCTTGTTTTCGCTGTTGAGATAATTAGCTATTCAGATAAATAGAAAAACCCGCGGCGAATACCACGGGTTTCTTCAATTAGATTGCAGACTCTAATTAAGCTTCTTGACTGCGACGGTTGTGACCACGTTCACCACGGTAGTTACCACGGTTGTCACCACCACGGTTACGGTCGAAACGACGCTCACCACCTTCGCGATGACCACCTTCACGATTACCGCCTTCGCGGTTACCACGGAAGCCACCTTCGCGACGGTTACCGCCTTCACGACCACCTTCACGATTACCACGGAAGCCACCATCACGGTTACCACCGTCACGACGTCCACCTTCACGACGACCACCACGAGACTCGCGGAAATCATCAAAATCACAGACTACTGCACCCACTTCTTTTTGACGGATACGTAGTTTACGTAGTTTGCCTGTCACTTCTGCAGTCATTGTCTTTGGAAGCTGAACAAACGTATGACCTTGAGCCAGTTTGATCGCACCGATAGAACCTTTCGTTAGGCCTAGTTCATTTGCAAGTGCGCCAACGATGTCTTTAACTTGTACGCCTTGGTCACGGCCAACTTGAAGTTGGTAAGTTTCCCAATCAGCGTTGTCACGACCACCGAACTCACGACGACCACCTTCACTACGCTCGCTGCGCTCACCACGATCATCACGACGCTCGCGACGGCGTAGCTTATCACGCTCTACTGCTGCGATCATTGGATCTTCACCAGTGTAGAATAGTGGACGCTTACCTTGTTGACGTTTCAACAAGATTGCACAAAGTGTTTCAGTGTCCATTTCTAGAGACGCTTGTAGCTTCTCTACTAGTTCTGCAAACTTATCAAGAACTGTGTTGTTTTCTTTCTCAGCCGCTAGCTCAGCAGCAAGTAGAGAAAGACGAGCTTCAGCTACTTGATCACGGTGTGGAAGTTGAATTTCTTCCATTGATGAACGAGTAACACGCTCAATAGTGCGAAGCATGCGAAGTTGGTTAGTACGTACTAACAGGATCGCTTTACCTTTACGGCCAGCACGACCTGTACGACCGATACGGTGGATGTACGACTCAACATCGAATGGAATATCGTAGTTAAATACGTGAGTGATTCGTGGCACATCAAGACCACGAGCAACAACGTCAGTCGCAACAAGGATATCAATGACACCTTGTTTGATATGGTCTACTGTACGCTCACGTAGAGACTGTGGGATATCACCGTGTAGTGCAGCAGCTTTAAAGCCACGAGAGCTTAACCAGTCAGCTAGACGCTCAGTATCTTGACGAGTACGAACGAACACGATTGATGCATCAGTTTCTTCAGTTTCTAGAAGACGAGTCATTGCTTCGTCTTTCTCTACGCCTTTCACAACCCAGAATTGTTGTTCAACTTTCTCAACAGTTTGGTTTGAACCGGCAACGTCTACACGTGCAGGGTTACGTAGGAAGCGGTCAACAATCGTTTTTACCATTGGTGGCATTGTTGCCGAGAACAGTACGCGTTGCGCTGACTCAGGAGCTTGCTCCATGATCCAAGTAACGTCGTCAACGAAGCCCATCTTCAACATTTCGTCAGCTTCATCCAGAACGAATGTATGACACTCGTCCAGGTGTAGACGCTCACGAGTGATCAAATCTTTCACACGACCAGGAGTACCAACAACAATGTGAGCACCTGAACGTAGAGAACGCATTTGATCAACGATAGATGCACCACCGTAGATTTCTAGAACTTTAAGACCAGAAATGTTTTGACCTAAGTTTTTGATCTCAGCAGCTACCTGAATCGCTAGCTCACGAGTTGGAGCCATGATGATTGCTTGAGGTTTGTGCTGAGATAGATCGATCTTGTTTAAAAGCGGCAAAGAGAATGCAGCTGTTTTACCTGTACCTGTTTGTGCTTTACCTAATGCGTCGCGACCTTCTAATAAAAGAGGAATAGCAGCAGCTTGGATAGGAGTTGGAGACACGAAGCCCATTGAATCAAGGGCTGAAAGAACAGCACTGTTAAGTGCTAAGTCACTGAATTGAATTACAGTATCAGACATGGGGATCCCACTAAAATAATTATTAACCAAGGTCCCATGTGCTCCACCATTTCCAACCAATCCTGCGATTGTCTGATTCCGTTCAGATACGGATAAGTTTTGTAACGCATCAAGCCACTAGGGACATATAAGGGAGGCGGATTATTCCCTAAAAGCATAAAAAAAGCTAGAAAAAATTGAAATTCATCACAATTTATTCTCATAGAGGATAAAAAACCATCAGAGCCTTGTTCCAACCCTCTTATTACTAAGCCTTTTGTGCCACCAAACAGTTAAATAACGCCTTTCAAAATGCAGGAGAAAGGTTATCGCTGGGTAGTAATAATCGCCTGTAATGATTATAGTGTGCGCAATTCACTAAGCTAGAAATAGAAGACATGTTCCAAGACAACCCGTTACTTGCCCAACTAAAGCAACAAATTCAAGAAAACCTGCCAAAAAAAGAAGGCGTCATTAAAGCTACAGATAAAGGCTTTGGTTTCTTAGAAGTCGATAGTAAAACCAGTTTCTTCATTCCGCCTCCGTACATGAAAAAGTGTATTCACGGAGACAAAGTGGTTGCCATTATCCGTACAGAGAAAGAACGTGAAGTCGCAGAGCCACAAGAGCTTCTTGAGCAATCACTGACTCGCTTTATTGGCCGCGTAAAATTATTCAAAGGCAAACTTAACGTTGCGCCTGATCACCCACAACTTAAAAAGATGCCTTTAAAGGCAAAAGTTAAGAAAGGTTTGAATCAGGAAGAGTTCCAAGAAGGTGACTGGGTTGTTGCACATCTTGTTCGTCACCCTCTAAAAGGCGATGATAATTTCTTCGTAGAAATTTCTGAAAAAATCACCGATTCTGAAGACAAGATCGCACCATGGTGGGTAACGTTGGCAGAAAATGATCTGCCAAACAGTGAACCAGCGGGAATCGAAAATTGGGTACTTAAAGATGACGCTGAACTGGAGCGCTCAGATCTAACTCACGTACCTTTTGTTACGATTGATGGCGCATCCACTAAAGACATGGACGATGCTCTCTACGCGAAAAAACTTGAGAACGGTAGCTTTGAGCTGACGATCGCGATTGCCGACCCTACTGCATATATCACTCCGGATGATGAGATGGATAAAGTAGCCCGTCAACGCGGTTTTACCATTTATCTGCCAGGTCGTAACATACCGATGTTGCCACGAGATTTGGCTGATGACTTATGCTCATTGATCGAAAACCAAGTCCGTCCAGCGCTTTGTTGTACGGTAACTGTTGGTGCGGACGGTGTTATCGCAGACGACATTCGTTTCTTCGCTGCAAATATTCAATCTCACGCTCGCCTTGTTTACGACCACGTTTCTGATTGGTTGGAAAGCGGTTCGTCTACAGAATGGCAACCAACAGAAACGATTGCAGAAGTCGTACGTACTTTGTATGAGTTTTCTCAAGCACGTGCAAACTGGCGCGAAAACAATGCTGTGGTTTTCCCTGACCGCCCTGATTACCGATTTGAACTGAGCGAAGATAACGACGTTATCGCGATTCACGCAGATATGCGTCGCACTGCAAACCGTTTGGTTGAAGAATCAATGATCACAGCCAACATCTGTGCAGGCAAAGTGCTGCAATCAACGTTCAACGCTGGGGTATTCAATACACACGCTGGCTTCAAAGCTGACAAGATGGCAGATGTAGTAGAGTTGATGACATCAAATGGCGCTCAGTGTGATGCTGAAAGTCTGGCAACATTAGAAGGTTTTGCTTCACTACGTCGTTGGTTGTGTGGTCAAGATACGTCGTACTTGGATAACCGTATTCGTAAATGTCAAAGTTACAGTGAAATTGGTAACCAACCACTCCCTCATTATGCAATGGGCTTAGAGGTTTACGCGACTTGGACTTCTCCAATTCGTAAATACGGTGACATGATTAACCACCGCATGCTTAAAGCGCATATCTTGAATAAAGAGCCTGTGCAGCAGCCAGATGAAACCATAGGTGAAGAGCTGGCACTGCATCGCAAGCATCACAAGATTGCAGAGCGCAACGTCGCTGACTGGTTGTACGCACGTACTTTGGCAGAAGAACCTACAAAACAAACGCTATTTAATGCAGAGATCTTTGACATTAACCGCGCAGGAGTTCGTGTACGTTTACTTGAAAATGGTGCAGCGGCATTTATCCCTGCATCATTGATCCTAGCCAATAAAGAGCGCTTAGACTGTAACGGTGAACAAGGCATCATCACTATTGATAAAGAAGCGGTATACCGCCTAGGTGACACATTTGAAGTGGTGTTGACTGATGTTAGCCAAGAAAACCGTAGTATCGTAGCGAAACCAACTCAAGTGTTCGCAGACGAACCTCAGACGGACGCTGAAGCACAAGTACAATCTACAGAAAATGCACAGCAGGCTGAAATGAGTCGAGAAGAGAAAGCAGAATAACGTTTTTCCAGTCTCAAACGTAAAAGGCATTCCATTGGAATGCCTTTTTATTTGCTTACCTTTTTACCCAACATGCCAACATGAGTTTCCTCATTCACGACCAGAAATAAGATTTAGGATCTTTTTCTATCTCACGTATAACAGCGGTTAAGTCTGAACTTTTGGAAAGAAATGGGTAAGGAACCCATAACTCACTGTCATCTTCACGAGATGGGATATAAAGCTCCCAGTGACGCTTATCCGAATTCCAAATAATGCGCGCAACCGGACTAGAATACTCACTGTGTACAGAGTCCAATTTATAATGTTGCTGTATGAACTCAACACCGTTATCTATCGATTCAAAACTCGATTTTCCTAAATCCACAGGAAGACTTCGATTGCGACTATGGCACACAAGTTCTGCCCTACGTTCAATTTGACGCTGTAGCAAATTAACGACCGTCATGACTTTGGATACCCCATTATCTTGTGACCGAATTCAACATCAAGATCCGTTATATTCAAAGGTCTTAAAGTTAACACAGTATAACCCATCAAGCTCAAACTAGAGAGTTTTCAACTATATTTCAATGCGTCCAATCAAACACTTTCATAAAACTGTCATTTATTCGCAATATGATATGTCGCTGATCTGTACTTATTTTTGCTTGGAGTTCCATTATGTTTCGAGTTGCGCTAGCCACTCTATGCTCGCTTTGTCTAGTAACACCTTTCGCGCACGCTAGCGAAATCAACGTTTCTGGCTCTACTTCAGTTGCACGCATCATGGATGTGATTGCAGAAGAATATAACGCTACCCACAAAGATACCTACATTGCGGTTCAAGGTGTCGGCTCTACAGCTGGTATTACATTGCTAAAGAAAGGTGTTGCTGATGTAGCAATGAGTTCACGCTATCTTACTGATAATGAAGTCGAAGAGTCTCTACAAACATTCATCATTGCCTTTGACGGCTTAGCTGTTGTGGTAAACCAATCAAATCCAGTTGCAGATTTAAGTCGCGAACAACTTTATGACATCTACAAAGGTAAGATAACTAATTGGAAACAAGTCGGTGGTAACGATCAAAAAATTGCAGTAGTCACACGTGAAGCATCTTCTGGTTCACGCTTCAGTTTTGAGAGTTTGCTTGGACTGACCAGAATCGTCAAAGACAGGCTGGTTTCAGATATCAGCCCAAATAACCTCGTGGTGAATAGCAACAGTATGGTGAAAACACTGGTAAACCATAACTCACAAGCGATTGGTTTTATTTCTACTGGTTCTGTTGACCGTTCGGTTAAAGCAATAAAGTTTGAAGGCGTAGAAGCTACTCCTGAGACTATAGCAAGCCACGAATATCAACTTTCTCGCCCATTCTTACTTCTTCACTACCCAGAAAAAGACAAGAAAGAGACGAAAGAACTATTCCGTTTTATTCAGTCAGATAAAGTTAAAAAGCTTATTGAAGAGTACGGTTATATACCAACAGCAAAATACAAATAAGACATACAAAAAAGGAGAGCGAATGCTCTCCTTCTTCATACTAATCAAGGCATTAGAAATGCAATTGAATAACGGAAGTCACTACGCAACCAGGGCGGCGAACACCTTCAATTTCAACTTTAATTTCTCGTTCAATTTCCAAACCTTTCTTAATTGGCGTCACTTTTGATAGTGTGCTTACCGCTCTCACGCGGCTATCCACTTTGATTGGATAAGGGAAACGCACTGAGTTTAGGCCAATGTTCACCATCATTTTCGCTGTTGGAAATAGCAATTTGTCTTCATCAACGCTGTCCGTCAATTTCGGTAATAGTGCTAATGTAAGAAAACCATGAGCGATAGTAGTTTTAAATGGTGATTCCGCTTGAGCTCTTTCAGGATTCGTATGAATCCACTGCATATCTTCCGTAATTGCGCCAAATTGGTTGATTCTGTTTTGATCAACTAACAACCAATCTCCTGTATGGATCACTTCGCCCAATTTCAACTCAAGTTCGTTATACACAGCCTGAGCTTCTGGTTTTAATACGATAGGTTCAGCAACAGGAGTATCTTCATTTGCTGGCTGGTGAAAATCCTTCACCCATGAAAAAAGCTGGCGGCTATTGGTTTTATCCAATAACTCCCCCCAGTACTCGCGCACTGTCGGAGACATCAATTGTTTAAACTCGTTATGCTTAACTAAGTTTTCAGCATGATGTTTAAAAATATCCGCAACTTTCATCAAAACCTCATTCATTCTTAACTAAGAAGAAATACGAATATGTTAATTTTGAAGGACTTCACATTAATCCGCAAACACTTTCGAGCGCACACGCGTATACCGAACAACGTAAATACATTTAAAAACAATGCGTTATGCAATAAAACATTATTTTATTGCAAATCTTGTCATTAGAACAAATACTCAAGTAAGTAAAGTCGAAGCTCTTTCAATTTCTTTATTTTTCAATCATTAATATAACTCTAGTCAAATGTGCAGATATTAACCAAATTCGATAAGAATTTTGTACAGAGGCTCACACATTGCGTGCCACTTTAAAAACGTCGCCTTTCAACTCTATATAAACCCCCCAGCACCATAAATTCCTGCTCTCCTTGTAGGCTATGTGGTAGAAGAGATTCAAAACAGGCGATCTTATACAGGGGAACATTCACTGCGAAAACTTTTGATCCGAAACGAAGCGCACTTTCAGGGTCTGCCGTAAACGAACTTAGATTATTAAACAGTTTCACCCTTTCCCCATGTATTCGGTGTTCAGAATGTTCTGTACATCCTCTGAACAATGTTAAGTGTTCAACGTCTTGAAAACGTAAACGCAATTCATGCTGACAAAACAAATAGAGCAAATCCAACTGTGCGTACAGTTCGTTGGTATTGTAGGTTGCCCGAGTACATACTTGCCTAAACCGCAAATATTCTGGGGTGTCAGGCCCATGCAATGATCCTTGATGAAAACAGGTAAGCAGACCAAATCTGGACTCAACCCAACTGCGCCATGCCGCGCCTTGTTCATTATCAGAATCAAACAACCACCCTAGAAGCAATCGACGATAATTCACTTTCGGTCTTGGTGGTGGATCTGCATCATCATTTGAACTAGCATCGCATTTTGATAAATGAAAGTGTTGCGACATAAATTTTTTAAAATGTTCTGCCCTTTCTTGATAACTGCCAGTCCTGTTCAAAACATCAAATAAGGCGGGATACCATACGTGTAAACCATCAAGTTCCAAAGGGATCGGATTTTGTTGATAGCTTAAGCTCGCCAACAACTTAGAAGGGACATTACAATGATTCAGAGGCAGGCAAATTTGTTGAAGGATCTCTCCTTCCTCTTCACAAAAGGAATACTGACGGGGCTCTAGAAGAGGTAACTCAGTCATAAATCACCGCCTGGCTGCTTAACATTTAAGTTTTCTCGAGATGCAAAAGTGTAAAGGTTGTCTGCAAGATCTAGTATCTCATCATGTTTATACAAAACGTTTAGCCAGTCACGACGAATTGCCTGGTGTCCATAATAGGCCCCAGCAAGTTGACCCGCGATCGCCGCCGTTGTATCAGCGTCATTTCCAAGATTAGCAGCGGCTAAAACACAAGATTCGAAGCAATCGGTGTTGATAAAGCACCATAATGCGGACTCTAAGCTTTCGATAACATAGCCACTGCCGGTTACATCGCTATAGGCTTTGTCTAAAAATGAACCTGACTTTATTGCCATAACTTCTTCAGTTTCAGGGATGTATGCCACTTCGGTGAAAATGTCTTTCCTATCACCATTAATCAAATGAACCAAAATGGAAGACAGATAGCGGCAGGCGTCAATACACAACGTTGAACCATGGGTGGTTCGCGAGCTTTCTCCCCCATAAAGCACCGCATCTGAAAGTGAGCGTTGAAAGAAAATAGGAACGGGAGCAAGGCGCATTATTGAACCATTTCCAGAGCTCCATCTTGCTTTAGAGCCCGCAAAAGGTTCGCCCGTCTTTTGATAGCGACGTAGAGCCGAAGAAACACCGACACCTACGTCAAAACACACACCAATACTGCTCATATAGCCGTTATTCATCCAAAGACAGTATTTATCCATTTGGTCTCGAGGGTTGAACTTCCCACATTGCAGCAGACTATGAGCGAGACATAGCGCCATAGACGTATCGTCCGTCCAATAACCTTTTTTGAGGCAAAAGTGCCCGCCTCCCATCATATCAGTGATAGGTTTAAAGGTTCCGGGAGGTTTAAATTCTAACGTAGTGCCTAATGCATCCCCCACAGCCAAGCCGATCAAACATCCTCTTGACCGATCTTGATTGAGAGAAACAAAGGGTAATCGAGTGATAGACCCAGACATAACAGCTCCATTGCTACTAAATCCTCACTCCTGATAGAGACTTAAACGTCAGTCAGAAGTGTTCACTGATTTAGATTGCCATAGATTGTCTGTTCAAAAAGCCACCAAACTCTCAGCTTTAGAGGTTTATCGGGCGAAACAATGATTAGTTATGAGGCAAATTGTGCTCTAACCTGAAAAGCCGACATCAAAGTACGTAAAGCGTTTGCCTGAACAGCCAAACCTTCACTAGCCATAGCTGTCTCTTCTGTGCTTTGTAAAACGCGGTCGCCTGAGTCTTTAATACCAATCAAATTCTGACTGATTTGATCGGCCGTCACCGCTTGCTCTTCGCTTGCTGCTGCTACTTGCGTATTGGACTCTGACAACTCTGCCAAAGCAATAGCGATATGGTTAAGCTGATTTCGCGCCTGCTGTATATATTCAGAAGTTTGACTCACTTTTTCATTGCTCTGGTTCATCGCATGATGCGCATGTTCAGAACTCTTCATCAGCACTTCAATCAAGTTACCAATTTCATTCGTGGCTTGTTGGCTACGAGAAGCCAACGCTCGCACTTCATCAGCAACTACAGCGAATCCGCGGCCTTGCTCTCCTGCTCGAGCTGACTCTATTGCAGCGTTCAAAGCCAATAAATTGGTTTGCTCTGCAATTCCATCCACCACCTTCACGAAGTCTTGAATTTTTTGGGTACTGTTTTTTAAATCGAGGATCATGCTTTGCGACTGACTGGCTTGTTCCACCAGAACAACCGCAAGTTCTTGAGTCATGTCGATCGTTGAGCAACCTTCTTTCACATTGCTTTCTGCTCTGGATGTGGCAAATGCTGCGCTGTCCGCGTTACTCGCCACTTCTGTGATTGTTGCCGCCATTTCCGTCATAGCCGAAGCCACTTGCTCTGTGTTTTCTTGCTGAACTTGCATCGCTTGACGATTACTGTCTGCAACCGCTGATAATTGTGTCACTGTAGCGGCAATAGCATCTGTTCTACTCATCACCTCGCCAATCATTTTGCTTAAAGAATTGGCCATCACGTTCATACTCGACATCAATTGACCAATTTCATCATTTGATTGCACATCTATATGCTGATCAAAATTGCCTTGCGCCATGTTCGCTGCAACAATTTTTGCCCGAGTCATGGACTTTACAATCCTGCGGCTAAATAATATACCGACGGTTAAGCCGAATATAATCGAGACAATCGATATGGTTGCCATACCAATTATAGCTTCATGCTCTTGTTCTTCAGTTATTGAAATAGCGCTCTCCGTTGCACTTTCTAATCCAACTAAAAACTCCGCTAACTCTGAATCCAGCATTTGCTGTGTTTGTTCAAATTGATGCACTTTAGAAGACATCGCAGCGTTATTTTGCTTAGCTTCTAGCCCATCCAAAATGGAAAAGAGTGTTGATTCATAACTTTTATGATGTTCTTCAAGCAGAGACAAATTGTTGGCTAATTGGGTGAGGTGTTTGAGCTGTTCCGAAGTGATGGCATGTTTCTTCGCTTCTGAAAGGAGTGACTTTGCTTCTAGTATTTCATCATCAAAGAACTTAGATGATTGTCGAACTTGCGAGGCAAACTTGCTCATAGCTTGCTTATCTTCTCCGGAAGGAATCTCCGCCAAACGAAAGGCTTTTTCTAACAATACGGCACCTTCGAGCTGCTTGATAGTGATGTTACTCGCCAGCTTTACCAATGGCATATTTTCGTGAGCAATACCGTCAATTTCTTTTGAGACACGTTCCATCTTTAGTACCGCATAAAAAGAAACAATTAGGGTCAACGTGAGTAACGTGACAATTAATCCGATCAGTTTTTTTGTGATCGTTAGGTTTCTCAACCAGTTCATACACACCTCAGCATAGTCAGCAAACAAATTAAGAATAGTCGATACAAAAGTTTAGGTTGATATTTGTGCAAAATGTCGACCCAGTTCCACCCTTAGAGAATGACTTAAACTTACTGAGTGATTCTTAAGTGTTCCTTAAGAAACGGTTGCCAAACTTAACCACGATCGTTAACCGATATTCTCAAGGAGAGAACATGACTACTCACGTAATGCTTCATACTGGTTTATTCGTAACGTTAATGGCTGCGTCATCATTAGCAATGGCTGACCCTGTTTGTACCAAAGAACCTGAATCTAAATGGATGTCGTTTGACCAAGCTAAACAGCAAGTTCAGGATATGGGATACAAAATTAAGAAATTCAAAAAGACCAGCACTGGCTGTTATGAGTTGTATGGCTATAACACCAAAGGGAAGAAAACTGAAATCTATTTCAACCCAGTGGATATGAGCAAAATAAAAGAGGAAGAAGATGACTAAACCTTACGTTTGGGACACGGTTGTTCGCCTTACTCACTGGACAGTAGCCGCAATGTTTGCTGCGAATTACTTTGTCACTGAAGAAGGTAGTGAGACACACGAATGGGTGGGATACATCGTTCTGGCAGCGCTAGCCATTCGGCTTGTGTGGGGGTTAATAACTCAGTCACCTGCCCGTTTATCCGCATTCAAACCGTCAGTGTCTCAGGCTGGTCGACTCAGTTAGATATGTTCTGGGGTGAAGAGTGGGTAGAAGAAGTTCATGAACTGTTTGCGAACCTTACTATGTTCGCAGTTGCGATTCACATCAGTGCCGTCATCTTTATGACCCACTGGACCAAACGTTCTTATGTGAAGAGCATGCTATTCTCTCGCTATACTCGCTAATCCCATCATTTTAATAATTATTTTAAACAGCCTGTTAGTTGAACTATCAGGCTGTTTTTCTTTATTTTTCGCACACAACACGCCGCTCAATGTAATTTAATTACACCATCTGATATTAAAATCTTAAATACTGAGAAAATGATTAAAAATAACTACATGTTTTATTGATCTATGTCATTTAACGGAGTAAAGTGTGACCAACATCTCGTTAAACTGTTAATAAAAAAGGTGACATCATGTTTGATAAAAAGAAATCGTTACTAAGCAACGTTCGTGAACTTGGCAGCATTTTAGCGCTATTCTCAGTTTCATCACTGACTGTACTATTACTAAGCCAAACTTGGGTTAACTTCTAATTCTGAGTTAATCACAGAGACACTGAGAAATATCGAGAAAACGAATCTTTGATAATTACTGCTCTACGATTGCATGCAATGTTTCCCTAAGCTTTCTAACTCGAAGCTGGAAACAAAAAAGCACATCACAGATGCAGTTAAGATTAAGGCTCTATTGGAGAGTTTTGATGGTTTGCTTGAGTTCAGATAACCTAAACAAGGTGTCATTTCACCGCTAGTATTTCACATGAGTGAAATGACACACTTGCAAAAACAGACAATCATTGAATTACTGTCTGTTCCCTTTCTTAAGATTTAGCGTTCTTTTCCACGCTGTCCCAAACACCAAGAATATACATAATTCCTAGTGCACGGTCGTAAAGCCCGTAGCCTGGACGCGCCCACTTTTCTTCACCCCAGATATGACGACCATGGTCAGGACGCACATACCCTTCATAGCCATGTTTATGCAGAGTCTGCACTACTTTCACCGTATCTACTGAACCATCACATGCACGGTGTGACGCTTCAATGAAATCACCGTTGTCATAACGTTTTACGTTACGGATGTGCATGAAATGAATACGGTCATGGTACGCATCGATAATATCTGGAATATCGTTATTTGCTGAACCTAAAGAACCAGTACACAAGCTCAAGCCGTTGTATGGGCTGTCAACTAGGTTAAGGAAACGGCCAATATTCTCTTTATTGATGATCAAACGTGGTAAACCAAAAATCGGGAATGCAGGATCATCAGGGTGAATACCCATCTTAATACCTACTTCTTCACACACTGGGATCACTTGCTCTAGGAAGTATTCTAGGTTCTTCCACAAATCTTCCGCAGTAAAGTTTTCGTATAGCTTAAAGGTTTCTTTCAGACGAGATAAACGCTCTGGTTCCCAACCCGGCATGGTCACGTCAACGTTAGTTGATAGCTTTTCAATCAGCTCGATTGGATCGATATTTTCGATTTTGCTCTTTTCAAAGAAAAGTGCATTCGAGCCGTCTTCCATCTCTTTGTAAAGTTCGGTACGAGTCCAGTCAAACACTGGCATAAAGTTGTAACACACAACTTTTACGCCCACTTTCGCTAGACGGCGCAGTGTCTCTTTATAGTTCTCGATGTATTTTTCACGGCTTGGCAGACCAAGCTTGATGTCTTCGTGAACGTTAACGCTCTCAACAACATCGATGTGGAAACCCGCAGCTTCGATGATCGCTTTTTCTTTTGCGATACGCTCTTCGCTCCAAAGTTCACCAGCAGCCATATCATGTAGCGACCACACAATACCTTCTACGCCTGGAATTTGTTTAATGTTACCGAGCGTAACTTTGTCGTTACCTTCTCCGTACCAACGAAATGTCATTTTCATGGATTATTTCCTCTGTGCCACGAAGCTTGCTACTGATGCTTTAGCACCATTTGCAAACAGCTTTTCTAGCGCTGATTGCAGCTCTGCTTTGAATGTTTGATTACCCGCTAGCTCTTGGTCAAAGACGCTGCGAAGTGCTAAAAAGCCGTCAACGACTTTTACTAAATCTGTACCTGCTTGCTGCCAAACTTGTGCAAGCTGTTGTTTTAACGGGTCTTGAACGTCGATCTCTTGTCCTTGCTCGTTAACACCACTGACGTAACGCATCCACGCCGCCAGTGCTAGGCATAAGCCTTCAATCGAAACACCATTTTTTAAAGAGTAGCGAATGGTTTGTAAGAAGCGTTGTGGGATCTTCTGAGTTCCGTCCATTGCGATCTGCCAAGTACGGTGTTGCAACGCTTTATTCTCATAGCGTTCGATCAACTGGTCTTTGTATTGGTCGAGATCGATACCTTCAATATTCAGTGACGGTGTGATTTCCTCATCCATCAAATAACGAACAAAGGTTTTAAAATCTGGGTCTTGAATCGTTGTCGCTACTGTTTCGTAGCCCGAGAGATACCCTAAGTATGCCATTGTTGAGTGCGTTCCGTTCAGTAGACGTAGCTTCATCTCTTCAAACGGCACAACGTTGTCTGTCACCTGAACGTTGGCGATAGAGGTTTTCTCCCACTGAGGACGATCGTTAACAAACTTGTCTTCAATCACCCATTGCAAGAACGGTTCTGTGATAACGCACACTTTGTCTTCAAGGCCGAGTGCTTTCTCAACACGTGCAATGTCATTATCTGTGGTACGAGGAACAATGCGGTCAACCATAGTGCATGGGAACTGGATTTCTTTTTTAATCCATTGATACAGCTCTTCGTCCAATTGTTTTGCAAATTGCAGAACGACTTTCTCCAACACTCGTCCATTCTCAGGCAAGTTGTCACAGGTCATTGGTGTAAATGGCTGGATGCCATTCTGATGGCGATAACGCATAGCAGACACCAAGAAACCGATCGCAGATTTCGGTGCTTCAATATTTTGTAAATCATGCTGGATAAGAGGATGTGAGAAATCCAAATCACCCGTTGCAGGGTTGTGGCAGTAACCTTTTTCAGTAACCGTCAGTGAGACAATTTTCACTGCTGGGTCACGCATGTAACCAAGAACTTGCTCAGTTTGTGCTGCCATCAGTACCGTTTCGATTGAGCCAACGATATTGATATCTAATTGATCGTTGTATCCGACACCTACCGAATACAAACTGTCTTGCGCGATTAAATCTTTCTGTAAATCAACAGAGCTCCAAGTGACGCCGACAATTTTCCAATCGCCGCCGATTTCTTTGATCACAGCATCGGTAATCAGCGCCTGATGAGCGCGGTGAAAAGCACCAAAGCCCAAATGAACAATCCCAACTTTTGCTTTTTTGTTGTTGTCGTTAGGTTTTATTAGGGCATTAGCCGCAGATAAGTGAGCTTGACTTAATCTCATAATCATTCGAACCAAATTATGTTAATACGCGCAAAATGAGTTCTTTCTAAATAAAACCATGTGTAGAAAAAGAAACAATTTGCGAAGAAAGTATTGCTAAAGAAAGGGTCAAATAGCGCAGGAAAAACTCCCCGCGCTATAAAGAGACATCTCAAATTACATAGCTTGAACTTTGTCTAGAAGTGGTACTAGGTCTGGGTTTTCCTTACGGAATTTTTCATACACAGGCTTAACCGCTTCTTGGAACTTAGGAATGTCACTTTCAACAAAAGTAACGTTTTGATTTACAAGTTCCGCTTTCGCTTTTTCTACGTAGTTTGCCCAGTTAACATCTTGTTGCTTAACGGTCTCTTTCGCGATTGCACGAATTTTCGCTTGGTCTTCTGCAGATAGGCTATCCCATACACCTGTTGACACTACAAGCACGTCTGGAACCATAGTGTGTTGGTCATAAGAGAATGTTTTCTTCACTTCATAGTGACGAGAAGAGAAGTAAGATGGAATGTTGTTTTCCGCACCATCTACAACACCTTGTTGCAGCGCTGAGTATAGCTCACCGTATGGTAGCGGAACTGGTGTACCACCTAGAGCTTTGATGGTATCGATTGAAAGTGCTGAGTTTTGAACACGGATTTTCAGACCTTTCAAATCATCTGGAGTACGAATTGGTTTGTCAGTATAGAAGCTACGTGCACCCGCATCTAAGAATGCTAGACCAATAAAGCCAGACTCTTTAGAAGACGCTAGGATTTGCTCACCAATTGGACCTTGTAGAACTGCATCATATTGTGCGCGGTCACGGTAAAGGTATGGTAGAGAAAGTAGTTTGTAATCTGACGCGAATGCTGTCAGTGGCGCCGCACTTACTTTAGTAAAACCGATAGTACCACCTTGTACCATCTGTAGTAGTTCAGTTTCATTACCTAGAGTACCGTTTGGATACACTTTTACGCGCATTTTTGTTTCTTTAGACACTTTGGCTGCGAACCAATCCAAAGATGCGTGAACTGGGTGCTCTGTTGGTAACGCATGAGCTAGCTTAACAGTAGCTGCATAAACGTTGCCTGCCATTAGTGTAGAGAGGGTACAAGCAAGTAAAAGTTTATTTGTTGTTTTCATTTTATAGTCCTATCAATTATTGAGGTTTATAACCAGCTAGTTCCGGTAGCCATAATGAAAGTGAAGGGAACAAGGTCACTATCGTCAACGTTATCACCATGAGGACGAATAGCGGTGCCAATTTAGGAACAACAGCGCCCAACTTGGTGCCTGTAACACTACAACCAACAAACAAGGCAGTGCCCACTGGTGGTGTACAGATACCGATACATAAGTTGAACACTAGGATGATCCCAAAGTGAATCGGGTCGATACCAAGCGTGATAGCAATAGGTAAGAAAATTGGAGTAAAGATCAGTACCGCTGGCGTCATATCCATAAACGTACCTACTACCAAGAGAATCACGTTCATCAATAGAATAACCATGATTGGGTTAGTAGAAGTTTCAAGTACAAACTCAGCGATGTAAGTAGGGATATCCGCATTCGCCATTGCCCATGACATTGCAGAAGATGTAGCAACCATCAACAACACGATAGACGTTGTGATCACACTATCAACCAATACTGGGAACATATCGCTCATTTTCAGTTCGCGATAAGCGAAACCTAGGATTAGAGCGTAAACAACCGCGATAGCAGACGCTTCTGTTGCAGTGAAGATACCGCCTAAGATACCACCCATGATAATAATAACTAAGGTCAAACTTGGAATAGCATCCCAAATTACTTTGCGTTTCTTCTCTGTTGAAATAATTTTCTCACGAGGAATGTTGTAACGTTTACCCAGTAAGAATATACCCACCATGACACTTAGGCCCATTAGAATGCCTGGGATATAACCTGCAATGAAAAGGTATTGAACAGAAGTACTACTTACCAATGCAAACAAGATAAGAATGTTCGATGGTGGAATGAGAAGACCAGATGGACAAGACGCTACGTTAACAGCCGTCGAGAAGTCCATTGGGTACTTATGCTTCTCTTGTAGTGGTTTCATGATGCCACCTACCGCAGCAGCAGAAGCCGCAGCAGAGCCAGACAAAGAACCGAACAACATGTTTGCCATAACGTTTACATGAGAAAGTGAGCCAGGTAAACGGCCACCAAAGATCATTGCAAAGTTAATCAAACGTGAAGCAAGACCACCACGGTTCATCAAGTTGCCTGCCACTATGAAGAATGGCAGAGCAAGCAAGCCGAAGTTGTCTAATCCATTCGCCAGTTTCTGAGAAACCAGAATGGTCACTTGTTCAACTGGGAAATCGATAAATACAGTAAGTAGTGCAGCAATACCGATTGCAAACGCGATTGGCACACCAATAATCAGCAACACACCTAATACGCCAAACAGTACAACTGCTGGAAAGAAGTCGTAAAATGCGTCAGGAGCGTTCGCCAAAAAGTCTTGTGAAAACAATAAATCCATCAAAGTCATTTTGAATATCCTTCTGCTGCAACTCGGTCTTCTTTATTCACTAACGAAAGAACTGAAGAGATAATGTCGACTGTACCGAAGTAAGAAATAATGTAACCAGTCAGTGGTACAACAACGTAAACATAACCAATCAATAGGTGGTGACCACCAATCACGATCCCTGGTGAGATCTGTCCATGTTTCAGTGTGTTTGTTACCAGAGCAGTACCACCATAAATAAAGGCGACCGCAGCGAAAGCAATAATGATTAGGTTAATAATAATACCTAACACCAACTGCCCTTTATGGCTTAGCCTTGGAGCTAAAAGTTCTAGCGCTAAATGGCGTTTAATTGCGTAAGTGTAAGCACCACCTAGCACACCAATCCAAATAAGTAAGTAACGTGAAAGCTCATCTGTAAATGCAGACGGGTCTTGCAGAACAAAACGAGTAAAAACTTGCCAGACAACCGCAACGATCATTACGGTCATAAAGATGCTTAATACAATACGTAGAAAGCTATTAATAAAATCGTTGATAGACTTAATTATCATAGTAATTAATCTCTAATTAGTTTTTGTGCGACCAGACTGAACAAATAATCCGTTATATTTTTATCCAACTAGTAGCATTTCCCAGAACAACGTGTGTCGCTTGCAATCATCACAGTTCGCTATTCGTAAACTTAATTATCGGAAATTTCGATAATGAAGTGATCCTACATTTGGTATAACAATAAAAAATTGGTCTAGGTCATAAAACGAAACAGGCTTTTACTTTTTTACTTAAAGTATGATCACCTTTAAACTTTTGACAAAAAACACTCAATGATTGTTTATTAATTAATCAAAACTCTACTTAAATCGTGTTTATTTGGCTTTTTTGAGTTTAATATCGCACACAAATGGTAGAACAAATAAGGGTTACATGTATGACATCTTTTCTTTCGGAGGATTTTTTACTCCACAACGAATTTGCTAAACGTCTTTATCATGAAGTAGCAGCCGATTTACCTATCATCGACTACCACTGTCATCTGCCACCACACCAAGTATCTGAAGACTATCGATTCAAAAACCTCACAGATATCTGGCTTCGAGGTGACCACTACAAATGGCGAGCGATGCGAATTAATGGCGTAGACGAGCGTTTCTGTACTGGCGATGCAACAGATAAAGAAAAGTTCATGGCATTCGCACGTACGGTTCCATATACAATTGGTAACCCAATTTATCACTGGGCTCACTTAGAGTTACGTCGCCCATTTGGTATCTCTGGCATGGTGTTAAATGAAGACACAGCAGAGCGCGTATGGAATGAAACCAACGAAATGCTCGCAACGCCTGAGTTCTCTGCTCGTTCAATCATGCAGAAAATGAACGTAGAAATGGTTGGTACGACAGATGATCCAATCGATGACCTAGCAGCACATAAATTGGTGGCGGAAGATAAAGACTTCCCAGTACAAATGCTGCCAAGCTGGCGCCCAGACAAAGCGTTCAACATTCATCTAGAAACCTTCCCTGCTTATATGGAAGCACTGTCTAAAGCTGCGGATGTTGAAATTACTCGCTTTGCTGACCTTTGTTCTGCGCTAGATAAACGTCTGCAACACTTTGCTGACCATGGTTGCTGCGTCACAGACCATGCTCTGGATACGGTTTGCTATGAAGATTCAACTGAGCAAGAGCTTGATGCGATTCTTGCTAAGCGTCTAAGTGGCGGCCAAGTGACTGAATTTGAAACAGCACAATTCAAGACTGCGGTATTGGTATATTTAGGTAGAGAATACGCAAAACGTGGTTGGGTGCAGCAGTACCACATTGGCGCACTGCGCAATAACAACCAACGTATGTTCAAACTTCTTGGTGCAGATACAGGTTTCGACTCAATCAATGATGGTTTAGTAGCAATGCCTTTAGCCCGTCTACTTGATGCACTTGACCGTGATAACGCTCTACCAAAAACCATCCTTTACGGTTTGAATCCGCGTGATAACGAAGTTCTAGCAACTATGTGCGGTAACTTCCAAGACGGCAGCATCGAAGGCAAGATCCAATTCGGTTCTGGTTGGTGGTTCAACGACCAAAAAGACGGCATGGAACGTCAAATGACTCAGCTAGCTCAGCTTGGTCTACTAAGTCGTTTCGTAGGTATGTTAACGGACAGTCGTAGCTTTATGTCTTATACCAGACACGAATACTTCCGCCGTATTCTTTGCCAAATGATTGGCAAATGGGTAGAAGACGGAGAAGTACCCGCTGACTTCGAACTACTAAGCCGCATGGTTCGCGATATCTGTTATTACAACGCGAAAAACTATTTCGGAATTACCGCTAAATAACCCTTTTTTGCTGTTGGTGCCTGTTACTCGTCCTCAGGCATCAACGGCAATATTTTATAGGTGCAGACTATGAAACAGCTAAACCGAGATACCTTTCCCGGCCCATCTTACCCAACCAAAATCATTCAATTTGGTGAAGGTAATTTTTTACGCGCATTCTTAGACTGGCAAATTGACCAGCTTAACGAACACACTGATTTCAATTCAGGTGTCAGCGTTGTTCGTCCAATCGATACTGATTTCCCGCCAAGTTTGAATACCCAGCAAGGTGTTTACACCACGCTAATCCGTGGTCTGGATGAAACAGGTCAAGCAGTATCACAATCACGTGTCATCTATTCTGTTAATGAAGAGCTCTCTGCGTACTATGATTTCCAAGCACTACTAGGGCTTGCTCGTAATCCAGATACTAAGTTTGTGTTCTCAAACACAACAGAAGCGGGTATTGCATTTGTGGAGAGCGATCTTCTTGAAGATTTACCACCGAGCAGTTACCCAGCAAAGCTGACACGCATGCTTTGGGAACGCTACAACCACTTCGAAGCGGATGAAGACAAAGGTTGGATCATCGTTCCTTGCGAGCTTATTGATTACAACGGCGAGTGCTTGAAAGAAATTATCTGGCGCTACATCGAAACGTGGAATCTACCGATTGAGTTCAAAGAGTGGGTAGAAGCGGCGAACACATTCTGTTCAACACTAGTTGACCGTATTGTTACTGGCTATCCAAAAGATGAAGTCACTGAGCTAGAAGCAAAACTGGGCTATAAAGATACCTTTATGGTGAGCGCCGAAAACTTCTATCTGTTTGTGATCCAAGGACCTCAATGGCTAAACCAAGCACTGTGTCTGGATCAACTGAGTGCGGAGCAATCGCTCAACATTAAGATTGTTGATGACATCAAGCCTTACAAAGAACGCAAAGTCGCGATTCTTAACGGCGCACATACTGCCCTTGTACCTGTGGCATTCCAAGCTGGTATTGATACCGTTGGTGAAAGCATGGCAGATGAGCAAATGGCGGCATACCTGAAAGAAGTGATGTTCTCTGAGATCATCCCAACGCTTTCGCTGCCAAAAGATGAACTGCAAGCGTTCGCTCAAGATGTGGAATATCGCTTCAAAAACCCATACATCAAGCATCTGCTATTGTCTATTTCATTAAATGGTATGACAAAATTCAAAACCCGAATTTTGCCTCAGTTGCTGACTTATCAAAAAACCACCAACCAGCTTCCTCGTTATTTAAGTTTTGCGCTAGCGGCTTTGATCACTTTCTATCGTGGTGAGCGTGAAGACGGAAACTACCCTCTAAATGACGACCAGCCATGGCTTGATCTGTTCGCAAGCGAGTGGCCAAAAGTCACATCTGGCGAGCAAAGTTACTCTGCATTGGTTGAAACTGTGCTAGGTGATGCGGCTCATTGGGGGGAAGACCTAAATAAAGTTCCTGGTTTGACAGAATGCGTCACTGCACATGTTGAACGTATCTGCCAACTTGGTATGCGACAAGCACTCGCTGGCTGTTAAGGAGACACGATGAACTCTCTGATCAAAATACATCCAGCGGATAACGTAGCAGTTGCATTGAAAGACTTGAGTGCAGGCACAACAGTTGTTGTGGATGGACAGGAAGTGACTTTGCATGAGGACATTCCTCAGGCTCATAAAGTCGCGCTGCAAACCTTTGCTCAAAATGATCTGATCATCAAATACGGCTGCCCTATCGGTCATGCGTTGCAAACGATTGAACTTGGCAATCGTGTCTATCAGGACAACATTCGTACTAACTTGAGCGATCTCAACGAATACCAATACCAACCTGATTTCCAAAATGTGATTAGCACATTGGAGAACAAGCCAGTAAACATCTACCGTCGCGCGAATGGTGATGTCGGTATTCGTAACGAGCTTTGGATCATTCCAACTGTTGGCTGTGTTAATGCCATGGCTAACATGATGAAGAAGCAGTTTGAGTCTGAAGTCGACATGTCTGCTATCGACGGCGTGCAAGTGTTTACTCACCAATACGGCTGTTCACAGCTTGGTGATGACCACAACAACACTAAAATTCTGCTGCAGAACTTGGTGAAGCATCCGAACTCTGGCGGTGTTTTGGTCGTGGGTTTAGGTTGTGAAAACAACCAAGTCAATGCTTTTAAAGACACACTAGGCGAATACGATGAAGAACGTGTCCAATTCATGATCTGTCAAAAGCAGGACGATGAAGTGGAATACGGTGTTGAGATGATGAAAAAGCTGTATGAGGTAATGTCGAAAGACCAACGTGTTGCGGGGCATCTCAACGAAGTTCGATTTGGCTTGGAATGTGGCGGCTCTGATGGCTTCTCAGGCATCACAGCCAACCCTCTACTTGGTCGCTTCTCTGATTACCTTGTTACTCATGGCGGTACAACCGTACTGACTGAAGTGCCTGAGATGTTCGGAGCAGAACACATTCTGATGAGTCGCTGCGCAGACGAGAGCGTGTTCGACAATACCGTATCAATGATCAATAACTTCAAGCAATACTTTATTGATCACAAGCAGCCGATTTACGAAAACCCGTCGCCAGGTAACAAAGCGGGCGGTATTTCGACACTGGAAGAGAAATCTTTGGGTTGTACGCAAAAGGCTGGCTCAAGTCAGGTAATGGATGTTTTGAAATACGGTGAGCGCTTGACCAAACCAGGTCTAAACCTACTGAGCGCTCCGGGTAACGATGCTATCGCGACCTCAGCTCTTGCGATGGCTGGCTGTCACATGGTGCTGTTCAGTACTGGTCGCGGTACTCCTTATGGTGGCCCTGTACCGACGTTGAAACTGGCAACCAACAGTGACCTGGCCCGTCGTAAACCACACTGGATCGACTTTAACGCTGGCACTCTGGTAGAAGGAACGCCTATGGATACACTACTTGAGCAGTTTGTTGATAAGGTGGCGGACTTTGTCAATGGCGAGCCAACACGCAACGAAATCAATGAGTTCCGTGAAATCGCTGTATTCAAGAGCGGTGTAACGCTTTAATAAGCTGTTAGTTCAATCGATATAAACAATAAAGGCTACCTACTGGTAGCCTTTAGTTTTAGAACTCTTTGTGTTTTTTCTTGGGAAAGACCCGCAGGTCACCACATCTTCTTATGCTGTGATGATTGGACTTTCTGAGAACAAGAAACGGTCATAATCGTCATTAGAAGCATCGAACAGCATCGTTTTGGTGTTCTCAATATGCTGCCATGTTGCTTGACGCGCAGCCACTGGGTCACGTTTAATTAATGCTTTAACAATCTCATCGTGATCACTACACCAGCTACGAATCTTGTTGTCTTCGATATGCTCGTGAAGCTTCTTCCAATACGGGTTGTTTTCACGGTGTTTCGACAGCATTTCCGCAATATGCACCACTACCGAGTTTTGTGTGCAGCGAGCCATTTGAATGTGAAATTCAATGTCCCAGTAAGAATCACGTGAGTAATCGTCTTGCTTTGCTTGCTCTTGGATTTTCATCAAAGCGACCAAGTCTTGTTTGGTCGCTTGAGTCGCAGCAAATTCAGCAATATTACTTTCAAATAGCTGACGAGCCTGCAATAACTCAAATGGGCCACAAGTGAGCATGAAACCAAGGTCACCAGTTGCTTGCGCAATATCTGGTACTACGTTGTCTACCTGCGTGCTAATGACTCGGATACCCGACCCCTTACGCACTTCAACATAGCCTTCTACTTCAAGCATTATCATTGCTTCACGAATCACTGTTCGACTGACTTCCATCTGCTCAGCAATCACTCGCTCTGCGGGAAGCATATCCCCAACTTTATAAACGCCATTGAAGATTTCTGTTTTGAAGTGATTGGCGATTTTCTGATAAAGCTTAATATTCGGTTCCATATTAATCTCTTAAACCACTTGTTATACCAATTGGCATTCAGCTTAACATAGATAACATTCCAATCCATAGCTAAAACTTTGGTCTAATTTCAAAGTTTTTAAAATGACTTGTACTATGTCTCATTACTGTTTCACGTGCCTCGTTCTACCCTCTTTGCTAGTATTTTGTTTTCTAAGCCAAACAAGAGTCTTCGAATATGACTATCGAAAAATTTGCGTCTATTTATCAACGCGCTGCCGAACGTAAAGGTGGTGAAGACCAATTAGAGAACCTACTTAAAATACCATTAAGTAAAGCAGAGCTAGCTACAGTTCCTGAAGATCGCTGGTTATCTGCATTCAGCATGAAGGTGTTTCAATCGGGAATATCTTGGGATGTGGTCAGAAAGAAATGGCCAAACTTCGAAGAACTATTCTTTAATTTTAAAGTTGAACCGCTACTGATGCTGTCTGACGAAATGTGGGAGGAGAAAGCGCAGGACCCACGCATTATCCGTCATTTAGCCAAAGTGATGTCTATTCCACGTAATGCTCGTATGATTTATGAAACGAGGGCAGAACACGGCTCATTTAGCCAGATGGTTGCTCAATGGCCTTTGGAGAACATTACGGGGCTGTGGGAATACATGAAAAAGCACGGTGACCGTCTAGGTGGTAATACGGGGCCATATACGCTTCGTCAAATGGGTGCGGATACGTTTATTTTCTCAACGGATGTGGAAGCCTACCTTCGTAATACTGGCGTGATTGATAGCGCCAAGACAACCAAACGAGCAATGACATCGGCTAATCAAGCGTTCAGTCAGTGGCAGCAAGAGTCAAACCGCACCATGAGCGAAATCAGCCAGATCATCGCCTTCAGTACCGGAGAAAATAGAATCTAATCATCATTGGTCTTTCTAATGCTGTACGATGAAAGCGAAAAGAGAGAGCATAGCCCTCTCTTTTAAATAATCCGAAGCAATCGAGCTTTATCTATTTGGGCTGCTTGCTCAGTACTGCATCAATATCTGCGGCACTGTGTCGTTCGTCGACACGCTCCCACTCTTCACCCATGGTTCGGTTTACAATACGTCCGCGTTGCACCGCTGGGCGCTCTGCCATCATCTTCGCCCAACGTTGAACGTGAGTGTATGACTCAACATCAAGAAACTCACCTGCGTTGTACGCTTTACCTAACGCTAGATTGCCATACCAAGGCCAAATCGCGATATCCGCAATGCTGTATTCTTCACCAGCAATAAAGGTGTTTTTTGCTAGCTGTTTATCCAGTACATCCAGTTGACGTTTTGCTTCCATCGCAAAACGGTTAATCGGATATTCGAATTTCTCTGGCGCGTACGCATAGAAGTGACCAAAGCCACCGCCTAGATATGGCGCAGAACCTTGTAACCAGAATAGCCAGTTCATCACTTGAGCACGTGCTGCACCTTCTTTTGGTAGAAGATGACCAAACTTCTCAGCAAGATAAAACAGAATGTTGCCTGACTCAAATACGTTTACAGGCTCTGCACCTGAACGGTCAACCATCGCTGGAATTTTAGAGTTTGGGTTTACCGCTACAAATCCAGAACTGAACTGGTCGCTGTCGCCAATGCGAATCAGGAACGCATCGTACTCAGCTTCCGTTACCCCAAGAGCAAGCAGCTCTTCAAGCATAATGGTTACTTTCTGCCCATTTGGCGTACCCATTGAGTAAAGCTGAATTGGGTGAGAGCCCACTGGAAGTTCTCTTTCAAAACGAGCACCTGAATCAGGTCGGTTAATGCTCGCCCATTGACCACCGTTTTCGCTATCCATTGTCCAGACTCTTGGTGGGATATATTCACTTGCCATGGTTTATCCTTCTCTAAATTTACGTATTCGCTTTTGGTTCACGTATCCGGTCTAAGTTTGCGTCATGGAAATAAGACGACTTACTTTATGACTACCTAAGATATAGGGGCAAATTATTGCAGATAAAGTCTTTTACGAATTTTTAGTTATAATAATAAATTATTGAAAGGGAGAAGAAATTATATACGCGGGTGAACAAAGCAGAGGTAAGTGTTCCCGCAACAACAAAGGTTACTGCGGGAATTTTAGGTATTAGAATGCAGGCTCGATCGTGCCATTAAAAGTTTGTTGCATGAAGTCACGAATCGCTTGTGATTGATAGATCTCCACGAACTTCTTGTATGCCTCTTTATCCTTGTCTTTTTCACGACTTGCAATCACCATAACTGCAAGTGGTGCTTGCTTAGATTCTAGGTAGATACCTTGTTTCTTTGGATCAAGACCTGCCGACATAACGTAGTTCATCGTAATAGCCGCTGCATCAACATCGTCAAGTGTACGCGGCAGTTGAGCTGCATCTACTTCAAGAAACTCAAAATTTTTCGGGTTTTCAACGATGTCATTTAGAGAAGCTTTAAAGCCCACATCCGCTCTTAGCGTGATCAAACCTGCATCAGCAAACAGTAGTAAACCACGGCCACCGTTTGTTGGGTCATTTGGAATTGCAACACGAGCGTTCTCTGGTAACTCTTCTAATGATTTGTATTTATTAGAGTAAATACCCATACGCATTAGAATAGATTCACCAATAGAAACAAGGTGAGAACCTTGACTCTTGTTGTAGTTGTTTAGGAAAGGTAGGTGTTGGTAGCTATTCAAATCGATGCTGCCATCTTCCAATGCTGCGTTTGGCGTAATGTAATCCGAAAACTCAACAACTTTCACTTTAAGACCTTGCTTGGCTGCTTCTTTCGCTACTGCTTCAACAACCTGTGCGTGTGGACCTACAGTTGCACCAACCGAGATTTCATCACTCTCTTTCTGGCCGCATGCCGCTAGACCGAAAACCAAAGAAGCCACTAAACCCAACTGAGTGAGTTTTTTATATCCGTTCATAAAATTATCCTTACCTAAACAAAAGACGTATAGCCGTCTAAATAGCTATATTATCGATGGTTAGATAAGATGCAACTAAAAGTTTGCTATAAGATATTCACTTCTCCTCTACCCTAGTTTGCTAAACCTTTTAAGCAGCACTTCAAATAGCGATTGAACTCATTTTTTCTTTTAACTAAATTAGCCAAATTATCAGGAAGGTAGGAAAGGGATTTATGAAAACGTTATTGATCATTAATGTTGGTCAGGCACCAGAACAACAACTAGAAAAATACGGCGATTTTGAATTTTGGGCACAAAGAGCCATCAGTGAAGTCGATATAAATGTCACGTTTTTAGACGGAATTAACAACGAGCTGCCTGCTTACGATACCCTGTTGGGTGTGATCATTATGGGTTCACTGTCCATGGTAACAGAGAAAACTGACTGGATGTTAAGGCTCTCAAACAACATCATTGAACTTACAGAGACAAAAATTCCTCTGCTTGGTATTTGCTTCGGGCATCAATTGATTGCCCAAGCTCTAGGGGGAATAGTGAGTTATAACCCGAAAGGCTTGGAGATTGGAACCGTTGAGCTAGAACGTCTATCTGACGCAAACAGTGATCCTTTGTTTGAACAAGTACCTGAGAGTTTTACCGCTCAGACAGTCCATTTCCAATCTGTACAACAGCTTCCACCGAACGCTGTTTGCCTCGCTAAAAGTGAGCTTGATAATCATCATGCCTTCCGTGCAGGAACCTGTACTTGGGGTGTTCAATTCCACCCAGAGTTCACCAGCGACATTATGCGAGATTCCGTTAATGGTTTGAAAGAAGCCATTGCTGACCAATATGAACACAAACTTGATCAGATAGCAGAAACAGAACAAGCAAAACAAATTCTGGTTCGATTCGCTCAAATGTGTAAATCAAGTATTGATCACCATTAAGCCGGCAGAATATGAGCTAAAATAGCAACAGTTAAACTAGTGCTGTTCCATATAAAAGCCGTGGTGTTAACGAATATCGTAGTCAGATAAAGGTAGAGCCTATGGATAAACAGTATGATGAGTGTGAAGAATATGCTGCTGTCATTTCGGCTTTACCGGATATGGTTTTCGTTCTTACTGAGTCAGGCCGATATGCCGCCATTTTTGGTGGCGAAAACTCTGATCTTTACCACGACGGTTCATCACTTAAAGGGCTAACCCTTTCTAACGTACTTCCTGAAGAAAAAGCTAACTGGTTTAAAGACCGCATCAAGGAGACGCTTGATGCGAACTGCATTAAGATTTTTGAGTATTCTCTCTCTGCTAATGATGTTGAAACTGTAGAAGCAAAATCTGGTCCCCCTGGCGAACTGCGGTTTGAGGGGCGAGTCAGCCCTTTAAAATCGCTACGTTATGGCGAGCGAGCTGTGGTCTGGGTTGCTCGTAACATTACCCTCCGTCATCAAATTGAGCAGCAGCTTATCTACCAGTCTGAAGTGGATGATCTCTCTAAAACGCTAAATCGACGAAAGTTTTTCGAACACCTCTACGATGCTTTTTATACTTTCAAGCGATATCATGAGAACTACTGCTTCCTTATGCTTGATATCGATAACTTCAAACGAATTAACGACTCTTATGGGCACAGCTTAGGTGACGAAGCGATAC
The DNA here is from genome assembly GCF_011064285.1 of Vibrio ziniensis. Lineage (NCBI taxonomy): Bacteria > Pseudomonadati > Pseudomonadota > Gammaproteobacteria > Vibrionales > Vibrionaceae > Vibrio > Vibrio ziniensis. The sequence goes on from NZ_CP049332.1 coordinate 228,853, forward strand.
GAAAAGTCGCAGAAATATGCAAACTCAAGATACGTAAAACTGACGTCATAGGTAGATTGGGGGGCGACGAATTCGGTATTATTCTTAAACATACCGCTGAGATATCTCCTGTTGCTTTTGCAGAAAGGTTGATAGAAGCGGTTTCGTGTACATTGCTGCACAAAGAGTTGTCAGATACACACGTATCCATCAGTATCGGATTAAGTCATTTCAAAGAGTCAGATGAAGGTATGGAAGAGATTTACCACCGAGCCGACCTTGCTCTTTATGATGCGAAACGACGTGGCAAAAATCGAGTTTCCGCGAAGCTCAATTAATTGCGCCAAAAACGAATCCAGTAGTTAGTCCAATTAAACAAAAAAGGCACTCCGTTGATATTGGAGTGCCTTTCTACGTTATAGGTGGTCGATAACCGCTGGAATCGCCGCAAGAACATCCTGACCAAACGCCACACTACGTTCAGGAGACCAGCCATATAGTTCATCAGGGTGACAATTGTGGTCTTTAAATGGCATCTCAAGGGTATAAGACAAACATTTGAACTGTTCTGCAACCCAATTAGAACCAACCGTTAAGTTCGCTTTACCCGGTTCATCTTTATCGTAACCAAATTCATCCTGAAATTCAGGAGTAATAAAGGTTAACGCCTGCTTAAACAGAGATTCTAAGTTCGCCATTTTTTCGTTGTAACTTGGAACACCCTCAGCACCAGCCACAAAGTTATATGGAATCGCTTCATCGCCATGAATATCAAGGAACATATCAACACCCGTTTCGATCATACGCTCGCGCACATAATACACTTCAGGGCTTTTCTCTAGCGAAGGCGTTTGCCATTCACGGTTGAGGTTGATGCCAATCGCATTGGTTCTCAAATGACCACGGACGCTGCCATCAGGGTTCATATTCGGCACAATATAGAACACAGCTTTGTCGAGCAATGCATTAGCAACCGTGTCGGTGTTATCCAACAAGCGTTGTAGCAAACCTTCAACAAACCATTCAGCCATAGTCTCCCCCGGATGCTGACGAGCGGTGATCCAGATGTTTTTCTTCTCGTTACTTGGCTCACCAATGGTTAACAGGCTGATGTCACGGTTATCCAGTGTTTGCCCTAGCGTTTGCAGTTTGGTTTGTGGGTGCATTTGAGCCTGATGCAACAAGTCCAAATGGCGCTCGTAACTGTAAGGAGCAAAATAGGCGAAATAGATAGAATCGTATTCAGGCAAGATTGCAAAATTCAGGTTATCGCCATCAAAAGTAGCCGGTACGCGGAACCACTCTTCTCGATCGTAAGAAGCGACCACATCGTAACCATTCCAACCTTCTGGGTACGCCGATTTAGCCAGATTCGCAATGCGGAATTTGTGTTCAGTGTTCGCTTCGCTTTCGACACGAAAGAAGAACCACTGAGCGATTTCAGTTTGATTATCACGTCTGATGGTAAGTTGAATATCTTCACGATTCTCTGCGCTGACAACGTCAATATTGCCTGCGTCAAAATTACTAAATATCTTCATAAAGTCACTATGTGGTTCGATAATTTGGTGGTTCGGTGTTTTGTCTAATCTATCAATATAAACCATGGGTTAAAAGAACGTTCTAGAGATTACAAGTTTGTCTCTTTTTTATTGTGGCTCATCCTTTCAAATAGGCTGCTTATCCAATCGATGAACTCCCGTATTCTTCTGGGCTGTTGATGTCTCGACTCATAGAGCACTGACATCGTCATTGGTTTACAAACATAGTCGCTGAGCACTTCTATCAGTTCACCTTTGGCGATCTGTTCTTGAACACCCCACTTAGGTAACTGAATGATACCCAACCCACTCAAACAGGCAGACAAATAAGCATCCGTTGTACTCACAGAAATTAAGCTTTGGGTTGAAACGAAGTAAGTCTTGCTGTTTTTAACGTATTCAAAGCCACTTGCTGCAATGCTCTGATCTGGAGAGTAATCCACCACAAAGTGCTTATGCAGCTCATCCAATTGAGTCGGTAAGCCATGTTTTTCAACATAGCTTGGACTAACACAGTTGACCATTTCAATACTGCCCAAATGCCGCGCCACAAGATTGCTGTCTTCCAATACTCCACCACGAATGACGCAATCGATCCGCTCTTTGATCAGGTCAATACGGTAATCCGCTCCTACTAACCTAAGCTGCGTTTTGGGGTGAAGTTCAAACCACTCATGAAGATTCGGAGCTAATACCGTCGAGAAAAATCGACTGGGCATATCCACTTTGATGACTCCACTTAACTCGTTACTTTCTCTCTGGAACTGATTTTCCAATCCTTCCAGTTCATCAATCAGCCGTTGGCTATGGGACAGATAACGTTCACCGGCTTCCGTCAACGAAACCTGTCTTGTGCTGCGTCTAAGTAACCTTGTTTGTAAGTGCTCCTCCAGACGACTCACCGACGTTGATATCGCCGATTTTGGTACGCCAAGCTGATTGGAAGCCTGAGTAAAGCTGCCTGTCTGAGCAACCGCTATAAAGCGCTTCATTGTTTCGATTTTATCCATACCGCCTTATCCAACAACTTTATATTGTTCGTGATATATGAACAGTGTTATCTGATTACGCGTATTTTTCAATCCAATACCTAGGAGTAACTTATAAACGAACCCAACAACTCAGCTCAAAAGGTAACAAGATGAACAAAATTGCTTTAATCACTGGTGGTAGTCGTGGCTTAGGTAGAAGCGCAGCAATTAAACTCGCAGAAAAGAATGTCGACATCATTTTCACCTACCACAGCAACCAACAAGCGGCGATGGACGTTATCGAAGAGATTCAGCGCAAGGGGCAAAAAGCAGTCGCTCTGCAATGTGATATTCGCGATACATCTACGTTTGACACTTTCGTTCAGTCACTAAAAACTATCTTGCAGGAACAATTCTCGCGTTCTGATATTGATTATCTGTTTAACAACGCGGGTACTGGTTTACATGCAACGATTGAAGACACCAGTGTTGATGATCTCGTAGAGATGTTTGATACCCATGTTAAAGGTCCATTCGTTTTCACTCAAAAAATGCTTCCTCTTATCAAATCAGGCGGTCACATCGTCAATGTTTCTTCTGGCCTAACACGTTTCTCTTTCCCAGGGTCTGCGGCTTACGCAATGGCAAAAGGCGCTGTAGAAGTGATGACACGATATATGGCTAAAGAATTTTCTGCCAAAAACATCCGTGTGAATACTTTGGCTCCTGGCGCTATCGCTACCGATTTTAGAGGTGGAGCCATTCGCGATAGCCAACAGGCGCAAGCCATGGTTTCATCAGTTACCGCACTAGGTCGAGTAGGTGAAGCTGACGATATTGGAAAAATCATATCCTCTATGTTTAGTGAAGGTTTTGATTGGGTAACAGGACAACGTATTGAAGCATCTGGCGGTATGATACTTTAGTTCACGATACGAAGGGCGTAGTTTTACTATGCCCTTTTTCACTTCAATACACTGTTTGATAAACAGTTTCTAACTCATCCGTGTGTAATTTAAAAGTAAGCGTGGCGTTGCAGATCCAAACGGTGTAAAGATAACGACATAAAACTCTCATGCAACTGACACACAGCCCATCTAGCGTGATTGAATAAGTCTTAAATAACTAGGAATAAGGCATGGAAGTCAAACATTTAAAGACCACATTAATTGCAGCAGCAATTGTTACTACCTCTTCTTTTGTACATGCAGAATCATTTCAGCGAATCTCTACATTTGCAGTAGCAGATAACATTCCCGCAGGGAAAAAATCATCGGTGACTTCATCAGAAATAATTACCGCTTCAGAAGATGGTAATACATTGATCTATTCTGACAGTCCTTTGGGTGGAGTCGGTTTTATCGATATTAAAAACCCAAAACAACCTTTAGCGGCTGGGTTTCTCGATCTACAAGGGGAGCCAACATCAGTTGCCGCAATTGGCAGTTCTGTTGTTGTGGGTGTCAACACATCAAAAACTTATACTGAACCATCAGGCTATTTGGCAACTGTGTCTATTGCTAGTCGTAAACTCATCCAAAAATGTGATTTAGGCGGGCAACCAGATTCAGTTGCAGTATCAAAAGACGGTCGTTTTGTCGCCGTGGCGATTGAAAACGAACGCGATGAAGAACTCAACGACGGTGAACTACCGCAAATGCCGGCGGGATACCTATCCATCGTCCCAATGAAAGACAATAAACTTGATTGCGCTAGCATTAAGAGAGTTGATTTAACGGGTATTACCGAAATAGCGCCGACAGATCCTGAACCAGAGTTTGTCTCATTCAACGACAAAAATGAAATTGCGGTAACACTCCAAGAGAACAACCACATTGCCATCATTGATGCGGAATCAGGAAAAATCATTAACCATTTTTCTGCGGGCAGTGTAGACCTTAACAATATAGACATTAAAAAAGATGGAGCTCTCACATTTAGCGATTCTCTGTCGAATGTTCGTCGTGAACCAGACGCAGTTAAATGGCTAGACTATAATCGTTTGGTTATTGCGAACGAAGGGGATTACAAAGGTGGTGCTCGCGGATTTACTATATTCAACAAACAAGGCAAAGTCCTATTTGAAAGTGGGACTAGCTTTGAATACGAAGTAATAAAAGCCGGCCACTACCCTGAAAAACGTTCAGGAAAAAAAGGCGCAGAGCCTGAAGGTGTTGAAGTTGCCAAGTTCGGTGACAATACATACCTATTTATCATGTCTGAACGCGGTTCAATCATGGCGGTTTATCGTGATACTGGCGCTGACCCAGAACTTGTTCAAATGCTCCCTTCAGGCATTGCTCCTGAGTCAGCGATAGCGATTCCCAAACGAGGGCTGATTGCTACAGCAAACGAAGAAGACCTAGGCAAAGATAAACTAGCTCGATCACACGTCATGATCTATCAACTAAGTGATAAAGCACCAACCTACCCTATGATTCAGTCGACTATGGATAACAATGGTCGTCCTATCGGTTGGGGGGCATTATCTGGACTGACTGCCGATCTTACTCAGGCAGGAACTCTCTATGCCATCAGCGACAGTTTTTACTCCGCTCAACCGGCAATATTTACTATTGATGCAAGCCAAACTCCGGCTCTGATCAAAGATAAGATGATTGTCACTAGTGGTGGGCATGCGGCTGAAAAACTCGACTTGGAAGGCATCGCAGTGGATCCAAAAGGTGGTTATTGGCTCGCTTCTGAGGGCAATGCTGAGAAGTCTGTTCCTCATCAACTACTTCATGTAACGAATTCAGGTGCTATAGACCAAACAGTGCCGTTCCCTGAAGAGCTGCTTCAATACCAAGAGCGATTTGGTGCCGAAGGTATTGCTATACATGGCGACACTCTTTGGGTAGCCATTCAACGTCCATGGAAAGATGATGAGAAGAACTCTGTAAAACTTCTTTCTTATAATACGCAGAGTAAACAATGGGGTGCAGTTAAATACCCATTAGAAACAGTTAAGAAAGGATGGATAGGCTTATCTGAAATTACGATTTACGGAGAAAATGCGTACCTTCTTGAACGTGACAACCAACTCGACAGCGATGCGAAGGTGAAACGTCTTTATAAAGTTGCGCTCTCAGAACTCCAACCTTCACCACTCGGTTCTGCATTACCAACCGTGAAGAAAACATTAGTTCATGACTTTCTTTCAGATCTGAAATCGACAAACGGCTATGTGGTAGACAAGATCGAAGGCTTTACTATTGATGCATCCGGACAAGGTTATGCTGTGACCGACAACGACGGCGTAGATGACAGCAGTGGTGAAACACTGTTCTTCAAAGTGAATCAGTTTTAGGCTCAGATTCAGTTCAGGCTACCAAGCGAGCTCTCATGGGCTCGCTTTTACTTTCACTCACGATAAAAGTAGCACTTAAGTATTAGGATTCACCACTCACTTATTAACTATACTCTCAATAACGTTTTAATTGAGTTTAAGGAGAACAGTGATGAAAATCTTGCGTAATGTTCTGCTTTCAATATTTACAATATTCTATATTTCAACAGGTTATGCAGAAAACACTGACAAAACAAACACGTATATTGTGGTGCTTAAACCTAATACATTACCCTCTGAGGTTGCTACACAAGTTGCACAGCAAACATACGGCCGAGTTGGATATGTGTATGAGAGGGCCATACAAGGGTTTTCAATTTCCATACCTGAACGAGCCCTAAGTGGTGTCTTAAAAAATCCGAATGTATGGTATGTCGAACAAGACCTACCGATAACCGCATTTGTACAAACAACTCCAACGGGTGTTCACAGAATATTTGCAAATGATGCCGTCTTAAGTATCAATAACACCGATGACCTACGCGTTGATGCTGATGTTGCCGTACTTGATACTGGTATTGATATAGACCATGAGGATCTCAATGTAGTTGGCGGAGCTAACTGCTTGAACTACTCAGGAAGATCACCTCTTTATAAAACTTACTTCTGTGATTCTTCAGTGAGCTATGACGATGATCACTACCATGGTACACACGTTGCAGGAACAATTGGCGCCTTAGATAATAACGTTGGTGTCGTAGGTATCGCTCCGGGTGTGAGATTGTGGGCGGTGAAAGTTCTTGATTCATCCGGTTCAGGTTCACTTGCAGGAATCATCGCTGGTATCGATTGGGTGGTAAAACAAGGCAACATAAAAGTCATCAATATGAGTTTAGGTGGCAGCGGACAAAGTAGCGCAATGAATAGTGCTATTGAAACGGCATTCAAAAGTGGCGTGTTTGTTGTCGTTGCGGCGGGAAACTCAAACGCAGACAGCGCAGGTTATACCCCTGCAAACGCTCCCTATGCATTTACAGTTTCAGCACTAGCTGATTTTGATGGAGAAGAAGGAGGCTATGGCTTCGCTACATGTCGAACAGACGAAGATGACACTTTAGCCAACTTTAGTAACTGGGGTGATCCAGTAAACATCGTAGCTCCCGGGGTATGTATTGTCTCAACCTTCCCAATCGAACGCGGTAGCTATGGAACGATAAGTGGCACTTCAATGGCATCGCCACATGTGGCAGGTGCAGCCGCACTATTAGCAAGCAAAGGACTTCTACCAGATCAAATCCAAACTACGCTCGTAGAAAACGGTAATGATAATTGGGAAGATACGAGCACAGACGATATAAAAGAGCCTCTATTAGATATTAGTTCGGCCTATTTTGAGCCAAATTTACTGTCTGTAACGATCAGCAACGAAAACGTTCCCCCAACAGCTCAATTCGAAGTCAACTGTGTGAATCTAACATGTACCTTTGACGCTTCCACATCAACTGACAGTGATGGCACTATTGTGTCTTATGACTGGAATTTTGGCGATGGTTCTATTGGTACAGACAAGTTTCAAACCAATGTTTATGGTGCTTATGCTCAATACACCGTGACTCTCACTGTTACTGATAATGAGGGCGCAAAAGACGTCTATGAGAAAAGTGTGATGGTTAGTGAAGCTCCGGAGGTTGTCACTCAAAGCTTCAATAAAGGTAAAACTTGGACAGCTGTTGTCTCATATAGCTCAGGAGATTATATATCCGGAGAGTGGGTGGGATTTGGTATTTGCACTCTTTCAGAAGAATGCATTCTAGAAAATATTTCTAAGAAGCAAGGTAGCGTTACGTTTATTGATGATTTATCTAATGAGTCTATAACTGTCTATAAACCATAATTGTTTGAGCAACAAAAAAGCGAGCCATTGGCTCGCTTTTAGCTAAAACTATTCGAATTTATAGAAGCGCTACAGATTGCTGTGCGATAACAAATTCTTCGTTGGTTGGAATAACCATAGCAACCGCGTTGAGTAGTTCAGATTTACCGATAATACCTGCGTTACCAAAACGAGCAGCTTCGTTACCTTCCACATCTTCAACAAAACCTAATAGTTTAAGGTTGGTTAAGATTTCGCGACGGATATCTAGTGAGTTCTCACCGATACCACCAGTGAAGATAATCGCATCTAAGCTATCTAGGGGAATCAAGTATGAACCAATGTATTTAGCCACACGGTAAGTGAATACCTCAAACGCCAGTTTCGCACCAGCATGACCGCTTTCCATCGCTTCTAGAATGCCACGAGCATCAGAAGTTAAACCAGATACACCAAGGAAACCAGACTTCTTGTTAAGTGTGTTAAACACTTCTTCTTGAGTCCAACCTTTCTTCAATAGGAACTCAATGATACCTGGGTCAAGGTCACCAGAACGAGTACCCATCATTAGACCAGCAAGTGGAGTAAAGCCCATTGAAGTATCAACTGATTTACCATCGCGGATTGCACATACAGATGCGCCGTTACCTAAGTGAACCGTGATGAAGTTTGATTCATCAATCGATTTGTTCAACATTTTTGCAGCTTCACGGCTAACAAAGTAGTGACTAGTACCGTGGAAACCGTAACGACGGATGCCGTATTTTTCATACAACTCGTGAGCAATTGCACCAGTAAATGCTTTTTGAGGCATTGTTTGGTGGAATGCGGTATCAAATACTGCGAATTGAGGAAGGCTTGGGAAAGCTTGCATTGCAGCACGAATGCCTTTTGCGCCTGCCGGGTTGTGGAGCGGAGCTAGATCCGACAAGTTTTCAATTTCAGTCAGTACTTCATCGTTGATGCGAACCGTTGAAGTGAATTTCTCACCACCGTGAACGATACGATGACCTACTGCAACCAAGTCTTTTGTAAATCCCAAGCTTTCCATCAAACCCACAATACGATTAATTGCATGTTGATGATGATTGTCCGGAGCCGCAATCGCCTCTTCGGTTTTCTTTCCCTGATATTTCCAACCAAGAACTGCTTCAGGAAGACCGAAGCATTCTCCTAAACCAGTAACTAACGCTTCACCATTCTTTGAATCAATGACTGCAAATTTTAGTGAGGAGCTACCAGAGTTGATAACCAACACATACGAGTTCGACATGGGGCTCTTTCCTGTATCCGACTATGAGTTTGAAGCTAATGCTTCGTGTGTTTGCTTACATGCCATTATTCAATAATTTTTTAATCTTTCAACTTTGTTTTAATTTTTTCATCCAACTCTTACGATTTTTTTTGATCTCTAGCAAAAAAATGTTTTTTTCGATATGTGAAATATTTAATCTGTGCTTCGCGCCACCAATATTCCGAAGAACAAAAAAAATGACTTCAATTCAATGTAATTGATTGAATTATAATGACAATACTATGAGTAACAGAGATAACAACGTCAAAACGAATATATAAAATCAGTTGAATATCAATAACAACTCTAATTTGTGTGATACAAACACATTAGCTTGCTTTCAAGCTCTACAACTCTAAAAGGCGTTTCGTAGATACTGCTTAATACGTCTGCTTGTATTACCTCTTCGACATTTCCAGAGGCTACAATCTCACCTTTTTTCATAGCAATGATTCGGTCTGAATAGCACGATGCGAAATTAATATCGTGTATGACCACAACAACAGCTTTATCGAGTTCATGGGCTAGCCTCTGAATGGTCGACATGATTTGCAATGAGTGTTTGATATCCAAGTTGTTGAGCGGTTCATCAAGAAATACGTAGTCGGTGTCCTGAGCGATAACCATAGCAATAAAAGCAAGTTGACGCTGTCCCCCACTAAGTTCATCAAGATATTTGTGTTCAATATCAAACAGATCCAAATACTCGATTGATTGGTCGATAACTTGCTGATCTTCCTGAGTCAGTTTTCCTTTTGAGTAGGGAAAGCGTCCAAAAGAGACCAACTCTCGAACAGTGAAACGCATGGTTAAGCTGTTCGCCTGACGTAATACAGAGAGCTTTTTCGCTAGCGTTTTGGTATCCCAATCCACCAGCTCACGATTATCAATCCACACTTCACCCGCGTCACGGTTGATTAAACGGCTAGCCATAGACAGCAGTGTACTTTTACCCGCGCCATTTGGGCCGATAATTGAAGTCACTTTTCCTTTCTCAAATTGAGTGCTCGCAGCTTTTACTACCGTTTGTTGACCAAACATTTTGGTCAGATTTTTCAATTTGATCATGACTAAACCACTTTGTTACGAATTAAGAGTGAAAGGAAATAAATACCGCCGATAAAGTTAATAATCACACTCAAGGTGGTACTGAAATGGAAGACTTTTTCCACCATCCATTGCCCAGCGAGTAATGCTGAAACAGACATGGCAGAGCAGGCAAAAAGCAGTACTCGGTGCTGATAAGATTTAAACCACTCACGGGTCAAGTTGGTGACCAACAAACCGAAAAACATGATTGGCCCTACAAGTGCTGTCGATATTGAAATCAAAAAGGCACTAAGCAGTAGGACGTTACGCGTCATTTTGCGTACGTCCACACCCAAGCTAATGGCATTGTCCTTATCGAGCCAGAATACGTCCAACGTTCGATTCATGCTAAACAGCGCAGCTGACGCCAACAACAACAATGGTGTCCCCAGATAAACCAGATCGACATTCACGTTATTGAAACTGGCAAACATAGTCGCTTGTAAAGAAGCGAAGTCGTTAGGATCCATTAACATAATGAAAAATGAAGCGATGTTGGAAAACAACTGACCAAAAATCACACCAAGAAGCAGCAGCATGATTAGACTCTGATTCTGTTTTCTAAAGTAAAAAGCAAACAGCATACTCGAGAATATCAGCATGACAGAAACAGCTAGCGAGAAGTTCAAATAGGCATCTAAGATAAAGCTGCTCATACCGCCAAACGTAGCCACAATCGTGGTTTGAGTTAACAAGTAGAGGGAGTCAAAACCCATAATACTCGGTGTTAAAATGCGGTTGTGGGTAATAGTCTGAAATGCCAGCGAGGATTGAGCAATAGCAATGCCCGCAATCACAATCGCCAGAACCTTCGGTACACGACGCGAAAGGAAGTATTGGTAGTTGTCAGCGGTTAAACCTATCCCGATAAACAGACCGATAAATACCAATGAAACTACCACTAATAAGACGATTTTACTTTTATCCTGCATGACGTTTGCCTTTGGTAATCAGGAAGATAAATGCAACACCACCTAACATACTAATGATCATGGAAATGGGAACTTCATAAGGGAAAATGATCACGCGACCAACCAGGTCACACAACAAAACCAAAAGAGCACCGAAAGTAGCGGTGCGTGGAATGTTCGCTCTCAAGTTGTCACCGTAGAAATAGCTCACCACGTTTGGCACGATTAGCCCTAGAAATGGAAGTTCACCGACAATCATCACCACACTGGCAGACATCACTGATACCAAGCAGACACCAATGACCAATACTTGCCCGTAATTCAAGCCAAGGTTTACCGCAAAATCTTTCCCCATCCCTACTGCGGAAATACGTGTGGCATACAAGTAACTGAATATCGCAATCGGTATAGCGATATATAGAAGCTCAAAATTTCCTTGTAGAAGGTTGGCGAAGTTAGCCACTTTCCATGCTGAGAGGTTCTGAATAGCGTCATATTTATAGGCGATGAACGTTGCAGTGGAGTCGACGACGTTACCGAATACGATACCGATTAAGGGGACGAAAATAGCATTCTTGAACTGTACGTTTTGAATGAACCAAACAAAGACCAACGTACCCACCATTGCGACTGAAAAAATAAGCCACAAATGTGAACCATTGCCAAACAGGACAAGGCTTAACACATAGCCCAACATGGCACATTCGATCGTTCCAGATGTAGAAGGCGCGGCAAATCTGTTTTGGCTAATCTGCTGCATGATCAAACCAGCAATACTTAATCCAGCACCCGCGAGAAGGATGGCAAGTAATCGCGGTAAACGACTTGTCCAAAATAACTGCCATGACATTGGGTCATGGTTAAGAAGAGAAGAAAGAGAGAGATTACCGACCCCCACAAACAGTGAAGCAACGCTAACCATCAATAAAGCAAGCAATAACCGTTTCAAAGCTAACCCCAGCTATGAGGCAGTTTCCCCCTGCGAAGAAACTGCCTCTCTTATAGTTTAAAATTGACGCTGAGTCAGATTAAAGACCAACCGATTTTTCCATATCAGAGATCATCTGCTCGGTTGCTTTCACACCTGAAATAGAAAGATACCAAGCATTCAAGTCGAGGAATGCGATGTTATTGTTCTTATAAGCTTGCGTTGCCTTCACAAGGTCGTTGTAAAAATCTTTACTGCCTTGGTCATTGTTTGGGTCGGTTAGCTTGTTACGGTCAATAACCAATAGTACTTTCGGGTCATGTTCACGAATGAATTCATAAGAAATCAAATCCCCGTGGCTAGCGTTCTTTTTCGTCGAAACTGTCTCTTTAAAGCCAAAATCTTTGTAGATTGAAGAAAAACGAGAGTCGACACCAAAAGCAGTAATGTTGCCACCATTGGTCATCACGGTCATTGCATCAAGATTGTGGTTTTGGTTGTATGCGCGAACCGCTTGGAACTTCTTATCAAGTTGATCGATCTTTGCATCCACTTGGCTTTCAATGTTGAACACCTTACCAAGGTTCTTCCACTGCTCTTGCGTGCTTTCCCAATAGCCTTTATTTGCATCAACAGCAAATACGATTGTCGGGGCAATTTTGGAAAGTTCGCCGTAGCTCTTTGATGCACGCGGGCCTATAAGAATTAAGTCCGGTTTCATTGTGTAAATATTTTCAAAGTCAGGTTCAAACAACGAACCTGCTGCACCGTATTTTTCTGCTTTGTACTTTTCCAAATAATTTGGAATTTGCGGCACTTTTGAGATAGCTACAGGATCAATACCGAACGTGTCCAAAGCATCAAGTACACCTAAGCCAATCACGACAACGCGTTGAGGGTTCTGTTCAAGCGTGGTTTTACCCATACTGTGTTCAATTGTGATGGGGTCGGCATACACCGTCATAGATAATAGGATGCCAACAGTAGCCAAACTGATACGCTTTTTCATTCGGGTTCCTTTACAACTGAGAAGATTATTGATAATCATTACCGTTTACGTCGAACTATAACGTTCAAACATGGCATAAGCAACCGGAATAATGGGTACGAATGTAAGAGTTGATGAAGCTTTTGGAACAACTTCAAATTGGGGATGTGTACAAGGCTTCACTGAGATTGACCTCAATGAAGCCTTCTGAAGAGGAGTTATATTTGGTAGGTCTGACAATGATTACCCAACACATAAGTAATCGTTTGAGGAGCTACACTCTCCCAGCCCGGCTCATTTGCCAGAGGCTCAGATGCAAGTATGATATCCTCGCCCTGCTTCTTCACAAACACCGTCGGTGGCTGTTGATCCGAACTGTAACGGACTAACCAGAACTGCTCACCGTCGGAAACGCATATTGACGCTTTGAAAGGTTCTGTCGCCCCTTTTCTTGCCATAGTCTGCTCAATGTCGTAAATCGTTTTACGAATTGCCGAGACAGGTTGTTCAAACAACCCATTCATGATCATCAGCAAGAAGATTAACTCACTGTCTGTGCTTCCCTGCTGCTTGATATAAATATCTTCCGGCAACATACGTTCTAACGAGTATTTGACCTTGCAAAATTCGCCAATTTGGCCGTTGTGCAAAAACATCCAGTTATCAATGATAAATGGATGACAGTTACTACGTGAAACGCGACTTCCCGTTGAAGAACGAACATGCGCCATAAATCGGTGAGAACGAATATGATGTGCAAGAGAACGTAAGTTTTCATCTCCCCACGCAGGAAGCACTTCATGAAACTGCCCCGGAGTGGAACGCTCGGTATACCAACCCAATCCAAACCCGTCAGCATTGACTCGGGCGATCGTTTTACGAGCTTCGATACTTTGATGAACAAGAGAATGTTCAGGGTGAAAAATAAGCTCATCTAAATAGATAGGGCTACCCTGATACGCGAGCCAACGGCACATAAAACACGCAATCCTATAACGACAAAAACCCTAATTAACCACGAATTTTGTAAGGGTGCAATGAGTACCTATAGGACAGAAACGCCTGTCTCTATTCTTTGAGGAAGGAAAGACGGTGCCATTCTGTGCTCACAAGAAGTATCGAGCACAGAATGTAAAAACCACAAAATTAGTGCAGTTTAAATTGTGCCATTTCGCTATTTAATTCGGTGACGTGGTCGCGGATTTGTAGCGAAGTTTTATTCGCATTTTGGCTAATAGAATCGACGTCTTTCATTGACGTCGAAACGTTCTGCATATGCTCAGTGATCAAACGTGTGGCTTCAGATTGCTGATTAGCCGCTGCTGCTAACTGCAACATTTGCTCATTGAGTGTTGATATTTGATCAGTAGAATTCACCAACTTGATGACGGCTTCTTCAATATGCTCTGAGCCTTGTTCCGCCATTTCCTGACTGCGTTGAATCTCTTTCACTACAGAACCTGTGGCACTTTGAATCGCATTTACAATGCTGTTAATTTCCGTGGTTGATTTCGTGGTACGCGATGCTAGCATACGAACTTCATCAGCAACCACAGCGAACCCTCTACCCGCTTCGCCAGCTCTTGCAGCTTCAATCGCCGCATTCAGTGCCAGTAGGTTGGTCTGCTCCGCTAAGCCTTCAATAACTTCTGTCACTTTACCAATGGCTTGGCTTTCCAAATTCAATTTGGCAACCAGTTCACTCGTCACTTCGATAGTTTTATGCAAAGACGCCATCGTCGCTTTGTTTTGCTCTAAAGATTCTCTGCCGAGCGTTAATTCGTACTGACTGTCAGAAAGAGTTTCTACCGAACGCTGAGCCTGATCAAGAGTATGCTGAGTTGATTGAGCCACATCTTCCAGTTCAGTCTCCATCTGCTCAATACTCAACTCCTGATTTTTCACTTGGCTAAGTGTTTGCTGGCTGGAGCTCAGTAGAGCCTCCATGCTGTCATTCACCTGACCCGCTTTATCCGTTACCCCTTTGACGATATTGGATAAAGACTGGTTCATTCTGTTGATAGAGATAGTCAACGCTGACAACTCATCGCTGCCATTCACGACTAATGGCTGTTGTGATACATCACCAGAGGCAATAAGCTGCGCACGTTGCGAAATTTGAGCAACACGACGGCCAATGCTGCGCCCCATATAAGTCGATACCGCAAGCGATGCAATCACCACCAAA
This sequence comes from Vibrio ziniensis, assembly GCF_011064285.1. NCBI lineage: Bacteria > Pseudomonadati > Pseudomonadota > Gammaproteobacteria > Vibrionales > Vibrionaceae > Vibrio > Vibrio ziniensis. The sequence goes on from NZ_CP049332.1 coordinate 243,904, forward strand.
ATCAACGCCACCACCAATATGGTCAACACTTGGTGAATAGACTGATTAATACCTTCACCACTTCTATCGGCTTTGCTCTGCTGAGCAGCAACTACGGACTCTAAGCTGATGTTCAGTTGCTCTGCCGCTGGCACAAGCGTATTGGCCATTTCTTGGTTGACTAAGTTCCAGTCTTCCGACTGACGAAGTGCAATAGTTTGATCAGCCAGAGGGAAGAACAGTTGTTGCATCTCTTTAAACAGTTCCCACAAAGATTTGTCATCTTCATTCAACAAATCAATTTTGCTCTCGATTTCACTAACCGATTGCTTGTGTGCTTTGATGAAATCTTGGTATTTAGTCAGATACTCTGGGTCGCCGTACAGAAGAAAATCACGCATTGCTGACAGCGCGTTCGCCAGTGAGTTATAGCTATCTGCATACACTTTAAACAGACGCTTCCGCTCTTCACCCTCTTTGTTTGAAGACTCCGCATTGATCAAACCTTGGATCTGATCCAGCGCCACTTCGGCAATCGGCGCCGCTTCGCTAGTAAATAAATTATGCGCTGGCAGATTTTCTGGGGTATGCGTCATCTCGACAATTTTATTTACCGAGGTTTTGACCTCATCCCAATGCTGAACCACGTTCTGATAATCAGATTCCTGAATGAGGTTTTCCAACACTGGCAGCGACTCATCGGTTTGAGCGATGATGGTATTGATCTGAGCTTTCAGGTTTTCTCCTGCTTGCTCATCACTCCCCAACAACATATATGCACGAACGGTTGAAAGTGTCGCTTGAATAGACTGCTGAATACCACGGGATGTATCTACCGTTGGTAAGTCAGATTGAAGAAGTGAATTAGTGTGCGTCTCTAACACAGAGACGTTTCTATAGGTAACGACTGCAGATACCGTAAATAACACGGCTAAAAGTAAAAAACTTAACTGCAACTTCCCTGAAATCGTTAGCTTCATCCTTGAGCTCCTGTACAACTTTTATCAGACTATATCGTTAATTAAACGTTAACGGTACGCAGAAATAAAACTTGAGGAGTGTTTGGCTACTGTTTGTACAATTTCCGTATTTTATTCGGTATTTCCATACCAAGTTGCTCGTTTTCCGTAATCTACGCATGGAAATTAAACGCTAAGGCAGCAACGAATAAGCACACAATGATGGTAAAAGAACACAGATAACAAACGCAGAATGTGTTAAAGCCGAATAGCGAAAACGGATCAGTAGCGGCGCAGTAACAAACAATGTGATCAACACCGGAATGGTATCAATATCGATAGCAAAGTGAAAAATCACTAACAACACAGCCAGCCCTAACGTCGAAACGTAAGGAACAAGTACTTTTTTGCCTAACAGCAGCATAAAGAAAAGAGTAGCTAGGAAAGAAAACATCAATAAACCTTATTAATAATAATTATCATTTAGATTTAAATGATATGTTTACTGTCAGGGTAAATCAAGCAGCAAAATTAGTTTTTGCTTACTTAAAGAAGAGTTAGGAACAGTAATCAAAAAAGAGCAGCGGATGAATGCTGCTCTTTTCAATGGGTACTTTTTGATGAGTACTTTATCAGCCAATAGGTTAGCTTACTTAACTTTTACAAGTTTACCTGCAAGACGCTATTTTTCAGATAGTGCCTGACCGGTGAATTTCACGCCTTGCCATCCAAAACGGATAAAGTTACGAATGTTTTGATGGTCATCCTTATCTGGATTCTGCAGAACATCTTTACGATAAAAATCACCAAAGCAAGCCAATGTTTGCGCTTCAGATAAACCTTGGTGTTGTGCGAAAGAAAAAATCTTACATGAACCATTATTCTGGTTCTCTGCATTCATTGTTTCGCCATTTACAAAAGCGGTTGGTGTGAACACAAAGTTCGCATCAATAGTTGCGATAACTTCTTGGAATTTCACCAATTCTGGCTGTTGGTTTAACTTTTCAATCAGTACTGCAATTTCCATATGTATTTATCTATCCAGTTAACAAACTAAAAAGCAGTCTAATGAAAAACTTCCTTGATGCAACCCCGTGCATTAAGCGATGAAAATAAGTTTGTATTACCACTCCACCGCTTTCCACCCATTAGGAGGCGTCAAGCCCAAACGTTTAAACTCTTCAGGACTATAAACGTCCATTCCTTGATGACCCGCTTGTATAGGTACCGTACTTGCGTCTAGGCCTTTTTCAAGGATCTCCCGTGCAATATTGCCTGCTTGTTTCCCCTGAGATCTGCCATCTAATATAACCCCACCAGCAGCTTTACCTTTACCTATGGAGAAATCCCAAAATCCAAACAGTGGTACGCTGCTGTTCTTCGATGTCCAATCAAGTAATGCTTCGGACGATACACTCTCGCCATTGCTGTTAATTAAGGTTTGGAATAAACCGACCACAATAGCACTCACACCATTACGTGGAGCATTCATCACAGCATCATGCCATGCTCTTTCTGTCGAAAGAGTTATCACATGAGCCTCAATGCCTAAGTTTTGTTTAATCAACGGCACTTGATTCTCTATTGTCCTTACAGCGATTTTGGACGTATTGCCAGAATCGAACATGATCAGAACTTTGGGCTTGGTATTGGGGCTGTCAAACACCTCACCAATACCAGCCATGGTTTTAGTAAAAAATGGACGTTCGAGAACACCTGTTACCCCGGCTTTACCAGAATATTGAGTAAGCAATTCCCTCGGATTGGAGTTAATGCCCAAAAATACGATGGGAATAGGTTCTTGATATAACTTTGGCAGCATATAACTCAATGCATTGTCATCACCGACCACCACTAAGTCCGGCTTTAATTGCAAGTAGGCTTGGTGAGCTAATTCTGCCCTATTTTCATACTCTCGGCTTGGAATTCGTTTAGTATCCATCTCGAAAAAGGTCAGCTCGTGTTCAGGAGTTAAGCTCTCTATCAGCCCTTTTCTGTATCCTGCGTCCCAGCCAAATTCAGCATGGTAGCTTTCTATCACCAGAATGTTTGCTGCCATCACCGGTACAGATAACAAACTAAGTAACAGTACAATTCGAATCATAGTTAACGCCTTAATTTCTTTTTATTTTTAAGTTTAGACGAACTTCGACAATTCCCAGTGTTATACCTTCTATACTGGAATCATCCTTTAGTTAACAACTTAAAATAAAACGACTGCAACTTTAGGTAAAGCAGACTTCAAGCAGACAGGGAATGCTTAATGAATAAAAGCCGACAATTCATAGAAAGTGACACCAACCCGTTTTATAGCCGTATTGGCCGAAGAATTATCATTATTCTAGTTTTACTCAGTGGTGCCGTCACACTCGTCGCAACCTTGACACAAACCTATTTTAACTACAAAAGCGAGTTTAGTGACGTTGAACAGCGGCACCAGGAGATAGAGATTATTCATTCAGAACTGCTTTCTGCATCTTTATGGGATTATGATTTAGTGTTGCTTCAACAGCGTTTGGATAGTCTGGTTGAATTGCCTAAGCTCAGCTACCTTAAAATTGTTTCAGGCAAGTATAAGTTTGAAGCGGGAACGCCCGTCACTGAAAGTTCCGTAACCAGTACCTATCCTTTGTATCACGTAAACCCTGATGATAATAAAATGCAACAATTGGGTACTATTTATATAGAATCTAGCGCGCAAGAGATTTACAACACTCTAATCAAGCAATTCATCATCACTCTATTAGTCAATGCAGCTAAAACCATATTTGTATGTGCGGTAATACTCATGGTTTTCCATCAAAGCGTTAACCGACGTATTTTTTCTGTTGCTCAGTACTTACGTAAGTACAACCCTCGCCACCCAGCAGATAAGCTCTGCCTTGAACATAAAAAATGGATTATGGAAAAAGATGACGAACTGAATTGGCTAGCAGAAGAAACCAATACTATTACCAGCAACGTTACTACCCTTTATCGTAATATTAAGTTCGAACAAGAGCGCTTTGCCGACTTTACACAAGTATCCTCAGATTGGTTATGGGAAACCAATATGGAGGGGCACCTAACCTATGTATCTGAACCCATGCGTGAAATGCTTGAAATTGATGAGTTTACCCGCCCCACGTTCGCCCAGATACCCTGGTTTGTCGATGTCACAGAATTGCTTCGAGCTTTGGAAACCAAACAAAACTTCGCTAAATGTGAACAGCAACTGAAAATAGATGGCTACAATATTTACATGATGTTTCAGGGCATAGCGCGTTACGAGAACAATCGTTTCGTAGGCTACCGTGGCACTACCATCAATATTACTCAGCTCAAATCTACTCAGTTGGAGTTACAAACACTCAACTACAACTTAGAGAAAAAAATTGATGAGCGAACTCGCGATCTCAAACAAAGTATGGAGCACCTTCAAAAAACTCAAGAGCAGTTGATTGAGTCAGAAAAATTGGCGGCTTTGGGAGGGTTAGTTGCTGGAGTGGCACACGAGGTAAATACACCATTAGGAATTGCAGTAACAGCAACCTCTGTGATCCAAGAAGTTAAAAGTGAATTGAACTCGGCCTTTGCCTTACAAACATTAACCAGCACTCAATTTAGTGAGCTAATGCAGCGTCTTGCCGACAGTAGTGCGTTGTTAGAAAGCAATCTCAATCGTGCAGCTAAGTTAGTGAGAGACTTTAAACAAACAGCGGTGGATCAAGTTTCAGAACAGCGCAGCCAGTTCCGTATTCATCAGGTTATTGAAGCACTGATTGCCAGCTTACATTCTGAAACACGCAAGATCCCCGTTGAACCCAAAATTCAGGGTGATGAACAACTTATGATGACCAGTCTACCCGGAGTACTGACTCAAATCCTAACCAATCTCATCATGAACAGTGTGAACCACGCATTTAAAGAAACACAACAACCGAGCATCGCTATACATTTCTACGAACAAGGTGATGATATTGTTTTGGAGTACAAAGACAACGGATGTGGCGTTGAAGAAGCCCTACATCAGAAGATTTTCGAACCGTTTTTCACCACTAAACGCGGTGTCGGTGGCTCTGGATTAGGGCTAAATCTGGTGTTTAACTTATTGAAGAAAAAGCTTAATGGAGAATTGCTGTTTGAATCAGAAGTTGGGCATGGTGTGCATTATACCATCACCATGCCTAAAGTACTGGCTCCAGAAATGGAGCACTAATCGGGCCATGCTGATCTAATGTCAACAAACGCATCCCAGTGTTCAAGAAGCAAATCCACTAGCTTAGGTTCAAAATGCTGGCCTCTTTGTGTCAGCAGTTCTTGTTTAATTGATTCATCCGACCAAGCATCTTTATATACTCGCTTAGCACCTAGAGCATCGAACACGTCGGCTAATGCTGTAATGCGCCCACAAAGTGGAATTTCTTCACCTTCAAGCTGCTTGGGATACCCTCTACCATTCCATTTTTCATGGTGTGTAGCAGCAATTTCTTTTGCTACTATCATCAATGGGCGTTTGGACTTACTCAGAATATCCACGCCGTATTCAACGTGTTTTTGCATTTCTACCCATTCCTCTGCGTCCAGTTTACCTGGCTTATGTAAGATGCTATCAGGAATAGCCACCTTGCCAACGTCATGCAGAGGAGAAGCATTGCGAATAAGCGTCGCTTCAGCGTCAGACAAACCATATAAAAGAGCAAGCTTTTCACAAAACAATGAAACCCTTTGTACGTGGGCCCCGGTTTCTTTACTTCGCGCTTCCACCGCATTGGCTAAGTTATATACCAACTCTTTTGACGTTTCTTTCAAATCTTCCATCAGGTTAATCTTTTCGAAGGTTAACCCTATGTTATACATATAAATTTGTAGAAGTTGTTTATCCAGTTCAGACAACTCCTCATTCAAATTCACATAAAGAAGATTGTCTGCACCACGTTCGTCATGGAGATAGCAAACGTAGGCACGACCAAAATCCTCCGATTGACGGGTTTCCAGCACCTTCTTGCAGCGCTTCACCACCTCCTCAGGCAGCACGTCAAACGCGCAGTCTTGATAGCAGTCAACATACTCTCCTGTAGCAGCTAATGTAAATGGGCGAGCTTCTTCCCCCTCGCTTCGGGGCTTTACGATACAGTAAAACGCAGATGCGTTCAGTTTTAACAGAGATGTCATCTGACTCAACACAGACGAAGCATAAGTTTTTAACGTTGTGGTATTTTGCACTTTTGCCGATGCTTCAATTACGCGGCTCAAACCTTGTTTTTGCTCTTCTATCAAACACAGATCGCGGTACGATCTAAGCATTGAATAAAGCAAGGTGCGTAACTTCTGCGTGGTTAATTCGGTTTTTTCTTTATAGTCATCAATCTCATACTCTTGAATCACTTTGTCTTCAGGAGCTTGCCCCGCCTGTCCTGTTCTAAGTACCAAGCGAGTCATTTTATTATTGAGATGTTCACGAATGTAGCGAACTAATTCAAGGCCAGCATGTTCACTTTCCATGACAACATCAATCAAAGCTAATGCGATGTCATCACGCTCTTCCATAACTTTGCGAGCATCATCCCCAGATAGCGCTGAAATTAATTCAAGTGGGCGGTCCTGAAATAGGAAGCCGCTAAGTGCCAACTTAGTGACCTGATGCATTTCTTTGTCATCATCCACCAATAATACTTTCCATGTATTAACAACAACTTTTGGCTCTTTTTTCTCAGAAACCAAGCTGCCACGCATGTCAGCAAATAAATCCATTAACAGCCTCATTGTAGTTATGTCTATACGCCACTTTTAGCGTAGCACATTCCATATAGTTGCAATGTTACCTATGGCACTATTTTGCTGAACGTAATTCAGCGTCGATTTCACTTTTTACCGTACAACGGTATAAATGCATGTGAGTGCACAGCAAAAAATTTACTGTCATCTAAAATAATTAATTCGGTCAGTTGAAATTCTAAACTTTTAAGGGGATACAATGAAAAAACTGCTAAGACTTTTTCCTTTGTACTTAGTTGTAACTGTAATCGCAGGCGTACCCATATTGATAGCGCTGACATTAGCCATCTCCAACATCCTCGATTTAAATAAGCGCGTCAGCGTTGCCGAACATGATCAGGAAACCGTTCAACTCATACTGTTATACGATAATCTTGCTCACAATCTAGCAGTTGAACGTGGATTAACCGCAGGTGTATTGGGTTCAAAAGGCCAAGGTGCTCAAGTTGAAACCCTAAACAAACAACGCATCCAATCTGATTCTCATGTTAAAGCCCTTCAGAGTTTCAATCCGACTAACATTCCCAAAGCTTTTGCTGAAAAAATTAAAACTGACATAAACGCCCAACTGCAATCTTTGGCTGAAGTCAGAAAACAAGTCGACGCACTACAACCTAAAATTTCACCTTTTGCGTATTATTCAAATCTGAACCAACTCGCTATTGATAACGCACGTATTCTGCTCAGTACCATCGACGACGCCAATGTGTCAGAACTTGGTAGTTCATTAATTTCAGTAGTAATCATGAAAGAGCGAGCTGGCCAAGTTCGCGGCGCGTTGAATGGCGCATTTGCGAGTCAAAAATCAAATTCTGCACAATACACATCCATCAACGACTATATTTCATCAGGCAACTACGCTGAGCGTTCACTGATGTTAACGATGCCGACACAGTTTATTCAACAACTTGACGATGCCAAAAATTCAGCCATTTGGAAAAATGTAGAGCAGATACAACAAAGTTATCTTAACCAAGCAAATCAACTCGATAATTTACAAGGCCCTAAACCTACAGAATGGTTTAGCGCTGCAACAGAGCGTATTGGTCAATTAAATCAGTTGAGAAACGTCATCCAAGGTCAAATGATGACGATGTCAGCACAACAATCTCAACGTGCCAATACCAATGAAAAAATCATTATTTCGCTGAGCGTTATTATCGGTGTCATCTTGATATTTAGCCTTTATACAGCCGTCAGTACGTTGAGAAACCGAGTGGGCAGTCTAACTCAAAAACTAGCCGTAATGTCACGTAATAGAGATCTTAGCATTTCACTAGCTTCGGAAGGACAAGATGAGATTTCACATATATCTCAGAGTGTAAACGGCTTGACCACTAGTATTCGTAATCTATTGTCTGAAGTAACTGAAGCCAATGATCACAGTTCTCAACGCTTGAAACACCTCATTCAAAGCGCGAATAACTTGACAACAAGTAGTCAAGCAACAACGGCAAAATGTGACAACATTGCAGCTGCAATGACCGAATTGTCTCAATCTAGCGTTGAGATCGCACAATCGTCAGAGCGGGCACTCGACGAAACGAATACCATGACATCGAAAATCATATCTTGTCAAAATCAGAGTCAATCTTCGTTCAAAGCAGTAGAAGCCTTAGTGGATCAAATTGAGCAAACTCAGGTTTGTATGCAGAACCTCGAAAAAGACGCGATGAGTGTCAGTAAGATCGTGGATACCATTAGCGGTATTTCTGAACAAACTAACCTGCTTGCTTTGAATGCAGCTATCGAAGCAGCACGAGCTGGCGAACATGGACGGGGTTTCGCTGTTGTGTCATCGGAAGTTCGTGATCTGGCACAACGCAGTAAAGAAGCAACCGAGCACATCAGTCAACTTCTGAATAATATGTCGAACAACACCAACACTGCCGTTAATTATATGGAGAAAAGCCGCCAGGCAACCCATACGACCTTTGAATCAGTTTCAATAGTGAACACTAGTGTGGCTGAATTAGAAAGTGTCATTGAGGAAGTGAACACTCACATTACCAGTATTGCCAACTCAACAGTTGAACAATCTAAAGCGAGTGAGGCTGTTGACCGAGATGTTGATGTGCTAGCAGAAATCGCTCAAAACACAGGTGAACTTGCTAACGAGTTAAACAAAATCGTCAGCAACTATAACAAAGAGGCAGACACCGTTAAGCAAGCACTTAACGAGTTCAAACTCGCATAACCGGTTTAGCGGATAAAAAAAGAGTCATCCATAGATGACTCTTTTTTGTAAAACTTCAAATTAAAATGGCACTTCTATGTGCATCATTAGGTCGACTTCATAATCTTCATGCCAACGGTAGTCCATTCGCATACGTGGTTCACCTGCTTTCTTACTACCGAAGCCTAAGCTCAATAATAATCCATGACTTCTTAACCATTCTTCTGTGGTCAGCTCAGACTCCTCTTTTAGGAGCTTTGTTGGCATCCACACACCCACACCAATATAACTTTGTGCTATTTTATGAGTATAGAATGGCTCTTCGTCTTGCTTAAATCCCCACTTTTCCCAGTATTCATCAACGTTTTCTTTATCTTTAAACAAATCTAATTCGAAGAGTTTTTTTGAAGCGTACTCCATCCCATGAATAAAGGAGATGCACAATACGCGACTGTCTGACAGCTCTACAGTTTCAAAAGATTTATACGTCGGGTCTTTATATACGAACGACTCACACGCATTTGCCAAATTTGAAACCAACAGCAATAAAACACATGCAGTGATAGATTTCATTAAACAGCAGCTCCGACCTCTTGGTGTGATAATTCTCTAATAGACCTTCAACTGCTGCAATAACCTTTCAACGCTAGGAGTTGTTAATCCACGGATTTCAGCGTTATCTGACAAGCGACGCCTTATCTCAGTACTACGAACAGGTATCCTTTCCGGACAAACCATTATTGACCAACGTTTTAAAATTTCAGCAGATTTATAAAACCTGTCAAAATGTAACAGATTATCTGGACCAATAACAAACGTAATATCGGCATTAGGAAAAATTTCTTCAACTTTTTTTAGCACTGCATAAGTCGTTACACTACTGCTTGGTGTAAACAATTCTTGTTCGACCTTACAAAGAGTCACTTTATTTGAGCCTATATCCTGAATAAAAGCCTCTATCAGTTGGCAACGGATATCGTAATCCAACATCTCTTTGCCCCAAGCATGAGAAATACTTGGAACCAACAAAATGCGGTCAAAGTGATCCAAAGAATCAATGACACTCTTGTGCCCCAAACTCGGTGGATTAAATGCACTGCCAAACACAGCAATTTTTTCCATCTTTACCCCTACTAACAATGAAATCTCTATTCTCGGTTTTCTAATTGCATGATTGAGGTATGATACTACGAAAGTTTGTTAATGCTTGCAGGAAAAGGAAACCCAATGGAACAAATGATTCGAGATGAGATGCGAGTACTTCCTAGCATCGATCCTGCGTTCGAAATCGAACGTCGTGTCGCTTTTTTAAAACGTAAGCTATTAGAGTCTGGCTGTAAATCTCTGGTACTCGGTATCAGCGGTGGTATCGACTCGACAACATGCGGACGCTTAGCTCAGCTTGCTATAGAAGCACTGAACAAAGAAAGTAACTCAAGTAACTTCCAGTTCATCGCTGTTCGCTTACCTTACGGTACGCAAAAAGACGAAGATGAAGCACAATTGGCATTATCTTTTATCAAACCAACGCACTCTGTTTCTGTCAACATCAAAGCTGGTGTCGATGGCTTGCATGCCGCTTCTCATGAAGCATTAGCGCACACAGGCCTACTTCCGGCTCAAGCGGAGAAGCTTGATTTTGTAAAAGGTAACGTAAAAGCACGTGCTCGCATGGTTGCACAATATGAAATCGCTGGCTACGTGGGTGGCTTAGTGTTGGGTACTGACCATTCGGCAGAAAACATCACAGGCTTCTACACCAAGTTTGGTGACGGTGCTTGTGACATGGCCCCACTGTTTGGTTTAAGTAAGCGTCAAGTTCGTCAAGTGGCAGCCGCTCTGGGTGCGCCTGATTTGCTTGTTCACAAGACACCAACAGCAGATTTGGAAGAGCTTTCACCACAGAAAGCCGATGAAGATGCTTTAAATCTGACTTACGACCAAATCGATGACTTCTTAGAAGGTAAACCTGTTTCTAAAGAAGCTTCAGACCGACTAGTCGCTATCTACAAAGCTACGCAACATAAGCGCCAGCCAATCCCAACAATTTACGACTAACCTCTAACTCAATGCTACTCGATAGGCTATATATACGAGTAGCATTGGGCACATACCTGAGATACGTTTAGATTAAGCGACTACGATTTCCCAACTGTGGGTCATATCAACAGCTTCGCCTAACATCAAACATACAGAGCAGTACTTTTCTAAAGAATCAGTGGTTACACGTTCAACAATCTTTGCATCTAGGTTTTCACCTGTAACAACAAAGTGGATATTCACCTTAGTAAAGATTCGAGGAGGTGTATCTCTACGCTCAGCTGTAAGCTGTGCTACACAGCCCATGACTTTCTGGTCTGCTTTTTTGAGACCATCAACGACATCCACAGAACTACAGCCACCTGCACCAAGTAAAACCATTTCCATTGGACTAGGAGCGGTCGAGCCTCCATTCCCATCCATCACAATAGAATGGCCTGAGTTAGATTGACCTAAAAACTTAAAATCTTCGACCCACTTTACTTTTGCTTCCATTTTGTTACTCATTCTTAATTGTCTCAGAACCTAATTCTACAATGCTAACATCAGAGAATTCCACGCAACCCTAACCATAATGTGGCTAATCCACATGGCCACCAGTGCAAACCCACACCCTATTATTAGGCATAAACCATCACGTTCAATAATACCCAAAGCCAAACAAATAATCGCGATGTTTGGCAAAAAGTTGATGAAGGGCAGAGGCAGAATCGCAATAAAGGCTAAAACACATATGATTGCACCAACAACTCTACGAGGATTCACTCTGGATAACGGTTCCCATCGTGGCTTTACATACTCTTCTACACGCACCAGCCAAGGCATTACTTCTTCAGTAAATTTAAGTGTTTTATCACGATGAATGCGTTGTTTTTGAATGATATTAGGAAGCTTTGGAGCATGAAAACCCAATGCAATTTGTAGCCCTAATAAAAAGTCGGCGACAGCCGCAAAGAATGAAATACCTGGGATAAGCCCAGCTAGGCTTAGCATAATCAACAGAGCCCCGTATGAGCGGCGCCTAAGTAGCTCTAAAAGTTCACCAATAGTCAAATATTGTTCAGGATGAGACTTGAGCGTATTGATGAGAAACTGCGAGGTTTTTTCCAAGAGGTTATCCAAATTATCGAGGTAACGACATAAGCAAGGTACAAAATACCTATTACTAAGCGATATGAAGAAACATTATCAAATTTGTAATCAAAAGACGCAATAGACCTTAGGGGTCGAACTGAAAAAAGACAAAGATTTTACTTACAGCAACTACCAATCCAGCGCAGTTCGTAATGACATCTAAAAAAGAAAACCCCACTAAGCTTTCACTTAGCGGGGTTCTGTTCTCTTCGCAGCTATCCGGCTACTATAGGTGCTCCCTGCATCTATTCCTTGATAATCTGCTGGTTCCATCAGCGCATTCCATTTCATCGCCATCCTAGCGGTGTCCTGACTCTGTCATCCTGACAGACGCTTATTCCCTTAAGTTGTCTATTAACTGCTCTAAAACAACCATCCTAGCTATTTTAAACCTAATGTTAATATCCTTTGCTTTCCTTGCCGATTATTCTTCCTGAACAACCGTATCTTCTTCCTGAAGATGCCCTATCTCTGAGCTAATCCATTTCCGTGCCAGCATCCCGCCAACGCATTCAGATTACGACATCGGCGTTTAGGAACAAGTATGCAAGATAATATATATTTTAAACAAAAACCGCCAACCCAACAAAAATGCATAAGTTACAATAATTTACAAACAACCCCCTCGACCAATCTCAATAAGAAAAATCAAATATCCTACACATCATGTAAGAGATATCTCACAAAACACTTCTGCTATATCTCTAAACAACCTACATAACTCATGGCCTAACCTTTAAAAATGAAGTGAGAATATATAGAGGTAGTCATATCTTTTTCTAGACTAAAGGATGCGAAATCAGGATATTATTACCATCGAACTACTTGCAGCGAAGCCAGATCAGCGGTTCCGTCAAGTATGAAAAAACCAGCGTAACTAATGATTTATCAAAGGAAGCCTCACTATGATTTCGAAATGGGCACAACGTTTTTACCAGATGGCAGAACTTGTTGGCTCTTGGAGTAAAGACCCTTCTACCCAAGTAGGAGCCGTTATTACAAAACAAAATCGAATTGTTTCTGTGGGCTTTAATGGTTACCCACATGGTATTTCAGACAGCGCAAATACCGACGACAGAGATATGAAGTATCTCAAAACTCTGCATGCAGAAGAAAATGCCATCCTATTTGCAAAACGTGATTTGGACGGATGCGAAATCTACGTGACCCATTTCCCTTGTCCAAACTGTGCAGCAAAGATCATCCAAACAGGTATATCAGCCGTTAATTGCCCAGAGCAAGCAGACGATTTTCTTTCTCGTTGGGGAGATAAAATTAAAGTGAGCCAAGAGATGTTCTTGCAAGCCGGAGTCAAAGTTAACTGGCTACCACTTGGCGAGTTAAAACCAATCAGTGAAATTCACAAAGAATCATAAAAAAAAGCCCTCAAACATGAGGGCTTTTTTATTTAAAGTAAAAATGCCGTCTCACATTTGAAACACCCATGCAACTTTAGACTTTTAAGTACATTTTTTTTGCATGCGATTCAATGTTCAACGCTAACTATGTCTACAATCAAACTCAATTGGCGTTCAAATCGTTTCATCAACAAATGAAATGAGAAATTCATTTTTTAGTGGCTGTAAAAAGGAAAAACAATGAAGCCCACTACAACTGCAAATACAATAGATAAATCAAACTCAACACACTTTCTCGTTACGATTTTATTTTTATTCGCAGTAAGTGCCGTTAGTTATTCGTTATTGACGACACATCATTCCCTCACTCAATACTACTTTATTTACCCACTATGCATGTTAGCGGCATATTTTATTAGTAATACTTGGCTTAAACGAGCATTGTCCTTTGTGACGTTTGTATTATTACTGATCGGAAGTTATTTTGAGCCGCTCAATATAGATTTTTTACAACAGACCTTTATCTTAGTTCCACTGTGCTATATCGCGATTTTCCCTGGGTCATTATGGCCAATAGGAGTTGCATTCAGTCTGATAGGGGTTTATATCCCCCATGTCACCAGTGCCCAAGTATTCGAATTTTTAGATGCTGCCATCGAGATAGCTGCCATTGCGATTTTTGCAACAGGTGGGGTTTTCTATAGACAGAAGCTGATTAAGCAGGTTGAACGTTACCGAAAAGACAGTTTGACAGACTTTCTTACCCAAGTAGCGAATCGAAAAGCGTTTAAGAACGATCTCGAATCAATAGAAACAATTGCCGGCGAAGCCAGTACAATGAAATTTGCATTGCTGCTCCTAGACATAGATAACTTTAAGCTAATCAACGATTCATTAGGCCACCAACAAGGTGATTATTTATTGATTCAATTTGCCAAGCGGTTGAACAACTTGAGCTTTAACCGAATTAACATTTATCGACTTAGTGGTGATGAATTCGCCGTACTATTACAGGACAAATTTGATGTAAATTTCTATGCGCAACAAGTAGCAAACTACATATCAGAAGCTTGTCATACGGAGTTCGAACTCGATAAACGTAGCTACACAATGACAATAAGCCTTGGTATCGCAGCATTAGATGACGCTGCTTACAATACTGAAATCTGGTGCCGAAATGTAGATATCGCACTAAAAAGGGCAAAGCAATCAGGAAAAAACAGCATCCAATGGTTCGATGAGAATCTGATTGGAGAAACAATTCGCAGCTATCAAATAGAGAGAGAACTGAGCGATACTATCGAAAAAGGTCAATTAACACTTCATTACCAACCTAAAGTCGATATTAAAACCAACAAGGTCTATGGAGCAGAGGCTCTTATTCGCTGGAAACATCCAGTTTTTGGCATTATATCCCCAGATGAATTTGTTGGCGTAGCTGAACGTAGCCAGCAAATTATACCCATTGGCCGCTGGGTGATTGAAACGGCTTGTCAGCAAGCCAAAATATGGGATCAACTCGGACATCCCATTTGTATCGCTGTCAACGTTTCAACAGTTCAATTTCTCTATGATGATATATTTCATGTTGTGACTAAGGCTCTGAGGGACTCACAGCTTGACCCTCAGCTACTGCAACTCGAAATTACAGAGACAACACTAATGCAACAGCCTGAACGTGTGGTCGATGCATGTCATGAACTACGAACCTTAGGTATACGCGTCGCGATTGATGATTTTGGTGTGGCATATTCTTCTCTCAACTATTTAAAACAACTGCCCATCGACGTATTAAAAATTGATAAGTCCTTCATAGATGAATGCTGTTCTAACCACAATGATCACATGCTAGTGCGCACTATCATTCAACTTGGTCACAATATGGGTAAAGTGGTAACAGCAGAGGGCGTCGTCAATAACGAACAGCTGTGGCTACTAGCACAAGAAGAATGTGACGAGTATCAAGGCTATCTGTTTTCTCAACCACTTCCTCCAAATGAATTCATAACGCTTTTATCAAGCAGAAAAGAAATTATGATCCCACATCCATATATGGCTTCCAGCCGATAAATGATTTTCATATCACACGACAATCGTTGAATTCATCTTAAAACGTTCACTTTGACCTAGATAAAATGATGTAGCCCAACAAATATCTGCAACATCACCGTGATATAAACGGGGAAATAAGACATTTTTACAAATAATCGCAAAATAAGTTACGTTAATAGCATTCTGTCAATACGTACAAACACTTAAAATGGCATATTAAAATACTGGCATTAAGTACGTTAACAGATAAAAGTATCGTAATTATTTTCTCTAGCAGAATAACTCATTAGATACTACAATCCTGCCACATAAAAATAACAAAACTTCCCCCTCAAATACCAAACGCAGTAAAAACTGTGGGTATTAGCTCAACATAACGTGAAAGGTTTATAGCAATGAGTCCAGAAAAACATCTACTCGATTGGCAGACTAGCCAAACTATCGCAGAATCGATGTCACCAATTATCGGCCAGCTTTATCGTTTAAAAGGTGTTGAAGTCATTTTGTATGGTAAAACACTTATCAACGCAGCAACTATCGACATTATCAAAACACACCGCATTGCCCGCCGATACACTGAAACCGCACTTTCTCTAGAACAAACGATGCCCATTTTGCAGTGTTTAGCAAAGCTAAACCTATCTCCATGTCGAATCGACATCGGTCAACTTGCTCATCAATTCTGGCAACAACATACTGATGAGTATGGCTTAGATGATTTTCTGCATACTGCATTGCTTAACAGTCTAAACGGAAGCACTATCACTCAACCTAAAGACGTTGTTTTGTATGGTTTTGGACGAATTGGTCGCCTACTTGCTCGATTACTGATCGAAAAAAGTGGTCCTGGTTACCCGCTAAGATTGCGTGCCATCGTCGTGCGTGGAGGTAAACACGGTGATTTAGAGAAACGTGCTAGTCTGCTAAGGAGAGACTCCGTTCATGGGCAATTCAACGGCAGCATCATTGTAGACAACGAACATAAAGCGCTTATAGTAAACGGTAATTTTATCCAAGTGATATATGCCAACTCCCCTGAAGAGATTGATTACACCAGTTACAGCATCCACAATGCGTTAGTAGTAGATAACACTGGTGTATGGCGTGATAGCGAAGGCTTAAGCAAACATTTAAGTTCGTTAGGTGCAAGTAAAGTACTCCTAACGGCTCCTGGTAAAGGTGACATTAAAAACGTTGTCTTTGGTGTTAATGACTCGGTTATTCAACCAGAAGACACCATTATTTCTGCGGCTAGCTGTACCACAAACGCTATTACGCCAATTCTAAAAGCGATGAATGATAAGTTCGGCGTTGTATCTGGCCACATTGAAACGGTACATTCATTCACCAATGACCAAAACCTGATCGATAACTTCCACAGCGGCGAGCGTCGTGGTCGTTCAGCATCACTGAATATGGTTCTAACGTCGACGGGTGCAGCGAAAGCCGTTGCGAAAGCGCTACCTGAATTGGCTGGTAAACTGACTGGCAACTCTATTCGTGTTCCTACGCCAAATGTTTCAATGGCGATCGCCAATCTAAATTTAGAGAAAAGTACTGACAAAGAAACACTCAATGCTTATCTAAGAGATATGGCACTTAACTCTACTCTTTCAGCACAAATTGATTACACGGAATCAACGGAAATTGTTTCATCTGATCTGGTGGGCTCACGTTATGCTGGCGTAGTCGATGGTGCTGCAACGATAGCTCAAGACAACCGATGTGTACTTTATGTCTGGTACGACAATGAGTTCGGTTACAGTTGCCAAGTCGTACATTGTATGGAACAGATGATGGGTGTTCGTTACAAAACGTACCCACAAAAATAACGATTTAACCTCCACAACATAATAATAACCGATACTGACGAAGTGACTCCTGAGCTATTCAGCCTTAGCTTCTGATGACATCCCCCCGATTCGCCGCTCTATCTCAGATAAGAGCGGTTTTTTTTCGTCATTTTTCCAAATTATTTTGCACCGGTATCTCTTAGTCTTTAAGCGAAATATAGTTAAACTAACGAACTAGTTGTTGCGACACTTATGTCCAAAGAAGAGGCTAATAATACTTATGAAACAAGCAGTATATATGTTTTATGCTCGTTTTAAATCGACGCCTAAATTGGTAAGAATCTCAGTGTATCTAGCTCTTACCTATGCGGTATACATCACCATTCTCGGCCTTATTGCACCGATCGTCATTGAATCTCAAGCACCCAAACAACTTAGCCAGTTATTGGGTCGGGACGCTCGACTTGAAAAAGTCTCGATTAATCCTTTCCTACTTAGAGCTCGCGTTCAAAACTTTTCTATTCTTGAGAAAGACCAACAACAAGTATTTAGTCAATTTGAATTGCTTGAATTAGAAGTTAACTTTTGGCGCAGCTTGTTGACCCTAACGCCAACGGTTGACCACCTTTTACTTGTAGGTCCTAAAGCTCAATTACATCGTATCAATGTAAACAACACATTTAACTTCAGTGATATTCTCGAAACCTTAGCTAGCAATTCAAATAACGAAGATAACTCTCAGGCTAACGCTCCTGAAGATACTGTGAACAATGGAATCCCCGCGTTTAAAGTGAACTCCTTCATTATCGACAATGGTGATTTCCACTTTAGAGATACAGTCACAACTGCGGATTTACACTACCAAAAAATCAACCTCAAACTCAGTAACATTGATAGCCAAGCTTATACCCTAAGCCTTCCGATAAATACGGATGAAAAGCTCAAGCTCACCGAAAACGCAAACCAGTATCAATTTGAATTAACAAGCGCAGACCAAAGCCTGCTCACTTTCAACGGTCAGTTTCAGTTAGCCCCATTTGAAATCTCAGGCAATGTGTCCCTTAAAGATCTCACATTGAAGCCATACTGGCCATTTGCAAAAGAATTCATACAAGCTCATTTGAGTAGTGGTTCAATTAGCTTCTCAACCCACTATCAAGCCAAACTGGTTGATGAATCACTCTCATATCAGACTCAAAACGGCCAGTTTGCCCTTACCGACTTAACTTTCAGTGATCAACAATCTGATAAAGCCAAAGTACCCTCCCTAAAAATCAGTGATATCCAAGTCTCTGGAGATGAACAATCCGTCAATATTTCAGATATCTCTATACATGGCCTTTGGTTCGACGCTTTGTTGGACAATAACGGGTTAGATTTGGCAACCTTGTTCATGCCCAAAGCCACTACTGAAAATGAAGCATCGAACTCATTATCTGAGACAAACAATCAACCTGTGAGCCAAGAGCCATCCGACCAAAAATGGAAAGTTCGACTGGAACACTTTTCAATGACTGACTCAGACTTCAATGTCCTAGAGAAAACACAATCACAAGGTGTGCACTGGCGAATCCACCCAATGACAATTTCAACCAAAGCGATTCAAAGTGACTTAGTCGACCCTATCGAATATGAAATTAATCTTGATGTGAGTTCAAATAGTCTACGGCAACCGGAAACGGCCAGAGGTTCATTCTCTACTTCGGGTAGTGTTGATGTTAGAGCACTTAATGTAGATGGCAATCTGTCCATTGAGTCTCTAGACCTAACTCAGATACAACCTTATCTCGCTCCTTATCTCAACATTCGATTAATGAAGGGGGCTCTTAATACCCAAGGAAACTACAAAGTAATTGGTAGTGATGACATTAACTTCGATGGTTCATTAAGCATTAATAGCCTTCTGATACGCGATACCATCGACAGAGAACCATTAGTGAAATGGCAAAAAATGTCTGTAGATTCATTACGTTTCAGTTCAAAGCAGAATCAACTGGTCATCAAAACCGTATCGCTAGATGCGCCTTATGCCAAAGTTATGATTGCAGAGGATAAACGAACTAACATTGGCGATATTGTTGTTGCCAACGAAAGTGACAAAAACCAGCAGGTGCAAGCATCCCAATCATCAACGACTAAACCAACATCGACCAAAGTGACCGAGGCTAAAGCAGCGAAGAGCGGCAAACCAATGTCTATCATCATCCAGCAGATTAAATTTGCTAACGGATCTGCTTTCTTTGCTGACAATTCACTAACACCCAATTTTTCTTCAGGAATTGAACTGCTTGAAGGGTCGATCAAAAACCTTTCGTCCACACCGGGCACCAAAGCTACTGTCGACATTGCCGGCAAAATTGATAAATATGCCCCTGTAACATTGAAAGGTGAAATTAACCCGCTAATAGAAAAGCCATACTTAGACCTTGCTTTAGTATTCAGAAGTGTTGAGCTAACTTCAGTTAACCCTTATTCCGGGACATACGCGGGCTATTACATCGACAAAGGTCAACTGTCACTCGATCTCAACTACCGATTGGATGACAACCAGCTTCAAGGTACGAACCATCTTGTTGTCGATCAACTGCAACTGGGTAAACCAAGCGATTCGAGCCTTGCGACCAGCTTGCCGATCACTTTGGCTATAGCAATACTACAAGACCGCCACGGTGTGATTGATTTAGGGGTTAAGGTATCAGGTAAAGTTGATGACCCTGATTTCAGTTTTGCCAGCGTAATTGTAAATGCTTTCGCCAATATCATTACCAAAGCGGTAACAGCACCGTTTTCATTACTCGCAGACCTTGTAGGTACAGATGAAGAACTGAATCAAATTACTTTCCAAGCGGGAGTGGCAACGTTAGATGACCAAGAGAAGCAACGTGTGAACAAACTCGCACAAGCGTTACAAGAGAGACCCATTCTTAAAATCAGTGTCGAAGGTTCTGTATCTGCTCCTGACGATAGCTACGCCTTAGCAGAACAAAGAGTACAAGAGTCTTTGCTAAACAGTAGCGGACTAGAATCTCTGCCAGAGCCATTCAGTGCTAGCCGTATTACTGAATCAGCCCAATTATCTGATGCACTTGAAGAACTCGCAGAGAAACAATTGAAGTTAGATCTAAGCCAAGAGAGATATAAAGTAAAACAACAGCTTACAGATAAGTCACAAGGAACAGAAGTTACGAAAGTACAAATCGAAACTGTTGTTCATATGGGCCTGTATAACCAATTGGTGAAAGCAACGAACATCGACAAGAACAGTTTGAGCAATCTCGCAGCTGAACGAGCAAAAGCAGTCAAAGCATATTTGGTCGAAGAACAGCAAATCAGTCCAGATCGCGTGTTCTTACTCGATAGTAAAACCGATTTGAAAACAGAGAAGAGTGGCGCAGAACTCACCATAGGCGCTGAATAACCCTCCTAAGCATAAAACCCAACCCTTTAAATATCAGTCGGTTGGGTTTTTAAGCCTAACGGGACACTCCGTTCATGTTTAATTCATCTGGACTGAGTTAAGATGAATGCAATTAATACAGGAGCAGACAATGAATAGATTTCTTATTACCACACTGACGCTCATTACTGGATTTTTCGCAATTGCATTTAGTTTATTGCTTGCTATTCCGCTAACAATTGCAGCACTTATCACAGGTAAAAGGTTACAGAGTCAAATGCAACGCCGCCCCTTCTATCAAGCTCAGAACAATCGCTCATATGGCAATACAATCGATGGCGAGTTTGAAGAAGTGAATTCCAGAGCCAAATATTAAAAAGAGCCCCTCATGCAGAGGGGTTCTTTTTATATATCCATGAAGTATTGTTAGACCTAAACCGTAAGCACGACTCGCGCAGCTAACAGCAACAATACAATTCCTGATAGACGATCAATTAAAACAGCTCTCGAACGCAGTTTATCGAGAATCAGCGGACTCGATAAAAGGAAAGTAATGAAGGTATACCACAAACCGTCCACGACAAACGGGGTCACTACAATAATTGCTTTGCTAGTCAGTTCATGCCCGACAGCAACAAACTGGCTAAACAATGCAATAAAGAATAGAGCAATCTTTGGGCTCAACAGGGAAATCATAAATCCTTCCCGAGCAGATTGCCATGCACTTACCGTCTCTCCTGATTCTAGCTTCGCTGCCACACCACCTTTTGACCGCAAGGCATTAAATCCCAAATAAGCCAAGTAACCTGCGCCTGCGTAGCTAATTGTCTTGAACAACAATGGCGACTGATGAAGTAACACAGCCAAACCAATCAAGGTAATAAAAGCATATATGCCTATGCCAAAAGCATGTGCCCAAGCCGTTGCTAAACCATTATGGCGTCCGCCCGCAAGGCTGTGTTTTGCAACCATTGCTAAACTAGGTCCAGGTGACATTGCACCCAGCAGGCAAATAGTAAAAAGTGATAGCCAAACTGTAATTGTCATTCAAACCCTCCCGGTTAGTTCTTAAATGTACTTATGTTTTGCTATTATTTGAAATCATCTTTTTTCATTGTTGCTATGAATTAGAATCATAACCTATCGAATATTCAGAATGATTCATAATGTCGTAAACAAGCTGCCTAGCCCAAACATGAGAAGGTTCGTTATCGAATTTAGAGTGCCATAACAGCCAATACTTATGCTTTGGCGTCTTAACCGGTAACGATTTGAACACTAGATCAAAATGGTTTTGCATATTACGAGCAATATGCTCAGGTACCACCATCAAATACTCACTCATACATAATGAGCGAAAAGCTGCGGAAAAGAACGGTACTTTTAGGGCAATATGCCTTGCCTTATTTTGTTCTGCTAACGCTTGGTCGATGTAGGTATCCTTATCACCACCACCTATTACCTTGATATGTGAGTAATTCAGAATATCAGCGACAGTAAGAACACTTTTCTCTGATAAAGGATGAGATCGCTTCATTACGCATACAGGGTAGTCTTCACCAATCTGCCAAGAAGAAACGCCTCGAGGTGGCTCAGGTGACATAGTGGAAGCAAGCTGAATTTCAGAGTTTGCCATTTGTCCTAACAACGTTGGCTGCCAAAGGCAATACTTAATTGAGACATTAGGTGCATAAACAGATAGAGATTCAACCATCTCTGGTAAAAGATACTGAGCAACGTAATCGCTGGAAGCAAAAACAAACTCTCCCTTCCAGGTAAGTGGAACAAATTCCGCTTCGATCATTAGCTCATCAAGTTCAACAAACCAATGGTCTAGTTTATTCAGTAAGCTGACTGCTTTAGGCGTCGGTACTAACTGATTACCGTCCCTGACTAGCAAAGGGTCGGCAAACATGTCCCGCAGTTGACTTAACTGGCGACTCAGCGCCGATTGGGTAATGTTTAACTTTGCTGCTGCTTGACTGACATGGCACTCTTCAAGTAAGACCTTAAGTGAGCGAAGTAAATTGAGGTTTATCGGCGACATCAAACACTACTTCGCTGTGTTAAACAGTTCTTTTAAAACCGTATGAGTCATCAAATGACGTAGTTGTGGATAGCTTTGTAACTCATCTCGAATCGCATTTAACTTTGCCATGCTTTCTACTTCTACATACAGCATCATGTCGGTCTCTCCACTGATGGCATGGCAGCGTTTCACGCCTGGAATCAGATATATTTTCTGCGCATAAATTTCACAGGAATGTAAACTCGCCGAGGTATCGAACTTTAAGGCGAAATAGGCGCTCACATTATTTGTGTGATCGGGTTTAGCTATTTGGGCGTGATAACCCAAAATCACTTTGTCTTGTTCGAGCTTCTTAATTCGTGCCGTTACGGCTGATCGAGAAAGGTTGACTTCACGGGCAATGTCACTCACAGACGATCTCGCATCACCTTGCAGTATCTCTATGATTTGTCTGTCAAATTTATCCATTACTCATTCCAATCCTTATCACTTTTCAATCGTTTCCTCTCATAGTAGAACGTCGAAATATAACCAACTTATCCCGTTGATTGATGGTTAATTTGACACAATTTGCATTTCTAGACTACTGACAAATACCAGCAAGTTTCTCTATGAAAACAGTTTCACCGTCAAAATGACGGAATTTTGGTAAAAAAATGTCACTTTGACACTCAAGCACAACGTTTTGCAAGATGCATCGCAATCTAGTTTTCAGTAAGCTTTGCGACATAATAAGAATCAGGGAATGAGAGCATGAATCAACTCAAAAAAGAGATCACTTTACTGTCCGGTATTGGCCAACTGTCAACCACCTTAATGGGTACTGGATTGTTTATGATTCCAGCAATCGCTGCTGGTATTGCAGGACATTTTTCACTGTGGGCCTGGTTAATCTTGTTTGTGGCGGTCTGCCCTGTTGCTTTAACTTTTGCAGCGTTAGGGAAAAAATACCCTAGTGCTGGCGGCACTGCGTATTTCGTTCGCAAAGCGTATAACTCCAGATTAGAGCGTGCAGTTGCCTGGCTATTTGTAAGCGTCATTCCTGTAGGCGTACCCGCTGCTGTCGCCTTAGCTGCGGGCTTTTTACAGCAATTGTTACCTGCTCAGTTCAATAACGCCATTTTGGCACAAGTGCTCACGTTGGCACTACTTATTAGCGTAAACCTAGCAGGAACAAAGTCCTCTGGCCGCCTACAGACGGTCATTGCCATGAGCATTTTTGCCCTAGTAGCATCATTTCTCTGGATTGGAGATGTGGGATCGACTGATTTATCAATGCCAACACTAGATTCCGACTCCATTTGGTCAATAGGTGCAGCGTTAGGTGTGATGTTCTGGTGTTTTGTGGGTATTGAAGCTTTCGCCCATATGGGTGAAGAGTTCAAAAATCCACAACGGGATTTCCCTATCGCGATCTTAGTTGGATGCTTCGTCGCAGGTGCTACATACTGGGCTTGCTCAGTCGTTATCTTGAAGTTTGGTGCTTTCGGTACACCAGAGTTTGACAGCACTTCAATACCTTGGCTTAGTGACAAACTGTTTGGTCCTCGTCTGACTATTATAATAAGCGTCATCGGATTCTTCGCTTGCTTTGCCAGCATCAACTTATACACTCAAAGCCTGTCGAGAATGGTTTGGGCGCAAGCTCGCGAATATCGTCCAGACAGTATCCTTGCTCAGTTATCAAAACGAGGAGTGCCCACTCACGCAACTTGGCTTGTTTTCAGTGTGTTATTAGTTTCCTGTCTAATTGGCGAGTTTTCTAATCTGGATTTGGAATTTTTCCTTAAACTCGCTAATGGTGTGTTTGTCTTAGTCTATCTGCTCGCCATGCTAGCAGCCTATAAATTACTAAAGGGCATTCAAAAGTTTCTCGCGATCCTTGCTCTGCTTCTTTGCACAGGCGTATTTATCTGCCTTGGTTGGTCAATGCTTTATGCTCTTGTCATATTTTCTGCTTTTGCCATCCCGTGGCAAAGAGAAGCGAAAACTAGACACCCGGCGTAAAAATTTCAGGCGGGATATCCCGCCTGAATTCTAAGATGCTTTACGTACTTCGAAGCGACCAACCAATTGATCAAGCCGTTGAAGCGAGTTTTGCATTAGCGTGGTTCTACGCGACAACTGTGATGAAGCCTCCTGAAGTTTTAGCACAGTCGATTGTGCTTCATCAGCCGTTTGCCTGTGTTCCTCACTATTACGAGCAATACCCTGAATCAGCGTAAATAGCCCTGTCACCGATGTTTGCAGACGTTCGCTACGAGAAGACTCATCAACAACTTGAGTACTGTTTTCAACGTTAGTAATTCCCTCTTGCATATAGTTTACAGCCCTTTCTGATTGAGTATGCAGCGACGTCATCAACTCACCTATGCTGTTTGCCGCTTGCGATGTTTTGTTCGCCAACACTCTCACTTCATCCGCAACCACAGAGAACCCTCTACCATGCTCACCCGCTCTCGCAGCCTCGATAGCAGCATTGAGAGCAAGCAAATTGGTTTGTGCCGTTATTTCAGTAATGACGGAGACGATATTGCCAATTTTCTGCATTTCCTCATTCACTTCATTCACAGTATGTGCCGAAGATTGAACGATATTTTTAATTTCCTGAGCACTTTCAGCCGCTTTTTGATATTCAAGTTGTGCTGCTTGCACCGTTTGCAGCATAAGTTCATGCATCTCCGTGGCTGTATCATTAGCGCTGTTAATCTCCTGACTCTGCACACCTGCGAGCAAAAGCATGTCCGTTATTGAAGTTGCTGTCATATCACTGCTACTAAGCAGTAACTGGCTACGGCGGAACATTGATTCAGAAACACTTTGAACTTCCTTACTAGCAAATACCAGTTCCTGAATAATCCCTTCAAGGCTATCAATAAAACTGTTAGTCCACCGCCCTAAATCTCCAGTTTCATCAGTTTTAAATTTACTGGCTTCTAAACGGCGAGTTAAGTTGCCATCTCCTTCAGCAAGAACCTGCATGACTTGTGTCATATTTTCCAGGTTATTAGCCATGGGCTTAGCGGTAAAAATATGGAACAGCCCAATAGCGACTATACCGAACAACACTGATAGCAACATAAACAGATCAGGTGCCAATGGGTAGAACATCTGAACGATGAAGGGGAGAAGCAACGGGCCAAATATACTTAATGCAAATTGCTGATCGAGCTTTTGGGAAACCGAGCGGTGGCGGTAAACCTCTTCGAGATCAGATTCGCACATCATCCCCCAGCGGTCTTTAGATCCGGGCATAGTAAACGTCACACCCTTTCCTATCACCGGAATATGTCGGTAATCAGAGTAACCTGGATAGTCAATATATAGGTTATGGCCATTTTTAATGGTTTCCCTCACACCGGGATGAAGCTTGTTGGTTGCAGGATCATTGAACACAATCTCAAATTCAGTATGGCGACTCACTCTAACCACACCCCATTTGGTATTCACCCCATCTTTTAAGTTCTCGCCATGAGAAAAATGATTATCTTCAAATCGAGAACGTGACAGTGCGGCACCTTGTTTGATAGAAGGATCAAAATGAGATGTCACCATGAATAAGTAGTTATCGCCCGATTCACTATAAATATGTCCCGCCTCGCGCTGAATTAGATCGCCGATAACATCATTAGGAATTCGTCCACACAAACACCCTTTGGTATTATCACTAAGATCTAGAGGCTGATAGAACATCAATGTCACTTCATCATGAAAGTGGGAGCTTGAAGGACCAATGGCCAGAGTCACATCGTCGCGATACGGACCATGTAAAAATGGTCTCACTATCCCCTCACTTAACGCTTGTGGTGAAAACACTTTTTTGTTCTTTTGTGCTGAGAAGGTAGATTCAAGAATGTTGCCTTGCGCAGATACAATAAATAACTCGGATAAATCCGAACTGCGATTCAATAAGCGGGTTAACGTTTCTTTATATTCATGCTGTGATTTGGTAGACACATATAAAGAAGCATCGTGTAGAAATGCCCATTGATTTTCAGCCCAAGTCGTAAGGATTTTAACTCGAGTATTTGCAATATTTTCAAATGTTTGTTCTAGAGAGGTTTTACGTTTACGGTTAAACCAGCATGCTTTGCGCATTGCCAGTTTTCCTGTCTTACCAAACCAAGGCAGCCACCTTTTTTCTCCAGGCATTAAGTGCATAAAATTTCCTTATTTTTGTATTGTTATGTGCATCAATGTGCAATCAGCGTTCCAAAAATAAGACATCAGTACGTTGTTCTATATTTACTTCATATATCAAACAGGTTAACTATACTAATAAAAATCATACAGTTAATATCACCACACCACATACAACGCCAATCACTAAATTAGCGCGCAACAACCGCATTTATGCACCATTTTGGTTATTTGTAAGTTATAAAAACGAAAAAGGGCTTGCAAAAGCAAGCCCTAGAAATAATTAAGCGATTATTTACTCATTTCGATGAGTGATTTACCAATTAACCACTCAACAATCTTATCACTTCCTTCACCTAACTTTTCATGCGCCATCTTGTACATGCGTCCTACGCCTTTATAGGAAAACTCTTCCGCTTTATCTGCAGCAACTATGTGATGGAAAAATAAACGTAAAATAGCTAGAAATTCTGAATTATCTAACCCTTTAAGCCATGAGCTTGAGAATGAATCGACCCCATGATCAAAATCCAAATGCGCCACAAATAGATTAAAAATCCGACCATCTAACGCGAGTACAAAATCTGTTTTTTTCGGGAAATGGTGGCTAATGCCCGTTCGAGATACTCCCGTCTGCTGACTTAGTGTGGTGTATGACATTTTGTCATAGCCTAACCTTAACAGTTGGTCGACAACAGCATCCATAATAGTCTGAATGGTCACTTCTGTATCTTCTTTACTACGCTTCGGCATCTTAATAGCTCTTTGTGTACAAATTCATCAAAATTAAAATGAATCAAATATTGCTGAATCGCTCCAGCAAACAATCCACCTTTGTAAGAAAATATTCTTTCATTCACTTAGAATGAATTAAATATCCTTTAAAACTGCATCCCTATATGGAAATAATCCATGAAACACCCTTACCTTCACTACAGAATAATCTTACAAACGAATTAGTATGACAATGCATCAAACGCCGTAATGACAAGAAAATGTCACCATAACGTCCAATTTTCGACTATTATCACACTCCTAATTCTGTTAACTATGTCAACAATATCAATCAGCATTCATACATTGTTGCATTATCATTTATCTGGAACACCTGTTGATACGGGGTTAGAATGTCCTTAAATTTTGTAAGAGGATTGTGAGATGAGTAACGAAAGCTGTGAAGTAAACCAAGTTTGTGAAGCTTGTGGTTGTTCTGCTGAAATGGGCTTTTTTATCAAGGAAGGTGATGAAGTTGCAGAAGTGACTATTTTCGCCACTAATCAAGACCAACTAAAAAGCGAATTAGATAAGTATGTAGCTCTAGCAAAAGAAGTCTGTTCAGCTGTGGAGTTCGAAACAACACCTATGGACGAGAATACTACTGAATTGAATGCACGCTTCAAATTTGAAGTCAGTGCTGAAAAGCTCATCTTCGAACTTAAATCGCGATCACTGATGCGATAATTTGCCTTCGAAAGCGAGCTCTAAGCTCGCTTTTGTGATCTTACCCCTTCGATTTTATTGTTCGTTGAAGACATTGCTAATCCTGCCGATAGTATAGTTAATACTTATTATTAAGAGATTTAGGAAAAACATGTATTTCTCAACTTGGCGTTTATCGGCTTGGACGCTATGCATGGCTTTGTGCTCTTTACCTCTGAATGCTGCACCCCTAGACCAGTACCGTATGCTTAATCATTTAGATAATTACGGTAACCTCGACTTGAGAAACAAGCCTTATACCAGTTTACCCGATGGGTTAGAGGTTAAAGGCAATCTCAACATTGCAAAGACATCCATTAAATCTCTACCCAAAAATTTAACTGTCATGGGTAGTTTAGATGCCTCAAACAGCCAACTTGAGCTCGTACAACGAGGCACTAAGATTCGCGGCTACGCCAATTTTCTCGGTTCTCAAATTAAATCTTGGCCAGTTGGTGTTCAAGTGGGGGGGTACCTAAACTTTACTGACACGCCATTAGAAAAACTGCCGTCAAACATGAAGGTTAAAGGGGATTTGAGTGTTTCCAGAACACTATTAACAGAATTGCCGGAAGGTATTGTGATTGAGGGAAGCCTATATATAGGCGGATCGAAAATTGTCACTTTCCCAGATACGATGACAGTGAAAGGAAATATTTACTTAGGTGGAAATGTCATTACAAAGTGGCCGACTCATTTAACCTTGGGTGGCGCAGTCGCTCGCTGATGATTAGACAACGAGCTGACAATAAGAGAAGCTTGTTAGCTTCTCTTATTGTTTAATTGCTAGCGATTTCGAACAGGATTTGCGTAGCTATCAATTAGATACTGATGAGCATTAAGCGGTAACTGAGACAATTTTTGTTCCAATTTCGCTTTCACAGCAGGTGTAATATCTGCGTCGTCCTTTCCTGCTGCTAGCAAGTTTATCGGGAACAACTTGTAGTTCGCGTGAATTTGACGGTCAATTTCTTGAGCTAAATCTTCTGGCGTTTCATAAGTATCAGTAATTACGTCACCAAATGCGACATGTACACGACCTTTATCGCCAATAATGCCCTTAATGATACTTTCAATATCTTCGAATTCACCTTTTTCATACTTACCATGAGTCGCTTTTTCATAAAGCTCTCGTGCTTTGGCTATATCACAAGGGTCATTCTCGTAAGAAATTGAAACTGGAACAATTTTTAGTGATTTTATGTATTCAGGAAACTCAACTTTTTGCCTACGGCCTTCTACGTTAAACATCTTTAGGATTGCTGGATCAGTAAAATCATTACCGTCTTTTGCTCGACCTTCTTTTTGAGCAATCCAAATCGAATGACCAGTGTCCAAAGAGTGTTTGATATACGACGAAAGAGTTCCAAGAGCTTTCATCATTTCGCGGGGAGCTTTAACTGAACGTTTTACAATGAAGCTTTTATTTAGGCGCATCAATTCAGTTGCACAAGGTTTCTTAAGCAAGTTATCGCCAATCGCTATACGTACTGTACGATGTCCAGATTCATATAAACCGTAGTTAACTAAAGCCGGATCCATAGCAATATCACGGTGGTTAGACACAAACAGATAAGCAGTATTCTTATCGAGCTTACTTAAACCGCTGTATGTGACACCCTTGGTCGTGTGCTCTAGTGTTTTTTCTAAATACTTTTTCACCTCAATTTGAATTGCATCAACTGAGGTCAGTTTCGCCCATTTAAATTTAAGATAAACTTTTACGAATGGGCTCATCATTGCTTTTAGCCATGAAGGCTGACGCTCAAAACGATGATCAAGTATCGCTGTGATAAACTCTTCATCATTGATAAGACGTTCGATGGCGGCATGAATTTCGTCATCGTTATAAGGACGAATTTCTTGATACGGGTCGGTGGTTGAAGTCATATTCTCATACATCAAATAAAAAACTGGGCTATTCTACGCGCACTCGTAATGGCTCGCAGCTATCATAAGCACATAAATTACAAGGTCAGACCAGAAAACAACAAATTAGTTTCTGTCTGATTACCTTCTATCTCCTAGACGATATTTGGCTTTTCAGTAGATAAACGTTAATCTTAGCGCCCTTAAATTAATGAGGCTTCGTATGAACTACGCTATTCAATCTGAAATCTGCTCATTTCCATACTTGGAAGTCACGCCACGCAAGCGTGCCACTAAGCATAGTTTAGTCAAAGTTAACCGCGGTCTTGCTTTATTTAAGTTGGGCAAACAAGAATATGCCATTGAAGCAGGTTGTGCGATTTGGATACCTATTGAATGTTTATGCTCGCTGACTTTTTTGCCAAATACTCACATCACTCGCGTTGATTTTTCAGTTCGCCTAAGGGATGAGTTTCCACATCAATCTGGATTTATAAAGCTGACCGAGCTTAGTTCTGCTCTGCTTAATCGTATACAGGCGGTGAAAACAAGTGACGAAGTTTACCCGCATTTACTGCAAGTGCTCAAAGATGAAGTTAAAAAACTTGAGCCAAAGCTCGTAGAAAATGACTTAACGAAACAACTTAGCCTTTATCAGCCAAATCAACCAGATAACCTAAGCAAAGAACATCAAGTCGCTTTGCTGATTCGCGAAGCCATGAAGCGCAAGCTATCAGGCACAAAATTGCAGACAATTATTGATGAGCTTTTCTCTGGTAATGCAGCGCAATTTGAACAAATGTGTCAGCTAGTGCTTGGCAACTCACTCTAAAAGAACATAAAAAGCGCCAGTATCGAACTCGTTACTGGCGGCTTTTTATATACGAACTTTCCTAATCGAATTGAATGCAGATTATACCAATTTCACTATTAATCTGTTCAATATTAGACAATGAGCACTGAACGCAAACTCGCCCAAACCCATCCTGGAGCTCCGCCGAGCCTTCCATGGCTCGGAGGGTTTGCTTATCGGCACTCAATGTCGACTTGATTAGAAAATTAATACGATTAGTATTAGCTAACCACTTCAATATCCGTTTCGGGTAAACAGCAACAAGCTAAAGCCATCCCCATATTGCGTTCATGTTCTTGCAATGCCGGAACATCTGGCTGATGAACCTTTCCTGATTCGACCTTCACTTTACACGCA
Source organism: Vibrio ziniensis (assembly GCF_011064285.1). Lineage (NCBI taxonomy): Bacteria > Pseudomonadati > Pseudomonadota > Gammaproteobacteria > Vibrionales > Vibrionaceae > Vibrio > Vibrio ziniensis. Next base: position 275,276 of record NZ_CP049332.1, read on the forward strand.
CCGCAGAAACCAGCACGACAGCTATTTGCAATGGGAATACCCGCCGCTTCAGCCTGTTCTAACAACGTAGCCTGATTGTTACCCTCAAACAGATTACCGTTGACACTCAGTTGCAACGTTTTGAACTCTTTTACAGTTTGCTGTGCTACACCAAATGCCTCTTGATGATAGGCATTTTCAGCGACACCTTGCTTGAGCAGTAAATTTTTCGCTTTTTGCATAAATCCATCAGGTCCACAAACAAACACTTGACGCGCTGCTACGTCTTTAACTTGCTTGATATGTGAAAGCGACAGACGGCCTTTCAAGCCAAACCAATCAACAGGGGGTTGAGTCAGTGAAATGAACACCTTCAATTCGGGATGTTCCAATTCCATTTTTTCTAACTCTTCTCGGCATGGAATGTCTTCAATCGTTCGGCACTGATGGTAGAAGACCACATCACGCATCTGTTTGTTGTCAGCCAAATAACGTAGCATCGACAGCATAGGTGTTACGCCACTTCCAGCAGAAAGCAGTAACAACGGGTGGTTTTGGTGTTCTGCCGATAAATGAAAGCTACCGTTTGGTGTTTGTGTGGTGAGAGAGTCACCAACTTGTAAATTATCCAGCAGCCAGTTAGATACACGTCCACCATCAATTCGTTTTACTGAAATAGCCAAGCGTCCCGGACGAGAAGGACTGGAAGACAAAGTGTAGAAGCGGCCAACATTCTCCCCATCAACTACGATTTCGATAGGTAAATGCTGCCCCGGTTGATAATTAGGTATTACACCATGTTGTGGTTCAAGCCAAAAGCTCACGAAATCGCGGGCGATCTCTTCACGCTCTACGCAAGTCATTAGGTAGTGGCGTTGACCTAAATCTGGGTAATATTCTTTTTCTTTGTATTCAAGAACTTCAACTTTGTCTCCGGCATGAATCATACCCTCGTTTATCGCAACAAGGTTCTGTCCAAAGAACACACCTCCTCTTTCGTTGGCGCGAAATTGTGACAGAGTACGTAATGGCTCTTTGGTTGGACGATATTGACCTTTTTCAAGATCGACAGTGGTCATAATACAGCGCTCACAAGGCTTGAGTGCTTCAAACTCCACCTCTCCGATACGAATGCGTTTCCAACCATCTTCTGCAAAAGGCTCAGTACCCGATACAACTAGATTGGTTCGAAACTGATCCATTTGATGACGTTCTGGACTACGACGATTCAGTTCATCTAACGAGCCTTGGCTAATAATCAGTAGTGGGTAACCATCTGCAAAGCTGACATTGTGACCAAACTTTGCACGAACACGGTTAGACTGCTGACCCGTAAACAACAGTTCAACACGCTGCCCCATAATGTCACTGAACCAATCGTCCGCATCATCTGTGGTTGTGTAAGCGATAAAGCTGTCATCCCAAACCGTAGCAGGCGACTCTTGCATTTTGAACTCAGCATAACGAATCGCCAGCGGTGATTTACCCTGCGCGGTAAAAATCAGACCATCCGGAGTCAAAGTAGATCGAATCTTAACCATTTGCGGATACTTCCGAGCCGTTACCATACTGCCGTCCGCTAACGCCAGCATGAATCTTCGGTCAAACATCAAACCTTGTTTTTCAACCCATGCAGTAGACAAGGAAAGCCCACCCACAGATTTCACTGGATAAACATTGATTTGAGAAAGTACCGCTGACGACATGACACACATCCTTACTTATAGTTAGAAAATTAGTTTCCCGATCGACTTAACGTTGTGGCTTATATAGTGAAAGAGAACAAGGCTATGAATGACACAAATGAGCCATTGTTTCAATCAATTAGCTAAGACAAAATGCTCTCAACAACCAAAAGACACAAATAAAAAGATGAAATGGAAAGCCATTTACTCTATCATCCTGTCGCCTAAACGGAAGCGTTTGCGTGACGCAAATTTTCTCTTTAGGCTCCAATCATTCAAATGACTTCATGGTGGGAGCAATTCATGACAACACTTACGATCACTCGTCCTGACGACTGGCACGTTCATCTTCGCGATGGCGAAGTTCTCGCGGATACCGTGCGTGACATCAGCCGCTATAACGGGCGCGCGCTTATTATGCCAAACACAGTCCCACCAGTAACCAATACAGAAATGGCACTTGCTTATCGTGAACGCATCATGGCGCAAAACCCAAGTGCAGCTTTCCAACCGCTAATGTCTCTGTATTTAACGGATAACACTTCTCCCGAAGACATTCGCCAAGCAAAAGCTTCTGGTGCCGTTGTTGCTGCAAAACTCTACCCAGCGGGTGCAACCACCAACTCGGATTCGGGCGTGACCAATGCGAAAAATATCTACCCTGTTTTGCAAGCCATGCAAGAAGAAGGCATGTTGCTACTTGTTCACGGCGAAGTGACCACTCACGAAGTCGACATTTTTGATCGCGAAAAAACCTTCTTAGAAACGGTTCTTGATCCAATCGTGAATGATTTCCCGAACCTTAAAATCGTGTTGGAACACATTACAACAGCAGAAGCGGTTAGCTTTGTGAATAACGCTTCAGATAATGTGGCAGCAACTATTACAGCCCACCACCTGCTGTTTAACCGTAACCACATGTTGGTTGGCGGTATTCGCCCTCACTTGTTCTGTCTGCCGATTTTAAAACGCGCAACTCACCAACACGCGCTTGTGGCTGCTGCAACTTCAGGTAGCAAGAAATTCTTCCTAGGTACAGATTCTGCTCCTCACGCAAAAGGTAAGAAAGAAGCGGCTTGTGGCTGCGCGGGGTCATATACCGCTCACGCAGCTTTGGAACTTTATGCGGAAGTGTTTGAGCAAGAAGGCAAACTAGAAAACTTGGAGGCTTTCGCAAGCCACAATGGTCCTGATTTCTACGGAGTTCCTCGCAACACAGGCACTGTCACGTTGACCAAAGCCTCATGGGAAGTTCCTGCAAGCATGCCTTTCGGCGGTGAAACTGTGGTCCCGATTCGTGCTGGTGAGTCTATCCACTGGCAAGTTTTATCTGAATAAAAAATTTCTGATAAAAAAAGTATCCACCGGCATAGCCGGTGGTTTTTCATATGCGCCTATAAGGCTCTCCTACTGGCAGCGCCCTAGCAGGCGCGTAGTGATCTGACATTTGCATATGACTATTTCCTGCGGCCCGCAAACGGGCTACCTGAATACGGGAGCGACAATTGCTCTCCCATTTTATCCTGCTCTAGTTGGTGCTTTATGTAATTCTGTATCTTGCTCGTATTCTTACCTACCGTATCTACATAATAACCTCGGCACCAAAACTCACGATTCCGATATTTAAACTTCAAATCCCCGAATCGTTCATAAAGCATTAGGCTACTTTTACCTTTCAAATACCCCATAAACGCTGAAACACTCATTTTGGGCGGTATTTCTAAAAGCATGTGGATATGATCCGAGCAACATTCCGCTTCAAGAATGTTCACATTTTTCCATTCACATAGTTTCCTCAATATTTCACCTATTGCTCTACGTTTTTCTCCGTAGAACACTTGTCTTCTATATTTCGGTGCAAAGACTATGTGGTATTTACAGTTCCAGCGCGTGTGCGCTAAGCTCTTTTCGTCCCCCATTGGGACCCCCTTTCAATTCTTAATTAACTCTTGTAGTTGCCAGACCACAAGACGTTTTTATCAAATTGAAAGGGGTTATATAACTGATTTATAGCTGTAAGCTTTACGGAACCCCCAGCCTAGCTGGGGGTTTTCTCTATACAATAAACGCCCAATATCTTCCATTGGGCGTTTTCTTTTCTAGACCCCAATCACTACCTACTGATAAAAATACACTTTCCAATTAACTATCCTGTTCTTTTGCTCACCCACCGCGAAAGAATTTTCCAACTCATTCGGTCTATATCCACTCACCCAATTTTTAGCAGCGACAAATTTCTTTTGGCACCTATAATTGTCTTAGACGTAACACATTTAATACTCTGAATTCGTTAAAAATTTTGAGAGTAATGAACATTATAAAGCACAGCTATGTCTCAATAGCCAGTACAAGAAAGATAACAGTCGCCAAATGAACACGGAAAATTTATGAAAAAGCTACTCAGCACTTTAGGGATCATCGCTTCACTGTTTGCCACCTCCGCATTTGCAGAAGACTGGAAAGCCGTAGAACAAAAAGCAAATGGCGCAACAGTCTATTTTCATGCTTGGGGAGGTAGTCAAGAGATCAACCGCTATATTCAATGGGCAGCGAACGAGCTAAAAACTCGATATAACGTGACGCTAAAACACGTCAAAGTTTCCGATATTTCCGAAACTACTACTCGCTTGCTCGCAGAGAAGGCAGCGAACAAAAACAGTGGTGGCAGTGTCGATATGGTTTGGATTAACGGTGAAAACTTCAAATCTATGAAAGACAACGGCTTACTGTACGGACCTTTCGTTCAACAATTGCCGAGCTGGCAATATGTTGATAGAACTCTTCCTGTTGATAAAGATTTTTCTGTACCGACCGAAGGACTCGAAGCGCCTTGGGGTGTTGGGCAGCTCGTGTTCATTTACAATAAAGCCAAACTCAACAATCCGCCAAAATCCTTCCAAGAGATGCTGAGCTACGCGAAAGCATTTCCAAATCGCTTAACATACCCAAAGCCACCTGAGTTTCACGGTACAAGCTTCTTAAAAGCGCTGTTAATTGAATTGACTAACAACGATCCGTCATTAATGAAACCTGTCGACGACGCCAGTTTTGCATTGGTCACTCAACCACTATGGAATTACTTGGACGAGTTTCATCCGGTTTCATGGCGTGGTGGAAAACAATTCCCTTCAGGTACGAGTGAAACGATCCAGTTGCTTGATGATGGTCAGATTGATTTGGCGATAACCTTCAACCCAAACGCTGTATATTCTGCACAGGCCAGCGGAAATTTAGCCGATACCACCAACGCGTATGCGTTTGATTCTGGTGCTCTATCTAACATTCATTTCCTTGCGATTCCTTGGAATGCTAATGCCAGTGCCGGCGCTCAAGTTGCGATTAACTTCCTACTAAGCCCACAAGCGCAATCTCGCAAAGGAGAGCTAACGGTATGGGGCGACCCTTCTGTGTTGAGTAATCAATATTTAACCGGCAGTGCTAAAAACACAAAGCAGTTCAAATCGGTTGCAGAACCTCACCCAAGTTGGCAAGTTGCGCTCGAAAAAGAGTGGCTTAAACGTTACGGAAACTAAAACTAACCCATGTTACGCGTTTTATATTTAGTCATTATCGCTGTCTGCGTTTTACCTACCATTCCAGGGTTACTTGGAGTGGTTGTATCGGCGTTTGGCTATGTACCCGCGATTGGGTTATCCGCATTTTCTCTATCAGGATTCGCAGAGGTTTTTAACTGGCATGGTGTAGGAATATCTCTTTGCCTGACGTTGTGTTCTGCTGTCATAAGCAGTTATCTTGCGTGTCTAATTACCTTTGCAATTCTTCAATCCTGCTGGAATACGCGCTTATGGCGAAAAATTGAAGTATCACTTTCGCCTTTACTCGCTATGCCTCACGTCGCATTCGCTATTGGTTTCGCCTTTCTATTCTCCCCAACAGGCATGGGAGCTCGCGTTTTGTTCGAATGGTTCGGATACGATGTGAATAGCAAGGGTGTCGATGGCTTAACGTTACTGGTCAAAGATCCCTACGCACTGGGTTTAACCCTAATGCTAACGCTAAAAGAAGTGCCCTTTTTGTTACTTATGAGCATCCCTATTTTGCAACAGCTCAGAGTGAATCAAATTGAAAAAGTCAGCCATTCACTGGGTTATAGCTCTACACAATGTTGGTGGAAAGCCACCTTTCCGCAATGGATGGTAAAACTTCGCTTTCCGATGTTCGCTGTTATCGCCTACAGCGTTTCCGTGGTTGATGTTGCACTAATCATAGGCCCAACAAACCCACCCACTTTCGCCGTTTTAGTGTGGCAATGGTTCAATGACCCAGACCTATCCTTACTTCCTAGAGCAGCAGCCGGTGCTGTGGTTCTGTTTATCCTTGCAAGCTTATTACTTGGATTTACCCGTCTAGTGGAATGGGTTGTAACGAAAAGGTTTAGAGATTGGCAGTTTTCAGGACGTGAAGGGTTATCTTTGCCAGGAAAATCATTGTTTTATGTCACCACTTTACTTGCGATATTGATGGTTCCATTAATGATTATCTGGAGTTTTGCACAGCGCTGGCGCTTTCCCGAATTATTGCCAAGCCGCTACAGTACGCAATTTTGGCAATATGAGTGGCAAGCAATCACTGACACTCTTGTGCACAGTGTTACTATTGGCGTCATCAGTGCTTCTATTGCTTTGATGTTTGCACTCATTGCTCACGAATATCGCTTACGTTATCGTATCCAAATACCAAGCTATGTCATCGCCATTCCGATGTTGATACCGCAATTGTCGATCCTGTTTGGCATTCAGATTGCGACGCTTTATATCAACAGCGAGCTATATCTATTTTGGGTCTGCTGGGCGCATGTATTCTTTGCCTTTCCTTATGTTTATTTGTCACTCGATGGGCCGTGGCGCAGTTTTGATAATGGCTTAACGCGAGTAGCATTGAGCCTTGGAAAGTCACCGATTAAAGTCTGGTTTGGCATCAAACTTCCTTTGTTGATGCCTGCCGTCTTTTTCGCGTGGGCTGTGGGAGTAAGTGTAAGTCTGGCTCAATACTTACCAACGCTTATACTTGGTGCAGGACGAATCAGCACCGTTACAACGGAAGCCGTTGCGCTTTCTAGTGGTCTTGACCGCCGAGTCTCGGCCATTTATGCCATCTGCCAAGCACTATTGCCTTTGTTGTTCTTCTCGCTTTCCATATTGCTTAGCCGCACACACGGCAAGTACCGTAGGTTCTCTATTAAAGGTTTATTGACCCATGAGTCTTTGTCTCGAAAACCTCGCCATCCGTAAAAAGGGGGGTGAAGCGTTGTTTACTGCATTTAGCCTTAATGTTGAGAAAGGCGAGATTGTTACATTAATGGGACCGAGTGGCTGTGGTAAATCAACGCTGCTAGATGCCATTGCTGGTCACCTGTCTCAAGAGTTTGAATATTCGGGGAACATCAAACTTGATGACTCTATTTTGAACCAACAACCCGCGCATAAACGTCAGGTCGGGATACTGTTTCAAGACGACCTACTGTTTCCCCATTTAACTGTTTGGGAGAATCTCGCCTTTGCGCTGCCTGATGCTATCAAAGGTGTTGAACGCAAAGAACAAGCCATGAGCGCTTTAAAACAGATAGCACTGACTTCGATTGCCGAGTCATTTCCGGATCAGATATCCGGCGGTCAGCGGGCTCGTATTGCGCTTACTCGTATGTTGCTAGCGAAACCCAAGGTAGCACTGCTGGATGAGCCCTACAGTAAATTGGATAAAGATCTACGTCAGCAATTTAGAAATCAGGTAGAAGAACAACTTAGAGAAGCCAACATACCTGCGTTGATGGTGACTCATGATGAAGAAGATATACCTTTAGGTAGCCGCTGCATCACTTGGCCATGGGAGGGTAACAATGCTCGATAGATTCAGTATTAAAGCCATTCGTTGGCCTCTTGATCAAAGCGCAAAGATTTTGGACGCCATAGGTATCACAGCTAACCAAACCACTCTGTTTGGATTCGCACTTGGATTTCTCGCGCTACCGGCATTGGCTTTAGAGCAGTACTACTTAGCTCTGGTGCTGATCTGTCTAAACCGAATTTGTGATGGCTTAGATGGTGCCTTAGCACGAATTCAGGGAATGACTGATGCCGGAGGCTTCCTCGATATCTGCCTCGACTTTCTCTTCTATTCGTTGATTCCATTTGGCTTTGTGCTTGCCAACCCAGAACAAAATGCCATTGCCGGCGCTTTTTTGATTTTCTCTTTTGTCGGAACTGGCTCTAGCTTTTTAGCCTTCGCAGTGATGGCCAGTAAACGAGGCATTGATAACCCTGTTTATAAAAACAAGTCGCTGTACTATATGAGCGGGCTAACTGAGGGAACAGAAACTATTTTCTGCTTTATCGCCTTTTGTCTGCTACCTGAACACTTTGCCATCATCGCTTACGCATTTGGTGTCGCATGTTGGTTCACCACGTTTACGCGAGTTTATTTTGGCTTTCATACATTGCATAAAAAATAATCAGTCATTCGAAATACTTACCGAACACATACACCATCAATGCAACAATAAAATACAAAATCAATATTATTCAACGAAATACGATTTACAAAACAAATGTAATTACACCAATAATGGGACCAATATCACAGAATGTGCGCATAATTTCATTAACATGGCGCCGCTAACAGTAAGCCTAAGTTATGCAACCTCAACTAGTACACAATAAATTTATAAAAACAGTCGGTAACCCATTCATTATGCAGAGTTATAAAAGCTGCCCTTCTTGCGGTAAAGTTACAGTATTAAATAGGATTCAACGTTCGTTCTTAGAAAAGCAACTCAAACGAAATTACTATAAATTGCAGTGTACAAATTGTTCTGCTCAAGTCTTTTCTCATATAGCAAGTGGCAAAATGAAGATTCACAAAAAGGGAATTGTAATAGGTTAATATCTATAACCCTTAGCACTAGAGTCATTTGACTCACTAATAGAAACAATAAACAGAGCCTTAGTATACACAAGGCCGTGATTATTAATGCGGTAAAAATGACAGTAGCGACTTTAGTTGAAGAGTCGCTACTGTGTATTGGATCTATTAGATTGTTTAAACTTCAGAATCATTCAAACCTAGCCAGCGTCTATAAACACTTCTCAAGCCACCCAGCAATACTGATGAACGATAATGAATTACGTTAGTTATGCCCGAGAGATAGGGTGCCTTTTGTTTTTCGTCTGCCAGACAATCTTATAAAAATTAGACCTGTTGCCATTAATAATAAGATGTTGGGCTCGGGAATTTCGATAATCTGCTCTGAAGGTGGCACAATAACTGCATCCTTACTGTCATAGAAAACAATATGAGACAAATCTCTCGAGTCTGGAGTTTCCCACATTCCTGAATCCATGAAGTCTGCAGCGTTAAGACAGTCTAATGAGATCCCTTCCATGCCAACATAATTTGCGCTGTCACATGAACCTATATTGTCCACCCAGAATAGATTGAACCCATTACCAGCTTTAGCCGACCAGTACCTGATCGCAGGATCATCATCACCACGAATGTACACCCAAGTATCTAAATCACCATCTAGATTACTATCACTAAAAGTCCATTCTGTACCATCAACAGAACTAAACTGATTACTAACACTAATTGTCGGATCCGATAAACTTCCATCAAACTTAGCAATTACGGGAGAGATAAGAACAAGATCATTTCCCGTGCCGTAAAAAATCTGGCATGCATCAAAACCATTAGTACCATTATAAGTTGTGCCTTCGTATGTACCGCTATAATCATTGAAGTAACCAGCACAATCATTGCCACTAACGTAAGCGGTTATTAATGTAGCAAAAGCAGAGTGGCTACCGAGAAGCAGCACATTGATTAACACTAGAGGAAATAGAGCTACAAAACGCATAAACGCTACTTTAACTAACCGAACACTAGAAAAAAAATTCGTTTTCATAATCTTTGTCCTTTCAAAAGATCAGAATATCTGCCGCATTACATGCAGTTGTTGTGCCAAATGCTAATGCATCATTTTCCACATGCAGATCATGACGTTAGTAAGTGCCACAACTCACACCCTCGGAAGTTGTAAATTTATCCGACATAATCACCCACTACTCCATCGTTAGCTAATCTCTTTTTGCCCCTAGAAAAGCATTCAAAGTCATCAGGATTGTGAATCAATAAATGTAAATTGCTAATAAAAACAAATATATATTAGATTATTTAACATGTGATTTTTTTGAATTTTTCCGCCTATTCCCATTAGATTACAACTGTAAAAAAAATAGACAGATTGGGTGAAGATTTTGCGACACGAGCAGTTAAAAAGTTAACTCTGAGTTTTGGTTGCATAAAGTAAAAGGCCTAGCTATTAAGCTAGGCCTTTGAGTTAAATTTCATACAGGATCCGTTATCGGAAAGCCCACTGAGTGCTGGATAGTCTCCGGGTAGATTATATACCTACGCTTACTTGCTTACCTGCACACTCGTTTGCGAAATATTACCAGCTACATCTTCCGCTATAGCCATAATGATATGGCTACCGTTACTCACTTTACGGGTATTCCAGCGGTAATTAGAAGTTGCAGCATCAGTCGAAAGTACCAATTCTCCATCAATGTACAACTTCACCATTGCAATACCAGAGTCATCGTTAGCATTTATATCGATCGATACTACTTTACTTATAGTACTACCATTAGCTGGATTCAAAATTGACACACTCGGAGCTACTACATCAACGACTTCTACTTCAGCTTGGTTATCGACAACAACTATTTGAGTATCAGAGATACCTTCATTATCAGCAGCATCATAAGCATAAGCCGTCAGTGTTACTTCACCGTTATCAGCCTGAGTCGAATCCCAGCTAAACTGATATGGTGCAGAAATATCGGTTGCGACCAATACACCGTTTGCATATAGAGACACTGAGCTCACCCCTTGATCATCGCTTGCTGAAACATCTACGTTCACCAAACCTGCAATCTGCGCATTTTGTTCAGGAGTTACGATAACTACCTCAGGAGCTTGGGTATCGACACTCTGAGTATCTGTATCCAATGCCAGAGTCACAGCAGCAAATGCATTGACTCGCCCATGACCGTAAGATGTATCCCATCCTGGAGTTCCAAGATCATCAGCAGACTGCTCAAGTACAAGTTCAACCTCATCCGGCGAAAGGTTTGGATTTGCAGCCATAACGAGCGCAGCGACACCAGCAACAACCGGACTGGAAAATGATGTACCGCTGGCTGCTCCATATCCGCCACCATTAGTAGTAGTCCAAATACTCAAACCTGGGGCGGAAATATCAACCATATCTCCGTAGTTAGACCAACTATTTTTAGCATCAGCCTTGTCTGTTGCCGAAACAGTAACTAACGCTGTCTGTTCGCTGTAGCCTGGATCAGTTCCACTGTTACCAGCAGCAACAATAACGAGCCCACCCTTGTTTTTCATATATTGAGCTGCAGAAATAACACTGCTACTTCCATTCATATAATCGAAGCTAATGTTTGCAACTCTAGCCCCATTATCCGCAGCCCAAACTATCCCTTCTGTTATATCACTAGTATAAGCTGCGCCATCAGTACGGTTAGTAACTCGTACAGGCATTAGAGAAACATTCCATGCAACAGATGTGACGCCAAGTCCATTGTTACTTGCTGCACCAATGGTCCCTGCAACCTTTGTCCCATGGCCAAAAATATCGCTGCTATCAGTATTATTGCTAGCTGTGTTCCAACCCGAAACTAATTGAGAGCTGAGATCTGGGTGATCAGGATCAACCCCACTGTCCAATACAGCGACCACAACCCCACTTCCATCTGTGATATCCCATGAATCCGGAGCTTGGATCTTAGGCAGGTGCCAGCCAGAACTATAATATGTGTCATTAGCTACCATTTCTGGGGAGTGCAGCTGATCTTTTTCTGCAAAAGCAATGTTAGGATTTTTCGCAAGTGCACGCGCTACTGCTTCCTCTGCCTGCGCCGGGACTTCGACGATATGAATGCCCAATCCCTTGATCACACCCTTAGAATGACCGCCACTGCGTTCAAGAATTTGCTGAAGTTTCTCTTCGCTAAGACCAGCTTTAGGTTGTACCAGTATTCGACCTTCAGCCCAAGTTGTAGCAGCCATAGCGGTACTTGCAGATACACCGCAAACTAGCGCTATTAGTGAGCTGCCAGCAAATCTGAACAATCGTGAATTTAATGAGTGCTTCTGATGAGCTTTATTTACAACTTGATGAGTATTGAAGGTTGAAGTAGTCAATGTCTAATTCCTCTCGCGGATCAATCCTTCTACTGGATTTCTACTTCGCGAGAGGTGCACAGGGTTACCCCAAAGCGCGCTTATTTTTATTTCGCTAAACGTATTTAGAGTTAGCAATAAAAACAAGTCCACGTCATGAGACAGTACTGGCAGCCCCGCTATCATAGGATTAATCCCGTAGACCGGAAACTTTGCGTCACCATCTTTCGATGGTTTTGCCATTTTCAGTATTTTCTTAGATTGTATATCTTAATTAATTTACTGTTTTACTTAGGTTTATAAAACAGCAATATTAAATAATCAACAAAACCAAACCCTTAGCCATCTTATTAAGATATATACTTTCTTAATAAGTTATATGTATAGAATCTCTTTGTATTTATATTGCCATAAATATAAATTTGCGCAATAAGTGACCAATAAATTAATTGCGTCTATCGATGTATGGCTTTGATATCATTAATAGCTTCAATGAATAAATTTAATTTTTATTGAACCAAGATCACACTAACACCAAGAAAAGAGTCTTCAAACCTGAGATTGATACCAACTAATTGAGAGTAAATACTCTAAATAGATAGCTAATCTGAATAACTCGCTATCCTTCAAATGCGTTTATCGCAATTATTTTAAGAGACTTTTGGATAATGCCTAATCTTTATTTTTAATTATCATAATATTAGCTAAAATTTACTGAATCCCTAAGATAAAGTTCGTTAATTAATTCAATAAAAAATAAATTGTCTTTCACTTATAATGATGATCATATGCAACAAAGAATCCTAGTGTTTTAATGTTATTTGAGCCGTCATTAATGACAATATATTCATAAATTTCATCTAGATGTATGCATTACTAAGGCAGTAAGTGAGTGAGATAGGTAATGGCTCTAAGCCCGATTGAATCAAAGTTGCGCTTTTACCAAGCTTTAAAAACATCTGGCATCAGCACTCGTGTGTTTTTAAGTAAAAAATTATCTATGCAAATCAAAATCGTTTAGCGAGCACAATCATCGTTATTTGTACGAATCCTTTTTATTTATTTTTAAAAGAATGGGTTGATAGCTATTTTCAGTTTTATGCCTACCTACAACATACATATCACCATTATTGCTTTTCGTTACACTACCAAAAAGTGACAGCCCCTTTAGATGGTCTACTTCCAGTTTTGTAGTGTAGCTTTTGTCTAAAGTAGTTTCATAAACTATCCACTCATAGTTTTTTCTTTTTCCTATACCAACAAGTAATTCTTCACCATCTATCGTAAATAGTGATGCAATATATGCACTACCATCAGGATGCATCATACCAATATATTTAATCTTCTGTTTTTTATCTTTAAATGGAGAGATTAAATACAGCCCGCCATCAGAGGTAGTAAAATAGATATCACCATTTTTCATGCTAGTGTAACCGACTATCCCATGATGATTATTGATGTTTTCTTCCTGATAACTTGGTAATGGATATTCAGCAACCGTATTCAACTGGGTATCATATTCTTTCAAGCTGACTTTGATAATATCAGAATCAATATCACTTAGGCTTGGCACATAAACATGTCCAACCTCATCGACAATAAAATTTCTGGATACATGCATTTTTACGGAACCCGAAACAACTCGCGCTGTTGTTCCAGTTTTAGTGTCATACTGGTATATGACATGATTCCAATAGCCCAAGGCGTACACATACCTTCCATTGGTATTAACTGCAATTAGAGCCTCTTCAGTAGACATTACATGTTCCCAGCTCTCACTATCTGGCAATTTTCGCCAAAGGTGCCCGCCCCACACTGGATTTATATCCTCAGCTTCACCAGATTCATCAAAAGAACTAAAGTACAGGTAGCCATCATTTGCTTGGTAGATTTTGCTGTGAAGCTTGTTTTGTCGAGTACCTTCTCGATAAACATTGTTCTTTTTTAGCTCTCGGACCGTTTCACCTTGCGGTGATACCTGCTTTGTAACTGGGTTATATTGATATAAGAAAGAAGAACCATACACACCACCATGTGACGATACACCAAAGTAAATATTTCCAGCGTCGTCTCTACCACTGGCCCCCCATATTGCATCTAGGTTACCGCTTTTTTGCAGCTCAATTATTTCAACAGTTGGCGCGGCTAGTATATCTTTAGGCAGTGATGTAAATACTGTTCCCACCCTATTTTCAAAATTTCTTGTTGGTAGTTCAATTTCTTCGTTATTCTGGCCACAAGCAGTTAGCAACAGTACTACGACAAAAAGAATCCACCTCATAAATTATCCTTTTAAACTCAGCACCAGTCAGTTGTCACATCAGTATAGCTCGGATAATAGTCATTACCTTTAGCTAGGTAATATAGTACTTTGAGCTTTGTTTAATATATGAAATCAGATTTAACACTTTATGCTCAGCCAATGATAACTAGCAATAAACATTAGACATTGCTAATATTTGTATCGTTCGATAATAAAACCTTACTACTATGAATGAACAACTACTCATCTTACTGATAATTATCGCCATTTTTATCCTATTTAAGAGCTACAGTTCAAGGAGTGCCATATCAGCTCTATCTAAACTTAATATTGATACCCTCCAGTTACTCGATGTGAGAAGTGAAAGTGAATTTGCGGGTTTCAGTGCCCCAGGAAGCCTCAATATACCAGTACAGTCATTGGTATCAGGCAATACAAAAGGCCTTGAACGATCGAAGACCATCGTGGTTTATTGTGCATCAGGAATGCGTTCGGCAACCGCTGCAGCATGGCTAAAAAAACAGGGCTACACTGTTATTAATGCAGGAACGATAGGCAATATTATCAAAGGGATAAAATTCTAACTTACTGCATGCCAAATCGACAGAGAAGCTTTGAACTTAAATTGATACTAGGTTTAATTCGTTATTTCACGATTCAATCTAGTAAAAGTATATCTCGACAGCATTCTTAAAGTTGAAACTCATTAATTCAGCTATCGAGATACAGATTACTTGTTTTGTAAATTACGACTAAGACTTAGTCTTGCGGACCAGTTCCCCCATCGACTTGACTACCAAGGCTTGAAGCCGCTTCTAGGGTGTAGTTATACATATCTACATCTGTAAACACTGTTGCCCCATCGTCGACATATTGAGATGTTGCTGAAACGCCAGTGTATGAGTTACCCGATGCACTAAAGTAAGCATCACCGATATTCCAATGAGGTCTAGCACTGTTTTCAAAGTAGTTATTCTCTACTAGGATTTGAGCACTATCATCACCACCAATCGAGAAGTAAGAGATATCTTTCCAGTAATTATTGAATAGATGGACACGAGTGTCTTCCCCTTGGATTTTAGGGTTACGTCCCGCGGCTGTATCCCAAAAATTATGGTGGAAAGTGACATCAGATTCGCTAACCAAATTTGTATACCAGTGTTGGTTCGCACAAACTTGAGCATTGTATCCGTAAAAACGGTTCCAGCTTGCGGTGACGTTTTGGCTGTTTTTAATATCCAAGTACCCATCACTAATTTTACTAAACGCAACATGGTCAATCCAAACGTGGCTACTATCTTCTACTGTAATACCATCTCCAGCTTCCACTAACGCAGGATTGATGTTTGAGATAGTTAGATTACGAATAATGACGTTTTCAACTCCATTGAGATTCAAGCTCGCACCAATGATGCTTGAAGAGCTACCTAAACCAATCAAAGTTTTGTTAGATTGTACGTTGATAGTCGTGTCGTTACGTGTTACAGAAACCGTATCATCTGACGTACTTGCTTCAAAATCACTACAAGTTTGAGTACTGGTAGGAACACGATACCAAGTTTTTCCATCATCATTCCAATACGAACAATCGAGAGCACAAGCTTGCACTGTGCGGTCTGACGTACGACAGTCTATGCTGGTATTCGCAACCTGGATAACTTGTGCATCACTAGATTCTAAGGCGGAGGTTAAAGCACTACAGCTTGATACAGTAATTGTGCTACCCGCAGCACCACCCGTAGTCGTTGATAGATTATCATCACCAGACTGTGCGGCAAAACCGACTAAATCTTCATCACTCGATGAACCATCGCAGCTTCCAGAAACTGGATTGATATACCAGCGTTGTGAACTTGCTGATGCATCTTCATTTTGGTAAACGTTTGAACCATTTGTTGAGCCAGCTACGGTAAGAGAAAGTTGTGAGTTTTTATTGACGATTTTAAACCCACCTGAAGACTGAACTTTTAGTTCCCAACGTTGGTTGTCACCATCCCAATCGCTATAAGTATCTACGTTCGCTCCGTTAGACGTGGAAGCGTTCAATACTTCTAATAACTTACTGTTATAAACCGACTTGATTTCCCAGTAATTATCACTCTGTTTAGTTAATATAAACTGTTGGTTACTTGCTTCCCACAAGTCATAAGTGATCACATTTGGCACACTACTGGTGTCGTTAGTGTTAACATCCAGAGCTTGCCCAGAGCCTTTATTTATAATGTAGTAGGTACCACCCGAAGTTGGAGTGGTTGAACAGTTCTCTGCAAAAGCAGAGGCACTTATCAAAGTAAAAGTAATAGCGATAGCTTTCTTCCACCATGATTGACGATGTAAAACTTTCATTTGTTACCTCTTATAATTTCTATGTCGATAGAAAAGGTGTGACTTCTGAAATTAGAATTATTTTAACTACTTGCTTGAGCTAATCTTCTTTTTGTTCATCGACCATTTATTTATTGAAATAATGTTTTAATACTGAATCATTCAGCAGCGAAACAATACATCCCAAGTCTCTTAAGTCAACACTGATTGTAACAAATTGCAACATCGTGCAATTATTGACCGATATTGGCTTTTAAAAGTGTGCTGAAAGGTTAACTAAAGAGATGCTCTATAGAGCAGAATATCTAACGTTGCATGACGGATGTTTTCGCACCGAACAAATAAAGAGTGAAGGACGGACTGTCATTGTAGTTAAAAAAAACGCTACATTTGCTAAGACATTAGAATTCTAAAACTTGCCTAAATTCACTACAAAAAGCGCCCAGTATTATATTTTTTATGATTTAAATCATAAGGTTAAAAATAAAACCTTCTTTGTAGGACTAAACCAGATCGAATATAAAATATACATTTGCAACAAGTATAATATTTCTAATTTCTGATAATTAACTCAGTATCTTCATTTTTCGTCTTAAAGCTAACTACTCTCTTTCTTAAACAAGTCCGTATTTAAAAATGTGCCCTTTTTGTTAATCATTTAGTAAGAGGTGTATATGGCTAAGATAATACTATCTTTAGACGGGGGAGGTATCAGAGGTGCGGCAACGACACAATTCTTATCGCATGTAGAAGATAGCCTAAACTCTAACCACAGTTGCTCTATACGTGATTGTGTCGACTTTTATGCTGGCACTAGTACTGGTGCAATCATCGCCCTAGCTTTAGCAACTACAAATCTTTCTATGAAGGATATAAACTCGTTGTACAGCCTTCAAAACGCAAAAAAAATATTTACTGAAAATAAAGGACTATTTGAAGTAGATGGTATAAACAGCCCCAAATATGAATCAGGAGGTAAAACTAAAATCCTCAAGCAAAATTTTGGAGACGCCAAAATAGGTGATGTGGTCGAAGGTAAGCATGTACTAGCGGTCACTTATGAGATATCCACCAGAAGACCAGTCGTTGTAAAATCTACTAACCCAGCATTCAAAAGCTACAAATCCTCTGACGTAGCAGATGCCTCAAGCGCGGCTCCAACATATTTTCCGACTAAGGAACTTAAAGATTCATGGTTAGTCGATGGAGGAGTAATTGCTAACAATCCAACTATGTGTGCAATTGCTGAAGCCAGACGCGAATGGAACTCTACCCCATTAGATGAACTACTCGTGCTATCCGTTGGTACTGGTTACCGTGCACGAAAAATCAATGGTCCAGAATCTCAAAAGTGGGGTGCTATTGGATGGTTCACACACGGTCATATTCTTGATGTTTTATCAGATGAAATGGTGGTGGCATATCAAGCTAAAACTCTGCTAAGTGATGGGAAATACATCCGAGTCAATTCGGACATGAAGAAGCAGATCGGCCTAGATAACCCACCAGATGATGCAATGGATGATATTTCGAGAAGCAATATAGACAAACTTAGGAAAATGGGGGATTGGTGGTTTGAGTTGTATGGAGGCCGCGTGATCGATTTCTTATTAAAACGATATACAGGGCCATCTATAGACCGTGTTGACCCAGCGTCAGGTAAACCGATCTGATAATAATTCAACGGGAACGGCTACTCCTATTCAAAGCGTATAATTCGGTAGTGATGTACCGAATTATACGTTTATGAAGTGAAACTAACCCCATAGCGCCCCCTCTAGACTAACGTCAAAAACCAAATAAGCTATATGTATACACAGTTTAACTCTATTTAACGGTTACGTTCAAATTGGCATTGCCAATAAAATTATTCCATCGTAAACGCAAAAGCCGAATTAAACCAAAGCCCCAAACTTTGCGAATCTGTCTTAAATTGTTTGTATGCCCTTTTTGTTAGTCAGTTCCTTCGCCAAACTGAAAATACAATATATTTGACCAATTGCCCAAGCCCAGACCGTAGAATGGTTCCAAAGGTTCATATTTTGGTGACTCTTGCTTACGACCCAAAAGCTTTGTTCGTTTTGAACTCGCCAAACTCTGCCACAACTTTCGGAAATTTCTGCTCTCCGAAGTAAAATTTTACATCTGTACCTAACTTGTTCTTTGCTGCCTCTGAACTTAGAGCATTTTCTATTGAATATGAACCAATATCATCTCTAGCAAAAGTGTAAGAAGAAAAGAGAATTAGAGAATTAGAGAATTAGAGAATTAGAGAATTAGAGAATTAGAGAATTAGAGAATTAGAGAATTAGAGAATTAGAGAATTAGAGAATTAGAGAATTAGAGAAGATAGTGTCAGCATTGCTATATTTTTCATATTGTTAAACAACCTTAGTTAATAAAAATTTGATTGTAAGCATAACACCGCGCTCACCGGTAAATTAGGAGCGCAGCGAGAAATTTATCCAAGTGCAGCGCTTTTTTAAGTGTTTTGGTAGGCTTGCTGAGCTATAGACTCCAAGTGCTTATTCAAAGCTTTTATCATTTTAATTATTCGAGGAATCTTCGTTGCTATCCGATAAACTACAAATGCCCCAGTAATGATAGCTCCCGTTCCTACCGAGTTTGTAATAGATGTCACTAACCACCATAAACCACCAGCAATAAAAATAGACTTTCCCGAGATCTGATCTATTTTTAAAAGCTTATTTAAAGAGTCTGCTTTGTTTACAAACCAATGCTGATTTGCGTTGTGGTTTACTAACACAGAAAAGTAACCCGAGTCTTTACCTTTAATACCAGCAGATATTAATGTAATTTTTTGTCCTTCGCGAAGTGGGATGTCGTGCCCTGCAAGCTGTATACTTTTTTCACTCCCATCTTCTTTTTTAATCCAAAACTCGTGATTTGTTACCGTAGTTGAATGAACCGTTGGAGCACTAACATGACCTCCATGCTGTCCTACATAGCCACCTCCTCCACTAGATGATACATGAGTCTCCGAATATTTATTCTGACCCAAGATCTCTCCAGTTACACTCCAGAATTTAATCTCTTTATTTCTGTGTTTGAAATTTTCCATTATTACTCCGTTTATGGATTGACACATAACAGTTCTTATACAGAACCTTTCTATAAAACCAGTTCTGTATAATTCATAATTACATATTTAACAATAGGCATAAAACATTGTTTTATTTAAGAGTTATGAGTATTAGACATTGATCAAATATAAAAAGCATCCGTATAAGTGACTCACAGTTTAAGTAAGTTTCCTGCGATTGGAGATTGAGTGCTCAAATGCCCAGCCCACAGGCAACTGTTGGTAAGGAAAACTAAATAAGTACACTGCATTGTTGATATTTAGCATGCACAAAGTTAGGTCAATTTCGCTAAGTAAATACAGATTTATTTGTGCATGTTTTATATCTCGATTGTTTTGTAATTTACGAAACCTTCGTTCTTGTAATTACAATGAAACAAGTCCCACATCAGATACACAACACTACTAACTACCATATCAATAGCCACATTTATCAATTTTTTCCTCGTCCTTTCCATTTCATTGCTAACGTAAAAACTAACAAAAAAATAACACAACTCTAACAACAAAAAGGAAGCTAGTGCTATGAGAAAGGAAATCCGACTGGGTTTATTAGCCCTGATTATTGGAGGTTGCGGCGGCGGAGATGGGGGATCAAATACCCAGAGTGCAACTAATATTGGTGTCAGTGGTTCAACCGACATAGAAGGTCGCTGGTCCGCGGCATACTTGTCTCCATATGAATCCCCCCCAGTAATCGATGTGTCCCCCCGAGGAGTATTTATTCTTCGCGGACAAGAAGGAAGGGTAGACCCAGATCAATACAACAACGAGAAGAGTTTCGAGGTCATAGGTAAATTTGAGGGAGAATCAGTCTTAGTGGGAACAGCCACAACAAGAATCGATCCTCGACATGATTCACCAGATCAAGGTTTATATTATGAAACAATTACCATCACGGGACAGCTAGATACTGTACCAACAACGCTAAGGTTCAGCTCACAATATCTTTTTGATGATATTGATTTTAACTTTACGGTAAAAGTTAATGGTAACTCCCCTTTGATGAGTGTTAACCAGATTAAAGACAAGATAGTATCAATTGATGCGGATTATTATGTTTCTAACATCCACTTCAATGAAGAAAGTCTACTGGTAATGGACGTTTATGCTCTATCTGGCAACAGTGAAGCTCCTTATCGGCAAAATTGTGAAGTCACCGCAACCGTGGAACCATTTCAAGCAGCCATAGGTTCAGGAGTACAGCGCCACTACTACGATGTAATTCAAGAATCGACTGACTGTTCTGATATGTTAACACTTTATGCTGTTATTACATGGAATAGTGATAGTGACTCTATTGCGATACAGACCAACCATGACAACTGGTAGCTGGCAGTGAAACAAAAACCTAGTCGAACGACTATTTGTAGAGCCTCTTACAACATGTGAGAGGCTTTTTCACACCATATTTTAGTTTTTCACCGCAGACAATTTAACTCAAAGCCCCCAATTCCAACGCCTTCTTAATCGTCTGCTTCACATAAAACAACTGAGAACCGTGCTTAGATTCCCAACCTTTTGGATCATCGTGAAACTTTCGGTGCTCGTCTGCAGTTAGGGACATAGTGTGTAGTGGTCAACTAAATTTGCAGTTTCAACAGGAAATGGCCGCAATTATGGAAAATGAGCCAGTGGTAGGTTCAGCATTTTATTTTCGTAACAACGATGAATCAAAAGGTGGCCGTAAGAACCTGAGCTTTAACCCTTACCATGGTGGAGCTAAGTAATGGCTAGCCGTGGAGTAAACAAAGTCATCCTAGTAGGAAACTTAGGCAGTGATCCAGAGGTGCGTTATATGCCTTCTGGTGGAGCTGTTGCCAACATCACTATAGCCACCAGCGAAACGTGGCGAGATAAATCGTCAGGTCAGCAACGCGAAAAAACAGAGTGGCACCGAGTAACCCTGTACGGAAAGCTTGCTGAAGTCTCAGGTGAACACTTAAGAAAAGGTTCGCAAGTCTACATCGAAGGTCAGCTACAAACTCGTAAATGGCAGGACCAATCAGGACAAGATCGATTTTCAACAGAGGTTGTAGTTCAGGGATACAACGGAGTGATGCAAATGCTAGGTAGTAAACGCGACCAAGGATGGGGACAGCCTCAGCAACCGTCACATAACGAGCCTCCGATGGATTTCGATGATGATATTCCTCTGGTTCCAATGTTTAAACCGCATCGCTCACTTAGTCTGTGCGTTTAATGGTGTCAACCACCAAAGCTATTTTGGTTTGGTGGTTATCTAAATTTCAATCACAAGCTATAAGGTTATTCAGATGAGTAAATCTCAAATTGCGATTGTTACCCTCAAGAAAGCTTCTGAAGAAATTGGCTTGAGTACCAAGACGCTAAGAGAGAAGGCTCGTGACGGGCTTTATCCATCCACCGTTATGAGAAAGGTTCAAGGCACTTGGATGGTAGATATTGAGGAATGGAACCGATGGCATCGAATGCAGGCGTAGATAAACTTCCAGCAGGTATTGAGGTACATGGAAACACGTTACGCATAGTTTTTTACATTAATGGTAAGCGTTTCAGAGAGTCTTTAGGGCTCTCTCCAACAAAGCAGAACATTAACTTCGCCAAGAACAAACGTGAAGCCATTATGTATGAAAACAAAATCGGCACATTCAATTACGCAACTCATTTTCCTAACTCTAAGCACTCTTTTGGTAAGCCTACTGCGAGAGAAATTGGAGCACTTACCAAGAGTTTCTTGCAATCAAAAGCCTATGATGTGCGCCGCTCAACATTAGAGCGTTATGAGTGGGTACTTAGAGATTTCGCGCAACTTTACGGCGAGAACCGCAGTTGCAATACCCTATCCCCTCGCTCGCTAACTCAATTCAGACAAGATTTAGTGAAAGGGAAAAGCGGTAGGACCATAAACCGAAATCTAGTTACTATTAATGCTTTCCTCTCATGGCTTCATAAAATGGAATACATCGAGCGGGATCTTTCTCAAGTTATGAGCCGTGTGAAAGAGAGTGAACCGGATATTCAGCCTTTCTCTGTAGATGAGATAAACAAAGCCCTAGCACACTGCCACCAGTTGCAGCACCGCAATATGATCACTCTGTTGGTTTATTCAGGAATTCGTAGTGGTGAACTGTGCGCTTTAGCCTGGGAAGATGTCGATTTCGAGAACCGGACACTACATGTTCGCCGTTCCACCTACGACAAGCGCGGACTTAAGACAACAAAGACAGACAAAGAACGCTTTGTTGATTTAATGCCACCAGCTATCGAAGCGTTGAAAGCGCAGCGTCACTTAACCTATCTGTACCCAGCGACAGAGCATGAAGTAGAGCTACCCGGTAATGCATTCCGCACTGAGAAATTGCGCTTTGTGTTCAACCCAAAAGCAGTACGCCAACAGAAAGGTAGTGATTATGACTACTACGGTAAACGAGCTTTAGTTCGTATTTGGGCTGACCTATGTAAAAAAGCAGGCATCACGCACCGCAACCAGTATCAACTGCGCCATACCTACGCTAGTTGGGCTATCACCCACGCGAACGTAAACGTTAGCTACCTAGCCCAGCAAATGGGCCACTCAGACATCACTATGGTAGCTAAGGTTTACGGCAAATGGTTGAAGGAATCGAATAAGAAAGAGTCAGATCGAGTTTGGAAAGAGCTACAAAAGGTAAAATGAAATTCGTAGCTCAGTTTTGGACATAAGTGAGCTAGGGTTTATATTGAATTAATAATACGTCGAATGATAAAAAATATTAAAAAAACTAAAACAGTGTGGGCTGATACTTTAATTTGGAGTTGATTTCTATCAACTACTTTTTAATCATAGAGTTAGCTTGAAAGCTTCAAGTAAAAGGCGTTCGCGATCACGATATAGTTCTACATTTTCAATCGCTTACATGGGTAACTGAAAAAATACAGCCAATCGTCACTTAATAATCATGACTCTTTGGTGGAAATCACCACCGAGTCTGTCCCAATCACCCGAAGCTTGGGAGGAGAAGATGCGCACATCACTGTTTTAGCTTTGTAGGAGCATGGTTAAGGGAAAATAGAATGCATATTTTTTAATTATCACAGTAATTTAATGAATAATATAGAATAAAGTCTGCTTTTGAATGGTTTTGTTACTCTACCCATATAGATACGCCCTTGTGTTTATTCATTACGAACAAATCACAAGGGCGCATTCTAGATCACGAATAAAGTATCAACCCAAAAACAGTGGTCTATTTTGTTTAGATGTATCATTAACGACTTCATACAAGACTCGCAATAGACGAGTACCTGTATGCATTTAATTAGCTTACTGTGGGATGTGATCGGTCTGAACATCGACCGCACTTGTAGCATAGTGAGTTGGATCCGAACCAACAGTTTTGGAAAAAACACTCTTTCTTTTCTTGCAGCTAGAACATTCACCGCAATGATATCTATTCCCCCACAAGCAGCTCCACGTCATTTCGTAGTTAAATTTTGAATTTTTTGCATGTTCAATAACTGCATCATTATCAAAACCAGCCTCAATGAATGGGAAACTAAACTCGGTAGTACAACCCGAAACCTTTAAAAGGTTGTTCACTGCATCTGAAATTTCTCTCATACTAAGGTGTGGCCAGCGGTTCTCATCTGAAGTTGTCAAACCATGATAAAGTTTTTTATAACCTAACCATTGGGCGGTGAACGCAACGAAAGCTGTAATACCTTCAGATGATGCTGGCCCTTTATCTTCTACTAGCCTACTTGAAGTTTCAGTTTGCATTATATGAGGCGGTTCAGTTGCTATAGCGTATATATCCACAATTTTAGGAGCATCTATAATGTGCAAAGGAACATTTAGCCTATGGCAAAGACGTTGAGCGTACGTCTTTTGCCTAAATGCTGGTTCTTGGCCTAAATCTAAAAATATTGCCGAGACCTTTTTGTTTACCTGTTTATTTACTTCTTGAAGCAAAGTGGAGGAATCTATTCCTCCCGACAACAGAACCAAAGAATCTTCATTTTCAAATATAAGTTTACTCATTTTCTTCTCCTTGAATGTTCTAAAAACTTCATAAATTACATACATCCCATGTACTTAGGCTCAGCGATCACGATTGCGACAATTTTGAAAGCCTTTATTCCATAACCTATCCGATCCTTTAGTACTGTGGGGAATGTGACGTTAAAACCACAATTAGAATGAACTGGCAGCTGAATCTGAATAACAACAGAATAGTTGTCTTAGGCTTAGCAGGCACTACTAATTCATTTATAGTTTTAATTATGAGATTGCTCCGTGGAGATAAATCTGAACATTTGGGCGAACTCGTCCCAATAAGTAATCTAATTTTTTGCAAGAACAAATTCGATCTGATAAGCAATACAAATATGGATCCGAAATAAAACTAGCCCAATTTCAGGATAGCCTCTTATAACAAAATAGATTCATATACAACACTCTTTGGGGCATTTTTCGTTCGGAAGCGCCTCTGGATAAAAACTAAATATAAATCTTACATCTCATCCACTGCATACTTTGTGCGAGAGCTGTCGAATTGAATATGGTACTGCCTTCCATCTTTTGAGATGAGAGCTGTGCTGCCGACAACGTTATGCATTGGAATATCGAGCATAGACCAACGTGAACAGTCTTCTAACTCCAGTACAGTAAGTCCCATTTGCTGTGACAACTTTAGAACTATTGATTTTGAATTATTGCCCATCTTTTCACTCCTCCATAGGTGCAGATTATTGCATGTTGTTGCATTGGTGGAATAAGGTCAATTTAAGGCTGAGACAATTGAACAGAAATGAGAGCTAACAAAGTTTGGGGCAAAAGTAACTAAATGAGTCAAATAGTTTAATGAGATGGTACGTCCCTCTTCACGGCTAAACTGAAATATGTTTACTGCTATAAGGAAGGTGCCATATGACACATGCTCATATTATTGGAATTGATCTTGGTAAAAACTCGTTTCACATCGTTGCTCATGATATTCATGGACACCAACTATTTAAGAAGAAGTTTACTAGAACCAAGTTGATCGATTTTATATCTACTCAACAACCGACTATTGTAGCAATGGAATCATGTGGTGGTTCGCATTGGTTAGCGCGTAAATGTGAAGAATATGGGCATACTGCCAAGCTCATTCCACCTCAATATGTGAAACCCTACGTTAAAACCAACAAAAATGATTTTATCGATGCGGATGCAATTGCCGAAGCGGCTTCTCGACCTACAATGCGATTCACTTCAGTAAAAAGTGAATCAGCACAAGCCATATCGACAATACGAAAAATTCGTAGTGGTTATATCAAAGAACGAACTGCATGTATGAATCGTGTTGGCTCAATACTCCTGGAGTTCGGTATCAGCTTTCCAAAAGGACATGTATGCATGAGAAAGTTATTCCAGTGGTTAGCTGATAAAAATGAATATCTTCCACCACTAATTATTTTTGAATTAAGTGAATTACATGAGCACTACGAACATCTTAATGAGCTTGTAGAACATCAAGATAAGAAAATAGAAAAGTTACTGGCAGAGAATGAGCAAATGAAACAGCTACAAAGCATTCCAGGTGTCGGTCCGGTTGTTGCTAGTGCTTGCTTATCCTCAATAGGAGACCCAAACGATTTTAAAAATGGTCGAAATTTCGCAGCGTGGATTGGTCTTGTACCAACCCAATACTCGACAGGGGGAAAATCGACACTATTGGGGATATCGAAACGTGGTAACAAGGAATTAAGAACTCTTCTGATCCATGCTGCCCGCTCAGTTCTTTGGCGTGACAAATCTGTTGAAAAATATTTCGGTTCGTGGCTTGCCAATCTAAAGAAACGGAAGCCATTCAATGTTGCTGTTGTTGCATTAGCAAATAAGATTGCACGCATTATCTGGGCAGTATTAGTAAGCAAAAAAGAATTTGAAATCAGAGCGTAACCCCAATTTGCAATGGAAATTAAAGATGACAAAACGGTTAGACCACCAGATTGAAGACCTGTTGCCCCAAACAGCAGCTTAAGTATGCTTTTCGTTTTGCGAGGACAATCTGGCGCGAACCTCATCATAGAGCTGAGACTAAATAGGTCTCTAAACAGACTCTGAATATATTAGCGCAAATCAGCTCGTTATTTTGATTTCTACTTGCAATAACGGGACGTACCATATATTGGGGCTTTTTTGGGGCCTTCGTTGACGAGATATTTTATATTTGGGGCTAAATTGGGGCTTTTTCTGGGGCTAAATGGGGCTGTTTCTTCCACTTCATGTTGTCTAGCCTCAAACAAAAAGCGCTCCAACCGGAGCGCTTAAACTTCAATATTCGATTATTCCCAATCAAGAATAACTTTACCGGAAGCCCCGCTACGCATAGCGTCGAAGCCTTTTTGGAAGTCATCAACCTTGTAGTGGTGAGTGATGATTGGTGACAAATCTAGACCAGATTGGATCAGGCTTGCCATCTTGTACCAAGTTTCGAACATTTCACGTCCGTAGATACCTTTGATAACCAAACCTTTGAAAATCACTTTGGTCCAGTCAATCGCCATATCTGATGGTGGAATACCTAACAGAGCAATACGACCACCGTGGTTCATGGTGTCTAACATTGAGCTGAATGCACTTGGTACACCAGACATTTCAAGACCAACGTCAAAACCTTCGGTCATACCTAGTTCAGTCATCACGTCCGATAGCTTCTGCTGAGCAACGTTAACTGCGCGAGTCACACCCATCTTACGAGCAAGCTCTAGACGGTATTCGTTCACGTCAGTAATCACCACGTGGCGTGCGCCTACGTGTTTTGCTACTGCTGCGGCCATGATACCGATTGGGCCAGCACCTGTGATCAGAACATCTTCACCAACAAGATCAAAAGAGAGTGCTGTATGTACTGCATTACCGAACGGGTCGAAGATTGATGCTAAATCATCAGAAATACCATCTGGGATCTTGAATGCGTTAAATGCTGGGATCACAAGATATTCTGAGAAAGAACCAGTACGGTTTACACCGACACCAATAGTGTTACGACAAAGGTGAGTACGGCCGCCACGACAGTTACGGCAGTGACCACAAGTAATGTGGCCTTCGCCAGAAACGCGATCGCCCAGTTCAAAGCCGCGAACGCCTTCGCCGATGCCGACTACTTCACCCACGTACTCGTGGCCAACAACCATAGGTACTGGAATGGTTTTTTGTGACCACTCGTCCCAGTTATAAATGTGGACGTCAGTGCCACAAATGGCCGTTTTCTTAATTCTGATCAGAATGTCGTTATAACCCAATTCAGGCTTTTCGACTTCCGTCATCCAAATGCCTTGTTCAGGCTTAAGCTTAGCTAGTGCTTTAATTTTCATAATGTTCACCAAATGAATCCTCCGAGATTGGAAGAAACAATAATCCTTAGATGATGTTCATCTCTTTACCGACTTCGATAAACGCGTCGATAGCTTTATCTAGTTGTTCACGAGTATGTGCTGCAGACATCTGAGTACGAATACGCGCTTGACCTTTTGGCACAACAGGGAATGAGAAACCAACTACGTAAATACCTTTCGCCAGAGAACGCTCTGCAAACTCAGCCGCGACTTTTGCATCGCCAAGCATAATTGGAATGATTGCGTGGTCAGCACCAGCCATAGTGAAGCCCGCTTCTGTCATGCGTGCACGGAAGTGTGCTGCGTTATCCCATAGGCGATCACGAAGCTCATCGCTTTCAGCAAGCAGATCAAGAACACGCAGAGATGCAGAAACGATCGCAGGAGCAACTGAGTTAGAGAATAGATATGGGCGAGAACGTTGACGTAGCCAGTCGATCACTTCTTTCTTACCAGAGGTGTAACCACCCGAAGCTCCGCCCATTGCTTTACCTAGCGTACCCGTGATGATATCGATACGGTCAATAACGTTGTGGTATTCGTGCGTACCACGGCCGTTTGCACCCATAAAGCCAACAGCATGAGAGTCATCGACCATCACCAGTGCGTTATATTTATCTGCAAGGTCACAGATCGCAGGAAGGTTAGCGACTACGCCATCCATTGAGAACACACCGTCAGTTACAATCAACTTGTGACGCGCACCAGCTTTATCTGCCTCGATTAGTTGCTCTTCCAACTCTTGCATATTGTTGTTTGAGTAACGGAAACGCATCGCTTTACATAGGCGAACACCGTCAATGATAGAAGCATGGTTTAGAGCATCAGAAATAACCGCATCTTCTTTATCAAGCAGAGTTTCAAACAACCCACCGTTTGCATCGAAACATGAGGTGTAAAGAATGGTGTCTTCTTTGCCTAAGAAATTTGAAAGTTTCTTTTCGAGAGCTTTATGTGAATCTTGTGTACCACAGATAAAGCGAACTGAAGCCATACCGAAACCGTGAGAGTCCATCCCCTCTTTCGCTGCTTCAATCAATGTTGGGTGGTTCGCTAAACCAAGGTAGTTATTGGCGCAGAAGTTCAAAACTTCTTCGCCGGTAGAAATGTGTACAGAAGCTTGCTGCTGAGAGGTAATAATACGTTCAGATTTATAGAGACCTTCAGCTTTTACTTCTTCAAGCTGGTCACGAATTTGCTGGTAAAAAGCAGTCGACATTGCATTTTCCTTCTTCGTTTTTCGGAGCATAAATAAGCGGGTTATTTACACTGTAAAAGAACTGCCAGTAGCGACAAATATGTGTACGTTTTCCCAAACGCAACTCGCTACAAATCATCTCCTAAGTGTAATCCACTCGTTGAAAAGCGATTATCCTACTTTGCGGAAAAGCATTCATGAAATTAAGGCACAAATAGCAACTATTAAACCCGTCAGTTGCGAATATAGAAAAAAGCGCCTTATGGAAAGGCGCTTCATATTTGTGATGGGTTTTAGAAGAACCCTAGAGGGTTAATATCGTAGCTCACTAGTAAGTTTTTCGTATTTTGGTAGTGGTTAAGCATCATTTTGTGAGTCTCTCGACCGATGCCTGATTTCTTGTAGCCACCAAACGCCGCATGTGCTGGGTATGCGTGATAGCAGTTAATCCACACTCGACCCGCTTCAATGTTACGTCCCATACGGTATGCAAGATTAGTGTCCCGAGTCCAAACACCTGCACCTAGACCATATTCAGTATCATTGGCGATGGCGAGTGCTTCTGCCTCATCTTTGAAGCTCGTGATAGCAATGACAGGGCCGAAAATTTCCTCTTGGAACACCCGCATTTTGTTGTTACCCGCCAGCATGGTTGGCTGAATGTAATATCCCTTACTGATGTCACCGTTTTGCAGCGCAACTTCACCACCAAAGACCACTTTTGCGCCTTCCTGACGACCAATCTCCAAGTAACTTAAAATTTTATCGAACTGCTCTTGTGAAGCTTGAGCCCCTACTTGAGTGTCTGTATCTAAAGGGTTGCCTTGTTTGATGGTTTTCGCACGCTCTGACAATTTCGCCACAAAGCGGTCATAGATAGATTCATGAACCAGCACGCGAGAAGGGCAAGTACACACTTCGCCTTGGTTAAAGAAGCCGAGCAACGTACCTTCAATGCATTTTTCTAGATAAGCATCTTCATGATCGAAGATATCTGCAAAGTAGATGTTTGGAGATTTACCGCCAAGCTCCACAGTAGAAGGAATCAAGTTGTCAGCGGCACATTTCAGAATGTGATTGCCCACTTCGGTAGAGCCAGTAAACGCCAATTTTGCAATACGGTTACTGGTCGCAAGAGCCTGACCGGCTTCATTACCAAAACCGTTCACCACGTTAACCACACCTGCAGGGATCAAATCACCAATGGTTTCCATCAATACCAAAATGGATGTTGGTGTTTGTTCTGCAGGTTTTAGCACCACACAACAACCCGCAGCCATCGCAGGCGCAATCTTCCAAGCGGCCATCAGCATTGGGAAGTTCCAAGGAATGATTTGACCAACAACACCAATCGGCTCAGGAAAGTGGTATGCCGCTGTATTAGCATCAATTTCGGCAGCGCTGCCTTCTTGAGCACGGATACAACCAGCGAAATAACGGAAATGATCGACCATTAGAGGAATATCGGCCGCCAACGTTTCGCGAATCGGTTTCCCGTTTTCCCAAGACTCAACATAGGCCAGTTTTTCGATGTTCTCTTCAATGCGGTCTGCGATTTTCAGTAGTATGTTTGAACGCTCAGTCACACTGGTTTTACCCCACGCCGCACGAACACTGTGCGCGGCATCAAGAGCGAGATTAATATCTTCTTCACTTGAACGTGGCACTTTACAGAATACTTCGCCATTAATTGGCGATGGGTTGTCGAAATACACTTCACGGACAGGTTTTACCCATTCGCCGCCAATATAGTTATCGTATTGATCTTTAAAATTAAAAATCGAATTTGCTGTTCCTGGTTGCGCATAAATCATAGTTCAGTCCTTGTAATTGTACATTCACGTTATTGTTAGGGTTTGCAGTGCTCATTTTCACACCTGCTTGTTACGTTAACGCAAATCACAAGCCAAACTCGTCGGTCTTGTTGTTAATAAATTGTAAAGCTATGATTAACAAAATGATCGAAAGCATTAAGTGGCAATGGAAACGCTGTTTGGGTACTGCCACCCATTGTTCCAGTGTCCCAAAATGACACACAGCTACTGTCACAACATGGAACAGTTATGCAAATTCAAACAGTTAAAGATTGGCTTTCAACATCTTGGCATCGAAGTGAAGAAGCAGGGCTGACTCAAAGAAGCCGTCCAGAACACATTCTGTTACCCAATTACGAGCTTAAAGAGCGTAAATGGTTAGCCACATCATTACTTGCTGCCGTCGAGAAACATGCGTTACCACTGTTTAATCAAATGTGCGGTCACAGTGACAGCCACTTAGTGTTAACGGATAAAGAAGGCGTGATTCTCTCCACTTGGGGACAACCTCGTTTTAAAGAACGTTTAACTGAGATTGCTCTGGAATCAGGTGCATGCTGGCAGGAAAGAATTAAAGGAACCAACGCAATTGGTACTGCCATTGTTGATGCCCGTCCAGTAACCGTCGTTGGCGATCAACATTACATCCGACAACATCATTTCATCAGTTGTTCTTCATGCCCTATTTTTACTCATCAGGGTGAACTACTTGGTATTCTGGATATCACCAGCGAGCAGCAAAAGCACGACCTATCCACTCAAGTGCTCGTTCAAAGTATGGTGCAGCTCATTGAAAACCATCTGCTGTGCGAAATACCTCAAGGTTCCACCAGAATTGATCTCGCTTGTGAACGTTCTCTACTTAACAGTGGCTGGCAAGGTATTGTTATCGCTGATGAGGGCGGAAAGATCATCGCCCATAACCACATAGCGGCTCAACTTTTGGCGCAGAACTCAGTAGTAGGTCACACTATTGATGAAGTGTTTAATCAAAGACCAAAGCCATTTGTATTTGAAAAGCACGCCCTAACCAATAAGCATGGCCAAACGCACTCTTACACCGCTTCGTGCGAACTTCATTTTGGTGACAGTAATGTTGAACAAGCATGGCAACAAGCGAACAAGCTGATCGATAAAGATATTACGCTGATGATTCTAGGTGAAACCGGCGTAGGTAAAGGCGAGTTTGTAAAAGCACTCCATCAGCAAAATCCGAGAAAAACCAAAGCACTGGTCAGTGTTAACTGTGGTGCATTGCCAAAAGATTTGATTGAATCTGAACTCTTTGGCTACGTGGCGGGCGCGTTTACCGGAGCAAACAGCAAAGGTTATCAAGGAAAAATTCGCCAAGCAGATAAAGGCATTTTGTTTCTCGATGAAATCGCAGACATGCCATTAGAAGCACAGTCTCGTTTGCTGCATGTGATTCAGGATAAAGTGGTGATTCCTGTTGGATCAAATCAAAGCTATCCAGTGGATATCCAGATCATCGCTGCCACTCATAAAGATTTAGAAATAGCCGTTGAAGAAGGAAGTTTCCGTCAAGATCTGTACTATCGGCTGAATGGTTTGATTCTGCATTTGCCCGCTTTGCGCGAGCGGCAAGACAAAGCGGCTCTGATTGAAAACATCCACAAAACCTATCGTATTGGCGATCAGTCGTTATCACCTGATCTTATGGAGTTACTAACCAGTTATCACTGGCCTGGCAATATAAGAGAGTTAGATAACATGATGAAGGTTGCTTGCCTGCTTGCCAGTGATGAACCTCAATTAGAGTTGGAACATGTTCCAGGCCACATCAGAAAATCTCTACTCAATCACGTTGCTGATAGTGCGTTTGAACGTGCTGCGGTAGATTTAAAAACCACAGTAGAAGATAAACTCCTTAAAACATATCAAGCGAATCAAGGCAACATAAGCCAAACATCGAAGATGCTTGGCATCAGTCGTAACACCCTTTATCGAAAGCTCAAATCCATCGGGATTTTGAAATAGCTCGAAACGACTTTATAGATGGCTGATTGGTTATACCAAATAATCAGCCACGTTCACTTGATCTATCTGCTCAGATTCTAAAAATTCCTTGGCGTAATCCATGTATACACCTGAGTTGAGGAACAGGGCGAACAGGTCTGCGTCGATGTGATTATCTTTGACCATAAAACTCATGATTTTTAGTGACTCGGACAACGTCTTCGCTTTCTTATATGGGCGATCTGCACTGGTCAACGCTTCAAAAATATCCGCAATCGCCATCGCTTTACCCGCAAGAGGGATTTCATTTTGGTTAATTCCCTGTGGATAGCCTTTGCCATCCAATTTTTCGTGGTGGCTGCCAGCGATAAGCGGAATATTTTTCAAATGGCTTGGGAATGGCAGCGACTCCAACATCATCATGGTTTCTATAATGTGGTCGTTAATGATGAATCGTTCTTCATCATTAAGAGTACCGCGTTCAATGCTGAGGTTGTAAACCTCACCCTGATCATTCTTGTACTGCTTAGGTTGCAATTGGAAACGCGCATCACGCGTTTTATTACTTTCCCAAGGAATATGATGTGACGCTTTATCTGACAATAAAGACTCAGTAACCGGCAATTCATTCGGGTCATCTTTATATCGCTTGAGCTCTTCATGCCCGAGACCTAATCGTGAATCCAGAGTGCGTTGCCATGTTTTAGCTGCAATATCTTGAATGCGTTGTTTATATTCATCACTTAGAAACTCGTTACCTTCGTTCATTTGAGCGATAAAGGCGAAGTCCTCATCCAGCTGTCGGCATTTCTCTTCCACCGTCATTTTTTGATCTACAGGAAGTTCACCAAAAGCCTGTTTGTAAACTTCAATTTGAGCATCTCTTTTTAGCACTTCGAAACGAGTTCTGACTTCGTGGATACGGTTATAAATAGTCTCCAGTTTAGTCGCTTTATCCACCACATATTCGGGTGTCGTTACCTTGCCGCAATCATGAAGCCATGAGGCAATATGCAAAGCCTCTTGGTCATCAGGAGTCAATGAATATTCCTCGAACGGAGGTAGATCCGATTCAGCGGCAGCACTTACCAAACGCTCGGTTAAAACAGGTACGCGTTGGCAATGGTTTCCTGTGTATGGCGACTTGGTATCGATAGCGCCTGCGATAACACGAATGAAGGCTTCCAATAACTCTTTTTGCTCTCTTAAGTGTTTTTTGGTTTCAATCGCCAGTGAGGTATATCCCGTTAAGACTAAAGTTAACGGTAGAGTTTCATCCAATATTGATTGCTTTTGCTCATTGAGATAAGCAAGGTTCACACAGCCAATACATTTTTCATCGCGGTTATAAAGCGGCACCAATATCCACCAGACTTCTTCTGGCAAACGAAGCTTTCGCGCAAACTCAGGAGAATTTTCATAAATCAGATACTCCTGATTGGTCACCTGAGAGTATATCTGTCTTACTTTCTCGCTGTTATCTAAGTAGGCAAGAGAAACATCATTCTTATCTTTGGTTTTCCCATCCCAATAAATATGCGACTCCAAGCGACCTTCATTCTCATTCCAAATCGACAGAAATGCGCTTTGAGCCATAGTGACCTTAACCAGGCCTTCACTAATCACAGATTGAATTTTCATCGAGTCTTTTTGCTTAGAAATTGTTCTGGTCAACTCGAAGAAGTTACGGATAGTGACGTTCATCCCTTTTAAAGCTCTGCTCAGATCTACAATCTCTTTGATTCGACTTGGTCTGTAATTTGGAGCATCAAATTTAAAATGGCTTATGTCTTGAGCATTTTTTGTTGCCAAGCGGATTGGACGGCTAATAAACTGAGCCATAATGTAAACAATTGGCAAAACAAGTAGAGCCAAAATAAACGCCGTAGCAATGGCATGATGTCTGATAGCAGCAGCTTTATCTAATAACTCCACCTCTTTAATGGCAAACAACAAGTAAAAGTCTTTATCACCTATTTTTGCCACAGGGAATACTTCACCGAACCATTTTTCACCCTTGATTATCTCGGTTTTTAGACCATTGCCCACCAAACTTTCATCCAATATAACTTCTCGAATATTTGGAAATGGCAACTGGTCGATGGTTTCCAACTTATCAACCGCGATACGATGGTTGCTACCTTCGCTGAAAGCGTAGATATAACGTTGATTTTTTTCAAACAATAGCCTAGTTGAGGGATGACTCTCAGCACTCCCCGCGAGTACACTGGACACGCTAGACAATAGAATCTCAGCAGCGATAACAGTTCCCGATTCGGCTTTCTTTTGAACGGTTACACCAATTTGCTGCTGCACATTAAAGAACTTCGGTCTTGCCAGGCTCATCTCATTACTTTTTGCCGCTTGATACCAAGTCTCTTTGCGAGCATCTAACCTATTATTGGAGATAGTTTGAGAACCAATGACTTTACCTTCAGCGCTAAAAAAGAATAGCGTCGCATATCCCTTCTCATAAGAAGAGATAACACCAAAAAGCTCTGCATTTTGGGGAACGGGGATATTTTTCATCCATGGCGATTGCGTATTTTTGAGTGCTGCAATGATATCGCCATTGCTATAACCGATGAAG
This sequence comes from Vibrio ziniensis, assembly GCF_011064285.1. Classification (NCBI taxonomy): domain Bacteria; kingdom Pseudomonadati; phylum Pseudomonadota; class Gammaproteobacteria; order Vibrionales; family Vibrionaceae; genus Vibrio; species Vibrio ziniensis. The sequence continues at coordinate 310,783 of NZ_CP049332.1, forward strand.
TACGCATTAACTCCCGGTTGGGTGTGCAAAAGCTTTTGCAAAATAGCGATGTATGAAATGCTATCTTCTTTAAATGTTTGCTCACCGAGCGAAGTAAGTTCTAAGGTACTGATGGCGTCCATTGCGGGTTGAAAAACTTTTTCGAAATCGCCTTTTGTAGTGGTAGCTATCTGTTCAAACAGCGTTTGATTCGCTTCGAAGATGATGTTGTCGATACTTTTAGAAGAAGCCCATATTTGCAACAAACAAGAACCGGCTACCACAGTGACAAACATCACAGACAAGTGAATATGAAGTGGCATAACAAATCTCGAATACCACCGCTCTTCTGTTTTCTTCATTCCAGCTTTCCCTAGCACAACATTTTGTAAAGATAGACTATTTCTACTTCTCATAAGTAGGAATTATGTCATCAGATTAATTGGTTCTTATGGTACAGTTCGCTTTACGACTGCACTTGTATGATCATTAAACGTCAGAACACCATGCTAAACCCTAAGCTCATTACCCTACTACCTGATTTAGCGACATTTATCTTAATTGTAAATGAAGGCAGTTTTACCGCGGCTGCTCACAAGTTAGGTGTTACTCCTTCTGCATTAAGTAAACTTATTACTCGTTTAGAGCAAGCTTTGTCAGTTAAGCTGTTTGAACGTACAACACGTAAACTAATGATTACCCAAGCTGGACAAAAAATTTACGACCAATGCTTAGTAATGATCAATGCTGCTCAGCAAGCAGTCGAATTATCAAGCTCAGATCATACTGAAGCGTCGGGCACGTTAACTGTCGCAGCACCGGAAGCCTTCCTAAACTCAGTGTTACAGCCTCTTGTCGTACCTTTCCTCAAGCAATATCCTGAGATAAAACTCAGATTAAGAGCTGCAGACGGGGAAATTGATCTGTTCAAGCACAATGTCGATGTGGCTTTTAAACTCACGGATAAACCGGATGAAAACTTGGTGTTAAAGGAACTGGCGAAAACCAATCTGGTGCTGTGTGCCAGCCCTGAATATCTCAAGCAAAGAGGCATACCGAAACATCCGACGTATCTCTCACAGCATGATTGTCTCTACCTCGCGGAAACCGAGCATGACCATATTTGGAGCTTTTTAAAGGACGACGAGTTCCACACGGTGGCAGTCACTGGCCGTTTCGCTGTAAACCAATCACAAATACGTTTGAACGGAGCAAAAAATGGCTTGGGTATTGGAATATTCCATGACTTTGTCGTCCAAGATGCGATCGCTAACGGAGAAGTAGTACAAGTGTTAGAAGAGTGGACAATTAAAAGTAATTATCATGGTGCGATCGCGATGCAATATGCTCAAACTAAATATATGCCTGCACGATTGAGAGTTTTCATCGACTACGCACTCGAACATTTACGTCCAAAACTCAACCGTTAATACGTTACGAGGACACCATGTTAAAACGAATTCATCACGCTGCGATTATTTGCTCTGATTATCCTCGTTCAAAAGCGTTTTATGTGGACGTTCTGGGACTAAAAATTGTTGCGGAAAACTACCGTGAAGCGCGCGACTCTTATAAGTTGGACTTAGCATTGCCTGATGGCTCGCAAATCGAGTTATTCTCATTTCCCGATGCTCCGAAAAGACTGAGTTATCCTGAAGCTCAAGGTTTACGTCATCTGGCATTCTGCGTTGATGATGTCGCTGCGGTTAAGCATAAACTTGAACGGCAAGGAATCACGGTAGAACCAATTAGAGTGGATGAGTTTACTGGCAAGCAATACACATTTTTTGCTGACCCTGATGGCTTGCCACTGGAGGTATATCAAAGCGAATAACGGCATTGCCATCCGTGTTGCATAAGCCATTTTAATATTAAGTTTATCACTAGCAAATTGACTAAACTTTTGCATTACGCATTTGCATTTTGCAAATTCCGGGGCGCAAAGCGTTCATAAAAGCTTCTATCAGGTCACTGAACAACCAAATAATTAGCTAAACCTATAATAAACAGATTGGCATGCAATATGCTTTATATTAGGTGACCCTTATTAAGCCGAGGGTCACCTAGCCAACTGACGTTGTTAGTGAATATATTTTTGTTCACATGTTATATCAGCCAATCGTATGAATTACGGTTGGCTCTTTTTTTATCTATGAGCAAGACTATATTGCGGTCTCCTTTCTCCATAAATACAGAACTTATTTCACTAGCCCAAACTCATCATTCTGCTCGTTATATTCTGAACTTTCGATTTATGATTCAACTCATCTTTTTTCTTAAATATCAGTGGGCTGTTGTTTGACTTTGCTTAGATCTGCGTCAAAACTTTATTCAGAGTAAATTGGATTGCCGAGAAAGTTATGTCGAACGAGCGCCCCCTGTGGATACCTAGTGAAGAGCGAATTCAAACTTCTAATCTTCAACAGTTTATTCAACACATCAATATGCAAGGTGAAGCAGTTGAAACATATCAACAGCTTCATCAATGGTCTGTGGCTGACAAAAAAAAATTTTGGCTCGAAATCTGGCAGTTCTGCGATGTGATTGGTTTTTGCGGTAACTGCATTTACGGTGAAGGGATTGCTCGATGGCAACAGTTTTTGCCCGCCCGAGACACCATTTGGTTCCCCCAAGCACAGCTTAATTATGCGGAGAACCTACTTTCTTACGCTTTCCAAAAACCAGAAGGTATTGCTATCTGGTTTAAAAACGAAAGTGGGCAAACTAAGAAGCTCTCTTGGCAACAGCTTAGCGATCAGGTCTCTATCGTTCAGCAATGGCTCACACAAAATGGTGTGGCAAAAGGCGATGTGGTTGCGGCGTGTTTACCCCATATGCCTGAAACTGTAGTGGCTATGCTAGCTACCACCAGCTTAGGCGCAATATGGGCATCCACATCTCCGTCCGATGATATAGAAAAAACAATTGCGCGTTTTGAACAGATACAACCAAAAATCTTGTTCTGCTGTAACGGTTACAGTTTTAACGGTTCAAATCATCTGATGGAAGAGAACAACTCAAAAATTGTCCAAGTAATTGAAAGTATTGAAAACACATGCCAGATAGAGTATCTACAACAACGCGAGTATAGCGTCAATTTCAACGATACGTTTTCAGACTGGCAGTCACTACTTTCTAGCTATCTCCCTCGTGGACTTACATACGAGCGTATCGGTTTTAACGATCCTCTGTTTGTCTTATTTTCTAGCGATAAGATATCTGGTGATGAGTACGTACCTCCGAGATGCATCGCTCACAGTGTCGGTGGAACTGTACTAAACCACCTCAAAGAGCATCAACTGCAATGCGATATCCAACCCGACGATCGTGTCCTGATTAACACTCAATGCGACTCAATGATGTGGAATTGGCACATCTCAGCGCTAGCGAGCGGCGCAACTTTAGTCATTTACGACGGATGCCCTCTTTATCCACAACCTGGTGTTTTATGGGAACTCGTTCAAGAAGCAGAAGTGACTCTATTAGGAACCCCCGCCAACTATTTGCAGACCCTCGAAGAAAAGGCTTTTTCTCCCGGTAACTTTTACTCTTTAGCATCAGTTAAAACATTATGCTCAAGGGGTGAAATCCAATTTGATTATATCTATGACCAAGTGAAACCTGATTTACATCTCTGTGCGATGTCCTGTGATGCTGATGTTCTCGGCAACTTCGTCATTGGCAATCCTATTTCTCCAGTATACCGTGGCGAGTGTCAAGGTGCAGCGCTAGGATTGGATATTGATGTGATTCGCGATGATGGTGAGTCAACTGATCTTACTGTCGGAGAACTCATTTGCAAAAGCAGTTTTCCCAATCAACCAATCGGGTTTTGGCATGACGACGGCGAACAATATCATCTGGCTTTTTGGAACAATAATGATGGAACTTGGCATCAAGGAAGCCGAGTTAAAATCACCAGTACTGGAGGAATACGATGTTACGGCGTTGACAAATCCTAGCCGTAACAGTGAGTATCTATCTTATTCGAATACCGATCTTATTTAGGAAGAACAACCAATAAGGTATTACGATTGTCTGCTCGAGGAAGCAGTTCAACGCTACCTCCATGAAATTTGGCTATATCTCGAGTGATTGACATGCCAAGCCCTGCACCATCGCCCTTCTCTGTATTGGCTCGGTAGAAGTTATCGAACATTTTCTCACGAGTTTCCTCTGAGATATCTTTACCCGTATCACTCACATAGACTTTTATGCGCTCTTCTTGCTCTTCCAGTCTGATATTGATTTGAGAACCGTCTCCCGAATAGCGCATAGCATTATCGAGAAGATTAGTTAGTAGAATTCTAAGCAGCGCTTCATCGCCAAGCACTTTAATACTACCACCTTCAAAAGAGACATCTTGCTGATGTTTAAGGGCAAGAGGTACGCGTTCGGCAATGATAGCCTGGCAAAGCTTGGTGAGATCCGTGGCTGAGAACCGCTTCTCATGAATACTGTCCACTTTCGCCAGCGTCAGAAGCTGATGAATCATTCGATCCGTCCTATCAATCCCTTGTAGAATATTATTTAGGTCTGATTTCAATTGCTGCTCATTTTGACTCATCATAGCGTTTTCTGCATTTAGCCGCAGTATGGTCAGGGGTGTTTTCAGCTCATGGGCAGCCATTCTGGTAAAGCGTTTCTCTCTTTGCCATGCTTGGTCAAGTTCGTTGAGCAAAGCATTGAGTGCTGAAACCAACGGCGATAACTCTTGAGTCGGGTTCGCTACGTAGATAGTGTCCAATTTATTAGCACTACGCTGAGCAATCGCTAATTTGAGCTCAGAGATCGGCTTAAAGTGTTTATCAATTAAAAACACCATAACCAGAGCCAAACACGGAATTAAAATCAACTGAGGTAACGCCGCTGATAGTGCTAATTCGTAAATCATTTCATCGCGAATTGACTCTTTTTCTGCGACAAAAATATACTCATGCTTAGTGTTCATTGAATTGGGAAGCGGCAGTTGGAAATATCGCCAAGGCTCATTTTGTATATCCATATAACCAAAACCAGTATATTTGGAGTCATGTTTAAGGTTATCGACCCCTGGAATAGAACTCCAAATCAGATCACCGGCAATATAAAACTGAACGAGAATATTTTGCTCGTAGGGGTGCCCAAAAGGCGTAGGGGCATCATCATTTTTAGCTTGTATAGCAATCCGTTTCATCCAGTTATCAAACAGCTCACGAGTGTGACCAGACTGAAGCGGCTGCTCGGAAATCGGCATGCTCAAAAGTAACATCTTTGCTGATTGCCCTAGGCGAGCATCATAAACTTCTTCGATTTCATGCCTCGACGAAGAAAAACTAAAAATCAAAGAAATCAGAATCAATACAGTTGAAAGCAGCACCACTGATATTGTTAATCGCTTTTTAATTGAGAAAGTTACATCGGTGTTATTTTTCAATGATATACCCCACTCCTCGGATATTCTTAATCAGGTTATTGGGGACCTTCTTGCGCAAATTGTGAATATGCACTTCAATCGCATTATCACTGGCTCCTTCATCCCAACCATGTAACGACTGTTGTAGCTGCTCCTTACTCAGTACTCTCCCAGCTTGAGTCATCAAAGCAGTAATTAATTTAAACTCGTTATTAGTTAACTTTAGTCTATTTCCATCAAATTCAACTGCTTGCTCTGCTAATGAGAGAGAAAGTTGTCCAACAACGATGCGTTCATCACAATATCCTGATTGACGACGAATAAGCACCCGCAACCGAGCCATCAATTCTTCAAGTGCAAATGGCTTAACCAAGTAATCATCCGCACCGCCATCTAAGCCTTTTACTCTGTCTTCAATATCATCTCGTGCCGTGAGTATTAATACTGGTAAGGTATAACCTGCCCGACGTAGATTTCGTAATACCACCAACCCATCAATATCCGGCAAAGTCAGATCCAAAATGACGGCAGCGAATTGCTCTGTTCTCATAACAATCTCTACGCCACCGCCTTTGTCTACCCAATCAACGGTATAACCATGGCGACTTAGCGAGGTCACCATGGATTGTCCTAGTAATGCGTCATCTTCAACTAAAAGTAACCGCATGGTTATTGGAGTTCTCCTAATAATTTAGATATTTCCTGCTGACGTCCTTGGTCAGCGAGAGGTCGATCCGGACGCGGCGGGGCTTTCTGTGCTTTGGTCAGATATTGAATGGCTTCTTTCTTTCTTCCATCTTGCGCTAAGAAATCGGCGTAAAAATAATTAGAGTCAATACCATTAGGATTGAGTTCCAACGCTTTGCGAAGCATTTTCTCAGCCATTTCATCGTCACCGAATCCAATCGGCCACCCCGGTACTTTGTAGTATAGCGAACCCAAACTGGTATACGCTGAACCACTTAACGTTTCTGGAGCATTGTCAATAACTTGCTCCAGAAGCGTCTTCGCTTCTTTGGCTAATGATAGCGCTCCTAACCCCCCCTCAGCACCGGCTAGAGATGATTCATTAATTGCTAGCCATAACTTTAGCTCTTGCCGATTAGGCTCATCTTTCAGAGCTTGCTTATTATGCTGAATTAAACTCTCTAAACAGTGAACCTGGTTATCCATATCTTTTGATTGATACTGACAAACAGCCCATTTGTGCTGAATCACCATTAATGAGTCTGCTTCGGCAGCATATGTAGACGCCGCGGTGCTCAAACAGAAAGCAGTCATTAACATTGCTCGTAGAAATTTCATAACTCGTTCCTCAGTTACTTTCCATGCACTTGATTAATAAAGTGGTGAATGGTGTCTTGCTGTTTTCTAATAGAGTTGGAAACTACCGTCGGTAGGATCTGGTTGATGCGTGCAAATATCTTTTCTGGCCAGCCAATCCAGCGTGCTGCTTGCTCTTTTTCCAATATGTCAATCACATGTTCTGCCACAATGGTCGGAGAATCACTTTTGTTACCAAGCTTTTGATTCATCTGATTAACCAAGTGATCGTTGAGTGAAGTATCTGTTGCTCTTGGAGCAAGGTAAAGAGTGCGAATGCCCGAGCCATCAAGCTCTCTGTCTAATGCTTCGCTAAAGCGTTGCAAACCTGATTTCGCAGCGCAATAAGTGGTGTAGCCAGGAAAACCAATTGAGCCAAAAGTGGAACCAACATTGAGAATGATCCCCGGGCGGCTAATCCAAGAAAGCGCCGACTGACTCAACAACATAGGAACCAGTAAGTTCAAACGTATTTCGAGCTCTATAGACGCCGTGGTTCTTTGTGCAAGAAAGCTAAATTGATTACTCCCCGCATTGTTGATCAGGACATCGATACGCTGCCCCTTCTGCGAAAGGTTCAAACAGGTTTGCTTGACCTTCTCAAGACCGCCATCAGTAGATAAATCTGCGACCAGAATTTCATGTTGATGAGGAAACTCTAAGCTATCTTTCAAGGCTTCCAACTTATTGCTATTGCGCGCGACTAATAGCAGTTTTGCACCTTTGGCTTCGAGCGCTTTCGCGACTTCTTTTCCAATACCGCCGGAAGCGCCAGTCAACAGCACGCGTTTATCTTGCAGTTCCATACTCGCTCCTTAAGCCGCATTCTTCATCGCTGATGGAGTTAGGTCTTTCAACATCTGGCCGTAGAGTTGAAACACCATATTCGCAGAGTCTATGATCGCCGCTTGGTCTTGTTCGTCTGTAATTTGGTTCATCAAATTCTCGAACAGTTGGATATGGTCTTGGTCCAATACGCTGTGCGAGGTTAAATAGCTCATTGCGTTATCTGGTAGATTCAGGGTTTGCTTCACCAAAACCGCCACTTGACCGCCAACGCCAACACTGGTGCCTTCCAGCACCCAAACCATGCCAAAAAACGCGATAGGATTGCCACGGTCAATTTGGTTGTATAGATACGCCACCATCAGTTCGATAGCAGAACCTACGCGACCATTACCTCTGTTTGCTCTTACTGCATCAGCACTCACGCCACACGCTTTTATGTCATTTAAGATCCATTCATGATGGCCTTTCTCTTCCTCGATATATTCACCGATAGCCTGACGCAACCATTCATATTTTTCAGGTAAACGAGCGCCACACGCCATCAATAGTGGTACCGTGTGTTTCACATGATGAAATGCCTGAGTGAGAAAACTGACATAGGTATCGAGGTCAATTTCACCGCGGGCACAAGCTGCAAAAATAGGAGCTTGTAACATCTGCTGTTGAGCGGTTTGCGTTTCTTTCTTAAGGATTTCAAAAAATGCAGTCATGGCTGTCACCTCATCATTCTAATAATCAGATTCGTTAATAAACATATTGTTTTATTTGTGGATTGGCGTAACGGTTCGTTTAATCTCATCGTCAGCCCTGCTCAACATCCACTGTTCAAATTGGGAGCGAATTGGGCGACCATTACTGGTGTAAAAACCCGCAAGTAAACGCAACCCTTGAGTAGTAATTAAAGTTTTGACTTGTGCGTAGTCAGGAAGGCGTTGGTTAAGTTGCTTAATTGACGCAACAACCTGTTCAACGTTCTGGTTCTCAATAATCGCAGTCAGAGAATCTTCTCCATCACCCACTAGCACCATGCCATACAAAGCCATGAATGCTTGCGCTTCAGACTCTATCCATTCAGGTGAAATGTTGCGCCCAAATGCCGTAATGATTTGATTCTTCTTACGACCATCAATTACAAGGAATCCATCGTCATCCAGATACCCCAAATCACCTGTGGCATACCAGTCTTGTTCAAATGGCTGATCGACATATCCCAGCGCAACACAGCCCGATACATAGATTTCACCATCATTCGAAACTTTTACGTCAATGTGAGGAAGTGGTTTACCGCTAGTTCCGGCTTTGTATGCTGAAGGCGTGTTCAAACTTACAACAGATGCGTTTTCAGAAAGCCCATATCCTTCATAGGCTGGAATGCCCAAGCTGTGTGCCATTTCTAACAGTTGAGGAGAAACACGCGCACCACCGACAGCAACGAATTCAAGATTTCGAGCTAAGGTTGGCATCGCTCTGACAACTTCAATCAATGCCATTAGCAAAGCGGGAGTTAGCACCAAGCTGTTCGGTAGGTACTTCGCTAATGCCAACGCAAATTGCGATGCGTTAAACGAACTTGAGCCAGTCAGCCCCACTTGTGTACTTTTCAACACCACCGACGATGCTCCTAAAATCAACGGAACGTAGATACCTGTAATGTTTTCTAGAAGGGTAGAAAGAGGCAAAAGGACGAGATGCCTTTCGCAATTCACCTCGTTGGCAATGGTGTCTGCCAATGATTGACTGACTTTTGATAGCTGATTTTGACTCAAACAAACGCCTTTCGGATGGCCTGTTGAGCCAGAGGTAAAAGTTATTTTCGCTGTATGTGGCAGCAAAGACTTGCCGCCTTCAACTGTGCGTTTCCAAATGCTCAAGTCTTCAACTTCCCCGACCATTTTCGTGTCAGATGAAGCATTTATGCTCCAGTTTCCCACTAACAGGTCTGCACCAGACTCTTGCAAAATATGCGTCACTTGTTCAGTGGTGAAAAACAGAGGAACAGGTACGTTAGGGATATCCGCATACAAAGCAGCAAGGTCGGCAATGACCCAATTAAGGCTATTGTCAGCACGCAAAGCGATACATTTAGGCGAATACTGAATGAGTTGCTCCGCAGCTTCTCGAACTCTCACCAGCAGGTTCTGATAGGAAACCTCTTCAAACTCACCAACAAATGCAATTTTGTTCGGCGTATCAATAGAATGGCGAATCAGAGATTCAATGATCATGTTCATAGAGCGCCTCCACGAGCACGTAATACTTTTTCAGCAAACAGTGCTTCTAAGTGAGCCAATCCATGCTTCAAGTTACCCGCGACAATGCGTGGCTGATGCTGGTAATAGTTACCCCATGTGTAGGTTGCATCCGGAATCCGTAAAGGGTCTGCTTCGGCTAAAATTGTTGTTTCTAAACCCAAACGGGACATCATGGCATACAGTGGGTCCGTAGCAGTGAAAATGCACCACTCATAGCCGCTTTCCACCAATTTCTGAGTCATCAAAAGAAAGTGAAGTGTAGAAAAACCTTTTGAAAATGAAGCGAGCTGACCAAACTCAATCAGATTGTTACGTTCTATCGAGCAGTGGTAAATCCGACTTAAAATAGAGTCGGCTGAAACATCTAAATACTGTTCAAGAAATAATGGTTCGTCACTAGCAATACGAAATCCGCACAGTGAGCGAATGTCCTCGCCTTCCATTAATGCCATAAACGTTGGCATAAACGTATTCAAATGAGCATCAAAAGCTAAGGAATAACGTTGGGAAATGTAGTTTTCAATATCACTACGCTGCGGATGCAAGCGGTCAATAATTGCAAGTTCAAATGGATGGGATGAAAAATAATCAGCCATACAAGAAGCCCTCTCTGCTAGCTATAGAGGAAGCTTAAAGAAGGAAACTTAAGGAAAACTTAAGAATATAATTTTTTATTCAGACAAATTGGTACAAACAAAAATGCCGCTGTTACAGCGACATTGATTCATTATTCGATATTTAGAACGATTATTCTTCGTCTACTTTAGGTGCAACTTTCTTCTTAGGAATGAACACGTTGTCACCCACAGCCACGTTTTGGTAGAAACTCTTGTCGCGTTTAACTGGCTTCTTAGCCACTTTCTTCGCTTGCGACTTAACGCTCTTAGCTTGGCCTTGATCTTTACGAACTGGTTGTCTTGGTTTAAGACCTTTAAATTTACCAGTTAAACCTTCCAGCTCATCAAACTGAATATCTTGTTGCAAGAAGGCTTCGACACGCTTGAAGCTATCCCAGTCTTTAGGACCAACGAGAGAAATCGCATCACCTTTATTACCCGCACGGCCAGTACGACCAACACGATGAACGTATTCTTCCGTGTGCTTTGGCATGTCAAAGTTGATAACGTGAGTTACGTTAGCGATATCCAAACCACGTGATGCTACGTCAGTCGTCACCAGAATTTTGAACACTGTGCGCTCAAACTGACTCATGATGGTGTTACGCTGTGCTTGGTTTAGACTACCGCTCAGAGCTACCGCTTTCAGTTTTTTCTCATTCAGTTTCTCGGTCAGACGCTCAGTGTCAGCACGAGTTGCTGTAAAGATAATGACCTGACGGTAGTCCGCATCGTTTAATACACGGTCGAGCAGCGCTTCTTTGTGATCTAGGTGATCACACAAGTAGAAACGTTGACGAATATCTTTGTGCTGTTCGTTAGAAACACCTACCGAAATACGACGAGGGTCGTTCAGCATTTCAGCCGCAATATCGTTAACTTCAGCGTGGTCTAACGTTGCAGAAAACATCAATGTTTGACGACGGCGATGTTTTGCTGCTTTATGAATGTGACGAAGTTGAGGCGCGAAACCTAAATCCAACATACGATCTGCTTCATCAAGAATCAGCGTATCTACACCATCCAAGAACAATGAACGATGCTCAAGGTGATCCGCTAAACGTCCTGGTGTTGCCACAATAAAACGTGGATGACGACTTAACGCTTTCACTTGATCGTTAAAATTTTCACCACCCGTGATCAGCGTACCTGTATAGCTTAAGCCACCTAACATCACACGCAGCTCGCCATAAACCTGCTTTGCCAATTCACGAGTTGGCAGCAGGATAATAGCGCGCGGATCTTTTGCTGAGAAAGCCTTGGTTTTTAAAGCCTTGTGCAGTGTAGGAAGCAAAAAGGCTAATGTTTTACCGGAACCAGTTTTAGAAGACGCCAACACATCTTTTCCTGCAATAGCAACAGGAATAGCGATCTTCTGGATTTCGGTCGCTTGTTTGAAATCGTAATGAGCTAGGTTTTTCAATAAGCGATTATCTAAGCCTAAATCTTTAAACTGCAAAGGATTCTCCAAATCAGTGGGGTAGCCGAACATATATGGCTAAATGGTCAAATTCAAAGCGCAGTATAATACCGCGATTAGTACGCTAATAGATAGAGATCACAGAAAATAATATCTCTTCCACATTATCAATAGTATAGGCTTGATGAACTAAGTTAGCTTAAACTAGCTTTTAACTAAAATTTTACGCAATCAATTGATTTGATAATATTATTTTGGATTAATTTTACGTTTATCAATTATGCGAAGATTAAAATAATGGCTACAATATAACTCGCCACTATATAGAAATGTAGCGGGTGTTTTAATAGTTACATAAAATCAAGGAGTTCATATGAACAAGATGTTGATAGCAGCAGTGTCTTCTGTATTACTACTAGCCGGTTGTGCATCAGGTCCAGACGAAGCAACAACAGCAAAATTGGACGAGCTAAGTAACCAAGTTAGTCAGCTAAGTGATGAAGTTGCAGCACTTAAGAGTGAGCATGCAGCTCTAGAATCAAAATCAACTGCAGCATCTGATTCCGCAATGGCAGCACAAGAAGAAGCAGCGCGCGCAAATGAGCGTATCGATAATATCGCTCAGTCGTACACTAAATAGTATTTCACGCCAAATGTATCTCTTAAGCCTCCTGCCCCTTCAATAGGGAATGGAGGCTTAATTTTTTCCATTAATGTTCACCGGAATCGTTAGCGATTAACTTGCCACTGTTGGAAAACTTCATCTTGCCTCATACTTTTTCTATCACAGTTGATATTTCTGTGCCAAAAGACGTTTTTCTTTGTATCGCTGTATAAGCTCCTGTTGTGATTTGCCTTTATTGCTGTAAAACAGACCATCATTCAACAACAAATAGTCAAAGTTGTTCTCCAATATGTCTAGAACAATAGAAATACGTTTAAGAGTTAACGACGTGCAAGACTGACCATCAATGTCATCATCAATATCAAGCACATGAGAGCGAAATAACTCTAGCAGGAAGAGGTGCCAAAGCGCCTCATCATTAACTAATGCAGTCTGCCAAGCAGAGATGATGCTTTGATAGTGATTAATAACCATGACTTTTGCTTGATGGGCCTTTAACCATTCAACTTTTTGCTGATAGCAAACCACAGCTCGTTGCTTCAGCGTACGATAAAGTGCCAACTGTTCTACTAAAGGCTGCTCTCTCTTGAGTAGCCAACCAAAAAAGAAACGGGTTTCAAAACGTTCGACCATGTGGAACAAAGGGTCTGTGATGCCGTTACTGTTAAACTCACTTTTAGGATCAAACGAATACATATAACCGAAATCGAACAACCAAAGCTGTTGTTCTTCGTCCACAAGCAAATTACCACTACAAAGATCCCACTCCATCAAACCATACTCTTCACAGGCCAAAAGAGTATTGAACAGCTGCTCCATCAAATCTGATGTAATTTCGCTAATGTGCTCACCCTCAATCCACGGCGACAGAATAATCCCCAAGCGATAATTAGCATAAATCGTTGGCACTATATGAGCGAGTCGTTGGGCTGTCTCGGGTTTCTGTTTGAGTTTTTGCAGATCATTACGGCGCTGAACTTCGTTTAAAAATGAATACTGACCATCCAAATTAGCCACTTTTGCCACTTGACGACGCTTCTTCAAGTTGTACTCTTTACCATCAATTCTTAAGTGATATATCTCTGCCGTCAGCCCTGAGCGAATCACTTTTAGTACAAACGGCGAGTCTTCTGTTATTGCTGCAAGAACGGAAGGTTGCAGAGGACAAAGCGGCTCGTCACCGATGATTATGTTCTCGCTGCTCTCATCAAACTCTTTTTGCTGTTGTTGTCTTAGATTCATGATGCTATCTCGTCGTTATTGGTGTTTATTATCGTTTAAAGTGTTAATAAAAACCGTACCTGATGAAAAAACATCATACTTTGCATCAAAATTGCAGGAGGACATTGAAAGAAGGAAGTGCTAAAGAGAAGGCTGAGAAGCCTCACTTTCCCAAGAGGGAAAGTGAGTGAAAACCATCAGACTATATGAATAAAAGGCTATATGACTAAAAGACTGTATACCTAGCAGACAATACACATAGGTGTGTGCGTAATTGGGCATTGATGAATTTGTGCGTCTAGCTCAAACACCTTTGCAAGCAACTCAGACGTAAGAACTACATCCGGTGCTCCTTCGCTCATCACCTGCCCTTCCTGCATGACAATTAAATGATCACAATAGCGACAAGCCTGATTGATATCATGCAAAACCGTCACTATGGTTTTACCTTGCTGATTCAACTTACGAAGCAGTTTCATCAACTCCACCTGATGGTTCATATCGAGATAAGTGGTTGGCTCATCAAGCAATATGTAGTCTGTGTCTTGAGCTAAAGTCATAGCTAGCCAAACTCGTTGTCTTTGGCCTCCGGAAAGATCGGTAACCGCTCGTTCTGCAAAACTCTCAACGCCAGTGGCTTTCATTGATTGCTCAACAATCGCTTTATCGCGTTCAGACAATTGTCCCCAGAACCCCGTGTATGGGCTGCGACCATACGAAACTGCGTCACGAACAGTGACACCTTCGGGTGGCTCTTGAGATTGAGGTAATAGCGCCAATTGTTGTGCTAATTGACGTGAAGATATCTGTTCAATCTTCTCATCGTTCCACAATACAGCCCCATTTTGCGCTGACAAAATTCTCGAAAGCGCCTTCAACAAAGTTGATTTTCCACAGCCATTCGGCCCTAACAGAGCGGTAATTTTACCTTCAGGAACAGTTATGTTTACTCCCTTTACGATTGGGACTTTGCCATACCCGACAACAAGATTTTCAGTCGTTAACGCCATGAGTTATCTCATTTTGATTAATAGATATAAGAAGTAAGGAGCTCCGATAATCGCCGTCATAATGCCCGCAGGTAGCTCAATCGGCGGGTCAATTGTTCGCGCCACCAAATCCGCAACAAGAAGCAAACTCGCGCCGACTAACATGGATGTTGGCAACAATGCCTGATGTCGCCCTCCCACCAATTGTCGAGCCAAGTGCGGAGCAACTAAACCAAGAAAGCTAATCGGTCCGCAAACCGCCACCGACACTGAAGTCCAGAGTACAGCGACAAACAGCGCACCCGCCCTCACCCAAGGTACAGAAATACCTAAGTTGCTGGCTCTTTCATCACCGAGAGTGAGTAAGTTCAGCGCATGACTTAACCACAAAACGACAGGAGCCAGAACGAGCCATGGCACTATCATCGAAAGTTGTGCCCAGCTTCTTCCCCACAAACTTCCCGTCAACCAAAGCAATGCATTGTTGATTTCTAACGGCTGAGTCAGGATCAGAAAATCGATACCGCTGCTGTATAACGCTGCCAGCGCAACACCGGTAATTGCTAGGCGGACAGGCGTGGTATTTACACCGCACACTAACGCAAGTAAGAACGCAGAACTTATTCCGCCAACCAGCGCCGCCAAAGGCAACCAGTAGACAGAAACCGAAGGAAACAGCGTCATCATAGCCACCGCAGCCAACCCTGCTCCGTGGCTTACGCCTAAAATATCTGGCGACGCTAACGGGTTTCGAATTACGCCCTGAATCAATACACCAGAACTTGCAAGCATTGCCCCAACCAGTATGGCAATCAGAGTTCGTGGCAAACGGTATTCGTGAATAGTGAAGTAGTGCTCGCTGCCAGAAAATAGCCCTTGCCATACCTGTTGAGAGGCTAAGTTAACCGCTCCAAAACTCAGGTTAGCAACAATTGCGATAGCAACAAAAACGGTCAGAAAGACTTGCGTACGTAAAACTGCATTCATCGCTTCTGCCTTACTAAATAGAGAAAACAAGGCGCACCGATAATAGCGAGTACTGCTCCAGCAGGTGTTTCGGTTGGAAAGATAACCGCACGACTGAGAACATCTGCGCCGATAGTTAACACCGCCCCAAGCAACATAGTCACAGGCAATAGTATTCGATGATCGTAGCCAACCAACAAGCGAGCGATATGAGGCACAATAAGACCGACGAAAGCAATCGCACCAACACTGCTGACACTAACGCCCACCAACACCAAAACGGATAAAGCAATCGCCGCACGTAGCACATTAAGATTCACGCCAAGGCTCTTTACTCGCTCATCACCCATAACTAACAAATTCACTTTGGGCGCAAGTAATAAGCTGAGTATTAAGGCGCTAGCCAATACCGGTGAGCTCCATGCCCATGTATCCCAGCTTGCGTGGGCGAAAGACCCAGCCAACCACACCATTACGCTGGCAGCCTGATCCTCTACCAAAATCACACTCGCTTTGGTTAATGCGCCACATAATGCAGATATCGCAATGCCCGCTAAAACCAATTGACCTCGTTCAGCACCCATTTTCCAAGCACCGCCGAGAACCATAACCAGCACCCAAGCAGCAAGGCCACCGACCATCGCGGCAATTGGGCTAGAAATAATGTCCGTTGAGAAAACCGTGGTCGCTAATGCGATCCCTAAAGCTGCACCCGCGTTAACGCCAAACAAACTTGGAGACGCCAACGGATTACGGGTTAAACCTTGCATCAATGTGCCAGCACAGGAAAGGCTTGCACCTACAATGGCAGCCTCAAGCACTCGTGGCAGGCGAATTTCTTGAACGATGACATGAGCAATAACGTCAGGTTGAGGCGACCAAACGCCAGCAATCGCATCCATTGCAGAGACGGGGACGGCTGAGTAGCTAAATAAACCAAGCCAAACCATCAAAACAAGTCCAACAATGAGCGTGGTAACCACACTCATTATTCTCATTTTGACATGCATTAAGACTTAACCAACTTCAACAAGTCTGCTGCCATATACTCCGCAGCAAGAATGCCTCGGCATCGCGCCCACATGTTGCCATCAACATGAAAAACTTGTTTGGCTTTTACAGCATTAAGCACATTCCACAATGGCTGTTTCTGCCACTGTTTTACGATGCTGTTTTGAGTGTAATCACCAACAATCAGATAATTCGGGTTAATTGCCAAAAGCTGTTCAAGGCTGATTTGGCGAGAAGCGTTTTCATTTTTTAACCCTTCTGGAGAACTTAACCCTAGCGCTTGAATCACCCCACCCGCGTAAGACTCCGACGAGTGTGCAAAGAAATCATTTTCGCGTGCAACACCAAATTGCACCGTTTCATGCTCAAGCCCGTGTAACTGTTTTGCATAGTCCTGCATCAATTGCGTGTGCTGTTGTAAACGTTGCTGCATTTCAACATCTTTACCAATCACTTTACCGATAATCGCCGCGGATTTTAGGTTGTCTTGATAGGTCTCTCGACGAGAAGGAAGTAAAAGTGTTGGCGCAATTTTGCTTAAATCGTTATACACCGCTGAGTGTCGGTCTACGTCGGCAATAATCAAATCAGGCTTTAACGACGCAATAACCTCCAGACTTGGTTGAGAGCGAGTACCGACAGATTTCCATTCTCCCAGTTTTTCGCTCACCGCTGGAAGCAACCGGCTAGCATCGTTATCATCCGCAATACCTACAGGGCTCACCTCGACAGCGGCCAGAGCGTCAACAAAAGAGAACTCTAACGCTACGATTCTTTTTGGCGTTGAGTTAATAGTAAATTCACCGTGACTGTCAGTGACAGTTACAGCTGAAGCAAAGAAACTTGCGCACCAAGTCGCGATCATCGCGCTGCGTATAAACCAAGAAAACCATTTCATCATCAATACCTTTTGGAAAAATAAAGAGCCTCGAACAAATGAGGCTCATAAAAAATTAGAACTCGTAATTAGCCGTCAAATAAATACGGCGCTGTTCACCTGGGAAATGCCCTGTACGGTCGATAAATCCACTCACTGCGTACTCTTTATCAAACAGGTTTTTTACATTCAGTTGGAACTGCCACTGCTGCCAGCGTGTTTGCCATGATGCATCAAATACTGAGTAGGCTTTTACAATCTGACCGCTCTGGTTGTACTGCTCACTGACATGATCCGCGCCGAAACCAACGGATGAATTCAACATAGTAATGTCATAGCGCGTCCATAACCCCAACTGGTGATGAGGAGCATTCGCAAAGCGAGTTCCAACGCTACCCGAAATACCGTCATAGGCTTGCTTCACACGAGTGTCGTTGTAGGCGTAGCTAAGGTTTGCCGTCCAGTTTTCGGTTATATCCGCCAACATATCAACTTCAACACCCTGACTGCGAACTTTGCCGTAAGAGACCAAACGAGTGTCATCATCGGGATCAGTTTGAAGAATGTTCTCTTTAACCATGTGATAGAGAGCTAAATTGACATTAAGTGCATTGTCAAACCAATAACTGCGTACACCCGTTTCGTACATCAGGCTCTCTTCAGGATCAAACGGGCCACCATTTGAATCAGCTTGATCAGAAGCATCCTGTGGTACAAATCCGGTTGCGACTACTGCATAAGGGTGTAGATTCGGATTAATTTGATAGGTAGACCCTAAACGATAGGAAAGCCCTGAACCTTGATACTCACTGATAGAGTTTTCTACTAGGTCGTTAACTTTGTCTTTGAATCCGTCAACACGAACACCAGAAAGTACATTCCAACGGTCAGTAAGCTGCCATTGATCCTGCACGTAGGCTCCGTAACGTTCGGAACTCGATTCCGTCTGCTTTGACAGCGTGAGGGTATAACCCGAAGTATCCGCACCGTATTCTGGATCTGTCAGGCTGATTCCCGTTACGCTCTTATCAACGTAATAAACATAATCTTCATTAAGTCGATAGTAATCGCCACCAAACAGCACAGTGTGGCTACCCAGCTCTGCAACTAAGTTAGCAGACAGTGAACCCGCTTGGTTCTCGCGCACTTGGTCACGGTACTGGCGCTTACTCCAGTCATAGACACCATCGCCGTCAGTATCCACCAAGCCCATAGGTTCATGGTATTTCTGCGTTTCTTTGTTCTCATAATAACGAGCCGTAACATCACCACTTAGCCAAGCATTAAAGTCATGCTCAACTTTAATCTGGTAAACCTGTGCTTCGAGGTCTTGATAGTCAGAAGTCTCATTAGCGTTCCAGTTAATATCTGCAAGGAAGTTGCCTTCATTATCGGTTGGAATACCGCGTAAACGAGCACCACCGTAATGTTGAATGATGTCTGTAAATTGAGTTGTCACTGTTGTGGTATCACCTAAGTCCCACGCATAACCGAGGTCGATAATTCGATTACGAACATCGGTGTTGTTGCGTGAAGGATTCTCGTGATCTTGATAAATCGCGACACGGTAGCGTTGAGTTTCATCCTCATTGGCAGGACCAGAAAGCTCTACACTACCACTGGCGAAATTTTGATTTCCTGCTGTAACAGAAACACGACGATGAGCCTCGTAAGTGGGCTTCTTGGTCACATAGTTAATCACGCCACCAGGCTCGCCACTTCCCATCACCGCTGACGAAGGTCCTTTCAATACTTCCACTTGCTCAATATTGAACAGCTGTGGAATGGAGAAACCATTAAACGGGTCCCCTCTCACACCATCATAAAGAATTTGATCCTGACGAAAGCCACGAAAAGTCACACCGGAATAAGAGTATTGGCTTACACCGCTGATTGAACGGTATAAATCCGTAATTTGACGAGCGCCTTGATCTTCGATCAATTGCTGTGGAAGGACCTGAATCGACTGAGGTGTATCGTCAATCGCCGTCGGTGTTTTGGTTGCAAGACTGGTTTCTTGTGAACGATACAAAGAAAGCGCGCGACCATAAACTGTCACCGTTTCAGCCTCATCAGTAATGGTACTTTGAGTGCTGTCATCTGCGGAAAAAGCGGGGGAAGAAACCGCCGCCAACATCGCTAAAAAGAGAGAAGAGTAGTTGAATTGAGCCTTCATGGGGTTGTGTTTATAGCTGATTTATATTTAGAAGGCCTGCGAATCTAACTGAGTTTTATTCTCATTACAAATGATAAATTAAGTACTAATACTTATTTATTATGAATAACTGCAATATACGCATCGTATTTGACGATACGATAAATCAAGGCTTTGACATGAGTAACGGCATCATTATATTAACTTCATTGCATTATGATCGGCTAATTCAGGAACTCAGAGATAGCGTATGAAAGTGATTATTCTTCACGGGCTGTACATGCACGGTATTGCGATGTTGCCACTTAGCCAACGTCTTGAAAAACTGGGTTATAAGAGCCAAGTCGTAAGCTATAACACAGTGGCGATTGATGAAAACAAAGTGTTTTCAGCCATTGATAAAGCGCTCGATCACAAGCAAATCAATATTCTTGTAGGACACAGTTTGGGTGGAGTGGTGATCAAACGATATCTCGCTTCACGCAAACCAGATGCAAACTTAATTTCCCATGTCATCGCCTTGGGGTCTCCGATAAATGGCGCTTCTATCGTTGGCAAAATTCAGCAGATGGGTCTGGGTATGTTATTGGGAAATTCAGCGAAGTTTGGGCTGCAAAAGCACGAAGATAAATGGGATTTCCCGCAAAAACTGGGAAGCTTAGCTGGCACTATTCCCATTGGCGTACGTTCATTATTAATGGGGAGAGACGCGGCTCATTCTGATGGAACAGTAACGGTCGAAGAAACTAAAATTTCGGGAATGACGGCGCACCATTTGGTGAGAAATACTCACACCAGTTTGATATACAGCTCGGGTGTTGCAGAACAAATCGATTACTTCATACGTCATGATAAGTTCGCGCAAGAAAAAGCCCGAATAAAAGCGGAATGAATAGGCAAGTTTGCTTTTATTCGGGAAAAAGTGCAGGTATGGAACGAAATCTGTTAAACAGTAAAAGCTCCTATGTACTGTTTTAAGTGTTCTGTTTGAGCTTGTACCGCGTGGTAAGTCTCTGTGGTGTCATTGGCGATATTCTCAATATCTAAAGAAGACTGACTGATCGCTTGGACGCTGTTATTTACGTTCACCGATAGCAACTGCTGATCTTGAGCAAGCTTTGCTATTTGGCTATCCATATTGGCAATTTCTTCAGCAGCAGTAACGATGGCATGGTAAGACTCACCCGCTTCCGTGACTTGCTGTAAGCTCACGCCAATTTGTTGTTGGCATTGGCTCATTAATTCTTGTGCGTTGGTGGCTTGTGACTGCAAGTTGTCAATAATGCCGCCAATCTCATCAATTGAGTTTTGTGTTTGCTGCGCAAGTTCTCGCACTTGATCAGCGACTACAGCAAAACCGCGACCACTTTCACCAGCTCGAGCAGCTTCAATCGCAGCGTTAAGCGCAAGTAAGTTGGTTTGCTTAGTAATATTGCTAATCACATCGGAAATGACGCCAATATCAAAACTCCCACGGTACAAACCTTCGATGACTTCGCCAGTTTGACCAATCAGCTTCGACATATTCTCTGTGCGCGAGATAGAATTCACGATGCTCTGCTCACCAATTTGCGCTTGTTGCTTCGCCATTCCACTCTTTTCTGATGCCTGTTGAGTGACTTGGTCGATGTATTGCGTATTCTCTGTAAGCTCTTGAGATGCGCCAACAATCTGACCAATCTCTATTTTTTGTGCATCAACACTCTGTTGGGTGTGAGCCACTTTTGCTGCCAACTCTTCAGAAACTAAATCCAGTGAGTGAACACTCTCTTTCACGGCAATGATCAAATTAAGCAGGTTCTGTTGCATGCTATTAAATGCGGTAGCAGCCTGACCAAATTCGTCGTTGTAAAAATCTTTGTTTGCCAACGATGCTTGCAATTGGCCTTGCCCAACAATCGACATGTGTGCTTTTAGTCGGTTGAGTGGGTTCAAAACGCGCTTCGCTGTGTAATAGCTAAATGCCACCAGCAAAATAACCACCACGCTCGCAGCAATCACTGACCACTGAATAGCCTGCTCGATGTCAGCTTGTTTACTCTCTTTTATCGCGTTTGCTTCTTGCTCTAAATCGTTTTGTAGCTGAGTCAGGCGATCAACAATGGCATTAAAAGGCGCAAGCATTGGACCTAGCATTTCTTTGCGTGCTTCATCCATTTTGCCTTCATCAATTAGGCTGATGTAATGCTGTTGCATCGCTCTGTAGCCATCAATGCGACGCTCAAAATCGTACACCGCAGCTTGAATATCACTGGTATCCGCTAGAGCTTTCATGCGTTTCAACGAATCATTTACTTTCTTGTCATTCACTCCGATGGTTTGAACAATCTGCTTGTGTTGCTGTTCATCCGAAGTCAAACCGTAGTCCAACGCAAAACGACGGTAAGTTACCGTGTAGTAACGAAGATCGGAAACCGTCGTCATCAAACTGACATTTCGGTCTACAACGTTACCAAACTGCGACTGCACGCGAGTCAAAGTAAACAAGAGATATATGGACAACGCGACAATAGCGGCAACGGCTATAAACGCATTTCCTCGAACTAAATTTGTAATTGAAAAAGAACGCATATAAATGCCCTAACGACCTAACAACGGGCAAAATTTAACAGAAATGGAATAATAAATATGTCCGATTAACCCTATTAATTTAATAGGAATAATCTATAGAAAAAGCCCAAGAGGTCCCTCTCTTGAGCTTTGCATTGAAATGATTTGATTAAGCGGCGATACCAAAACCGTAAGAATCAAGCGCTAAGATTTCTAGATCAATAGCGCGATGCAATACTTCACCTATTTCATCATCGTAGCTTGTACCTAAGATACAAGGCAGAGGAAGATAATGATCCGGCGTAGGATGGTTGAACCTTGCATGAGGTCCTTGGTTTAAGTAGTCCAACAACGCACTGATATTACCTGATGCAAGCTGGTCACTCACCCATCCTGTAAACTGATTCACCTTCTCCACACGATGTGGGTCTTGAACTGGTGCAAAGATTTCACGCAAGTTATGGCTAATACCACCAGAGCCTACAAACAGCACGCCTTCTTCACGAAGTGGACGTAACCAACGGCCAATTTCATAGTGAGAAACCGCATCCATATAGCTATTAATAGACACCTGAATGATCGGCACATTTTTTTGTGGATACATGTATAGCATTGGTATCCAAGCCCCGTGATCCAAACCTTGGTTCGAATCAAGTTGAGCACTTATGCCAGCATCTTTTAGCAATTTAGCGGCTTTTTGAGCCAAATCAGGCGCACCTTTCGCTGAGTAGTCGATGTCATAAAGTGGTTTAGGGAATCCATAGAAGTCATGGATTGTTCCTAAGCTATGTCCACTGGTGATAGTGACTGGACCACGGCGATCGTAATGAGCAGAAAAAATTACAATGGCTTTAGGCTCTGCAAATTTTTCACTGAGCTGTTTAAAGAATTCTGTGGTTTGCGAATGTTCAAGCGCCATCATTGGAGAACCATGTGATAAGAACAATGCTGGCATACGTTGAGTTGATTTCATTTTACTTCTCCTGATTCGGCGGCTTTCGTTTTTTAGTCTTAGTGCTATGTCTGTCTTAAAGCTATATCTGTCTTAAAACTATGTCTGTCCTAACACTATGTTGGCTTAAATCTAAGCTCGCCTTGACTATGTCGCTTAATATACCTATCAACTCACGTATGATAAAATAGCGCCATGTTGCTTAATTATAAACTTGGCATTGCTAATACAGGCAGAAGTCAATATAGACGAAAGTTAAAATAGGCAGAAATTAGTATGGACAAAATAGTTGCGATGAGAGCTTTCACAACCGTTGTATCGGAAGGAAGCTTCGTTAAAGCCGCTGACAAGCTGGAGCTGTCACCACAATTGATCAGTAAATATGTCGCCCAACTTGAAGATGATTTAAAGATACGGCTGCTCAACCGAACGACGCGACGAGTAAATCTAACTGAGGCAGGACAAGCTTATTTCGACCGCTGTCATCAAGTATTAATGGATATTGATGATATGGAAAATGCCATTTCGAACTTGCATACCCAAGTTTCTGGCACTTTGCGTATCAGCGCGCCAATGTCGTTTGGGGTTTATCATTTGTCCGACCCTATCGAAAAATTCCAAACTCAGTTTCCTGAAATTAAAGTCGAACTGTTTTTGACCGACCGCAAAGTCGATATTCTCGAAGAAGGGGTTGATATTGCACTGCGTATCGGACATCTCAAAGACTCAGCGCTTGTGGCTAAAAAAATCACGCCAATCAATCTGTCGGTCTGTGCGGCGCCAAGCTATTGGGATAAACACGGCAGACCAACCAGTTTTGATGAATTGTGCCAGCTTAACTACCTGCGCTTCTCTTACTCTGATCCAAGAAGCCTTTTTATTCGTTGGCCAAAGCACTTATCTGTGCATGATTTTCGCAGTGATTTCGCCAGTAACAACGGCGATGTAATAGTCAAAACGGCAGTATTAGGTCGAGGTTATGCCATTCAGCCTACCTTCTTGACGGGATCTGCTATAGCGAATGGAGAGCTGGAAATTCTGGAAAATTTCCCTATCGAGCCGCTTGGACTTTATGCGCTCTATAGTCACCGCGAGTTTCTTGCATCCAAAGTCAGACACTTCATCGACTTTTTGTCTGGGTTCTACGGCGATGAACCATATTGGGATAACTATTAAGAAAGAAATGGTGTTACGAATACATGTGAGCCCAAATCACTCGGTTGGGCTCATCATCAATGCTTTACCATTTAATAAACTGTCCGCCACTTTTTTACGCGCAGCCTTAACCAGATTGGCCAAAGTTTGTCTGGATACTCCCATCTCAACGGCTGCCTGCTGCTGCTGCATACCTTGATAGTCCACTAGTCGAATCGCCTCAAACTCATCAGCTTCAAGAAATACTTTTTCTAAACTTCCCATGGGTACGCCATTAGGTTTAAAACAGCTTTGAGCTGGAGAACCACAAATTTGACGAGGGATTTTCGGACGCGCCATAACGGCTCCTTCTTTGTATCTAATCTGAATAATTCTTATCTAATCTGAAAT
Organism: Vibrio ziniensis; assembly: GCF_011064285.1. NCBI lineage: Bacteria > Pseudomonadati > Pseudomonadota > Gammaproteobacteria > Vibrionales > Vibrionaceae > Vibrio > Vibrio ziniensis. Next base: position 335,449 of record NZ_CP049332.1, read on the forward strand.
TGCCGACGTTTGTTACCGAACAAGTTTGCTTAAACAACAAGCTAGGTTAAACAACAAATTAGGTTAAACAAGTTAGTTCACAGCCATGGCCTGTTTTTCGATTGCTACTGATTGCTGGAAACCTGAAACGAGCCAATCTTGCAGCGTATCTAGCATAGGGTTATCACTCTGCTTTGGATACAAAAAGTAATAGCTATGGCCTGAAAGTACCGTTTGATCAAATGGCTTTATGAGGCGATGCATTGCAAGATCTTGCTCAGCGAGAGTGATGTCACCCACTGCAATACCAAACCCTTGCTGAGCAGCGTTCATGGTTTGATCCAGTGTAGAAAAATGCTGATTACTTTTACTAAACAACTCTTTTTTATCCATATGGTTTAACCACAGTTTCCAGTCACTTTGCTCCGTATTGGCGTGCAACCAAGTTAATCTAGGCAGATCGTCTAACACTAGCTGCTGCCCTAAATCGTTAAGTAACTCCGGACGACAAATCGGCGTTAAGCGTTCTTCAAATAATTGATGACTCACTACCGAAGGAAGCTTGGGTGCTTTGCTGTACATAATCACTGCATCAAACAAATTAAAGTTCGGCTCTAAGTGATGCTTAATGGTTGAGGTCAGCTCCACATCAATATCTGGATGAGCATCCTGAAACGCCATAAGCCTTGGTAGCAACCAAGAGGTCACACAGCTAGGTGCATTAAGTTTAATGGTGGAAGGCGTTGACGAGACTTCTTCAATAGCAACACACAGGCGATGCAGCACATCTTCCGCGTGTGGAATGAATTTCAAGCCTTGCTGAGTCAGTGACAAACCTCTCGCATGACGAAAAAACAGTTTCACCCCTAACAGCTCTTCCAATGAAAGAATTTGTCGGCTGATCGCTCCCTGAGTGAGGTTCAGAGCATTCGCTGCTTTAGTAAAGTTCAAGTGTTCTGCGGTCGCCAGAAAGGCTTGCAACGTTTTCGTCGATGGAAGATGCACACCACACCTCAAGCTATGAATTTTAATCATGGCTAGTATGTGTTTATTTCGATTCTTTTTACAAATTCTTTTTGATTGAATAATCAAAACAAAGAACGAATTGCAAATAAAAACAAATTAAATGCAATTAAACGAATAAAAAATCATGTTGTGCGACTAACTAGCACTAACGAGAGGTCAGTCATGTCTTCACTAGCAGCGTCATTGGTTCCAGAGGTCATAAAAAAATTAATACCTTATCAATCCGCAAGACGTATCGGTGGTTCAGGTAGAGTGTGGCTAAACGCCAACGAACTTGAGTTCCCAATTCATTTCGACAATCAGGCGAAGAGCTATAACCGCTATCCTGATTTTCTTCCTCATGATGTTGCTTCTGCCTATCAAAAATACGCAGGCGTAGAAACACCTGTGCTCGCCGTTCGTGGTGCAGATGAAGCAATCGACCTATTGATTCGTACCTTCTGTCAGCCAGGCAAAGACAAGATTGTTGTTTGCCCTCCGACTTATGCCATGTATGAGTTCTGTGCGGATGCACTTGCAATGGAAACCATTAAGGTGCCACTCGTTGGTGATGCTTTCGATTTGGATAGCCAAGGTGTCATTCAAGCGGCAAAAGAGGCGAATTTGGTCTTTTTATGCTCGCCAAACAACCCAACAGGCAACCTCATCTCACAAGCTGAGATCATCAAAGTATTAGAAGGCACACAGGATGATGCCATCGTCGTAGTCGACGAAGCCTATATCGAATTTGAATTGGCACAGAATGCGGCGAGTTTAATTGCTCAATATCCAAACTTAGTGGTTATCCGCACCCTATCGAAAGCTTTTGGCTTGGCTGCGGTTCGCTGCGGTTTCATCCTAGCAGATAAAAGTGTGATGGATTTCGTCGCAAAACTTATCCCACCTTACCCAATGCCAGATTCAAGCGCGACGGTCGTATTAGCGGCGCTGTCTGAAACAGGTTTAAAGCAGGTAGAAGAGAATACCCAAACTCTTATCAGTACTCGTGACTGGTTCATCGGTGAGCTTAAAAACTTACCTTGCATTGCTCACGTTTACCCGTCATCCACCAATTTCGTGTTAGTACGTACACATTCAGGTGAAGACCTGTTTGCGTATCTTCTAAAGCACGGTATTGTGACTCGCAATCAAAGTCACGATCCTGCACTTAGAAACTGCGTACGAATCACTATCGGTAGCCAATCGAGCATGGAAGAAGTGATCAGTGTGCTCCGCAGTTACCCAACGCAATCGTAGATAATTTATTAAAAGGAATTAACCAATGAAAAAATTAGCTTTAGGTTTAGCTTGTTGTGCGGCACTGTTCGGTTCAGCAGCATTTGCAAAAGAAGTACGTCTTGCTTCTGACTTTACCTACCCTCCATTCAACTATAAGAATGCGGAAGGTACGCCTGTAGGTTTCGACATTGAAATCGCAGATGCGCTATGTGCTCAAGCAAAACTAGAGTGTACTTGGGTTGCACAAAGTTGGGATGCGCTTATCCCTAGCCTGTTAGCGCGTAAATCAGACGTGATCATGGCTTCAATGCGTATCACCGAAGACCGTAAGAAAAAAGTTCTATTCACTAACAAATACTACCAAACGCCAGCTCGCTTCGTGGCAGCTAAACAAGCCGGTTTTGCAATTGATGAAGCCGGTATGAAAGGTAAAGTGATTGGTGTTCAACAAGGCACGATTCACGATCGTTACGTGACTGACAAATTCGGAGCAGTGGCTGAAATCAAACGTTACACAGGTCAGGATGAAGTGTACATCGACATGCAAAATGGTCGTTTAGACGCAACGTTCGGTAACGCAGATCAGCTATCTCTGGCTTTCCTAGACAAAGCTGAAGGCAAAGGTTTTGAGTTCAAAGGTCAGGCAGTAACTGATAAAGCGTATATCGGCGAAGGCACTGCACTAGCACTACGCATGCAAGACAAAGATTTGGCTGAGAAATTTAACCAAGCGATCGTAGAAATTCGCCAAAACGGTACTTACGACAAGATTGCTGCGAAATACTTCACTTTCGACATCTACGGTGAAAACCTTTAATTGAGTTCACCCTCATTAGACATGATTAAGTGAAAATAAAGCCGGCGACCATGCCGGCTTTGTTGTTACTAACGCCCTATCCATTCCAGAACTCATTTGCTTTTCTCCCGAGTACCACTCTTAAATAAAAAATGAGATTTACATCACACCTATTTACTTAGCGTGCTAACTAAATTATATTGCTTAGCACGCTAAGTAAATAAGAGTTAATCATGGTGCACGACGTAGCAAGCCTCAAAGAATTGTCTCTCGCAGAGCAGTTAGCTCGCGTATCACGCCTTTGGAAAATGGTGGCAGATCGCGAATTAGCTCCGCTCGGTCTTACACACCCACGCTGGACTGCCTTATGGAAACTAAGACGTCTAGGTGACAACGTAAGTCAGAAGAGTCTCGCTGAAGCGCTTGAAATTGAACTGCCATCATTAATGCGCACTTTAAATCAATTAGAAGAGCAATCTCTCGTCACTCGTTATAGCTGTAAAAGTGACAAACGCGCTCGAATCGTACGATTGACCGAAGACGGAAAATCTCTGCTCAAACAGATGGAAGAAAAAATCGTCGAAGTCCGCAGTCAGATACTGAATAACATCTGTGATGAAGAGATAAAGATGCTTTCATCGATACTCGACAGAGTCTCACAAAGCGCGCTTGAAGCACTTAGTCAAAAGTCAGAAACCTTAGAATAAAAGAGAAGTTTTAAATCATGACCCCAGATCAAAAATTCGCTCGCTGGATTAAATACTCCTGCTTCGGGTTTGTCTTTGTGTTCGCCTATTTTCTCGTAGCGGACCTTGCGATGCCATTGACACCTCAAGCAATGGCAACCCGTGTCGTCACCAAAATCGCCCCTCAAGTAGGCGGTCAAATTGCCAACGTCTATGTCAAAAACAACCAAGCCGTGCATAAAGGTGATGTACTGTTTGAAATCACCCCTGAAACTTACCAACTAGCGGTTGAACAAGCTGAACTCAATCTCAAGCAGGTAATGCAAAACAACGATCAGCTCGACGCATCCATTGCCGCTGCACAAGCAGACTTAAAAGCGAGCGTTATCGTTGCAGAACAAAAACATCGCGAAGCAAACCGTCTGAATACTCTTTTCCTTCGCAACGGCACATCACAGCAGTTAAAAGATGATGCGCAAAGTGCAGCAGTTGCCGCACAAGCAAATGTATCGGCTGCACAAGCTCGTTTAAAGCAGCTGCAGGTTAATCGTGGTGATGTAGATAATAACAACGTCAGTATTCGTGTGGCACAAAACCAGTTAGATAAAGCAAAGTTAAATCTTTCATACACACGTGTTGTTGCTGAGCACAATGGTATTGTCACTAACCTACAATTGGAAAACGGTACTTACGCGAGTGCTGGCAGCCCACTAGTAGCGCTAGTGGCTGATGAAGTAGATGTGATTGCTGATTTCCGTGAAAAAAGCTTACGTCACTTTGCATCAGACAGCCGCGCGTTAATTGCTTTCGATAGCAAACCGGGGCAAGTGTTTGAAGCTCAGCTCAGCACATTAGACGCAGGTGTGAGTGCAGGTCAGTTCGCCGCTGACGGTAGTCTAGCGACACCAACTACCTCAAGCCGCTGGGTTCGTGATGCACAACGTATGCGCGTTCACTTAGCGATTGATAATAATCTAGTAGAGCAATTGCCTTCTGGCGCACGTGCGACGGTACAGTTGATTCCAGAAAACTCACTCTTTGCATTACTAGCGAGAGCACAAATCCACTTCCTTAGTGCACTCCACTATATCTATTAATTAGGAGGTGGCATGAGATTATGGGATCACCCACTGTCTGCGAACGACCTCAGACAGTGCCTGCGTATTGCCACTGGTGCAACTCTTGGTTTTACCATCAGTAAGATCTTTGGCTGGGATAACGGTGTATTCTTCACTGTTACACCCATGCTGCTTTTGGGTATGGTGCCAGTGATGAGCGCTCACGCCGCGCGCCAGCTTGTCGCGGCGGCGGTAGTCTGTGGTTTGGAAATTGGCATTTTGGGAGGACTGTTCGGGGCTCATCCGGGCATGATGACTATCATCGCGTTCGGTCTGTTCTTAGTGAAATTTGCTTGTATGTCAAGGGGCAGTCTGTTTTTGTTTGGCGCAAACAGCATCATTAGTTTGAGTATCATGCTGCACTTTGCCAGCTACCCAACGACAGACATTAACAATTTAGTTTTTACCAACTTACTGGCAAGTGTGCTTTCCGTTGTCATCGCGTACTTAATGACATTTTTGATTCCCGATGTTGAACAAAGACAGCCACCACCAAGACCAACGGAACCGAAGAAAAGTCATCGCATGCGCCACGAAGCGATCATGGGAGCGACGATTGCCACCTTGTCATTTATTGTCTTTCAGGTGTTCAATTTAAGTGACTCTCTATCCGCGCAAGCTACAACGGTATTGCTGCTTTTTCCTATGAACTGGAATGGCGCTATGGGGTATGCGCGTAAACGTGCGATGGGAACATTGATGGGCGTAACCTTCGGTTTGCTTGGGCAGATACTGCTGTATGACTGGTCAGATTTACTACTCTTCGTTGTTCCTCTGCTCTGGATCGGTTCCATGATCTTCAGCTACATGCACGTAAAAGAATCCAGCGGTTCAGGGGCTGGCTTTGGCGGCTTAACTACGCTTGGGATTTTATTTGGACAGTATCTCTCTCCGGGCGGTGACTTGGTTTACAGTGCTCTTTACCGTGTAAGCAGCATTCTGTTTGCGATTGTTGTGACACTACTGGTGACTTACTTTGTGCATCGATTATTAAACCGTTTTGAATCAACACGATTCAGCCATGAGATGGCATAGTTCGATTATTGAAGACCAGTAAAAAGAAAATTAAATAGATAAAAGGCGCCCACGAATACAAAACGTATTCATGGGCGTTTTTTTATATAGAAGCGAACTATCTGTTGAAACAAATTATCAGTTGAAACAAATAATCAGTTAAACCCGAAAGTCTGTTGGGCAGTTATGCTAATGCTTGAGTTGTGCTAAGGTGCGGAAAAACAAATCCATAGGATAACTCTCAGCCATGTCTCTACTCGCTCAAAGCTTTATTGATAGCGGTGTTCGCTATACCCCACATACCTTTTCTGTGCCACTGGATTACCAACATCCTGATCAGCAAACTATCGAGGTTTTTGCTCGCTCGGTAACATCAGCTCGCGGGGATGATGAACATAAACCTTGGCTTGTTTATTTTCAGGGCGGGCCGGGATTTCCTTCTCCTCGTGCCGTGGCAACCAGCGGTTGGATGAAACGTGCACTTCAACAGTTTCGTATTTTGCTGCTCGATCAGCGCGGCACCGGAAACAGCACCGTCATCAATCATCAGACACTGGCAGGAATGAGCCCTGAGCAACAAGCGCAATATCTAAGTCATTTCAGAGCAGACAACATCGTTCGCGATGCAGAGTTTATTCGCCAGCAATGGAACATTGATAAGTGGGCAATTCTAGGTCAAAGCTTTGGTGGTTTCTGTTCGTTAACGTATCTGTCGCTCTTTCCTGAAAGCTTACTGCGTTCATACATTACTGGCGGTGTGCCTTCGATTTCTCGTCATGCGGACGATGTATATCGTGCCACCTATCAGCGCACATTGGATAAAAACGCCGCTTTCTTTGCGCAATTTCCACAAGCACAAGAGCTTTGCCAACGAATCGCCGATCACCTATTAACCCATGAGGTTCTTTTACCAACAGGTCAGCGCTTCACGGTTGAACAGTTCCAGCAAATTGGTATTAATTTCGGTGTTAGCGACAGCTTTGTTCCAACCTATTTCACCTTGGAAAACGCCTTTATTACCGTAGAAGGTAAAGAGACGCTACGCTACGAGTTTTTGCAATCCATGATGATGGAGCAGAACTTCCAAACCAATCCTATTTATGCACTGTTGCATGAGTCTATCTACTGTCAGGGGTTTGCATCGCTGTGGTCGGCTCATCGAGTCAGACAAGAGTTTCCTCAATTCAATTATCAAAGCGATCAACCTTTCCTTTTCACTGGCGAAATGGTTTTTCCTTGGATGTTTGACAGCTACACCAACCTCAAGTCTTTGCAAAAAGCTGCGCAGATATTGGCAGAAAAAAACGATTGGACAGATCTCTATGACTCCGCGGTACTTGGCAAGAACACCGTACCCGTAAGTTGCGCCGTTTATGCTGACGACATGTTTGTGGAAATGGACATTAGCCGCGAAACCCTCAAGCAAATTCCAAACAGCAAAGCATGGATCACTAACCAATACGAGCATAATGGTCTGCGTGCAGACGGTGAACACATTTTGGATACTCTGATTGGAATGGGTGAACAGACCGCTGCTAACTTAAACCTAGCACTGCTTTAATTCTCCACCGCTCATTTACTGCTAAACAAGTGAAGTACTGATTGTTGTCACTTCACTTGCTTCTCTGTTTTAGAGGTTATTAAAACACCTCGTTATTCAAACGATTATCTTTAATGACTTGCCATACGCGATGCCGATACCACTAACTAATTTGCATATAAAATCACCAAAACGTTATTCATATGATTACCTATTCACCAGCTAATAACTGAACCAATAAGTCCATTTATAAACTTAATATTAGCTAGCATTTTGCACTCTTTTTACCCCAATTCGCATTTTATGCTCAATAAATATTCACATTTGTTTCTAAATTCTAAATAAATGTTAATAAACAGTAATCTCAACCACCAACAAAGTGATCGTGGTCACACTCACAAATTTCACACCCTTATTTGATTTTTGATTTCCTGACTTGACTGATACCCTGCCGCCCACTTCAAAATGAATGTTGAAGTGCATAACTATAAGGAGTGTTCTCAATGGATACCAAAAAGCCGTTATCCTTAACCAGCCGAGTTATCATCGGTATGGTCACCGGTATTTTGACCGGGTTTATCATTCGCGCCCTGTTTGAAGGCAATGGATTCGTCGACGCTTATATCGTCAACGGACTGTTTGAAGTTGGTGGCAAGATCTTCATCGCCAGCTTGAAAATGCTTGTTGTTCCACTGGTGTTTGTATCACTTGTGTGTGGCACAAGCTCTCTAAAAGACATCACGACTCTAGGTCGTATGGGTGGTAAGACACTTTCGTTTTATATCATCACCACTGCTGCCGCGATTACACTTGCTCTGTTCATGGGTACTGTTTTCCAACCAGGAGCAGGTGCGGATCTAACCGCTGCCAGCACGTTCGCTGCAACTGAAGCGCCGTCATTAGGCAAAGTGATCATTGATATGTTCCCAACCAACCCAATCAGCTCGATGGCTGAAGGCAAAACGCTACAAATTATCGTATTTGCATTGTTGTTTGGTATCGCTATCAGTGCGGCAGGTGAAGCCGGTGAACGCGTAGCTGCAATGTTCAACGACCTAAATGAAGTCATCATGAAGCTGGTTGCTTTACTGATGAACATTGCCCCTTATGGCGTGTTTTTCTTAATGGCAAAGCTGTTCACTGGCCTTGGTCTCAGTGCCATTGTGAACTTGGCAGAGTACTTCCTAGTGCTTTCTGCTGCGCTTCTGATCCACGGTTTAGTGACTTACAGCGTTATGTTGAAAGCTTTCGCAGGTCTAAGCCCAATTACTTTCCTACGTAAAATGGAAGATGCGGTGATGTTTGCCTTCTCTACGGCATCATCAAACGCAACGATTCCAGTAACCATGGAAACGGCTAAATACCGCTTAGGTGTGGACAATAAAGTGGCGTCTTTCACGATTCCGCTTGGTGCTACCGTTAACATGGACGGTACAGCGATCATGCAAGGTGTAGCCACAGCGTTCATTGCTCAGGCATTCAACATCGATCTTACGATGGGTGATTACCTAACCGTTATCCTGACTGCAACGCTGGCTTCTATCGGTACTGCTGGTGTTCCGGGCGTCGGTCTGATCATGCTGGCGATGGTTCTGAACCAAGTCGGTCTGCCATTAGAAGGTATTGCTTTGATCATGGGTGTTGACCGTCTGCTTGATATGATTCGTACTGCGGTAAACATTACAGGCGACTGTTGTGTTAGTTGTATCGTTGCGAAATCTGAAAATGCATTAGACATCGATAGATTTAATGACCCATATGCTGGCGAAAAAGAAGAAGAAGTTCATCTTCATAAATAAGCTTGAGTAAAAATTGGAAGCCCCAAGTTGCTACTGCACTTGGGGCTTTTGTATAAATGACTTTTTGTTCTACTTCTTAATACCAATAGGACGGCAATAAACACGCGTCGGCCTGCCGACCTTTCCATGTTCTAAAAATGCGGTCAGTTCGCCTCGCTCTACCGCTTTATCTAGATACCGTCGCGCCGTACTTTTACTGATATTCATCATTTCAGCGACACTACTGGCTGTCTGCTCCACATGAGCGTGAGTAAACTGGGCAACAACCTGATTCAGCGTAAATTCGTCCGTATTGGTACTGGATTCCACCACCGCAGGTGCTTGGTGAAAAAGGCTATCGAGTTCACTTTGATGCAATTTATTCGCTTGAGAGACATGCTGACGTACCTGAATAAACTTATTGAGACTCAGAGACAGTCTCTGGTAATCCACAGGTTTAACTAAGTAATCGAAAGCGCCATAACGATAAGCCAAATTTACCGTTTGAGCATCGTTTGCGGCGGTAATTAAAATGCACTCAGGTTTGTGTTCCAATTTGAGCCAGTCATAAACTAAATCGACTCCGCGTCCGTCTGGTAAATAATTATCTACAATAACCAAATCAGGCTTGGCGACAACCATCATCTCCTTTGCCATTTCAAAGGACACCGCAATACCGACCAGCTTGAGCACAGGCTCTTTGGCAATGAAGTGGGCATGTAACGCTGCGATTTCGCTGTCATCTTCAACGATCATCACTTTCAGCATTGTGGCTCCTCATGCTTTGGGAAGTAAAGTGTAAACGACGTTTCTTGGGCGTCACTGTCCAGCTCAACGTGTCCATTTGCAGCTTCAATAATGGATTGCGTCAGATACAGTCCAATCCCATGTTCTGCTGAATTTGATTTAGTGGTGTAGCCCCATGCAGTCAGTTCATCGAGTGGCTTGGTGATTTCCGTACCGTTATTGGTTATGGATAAACCAAACTCAAGGGAAGACTCCCACATTTCCAACTCAATTTTACCACTGCTTTGACCTTGCACCGCATCCATACTGTTATCCAATAAATTACCTACGACTGCACATAGCTGATCCTGATTCAGCTTGCGTGGCAACTCCTGCCAGTGATCTTCATTGGGTAATAACAGCTCAACCTGGCGTTCCTTTGCTTTCATCAACTTCGCCAGCAGCAAAGCTGATAGTTGGGGAAAACGATCAAACGATTTCAGTTGATCAAGCACCTGTTGATCTGCTCTGGACTGGTTCAACACCACATTCAGTGCCTGCTCATACTGACCAAGCTGAAGCAAACCTGCAAGAATGGAAAGTTGGTTCTGATACTCATGTCGAGTCACCCTCAAACTTTCGATGTATTGTCCAACCTGGCTCAATGTTTCAGACAGTGCTTGTAGCTCTTCTGAAGCACGCAGACTAAATACAGCACCTTGTTCGCCAGTTCTCGACATAGGGAGTGTCACACGCGTCATTACGCAGTTTTGACCATTAATTCGAACAAGCTTGTCTAGGAAGTCATCGCCACTTAATGAGAAAGCTGCGCTGTCATCGACCCAATCTTTAATGTGTGTAGAAAGGATATTGCGGTGTATACCCAATAACTTCCTCGCCGAATCATTAGCAACGTAAATTCGACCATCGCTGTTCACCGCGAGCAGACCTTCGTGGGTCGCTTGCAATACACCTTGCTGTGTCACTAGTGTCTGTTTTAATTCCCAAGGCTCCATATGTTGCATGTTCTTTTTCACATAAGTAGAAAAACGAACCGCAACGCCAATAGACACAACAATGATAAATAGCCCGAACATCAGCAGTCCTGCTAAACGCTTACTGTTTAGCATCTCTAGCGTATTGAGCAGATATCCCACTTTGATCATGCCGATGATCTGCTGATCGCCATTAACAATGGGCGAGATATAACGAACCGAAGGACCGAGTGAGCCAGAGGCATAAGAAAGATAGGACTTACCGTGAAGCAACGCATCGTCAATATCACCACCAGTGACAGGCAGCCCAATGCGTTCTTCAACTGGATGAGTCATACGAATGCCCTGCTTATTACTTACCGTAATAAAATCCGCGTCGCTGACTTGCTCTAGGGTTTTAATCAACGAATGAACTGCGGGAATATCTTGAGATTCTACTGCTGCAATTAAGCTAGGCATCTTTGCTATCTGTTGCGATTGAACCTGAGCCCGCAAAGAAATTTGTTTTGTCAGTACATCATGCAACTGATACGCACTGTACACCCACCAGCCAGCAGCAACCAACAGTAACGCTGCGCTCAACAACCAGAAGAGATGTTTAGTAAATGTGTCTGAGATAAAGCGTACTGTCATTGTGCACATCCAATTAGAAACGGGAAACCAGAACCTATTCGCGTGTTAGGTCGAGGGACGATTCGTGAGTCAACTCACCGCGGTGAATTTAATGAATTTTATGATTTTAAAACCGTTAATTTCACTACGTTTACAAAGCAAATCAGAACCAACACCCACACTGGAAGTTAAGCAAAAAACGAATGACTAGAAATTGATTTTACACAGTAAACGTCTCGGTTGAAGCGATATATATAAGGAAAACCTAGGAGGTAATTATGATTTCTTCAGCCAACTCAAGATTGCTTTTATTAGCATTACTCGGAGTCATTTTATGGTTCTTCCCCGTTCCAGATGGCTTAACAGATAACGCTTGGCAAATGATGGTTATTTTCGTTGTAACCGTTCTGAGCCTGATACTTGCTCCACTGCCTTTAGGCGCGATGGCCCTAATAGGACTTGTCGCTTGTACCATTTTAGGTGTATTGCCGATCAAAACAGCACTCAGCGGTTTTGCTAACCCAACAATTTGGATGATTGCGGCAGCATTCTTTATTTCACGAGGCTTCATCAGCACTGGCTTTGGTCGCCGTGTCGGCTACTGGTTTATTTCAAAACTCGGCCACAATTCGCTTGGTTTGGCTTACGGTTTAGTTCTGACAGATCTTCTTTTTGCTCCTGCTACACCAAGTACAACTGCTCGTTGTGGCGGCATCATTTCTCCTCTTTTCCGCTCTGTCGCTGCGGCCTATGACTCCGATCCTGAAAAAGGAACCGAAAACAAAATTGGCGCTTTCCTTGTTCAATGTATTTTCCAATGTAACGCCATCACTTGTGCCATGTTCCTGACTTCAATGGCGGGTAACCCACTAGCAGCGAACTTCGCAAAAGAACAAGGTGTAGAAATTACATGGGCTGGTTGGGCATTAGCGGCGATTGTTCCAAGTGCATTGTGCCTATTCTTAATCCCTTTGGTGATGTACTACGTTTTTCCACCAGAGTTGAAAAAGACACCTGAAATGCGCGCATTAGCGAAGAAACATTTAGTAGAAATGGGCGCAATGAGCCGCGCTGAATGGATGGTAGGTTTAACCTTCATTGGCATGGTGACTCTTTGGGTACTTGGTCCGACGTTAGGTTTACACGCAACCGTAACCGCACTATTAGGTCTAGTATTCCTGCTTATTACTCGCACCATTACTTGGGATGCAGTGCTTGGCGAAAAAGAAGCGTGGCACACCATCACTTGGTTTGCAGTGTTGGTTATGATGGCGGCTCAACTAAACAGCCTTGGCTTTATTAAGTGGTTTGGCGACTACGTAAGCAGCTCTCTGTCTGGCTTTGGATGGGTAACCACTATCGCGATTTTGCTGCTGGTTTATTACTACAGCCATTATTTAATGGCGAGTGCAATGGCACACATCAGCGCTATGTATTCAGCGTTCCTTGCAATTGCTATTTCAGCGGGAGCACCTCCAATGCTGGCAGCGATTGTTCTGGGTATTTTCAGTAACCTTTATATGTCTACAACCCACTACTCTTCAGGCCCTGCTCCTATTCTGTTTGGTGCAGGTTACCACTCATTGCAAAACTGGTGGAAGATTGGTTTCGTGTTCTCACTCATCGTTATCCCTATCTTCTTCTTCGTGGGTGGCGCATGGTGGAAAATTCTTGGCATGTGGTAAGCCATACATTGAGAAATTAAATTTCACACTATTTTTAGCCCATCTTCGGATGGGCTATTTCGTTTTCACTTAACTGAATTCACTCAATATTTGCCCAAGCTCACACTCCAGCGATTAAATAAATTTATCTGCAACCAGAACCTACCAAGTTCACACTCTGAGCAAATTATCCTTCCTACACTGATGCATATCATTTCGACAACGCTATGAGAAAGTGTAAGGATTCATAATGAAAAGAATGCGTTACTTGCCTTGTTGGCCATTAGCCATACTATCTGTTTTGTTTTCTTCTCCAAGCATCGCTTCTGGTAGCACAAGTCACGGTTTAAATCTAACCCATTCATTCATTGGCTATACCGCAGTATGTATCTTCGTCTTCGCATATATCTTAGTGACTCTTGAGGAGTACTTAAAACTCAGAAAGTCCAAACCCGTATTGCTGGCAGCTGGTTTAATTTGGGCGATGATTGGCTATGTCTATCAGCAACAAGGCGCAACGGAAATTGCTCGTGAAGCACTTGAATACAACTTATTGGAATACGCAGAGCTACTGCTGTTCCTATTAGTCGCCATGACCTACATCAGTGCCATGGAAGAACGGAGGCTGTTTGATGCCTTGCAGGCTTGGATGGTAAGTAAAGGGTTTAATTATCGAACCCTGTTTTGGATCACTGGCTTACTCGCTTTTTTCATTTCCCCCATAGCGGACAACTTAACCACGGCACTCTTAATGTGTGCGGTGGTAATGAAAGTGGGAGGTAAACACAATCATTTTATAAATATCGCCTGTATTAACATCGTCATTGCCGCTAATGCTGGCGGTGCTTTCAGTCCTTTTGGCGATATTACGACACTGATGGTGTGGCAAGCTGGGCATGTGAACTTCACTGAGTTCTTGAGCCTGTTTATTCCAGCCATATCTAACTACATGGTTCCAGCGCTGATTATGTCTTTCTTTGTACCGAAAGAGACACCAGACACCGTCAACGAACATGTGGAGCTAAAACGCGGTGCCAGACGCATCGTGCTGCTGTTCATTCTTACTATTGTCACGGCGGTTAGCTTCCACGCCTTGTTCCATTTCCCTCCAGTAATGGGCATGATGATGGGCTTGGCCTATTTGCAATTCTTCGGCTATTTCTTGCGTAAAACGCTGGCAGGTTCCCTTGCGAAGAAAACCGCTTTGGCTATTGCCAACAATGATGAAGCAGCTCTCAAACGAATCGGTTCTGTGGTGCCTTTTGACGTATTTAGCCGAGTATCACATGCAGAATGGGACACGCTACTGTTCTTCTACGGGGTTGTTATGTGCGTGGGAGGCCTCAGTTTATTAGGCTATCTCACCCTGATTTCCGAGATCATCTACACCCAGTGGGATCCAATGTGGGCGAACGTCACTGTGGGTATCCTATCTTCCATCATCGATAACATTCCAGTGATGTTTGCCGTGTTGTCTATGGAACCTTATATGTCTTTAGGTAACTGGTTGTTAGTAACACTGACAGCAGGTGTTGGCGGTAGCTTATTATCGATCGGATCTGCCGCTGGTGTAGCGTTGATGGGCGCCGCCCACGGCAAATACACCTTCTTCGGTCATTTAAAATGGGCTCCAGCCATTATATTGGGCTATGTGGTGAGCATTGTGTTGCATCTGATGATTAACCACGCGTCGTTCAATATATTCTTTTAACTGTGGAACTTATTGAGTCGCAACTGATAACAAACGACATAATACATATATTGTTATGCTTTGTTTTGTTCCAGTTGCAATAGTTTCTCTTTGGTTTCCACTCCGCCCGCATACCCCGTTAGCTTACCGTTTTTACCAATCACTCGGTGACACGGCACTATGATGGATATCGGGTTTTTCCCGTTAGCTAAGCCGACTGCTCGCACTGCTTTGGGATTGCCAATTTCATCCGCCAGTTGTTGATAACTCCAAGTCTCACCGTAAGGGATACGACACAACGCCTGCCAAACTGCCTGCTGAAAATCGGTCCCCTTTGCGGCTAATGGCATATCAAACTGGGTACGTTGACCTGAGAAATATTCTTCTAGCTGACTCTTAGTCTGATTCAAAATCTCATGGGTTTCAGTGTAAGTACCCAACTCTTTGGGCTGTGTTGTTTGTGTTTCAAACCAAGCGCCAAGCAATCCTTTATCGTTTGCTTGAAGAGTCATTTGCCCGTATGGGCACTGGAAAAAAGTGTAGTAATTCATGTTATTGGTTCCAACAGTGGAAAGTCGCATAGCTACCCCATGGCGCTACTTTTTGTTTATTCAATTGTGGGTAACCGACGAGGGCTTTCTTAACCACCAGATCGGTGTCCAGAAAACAGTCGCTATCTGATAAGCCTCTTAGACGTGCGTAGTTCACCGTCCAAGGCCCGACGCCTTTTAAGTTAAGCCATTGATCAACATCTTCATCAAAATGCTCGAGCATATATTGAGCAAACCGGCTCAACGTATCTTTGCGACTTTGTGGCATACGTAAAAATGACAGATCTGCCTTTGCCACCTGCTCAGGCGAAGGAAATGACACATCTTCTCTCAGCGGAGTGAGTGTTTCTGTCAGTAGATTAAGCTGCCCTATCGCCGCTTTAATCGATACCTGCTGTCCTAATATCGCTCTCACCCCCGCTTCCCAAGCATTCCATACACCAGGTATACGAATTCCAGAGGTTTTTACTAAACCCGGAGCAGCTTGTTCCAATTGATTTTCTACCGCAACGATATCGACGTCTAAATCGAACAATCGTCTTAGTTTAACCACCAACTGGCGTAAATCAGCCATCGACTCTAACTCAAACTCAATATCTAAATGAGTATTGGAGTTCTTACTGGCTTTAAACCAACCTTTGCCTTGGCTTAATCCAACGTATCGAGCATAGCTGTTGTCATCAACTGTCTCGAGCCCGTGAATCGCTCTTAGCCGATAAAACGCCAGCATATGTGACCAATCAAAAGGCCCTCGGTAAGCCAAAGACAACTGATTCTTTGCCGTCACTTGAACTTGCTCTTTGCGCACTTGAGAAGGCGTTAATTGTAACACCTTCTGAAAAGCGTCATTAAAACGCCGTGTGCTATTAAATCCACAGGCAAAACCAATATCTGTGATCGCCATTTGGCTATTGTGGAGAAGCTGCTTAGCAAACATAAGCTGATGATATTGAGCGTATTGCTTCGGCGACATGCCAAGGTGAGTTTGAAATAGCTGACGTAGATAACGGTCGGAAATACCAAGTCGATTTGCAAGATCGCTGAGTGAATGGCTTTGCAACTGGCCGCTGTCAATCATCGACAGGGCGCGAATAAACGTCGTCTCAACCCCTTTCCACGCCCAAGAGCTAGGCGCACTGTCTGGTCTGCAACGCAAACAGGGGCGATAACCTGCTTGAAGTGCTTGAGCTTGGTTTAAGAAGTATTCGACATTCTCTTCTTTTGGAAGATTGGCAGGGCAGATAGGACGACAGAATATGCCGGTTGTCTTTACCGCCACATAAAACTGCCCGTCAAAACGTGCATCTCGGCTTAGGCGTGCTTTTTGACACTGCTCATGAGTGAGTATAGCTTCCGCTTGAATCGCCATGGTCTATCCTTAAACGATGAAATTGACTTTAGTTTACGTTGCTTGCACGATAACACTAGCCATTTTCGGAACTAAATGATTGCCAAAGCTCAAACTGATGCTAATTTAACGCCAAAGTTCATTCGAATTTTTCAAACAACAAAATCAACCAATCTAGATTATCAATTCTTCATTCGTCTTCTAAACTTTATTCCAACAGTAACAGACAACATCAAAACTTATTCGAAAGTTTTGAATTTTGAGGAATCTAAATATGTCAGCTCTTAAAAAACTCCTAGCATCAAATGTAGGTTTTGCTCCACTCGCTTTGCGTCTTCCTATCAGTATCATTTTTATGGCGCACGGTTCTCAGAAACTTTTTGGCTGGTTTGGCGGCTACGGTCTTCAAGGCACTGGTCAATGGATGGCATCAATTGGTCTAGAACCAGGCGTGCTGATGGCATTCCTAGCAGGTAGCGGTGAATTCTTCGGTGGTCTATTCATCCTAATCGGTTTACTAACTCGTCCAGCAGCAGCGGTTCTTGCTTTCACTATGGTAGTAGCAATCCTAAGCACACACATTAGCAATGGTTTGTTCCTGTCTAACGGTGGTTACGAGTTTGGTCTTGCGCTTCTTGCAGCAGCTGTTTCCCTCGCTATCTCAGGTGCAGGTAAGCTAAGTGTGGATAACATTCTAAGCAAATCAAAATAATTGGTTTCTTTATCTTAAAATAAAGGGAAGATCGAAAAGGCGAGCAGATTCTCGCCTTTTACTTTTTTGCCTGACTTATTCGTGTTTTTTTAATTATAAATTCGCTTCACCGGCACGCTGAATACTGTACGCTGTAAGAGGGTCGATTTTCTTCACTAGCTCTTCGACATGCCCTATCGCTTCTATAGTCGAGCTATTTTTACGATAGCTGAGAAATACCGGTCTATGCCACTCTTCAACACCCGGTACAAGATACAGTTCACCAGAGGCAATAAATGGCTCGACAATCGACGTTGGCAGATAAGCACTACCACCTTTCTCCAAAATGAAGTCTAAGGCAATACGCGCCGTTGAGGTGCGTAAAAAAGGTGCTGGCGCTTTGGGGTGTCTATCAGCATGCTCTGCGGCAAATCGAGAACCCCAATCAACGTAAACATAGCGATTCTGAAATACCGACTCTAATGTGTCATCTTGGGTAGAGACAAGCACTAGCACCAGATCTGCCACTTTCTTGCAATTAAGCTCTTCGGCTTTAATCTGATCAAAGGCAAACGCCATATCTAGAGTACGCTCTAACAGTTGTCGGCTTAATTGCTCACGCCCCATGACTTCCGCCATGAACGCATAACCACTAAACGCATCGGTCACCACGCTCAAGCAGTTTTGTAAATACGCATCCCATACGTTTGGTGTGCCACCAATCGTCAGTTGTAATGCTTGACCATTTTCCAAAGAAAGTTCAAATTTAGCCTGCTGCAAAGTAGTCACCATCACCTCTGCATAACTAACCAAACGTTCCCCTGCTGACGTCAACTTAATGTTGTTACGATCACGAGTGAAAAGCTGCGTGTCAAAATAGCTTTCTAGTTGTTTAATACGTGCACTTACAGCCGCTTGAGTTAAATATAGGTTTTCAGCAGCACGACCAAAATGGCGTACCTGAGCCAACTCAAGAAAAGTACGAAAGACTTTTACGTCCATATAGAATCCTCTGAATTTACAGTCGAAGATTAACAAGGAAGTACAATTATGACGATAAAAAATTTTTGTTTTTCTTTTATATAATTTGCGCCTAACTTTCGCGGTGAACCAAAGCTACATAGTAGCAGCTCATATTTACACGAGGTTGATATGTTTGAGACTGCATTTCGTACAGGTAAAAAACGTTTTTACGACACGAAAAAGTTCCCACGCGGATTCGCGAAATCCGGTGATTTCACTCTTGCAGAAGAGGATATTCTTACACTTTATGGTGAAACTCTAAACGGCTTGGAAGCTGGTACTCTGCAACCTGAAAACGCTGAAGAACAACAATTTCTAAAAGTGTTGGAGAACCCAGATCTAGCATCAAGCAAAATCGAAAAAGCATGGTTGAAATACGTGCGTTTGGCTCGCGGTCGTAAACGCTTCCATACATTAAATGGTCGCAATAAACTTGACGCATCATCAGACGATTACACTGATACTGATGACGAGCCGACCTTAACCGAAGAAGGTTAATAGAAAGCTTCAGCACACCCTCGTGCTGAAGCTGTCGGTATAAAGGCGATATGCTCGCCTTAATGCTTGTTTTTGTTCAATAACACCGTTCTCAATATTGAGCTTACAGCTTTACTACGCAAAGCTCAGAAGCTTTTAGGTACCCCCTATTTCACCACAGCGTGACGACCATAAGTTCAAGCACATAAATTTCTATGCTAAGCGACCACCGCTATCTATTTTTTGGCTACTCTATTTAGCCAGCATAGAAACTTTCTTTAAAAAGGTGTCCTTTAAGTGCTCTTGATCATACTCGAGATGGTAGGTATTGTGGAATCCCACTTTAAGCTCAACGCCATTTCCACGTAGATAAATACTGTATCCATCGTAGTCTGAAAAAGCCTCTACACCCTCATAGATTTTGCCATGCTCGGTCGGTGTACCGTGTTCTATAATTGCCTCGTAGGCATGTAAGATTTTGGTTGGATCAAGTTCGTTTTTCATTTGTTCACTCCTTAATCTCTCCTTGCACATTAATTATGGGTAACGAACATTCTCTTCGCCAATTGGCTATGCGCTACGAATCAAAAATTCACTTAATTTTAAATGTGAATTTTGTCGTTCTACTTTTACGTACTCAGCCATTAACAAAGCTTAGATTGGGTTTAAATCCACATTTTTCGGCTTCACAAGGTTACATACAGGGTCATACAACGAAAGTTTGACATAAAACAATGGCAGATACTGAAAACTTATTTTATAATGCAAATTAATAAAACAACCCAAAGTGTTTAAAGCAATGTTGCAATGAAATGGCAACATTTTCAGACAGTCAAATGTCACTTTACACATCGAGGCGAGAAGACAATTACCAATATTAAGGGCGGAACATGAGACTTATCCCACTGAACAACAAAGCACAGGTCGGCAAATGGGCTGCGGCGCACATTGTTAAGCGTATCAATGCATTCAAACCTACTGCAGAGCGTCCGTTTGTTCTAGGTCTACCAACAGGTAGTACTCCACTTGAAACTTACAAAGCGCTAATTGAGCTTTACAACGCAGGTGAAGTGAGCTTCAAGCATGTTGTGACTTTCAACATGGATGAGTACGTAGGTCTACCAGCTGATCACCCTGAATCTTACCGTACATTCATGTACACCAATTTCTTTAACCATGTAGATATCCAAGAGCAAAACATCAACTTGCTTGACGGCATGTCTGAAGATCACGACGCTGTGTGTAAGCGCTATGAAGAGAAAATCAAGTCTTACGGAAAAATCAACCTATTCATGGGTGGCGTAGGTAACGATGGTCACATAGCATTTAACGAACCAGCATCGTCACTATCGTCACGCACTCGCATCAAAACACTGACTGAAGATACACGTATCGCGAACTCTCGTTTCTTTGGTGGAGATGTTAGCCAAGTACCAAAATACGCACTAACTATCGGTGTGGGTACCCTGCTGGATGCAGAAGAGCTTCTTATCCTTGCTATCGGTCACAACAAAGCGCTTGCTGTTGAAGCGGCAGTTGAAGGTTGTGTTAACCATCTTTGGACAGTAAGTGCTCTGCAGCTACATCCAAAAGCAATCATCGTATGTGATGATCCGGCAACTCAAGAGTTGAAAGTGAAAACCGTTCGTTACTTTAACGAACTAGAAGCAGAAAACATTAAAGGCTTCTAAGCTTCGATATGGCAATAAAAAGGCCCAGAGATTACCGCTGGGCCTTTTCGTATTACTAGGAATGTTTATCCATCGCCGTATGGCTAAAATCAGGCTTCACTGATAATTCTTGATTTCTATTCTCTGTGTCTTCATCAGTTTGGTCAGGAAAGTGCAGCTCAAATTCATCAAAATCATCCATCTCAGCTAACTCTTCACGCAATGTCTCGCTCGCATTTTCAGTAATCTCGCTATCATCCAGCACTTCACCTTTCATTGGTACCGGGATTTGGCGTTTATACAATTTGTTTAAAGCGCGAATAATTGAATGCTTGTTTACCTTACCCGTTGCGATTTTCTTTTGTAGTGGCCTTGCTAATGCTTGTAAACCCACAACTGAGTTAACACCCATGTTACTACCGACTTTATCACGCAATATTTTTGCTGGTTCATAACCAAAGTGAGCCGAAAGATACAACCAGATATAAGCAATCGAGTTACCGTTGGAACCTTTATCTACCCATGCTTCTGCTGCATGATACATCGCCTCTGCATGCCCTTTTTCTGATGCACGCTCTAACCAATAACAACCTTTTTCATAGTTTACCGGAACCCCAACACCTCTTAAGTAGTTGATTCCAAGTTTCATCATACCGTCAAGGCTGTTTCTTTTTGCAGCTTTCGAATACCAGTAAGTAGAGTCACCTGGCGATGGGGAAAGGTTATCTTTAGAAATACACCAATCACCCATAAAAATGATCGCTTCAATGTATTTGCGCTCGGCAGCTTCCTGAATTAAGCCGAGACCTTTAACTACATTGACTTCGGTCCCCCGTCCAAATACCAATGATTGACCTGTTTCGAATTTTGCTTGTAGATCCCCTTCAAGCCCTTTTATAAACATTTCCCAAAATTGACTTTTTGAACGCAGAATCATGTCATCACGCATTCTTTTACAAATTCGCACAACTCCATGCATGCCGTTGATATTGTCAAGCAGAGCCGCTTTTTCATACCAAAAAAGAGCCTCACGTAGGTTGCCTCTTTCAGACTCTTTAGCCATATAGAGTATTGTCGGAATATGCCCTGATTCAGCTTTAAATAGGCGTTCCTGGCGTTCTTCTTCTCTCGTGCGCTCTAATGCTCGACGATAAGCTTCCTCACGCTCTTTTCTTTCTTCTTCCAACCGTTTTTTTCTGACAGAGAGAGAAACCATCCAAATAAAGATAACAATGAATGATAAGCCCAATGCACCAATGGCCATCCCAATAATATCCATAAGATCTCTATTACTATTATTCCAATAAGACTCTGTACATCTTTAGCGGCAGAATCCCAATTATTTGTAGATTTTGTTCACTTTTTTCAAACATCAAATACCGTATCTATAATGTTGAATAAAGCTCATTATTAAACAATACGTCACTATGGCTGAATTCATTTCGCTTAATCATATACATTATTATCGCAGCAACTTGCTGGAAAAGATGTAAGTAGCTGATCAGAAATTAATTATGAGATCTCTCAGTGATCACTTTTGGAACAAGCATCACATGAAAAAATTAAGTAAATAGTTCCACTGAATTGATTTTTCAACAAAAAAAACGCAGTGACGATGCACTACGATTTTTCTAAATGATTCAGAAGAACTTGCTAAAATTACTTACGCCCTAATCCCATGATGACAGGTTTTAATCCTTGCGGCGTGTTCAACTCAAAAGCAATTCGCGTTTCAATATCAGTAAAGCCAGCTTTGTCGAGTGTTCTTTCAATGTCTACTTGGCTTAAACCATATTCAGGATCCGAATCATCCACTAGCCAATCCCAATGAACAAATAAACCATTTTCTTCTAGCAGAGAATGAATAATGATCGCAACTTCCTGAAAATCTGACACAAAACCGCATACTGAAGATGCAACAACTAAATCGAATTGTTTGCGAAACGCTGGATGCTGGGCAACCAAACCACGAGTTAAGTGGTCGACGACAGGCTCAACATTTTTTAACTCTTTTTTATCAAGTTCTTCAATCATAGCTTCGGAGCCATCTAAAGCGACGATATCTTTTGCCAGTGGAGAAATCCGTTGAGTTAGCAAACCTGTACCACAACCGAAATCAAGTACATGCATCCCTTCTACGCTTGTAAGTTGTTGAAGTTGTTGGAATACGTTTTGTGCAAAAACGGTTGTCGATTCGTCTTTTTCCCAGTTAGCTGCGTATTCGTCCCAATCATGTGCCATCATGGCCTCCGTGTTACTTCGTGTATTCGGCAATTACGTCAAGATTAAACCAAAATGAGGTGTAGTTCCTAGCGTTAGAGTGCAATCTTATTGAAGAAATTGACATTCTTCCGCAATTCTTGTTTTGCACAACTATTTTTGCCTCAATAAAACAAAAAGTAGCGGAAACATCAGTGACATAGAATTCCATGAGCTGTTGATAGGCAGCTTGATCGTTTTTGTATATGATTCCTTAACTTTCATCCGTTTGAGCACATTATGAATTTGTCGCAAATTGAAGCTTTTTGTACCATCGCTGATACAGGATCTGTCTCAGAGGCTGCGCGACAGTTAGAGTGCAATCGAACAAAATTAAGCATGGCCCTTAAAGCGTTCGAAAAAGAACTTGGTGTTGAGTTATTCCAACGCTCAGGCAACAACGTCACGCTTTCGGAAGCTGGGAAAGCAATTTATAAAGACTGTGAGAGTATACTTATCACAGCCACACGTATTCGGCGCACATGCTCCCAAGTTTCAAGTGAATTCGCTGCTGAAATGTGGATAGCACGTGATGACTCTTTACCAGATTCACTTTGGCAAGACCTTGCTCATAAATTGAATAACTTATTCCCGAACACTTCTTTCAACCTCTTTCTCGCTTCCAGCGGTGACTTGGCTAACATGGTCGCTACTCAGCAGGTCGACTTTGCTTTTGGCGTTGACTACGAGCGCTTAGATGATCCTCGCATCACCTATCAACCTCTGGGTAAAATTCGAATGATGTCCGTGTGCAAAGCGACACATCCTCTCGCTAAACTCAAACGTGTGGCTGATGAAGAGCTTCGTAAATCGATGCAGGCCGTAATGGTCTATCTGAATGAGAAAGATAACCCTAGCCTTGAGCCATTCTCTCGTCGCTATATTGGCTTCTCTAGCTTCGAATACATTCTCAATACTATTTTGACTGAAAACGCTTGGGGCGTACTGCCGGAACCACTTATTCGCCATTATCTCCGTGAGCAACGTCTATCTGTTATCAAACACACCTATGGATTGACCCAAGAAGACTACTGTATGTTTACTACCTCTGGTATTGCCGAAAACCCAGCGATGGTCTGGCTAGCCGATAAAATCAGTGATTATCTGTTTGATTTCTAGTCGCTATGTAACTAAATCAGTCAGTGTCAACATTTATGACACCAGAAGAATTAAATAACTATATGATTAATATTATTAAAATTTAAAAGGTTATTTTTTACACTAGCTATAAATCAAATAGCCATTGTAAATGCCTATTTAAAAGCCAAAATATCAGCAGATTTTCAACTGGTATTTCCTAAATGTGTGCTAAAACAAACTTCAACGAAAAACGTATTCTAACGCTTTCAGCCCTTATTTCTTCTGGCTTTGCTATGGGTGGTTTAATTGTTGGCTTATTGGTTAGT
Organism: Vibrio ziniensis; assembly: GCF_011064285.1. Lineage (NCBI taxonomy): Bacteria > Pseudomonadati > Pseudomonadota > Gammaproteobacteria > Vibrionales > Vibrionaceae > Vibrio > Vibrio ziniensis. Next base: position 359,716 of record NZ_CP049332.1, read on the forward strand.
TCACTCGTTATCCTATTTGACGGCATGTATTCACTAGTCAGTTTACTGTTAACTATTTTGTCGCTAATGGCTTCTCGATACATCCAGAAACCGTCAGATGATGAATTCCAGTTCGGTCGTGCGGCCCTGGAACCAGCAGTGATCGCCATCAAAGGTGCTGTAATTTTAGCACTTGTATGTTCTTCGTTGTACAACGCCGTTGTCGCGATGTTTACTGGTGGTCGTGAAGTTGACGTTTCAATTGCTACGCTATTCGGTATTGTAAACGTGATTGGTTGTGGTATCGCATGGTTCTACATGACCAAGTTGAACAAACGAACGTCTTCTGACTTAATCGATGCTGAAGTCAAACAGTGGAAAATGGATACTTTGCTAAGTGTGGTCGTTACCGTTGGATTCATCTCAGCATGGTTACTGACACTATCACCACTGGCTGAATATGCAATTTATACTGACCCTGTAATGATGTTGGCAATGTCTTTCTACTTCTTGAAAGTGCCATTCGAAATGTTGAAATCGTCATTACGTGAGATTTTCATGATGGCACCAAGTGAAGACATTTGTAACACAGTAGACCAAGGTGTTATCGCTGCAGGTGAAGAATCTGAACAGTGGGTGGAACTTGCTGCGGTAACTAAGATTGGTCGCGAATTATGGGTTGACGTGGATATCAAAGCGGAAGATAACGTGATTGCCGTACAGGATATTGAACATACACGTCGTACATTACATAAGAAGTTATCGAAACTGCCGTTTAATCTTCAGTTAAGTGTAAACATCGCTACCTAGAATAGAACTTAAAAAGAACCCTCGCCGATAGTGAGGGTTCTTTTTATCAACGCTAATTTCCCGTCAAACTAAGCTTCTTTTCCACTACTCAGCTTTTTATGGCCAACGGTCACCACACTTGACGCGGATTTATTTTTACTACGGGTAACCCACCAACAGAGCAAAGAGCCAATAGTCACCATCACAACACCCTGCCAGAAAGATGTCCCTAGAACGACGCCTAATATGGTTGAGGAAAACAAAGTAGAGAATATAGGGGTAAAGTAAGACAAAGTAGCAAGTAGCATCATATTTCCACGCAGAATCGCCACGTTCCATAGTGCATAGCCACTGCCCATCACAATGCCAGTTAGCACCAAATACAATGTTGATGGCACTGTAAACTGCAAAATACCTTCATCACTTAGCGCATATTTCAGCCAAAGGGATATTGCGGTCATAATAAAAAACACCGTAATCGCGTTTTGTCCATTGGCTAAAGTCTTGGTTACATTGCAGTAAACCGCCCAAATAATTGCGCCGATAAAAGCCATCGAATAGGTCACAGGGTTTGTTGCTACATTCGCCGCGATTGTCGAAACGGAAAGGCCTTGATCCCCTGTGATAGTCCAAGCTACGCCGACAAATGCTAAAGCGACACTTGGATAAACAAAGACATTAACGTTTTTTCGACTCGTCAGTACTGCGAGTAATACCGTTAATGCAGGCCACAAATAGTTCACTACAGCCATTTGCAACGCTTGATGTCGATCATTTGCCATGCCAAGCGCGAGCGCGAAACAAATCTCATAACTGACGAATAGCCCCCCACCAATCACAAGATACTTGAGTGAGAAGTTTTTAAGCTTTGGTATACCCAAAACCAGCATTAAAAACACGGAGGCCGCCGTATAGATAAGCGCTGCGCCACCAATTGGACCAAATTGCTCAGCGACAGTGCGAGTTAACCCCATTAAACATGCCCACAACAGAATTGCAGCGATACCAAACAGAGTATGTTTATGACGAGACAAAGCCTTTCTCCAAATACAACAGAAGCCTGCACTGTAATTCAAATACTAACGGGAGAGAAGATAACAATTATTATGTCAATTCAAGCAATCGTAAGCCCTAGATTAATAGCAAATATAAATCAACCAGTTAGTCAACATTCAACTTGCGAATAATTCGGGCAGGAGTACCTCCAACTAAGGTGTCTGCTGGCACGTCTTCATTGACAACAGAGTTTGCAGCAATCACTGAGCGCGCACCAATGGTCACACCTTGGTTGATAACCACATTGCCACCAACCCAAACATCATCTTCAACCACAATAGGTTTGCAAACCGTTTCCCATCGTCTTCTTGCTTTATAATCCAAAGGATGAGTCGGTGTATAGAACTGGGCGTTTGGACCAATCAACACGTTATTACCAATAGTAATGGGTGCATTGTCCAACATGACGACATTCATATTGATGAAGGTTTCTTCACCAATAGTAATTGTTTTACCAAATTCGCAGTGAAAAGGTGGCTGAACAAGACTTCGGCCAATTTTGCCAAACAGCTTCACCAGCAAAGCCTGACGCTGTTCTTCATCAATACACTGATTAATGTCCAGTTTAAGCTGCGCTGCTGTTCTGCGAAGCTCAACGATCTCCGAGTCAAATCCATCAAAATCGAGACCATTCATCATCTTTTCTATTTCTGTCATTATTTACTGCCTATGTATTTGATGAAGGGAAGTGGAATCTTAAACTTTTTTGCGCAGATAAAAACAGTAAAAAAGTAACGGTTTATTTTCCTCTATTGAGGGTCTAGTGCAGGGAAATTGCCGTCAACCATTGGCGAAGATAAACACCGCCTTCTGGAGTAAGGGTCCACACCAGAAAAATGACATGCAAAGCCATCACAATGAAAAACAATAGCTGAAAAATAAAAGATTTGGGATGTAGATTAAACGAGTACTGCCCGATAACTGCACCCGGCCATCCGCCTAAAAGAGAGAGAAATAACAGTGCGGATTTGCTTGTCACCGGATTGGTACGTTTCTCATTACGCTTATCAAACAGATAAACAACAAACACAATCGCAGTCGCAACTAGATAGTAGTAAACAATAAACAAAGGGTACTTCCAAAAGTAGACACAGCCACCTAAAGTTGCAGCAAACCAAACCACGATGAGCGTGGACCAAGGAAATGCTCGTGTTCCTTCTACATGAGTTGCTCTTCGGTTGCCATTCTCATCTTGTGTAATAACGAAGCGAACAGACTGTTTTATTTCACCCAAATTTACTGAATTTTTAACGTCAGAGACCAAAAATTTGATTCTTAATGCCCCTGAATCGGGAATGATATAGCCATAGCCTCGATCTAGATACCATTCCGAAATTGTCCCTTTTAACGCCATGATTACCTTTCACTTTGCTGTTTATACGTTAAGCATAGCCAAGTAATAAGGTGCTGGTAGGAATAATTATCTGCTAAGTGTTGGTTTTCCAAACACTAAATAGCGAGTAATGAATATTTAAATCTGTGCCTAGTTTTGTTCATTCACTTAGATTCGGGAGCAACAACTTCTAACGGTACCCCATTCTGCGCCAGTATGACTGCTTTTGCTTTCACTTCAGATTTATCAAATTCTTCGAGCCACCATTTTAGTTCCACTGGCAAAGCGAGCTCTTTTTTACTGCCGTTACTGCGCGTTAATGGTTCATGCGCTTCAACAAATACACTTCTATCAGGTTCTAACGCGACCTTAACAGGTTCATCAATAATCCGTACTTTTTCGCCTTTTTCTACTTGATGAAACAACCATTCAATATCTTTCGGCTCCATACGGATGCAGCCAGAACTCACACGTAAACCAATACCAAAATCTTTATTAGTACCGTGGATCAGATAATCTCCATTACCAAATGCTAGACGAAGTGCGTATTCACCTAATGGGTTTTCAGGACCCGATGGGACAACTTCTGGTAACTCAATGCCTTTTTGTCGATATTCCTTACGAATTGACTCAGGTGGAGTCCAAGTCGGGTTTGGTCGCTTCTGACTGATCTTGGTTTCCATTTCAGGCGTATCACGCCCAATTCGACCAATACCTACTGGAAATATGTGTACTTTTCTCTCTTCTGGCTTGAAGTAGTAGAGACGCAATTCTGCAAGGTTCACCACGATGCCTTCATAAGGCACCATAGGTAAGATGATTTGTGACGGAATGGTAAGCACATAACCTTCTTGCGGGAGGAAAGGATCAACACCTTTATTGGCAGCCATCAGCCCTAGAAAACCGATATCATATTGTTTAGCAATTTGCGCTAGCGTTTCGCCTTTTTCAACAACATGGTATTGAGCATTTCCCACCATGCTGCTTCCTTCCATTGGAAAATCATAAGTGGCTGCAAAAACTTTTGTCATAACACTGGAGGCCAATATACACCCAATGACCAATAACTTACGCAACATGTATCTCTTTATCCCTTGCTTGCTTATACATGTCTAAGGTTACTTCTCTTTCTGCTTTATGATCAACGATTCGTGCAGGATATAACACCAAGTTTACACCCGCCCATAACCAAGGTGCGTGAACGTACTTCTCAGGCACTGAACGCAATTCAGGTATCCAGTGGCGAACAAATGCCCCTTTACCATCAAACTTCTGACCTTGAGTGATCGGGTTGAAGATACGGAAATAAGGCTGACCATCACACCCAGTGGACGCACACCACTGCCATCCTCCGTTGTTTGCTGCGTAATCGCCGTCAATCAGTTTGCTCATGAAATAGCGCTCACCCCAACGCCAGTCGATATGCAGATCTTTGGTCAGAAAGCTTGCGACTATCATTCTTAAACGGTTGTGCATCCAGCCAGTTTGGTTGAGCTGTTTCATTGCAGCGTCGACAATGGGGTAGCCCGTTTCGCCACGACACCAACGCTCAAACTTTTCATTATCTTGCCACCAAATGACATAACGTCCCCAATTGAGGAAGTCCCTACCTTTGCATAGCTTAGGTTCAAAAGTCAGTAAATGCTGGTAGAACTCACGCCAGATCAGTTCGCTAAGCCAAGTTTGAGCTCCTTGAGATAAGTTCCCCGAATTAGACTCTGCATAAAGCCTTGCCATACATTGTCTGGCAGATAGCGCACCTATCGCCAAATAGGGAGACAAACTGCTAGTACAGTCTGTAGCAGGAAAATCTCGACGCTGCTGATAATCATCTACGCGCTCTTGGCAAAAGGTTCTTAACTGAGCTCGAATCGTTTCAAAATCCGCAGCCCACTGAGAGCTGTCTTCTCTTGGATAGCTAAATGGTTGTTCTTTGCTCCAGAGAAGCCCCTGTACTTCATCTGGCAACACCATCTCCGGCGCACTTTGAGTTGGTTGGATTCTTGGAATACTTGCTGCAGAAAGCCAAGCTTTCTTAAACGGTGTAAATACCTTGAAGTATTGACCTTGTTTATTCAGCAAACTGCCCGCGGGAACAATGCATTTGTCGTGTAGAGATAACCAATCAATACCTTGCTCAGCCAAAGCGATTTGAGCCAGCTTATCTCGTTTCTGCTCATTCACTTCATATTCTTGATTAACCAACACTTCACTTGCACTGAACAGCTTCGCTATCTCGGAAATTCGCTGTGCAGAATGCGCAAAGTCGGAAACTTCAGAATAAAGCAGAGGTATGTTTAGAGCCTGAAGCTCCTTTTGAAGTTCATCAAGGCGGCGATAGATCAGATCAGCCTGACGAGGTGCCATATGATGCTGTTGCCACTGCTCTGGTGTTGCAATGAAAACTGCAGTAACGGGTTCTCCGCTTGCAATCGCATTGTTAAGAGCCGTGTTATCAACCGATCTTAAATCTCGGCGCAACCAAACCAGCTTCACGAGCTCAATCCGCTTAACGTATTGAGAACATCAGATAAATAGCATTGATCGTTAAAATGATTTCGTAGTTTACTAATCGCATTCATCTGAGAGTCAGGAAGTGACTTGTGAGAGAACAAAGCTAATGTGCTGTAGGCATCAATTGCTTCATGCCCAACAAGACCAGAAACATCATCTACCCCGTCTAGGAAAGTCACGTTGTATCCCTTTTCTGACCAAGTCACAGCCCATAACCAAGCAAGCAAACTGCCTACAGGGTCATAACTAACACAGAGGCACTTACCTTTGTGAGCAGCTTTATTCTCTGCTTCGAGTATGGATGAAAGCTTATTGATCATCAGAGATTGAAACAGTCCTTTTTGTAATGATCGCCAAGGTCCTTTCACTCGCTCTAAGGCATCAATCACTGGAAATACAAATTGAGTTTCAACAATATCCAGCGGATATTCTTTCATTACGGTAGCAATCAGATTTTCAGACTTACCACGATTAAGCTGTGACAGAGCAGTCAGCAGCTGTTCACACTCTTCAAGTTGTAAACGCGCATCTTCCTGGAATTCATCTGAAGCAACACCGCCTTTGAGCAGCTCACTCACTTTACCAATGGAAACGCCTTTAGCTAACCAGCCCTGAATTTCTTTAATGCTGTCGATGTTTTCTTGATTAAACAGACGGTGACCTTTTTCGGTTCTTTGCGGCTGAACCAGGTTGTAACGTCGCTGCCAAGCACGCAATGTGACGGGCTTAACTCCGGTTAATTCTGCTACTTCACGAATAGCGTATAGCTTTTGTTCATAAGCCATAGCGTAACTTCAACTCCTGTGGATAGGGATCCAGATAACGTTGTTGGATGAGGTACGCATCTGGATACAAGGACAAATAATGTTTGATAATGGTTATCGGCGCCAAAAGTGGCAAAATGCCCTTTCTATAATCATGAATAATTTCTGTCAGCTCTTTTTTCTGAGACTTATCGAGCGAACGCTTAAAATAGCCTTGAAGGTGCATCAACACATTGGTGTGATTTTTTCTGCTCGCCCTTATTTTCAAAGCTTGCATAAGCCCCAACCGGTAAAGTTCTATAAACTCATCAGTGGTGTAGTTTGTCACATTGGCCACTAGTCTTCCCAGTTCTCGATAAGAAAGTGGGTGGTGCGCCATCAAAGTGAGTTTGTAACGGGAATGAAAGGCCACAACTTTACCTGCGGTCGCTTCCTGACCAAGAGTCTGGTAAAAATCATGCAAGCAATAGACGCGAGTAATAAAGTTTTCTTTCAAAACAGCGTCATTGAGCCTTCCATCTTCCTCAATAGGAAGCCATGGCATTTTTTCCATTAACTTCTGAGTGTAAAGGCCAATACCACTTTTCTCAGCTTCGTGGGATTTGTAGACCTTAACTTTTTCCATGCCACAAGAAGGAGACTTGGCACAAACAATATAACCACACAACGGCTGCTGCATGAGCTGATCTATTTTTTGCTCTGAATACTGTAACAAGCCTGCGGTGTGATCTTTTGAAGGATCCTTTGTTTCAACCAGAGCTATACGCTCTTCATTTGAAACTAAGCGAATTGGTGGTCGTGGTACGGGTAATCCCATTCCAACTTCAGGGCAGACTGGAACAAACTCAAAGTATGGCAAAAGTTCTTTAATCACAAACTGACTGGCTTTATGTCCAGAATCAAAACGCACTTTTTGTCCCAGAACACATGCACTAATGCCCAATAAGATAGGTGACTGAGCCATATTAGCCCCCCTCAACTCCCAGACCAATAATTAATATTATACAAAAATAAACTTTGTATAATTTATAGCATATCCAAGACTAGTTATACAATTTTAAATTTCGTACAAATTATGCCAACATTTTCCCAAATCGATTGCTTTATCACTTTCAACATAAATCGTTATTAAATATCCACCTAAGTAATCCGATCGCCTTTTTTGTGACAAAAATCTCAAGAAACCTTATTATTACTCATTAGTATTGCCTCAACAGACAAATCCTAAGTCAACAGAAATAGTAATTTGATATGCAATGCTGTTTAATTGACTGAACATTTTTGGAGAACAATGATGGCAACCCCACACATTAACGCGCAACCTGATGATTTCGCTGAAACAGTTCTGATGCCTGGTGACCCGCTTCGTGCAAAATTCATCGCAGATACTTACCTTGAAGACGTGAAGCAAGTGTGTGACGTACGTAATATGTTCGGTTACACAGGTACATACAAAGGCAAAAAAGTTTCTGTAATGGGTCACGGCATGGGTATCCCTTCATGCTGTATCTACGTTCACGAACTGATTGCTGAATATGGTGTGAAAAACGTCATTCGTGTAGGTAGCTGTGGTGCAGTACGTGACGACGTAAAACTGATGGACGTTGTTATCGGTATGGGCGCATCAACGGACTCTAAAGTTAACCGCATTCGTTTTAGCAACCACGACTTCGCAGCTATCGCTGACTTCGATCTACTAGAAACAGCGGTAGCTCAGGCTCGTGCGCAAAAAGTAGATGTAAAAGTAGGTAACATTTTCTCTGCTGACCTGTTCTACACTCCAGAGCCAGAAATCTTCGAAAAAATGAAAAAACTTGGCATCCTAGGTGTGGATATGGAAGCTGCGGGTATCTACGGTGTGGCTGCCGATTTAGGCGCTCGTGCACTGACCATCCTAACGGTTTCTGACCATATCCTACGCGGCGAGAAACTCAGCGCTGAAGACCGTCAAAAATCTTTCCACGAAATGATGCAAGTGGCACTTGAAACTGCTATCAAGATGTAATTTCACATTTATCAAAAGGTTGCCGAGTAGCGCGCTTGGTAACCCCCAATATTCCCGAGGGGGAGATCGTGTCGACCGACCAATTACCTGCGGACGCTGATGGCTTGCAGCTCAACTTTTGTAAAACATTGGCGTGTGACAACTTTGGTTTGAGCGATGCAGAACGGTATGTTTTGCAACGTGCAAATCCTAAGCGTCCAACGATGGTTTGTCGTGAGTGCGGTGCTTTCCCCCCCTTACTTAACAATAAAGAAGTCTTAAACGAACTGGTTCGTTTACGTCAACTTCATAGCGACGGCTTACCGGCTTGTCGTAATCTCGAATGTGAAAACGCTGGGCTTTCCGTCCATATTCACAAACATCTTTATCATGCCTTTGGCTATAGCGGCGATCGTCAACGTTATCGCTGCAAATCTTGTCACTCTACCTTTGTCGATAAATGGTCTGGATCTAATAAGAAATTATTATTCCAAGAAACCTTATTCGGATTACTTTTCATGGGTTATTCGGTACGAGAAATTTGTCGCAAACTCAATATCAATCCCAAAACCTTTTATGACCACATCGACCACATTGCGAGTCGCTGTCGTAGAAAGTTGGCGATGATTGACGCTCGTTGGGTAAACCATGCGAAAAGTTTCCAATTCTCTTCGCACTACATGCCGTTGCAACCTAAAAGCAGCAATGGTGTGCTTTGGATTGCCACTGGTGATGCAAACACCGGCTATATCCTCTGTCAGCATGTTAACTACTCAACCAAAGAAGAGCCTGTAGGTTCTGTTGATCACAACCCTTATGAATTTCCGGCGAGATTCGTTTCAAGAGAACATTCTTCAGAAGCGAACGTACCTCAACCACCACCTTCCCCCATATTAAGAGAAAGAATTGATCAGCAATATCAGACCATTCTTGCTCGCGGTAACGTTGAAGACCCAATGGGGAATTTATCCACCTTTAACTACCCTTCTAAAGGTGCCTTGATTCGTCCGCCATACACGTCGTATGCTCACTATCTACACGTGTTGGATATGTGCGACATTGATAAGCATGTCTCTATCTTTATGCCTCAGGATCCGATTCTGCGCTCGGCGGCTTTAAGTGTGTGTTTATCGAGAATCAGACGTAAAAACATTGACTTAATGTATGTTGAAGAAGATGCTAGCTGGCAAGACACCCAATCTTTTAGCAAGGTTGACATTGTGCTTATGGGTTGGTGGAGAGACAGATGGGCAATTGCCCACCAAGAAAACGGCTCTAAAGGAATCTGTTATTTGGCAGGAGTCAATTCTGAACCTGAAGCTTGGTTACAAAAGGCATCGATAAAACAAACTGAATATTATCAGCAACGTTTTCAGTTACTATTTGAATCCTTCATCAATGAACCTAGACGCAAATTGCGTCCCGGTGGCTTACAGCCACTACTCGACATGTACCGAGCTTGGCATAATCTATGCTATCAAGATAAGTATGGAAATACTGCGGCACAAAACCTAGGATTAACTCAGAAGCCTTTGACGTTAAAAGAGCTTTTGTCCTGAGCATTTAGCATTGGAGTGTGAGGAAACACAAATTTATACACGAGCAAAATAATAAACATTTCCGATTTGCCGTGTAATTAGTGCTAAATGACATCGATACTCAAACGAAGCATATAAAGGCAGGTGGCAACACATCTCAAGATGTCATGTGTGTCGAACAGCCAGGAAGTAATGGATTTGGATCAAAGCCAGTACCTTTTATTATCAGAACTCAAACAGCTTAGGCTCCGAATAGAGTCTGAGCCCGCAGATGTATTGGCAGTAGCAGAAAAGGCTCTTGTCCAAGCTAAACAATCCCTTTTTCACGATGGCATTATTCACGCGCTCATCATTATGTCGCGTTGTGCTTGGTGCGAAATGGATTATCGCCGAGGTTTAAAATACATTAAAGAGGCACATCAGTATCAAAACAGCCTAGATACAGATGAGTTCCTACCTGAAATACTCCATGTTCATGCGCTACAATTTTGGGGGCAGGCCAAATACTATACGGCCCAACAATTTTGGATTAATGCTTTAGAGCAGTCTGCCTTAGTTGACGAAAATGAAGTCCTAATTGAAAGCCTCATCGGTCTCGGCAATATCTGGCGCATAACAAAACAATATGAGCAAGCTTGTTCAACCCACCAACTTGCAGCCAAAGTCGCACACAATATGGATATCTCATGGCTAGAAGGCAAAGCTCGTATATTATGGGCTTGGGATCTGTATTTGTTGCAGCAATACGTCGATATGCTCACTGTGCTTGATGGTGCAGACGAGGCGCTTATCGGCCATCCTGATCAAACATGGCAGGCCGAAGTGTGGGATTTCCGAGGCTTGGCACTATTAGGTCTAGAGCGCATTGAAGACGCGCAGCAAGCAACTCAAAAGGCTCATAAACTAGCTGTGGCGCATAACCTCTCTTGGATGAAGGCTCACTCATACATTAGCCGAGCAAGAATTGAGTTATTGAGGAAAAACCTTGGTCAGGCGGCACAATTGCTCATTTCTGCAGAAGAAACAGCGCGTGGTTTTGATAACGGCGAATTATTATCACAAATTTGCTATCAACAATCTCTCGTTGCTGAAGAGAGTGGCGATGACCACACAGCACTCGAAGCGTTTAAAAAGTATCGTAAATACTCACTGCAAATGCTGCATGAGCAAACGATGAGACTTGGCTCAGATAAAGCTCGCACATCAAAACGCCAGCTCGATCAACGAGCAAGAAAGCTTCTGAACCGAATTCGTAATCAGCACGACTATCATCCAGAAAAACATCTATCCAATGTAGTACCTGAGAACTACTGGTGGGAACAAATGGTCCTACATAAAGTTGACCTAATGAACTCCTCCCACTCCGTGGTTTCTATTTATCATGCAAATCCTCTTTTTTTGGACGCCTGCACCGAGCTGGTTCACTCATTGTGTGGATCTAAAGATCTGCTATCACGTTTGAGTGCCCATTATTTGGGGTTGCTCGTGTGTGAGAGAGGAGAATCGGCTCAGCATATATTTAGTGTACTGGAACAAATGATCGAGATTTATCCATGGGAGCGTAAAAAGCTCCTAGGAACGCTTCCACAAGCGACTCTTCATACTATCGTCAGCTTCCCTTTCACGCTTGAACTACTTGAAGACCTGAACTTGGAGAAATAATGAATGGAAGCGTTACTCAATAAAGTTCAAGAAGCAGGTTTAGACGCCACCTCAGTCAGTGGTGAAGAAGCGGTTATTTTTTGGAGTAAAGTGCGTAAAAGCATTGCTACCACAAATGAAGAAAAAGCTATCTGTTTTATCGTTAGCGCTGAGTTCCATGCGGAAATGCGACAGTTACAGAACAGCATTAATGAGCTTAGATCCGCACTAAACTTGTTGGATTCCGAACATGCTGAGCTCATCCTGACCGTTAAAAACAGTCTTGCTGAACTACTGATTGAAAATGGCGATTACGTAGAAGCCCTTCAAGAACACATTTCCTCTTCAGGATTGGCGGTGGAATATCGTTACATTGATCATTACGTGCTTGCCATACTCGGAATGGGCAACTTGTGCGACGCCTATGGTGATCATCGCCGAGCGATGAGTTACTACCTCAAAATAGACAGCCTCGATCATGCCATCAACAGCCGCGCATTAAGATTACGATACAAACTTTATATGCTCGCTTGTTATGTAAACCTTGGGCGTTTTGATGAAGCCGACGAACTGGTTAAAGAGTGTGAAGAGCTCAGCATTCTTGTTAGTGACAAAATTCTTGCGGGTCAAACCATTCTGTACGAAGCCAAAATATATCGTCACCAAGGCAATATCGAACAAGCACTCCGCACTTTATCAACTGTCCAATTTTCACCGGGTAATATGCATTCTTACTGGCTTGCTAATATGGTTCGTGTCGAACGAGCGAAATGCCTCATAGAACTCGGAAAGTCTGACATTTCAAACATGCTGTTATTTGGAACTGAGAAACGTCTAAAACGTTTTCCATCACCTGTACTAGAAAAAGGGTTATATCAAACCATTAGTCGCATATTTGAACACCAAGGACTGTATAAGGAAGCGCTGCGTTACGAACGCGAAGCCTTCATGATTGAATCCGATCTCATTCAGCGAATCCCAATCGCTGAACTTGGAGCAACTCAATTACGCCGGTTATCTCGATTTGAACTGCAACTGAAACTCATCGTATCTGAGCTTGAGAACCAAGAGCTGAAAGAAACCACTGAGCACCACAAGAATGCGGTAGCTCGTCTGCAGCAGGACGTGTTCACCGATCCTCTCACCAAACTTCACAACCGCCGCTGGCTAGATGGCAAACTTAAAGATCTCCTCCACAATGAAACACCGTTTGCTTTCTTAGTGGTTGATATTGACCACTTTAAGTCGATCAACGATGAACTAAGTCACCTAGTTGGAGACAAAGCTATTGTTAATGTTTCAAGTGAACTGGCAGAACACTTCAACTACCCACAAGCGTCTTGTGTACGCTATGGCGGAGAAGAGTTCTTAGTCATCCTTGAAAACCAGACTTTAGAGCAAGCACAAGCGGCTGCGGAAGAGTTCCGCGAACGAATCTTTAAGTTCCAGTGGCAAGAAATTCTTGGTGAACGAGGCTTAACCGTCAGTATTGGGATTACTTTGAACAAGGAAGGCGAAAACACGCAGAGAACCTTCTATCGTGCCGACAAAGCACTCTATCGAGCCAAAGCAAACGGTCGAAACCAAGTGTGTTCAGAATAATCCTTTGATTTATCAGAGGATACTGTTACAAATGTTCTCGCGTCCAAGTAGAATAGACAGCGATATCAAAGAAAAACGTACTACGCTTTAAGCAACACAAAAGTACTGACCCACGATTTTTATATCTAGTGGCTCAGAGTGAATTTGTCACCGCATATACATATCCAATCGGCGATGATTTTACTTGGGGAAAGCTTTTGTAAATCAAGACGATAAGTATTCAATTTATATAGGACCATTCTATGTTTTTAGATTATTTTGCCCTAGGTATGTTGGTATTTGTGTGTTTAGTGATTTTTTACGGCATCATCGTCATTCATGACATTCCGTACGAAATTGCTAAAGAACGCAACCATCCACATCAAGATGCCATTCACGTGGCAGGTTGGGTCAGCCTTTTTACTTTGCATGTTTTGTGGCCATTCTTATGGATTTGGGCAACATTATGGCGCGAAGATCGTGGTTGGGGCTTCCACAAACTTCAAGAAGAAACGCATGATATTCATGTACGTGTTGACGAGTTAACCCAACAAGTGGCTATGCTAAAAACTGAAATTGCAAAACTAAGTCAAAACCAAGCTCCTACGGCTAAAGAGACTACTCAAGAAGAGGAGCAAAAATAATGGATTTGTTACTTATTCTGACTTACACCGCGATTTGTATTGCCATTTTTAAAGTCTTTAAAATTCCGCTAAACAAGTGGTCAGTACCGACAGCAGTCTTAGGTGGCGTGATACTCATTGGCACACTGATTCTTTTGATGAACTATAACCATCCATTTACTGCTATTGGTGGCCAAGCTTATAGCACTACTCCAATCGTTTCTGGTGTTCGCGGAAAGGTTATTGAAGTCGATGTTGTTGCCAACCAGCCACTGAGAAAAGGGGATACTCTATTTAAGATTGACCCAACTCCTTTTGAAGCAGAAGTTGTTCGTAAAGAAGCGGCCGTGGCAGAAGCTGAACAACAAGTGCTGCAGTTAGAGTCTGTTTACAAAGAAGCAGTATCAAATACCACTAAAGCAGAAGCGGCTCGCGATAAAGCCAAACGAGAGTACGAGCGATACGAGAAAGGCTTTAAACGTGGTGCATTTACCGCTCAACAAGTTGATACGACTAATCAAGCATACAAGGGCGCCCAAGCTTCTTTTGAAGCAGCTCAGGCTAGTCAAGAATCAGCTCGTCTTGCTTATGAATCGCAAATTAATGGCGAAAACACTACGGTTGCCCGCGTTGAAGCTGAACTGGTTCAAGCGCAATTCAACCTAGAGCAAACGGTTGTAACTGCGCCAACTGATGGCTTCGTTACGCAACTTGCATTACGTCCGGGGATGATGGCGGTTCCACTCCCATTAGCGCCTGTAATGACGTTCGTACACACAGAAGACGTTTATTTCTACGGTGCTTTCCGTCAAAACTCGATGCAAAGATTAAAATCCGGATTTGAAGCGGAGTTCGTATTCCGTTCAATTCCGGGCAAGGTGTTTAAAGGTGAAGTGGTGGACGTCATTCCTGCAATTGCAGAAGGTCAAATTCAGGCAAGAGGCTCATTACTAGGCACGCAAGCTATCAACACACAAGGCCGAGTAATGGTGAAACTGAAACTTACCGACGATATGAGCGAATACCATCTACCTCTAGGATCAAGCGCAGAGATAGCGGTGTATTCTGACAGCTTTGAACACGTTTCTATCATGCGTAAGGTGCTAATTCGTATGAAGAGCTGGCAAAATTACTTATATCTGGATCATTAATATCGAATAATCTAGTAGTCTCCTAGGATATTTAATTAAGGAAACGCCGCAGTAAATGCGGTGTTTTTATACCATCCTAGATAAAAATATGATCAGACTGAGCATCGGCGAGCAGCGAATGGTATTAATCCTCGATTACCCAAACAACTAGGCCCAACGTAATACACGAACTTCATTGCCTTCTTCAGGCTGTTTCGGAATGTTGAGGGACAACAGCAGTGACACGCACGCCATTCCGGCACCAATGTAAAATACCGCAGCTGGCGATACGAGCCACAACAAACCAAAACTCACAGGAATAATTACTGCAGCGATATGGTTAATGGTAAATGCCACCCCCGCTGTCGAAGCCATATCCGCAGGATCTGCAATTTTTTGGAAGTATGTTTTAACAGCTAATGCCAGTGCAAAGAATAAGTGGTCAACAACATACAGACCTGCAGCCCAGTGCGCATCAGTCACTAGTGCATAACCTACAAAAACACCAATTAATCCTACATACTCCACGATGAGTGCTTTACGTTCACCAACTACTCCGATGAAGCGACCAATTCGTTTAGCAAACAGGAAGTTAAATACGTAGTTGATCAAAAAAAGAAGTGTGATGTCTGCTGCGGTATAGCCAAATTTTTCAACCATTAAGAAGCCAGCAAACACAGTAAATATTTGACGACGGGCACCACTCATGAAAGTTAAAGCATAATAGAGCCAGTAGCGCTTACGTAAAACCAACTTCTTGGTCTGAGGTGTCGCTGATTTAAATTCTGGGAAAGCTACCGTAGCAGCCACAACTAAAGCCAGCGCCAATCCACCGGTAATTCCATACACCCATTCATAGCTCAAATTCAGTTGTTCAAGCATGACCCACAAAGCGCTGTATGTAAGCAGTGATGCTAACGCACCAATAGATATCATCTTACCAAGCATTTCTGGAGCTTCATCTTTACTCAGCCATTGAAGTGATAGTGACTGTTTCAATGTTTCAAAATAGTGGAAACCAGAAGACATCAATAAGGTTGTTAACAGCAACCCCGTGAGAGAAGGGAAGAAACCTGTGATTGCCGTGCCTAAAGTCAGCATCATCAGAGAAATCAGCATAAAGCGCTGTTCTCGAACAAAGAGCAAAACAAATACAGCCGTGAAAGCAAGAAACCCTGGTATTTCACGCACGCTCTGAAGCAAACCAATATCAGCACCGTTAAAATTCGCTTTTTCAATCACGAAGTTATTCAGTAGAGCCATCCAACTGGCAAAAGCAATTGGCACAATTGCAGAAATAACCATCAGGAAGTTTTGTGGCGTACGCCAATTTTTAGTGTTCATGAAAAGTATTATCATCCTTGTTATCATGTTCTCAGTGTAATCAATCCTGCTTTAGCTGTAACCTAACGATTAAAACTAAATACACAGGAGCAACTACTGATGCAGATTCGCTTTGCTACCGTAAACTTGTTCAACTATCTCGCACCGCCGAGTGCTTTTTACGAATTCAATAATATTTATGATGAAAATCAATGGAATAAGAAGAAGCAATGGTTAGATAGAAAATTATCCGTCTTAGATGCAGATGTCATTGGATTTCAAGAAATTTTCAGTGCAAAAGAACTAGAGATTCAATTAAAGGAACTAGGCTACGCCCACTTCTTCGTTGTTGACCAACCCAAAATCTCGGATGAGTATATTTATACACATCCAGTTGTGGGTATTGCTTCACGTTATGAATTGACAGGTGTTGAAGCTATTGAAGTCGATAAGCCGAACTCAGAAAACGCTTTTAACTTTTATCGAAAGCCGCTCAGAGCGACGCTTAACCACCCTATTGTCGGTAAATTGGATGTCTATATCGTGCACTTTAAGTCACAGCGCCCCACATCGGATCGTAAAGAAGAAAACTCGAGCGTTTTCGAAGCTTGGCAGCAAGAAACTTATGGCAATTGGATTTCCACTGTACAGAGAGGATTTGAAGCTGCTTTGTTACATCAAGAGATAATGGAAAGAAAAAGAATAACGGGTCACCCAGTCGTTTTAATGGGCGACTTTAACCAGATACTTGATAGCCAAGAATTCGCTTGTCTACGCTCTACTCACCGTTTTCGCCAACCGGACTCTTACTTGCCACTTTTGCCCTATCAACTTCTCGATAGCTGGGAGCTATATTGCCACACTGGTACTGCGCAGCGTAAACCCACTCACTACACTGGTGCTTCAGGGCAAGTTCTGGATTACATACTACTTTCAAGTGACTTCGGTTCGGAAACCGATCACAACATTGCTCGAGTGATCAATTTTCACGTTGAGGACCAACATCTGATAAACCCGAATTTTGAACTCGACCAATTCGCCAGTGATCATGCCTTTGTCGCAGTAACGTTGGAACTACGCACGTAAATGCTGCCATTCAGGGTGACGATCTAAATAGTGTTTTACGTAACTACACACAGGCACAATTTTAAATCCTTGTGTTTCAATCATGGGCAACACGCTTTCCATCATAATCTTTCCATAGCCTTTACCTTGAAGAACTTCCGGAACTTTGGTTGAGGTTATATGCATCGCTTTATCAAAGAACTGATAGCGTACAACTGCATAATACTCACCTTCTAGATGAACTCGGAAGCATTCGTTCTCCCTGTCATAAATTACTGTATGTTTCATTTTTATGTCCAAATTGCTAATTAAGTATCACTTTATATATATGATGAATTGAAAGTCTGAATACATAACCATAAAATCTCAACTCTTAAAAAAATAATAAATTATCTTGTTGGAGATTATGGATGACCTCACAGCTATCAGCGACCAAAAATGATAAGCCTACTGTAGCTAAACCGAATAAATCCGTTATCACTCTCAATAGCACTGATGCCCTAGCCATGGTTGAGCACAGTAGCGAGTTGAAGCTCAATATTACAACACCAGTTGGTACAAAGTTTATCTGTAAAACTCCATTTATTGGCACGCATTCAGACACTTACCTTCTCATTGAGATCCCTAACATCTCAGCAAGCGACATGAGTTTTTACTTCCAAGAGGGCTTTTGGATCAATATTCGTGCAATTTCGTCACGAGGTGAAGGCGCGATGATCCATTTCCGTAGCCAGCTATTACATGTTGTACAAGAGCCCATTCCACTTGCAATGCTCTCTATCCCAAGTTCAATGCAGGTAACACAACTGAGAAAAGAGCCACGATTTGAAGTTAACCTACCAGGTAAAGTGATTTGTGGTGAGCATAGAGCTAACGGAGAAATACGTGACTTATCAAAAAGCGGTTGCCGGTTCATAGCTCCACCAGTAGGTAGAACCTACCAAGTTGGCGAGATGGTTGCGATTGAAATATTTGCAGACCAACGAGGTAGCAAGGTCTTTGCTCCGCTAACCGGAAAAATCTGTAATCTTCAACGTTCAACCCACTATGCACGTTACGGTATGGAATTTAACGAGCAAGGACAAAAGAACGCTAAAAACCTACTAAGTCAGCTAAAATTCAATGGAACAAAACTAACACTGAATTTCGAACGAATCTCCTAATGCATTAATTTCTCAATATCTAGCCAAAACCTAGGAGTATGGCATAGTAATTTTCGCTATACTCCTGTGCATCTTTCTCATTTTAAGGTTACAAATGAACTACTTTAGTACGTTTATTAAAGGAATGGCGATGGGTGCAGCAGATGTTGTGCCCGGAGTTTCAGGCGGAACCATTGCTTTCATTACGGGTATTTATGACACTTTGTTAGAAAGTATTCGACGCATAAACCCGAGTACACTGGGGATATGGAAGCGCGAAGGGTTTGCCGCAGCGTTCCAATACATTAATGGCTTTTTCCTGATCTCCTTGTTCGCAGGGATACTCACTAGCATCGCAACTTTAGCGAAGCTGATCTCTTGGGCATTAGTGATGCATCCCATTCCTACTTGGTCTTTCTTCTTTGGCTTAATTCTCGTATCGGTATTCCACATGCTCAAACAAGTGGAGCACAAAACTGTGTCACGCTGGATATGCTTAGCCATCGGTGTCGCTTTCGCTTATAGCATCACGATTTTAAAACCTCTCAATCTGGAACCAAGCAACATTAACGTCATAATTGCAGGTGCTATTGCTATTTGTGCAATGATACTACCAGGTATTTCAGGCAGTTTTATTCTTCTGCTAATAGGTATGTACGCGACCGTATTGGGTGCAGTGAAAAGTGCACAGATCGATATCCTGCTATTATTTGCTGTGGGCTGTATAATAGGACTATTAACCTTTTCTCACATTCTTTCATGGCTACTGAAGCATTTTCGCGAAGTAACTCTGATGTACCTAACAGGTTTAATGCTGGGTACTTTACCTAAGATCTGGCCTTGGAAAGAGACCATCTCGTGGCGCACAAACTCTAATGGTGAACAAGTTCCGCTGCTTCAGCACAACCTGTCGCCATTCGATTTTGAGGCGGTCACATCCCAATCATCGCAAGTTGTTGTTGCCATTATCTTTATGCTCTGCGCGATTGCATTAGTATTAGGGCTGGAAAAATACGCTGAAAAGCATGATGTATAAACGTTGTTTATACCTTGTCTAAGGCGGCATCTAGCCGCCTTTTGTTTGCTTGAACCCTTCCACATTTTCCCCTATTTTTCCTAACCTTAGTCTAGGTTTATGCTAGGATGCGCACATCTTTCCTAACCATGTGTAAGAAAATGCGTTCTGTTTTAAAACTTCTCGCCATATTCATCGCACTTCTTGCTGGTTTTTTTGCAAGCGATATCATCAAACTCTTTTCTGAAAAAACAAAGAACATCGATCTTTCTCAATATTGCGTATTGTCGACCACACCTTGTATCCAGAAAGGTATTTCCATGTCTTTAGCTCAACCAACCGTACATCCGTTAGTTGCCAATCGTCTCACGGTTTCGTGGCCAAATAGTGAAGCCCAACAGCTCGTTTTAAGTTTGGAAGGTGTTGAAATGGAGATGGGCACAGTGAAGTATGTGCTTAAAAAAGTAGAATCGGACAAATTTGAAACCGACATTATATTACCAGTCTGCACCAATGATTCGATGACATGGGTAGGGCAACTTTCCGACAGTAAAACAACGGTTCTCCCAGCATTAAGGATGGAACGATGAGTAAAAATTGGTCTTTAGTTTTAATCGTGGCCTTTGTATTGGGTTTTGGTACCAAGAGCTATTTCGATTCTCAGGAATCGCTCAAGAAAGAAAATATGCAAACAGCTTCCAACGTGACGCTGTACGGTGAGAAAAACCAGGCCGTGAATATCTTTGATACGGCTGACAGCCGTATTCGTGTTGTCTATTTTGGCTTTACACGCTGCCCTGATGTTTGCCCAACCTCCCTAGCAATGCTGGCAGGTGCGTTGAATCAAATCGACGACGAGACCAAAAAGCAATTAAGACCAATGTTTGTTTCATTAGATCCGGAGCGAGATGACGCAGATTCATCTGCAACTTATGCACACTATTTCCACGCTATGATCGAAGGTCTGTCAGCGCCTTTAGATGTGACAACATCATTGGCAAATCGATACGGTGTCATCTTTCGTAAAACAGAATTACCAAACTCAGAGCTAAAGTACACGCTCGACCATAGCTCCTATTTTTATTTTTTGAAACCAGACGGCACTCTTATAACTAAAGTTCCACATACGCAGAATCCTGCTCCAATAGTGGAAGCCATAAAAGAAGTCACTCAACCAACAAAAGGATGAAACAATGAAAGGTAAAGCACTGTTATTAATGAGCTTACTATCAAGCCCTTTAGCCTATGCTCAAATGGATATCATGGTTCATAATCCATACGCAAGAGCAACACCACCAACAGCAGTAACCAGCGCAGTGTTTGGCGAGATAGTAAACAGAAGCGATACCGACCGATACATTGTTTCAGCAACAACTGATGCAGCAGGTAAAGTTGAACTGCACGATGTCATCAAAGAAGGTGATGTTATGAAAATGCGTCAGATCACTGAATTGAAAGTGCCAGCGAAGGGTAAATTAGAATTAAAACCGGGCAGCTTCCACATCATGCTATTCAACCTGCCTAAACCATTATCTGAAGGCGAAGAAATCAATGTTCAGGTAACATTCAAAAATGGCGAGCAGCTGAAGTTTAAGGCTCCAGTGAAAAAAGTGATGAACGGAATGAAAATGTAACATCATTAATCTCGCGTTCTGAACTGATACAATCCAGACTCACATGAGTCACCATATAAAAAGAGGTGGGCATTCCCGCCTCTTATGCTATCATTTGCATGTATTTAAAGCAGAGACAATGAGGAGATTTTAATGATTGTATTCAACACTCGCCGTGCAAGTTCAGAGAAGAAAGCTTAACTTTCAACCTTTTCTTCGTTTCGATTTGCCCGGTGTTTGATTAACCGGGGTCACACCTTTATTCGACCCTAGTCATATATAATTACGTTATAAGACAGCGTACCTGCGCGTGTCTGGGGTAACCAAATGAGTTTAAAAGAAACTTTATCACTTTCTTTGCCACAATTAGGATGGCGACCTGTTTACCAGCAACAACTTAGTTGGGATGAATTAGAAACTACAATTCCTGCTCGTATCAGTGGACATCACCGTTCTGGCTACATCTGTTGGACAGAAAATGGCGAGATTCACTTAGATATCCACGCAAAGCTACCATCAATGACGGTAGGAGACTGGATACTGCTTGAACGGGAAACTCACCAGTTTATTAAACTGCTGGATCGCCAATCTCTCTTTAGCAGAAAAGCTGCTGGCATTAAATCTTACGAACAGCTTATCGCATCTAATGTGGACACGGTGTTCATTGTCTCATCACTCAATCATGATTTTAATTTGAGTCGTATTGAGCGTTATTTGGCTCTAGCCAAAGAGGCACAGGTTGAGCCAGTTATCGTCCTAACCAAAGCTGATTTATGTGATGATGTTGATGACAAAAAACAGCAGGTTCAAGCCTTAAACCCAATGCTAAATGTGGAATGCATCAATGCGCTTTCCTCAGAAAGCTGCCAAAGCTTAAAGCCATGGTGCAAAATAGGAAAAACCATCGCGTTTATGGGATCTTCTGGTGTAGGTAAATCTACCGTGGTGAATACACTAATGGGTAGCGAGACACAACAAACCAGCGGTATTCGTGAACAGGACAGCAAAGGACGTCATACCACTACGTCTCGTTCGTTGCTTTCAATGCCTTCAGGCGCTTTGCTGCTTGATACTCCGGGAATGCGTGAAATTCAGATTTCCGACTGTGAGCAAGGCATCGAAGAAGTCTTCGCCGATGTCGCCAATTTAGCGAATAAATGTCGTTTCAGTGATTGCAAACACATTAGCGAGCCTGGCTGTGCCGTGTTAAAGGCAATAGAAAGTGAAGAGCTTGATGAGAGAAGACTGCGTAACTATCGTAAACTTCTCGCCGAACAAGCACGAAATAGTGAATCCATAGCTGAAAGGCGTTCCAAAGAGAAAGATTTCCATAAACACGTGAAAAGCGTAATGAAGGAAATACAATCTAGGGAAAAAGGATATTAATCCGCTATATAAGTAAAGGGTGAAATATCACCCTTTACTTTTCACCAAAAACAACAGCTACAAATGCGAAACATTTCATCAAAAATGTGTCGAAATTCAACATCTCCGTTAAATATTATTCTAACTATAAATAAATCCTAGACACATTGTCCTGCAACGTTAATATTAGCCCCCTACAGCAACTACTGCTGTAAACATTACAATTCAAACTATTTATTCATTGCAGGGATAATTATGCAAAGCAACAATCTTTTTGCCCGCTTCGCTCGCGGCAATTTGGTGCTTCAGATCCTCGTTGGCATCGTTTTAGGTGCTATCGTCGCTTCTGTTTCACCAGATTCTGCTCAAAGCGTTGGCTTACTTGGTAACCTTTTTGTCGGAGCTTTAAAAGCCGTAGCACCAGTGCTTGTTTTCATCTTGGTTGCAGCGTCTATTGCTAATCAAAAGAAAAACCAACACACATACATGCGTCCTATAGTAATTTTATACTTACTAGGCACATTCACTGCAGCTCTAACAGCCGTTGTACTGAGCTTCATGTTCCCAACAACTTTAACGCTTGTTGCGGGTGCAGAAGGTGCTAATCCTCCTCAAGGTATTACTGAAGTACTGAATACACTTCTATTCAAGTTGGTTGATAACCCAGTAAATGCACTAATGTCAGCAAACTACATTGGTATTCTTGCTTGGGGCGTGGGTCTTGGTCTAGCACTTCACCATGCTTCAGCAACGACTAAAGCGGTGTTTGAAGACCTAAGCCATGGCGTTTCTCAAATCGTACGTTTCATTATCCGTCTAGCACCTTTTGGTATCTTCGGTCTTGTAGCTTCTACATTTGCGACAACTGGTTTCGGCGCTCTAGCTGGTTACGCTCAACTTCTTGCGGTTCTACTAGGTGCGATGGCATTTATTGCTCTGATCGTTAACCCATTGATCGTATACGTAAAAACTGGTGAAAACCCATACCCGCTGGTTCTACAATGTTTACGTGAAAGTGGTATGACAGCATTCTTCACTCGTTCAAGCGCAGCGAACATTCCAGTGAACATGGCACTTTGTGAGAAATTAGAACTGGATGAAGATACTTACTCTGTATCTATTCCTCTAGGCGCAACCATCAACATGGCGGGTGCAGCAATCACAATCACTGTACTTACGCTTGCTGCAGTAAACACATTGGGAATTGAAGTTGACTTGTTAACTGCTGTACTACTAAGTGTTGTTGCTGCAATTTCTGCTTGTGGCGCATCTGGCGTTGCTGGTGGTTCATTACTTCTGATTCCACTAGCATGTGGTCTGTTTGGTATCTCAAATGATGTTGCGATGCAAGTAGTAGCCGTTGGCTTCATCATTGGCGTGATTCAGGATTCTGCGGAAACCGCGCTAAACAGCTCAACGGACGTTGTATTTACAGCAGCCGTTTGCAAAGCTGAGCATAAGAAATCTCAAAGATAAGTAGTCACTCAAGCGACTCGCCGTTCAAAAAAATCCGCCTCTGTAGGGCGGATTTTTATTTCTAAATAATTACTTGTTGTCCAAATAGTTACTTCTGAGCAGCGAGTTTAGGTTCTTGGGTTTTCACCTCTTGTACCTTTGTCTCTTGAGCTTTCACTTCTTTCACTTTATCTGCCAATTCAACCACAGATTTACTGTCTGCGTTATTCTCTGCAGCATGAGTAACACCGTTGAAACGACCACCCTGCTCGATACTCAAATCATCACTGTAAATAGTACCAGTAACTTTACCACGACGTAGAATTTCGATTTTAGTCGCGTGACAAATTCCTTCGAATTCACCATTGATAACAATGTGCTTTGCAAAAATTTCGCCGCTAGCTCGACCAGATTCGCTAATAATTAAAGTTTTATTAACGTGAATTTCACCTTCAACTGCGCCATCCACTTGCATATTGCTTTCTACCCGGAATTTTCCGTTGATTGAACAGCCTTTTGCAATGAGAGTGGTAGCTGAGTGCTGACTCTTAGCTCGACTTGATTTACCAAAGATTCCCATCGAATACCTTTAACCTCACTAAATATCGTCTCAAAGTTATTTATTCCCCAATGAACAAACGGTTTAGGGTCTAATGAACGACCGACGAATCGAATTTCATAATGTAAATGTGGTCCTGAAGAAAGGCCACTATTGCCTGAGTAAGCAATCAAATCACCCTTTTGAACAAAGTCGCCACTGTTAACTGCGAATTTTTGTAAGTGTGAAAAAGAGCTGCTAAACCCGTGCATATGCAATAAGCGAAGAAAATTACCTGACCCTTGATCACTTTTACGGGTAATTTCCACAACACCATCTGCAGGCGCATAAATTGGGGTTCCAGTATTTACAGCAAAATCTTGGCCCCGATGAAACGCTGCTTTCCCAGTTACTGGGTGAACCCTTTTACCATAACTAGACGAAATTCGTCCTTTTTGTACAGGAGAACCGCTTGGAATTTGAGTCAACATCACCATCCTTACTGATGAGGTAATTGCAGCCGTATCTAAACGGGACTCCAATTCGGAAGATGTTTCTCCCATTCCGAGCACTTTCTCAAGGTCACCAAGTTTGTCTGAAACAAGTTGAATTTTTTCTTCTCGTTCCAATAGATCTCCCTCTAAGTTAGCTTTTAAACTTTTGAGAGAAGATACTTCTTCAGATAGCGTTAATGATTTATTTTCCAGTTCAAGCTGCTTTAAACGCGCAAAGTAAGCGTCATTAACGAGTTTATATATAAACGCTCCCGTAGCAAGAACACTGGCAAACAGTAAATAACCAATACCTTTTAAACAATATCGATAAAGCTTCCCTAGATGGAAATGCCGTGTCCCGTTAATCGAAGAAACGGAAACTATTACGTTTTCTTTCATTCACAAATTCTAGTGTCCATATTGAAAGTGGCGGAATTCTAACAAGGAAATGCAACTGGCTAAACCACTTGGTTCCCGTTGTTGCTTCCAATTCACACTTCTGAGGCACTTTCCCTAATTATTAATAATTCAGCAGATGTAAATAGATATGAAATTAAGTGCCTGATTTGATTTAGTGTTTGCTCATTTTCATGCACTAATCAATCAGTTATGCACACTAAAGAATAAGAATCTGCCGACATTTGAATCAGCGTCTATCGTTTAGATATCCTTGTACACCTACAGAGAATAGCTTCCACAAATTTGGCTAATGAAGTAGCAATAAAGAGTAGGTATTTTCGGCGTTCTTTATCAGCACCATGAAAACTCACCGTTCGCATTTATTGCTCATATTTTGCTCGCCAAAATTTTGTATCTAAATTACAAATATCTCACTAATAATTCCACTATTTATTTCAATATGTGAAATAAATTAATAAGTGTGATTTATGTCTCCTTAAATTTCTATATAAGGATTTAATTTTATGAATATGTGATTTTGATCGATAATTTTAAAAATGATTTTTTATCAAAAATGATACATTGAGCATTAAATACAAATTGACAAAAAAATAAAATTAATTTTGTAACAAAATTACATAACAAAAAAATGATGAAGATCACAAAGAAATTATTTGAAGTGCTTTAAATATGATTGTTTGATCACAAAAAACCCGTTCTCAGAGCTAACTAGAAATTGTGTGGTAGATTTATTGAGTGTTAATCAATCAGCGGTTTTGGCGAACCGTTACTACAACAAAATTAATCAGAACATCGAACGGGGTACACTTATGTTATCACCAGAAGCAAAGGTCAAGGTACAGAATTTTGGCCGATTCCTTTCCAATATGGTAATGCCGAATATCGGCGCGTTTATCGCTTGGGGTTTTATTACAGCACTATTCATTCCAACTGGTTGGATTCCAAATGAAACACTATCCAGCATGGTTGGCCCAATGATCACTTACTTGCTACCACTACTTATCGGTTATACCGGTGGTAAAATGGTTGCAGGCGATCGTGGTGCAGTTGTTGGTGCAGTAACCACTATGGGTGTCATTGTTGGTACTGACATTCCAATGTTTATGGGTGCAATGATTGCAGGCCCTCTTGGCGCTCTTGCTATCAAAAAATTCGACCAAGCTGTTCACGGTAAAGTGAAGAGCGGTTTTGAAATGCTAGTGAACAACTTCTCTGCTGGTATCATCGGTATGATCTGCGCAATCATTGCGTACTTGATTATCGGCCCTGCAGTTAAAGTTCTTTCTACTGGTCTAGCTGCTGGCGTAAACACTCTAGTTGAATCAGGTCTACTACCTTTAACTTCACTTTTTGTTGAGCCTGCTAAAATCCTATTCCTTAACAATGCTATCAACCACGGTATCTTCTCACCACTTGGTATTCAGCAATCTGAGGAACTAGGTAAGTCTATCTTCTTCCTAATCGAAGCTAACCCAGGCCCAGGTCTAGGTCTACTAATCGCTTACATGGTATTTGGTAAAGGTAGTGCTAAACAATCAGCAGCGGGTGCTTCAATCATCCACTTCCTAGGTGGTATCCACGAGATCTACTTCCCATACGTGCTAATGAACCCACGTCTAATCATCGCTGTAATCGCAGGTGGCATGACTGGTGTATTCACTAACGTAATGTTTGATTCAGGTCTTGTATCTCCAGCATCTCCTGGTTCTATCTTCGCAGTTCTACTGATGACTCCAAAATCGGCATTCGTTGGCGTTATCCTTTCAGTAATCTGTTCAGCAGCTGTTTCATTCTTCGTTGCATCGCTACTGATGAAAACTCAGAAACAAACAACGACTGAAGATGACGATTCTCTAGAACAAGCAACTAGCCAAATGCAAGACATGAAAGCGTCTTCTAAAGGTCAAACTGTTGTAGCTAACATCGATATGGGCAGCGTTCGTAAAATCATCGTAGCTTGTGATGCCGGTATGGGTTCAAGCGCAATGGGCGCTAGCCTTCTACGCAAGAAAGTTGATGCTGCAAATCTCGATATTGAAGTAACAAACCTAGCAATTAACAATCTTCCTAGCGACGTAGATATCGTTGTAACTCACCGCGATCTTACTGACCGTGCACGTAAACATGCAGCTAATGCTAAACACATTTCGCTATCAAACTTCCTTGATAACGCTCTGTACGACAACTTGGTTGCAGAACTTACAGCGGCTAAAGAGGGCGCGCTAAAAAAGCCTGAAGCACCAGCAAACACTGACTCTAGTGAAGACAAAACACTAAAGCTTTCCAATGAGAACATCTTCTTGGGCTTAACTCCAAAAAGCAAAGAAGAAGTGATCAAGTTTGCTGGTGAACAACTTGTAAAACTAGGCCATGTAGCACCTGAGTATGTCGAAGGCATGCTAGCGAGAGAGCAATTGGTGTCTACATATCTGGGTGAGTCCATCGCTGTTCCTCACGGAACTATCGAAACTAAACAGTATGTTAAGAAAACCGGCATCGTTTTCTGCCAATTCCCTGAAGGTGTTCAGTGGGGTGAAGACGAAGACGATGTGGCGAAATTAGTTATCGGTATTGCTGCGCAAGGCGATGAACATATTCAAGTTATCACTGCTATCACCAACTCACTTGATGACGAAGAAGCCATTGAGTGTTTGAAGACCACAACTAACCCTGGTGATGTTCTTCGTATATTAAATGGCTAAAGCGTTCTTGGGTCATGCTCCTACACGATGAACTTAAGGCCGGTCTCCCCCGACTGGCCTTCTTTTAAATTTGAATTTTTGGAAGGTATGTTATGAAAGCGTTGCATTTTGGTGCTGGCAACATTGGTCGCGGATTTATTGGTAAGTTACTCGCTGACGCAAACATTCATGTTACATTTACAGACGTCAATCAAGTTGTTGTAAATGAGCTGATCGCACGCAAAGAATACCCTGTAAAAGTGGTAGGTGCTGACTGCGTTACTGAAATTGTAACCGGTGTCACCGCAATAAATTCTACCGATCCTACGGTTGTTGATTGTGTTGCAGAGTCCGATCTCATTACAACGGCGGTTGGACCTACAGTTTTAAAAATCATTGCAAAAACATTAGCTCAAGGGCTTGAAAAACGAGTCGAGAGCGGTAAGACTTCGCCACTCAATATTATCGCCTGTGAGAACATGGTTCGTGGTACAACTCAACTAAAAGAAGCGGTATTCGAACTTCTTGCAGACGACATTAAGCCACAAGTTGAACAGTTTGTTGGTTTTGTTGACTCTGCGGTAGACCGTATCGTTCCTCCAGCAGAAGAAGGGGAAACAGATCCTCTAGCTGTCACAGTTGAAACGTTCAGCGAGTGGATTGTCGACGAAACTCAATTCAAAGGTGATATCCCTAACATTCCAGGCATGGAATGCACAGGCAACTTAATGGCATTTGTTGAGCGTAAGCTATTCACCCTAAATACTGGACACTGTGTGACGGCTTATTTAGGTAACATTGCAGGTCATAAAACGATCCGTGAAGCGATCGAAGACCCAGCGATTCGTCGCGAAGTTAAACAAGCGATGGAAGAAAGTGGTGAAGTACTGATTAATCGCTACGGATTTGAAAGAGAAAAACACGCAGCCTATATCGAAAAAATTCTAGGGCGTTTTGCAAATCCATTCCTAATTGATGAAGTGGATCGCGTTGGTCGCCAACCAATTAGAAAGTTAGGCCCAAATGATCGACTCATTAAGCCATTACTCGGTACTATTGAGTACAACGTAGCAAATGGCACTCTACTAAAAGGCGTTGCTGCCGCGTTGAAATACACCAACGACAGTGATCCACAAGCAGTAGAACTGCAAGCATCTCTTCAAGAAGTTGGCGTGAAAAAAACACTTGCCCATTACACTGGCTTGGACGAGAACGGCAAAGAAATACAACAAATTGAAGCTTTATATGGTCAGTTCTGAACAAAGAATGAACATTAAATAAAGCGACAACTTTAGAGGGCTGGTATTCAGTCCTCTAGCCCAAAATTTGATTAGAACATTATATGGTAAACACAATTAACGAAACTGAAATATTAGAACGATTAAATGATGCATCATCCGTTCGTGGTTATTTCATTGCTGCCGTAGAAGTATTCAGTGAAGCCATAAACGACTTGATGGAAAGAATCTTTCGCAAAGATAATTTCGCTGTTCAATCAGTAGTAGGTCCCCTACTGCACGATACAGGTCCATTAGGAAATCGTTCTGTCAGACTAAAGCTGCTTTATGGTTTAGGTGTTGTTGCCGACGATGTCTACCATGATATTGAGTGCTTTATCAAAATTCGTAATCAATTGAACAAAGACGGTTCGGAGTACACCTTCACCGATCCCAACATCGTGGCTCAAATAAAAGAGCTTAACCTTGTTAAGAAGTCCGGCATGGTGGCTTTTAATTCCATCGATCCAGATTTAGATATCGACTTAGACTTTTATCACCTGCAACTGCAACGCCAACAGCAGATGATTAAGTCAGGTTTATCTCTTGCTATCATAGAAATATGCAATGACCTCAACAAAGAGAGCCCGTTTTAATCGTTACAGAAAGTAATGTTCTCGTATTCCCACTTTTAAGTCATCACACTACCGTTTTTTCATCAGCATGTTAGCCTTCTAACCATTATGTCTTGAATGAGAACCTGCAATGAAAATCGGTATTATCGGCCTAGGCGATATCGCGCAAAAAGCCTATCTCCCAGTAATTACATCAATCCCCGACATCGAACTTGTATTCTGTACTCGCAACGAGCAAACTCTGGCTGCACTGGCAAAACAATACCGAATTTCGGAATCTTGTCGTGATTACAAAGAGCTGCTTAGTTTTAAGGTTGATGCAGTTATGGTTCATGCAGCCACTGCCATTCATCCTGAAATTGCCAGTTTCTTTTTAAGCCAAGGTATCCCAACTTTCGTCGATAAGCCGCTTGCCGACAGTGCACAAGCCTGTGAAACCCTTTACGAGTTAGCACAAAAATACCATCAACCGTTATACGTTGGTTTTAACCGCCGTCATATCCCGCTCTTTAATCAACACCTGTCGGGTTTACAGCAAGGGACATTAGAAAACTTACGTGCGCTTCGCTGGGAAAAGCACCGTTACAACCTAACAGGTGATATCCGAACCTTTATCTTTGACGACTTTATTCATCCCTTAGACAGCGTGAATTTATTTGCTAAAGCCGACTTACTAGATGTGTATGTCACTCACCAAATGTCTGGAAATGAACTCGCACGCATTGATGTGCAGTGGCAACACGGTGAAACCCTATTGCATGCATCCATGAACCGTCAGTATGGCATCACAGGCGAGCGTATACAGGCTAATTTAATCAATGAGGCATATGAATTTGATTCGTTTGTCTCAGGTCAGCACTGGGCGAATAATCAGCAAACCGCTCTATCATTAAAAGACTGGACACCAATGCTAGACAGTAAAGGCTTTGCTTACATGATCAAAGAGTGGCTAGACGTGGTTGAAACTGGAACACTTTCTACCTCCGTAATTGAACGTAATATTGCCAGTCACCGGCTAGCCGAAGCGATCTGCAATAAAATACAAAGTTCAATCTAACAGGCAGTCGTCGCCTATACTTAACTCGTCGCCGCTCTATTCTATGAATGCACAACGGGAGGGTATATGGAATTAAGAAATAAGGCTGGGCAGGTTACCCAACTAGCAGACAACCTCACTTTGAAAGAAGTTCAGGATATGGGGTTCACCATCGACTTATGTGATGAAGCCTACGACCCAAACGAACATTGGCAGGTCAAGCAAGATAGACACAACAAAAAGCGCAGAGACTATCCTGAAAATTCTTAGTATTAGAATATATAAAGGAGCAATCCGACACTGGATTGCTCCTTTATTTTCTTTTCGGAAAGTTTTACCAGAATGTCATTGCGATTGTGGTCAAGAGAGCAATACATGCTAGGTTGAGGACAAAGCCGACTTTCATCATTTCTCGTTGTTCAATGTGACCAGTGCCAAACACAATAGCATTTGGTGGCGTAGCAACAGGTAGCATGAATGCGCAAGAAGCGGAGATTGCAATCAACACTGACAATAGAACTGGCGATACACCGAACACTTCGGCAACACTGGCAAACACTGGGACAAGAAGCGCAGCACTTGCGGTATTGCTGGCAAACTCAGTTAAAAACACCACAAACACAGCAATCACAAATACAATGAAAAACATCCCAAAGTCTGAAATTAACTGACTTAATTCTTGAGCAATAAACACGCTCGTACCCGTTTG
This sequence comes from Vibrio ziniensis, assembly GCF_011064285.1. NCBI lineage: Bacteria > Pseudomonadati > Pseudomonadota > Gammaproteobacteria > Vibrionales > Vibrionaceae > Vibrio > Vibrio ziniensis. The sequence continues at coordinate 391,356 of NZ_CP049332.1, forward strand.
CTTCAAAACATTACTTAAGCAAATACCACCGCCGAACAAAAGCAACACACCCCAGTCAGCTGTTTTCTCAATGTCTTTCCAGTGTACCACTCGGGCAAAACTCACCATAATGATCGCTGAAAGAGCGATAAGAGAGTCAAAGCTCTTAAAGCCGCCTAACATTGCGTTAACGGGTGCACTGAATATCCATAGAAATACCACTAGTGAGAAAATTCCAAGAGTAACTATTTTACCCTTATCCCAGTTTACAGGCTCAGAATGGGTATCAAACTGACCGCTGAGATCAGGCTTTAACATGAAATAAAGAATCGCTAAACAAATTGGGAGCATCACCAACGTTGTTGGCAAACCGAATTTCATCCAACCAACAAAGGTTAAACCAACTTCAGCTGCTGCAATGGCGTTAGGTGGGCTACCAACCACAGTCGCAATACCTCCAATACTTGCACTGTAAGCAATACCTAACAGTACGAAGACGTAAGTTGAGTGACCTCGTTTATCGTCAACTTTACTCAATACGCCAAGCACTAAAGGCAGCATCATTGCCGTGGTTGCTGTGTTACTGATCCACATTGAAAGCGCAGCAGAGACACCAAACAACATAAAGACAGCCACACTCATACGTCCTTGGGCTAACACTAGTACTTTATCGGCAATAACTTTATCTAAACCTTGGCGATGCATAGCCGCCGCGAGGGCAAAGCCGCCCAAAAATAGGAAGATAATCGAGTTAGCGAAGTTGTTCAGAGCAGCTTGGGTGTCAAACACCCCAAGAAACACCGCCATTACAGGGACAAGTATTGCAGTCACGGTGACATGTAATGCTTCCGTCAGCCAAAGGATGGCGATAAACGTGAGCATACTGATACCCAACACTACGTTAGGCTCAAAAGGTAGGGTATAGAGTAAGGTCAGAAACAATGCGATATCTGCTATCACTATCAGACTGTTTCGGTTAAAAAACCATTCTCGGGTGTTACTGGGTAAAGGGACACTATCATTTCTATTCATTATTATTTTCCTTATAAAGGCCTTACGGCAACATCATGATCACACGTAATCAAACAAGGAGATAATAATTTATTGTCAACTTGTTAAACTAATCAACATTAAATCCAACAACTTAACATTTTGAAATAAATAGGAATGTAAATGTCCATTTTCATTCGACTGACTTTTAATAAAACATCAGTTTTAAACAACAACCTAGCTGAAAAGCTTATTTTTAAGAAACCAGCCTAGCGATTTGATCAAATGCATGCATTACCTCAGGACTTGTCATCACTCTGCCATGACCTTGGTTTTGAGTGGTTATAAGAGTAACGTTATCCATTTCTTGAGACGCTTTTTGCGAAACAGAATACCTCGCAAATTTATCACCTTCGTCATGAACAATTATAGTCTGTGACTCTCTGTGTTTAAGCTTTTTGTATGGGTCGATTGACTGAATTGGGTAACGATATTCGTCCTGAACTTCGTTAACAACTTCTTCAAACAGTCGCATTGAATAACCCGAGCGAGCTACTGTGCTGAACAAGTTGTCTAAATAATCTAAAACTGGGGCAATCAGCAGCATCGGACAACTCACAATTTTAGCGTGCCGACATTCCAGCGCAGTCGCATTGCCCATGCTGTGCCCAACTAAACCCACCACCTCATTTTCACTATCTAAGATAGCTTCTAGCCCTCGCACAAATGCTGGAATATGTCCTAAGGCTCCTTCACTTTCCCCATGACCAGGGTGATCGTAAGCAAGAGCGGTAAATCCTAGTGATGCAATGTGCTCCATCAAAGGATAAAACTGATTAGAAGAACCAGACCAGCCATGGGTTAATACCCAAACAGGGCCGGTGCCCAAACGGAATGTCGTTAGCTGCCCCTCCGGTGATTGGACGTGCGATTTGATTAACCCCACAGGAGGCTGATTCTTTGCTTTCATACGAACAGGGGTGAGAAGAAGCTTTTTTGCCATTTTCTTGGCGTGCCTTGGAGCCAATGAATGATGCAAACGTGTAGTGACATTGACTAAGCCGCGACGCCAATTAAAACGTTGCGCGGTGTTGAAGTAAATTTTCTCACTCATAACTGTCCTTAAACCAAAACGTACGGTCGTGCTTTTTATTGGTAAATTTTTTACTGGTTAACGTTTCCAGCGATCAAATAAGTCGCTGACTCCTTGCCAAAACCTCTGATGGCTTTGCTCTTGTCCATAGATGGAATAAAACAAATGCGCGCTAAGATACAAGCCATAAAGCTCATAACTCGCTTGCTTGGCGTCCAAATCCTCTCGGAACTGATGGTTCTCTACGCCCTTTTCAATCTGAATTTGTAAGTACTGAATCCAATGAGAGATGATTTTTTTGAGTTCCTGCTGAATAGCACACTCACTTTTTGCCGATTCTTTCCAAGCATCTAAAAACATACAACTACCTTGGAAGGAGTGGTTCCAACCCATCCAACTATCTAGGATAGAGCGCAATTTGCTCTCGATGTTCTTATCACCCAGCTCACGAGCAGGAGCAATGACACGCGAGACAAACACTTCATTCGCAAAATCAACCACGGCTAATTGTAAGTTCTCTTTTGAATTGAAATGAGCAAACAAACCGCTTTTGGACATACCACACTGCTTGGCAAGCTCTCCAATGGTTAAGCTCTCCAATCCATTTTCACTGGCTAAATCAAACGCCTTAGCCAAAATGTTTTCGCGGGTAATTTTTCCTTTACTCATTGCTCATCAACTTCAGTTAACATGCGAAAAGTTTAGTACGATCGTTCTTTTTTTACAAACAGTCTTTTCGCTCGCAAAGAAACACAAAATAAATTCTCCTACACACAATTAAAGCCTTGACCTTGTACTTAACTACAAAGTTTATACTCTTAAAAAATGACAAGGTAAGTGAGGTTTGTACATGGTGTCTTTAACCCGCGGTCAACTGGCGAAACAACTCAACATCACCACAGAGGCTATTCGATTTTATGAGCAGCAAAACTTAATAGAGCCGCTGCGTGCCGATAACGGCTATCGTCAATATGACCAACACTGTATTGATAAGTTGAAATTCATCCTTCACGCCAAGGAAGTGGGCTTATCTCTAAGTGATATTCAGGAACTACTTTCGATTCAAATTGAACCTGACCAGCACACTTGCCAAGAAGTAAAAGACATCACTCAAGCTAAGCTAAGAGACATTGAACTGCGCATTACTCAACTACAGCACATGCACAATGCATTAAAAGTGATTAACGAACGCTGTTGTGGAGGTGCACATTCCGCTGAGCACTGCACTATCCTGACAGCTTTAACTCAAACTCAACCAGAGGAGGCTTAACATGCAAGCTATTACGACGTTTTTAAATACCCTGCTCGATTTGTGGCTTGATGCTTCTTTCTGGCTAATCATAGGTTTGTTTGTTGCTGGTGTACTTAAAGTCACGTTAAGCAACGAGAAACTCAGCAAACACCTAACCGGACACGGAATGTGGCCAAGCATCAAAGCAGCGATATTAGGGATGCCGCTACCGCTATGTTCTTGTGGAGTGATACCCGCTGCGGTAGGACTCCGTCGTGGAGGCGCTTCAAAAAGTGCAACAACGGCATTTTTAATTTCGACACCGGAAACTGGCGTTGATTCGATTGCCATTTCATACGCTCTATTGGGGCCATTTATGGCTGTTATTCGCCCAATAGCGGCCACTGCTTCAGCAATCAGTGCAGCGTTTTTGGTATTGGTGACGGATAAAGATAACCACACTCCACCGCCACCCGCCGAGCCAGTAAAAAGTTCATGTTGTTCAGGCTCGCATAGTTGCAGTAGTCATGAATCCACAGAACATGCCACTGAGAAAAAACCACAACCTTGGCTGCAAAAAATGTGGGAAGGTCAGAAATACGCCTTCACGGATTTGATTGAAGATTTATCGCTATGGCTGATCGTTGGTTTGATTGTCTCAGCGTTAGTCGTCACATTTGTTCCTTCTGAAGCTTTAGTGGAAATCAGCCGTAGCCCTTGGGCGATGGTACTGATGGCTTTGATTGGTGTGCCTATGTATATCTGTGCTTCAGCTTCAACGCCAATTGCCGCAGGTTTGATGCTGGCTGGCGTCTCGCCGGGTGCTGTACTGGTGTTCTTACTTGCGGGTCCAGCAACAAACATGGCAACACTTGGTATTGTGAGAAAAGAACTAGGAACCAAAGCACTAATAAGCTACTTAGTTGGTGTGGTGGGCGTCGCTATATTGTTTGGTTATCTCACCAACTTCTTGGTCGATACCTACGATATCAATATCAATGCTCAGCTTGCTGCCAGCAACGAACTACTGCCTGCGGTGATCTCATGGGCAAGTGGTATCGCGTTAGCCGTGATCATCGCAGCTGACCTTTGGAAACGTTTTAGCCCTAAACAACATAAGGCAAGCTGCTGTTCATAAGGTTGACCGAGAAAGCGTATTCCAATCAAATGCAACACACTGTAGAGTATAAAAATCTTTCAGTAAGCACTGTCGTTAAACACTACGTCAGTGCTTATTGTTTTAAATATCTCTTCTTCTGAAGTTCAAGGAATGAACGTGGACAGTATCTTTCAATTACTGATGTTTTCGGCCTCCATTACAGGCCCTATTTGTTTGATGCTGGTACTCGGTGTTTTTCTTAAACGTATTAATCTGATTAACGATAACTTTATCGAAGTTGCGTCGAAAATCGTCTTTGAAGTGACACTACCGACCATGCTATTTTTAAGCATTGTCAGCTCAAACCACGATTTTTCTTCCAGTACATCTTTAATTCTCTATGGCGTAGTCGCAAACTTTCTGTTCTTCCTGCTGACTACGTTTATCACTAAAAAAACCTTTAACCGCCCCCAGGACCAAGGTGTCATTATTCAAGGCGCGTTCCGTGCCAATACGGCTATTATCGCTATCGCCTACGTAGCCAATGCTTATGGAAATACAGGGGTTGCATTGGCGGCTATCTATGTTGCCAGTATGACTTTGCTCTACAACATCCAAGCCGTTATCGCTTTAACCATCAAAAGTGACGCCAAAGGAACTTCTACTTCCAAAATCATCTTTCGAACCTTGACTAAGAACCCGCTGATCATCGCCATATTGTTCGGCATCTTCTGTTATGGATTCTCTATTCCAATTCCTAAAATGGTGACCGATGCTGGGCGCTATTTGGGGAATATGACTCTCCCTTTGGCTCTGCTTTGCACAGGTGGTTCTTTGGATTTGAAAGCCTTGAGAGAAGACAACGCACCCGCTTGGTATGCTACTGGCTTTAAGCTCATTCTCGCGCCACTATTAACCACATTAGGCGCACTCATATTTGGTTTCAGAGGCATGGAACTTGGACTTGTGTTCCTCATGAGTTCAGCTCCAACAGCTGCAGCAAGTTATGTAATGGCGAGAGCAATGGGAGGCAATGCAACACTGGCAGCCAATATCATTGCACTAACAACTATTTTTTCACTCTTCTCATGCACGTTTGGTATATTCCTGCTGTCCGCATTTGATTTAATGTAACGCATTTTATTTCGATGTAACTAACGCCTATCGAGTTCACAAATCAGAGCAATTGTTGAGAGCAAGTGCTTATTTGTTGATATGACTCGAAAGGATCGTGTTGCATAACCAGTATTGTTCCACTTTCTATTTTTTCTTTGTAAGTACTTATGACGTCGTTAAATAAAATTAAGAGCCTAGAGTTCGGAAGAACGGTGGCTATGCTCGCTATTATTGGTCTTCATTGCCAGTTGTTCACTACGCACACCTTTTACAATGATGAACCTTGGCTTGCGTACCTGTTCAACCAAGCCACTCGTTTTGCCGTTCCCCTGTTCTTTTTGATCTCTGGCTATCTGATTCAGCCAAAGCTCAGTAAAACACCTTTTGAAACCGCAAAACGCTACTCCCTTCCACTGATTCGTATTTGGTTGGTATGGAGTATTTTAAGCCTGTTGATGCCCTTTAACTTTGCTGCTGTTACCGAAAATGGTTACCTCACCGAGCGCACGGGCTATTGGAACTATTTGCTCACCAATCCTTTGAACTCTGTGCTTGAAGGCGGATTAGTTCACTTATGGTTTATTCCGTCTTTGATTATGGCGGTAGTCATTATCGCGTGGTCAGTTCGCTGGAATCTCTCTAAATGGATGATCCCTGTTGCAGCTGTCTTATACATTTATGGCGTTTTAGCTGGCGGCTATAGTGCGGTGAGCGAATTGGAAGCCCCTTTCTTTACTCGTAATGGTCCCTTCTTTAGCACCTTAATGGTTGTAATTGGCTATGTGGTTCGTGAGCGAAGTATTTCTTGTAGTGCTAAAACAGCATCGTTATTAGCACTGTTGGGTATGACAGTGCATTTCGCTGAAGCCTATGGCTTACATCAATACGGCCAAGTGTTTAGCAATAACGATTACCTGTTCGGTACTGCCTTATGGGGCGTAGGCACTTTCCTGTTGCTATTGGCGAAGCCAAATTGGGGAAGTGCGGTTTGGATACAGTCTTTTGCAGACAGTGTATTAGGTATCTACGTTAGCCACTTACTGGTTGCCGTCATTGTGATGAATATTTCTGGCATGTTGCAGCAAAATAGTTGGGATAGAGACATCACTCTATTTGCAGGAACGACGATTCTCACTCTACTCTTAGTAAAAGGAATTGAGCGGACATCGCTCAGAAGGATACTGTTTAGATAGGAGTTCTATGATTACGCGCATTGTCGCTATATCTTTACTTTTCGCTCAAAGTCTTGTTTGGGCGCAAAGTGAAAACAGTGAACTGCCATGGAAGCTCGCAAAAAGCGAGAACGGCATTCGAATTCATACTCGTGAACATCAAGGAGGATTGGTTGAAATTCGCGCTCAGATGTTCACGCCTACCACATATCAAGCATTCTTAGTGCTACTGGAAGACAGTGACAACCTGCCGAATTGGCTTGATAAAGTCAGCAGCAGCAAAGTGCTAAAGCAACTTTCCACCAATGAAAACATCGTTTATACGCAGTTCTCAGCGCCTTGGCCTGCACGCGATCGAGACATGGTGACGTATTCGAAATATGAAATTGACAATGGTACTTTCAAATTGGAAATCAAAGATGCGGCCGATCAATATCCAGAACAAACAGGCTATGTACGAATTAAAGCTGTACAGGCAGACTGGACGTTAGAAAAGCTCACCAACGGCTTAACCCATATCGACTACACAGCCTATGCCGACCCAGGGGGTTATCTACCTGACTGGTTGACAAACCAACTTTCCGTATCAAGCGCGTTTAACACCTTCGAAGCATTAAAAACTCAGCTTCCAAACTATCAAAATAGCCATCATCCCAATCTCAATGAGTGATGTTTCAAGATATAAAAAAGCCCCGATTTACACTATAAATCGGGGCTTAATTTAGTGGCTCTCCACTATGCTTTTAACTTGTAGAACAGTGTAGAAAGCGGCGGTAAGCGAACCATAAGAGACTGCGTTAAACCTTCACTTTTCACTTTTTCTGTTTCAGCCACTTTAATAACATCAAAGTCGCTGCCAGCGTATTTAGAACTGTCTGTGTTCAGAATCAGCTCATAGCGACCTTTGTTCGGCACACCTAAACGGAACTGTTCATGTGGCACAGGAGTGAAGTTAGTGATTGCAAGGATTCGCTCACCTTTATCACTAATGCGCTCATGCGCAATCACACTGGCATCGGCTGAGTCCTGTAAACGCCATTCAAAACCAGATGGTTCACAGTCACGCTCATGCAGTGCCGCTTCCCCTTTATACAAATGGTTAAGGTCACGAATAAGACTTTGAATACCACGGTGGCGGTCAAAATCTGTTAAGAACCACTGCAATTGATCGTCGTGATTCCATTCCGCAGTCTGACCAAACTCAGAGCCCATGAAGTTAAGCTTCTTACCCGGTTGAGCATACATATAACCAAAATAAGCGCGCATGTTTGCCGTTTGCTGCCACTCATCACCCGGCATTTTGTAGATCAAAGATTGCTTACCGTAGACAACTTCGTCGTGAGACAGAGACAACACATAGTTTTCACTGAATGCGTAAATCAGCGGGAAAGTTAATGTGTTGTGGTGGTATTTACGGTGTACCGGATCTTCCTTGATATAAGAAAGACTATCGTGCATCCAACCCATGTTCCACTTGAAGCCAAATCCCAAACCGCCCATAAAGGTTGGTGCAGAAACACCAGGGAAAGCCGTTGATTCTTCGGCAATCGTCATCGCATTAGGGAAGTATTTATAAACTTCTTCGTTCATCCACTTGAAGGTTGCAATGGCATCGTAATTCTCACGCCCACCGTCAACGTTCGGAATCCACTGATCATGGCTACGTGAGTAGTCCAAGTAGAGCATAGAAGCCACAGCATCAACACGAATGCCGTCAATATGGAACATGTCGAACCAATACAAAGCATTGGATACTAAGAACCGGCGCACATGCTCACGCCCTACATCATAGATGTAGGAGTTCCAGTCCTGATGCCAACCGCGACGTGAGTCTGGATCATGGAACAACGGTGTACCATCAAAATTAGCTAAACCGTGGTCGTCGGATGGGAAATGTGCCGGAACCCAATCAAGCACCACACCAAGTCCAGCTTGGTGACACATGTCGACAAAATATTTGAAATCATCTGGCGAGCCGTAACGACTGGTTGGTGCAAACAAACCCACAGGTTGATAACCCCAAGAACCATAGAATGGATGTTCAGAAACAGGCATAAGCTCAACGTGGGTATAGCCCATATCCACCAGATATGGAACAAGCTGATCGGCTAATTCACGATAGTTAAGAAAACGACCATTTTCACTACGCTTCCAAGAGCCTGCGTGTAACTCATAAAACGACAGCGCTTCTTTACGCTTTTGAGTTACAGGGCGATTTTGCCACTCACCATCTTGCCACTGATAACGGTTGTGATCATAAGTGACAGAGGCGAAAGAAGGATGTTGCTCAGCATAGAATCCCCATGGATCCGCTTTGTGAGGTAAACCTTCACCGTGAGGTCCTTTCAATTCAAACTTATATTGAACGCCCTCTTCCAGCCCGGGAATAAAAAGTCCCCAAATCCCATAATCCAAACGTTGCATTGGATGGCGACGGCCATCCCATTGGTTAAACGAACCCACCAAACTGCAAGCCGAAGCATGCGGAGCGTAGACAAGAAAACGAATTCCGGAGATTTGTTTGCCATCGCGCTCTAAGGTAATGAACTGAGAACCCATATGACGATACATCTCTTTGGGAGTGTGCAGATCATCATACTCAGCATAAATTCCGTGGTATTGGTATGGGTCATCAACGATTTGTTCGGTGCCTGCCCAATTAACGGCAAGTTGATAGTGAGTAAAGCGGAGATCTTGGTCTGATTTCAGAATAAAGCCTGAGTCTTCCTCTCTTTCAAGAGTCACTCTCGGCTCCCCATCCACCAGTAATTCCACACTATCTGCACCCGGCATCCAAACTCGTAGTGCCTCTTGCTTAGAAGAATTAAACGGACCTAAAAATGCGAATGGATCAGCAAAACCAGCGTGAGAAAGCTGGTTATAGGCGACTTGTAGTTTCGAAGGCTTCTTTGTTTTTTTCAATACTCTTCCCCTAGCGCAACAGAGAAATAAAAATGCCCGCTACATTGGCGGGCATACTAGCGTAAATTCATCTTACAGAACTCAGGACGGCTAGAGAGTGACCTAACTTAAATTTCTTAGCGTAAATATAAGAAATCACTAAATTTCCTCCTGAGTATTTACTCTATTATAGACTTGCTTTGGCGCGAATTTCCGTTAATCGAGATGAAATTCGATTAACATCTTCACGAGCAAAAATTTCATCCAAGTTCATAGACAGCTTACGACGCCAGTTTGGATATTCGTCTACTGTACCCGGAATGTTTACCGGATTATCCATTTCCAGCCAATCTTCAAGCTGAATACTCAGTAGAGAAGATGCACCTGCTGCTACATGTAGTTGCAAAGCTTCGCTGAGATATGAGTCCATTGGAACCATATTCGCATCACGACCAATACCATCAGGCAAGTAACCGTGCCAAGCCACGGAGTCCAAAATGCCTTGTTTGCATTTCAAGCGGTCATCAAACAAACCTGCCAACTGTTCTTTATCTGGATACAAACCAATTTCACTACCCATTTTCAGGTCAGCACAGTGCCAGAAACCACGTAGTGTCGGCATATCGTGCGTACACAGAGCTGCCATGGACTGAGGTGCATAGTGCGCAGGCGAAATAAAGCCGCCATCTTCTTTAGAAGTTTCAAAGAAGAACACCTTATATGAGTGAACGCCCGCATCACGCAGTAGACCAACGATTTCATCAGGCACAGTACCTAAATCTTCACCAATAACACTACATTGATGACGGTGAGATTCCAGTGCAAGAATCGCTAGCATGTCTTTCACTGGGTAGTAGATGTACGCACCTTTCGTCGCGTTTTCACCTTTTGGAATCCACCACAGACGCAGTAAACCAAGTACGTGGTCAATACGTAGAGAACCGCAATGCTTCATGTTCGCGCGTAGCAGTTTAATGTATGCATCATAGCCAGTCGCTTGCAGTACTTGAGGATTCAGCGGTGGAAGACCCCAGTTCTGGCCTAAAGGGCCAAGGACATCTGGTGGAGCGCCAATGCTTGCATCCAGAATCAGATTGCCTTCGTCAGCCCAAGTCTCAGAACCTGAATCTGCCACACCAACCGCTAAGTCACGGTATAAGCCAACTGCCATACCTTTCTCTTCAGCCAAAGCCTGAGCTTCGTTAATTTGTGTGTCAGCGACCCACTGCAAGTACATATACAGGTGAACGGCATCTTGGTTCTCATCAATGAAGCTTTGTACTGCCGAGTTTTCAAAACGGCGATATTTCTCTGGGAATACTGGCCAGCCCCAAATATTGCTGTCTTCGGCATGAAGCTGTGCGTGTAGCGCATCAAAAGTCGCTTGATGCAACAAGCTGTCTCCACCTTCTTCCACAAAGTCCAAAAATGCACGAGCTCGGTCGGTATTTTTGTCGAGATGACGAGCTTTAAATTCGCTGAACAACAACGGCAGTACGCTCATTTTCATTTGCGCGACTTCGGTGTAATTGACCCAATGTGATTCACGCGCTTTTTGCAGGCGCTGCTGGAACTCGGCACTGCCGACTTGTTGTTGAGCTTCACCACTCAAGGCAAATTCAGGTACTGAACTCACATCAATGTAAAGAATGTTCAACCAACGACGCGAAGACGGGCTATACGGGCTCGCAGCTTCAGGGTTAGCAGGGAACAAAGAATGAATTGGGTTCAAACCGACAAAATCACCACCACGAGAGGCAATATCAGCAACTAACTGTTTCAAGTCACCAAAATCACCGATACCCCAGTTGTGCTGAGTGCGCAGTGTGTAAAGCTGGATACTAGGTCCCCAAAATTTTTTGCCTTTTTCCATCGCTGGCTGCTTGTAACAGGCTTTTGGAGTTACAATAACAGTCATCTCATACGGTGCCTTACGACGCTTACGAGAAACAAATAACTTGTGATAACCCAGCGCTAAATCGCTAGGTAGAGAAAACACTAGCGGACCACCTTGTGCACGCTCATCTCGAATAATCTGAGACTGCAGGTAGCCTTCAAAAATATCGCCTTGTTCGGTTTCTAAACGCCAATCAAATTCACTTTCACGTGCACTTGAACCTAGATTTAGGGAGACCTCTAGTGGCTCACCTTGGCGAATCACTAATACGGGTTCCAACACATCAGCTTTGTGTTTTTTCTCAGCCGATTTTAATAAGGTTTCATCATTGGTGATGTCATAACCTAAAGAAGCCAAAAGACGGCGAATGGTCTCATCCTCAACTTTCGCTTCATCGCCCCAAGCGCTCACATAGCTGTCGGCAATTTTTGCCATTTCAGCGACTTGTTTTAATGCATTTTGTTCTTTCATCGCTCTCTCCGAAGGGACTGCATAATCCTTCAAATGTGTAGGGTGTAATTTTTAGTGTTTGTCGATTTAGCTTTATTCATTCTGAACATTTGATGATTAACCGTGAATATTCAGACTTGGCTAGCGGTTCACGATTAACTTTAATTTGCTCGGTGCTGACGCCATTCAGCCAAGGCTTTCACCTTGGCTGTTTGGGGTTTGTCATTAGCGTTTAACGGCTTCGAGCTTCCAAATGTTATTCACGTAATCGCGAATACTACGGTCGGAGCTGAATTTGCCCACCAGCGCGGTGTTCAATATTGCCTTCTTCGCCCATCCCGCCTGATCTCGGTATTGCTTGTCCATGTCTTCATGCGCCTTCACATAGGATGCAAAGTCAGCCAGTACAAGATATGGGTCACCGCCGTTAAGCAAGCTGTCATAAGTTGCTCGAAGTCTTGCAGGTTCACCAGGGGTGAATTCATCAGACATTAGCAGTTCCATTGAGGCTTTGAGTAACGGGTCCGCATTGTAGTAGTTGTAAGGGTTGTAACCACTTGCTTTTAGCGACTCGACGCCATCCACTTCTAATCCGAAGATATAGATATTGTCATCGCCAACTTCTTCGCGAATTTCAACGTTCGCACCATCCATAGTACCGATTGTCAGTGCACCGTTAAGAGCCATCTTCATGTTACCTGTACCTGATGCTTCTTTACCTGCGGTAGAGATTTGCTCAGATACGTCAGCTGCAGGAATGATGATCTCAGCCATACTCACACGGTAGTCAGGAATGAACACCACTTTCAGTTTGTTGCCGATACGTGGATCATTGTTCACTTTCTCTGCAATCTTGTTCAACGCAAAGATGATCTCTTTCGCTAGGTGGTAGCCCGGCGCCGCTTTCGCAGCAAAGAACACCACGCGAGGGTGCATATCGAACGACGGATCGTTGATGATGCAGTGGTAAAGAGAAAGAATGTGCAGCATGTTGAGGTGCTGACGTTTGTACTCGTGCAGACGTTTGATCTGTACGTCGAAGATCGCATTTGTATCGAGATCGATACCCATGTTCTCTTTTACCCAGTTCGCTAAACGCGCTTTGTTCTCTTTCTTCACTGCCATGAATTGCTTTTGGAACTTCGCATCATCAGCGTATTGAGAAATCGCTTCGAGTTTATCGAGATCGGCTGGCCAATCATCACCGATTTTTTCGGAGATCAGTGCTGACAATGCTGGGTTACAGAATTTCAGCCAACGACGTGGAGTAATACCGTTGGTCACGTTTTGTAGACGGCCTGGATACAGTTCATTGAACTCAGGGAATAGGTCACGCTTAACAAGCTCTGAGTGTAAAGCTGCTACACCGTTCACGGCGTAAGAACCTACCACACAAAGGTTTGCCATGCGCACCATGCGGTGGAAGCCTTCTTCGATGATGGAAAGCTTTTGTTGTTTAGCTACATCACCCGGCCATTTCGCACGAACTTCTTGCATAAAGCGGTGGTTGATTTCGTAAATGATTTCCATGTGACGAGGCAATAGACGTTGAATCAACGACTCGCTCCATGTTTCCAGCGCTTCTGGCAACAAAGTATGGTTGGTATAAGCAAATGTCTTAGCACAGATGCTCCAAGCCGCTTCCCAAGATAGGCCACGTTCATCCACCAAAATACGCATCAATTCAGGAATGGCGATGGTTGGGTGAGTATCGTTAAGCTGAATGGTCTCTTTCTTCGGTAGATCTTCCAGCGCAAAACCTGCACCTTCGTGACGGCGCAGAATATCGCGCACAGACGCAGCACTATGGAAGTACTGTTGCATCAAACGCAGTGTTTTACCTTTCTCGTGGTTATCGTTCGGGTAAAGCACTTTCGTAATGTTGCCCGCATCAATCAGTGCGTGCTGAGCTTCAAAGTAGTTACCGTTGTTAAAGCTTTCTAATGAGAAAGGCGCGATAGCGCGGCATTCCCAAAGACGTAACGGGTAAACCGTATCACTTTGATAACCAACGATTGGTAGATCCCAAGGCATTGCTTGTACCATCATACCTGGAACCCATTTGCGAACTTCTTTGCCATTTTCATAAGCCACTTCAACGTGACCGTAGAAGCCAATTTCTTGTTTCAGTTCAGGGCGTGCAATTTCCCAAGGGTAACCTTCGATACCACACCAAGCATCTGGTGCTTCTTTCTGATGTCCTTGCTCAAATGACTGTTTGAACAAACCGTATTCATAATGAAGACCGTAACCCACAGTTGGGTATTCTTGAGCGGCACATGAATCCATGAAACACGCTGCAAGACGGCCTAAACCACCGTTACCCAATGAAGGGTCACGTTCTTCTTCAAGGAGATCCGATAAGTTCTGACCTAACTCCGCCATCGCTTCAGAAATCTGTTCATAAAGCCCCATGCTGATGAGGTTATTCCCTGTCAAACGGCCAATTAGGAACTCTAGAGACAGGTAGTTCAAACTTTTTGCATTTACGATACGCTCGTCTTGCTCAGTTTCAAGCATGTCGAACGTTGTCAATTCTGCTAGAGCATGACCCATAGCCAAATACCAAGAGCGGCTAGAAGCATGTTCAACCGTGGTCGCGTATGTCGCGGTAAGGTTACGCTTTACGTTCGCTTGGAACGCAGCTTTATCAAACGTTTTCTGTTGCGTAGGTTTCATCGAGAAATCTCACTTATCAGTTCTAATCCATCTGTGCCATATCCTGCCCCGACAATAAAATGTAAACATCCTCCCAAGTTGTCATGAAGTTAGGAGGAGAAGTCAGGGCGTAGAGGGTGCAGCACTTAAGTCGTAGTGATCAATCTCTCATTGAGAGTCGAATACTCGAAACTCTCAGTGATTGAGATCACAATGGCTACCTCAATAACCTTAGACGGGGTTTAAACAGGTAGGAGATTCAAGCAGTGATCCTTTTGCTCATAATGTATACTTCATCACACTAAAATGACCTTATTTACGCATTTTTCATTAAATCTCGTATACCCCGCCCTTCTACCAAGCTAAGCAAGAATCATTTTTATTGATATTGATCACAAATTTAGGGCGTAGTCAGCTCCAGAATGTGAATCGTGCGAAATTCGAGAAAGGGATCAATAAACGTAGTGAAAAACTTCAAGTAACATCATCGCCATAAAAGTGACAGAGATCTCCGTTTATACCTCCTATTATTTGATCGAAGGGAAATCAAGAATGTGGATACCTTCTAAGCTGACGCGTCCAGGACGTTTACACAACGCCATTATTCGTCCAAGAGTATTGGACATTTTGCATAACGCCACATGCTATAAATTAGTGCTTTTCCGATCACCTGCGGGTTACGGGAAAACAACCATGGCCGCACAATGGCTTGCCGACAAACCTAATGTCGGGTGGTACAGCATTGACGACAGTGACAACGATCCTTTCCGTTTCTTGAACTATTTTCTGCAGGCGATCAATAAAGCGACCGATCAAAGCTGTCCAAATGCACAAAAGCTGGCGGAAAAACGTCAGTTCTCTTCAATTCACTCATTGTTTAGTGAAGTGTTCACAGAAATGGCGCACCACCATCAAGAGTGTTATGTAGTTCTCGATGACTACCATTTGCTGTCTGATGAAGAAATTCATGAGGCGATGCGTTTTTTCATAAAACACATGCCAGATAACATGACATTGGTTGTCACTAGCCGCGCAGCACCACCACTCGGAACGGCGAACTTGCGCGTGCGTGATTTGATGATTGAGATAGGTAACGAACTGTTGGCTTTCGATACTGAAGAAACTACTCGTTTCTTTAATCAGCGGGTCACCGATGGTGTAGACGACACCACAGCAAATAGCTTACGCGATTACGTCGAAGGCTGGCCTTCAGCTCTACAACTGATTGCGTTACAAGCGCAGTATCAGAAGCGAACACTGGAGCAAAGTGCGGAATCGGTTTCCCAGTTCAACCATGCACACCTTTGGGATTACTTAGTTGAAGAGGTGTTTGACCTCCTCGATAACGAGACTCGTCAGTTCCTGATGCAATGTTCTGTGTTGGAGCACTTTAACGATTCATTGGTCACTGCACTGACCAAACGTGACGATGCATTAAGCATGATTGAATCACTTAACCGTTTTGGTTTGTTCATTTACCCTCTTGAAGGAGAACACAACTGGTATCGTTTCCATAACTTATTTGGTGAGTTTCTCGCCCACCAACGTCTGGCACGAATTCCCCAACAAGAGCACGATCTTCACAAAGAAGCAGCGCATGCTTGGTTAGAAATATCTAACCCTCATCAAGCTCTTCGTCATGCAAAAATTGCCCTAGCTACAGATTTGCTGGCAACCATTTTAAGTGAACACGGTTGGAAAATGTTTAACCAAGGCGAACTAGAGATGTTGGAGTCTTCAATAAATCTACTATCGCCTACTCAGCTTTATAGCGAACCAAAGCTATGCATGCTGCAAGCATGGCTTGCACAAAGCCAGCACAGATATAACGACGTAGGAGCTCTGCTCTCTAAAGCTGACGAGGAGATGACTAAGCTCAACGTGGAACTGTCTAGCAAAGAGCAAGGTGAATTTAATGCACTACGCGCTCAAGTTGCCATCAACCAGAATGAACCGGAAAAAGCCTTAGAACTGGCCGAACTCGCTCTTAGCCAACTAGACAATACTATCTATCGCAGTCGTATCGTAGCAACTTCCGTGGTTGGCGAGGTAAACCACGTATTAGGACAACTCAGCCGAGCTCTGCCTATGATGCAGCAGACTGAAAAGCTAGCTCGCCAGTATCAGGTTTATCATCAAGCATTGTGGGCGTTATTGCAACAGAGTGAAATTCTCATAGCTCTGGGTTACGTTCAAGCTGCCTATGAAGTCCAGGACAATGCGTTCAAATTGATTGAAGAACACCAGCTTCATCAGCTTCCACTGCATGAATTTCTGTTGCGTATTCGCGCACAAATTCTATGGTGTTGGAACCGCTTAGATGAAGCAGAAGAGTGCGCCTATAAGGGGTTGGACGTGCTCGGTAATCACTCTCCAAGTAAACATCTGCATAGTTACTCTATGCTAGCGCGAATCTCCGTTGGTCGAGGTGAATTAGACAAAGCGAGCCGCTTCATAGAGCAAATTTTACATCTGATGAAGCAATCTAGTTACCACGTTGATTGGACAGCCAATGCATCTCTCTCCCTATTACTGTACTGGCAAGCTCGCGGGGATTTAGATTCAATCCAAGGTTGGTTGAACACTTCTACTCGCCCAGAAAAAGCATGTAACCACTTCTCGCAACTTCAGTGGCGCAATATTGCTCGTGCACAAATCAATATGGGAATGATGGATGAGGCAAAACAAACGTTAGACTTCATGCAAGAAGAAGCAAAGAAATACCAATTAATTACTGATATCAACCGTAACCTAATTGTTGAATCCATTCTTGCGACTACTCTAGGGAGAGAAGAAGAAGCACGTGACAAGCTAAAACAAGCGTTAGCACTCACTAACCAAACAGGCATGGTTGGTAACTTCCTTATTGATGGAACCAACGTGGGACACGTACTGGAAAAACTAATTCAGCGTGGTGAACTCGGAGATTTAGAACGTCACCGAGCACAACAGTTGATGAAAGTGATTTCTACCACTCAACGTAGCCGATCTATCCATTTTGATGAAGAGTTTGTCGAAAAACTCATCAATCACCCAAATATTCCGGAGTTAGTACGTACTAGCCCACTAACGCAGCGTGAATGGCAGGTTTTAGGGTTGATCTACTCTGGATTCAGTAATGAACAAATTGCCCAAGAACTAGATGTCGCTGGAACAACCATCAAAACACACATACGCAACCTGTACCAAAAACTGAATATTGTGAACCGTAAAGATGCGGTTCACACCGCAGAAAATCTGTTGCAGTTGATGGGTTATTGATTCAAGTAAAACGTAAAGAGCCAGCAAATGCTGGCTCTTTTTGAATCTTTTCTTCTATTATCTTTTCGCGATTAAAAAGGTTTTGGTGCGAAACCTGTCATCACTTCAAGGCGCATAGCTTTACCAATTTTCGTCATTGGGTGAACAACCACTAACCCTTTTACGCGTTTTTTAAGCTTACCTAAATCAGCTTGCTCTTCTTTGGTGATTTCACGAGAGAAAGCCATATCCGATAACTCTTTGCGCTCTTTATTGAGATCGTACTCGACCTTGTGTTTCAAGCTTTTTAGCTGCTTAGTCAGTCTATCGATGTCATCGGTAAATTTAGTAATCATCGCACTATCGCCGCGAGTCTTGGCTGCATCCAACTTGTGACGGCAAGTATCGATGCGATTGTTCAGTTGTTGAATGTCGTTCTTCAGACTCATGGATTTAGTCCCTACATAAAATTTGGAGGCGGAGTATAGCATAGCTGCCCCAATAGGCTCTATGGAAAAATATTCACTTCAAGTACATAGCGATCATAATAGGTTAATGCCCCTTCTGTTTTGAGACAAATACTCAACTCAAAGATGGTTGTTATGAATCTAATTAATTGTCATCTATTTCTAAAAGATGACAATGCGCCAGACATCACCGTATAAATAAAAGTATTGTCATGAACGCCACTAAACCTATCACTATTAGGACCTTGAGCTGAAATAGGCACATTTACGCTGGTATGTGAATTCGTAGACCAATTCACATAAAATGAATCACCATTAGGCATAAAGAATGGCCCATCTTCATTAGCAGCGCCTGTCGGTGTTGTACTGAGAGACATTCCGCCCGTTTCATGATCGGCAACGACAATAATTAACGTATCTTTTGAATTGTTGGCAAAGCGTTGTGCAACTTTAACCGCCTCATTAAGACCAATGGTATCTGATATCGCATTTTCAGCGTCATTTCTGTGGCTAGCCCAATCGATTTGCCCGGCTTCTACCATTAAAAAGAAACCTTTGTCATTGTGTGAAAGGGTATTAATAGCTGTTTGCGTCATCGCTTCTAAAGATGGGGAGTATGGACGAATCATCTCCTCGTCTGCAAATAGCCCAATTAATGGTACAGATGAATACGAATCAATGATTGAAAATGAAACTTGAGTGCAGACGTATGTGTACCCGTTCGCCATAAACTTATCAATCAGATCACTGCCATCGTCTCGCTCTCCTTTTTTGGGGTAGCAACCCGTTTTTCCAGTTGGCAGAAATTTATCTTCTCCACCACCAAGTAGCACGTTTATTTTTGATTCCGACAATTGATTTGCGATTTCAATTTCTTGATTCCGCCTTTTAACATGAGTTGCAAATGTTGCCGGAGTGGCATTCGTAATCGGCGTAGTTGTAACTAGTCCGGTGTGCATGCCTAGATTTTGAGCTTCTTCCAGTATGGTCGTTAGGGCATTAAAGTTGGGGTCTAGACCTATCACACCATCGCTTGTCTTAACCCCTGTTGCCATTGCTGTACCTGCTGCAGCCGAATCAGTAAGTGCACCATTAGCAGCTTGAGTTTCTATAAATCCAGAGGCTGCCATCTCCATCATTTCTAATTTTATGTCCAAGCCGACGCTAGACCACTGAGCAGCTTTTTGATGTTGGAGTCCCATACCATCACCAATAAACAAAATAATATTTTTTGTTGGTAAGTAAGTATTTGCTTTCGTTTCTTGTGAATTGGACGAACTAGGGTTACAGCCTGTGACTGTGCTTATCAATAAAACACCCAATATATAAACATTCATTTTTGTTATTTTGATGCCCATGAGCTTCCTTATCCTGACAGTGAGATACTGTATGGCAATTTGATATCTTCATAGTCAATGAGTATAGGTATATTTCCCCTTTTTTTGCTCCTTAGCTAAGTATATTTGGAGATGAAAGGTAAGCACCGTCTAACAAACAGCAGAAAAAATAGCAGTCATATAGGAGATAACACGAATCTCAATAAAAACCGACTTTATCTGTATATACTAAGATGGTTACACATGATACTAGGGACAGTTAAACTTAACATAACTAATTGAATTAAAGTTAATTAGTACATTAAGCGTGCGTAGGGACATATGAAATGGAAAAAAACACTTCACTTTATTTAGATGCCATTCGATTTTTAGCTGCTTGCTTAGTCGTGATATATCACACAAGTGGAGAAAACATTACAGGCGGATTTTTGTGGCAGTTAAATGTCTATGGCCATCCATCTGTAATAGTGTTTTTTGTACTATCAGGATATGTCATCGCATTCGTTGCTGACACTAAAGAAAAAACACTGTCAGATTATCTGGCCGCCAGATTATCTCGTTTATATTCAATAATAGTTCCGGCGATTGTAATTACTCTAATATGTAACGAAATTGGTGGGCTATATATAAGCAATGAATACAATGGACCTTGGAATGAAAATGAACCAAACACTTATGCAAGATATTTTGCAGCCTTGCTTATGTTGCAAAATGTATGGGGCTTAGATTTATCTCCGACTAATAATGGTTCCTTTTGGTCACTATCTTACGAGTTTTTTTATTATGTTCTATTTGCAGGAATCTTTTACTGCAAAGGCTTTAGTCGATTCGCCATCTGTACAGCTGCTATAGTGATATCTGGGCCTAAAATTATTGCCCTAGCGCCAATCTGGTGGCTGGGATATGTTGCTTATCGTTTAAATACAACGCAGAAGATAGTTATTCCAGCATGGCTATCGGTGTCCCTTTTTTCTTCTGGCTTATTTCTTCTAGCTATTGTCCCACACTTTAGTGAATTATTCCGTTTCCAAACACTGCACTTCGGAGATAAAGTCGCATTTGATTACCTCATCGGATTAGGGTTTTTTATTCACCTTCTGGGAGTTCCACAGGTAGCCAAAATGCTATCGTACTTTCTAAACATTGCGGAACCAACTATAAAACGAATGTCTTACACGACATTCTCTATTTATTTATTTCATCTACCAATAATCCGTTTAACCGCAGGAATTTCCCCCTATATAGAGAACCCCGGCTCCTGGCAGAATATCCTTTTCATATATGTATTAACGTTTTCTGTTATCCGCCTATTAGGCTCTCCTGCAGAGCGTTCGAAACGATGGTATAAGTATGTAGTCTTAAATCAGATTCAGAAACTACGCTTAATATCGAGTTAAATTTGAATCGTAGAGAAGAAAAGGAACTGATAAAAGCGAGAACGTTCAAGTGCAGCTTTTGTAGTAAATGAGTGCATCGGTTAATCAGTGCAAGGTAGCACTATAAAATTCCTTATGAACGCTGAATTTATTTCACCTACAAACAAATAAATTCACATATAAAAGTTAAATATCTTTTTTGTATAAATAAACAACACTGCATTAAAATATTTTATATGAATCACATTTTATTGATCAAAACACCTATTTACATACCAATTAATGAGATAGATTTCACATTATTAACTATGTAACCAAATGTAAATGGTGGGTAAATGAATCTATTTGAACAAACAAATCCAGCTCGCAGACGTTATGGCTTAGCGGCGTTTATCGGGCTTATTGCAGGTGTTGTTTCTGCTTTTGTAAAATGGGGGGCAGAGGTTCCTCTTCCACCTCGCAGCCCTAGCGACCTCTTTAATGCGGCTTGTGCTCCTGAATCTCTAATCAGAGCAGCGGAACAGATTGACTGTTCACGTAATTTCCTCAATCCACCTTATGTATTTTTACGTGACTGGCTTGGTGTTGTAGACCCAAACCAAGCGGTTTATACCTTTGCAGGACATGCGTTCAACTGGGTGGGTGTTACTCACATTATTTTTTCGCTTGTTTTCGCTGTTGGTTACTGTGTTGTTGCGGAGCAATTCCCAAAAGTTAAATTGTGGCAGGGCTTATTTGCAGGTGCATTAGCTCAACTATTTGTCCATATGATTAGCTTCCCATTAATGGGCCTAACTCCATCATTATTTGCTCTACCTTGGTATGAACACGTTTCAGAAATCGTTGGACACTTGGTTTGGTTCTGGTCAATTGAAATCATTCGTAGAGATTTGCGCAACCGTATAACTCACGAGCCTGATGCTGAGATATCACTAGACGCAACAACTCGTTAATCAATTTCTATTGATGCTGTTTAAATTGATAATATCGAAGCCGCAAATATGCGGCTTCTTGTTTGTCAGAGAAACCAAAAAATAAAAGGCACCTTAAAAGGTGCCTTTAAGCTTGTGACGGGTTTTCTAAACAGAAAGACTAAATTGAAAATGGAATAAGCTCTACGCCCAAAACCGTACTGATTCCCATAACAACCAGTAGCGACACTTTGAATACCGCTTTTGACCATTCAACATAGTTTTCTTCAGTAACCTTTTTAAAGGTCACTTGTGTCCACATGAAACATACGCCTGCAGCTACAACCAAGTATTCATAACCACCATTTCCTAGCAGGAATAGGGCTAACGCCACAAGGTTGAACGCAATAACATAAGCAATCATGTGTTTACGAGCCTTTTCGATGCCAGACACTACAGGCAACACAGGGATGCCTGCATTTTTGTAGTCTTGCATACGAAACATTGCAATCGCATAGGAATGCGGCATCTGCCAAAGACAGAACAATGCAAACAGCAAAACTGCTTCCAAGCTGATGTAGTTTGTCACCGCAAGGTAACCGACCAGTGGTGGTACGGCACCAGATACGCTGCCGACCAGAGTTCCATACACTGAGTTGCGTTTGTACCACATGGTATAAAAGAATACGTAGAACACGTAACCCAATAACACCACCACTGCCGATAACGGATTCGCCATACCATAGAGCAAGGCTGTTCCCGCTAGCAGTAGTACGATGGCAAACACGAACGCATGATCGATATTGATGTCACCCTGAGCCAACAAACGGCCACGAGTTCTATCCATTTTCAAATCAATATCGCGATCGAAAATATTGTTTACCACGCAACCAGATGCAATCACCATCGCCACACCTGCTAAGGTACACAATAGTAAGAGTCCATCCGCAGCTTCTGATTTAGCCGCGAGGAAATACCCCGCAGCCACAGAGATCAAATTGCCGATGATAATGCCCGGCTTAGTGATTGATAGGTAACCTCTGATCATTTCAACCTACATCATCATGTTGACGTTAAGGTTCCACATGATCCAGATTGAACCAGCAATCAAGATCAGTACAACGATGGCCGTGAACATCAAGGAAACAAAGTTCCACTTGCCTTCATCCGTCTTAATTTCCATATGCAGGAAGTAGATGAAGTGCACAATCACTTGAATCACTGCACAACCGAATAGGATTGCGTATGTGATGTCTTTTGGCAAACTTTGAGTCGCAACAAAGTAGAACGGAATAATGGTCAGGATGAGTGACGCAATAAAGCCTTTTACGTAGTCGCTCTTCGCGCTATCTAAATGTTGGTTGCTCATTACATAACCCCCACTAGGTAAACGATGGTGAATACGCAGATCCAAACGATGTCTAGGAAGTGCCAAAACAAGCTCAAGCAGTTAAAGCGCGTTTCCATCATTTCGTTCAAGCCTTTAGTTGATAGCTGCCAGTAACATACTGCCAACCAGATCAAACCAAAGCTCACGTGTAGACCGTGCGTACCAACTAGCGTGAAGAACGCTGATAGGAACGCACTGCGTTGAGGGCTTGCGCCTTCAGCGATCAAGTGGTGGAACTCGTACAATTCCATCGCAATGAAACCAGCACCGAGAACGAAAGTAATCGCTAACCAACGTTTAAGAGCTGCAATGTCTTTGCGCTTCATCGCAATCATGCCGAAACCGAAAGTAATACTACTGAATAGCAGCATCATGGTTTCAACAAACACGAATGGCAGTTCAAACAGCTCTTTTGCGTCTGGTCCACCGGCTGTAGCGTTTGCTAGTACTGCGTACGTTGCGAATAAGCTCGCAAACAGTACACAGTCGCTCATCAGGTAAATCCAGAAACCAAACAGTTTCAGACCACCGGTATCGTGGTGATCATGTGCATCATGAGTATTAGCGTGCATAAGTCACCTCCATATCGTTATCGTCTTGCTGTTGACCAGTAACTTGACCTTTCGCTTGTGCTACACGCTGACGGTGAGCCTCTTCAATCGCTCTGATCTCTTCTGGTTGTACGTAATAGTCAATGTCTTCGTTAAAGCTGTGCTTAATTGCAGTCACAACAATACCGACGAAGCTTACTGCTGCTAGCCACCAGATGTACCAAATCATCGCGAAGCCGAAAATCAATGCAAATGCTGAAATGTACATACCTGTCGGTGTGTTCTTTGGCATATGGATTGGTTGATAGTCCACTTCTTTATTGATGTCGTGCTCACCACGTTCTTTTTGGTACCAGAATGCATCTAGCTCATCGCCTTTTGGAATCACAGCGAAGTTATAGAACGGAGGTGGAGAAGATGTCGCCCACTCAAACGTACGGCCATCCCATGGGTCGCCAGTCACATCTGGGTTAAGGTGACGGTCACGGATACTTACGTAGAACTGGATGAACTGACACAGTACGCCAACAGCAATAATTGCAGTACCGAATGCTGCCACTGCAAGGAGTGGGAAGAATTCTGAATCTAGGTTTTGACTGATACGGCGAGTCATACCCATAAAGCCCAGTGCGTATAGTGGTAGGAATGCTAGGATGAAACCTGTGATCCAACACCAGTAAGCACGTTTACCCCAAGTCTCATCAAGCATGAAACCTGTCGCTTTCGGGAACCAATAAGTAATTGCAGCGAAACAGCCGAATACCACACCACCGATAATCACGTTGTGGAAGTGCGCGATTAGGAATACTGAGTTATGCAGTACGAAGTCTGCGCCCGGTACTGCCATCAGTACGCCTGTCATGCCACCAATCGTGAATGAGATCAGGAAGCCAACAGTCCACATCATAGGCGTCGTGAACATAATACGACCTTTGTACATGGTGAACAGCCAGTTGAAAATCTTAACCCCTGTTGGGATTGAGATGATCATGGTTGCGATACCAAAGAAGGCGTTTACGTTCGCACCGCCACCCATAGTAAAGAAGTGGTGTAACCAAACAACGAATGCAAGGATAGTAATGACGATCGTTGCCCACACCAGTGACGTATAACCGAACAATTTCTTACGAGAAAATGTCGCAGTCACTTCTGAGAACACACCGAATACAGGTAACACTAGGATGTAAACCTCAGGGTGACCCCATGCCCAAATCAGGTTGACATACATCATCATGTTGCCGCCCATGTCATTGGTAAAGAAGTGCATTCCTAGGTAACGATCCAGCGTTAGAAGCGCGATGGTAACCGTTAAAATTGGGAACGAAATAATGATTAGGATATTCGAACATAGCGATGCCCATGTGAAGACTGGCATCTTCATCAATGGCATGCTTGGTGTACGCATACGCAGAATAGTCGCGAAGAAGTTCACGCCTGATAACGTAGTACCGACACCAGAAATTTGCAGTGCCCATATCCAATAATCAACCCCTACTCCCGGACTGGCATCAATACCAGACAGAGGCGGATAAGCTAGCCAGCCTGTGCGGCCAAACTCACCTACAGCAAGAGAAAGGTTGGTCAAAATCACACCCACAATAAACAACCAGAAACTTAAGTTGTTCAAAAATGGATACGCAACGTCACGAGCACCAATTTGCAATGGAACAATGATGTTCATCAAACCAATGATGAGCGGCATTGCCACAAAGAAAATCATGATCACGCCATGCGCTGTAAAGATTTGGTCATAGTGGTGCTGAGGCAGATAACCTGCTTCACCCGCTGATGACAGTAGCTGTTGGCTACGCATCATCACCGCATCAGCGAAACCACGAAGTAACATGATCATCGCTACGGCAATGTACATAAAGCCAAGCTTTTTATGGTCTACAGATGTAAACCACTCATTCCAAAGGTATTGCCATTTGCCCATACGAGTGATGGTAGCAACAACAGCAAGGCCAACTACCGCGATCACCGCCATAGTGATCATGATAATTGGCTCATGATATGGAATGGAGTCTAATGTAAGTCTTCCAAACATCGTCTGTTACCCTTTATGTTCTGCCATGTCCATGTGACTGTGTTGAGACTCTTCTTCACCCATATTGAGTGAACCCATATGTTGCATTACAACCGACTCAAATAAGTCTTGTGGGATGTGAGAGTAGTAAGTCACCGGAACGTTTTCACTTGGCTCTGCAAGTGCTTGGTAATCACTGAAAGCGTGTAGCATAGATGGTTGTTTCTTCACTTCACGAACCCACTCATCGAAGCTTCGCTCGTCAGGTAGCGCGTTCGCGACAAATTTCATGTGTGAGAAACCTTCGCCGCTATAGCTCGACGATATTCCCTTGTACTCTCCCTCATGGTTTGCAATTAGGTGTAGACGAGTAACCATGCCAGGCATAGCGTAAATTTGACTACCTAAACGAGGAATAAAGAAAGAGTTCATGATGTTGTCAGACGTAATTTTGAACGTAACAGGAACATCTTTAGGGAAAGCAACGTAGTTAACCGTAGCGATTTTTTGTTCTGGGTAGATGAACAACCATTTCCAATCCAGTGAAACCACTTCAATTGTGATTGGTTCGATGTCACTTTTCAGAGGCACAGACGGTTCTAGTTCGTGAGTTGAACGCCAAGTAATCACAGCCAAAATCGCAATGATGATGATTGGAATTGTCCAAACAACCAACTCGATCTTAGTAGAGTGAGACCACTCAGGAGCGTATTCAACTTCGGTATTGCTAGCACGGTATTTATAGGCGAAGTAAATTGTCATTAAAATCACAGGGATAACAACAATCAACATCAAGAGAAGAGAGGTAATGATCAACTCTTTCTCACGCACTCCTACTAGGCCCTTGGGATCCAGCAAAGCAGACTGACATCCAGACAGGAGCAAAATTGCACAAAACAATCCCACTCGCGACAAGATGCTTTTATATCTTGAGGCTTCCATTGACTTTCTCGATTATGTTTACGGAGTTCCATAACAAAAGTTGGCACTTTAAGAATCCGTATGAATTTATATGAGTTTTTCTTGTGTTGAGCTTGTAACGAATGATTCTGATGCTATTTTACTTATGACAAGTCATTGATAAGACATTCACACTCACCAATAACCACATCAACGTAAAGGTTACATTTAGAAACGTTTAGTTACATCCGGCGCATTATGCTTACATTGAAAGGGCTTTCAAAGTGCAACAAAATGGAATCTAACCTTTCAAAAATGAAATTAACCTTCAAAATAAACCACTTATATTCAATGGTTAATACATTTAACCTGTTGTAATAAAGAGATTTAGTTTTATTGATCCAAATCAATGAAATTGCCGACAGATGATAAAAATCACGCTAAATTATTTTTAATTTTTATCAGCATATTGACATGGCTGGATTTTTCCGGATTTCCGTTAACTACATAATTGTTGGATGTAATACCGTTCCAAATAAAAATATGATGAGATTAAGCATCGATGCAACAGTTAAAAACATTAAGACTGTCACTACCCTGCCAGCTACTGCGTTGTAATGTATTAGTCACATCATTCACTGTTTAGTAATTTACAGTGTAAAGCTTTGATTCTTCATATAAGATTTTGGCCAATAAAAAACCGCTACGATTACAGCGGTTTGTATATCAATTCCGAATTAATGCTGAGCTTCTTTCTTAATCGCTTTGATCAGTATTGAAGTATCCATTCGACCGTCACCTTGCTCAGATAAGGCTTTATAGGATTCCATCGTCTTTTGCGTCATAGGCAAAGTTACCCCCTGACGTTTAGCTTCATCAAGGCAGAAGCCGAGATCTTTGATCATCCAATCGATAGCAAAACCGAAGTCGAATTTACTTTGCGACATAGTAACAGCGCGGTTTTCCATCTGCCATGAACCCGCAGCGCCATTCTTCAAGCAAGCAACTAAAGTTTCAACATCTAAACCCGCTCTTTCAGCCAGAATCAAACCTTCAGAAATACCTGTTAGAGCCCCAGCAATACAGATCTGGTTAACCATTTTTGCACGTTGCCCTTGTCCTACTCGCCCCATCAATACCGAAGAGCGGCCATAAGCATCAAATACTGGCTGAAGTGCGTCGAAATCTGCTTGCTCACCACCACACATAATCGTCAGTACGCCATTTTCGGCTCCAGCTTGACCACCAGAGACTGGTGCATCCATAAAACGGATTCCGACCACCTGAGCAGCTTCTGAGAGCTCTTCAGCAAGATGGGCAGAGGTAGTCGTATGGTCAACAAGTAAAGCGCCTGGTTTCATGTACGCTAGTGCGCCAGTTTCGCTGGTGGTCATAATACGAACATCGTCATCGTTGCCCACACACAGCAAAACCACATCGGCATCTTTCACACACTCAGCAACGGTGAGTTGATAACCGCCGCCATATTGTTCAGCCCAAGCTTTTGCTTTTGCTTCTGTACGGTTAAATACAGTGACATCGAATCCCGCTTTAACCAAATGACCAGCCATGGGATATCCCATAACACCTAAACCAATAAAACTGACTTTCATTTTAATCTCCTTGAACAACGGGCTTACCATACTTCAACATAGCCGAAGCCTCTAAAAGAGCTTCAACTAACAAAGTAAGTGCCCTAGGCTGATATTTTCGTTCTTTATAAACTAAATAAGCTTGTTTATCACTGCGATGATATTGAGGCAGAACCTGTACCACCTTCATATCCTTCGAAATATGGCGATATGGTAGTGAAGCAATACCTAACCCTCTCACTACCGCTCCTGCGATAGCGTTAATGTCATTAATGACTAATTTGGGCTTAATTTGTAAAACTTGAATGAACTCGTCATCTTGATAGACAGGCATATCCCGCTGTCTATCAGCAGATAACCAATCCAACTGTTGTAGTTGTTCTAACGTATCTATTGGACCCACTTTATCTAAATATTCGGGGCTGGCAAAGAAACCATGTTGAGCGCGGAAGAGTGGTCTGGCAACCATGCCATCCAAACCAGTCAAATCAAACGTCATCAGTAGATCTCTGTTGGTTTCCGGCATAGAGTGCTCCTGACTTAACGCTAGTTCAACATTGACTCTAGGATGTTGTCTCACAAAATCTTCCACAACATCACCAACAAATGCTCGATAAAAGTTATGAGGGATAGCTAATCGGATGCTGCCAGCGACTTCCTCGCTGTGAGTCATGATCTGCGTAAAACTACTTTCAAGGTTTTCCATGCCACTTCGTATTGCTTGGAAAGTTTCCTTGCCAGTTTGCGTAGCAACTAGCTCCCTACCCTGTTTTTCTAGCAGCCGCAAATTCAGACGGCTTTCTAAGGCAGACAATCTGCGAGACATAGTTGAAGGGGGAAGATGCAATTTTTTTGAAGCAGCAAGAAGAGAGCCTTCTTCTACCACGCAAAAAAACAGGTAGAGATCATCAATGTTTCCAAATATGGAATTCATAGTTCTTTTCTTGGTTCTGTTTTTCAGTTCTAGACAGTTATATCCTGATTGTTAGATTAATTAAACAGCTTGATAACATTTCATGAATAAAAAACAGTTTTGGTACACCGCATTGCTTTCATCGTTCACGATGGCGATCATCATGTCGGGAGTGCTCTCAGGGTATAAAATCGGATTTAGTAGTGAATGGCCAGCTAACTGGTTTAACAGTTTTCTAATCGCTTGGCCTCTAGCATTACTACTAAACCTCACAGCCCTACCTCAGATTAGGAAATTGGCATTCTGGTTAGCAGAACCTAAAATTTCCTGTGACATAAAAGCAAAAAACCGAGCCTAAGCTCGGTTTTTCATTATTGGATTTCAGCGTTGTGGTAAACCTGCTGAACATCGTCACAGTCGTCTAGTAGATCTAGGAACTTCTGGAACTTCTCAGCGTCTTCACCAGAGATTGGGCTTTGGTTCTGAGGAACGAAAGTGATCTCTTCAACGTCTAGAATTAGATCAGGGTAAGCTGCATTCAATGCTGTTTTCACTTTAAAGAACTCAGTGTTTGGTGCGAATACAGTGATTACACCATCTTCAAGTTCGATATCCGTAACATCAGCATCTTCCATCATCAGCGCTTCTAACACGGCTTCTTCATCTTCGCCTTTAAATTGGAATACTGCTTGGTGGTCGAACATGTGTGCAACAACACCTGGAGTACCAATTTTAGCGCCAGTCTTTACGAAGCATTGACGTACGTCTTGGAAGGTACGGTTGCCGTTGTCTGTTAGACAGTCAACGATCACGCTAACGCCACCAGGACCAAAACCTTCATAACGAGCTGGTTGGTAATCTTCACCGCCGCCGCCACTTGCTTTGTCTAACGCTTTATCAATAACGTGTCCTGGTACTTGGTCCTTTTTCGCTTTGCTGATCAGGTGGCGTAGAGACAAGTTCATGTCTGGGTCGATACCACCATTCTTTGCACAAACGTAAATCTCTTTACCATATTTTGAGTAAACTTTAATTTTTGCGCCTTGAGTTTTCGCCATAGAGGCTTTGCGCACTTCGAAACTTCTTCCCATCGGGATGTTCTCTCTAGTTCAATTTAATGCGACGGATTCATGCAGAAAACAAGGTTTCTGCTTGGGGGAGCATTACATGACGCCCATAACCCTTTTGTATTTGTCCACCGACTGTTGAAACCATTCTTTATCTTGTACAGAAGTAAGAGTGGTTAGATGCTTAGTAATCTCTTCCGGTCCGCCTTTTACCTGCTTCATTTTCCAAATCAAAAAAGAAGCCTGTTTATCCAGTTCTATTTTGTTTTTCTCATTCGTATCAAGCAGAGCAAGGTTGAAAGACATTAGTAAACCCACAGTCGATAAAAACATTGGGCGAAATATAGCATAGGAATAGTAAAAATTAAGAGTCAAAAATGTCGGATTATACGACTTTCGTTACTAATCGTACAAAAAAGCGATTTATCAGAAAATTTGAGATTAGGGCTGATACAAATAAAATAGAAAGGGTGGCTATAGCCACCCTTGTAAACCTAATCAGTGAGTATCTTAATGAAGAAGTCCTAATTCCTTTGCCTCTTCAATAGACAAGCCACTTTCACGGATCTCTCTTAATGCTTCAATGCGACGACGAGCTTCCGCTGATTTTTGTTTGTTAACTGGAATATGTGTGTCAACTTCTTCTTTGAAGTCCCACTTTTCTGTGATGCCAGTGATTTCATCATGGTTAATAGAATTAATGGACATTGTAACCTCCGAACAAACCATGCAAGGACACGTAATCTGTAGCAAAGGTCCAAATCGGTGTTAAGTACATTTGAGCAATAATGTGACTTAGGCGATAGTTCAGAAATCTAATTTATAAATTGCTCAATTATCTTTTGTACAACCTGATAACAGGCAGTACATTCAGAAAATTAACTGCAAAAATTCCAACCTGATCTAGCTCAATTTTTTTCTTCAAAAAGCCTCTGTGTTTTCTAGGTATCTTCTTCAATACATGTTCACTAAACACTCATGTTTGCCTTTCTTTGATATGTTATTGCCAACAAGTTTAAGCAAAACAATGATTGCGTTAATCAGATAAATTGATAAATACGGAAGAATGATCATGGACAGGAGAAATTTTGCGAAAGCATGATCATGGTTAGTTTGACCACAGAGGCAAAATTCAGACAAAAAAAATCGAGTCCTTGGGGAGAACTCGATAAAAATTCAGAATGAATGTAACAATATGAGCCAATCTTAAAATTCATTAGATAGGGCAAAAGGTTGTCTATTCGGTTGTAACTTTAGCCAACATGAAGAACGTTAATGTCAGGCATATGTCAGCGTTGTGTTCTATATCTGTTCATTTGCTGAGTTAAATACCAATGGCAACTTCGTCCAGCGCTCTGAATACCGATTCATCCAGATGACCGTCGTAAACCTGCTTACAAACTTTCCTTCTCACGGCTAATCCAGAGATCAAACGTTCGATCGAAAGATGCTTATTCTCATTTTGCGAGTTATAAAGCTCGATCATCTTACTCAAAGTCTCATATGGTATGACTTGATCATCGACTCTCAGCCAATCAAGCTTGTCAATCAGCTCTACACACTCTTCTCTGATAGATGAAGGTGCATGTCCAGTCATAGCAGCTAAAGCGCTTATACTGCGTTCTAGCGCTTCTGGTGAGGTGTATTTAGATAGAGTAATGGTGATTTCATCAGCATTAATCTCAACTAAGTGCTTACGCTGCTTCACGCGTCGCCCTAATTTGCCTCTTGGGGAAGGCGATTTACGTTGAATAGGTTCAAATTCACCATCAATGATCTCTGACAGTTCTGCCAATTTCTGCTTCGAGACCATTTCATGACGTAAAGGGTTTGGTAGCGTTGGAGCCATATTACGTTTACCAGCATTCGTCATCTTCGCTCGTGAATATCGCAATACTTCTTCAACATCACACTTAATATCAACTTGGTAATCAACCACTTTACCTTTGTCGATCGTGGTAGTGATCGTTAAATGGTACCCCCATAGATTAACCACAAACAGATCGTCAGTACCTTTTCCATCAGAGAGTCTTTTCAGCTCTCGGATCAGATCCATAGAAAATCGGCGCCACTCGATATTACGAGCAAGTTTTTGATTCAGCTCACTTAACATCATTACATCAGTATGTCTGCGAGACATACGGCTTCTAAAATACGAATACAGTTGGAACACTAGCGTATGTTGTTTCAGGATTTCAGGCGGAAATAGAAAGAAGTAATCGCGAGTCATTAACTCTTCGAAAAATGAAGGTTCCCAAACCAAAATGTAGAGATTAGGTTTGATCTTAATCTCTCCATCGATACCTTCTGTTGGCGCTTCTTCCGATGCAGTGATCGTTCTTGCTAAAAATCGAAAGCGATCACTCTTAAAACCTTCAGGCATGTTCTCGCTTAGCCAACGACCGGTCAATTCATGCAACTGGAAGTCAGTAAACTCTATTCGATCAATACTGTCTCGAATTGAATCACGAGCAGGACCACTGTCTTTTTTTCCTCTCAAAGAGAGAATATCTGTGATATACAACGGTGTCTTATTCGGTACTTGGCTAGCATTGAGTTGGTAGTCTTCATGGTGATGATCATGATATTGAACAGTCAGTGTAAACAAAGCAAACAGTGTCATGAGATCATCAACTGTCATTATGTTTTTTGATGAACGGGTTTCAATTACTGCTCGTGTTCCAGAGATAGACACCATGGATTTTTGATAGCTTTTTCTGGTTCTAGGTGGTGCCAAAGCCTGATCAATAATGCCAGCCCAGTTGGTTGGTGATACCACAAATTGTTCTGTTTCATCTTTCATTGCTGGTGGCGTATTAAGACCATGCTCGTTCAACAAACGTTTATTAACTTGTGTTTGAGCTAATGCTTTTGAACGTTTTTGCTTTTCAGACTGTTTAACAGATTCTGTAACTAAGCTTGTTGAACCTAGCACAGAAATCAGTTGGTTAGGATTGATAAAACGGTGAAGCATGGTTTTACCAGCTAAGCCTTCTTCAAATCGCACTGGAATTTGTTGAAATAGGCCAATACTGACAGCTGCACGCAGTCTTTGTTGGATAGCGGCTCTAGTCAGTTGACCATCTGTTGCGTCAATTAATTCCGTTGTTGAGACCAACCCATCTTTACTACTAAAGCCACGTAGTGAAATCAGATTAAGTAACTCAATAATACTTTTCGTTACCCCTTTAAAATGTTGATACTGCTCGATCCAGTCGATCGCAGATTCAGAAACAGCAAAAAGATGTCCATCTTTATGGCTTCTGGGCGCTTTGATCAGTATTTTTTCTTCTGATGCCATTATTAGATCTATCTCACAATAACCGTAATATCGCTATAGTTCCAAAAGAATAAAGAAAAAAAGATCATAAATAAAGAAAAAGTTGTTGCTCTTAAATAACTGATCTTTTTGATGATAATGATTAATATTGATTAGAGTGATCTTATGATCTGAATGGAATTTTATTCGTAACTAACTGTTTTTTATAAATATATAAATTTGTTTGCTAGAAGCATGATCATAGCTTTCTCGAAACCATGATCAATAACTCTTTGAAAGCATGATCAATATTATCTTGAAGTATGATCATGATGATAACGAATAAATGATCAACACAAATCTCAAAGCATGATCAAGGTGGATACACAACTTATCCACAAAATGAGTTCTTTACTTTTTATCTGCGATGGATTTCAGCTATTTTGCTAACTCCACAATATGGACGCATGATCATGAGTTCGCTGTGACAAGCTATTATTTGAATAAATATTAAGCGTATGAAATTGAAACGCGCATTCAATTGAGATTGTGTGCAGCCTTTGATATATCAGGTTATCCTCGAAAGCATGATCAGGGAACTACAAGTAAGTTTCAATTGCTATTCTCAAAGTAGTGTAACTATCACTTTCCATCATCGAAATGGAGTTAATCCCCTATTACAACTGACATACACCGTAGTTCTCTTGCTTTTTTTCATGCTTCCGGCCCATACATTTCTCTTGATCATTGATCCGAAATTGGATCTTAAGATCAAGCGAGTTAATATCTAATATTCTCGGACTTAAATACCTTGATCATTGTTCCTATACTCTCTGAATTGCTCGGAACTATGATCATCATCGTTCCCTTGATCATGCTTCCATTGTTTATTTCTTATAAGTTAGTTATTAATAAATTACGACGACCGCTCTTATAATTTCATCGTCTATTAATTAAAGAGTAAATTTTTTAATTGAACTGACACCTACCGTAATTTATTCCTCATGTTCAATCGTTCCGAGGTTCCTTCATATTTTCCTTGTCTATACATAGTTTACATTGTAAATAAGTGACGCTGTAATATTTTAAATCTATTAATATTGATCTAGCTTAGTTTTGATTAATTTATGATATTTTTCGACGTAATTTTTACCATTTATTCGTCCAGTCATTTAAATGATACTATTTTGTCAATTTAATGTGATTTTTATCTTAAAGTGAACGTTCACCTTTTTATTGTAAATAACCATCAATGCTGTACAATTCTTCTCAAGAAACTAATAACGGAAATTGGCTATGAAAAGAGAACAAACAATCGATAATCTCTACAAGCTCGCCGAACAAACACAACAGGTGCAGTCTGACCGTATTGAGATTGTTTTAGAAGAACGCCGCGAGGAACACTTTCCTCCGATGTCAAAAGCATTGATGGAAACTCGCTCTGGTTTGACTCGACGTAAGTTAGATGACGCAATTGCGAAAATGGAAGAAGCTGGTCACCAGTTCACTAAGAACAATGCTAACCACTACTCTATCTCTTTATCTGAAGCTCATATGTTGATGGATGCTGCGGGTATACCTAAGTTCCATGAAAGAAAGAAAAATACAGAAAACAAGCCGTGGATTATCAACGTACAAAATCAAAAAGGTGGTACGGGTAAATCAATGACAGCGGTTCATTTGGCAGCGTGTTTAGCTTTAAATCTAGATAAACGTTACCGTATCTGCCTAATTGACTTGGATCCACAAGGTTCCTTGCGTTTATTCTTAAATCCACAAATCAGTGTTACGGAGCACAGCAACATTTATTCTGCAGTGGATATTATGTTGGATAATGTTCCTGAAGATGTAGAGGTGGATAAGGAGTTTCTGCATAAAAATGTGTTACTTCCAACTCAATATCCGAACTTAAAGACAATTTCAGCATTCCCTGAAGATGCTATGTTCAACGCTGAGGCGTGGCAGTACTTATCTCAAAATCAGTCTTTAGATATCGTTCGATTACTTAAAGACAAGCTGATTGACAAAATCGGTGAAGATTTCGATATCATCATGATTGATACTGGTCCCCACGTTGATCCATTAGTATGGAATGCTATGTTTGCTTCAAATGCTTTGCTTATTCCTTGTGCAGCTAAGCGCCTGGACTGGGCTTCAACAGTCAATTTCTTCCAGCATTTGCCTACGGTGTATGAAATGTTCCCAGACGATTGGAAAGGATTGGAATTCGTGCGTTTAATGCCGACTATGTTCGAAGATGACAATAAGAAGCAGGTTTCAGTGCTAACTGAAATGAACTATCTGTTGGGTGATCAAGTGATGATGGCCACGATTCCGCGTAGCCGAGCATTCGAAACTTGTGCAGATACCTATAGCACTGTATTTGATTTGACTGTGAGTGATTTTGAAGGCGGTAAGAAGACTCTCGCCACTGCTCAGGACTCCGTTCAGAAAAGCGCATTAGAGCTTGAGCGTGTACTACACAGTCACTGGACTTCACTAAATCAGGGGTAAGTAAGTTATGGCAATTAAGACATCTGACCTGAATGCAAAATTGTTTGGTAAAGTTGACAAACGCCGCGCAACTACGCCTAAAGAAGCACAGTCTGCGGCAAAAGCTCAGGCGCAAGTTATTGAGCTAGCTGTTGCCGGTGAGCAACTGGTGACGTTTGAACTTATACGAATCCCTGCTGCTGAAGTAGAAGCTAAAACTAAAATATTTGCTGCTAACGCCCGAGAGCAGAGCTTTCTAAACGAGCATGCACTTTCTGATATTCTCACTACGCTTCGTGAACGTGGACAACAATATCCGGCTGTTGGTCGCCGTATGGCGGACGGCATGATAGAAGTGCTTGATGGTAGCCGCCGTCGCATGTCATGTATCTTGGCTGAAAAAGAGTTTCTTGTTTACGTAGCAGATGATATCAACGCAGAACATGCAAAATTTCTTTCTGATGTTGCTAATGCACATAAGCCACTTTCTCTTTATGAGAAAGGTAAAGAGATGCAAGCTAAGCTTGATAGCGGTGAAGCTGAAGACCAGAAAGCTCTGGCAAAAATGTTCCAGTGCAGTGAAGCATTAGTGAGTGGAGCACTGAAAGCTGCTGCATTACCACTAGAGCTGCTACAAGCTTATCCTAATGTTGTTGAACTAGGCAGGCCTACAATTGTTAAACTTCACAAGCAATTTAATGAGCTGAGTGAAAATCAACGTTCTGAATTATTGAATAAGTGCCACGAGGACAATGGTTTTATTTGGCAACGCTGCCAGTCACAAGGAGTGGCTCGAATCACCAAAGAAGTGACTGAAACTATTGAAGAGTGGATTCACAATTTGGTGCCGCCAAAACGTTCTGCTAGCAGCAGTGTTGATTTAATCAAAGGCCGTGTTAGCTATGCTCGCAAAGGCAATAATCTTACGCTCAGTCTTAAAAAAATCGACGATACTTTGATGAAGGATATACTCGAGTTTTTGGAAAGCAAAATCGACTAATAAAAATCCCGCGAAATTCGCGGGATTTTTATATCTAACTGTTTTACTAAAGATATTAGTTTCTTAGGCGTTGCCAGTATTTTTCGTAAATGGCTAGAGCTTCTGGACCAACGTCGTTAATGAACTCACCGTTAGCGATGTCTTCATCTGTTGGGAAGATTGTTGTGTTATTTCTCAATTCTTCAGGTAGTAGCGCTCGACCAGTAGTTGTTGCTGAAGCGTAGCCTAGGCTGTTAACGATTTCAGCTTGGTTGTCTGCTTGATACATGAAGTTAATAAATTTGTGTGCCAGCGCTTTATGTTCACTGCCTGATGGAATGGTAAAGTTGTCCATCCACAATACAGAACCCTCTTTAGGGAACACGAATTTTAGCTCAGGCATATCTGCTTGACCTTGATATGCATTGCCGTTCCATTGCATACCTACAGACGCTTCACCAGAAACGTAAGGTACGTGTGGTGCATCTGAGTTGTATAAAAGAACATTGTCTTTAAGAGCAACTAGAGATTGGTAAGCTTTTTCGATCTCTTTTTCGTTTTTAGTGTTGATGCTGTAACCATTCAGTTTCAGTGCCATACCGAATACGTCGCGGATATCGTCAATCAACATAACTTGTTGAGCGTATTTTTTGTCCCATAGTTCAGCCCAATGAGTTACACCTTCAGGAAGAACTGAAGAGTTGTAGCTCATACCTGTTACACCGAAAATATATGGTAGAGAGTACTTGTTCTTAGGATCGTGAGCTTGACCAAGCAGTGCTGGCAGAGCATCTTTCATGTTTGGAATTTGGTTGTGATCTAGTTCAGCAAGTAAGCCTTCACGGCCCATCTTCTCAATAAAGTATGCTGACGCGAAAACAACATCATACCCAGTACCTTTAAGAAGCTTGAGTTTGGTATACATTGACTCATTGTTCTCAAATGTTGAGTAGTTAATTGTTACGCCTTCTTGCTCTTCAAATTTTTTAAGAGAAGTTTCTGGCAAGTAGCCACCCCATGCATAAACGTTTAAAGTCTGCATTTCTGCGCTTACTTGAGCTGAGCCAATTGTTGCAGCTAATACCAATCCTTTGATGAAAGTCTTCATTAATAATCTTGTCCTAACAGCCAGTACCATACTGGGGTTCTAATGAATAATTAGGCAAATTCTTTGCTCAATAAAGCAAATATAATTTATCGTCAGGGAAAATTTTTTTAACCTTAAATTGCTAAAGCCTACAAGGCCTTATATACAAGACTCAACGTGTCTTATTGTCGATTACAGGTGTGTGTTACCATACGAATACTTTCACTGATTGCGTAATATTATGTGTTCTGAAAACTCCCAATTTGTTTCTTATTTATTGGCATTACGTCAGCTTGCTTTAAAGCATCAATATCGTTTCGGTGTTTGTTTGCAAGGCGCGGAGGCGTGGAATCGTACTTTAGTTCAAGAATTGTTAGTTGTCTCGAAAAGTAATTCTGTGTTCCAAGTTGGAGGTGACGCATACGCTGAGGTGCGCCATGTGCCGTTTAACAAAGGTCAACAATTGTTGGGACAAGAGTGTGACTTGTTGATTTGTGATCTCTCATCAGGATGGGATGCTAATAGCTTTAGTGCTGCTCTAGGTACTCTTATCGGTGGTGGATTACTCATCGTATTAGGTTTAGGTGATCTGTCGGATAATGCTGCTGAAAAGTGGCTGAAATCTAGCTTAGATAAGCTAATAGTATTGTCTGATGTTTGCCAACCAATTCTTCCACAAATATCAGGTGCGCAACATCAAATAGATTATTCTCAGCAGCAACTAGCCATTGAGAATATTGTGAAAGTGGTTACAGGGCATAGAAAGCGTCCCCTAATCCTGACCGCAGATAGAGGTCGAGGAAAAAGCAGCGCCTTAGGTATGGCCGCCGCAAAGCTGATGTCCGAACGTAAGATTCGTATCATCGTAACAGCTCCAAGTCTTGATGCCGTTAGTCCGGTATTTCAGTTCGCTCAGAGTTTATTAGATGGTGCGAGTAGTGAAAGAGGTTTTGTGGCAGTGGCCGACTCTAGATTGCGATTCATTGCTCCGGATGAGCTATTACGAAATACACCAGAGTGTGATTTGCTGCTGATTGATGAGGCTGCTGCTATACCCTTGCCTATGCTTCAATCGATCATTAATAACTATCACCGCACAGTCTTTTCTTCAACGATTCACGGTTACGAAGGATGTGGGAGAGGTTTTTCTCTGAAATTCCAAGCTTGGCTTAAGCACGTTCGCCCTGATATGAAAGTTCAAAATATGTCTCAACCCATCCGTTGGAGCGAAGGCGATCCGCTGGAAGCATGGCATCGAACGAGCTTTTTACTTGATTTTGAATTTCAACCAATAAGCGATGCCATTTCCCTTGATGGTTTGATTTTTAGAAAGGTGCCTAAAAGTGAGTTGTTGGAAAATCCCGCCTTACTGCATAACATCTTTAGTCTACTTGTTAATGCCCATTATCAGACATCGCCAAATGATCTATTCCATTTGTTGGGCGACGAGAAAATGGAGGTCTACATTGCTACTCATCAAGATGTCCTTGTTGGGTGCATACTTTCCGTTGAAGAAGGCGGATTAGATCAGTCACTCGTGCATGATATTCAGATTGGTAAACGTAGACCGAAAGGCCATTTAACTCCGGTTTCAATCGCAAATCAGCTTGGCATTTCTGAAGCAGCGACTCAGGTGAGCCACCGTATTATGAGAATTGCAGTTCATCCTGATGTGCAAAACCAAAATATTGGTTTTGAACTGGTTAAGCGCTTTGCGTATGACATTGCTGATGATTTTATTTCCACCAGCTTTGGAGCGACTCCTGAACTGATGAAATTTTGGCGAAAGTGTGGCTTTCAAGTCATTAAAGTTGGCTCGCAACGAGATCAAGCAAGTGGCTGTTATTCTGTGCTTTTAGTTAAAGGCGAAAACTTGTTGTGGTTAGAAAGAGCTAAACAGAGATGTTTTCAGGTATTTGACTTTGAACTTACCGATTCACTTCAAGAGATGGAACCTGAATTAGTTAGAATACTACTTAGAGAACGTTTCCCCTCTATAGCTCAGTTACCTATAAATCTTATTCAAAATTACGCACTTGGTGGTTCGAACTTCGAGAGCATTGCTGTTTGGCTACGTGCTCTCGCTTTTTCTTTAGACGATGATAAGGTAAGTGTTCTCTCTGACGTATTTATTTCGAAAGTTGTTCAACGTGTATCTTGGATAGAATGTGCCAAGAGAAATCAACTTACAGGAAGAAAGCAAATTGAAGCTCATATTAGGAATGGATTATTAAACTTGTTGGACGATTTACAGTGTAAAGAGGAATGTTAGGACTATTTTTCTATCGTTTACACTGTAAATTTAACTTATGCATTTGATTTGTTGAGTTTTTTAAAATATGGATAACCACACCCATCTATCTGCATAGCTACCTCTACGGGTAGTGGTTTCGCAATGAGGTAACCTTGATATGAGCTAGCCTTAATTGGGGCGAACATTTCTGCCATCTCATGCGTTTCTATTCCTTCTATTGTCATTTCCATCTGTTTGTTTTCGCACAAAATCGATAGAAACTGGAGATATTCAAAAGCTTCTTGCTCAATGATGGATTGATTAGCCAGATCTTTATCTACTTTTAGTATTGAGAAAGGCATCTTAAAAATCGAAGTAATAGAACTATAGCCAGAGCCAAAATCATCCATTGCTAATGGGAAGCCTAATTCAGTTAGGACCCTGAGGCCTTCTAGCACTTGCTGGTTGTTATCGATAAGCACTGATTCAGTTAATTCCAAAACCAAATTTTCAGGCCGTCCCTTCTTATCGTTGGCAATTTCCAATAGTTTTTGAGGAAAGGTATCTTTAAGCAGTTGAAGCGCGGAAATGTTAACGTGCACTTTTAGGTTGCTATTCCACTTTTGGTTGTACTGAACAATAAAATCAGCCGATTTTGCGAACACCTTTTTACCCAGTTGAGAAATAAGACCGAGTGTTTCGGCCACTGGAATAAACTCGTCTGGGCGAATAAAACCAAATTGCTCTGTTTCCCAACGTGCTAAAGCTTCAAACGACTTTAGGTGACCAGTGGCTGCATCTACAATCGGCTGTAAGTGAATGGTTATCTCATCATTCTCAATTGCTTGCTTTATATGGTTCTCTATATAAAAGTACTTGCTTACTTCTGGCTTAACTTGATCGTTGTAAATCACCCAATTAAGTTTAGATTTTTCGACGGCGTATTCACAGGTCTGGTAAGTGGAATTTATGATCTCATCTGATGAAGCTTGTCTGTTGCAGCAAACATAAATACCAATGTATACATCGCCAAAGTAAGAAATATTGTTGCGTGTGATGGATTTGAATTGCTGAATGAATTCTCTTGCTAGTTTTGCAAGGACGTCATCGGATAAACCGTCTCCAATCAATACAGAAAATGTGTCTAGACTAGTTCTATAACATTGGCTTTCGTAGCGATTAAACATGTTAAAACATTCTAAAAGATTTGCGATGAAATCTGTCAGAATGAATTCGCTGTATTGGCTTACATATGACTTGATACCAGATACATGAAAGGTCATCACAGTGACATTGGAAGAACGCTTTGATAAGTCTAACGCTAGCTTATCCCTGTTCGGTAACCCAGTAAGCTTATCAAAATATGCCAGTTGCCAAATTGAGTCTTCGAGTTTCTTCTGTTCTGTAATGTCTCTGTGGTTACCCACCATGTACTCGCCTGAATCATCAACTTGGTTGATACCCGTAGCTTCAATCCAAATATATGTGCCATCTTTCTTTTTTACCCGATATTGAGTAATTACTCGAGTGTCGTCTCCTACTGCTTGAATATGAGTGTTTACATTATTACAGAAGGGCTTTCTGTCGTCAGGATGAATTAGTTGAGTCCACTGGTCGAGTGTTGTTTGACTGTGAAGGTCGAATTGTTCGTAAAAACTTTGATTATAGAAGGACACTTGGCCATCTGGCGTCATCATCCACAGCCCTTCAACGGCTGAATTAAACATATTGTTAAAACGTCTTTGGATTAATTCATCCATATCAAAGAGTGTCCTTTCTCTCGCTAGTGTTTACGTTTACAGTACAGTGAACATCATCATACATGTGTTACATTGTTTATATCAATGATATTTATTTTATTAATATCATTGGTTTTACTCGTTTTTCTGCTCGATTCCGTAATTGCTAGATAATGGAATTAGGGATAATGTAATTTTGTTTAGTTAGTTTAAGTGGCAACAACAGCTACAATTTACAGTGTAAAGTTGCTTAATGGGATGTGTATGACTTTTAGGGTGATACACACCTTAGTTTGAATATATGTATGTTTGGTATACGTCTCAGTTTCGATACACTGGGATCCAACGTTATGTGTACCGTAAAGGTTTAGTAGTATGTGGAAGGATGTCATTACGCTCACGGATGATAAAACTCGTGTAGTCGCTAAATTAACGGATGAGCAGTTCGTCAAGAAAGAGTTCACAAATGATAGTCTCGTGAATGCACTTCAACATCTTGGCGCTTCTAAGTTCTTTCTAATGGAAGACGCAGTAACGCGTTTTATTAACTGTGCGAGTGAAAGAAAAGGTGAGGCATACGAAGGAATCGTTGTTGCAGAAATCCGCAACGCGAATGTTGAAGTCATCTTGAGTGAGAACGACATGATTGCAAGCATGGTTGTAACTGGCGCTTATGGTGGGCGAGGGCTTCAAAGTGGCGAGATCATCCAATCTTTAGCAGACGCAAACGTTATTAAAGGTATCAATAAAGCCGCATTGAAAAAAGTGTTCGTAATCAGTAACCGATTAGCTGGCGGTGAGATCTTTACTCAGCCTGTGGCGCAGGGTAAAGAGGCGATTAACGGAAAAGATGCTAAGTTTCTTCCTTTGGTCGAGGATATCAATAAGCGCATTCTTGCACCGCAATCGGCAAAAGGCCAAGACAAAATTGATATGCGCGATTTAGGTGAAACTATCACCGTCAGTGAAAATGACCCGTTGATGCGACGTCAACCCGCAACAAAAGGTGAACCAGGCTTTACTGTCCAAGGCAAAATCATTCTTCCTAAACCAGGGGTAGATGTCGCTCTTGTTGCTGGTAAGGGGACACGTATCAGTCCTACCAATCCTAACCTCCTATTAGCGTCTATCAACGGCATGCCAGTGTTTCGTAATAAAACTATCGATGTTGAAAACGCGATATGCCTCAATAACGTTAGTGTAGCGACAGGGCATGTGAAGTTTAAAGGCAATGTTGTTATTACTGGTGATGTAGAACCCGGCATGATTGTTAGAGCGACAGGTTCAGTCACTGTTGGTGGATTTATTGAATCCGCTGATGTTCAGGCTCAAGGCAATATTGAAGTTGGCAAAGGTATTATTGGCCACACGGCAACCGAAGGGGAAGAAAAGAGTTGTACTGTTAAGTCAGGCAGCACTATTAAAGCCAACTACGCTCAATATGCAGAGCTGCAAGCGGGGGAAGACATTTATCTTACTGTCCACAGTATGGGAAACGTCATTCGCTGTGGCAAAGATTTAACTGTTCTTGATGACCAACAAAAGCAAGGGACATTAAGTGGCGGCACTGCGAAAGTAGGAGGTAAAGTTGTGTGCTTAAACTTGGGTGTTGAAGGTGACACCATTACATTGGTTGAAGCATTCGCCAGTTTTGGCCGTTACAAAGAACGTATAGCGAACCATAGAGACCAATACAAGCAAGCTCAAGAAGGCACGATGGATGCCATACGTAAAGAGTTAGAATTTAAGAAGCGCCCGAAAGCGGAGCGTTCTGCTGAAGAAGAACTCGAGATTAATGACAGAAAAGAAAAAGCGAATGAGCGCCTAGAGAAAGTAAAAAGTTCACTTGATTTGCTTAATGAAGAGTTTGAGCTCGCTTTGGCTGCCAATACCGTTGAAGCAAAAAATAAAGTATTTACTCATGTCACGGTTCAATTCAGCGATGAAAAAGTAGTTACAAAACGCGTTCGAGGTCCATCTGTCTTCGCTTTCAATC
This sequence comes from Vibrio ziniensis, assembly GCF_011064285.1. NCBI lineage: Bacteria > Pseudomonadati > Pseudomonadota > Gammaproteobacteria > Vibrionales > Vibrionaceae > Vibrio > Vibrio ziniensis. The sequence goes on from NZ_CP049332.1 coordinate 435,498, forward strand.
AATACGAAATTCAAGTTTCATCCAAGCTAGAAGATGAAGATGTAGGTGTTTAACTCCTACGATAAATACCAATCTAGCAATCCATTGTTCAGTGAGCATTGATAAGCAAATCCCCCGAACCAAGAAGGACTCGACGGAGCTTAACGGACGAATAGATGCTTGCATTCTATGCCTAATCTGCTCATGTTTTTAGTCAGAATGGTAAACATAACTTGTTGAAAACGAAAAAGGGAGCGATTGCTCCCCTTTGTTCTGGCTAATCTGTCTGTCATTAATGTACAGCACGTATCTTACCCTGTTTAAGATCATTGAGGACGATTGACTTAGGACCGTCCGCAATAATACTGCCTTTTTCCATCACGATAACGCGGTCGACGACATCAAGCATTGATGTTTTATGAGTAATAAGAATCAGGGTTTCACTTGGTGTCAAGTGTCTAATTTGGCTCTTGATGTGCATCTCGGAGCGGTTATCCATTGCGCTAGTAGGTTCGTCCATCAGCAATACCGGTGGGCGTCCTAATAATGCGCGAGCGATTGAAACAGCTTGGCGTTGACCACCAGAAAGAAGCATGCCACCTTCACCGACTTGTCGCTCTAAGCCTGCAGGATCTTGTTGTGTAAAGACGGTTACACCTGCTCGGTTAGCCGCATCCATCACTTCCCTGTCATCCACCAGTGGACGGCCAAGAGTAATGTTGTCTCGGATAGTACCGTAGAACAGAACACTTTCTTGAGGAACACAACCTATGTTACGACGAATATCTATATGATGGAGTTGTTGGATATCTGTATCGTCAATGCGTACATGTCCTTCAGTCGGCTTATACAAGCCCATAATTAAGCGCTCTAACGTGGTTTTACCTGAACCAATACGTCCGATGATTGCCACTTTCTCGCCTGGGTTTATGGTCAGGCTTAAATCTCGAATCGACGCGATAGGAGAATCAGGGTAATGGAAAGTAACTTTATCCAATTCGATTTTGCCTTGGATCATCGGACGGTGTATATAGCGCTTTCCATGTTCTTGTTCATCCGGCATAGCCATAACTTGTTCAATAATTTTCAGAGAAGCTTTTGCTTGGTTATAGCGAGTAGAAAGTAGTGATAGCTGCACCATCGGACCAATAGCGCGACCGCTAAGCATTGTCGCGGCGATAAGTCCCCCCATGGTTAGATCACCCTTTGCGATCAAATAGACTCCTAGAATAATCATCCCAATGTTAGCTGCTTGTTGGACTAAACCTGCGGTACTTTGAATGCCATCCGTAATCCGTCGGCTCTTTATGTTCCAATTTGCCATGTGAGAAATGGCTTCTTCCCAACGGTATTGGAATTGGCTTTGAGCGCCAAATAGTTTTACCGTTTCAAGGCCTGCTAGACTCTCAATCAAGTTTGCGTACTTTTGAGAAGCGAGACGAGAACCTTCCTCAATTGCTCGGCGCAAGGGGGCCTGGATAAGAAACGAGTAGATAACAAGTATCAACACACCGGCTATAGGTACGTAAACCAAATCCCCGGCCATCAGCCAAATAATGGCTAAGAATAGAATAGAAAACGGTAAGTCAATCAGCGATGAGATAGTCGCGGAAGTGAAAAATTCGCGTATGGATTCAAACTCTTGTAGGTGCCGAGCAAAAGCTCCAACTGATGGAGGTCTAGACTCCATCCGAATTCCCATTACTTTACTGAAGAGCTTAGAGGAGATGAGTATGTCGGACTTTTTACCCGCTATATCGATAAAGTAGTTACGTAGCATTTTCAACGCAAAGTCGAACAGAAAGATGACAAACACCCCACTGGCTAGAACCCACAATGTTTCGAATGCGAGGTTTGGAAGCACTTTATCGTAAACCAAGCGAGTAAACATGGGGGCAGCGATGGCGAATAGGTTAATTAATACTGAAGCGAGCATTACATCGCGATAGATATTTTTTGATTGCCAAATCGTACCCCAGAACCAGTGTCCTTCTCGTGTTTTTAAAATCTCAGGTGAACGTTCGTCATAGCGAAATTGTTTTTTCACCATAAAGTAACGGCCCATAAAGCGGGCATTAAGCTCTTCAAGTGGGTAAGCGATTGGTACCATACCTGATTCAGCCGTTACAATTTCCGCTTCTTGCTTCTCTTCGTTGATACTATTGAGAACACAGGCTTCACTTCCTTTAAGAAGAAGAATAACAGGGAAAACTAAGTGAGGGATGTCACTTAGATTGGAGCGGTTTTCTTTGGCGATAAGCCCTGCACGCTCTGCTGCGCGAGGAAAGAGAAAGGGTGTTAGCTTTCCATCTGTCAGCGGTAATCCATTGATTAACGCATCAGGTGAATTCGCCAATCCATAATAACGACTCACATAGACCAGTGAATTAAGTAACGTATCTTGCATTAATCTGACCTTTCCCTTTATTTATCGACAATGAAACCTTGGAATACTTCAATGAAGTGTTCAGATAAGAAGTCCAGCTGGGCCTGAGTTTCAACGCGAGAAGCGATGGTCTTAATTCCTAGGTTATTGGCTGTTCTTGAAATAGACGTTAAAGTGAATTTCTGCTTTTCATCGTCTAAGTGGTGAGTGAATAGATAATCTAGTTTTACGTATTTAGGTCTGAATTCGTTAATGTAATCCAATGATTGGAAGTTACGTCCATAGTTATCGACACCAAACTCCGCACCTGCAGAGCGTACTGCGTTACAGAACAGAGCTGTGTGATGAGGCGCGTTGATAAAACAGCTCTCTGGAATCTCAAAGTGGAGTAGGGAACATACTTCTTTGTGTTTAGCTAAAGTTTGTGTAATCCAGCGAATAAAGCTTGGTTGTTCAATACTGCTTTGAGCGATGTTAATCGCTAGTGGCGCGTTAAACTCATTAGCCTCAAGTTTTTCTATCATTTTCTCAATAACGTACTCATCAAATTGATGACTCGCGTTTAACTGCTCAAGTGCAAATAGGTACTGATTTGCAGTGTAGCGTCGCTCACCGTTATCGATAGCAGAGAACACTTCACGATGGAAGGTTTCTCCCCAGCTATCATTTGCTGCTTGAAAACGATATTGGAACCAATCATGGTGCATAGCTTCTTCAACCAATGCTTTCCACTGCTGTTTGCCCATAATGATTTGATTAGCTTCGGCTTTAATAAATCCGTATTTGACACCAGCATTTGCTTTAGATGCTGCAACTGCGTTGTCGAGAAGCGAAAGAACTTGAGTGGAAGTTTTCTTATTTTGATTATGCACAATGCCCAGATACACTTTTTCCTGAGTCATTCCTGTCGGATCTGCGCTGATGTCCTGCACGCACCCGAAAATGCTTTCAGCAACAACTTTGAGCTCGGCTTCATCCATATTTGGCAGAATAAAACCAAATTCATCAGTAGAGATACGGGCTATCGTAGTGTTTGGCGTAGAAAGTGTGACTTTCAAATGCTCTGCAAGGTTAGCAATCATTCCATCGCCCGCTTCATAGCCTTTCTCTTCATAGAGTTCTTTAATAAATTGAGCCTGAAGAATTGCCACACCACCTAATGCGCTTTCAGCCAACCAGCTACTTAATTGGTTCATGTAGTAGGCTCTATTACCTAAATGCGATACAGGGTCAATATAGGCCCGTTCGCGAAGTTGTTGAGCTTCCTGAGCCTGCGCTTTGAATGACTTCTCAACTTGTGCAGACATACTATTGATACCTTCAACTACGGAGATAAGATCTTTAGTTTTAGGTAATGGGAGTGGGTCACCAAAGTAGTTGCGCGCCACCTGTTCCATCTTATCAACAATCATCTGTAATGGACGAAGAGCACGTTTAACAATGAAGGCAATTGCTACTAAACCAGCAAAGAAAATTGTACCGAAAACTGTAGATAGTCGAATAAGAGCATTCCAAAATTGTGTATAGGCTTCTCCTGGGTGGCTAATTATTTCGACTTCAGCCAGTTGCATCCAACCACTAGTTACTACGCGTTGGTCATGAATTGGTTGAAATAGGTTTAAAGCAGTAAACCAAGCTGGCACATAACTTGGGTTAATAGGATAAGCACGTTCAATTTTTTGGTCATCGTCGAGGAATTTCAGCCTTACTAGCGAGTAAGTGCTTCCATCGAATAACGCATTGATAACCGATTCAACCGCGACGGAATCTTTATTCTCAAGGTACGGAGCAAGAGCTAAGCCAACGGTATTGATCGTATTGCTGACTTCAGAGCGTTGCTGTTGCTCTAAGTTGTCCCGAGTCGTGTTAAATTCGATAACGAATACCGAGGTTAACAGCAGTACAAATACAGTTATCATTCCTGCGACCAGTTGTTTATATAGTGTCATAGTACCTACTCATCGTAACTGATTAGTGGTTTATTCAGTTTAAGAGAGCGCTCACGAGCGCGTAAATCATTCCAAAGGCTAAGGCGTGAAGAGTCACCAGCGAGCTGACCGTTCTTCGATTTCATTAGCCACAAGTTTTTACCGTTGAAACTGTATATTGGTAACAGATCCCTACGGGTTGAAGCGGGTTTTATTTCGCCGTTGATATTGTCTAAAATCAATGGCTCTGCATTCGGTGTTGAGTAATAGGCGAGAACCATGTGGAACTGATTTAGTTCGATGGCTTTTACGTACACAAGGCGCAGTTTTAGGTCAGATACACCCAGCTCTAGCAGTGAGAAGTACTTGGCGATCGTGAAGTCTTCACAGTCGCCAGCATTACTCCCCAAGAACTCCAATGGAGTGGCCCAATAGTCGTTCTTACCCCAAAGTTGTACATCGTTGACAAAATAAAGTTGGTTAAAGAAACGGTTTACTTGGGTTAACTGTTCTCTTTCAGACAAGCCTTTATAACTCGCCATTTCTGTGCGCCAGGTAGCCACTCGCTTGCCAGCTCTTAGACCATAAGTTGAGGAGACAGCATCTATCCATTGTTGCTCTTGTGTACTGACCGCCACAGAGAAGGATGAAGTAATTAGAATCAGCGTTGCAGCTAGCCAGCGCTTCATTACATGTCCTTATCCATGAGGTTAGAACGGCTTAATTCATACTTGAGCATTCAGTGTTATTCCCGCAAAGCATTTTTCTTTGCTCTAAGAATCGGTTCTAGTAAGTATTCCATCACTGTGCGTTTACCTGTGATGATATCGATGGATGCGGTCATGCCTGGAATGATTGGCAGATTGCCTTCGTGGCCCAACGAAGTTTCATTGGTACGCACTCGAACCAAGTAAAAGCTATTACCTTCTTCGTCTTGGGTTGTATCTGCGCTAATGTGTTCTAGAGTGCCTTCTAAGCCGCCGTATTTAGTAAAATCATAGGCGCTAAACTTCACAATGGCGTGTAAGTCAGGTCGTAGGAAAGCGATGTCTTGTGGTGCAATTTGCGCTTCGACGAGCAGAGTGTCTTCTGTCGGTACAATTTCAACGATATCCATACCGGGTTGAATTACACCTCCAACGGTATTTACGTTTAGAGTTTTTACCGTACCTGTTACTGGTGAAACCACTACCGTTCGGTTTACTCTATCTTCTAGCCCTACCGCAGACTCGGTCATAGAAGAGAGCTTATCTTGCGCTTGGTTTAGCTCTTGTTGTTGTTGGGAACGAAATTTCTGAGCGGTATCGATTCTGCTCAACATCGCTTCGCGAATATTTGATTTCAGTACGGGAACCTTTAACTCACTGGAAGTGAGTTCGCGGCGGGTGTCATTTACCTGACGTTGTAGCTTAAGAAGTTCTATTCTTGGTACAACACCCTCATCTGCTAAAGGTTGAGTGATTTCCAGTTCTTTATTGGCAAAGTCGTAGCTTTGGCGAAGGTTCTTGATTCGAGCTTGAATCTCAATTAACTCTTGCTGTTTCTGTTTAACTTGCTGTGACATAACTGAAATTTGGTTGCGCAGATTATCTAAATCTTGTTGATATTCTGCACGTTGACGAGCAACCAACTCAGGTTGAGTGTCTTTCAGTATAGGAGGGAAAGCGAGTTTGTTGTAATCGATACGAACACTATTCTCCCAGTTACTTTCACTGAAATCTTCGTCAATCATAACGCTAGAAAGTGACGCAGATAGCTGAAGTACGTTTGCTGTTAAGTTTGCTACTTGTTGTTCGCGTTCGCGAAAATCTGAACGAAAGCGAGTGTCATCAATCAGTATCAGTTGCTGACCTTTAGTCACTTGTTCGCCTTCACGCACCAGAATTTGTTTTACTAGACCACCTTCTAAATTCTGAATTACCTGGACTTGTGATGAAGGGACAACTTTACCTTGGCCTCGGGTAACTTGATCAATCTCTGCCCAAGAAGCCCAAATAGAACCTATGATAACAAAACATATTATTACCCAAAGTATGATACGAGCACTACTTGGAGTGTTGAGAAGTAGCGCAGCTGTCTGGTCATCAACATAGTCTAATTCTGTAGAAGTGAGCTTATGATAACTACTCTTGCTCATTGGGTTCCTTGTCATTGTTCGGCTGACTGAATTTACCTATAAGAATAAATGTTAATTATGGAATCAGTATAGCGATTTCCATTTAATTTTTGAATTTATTCATTTTTTCGATGGATTTATTGTTCTTATTGCTTACTCGTTTTGTTTGACAGCTATTTTATTAACTTTAGTTAAGATCATAATTTATTTACGTTATGGTCCATTTATAGGTGAACTACTTGAGTTATTGAACAGTTCAGAGGACAATCGGCAAAAAATTACGAGGAGTAGAAATGGATCTTTCAGATATTCGCCGAGAGTATATTCAAGGTGGTTTGAGACGTAAGGATTTACTTGCCGATCCTATTGACCAGTTTAACTTGTGGTTACAACAAGCGATCGATGCAAAACTGACTGACCCTACAGCGATGACTATCGCGACGGTTGATCAAAATGGTCAGCCTTTTCAACGAATTGTTTTGCTAAAAAATTTAGATAAAAATGGTTTCGTTTTCTACACCAATTTGGGTAGCAGAAAAGCACAGCATATTGAGCACAATAATAAAGTTAGTATTCATTTCCCTTGGCACCCTCTAGAAAGACAAGTTCATATTACAGGTACAGCAGAAAAACTGACTACTCTGGAGAACATGAAGTATTTCACTTCTCGTCCGAAAGATAGCCAAATTGCAGCTATTGCAAGTCACCAAAGTAGCCGTATTTCGGCTCGTGGTATTTTGGAAGGTAAGTATTTAGAACTGAAGCAGAAGTTTGCTAATGGTGAAATACCTGTCCCCAGTTTTTGGGGAGGATATCGTATCAAACCTGAGAGTATTGAATTCTGGCAGGGGGGAGAGCATCGTTTGCATGACAGATTTTTATTTAGTAAAACGAATGATATGTGGACAGTTGATCGATTAGCTCCATAAGCTAGCCTTTATCACAATATAAAACAAAAGGGGGGAATAATGCGTTATTCCCCCCTTTTGTTTGCGTTAATTTCGTTGCTGTTTATTGCAACTCTCGCAGAATACGGAAACCAAGGTAATTCGCAGCGGTTGTTGGCCCGACGAAAAGTTGCTTATCTGCTCTAGCCATTTCTGGAGAGAAAATCCAAGCTCCGCCCTTTGCCATTCCTCTTTCATCGTTAGTCCATTCCCATACGTTTCCAACTACATCGTAGAAACCTAAATGGTTTGGTTCAAATGTTCTAACTGGCGAGGTACTTTTATTTGACCATTGAGTACCACCCCAACCAGTATTCGCTTTACCGTGACCAAATGAATCGCCCCACCAGTAGCCACTTTGGCTGCCTGAACGAGCTACTATTTCCCACTCATCTTCACTTGGTAGTCGGTATTTAAAACCAGTCTGTTGAGATAGCCAGCGCGTATAAGCTATAGCATCGTTCTGGCTAATGCATACAGCGGGCGATTGAGCTGATTGTTTGAAGCCAGGATTACGCCAATAGCTCTCAGAAATCGGTGTGACTTCTGAGTTATCTACAGTAATACAGATATTCTTTAGTTCGGCATCTGTTTTATAGTTTGTTTTAGTTATAAATGCCTCAAACTGAGCAACAGTAACGGGTGTTGCACTCATAGCGAAAGAATGATCAAGGTGCAGTTGACGTTCAGCGTTATCGCCTAATAGATATTCACCCTTAATAATGGTGATCATCTCTGGAGCTTTGGCTCCTCCTTTCAATGAGTCTGCAAACTTATGTCCAGGTTTGAGGATATTCTCATATTCATGTAGTACAGCTCGTAACGTTTGGTCGGCAGTGATGTCGATTTCACTATTGAAAGCTCGATACCCTTCTTTCTCTATAATGATATGGTGCTTGCCTACTGGCATCAACACTTCAACAGGAGTGCTACCATATTGAACACCATCAACAATCACTCGATCGCCATATTGGTTAGAACGTACTGATAAGCTGACCCACGCAACTTCTTTTTGAACTTCACTGCTTTGAGTACTCTCACTAGGAGCAAAGCAGTACTGAGACTCCACATTTAGCAGTTTACACGGTGCATTTTCTGCTGGGCGGGCGTCAAGTTGTGCGGCAATAACTGTACGGTATTGACTGCCTTCGTGGAAACCGGACTCGATAACGGAGTGCTTCAAGACATGAATATTAAGCGAAACATCACCTAAATGCTGATTGACAATTCCTGACTCACTAGTCTCATTAACCAGCCAACTTTGAAATTGCTTCACTGCTTTTTGCAGTCCAAGCTCGGTGGTTTGGTTGCCACATTGCACCAGAGTCATATCTGCACTGCAAGTGTTGATAAAGCTCACTTTTTGTTCGCCTGAGCGTTTGAGTTCATCTCGCAAACGTTCGACTCGAGCTCTTTGTTTTTTGTGCTCTAAGCTGGCAATATTTTGTTCGATTACATTTTGTGCGGCTTTCTTTTCAGCCAACTTAACTTGTAGTTCTTGTAGTTTTTGTTCTGCATCTAAACGAGATTTTTGGTTCTGCTTTACTTGAGACCAAGCATCTTGATATGAACGTTGAGACGATGTGATATCTAGATTCGGCTCATCTATCATTTTTAGATAATCGTGTTCAAGGTTTGTCTTAGCTTCTTTAAGTTGCGCATCCAGCTTGGCTGTTAGTTGATCAAGCCGATCCAGTTCCTTTCGTTGATTTTCTACAGCAACTTGCTCAAACTGAGCCAACTTTATTGCGTTCTGCAACTCTGAATTTTTACTGAACAGCGCGTCATCAATGGCCATTACAGTGGAAGGGGTTCCATCTGCTAACGTCGATGTTGCCATTAAGCAAGGTGAGAGTGCTATTAGAAGAGCGGATAAACCTTGTCGCATTGTTGTCTACTTTAGTTAAGTTTAAAAAAAAGTTTTGGCTATTCTAAACGAAAACGCCATCATGTCTGAAGTTATCTTTCAATAACTTGGTAACAAAATGGCGTTTTAACATAGCTCTATTTAGCAGCTTTGTGAATCAGAACAGAAAAAAAAATATATTTCACTGCTTAACCGTTTTTATTTGGTCTTAACTTCACCCAAACAGAATCATTACCATTGACTGTAATGACTCGATTATAAGTTTCAAAGCCATCTTTAGAGACGGTTACTTGATGGCGACCTGCCGGAAGTACGATCTCTACTGGAGTACTTCCATAGTTAATGCCATTAATGGTCACTGAATCGTTGTACTGGTCAGAACGAACCGTTACATTTGCCCACTGCTTATCATTTTTCTTGTTTGTATTGTCGTCTGCTGCACTTTGTAGGCAATAACGAGTAGAAACATTCAATAATTTACATGCAGCAACTGCTTCAGGCTTGGCTTGCAGTTGGGCTTGCATTTGAGCTACATAGTCACTGCTACCTTCAAATCCACTTTTGATGATTTGACTCTCTTGAACATGGATATTCAGTTCAACACCATTAGTGTTTTGTTTCACTATACTAGACTCTGTGACGCCATCTAGTAATTTCGCTCGAAACATTTTTACTGCTTTTTGCTTAGTGAGGTAGATACCTTGGTTTGCACAGTCTCCAAGAGTCATAGTAGCAGCACAGACAGTTTTGTAGCTTGTCTCTAATACACTACTTTCTCTAAGTTCTGATTCAAGACGTCTTACACGTGCTTCAGTACGACTTTCTTCCAAATTAGTAAATTCAGTCTTTAAGCGGGCTTGCTTCTGCTTAATTTGCGACAGACGCATTTCACTTTCTGTTGCGGACTGATCGTTAGCTAATTTTTCAGATTGGTTTTGTTTTACTGCAGCCCAAGTCTCTTGATATTTCTTTTGGAAACTAACGAGATCCGTTTCTGGGTCATCTAACAAACGAGAGTATTGTTTATCTAACGCAGATTTTGCTCTATTACGTTTAGCATCTAGTTCATCTGCTTCACGTTGGAGGCGCTCTTCTTCATTTTTCAATTGTTGAAGTTTGGCTCCTTCCGCTTCATATTCTGAAGAAATCGTGTCAATTTCACTTTGTTTGATACTTATCTTCTCATCGATGCTCGCCACAGGATCAGCCTGTGTTACTTGTTCTGCGTTCACCGATGCAGTTACCCAAAGAGGGCTTAGCGCAAGCAATAGCGCTGGGATGCGATATTTGATCATAGGTCCCTGCAACAATTTATATTTAACCACCGAAAATAGTGGGAAAGACAATCTTTTGACAGCTTTTAAATAAGCTGACTCATTATGCAAACTTTTTAGCTTTTTCCGCTTCAAAGCACTAAAACTTACTGAAACCTGTGATTAGGTCTCTGATTTTGTAAATCTTAAAAATGTGCATCTGACATTTTGAGCAGATTAATAAAATATGCAAGTACCTATTATCGATCCACTGTACTGTTTTTCGATTGAATACACATTGACCGTAATTTATGTGCGCTTGATCATTGTTCCGACGAGTCAAATAAGCTCGATTTCATCACTGTAAATTATTATATATGCGCATGGTTGTTTAATGTTGTGGGTGAGATGTACGGCGATATCACTGCGAGAAATTTTGGTATAAAATGCGAACCTATTTCAAAAAATGACATGGTCTTGAGTGAGCAACATATGACGACTTCTGCCTCTACAGAACAAAGAGCCAAAGTTTTGTCGCCTCGTCCGGCGCAGCTAATTACCTTGCCTGCGTATATGGAGTGCCATGATCACAGCTATACCCAAATCGTTATTGGTTTAAAGGGGCAGGCGGAGTTTGAAGTCTGCGGAAGCGGAAATATTGTCGGTCCTGGTCAGGGGTGCGTTGTAACATCGGGTACAGATCATGCCTTTGGCGGTATTGTTGGCCAGTCTGATATTTTGGTGCTGAACTTACCTTTACCTTCGGATGATGATCCTCTAGCTCTACAGAAGATCAATGATCTTTCCCGCAGTGATGTATATTTTCAACTCGATGGACAAATTCAAAAATTGATTCAGCTACTCGTTTTGGAAATGCAAACGCATCCCGATGATCTTCTGTTAAGTCGCGCATGCAGTGATACAGTGACAGCATTACTGCAAAGACATATATCCAGTTTTTCAACACATAGAAAAGATTCACGCTTCGATTTAGAAGCGGTGGATCGTTATATCGAGCAGCATTTAAGTCATCGAATTTCTGTTGCACAACTTGCGGGTAGCGTTTTTCTTGGTGAAAGCCAATTCCACAGCTTGTTTAAAGATCAGTTGGGCATCACTCCACACCAATATGTGTTGGGCAAACGTGTTGATATGGCGAAATCTCTGATTGAACAAGGGCGCTTAAATTTAGGCCAAATTGCAGAACTAACAGGGTTTTCTAACCAAAGTACCTTCACTCATACCTTCTCTCGATTGCAGGGAATTTCACCTTCGCAATTCAAAAAAAGCTGTCGTAACTAGTTTTTCACTTCTTAGCGTTATCTATTAATTACTTATTAATTACTGTCGTTGTGACTAAAAATTAACAAATCTCGAAATAATTTTGTTTTTTCCTCTGGTCACTGATGCTCTTCAGCAGTGTTGTTCGCTATTCATCTTCAAATTTAATGATAATTATTCTTCTTTAGAATGCTGAGATAGCCATTTAAAGTTATTTATTTGCGTTAACTGGTAAGAAATTAGCATTTTATTTTGTTGTAAATGATGTGATTCTGTTTTTACTTTGTTAATAAACCAAGTTTTTGGCAAAAAGCTCGGAGTTTTTGACAAGTAATCTTCGTAAGCTCAAAATACACTGCAGCCATTGTAGGAAGCCCGGATTGGATATACGGGTATGAGATTGAGGAAAACGCGTGTTTACAGCAACTGATGTGTTGAAAGCCGAATTTGTAGAGCAACCGCTTAGCAAATTATGGTCGCAGATCTCGCCACTTTATATGGTGGACGAATCCCAATGGCTAAAGGAACTTTTACCCCTAGCAACCCCAACGGAAGATGAAAAGTCAGCGATAGCGGTTAAGACAACCGAGCTTATCGAGACCATTCGTAAAGATAAGCAATCGATCCAAATGATTGATGCACTTCTGCTTGAGTACAGCTTAGATACGCAAGAAGGCATCTTATTGATGTGTCTTGCTGAAGCTTTGATGCGTATTCCAGATGCACAAACTGCGGATGCGTTTATTAAAGACCGTCTGGGTGTTGCAGATTGGAAGTCACACCTAAAGAATTCAGATTCTGTATTCGTTAATGCTTCAACATGGGGCTTAATGTTTACAGGTAAAGTGATTGGCCTTTCTGATGTAGAAAGCACCAGTCCAATCCAAGCGGTTAACCGTTTAGTCAACAAGTTGACTGAGCCTGTTATTCGTAAAGCAATGCATCAAGCGATGAAGATCATGGGACACCAGTTTGTTCTTGGTCGTAACATTGCTGAAGCGCAAAAAAATGGTCGCAAGATGCGCGACAAAGGTTTTACCTACTCATTTGATATGTTGGGTGAAGCCGCGCTAACGACTGCAGATGCGAAAAAGTATTGCCAAGACTACTTAACGGCAATTGAAGCTGTTGGTCGTGACAAATATGGTTTAGATACCAGTCCTGCACCGTCTATTTCTATCAAGCTTTCTGCTCTACACCCTCGTTACGAAGTGGCAAACCGCGAGCGAGTAATGAGTGAGTTGTACCAAACGTTAATACAATTGCTTGAGAAAGCGATTGAGCTTGATGTTGCTATCACGATTGATGCGGAAGAAGCAGACCGTTTAGAACTTTCTCTTGAACTGTTTGAAAAAGTTTACCGTAGCGAACTTGTAAAAGGCTGGGGCAAGTTTGGCCTAGTAATCCAAGCTTACTCAAAACGTGCTCTTCCTGTTCTAGTTTGGTTAACTGCGCTTGCAAAAGATCAGGGTGACTTAATACCGGTTCGTCTAGTTAAAGGTGCTTATTGGGACAGTGAGATCAAATGGTCTCAACAAGCAGGTTACACTGGTTACCCTGTTTACACTCGTAAAGAGTCGACCGATGTTGCGTACTTAGCTTGTGCTCGTTTCCTTTTGAGTGAGTCAGTACGTGGCAATTTGTTCCCACAATTTGCTAGCCATAACGCGCAAACCGTGACTTCTATTGCAGTGATGGCGAAGCACAAAGATTTCGAATTCCAACGTCTTCACGGAATGGGCGATGCATTGTACAACCATGCAATGGCAGCGTATAAGCAATCGGTTCGTATTTATGCTCCGGTTGGCAGCCACAAAGATCTGTTGCCTTACCTTGTTCGTCGTCTACTAGAAAACGGTGCAAACAGCTCATTCGTTCACCGTTTGGTGGATGCTCGTTGTCCGATTTCTTCGTTGACTCAGCACCCAGTTGACATGCTGCTAGAGTTTGAAACGTTTAATAATACTCAAATTCCATTGCCACCAGCGATCTTTGCTGAGCGTCGTAACTCATACGGTGTGAACATTGATATCGAAAGTGAAGCGGCACCATTTGAAAAACAGGTGGAGTCATTCATTGGTCATCAGTGGAAGGCTGCGCCAATCATCAATGGCAGTTCAAAGATCGAAAGCATGATCAAGGATGGTGTTAAACCTGTAGTGGTCACAGCGCCATATGATCGCCGTATCGAAGTGGGTCAAGCGTACTTTGCTTCCCATGATCATGTTTCCGAAGCGATCGAATCTGCGCAAGCAGCATTTGCGAGCTGGAATCAAGAACCCGCATCTGTTCGTAGCGAAAAATTAGACAAGCTTGCGGACCTATTAGAAGCGAATCTGGCTGAGCTAGTAGCGATCTGTCATCACGAAGCGGGTAAAACCATTCACGATAGCATTGATGAAGTTCGTGAAGCTGTCGATTTCTGCCGTTACTACGCCAAACAAGTGGATTGTTTAGGTGAGTTCACGGTTGATGGTTTTGATGGTGAAGAGCGTAAAGTACGCCGTGAAGGTCGTGGTGTGTTTGTTTGCATCAGCCCTTGGAACTTCCCTCTGGCTATTTTCCTAGGCCAAATCTCTGCGGCGTTGGTGGCAGGGAACACGGTTGTAGCAAAACCTGCAGAACAAACCAGTTTAATCGCTGTTCGTGCGGTTGAATTGATGCTTGACGCGGGTTTCCCAGCGGGCGTTATTCAACTTCTTCCTGGTAAAGGCGCAGAAATTGGTAGTGCGTTAACGTCGCATCCAAGTATTGCTGGCGTTGCGTTTACAGGTTCAACTGCAACGGCACAACGTATCAACCAAACACTGGCTGAGCGCGATGCTGATCCTGTTCCGTTTATCGCGGAAACAGGTGGTCAGAACGCAATGATCGTTGACAGTACTGCTCTACCAGAGCAAGTGGTTCGCGATGCTCTACGCTCTGCATTTGCTTCAGCGGGTCAACGTTGTTCAGCACTTCGTGTGCTTTTCGTTCAGCAAGATATTGCAGATCGTATTACCACCTTGATTAAAGGTGCGATGCAAGAACTGTCGATTGGTTTGCCTTATCTACACACCACAGATGTGGGCCCTGTGATTGATGGCAAAGCGAAGCAAACTTTGCTTGATCATATCGAACACATGACCAAAACACAGAAGAAGGTGGCACAGCTAAACCTAAACGAAGCGTGTCAACACGGTGACTTTGTCGCTCCTACCGCGTTTGAGATTGCAGACATTTCATGTCTGACCGAAGAAAAATTTGGTCCGGTTCTGCACATTGTTCGCTTCAAAGCAAATGAACTGGCAGATGTGGTTAATCAAATTAACCAAACTGGATTTGGTCTGACTATGGGTATCCATAGCCGTAACGAAACAACTTATCGCTGGATTGAAAAACACGCTCGAGTAGGTAACTGCTACATCAACCGTGACCAAGTAGGTGCTGTGGTTGGCGTTCAACCATTCGGTGGACAAGGCTTGTCGGGCACAGGTCCGAAAGCGGGTGGCCCACACTACTTATACCGTTTTTCTCAAGTTCAGTACTGTTAATCGATTAGGCGAAGGAGACCAAACATGGTTCATCAAGTAACTCGTTTTTCTGACGCTTTTTCGGCTTGGGAAAACTGGAATCTGACAAGTTTTGATTCTAAATGTGAGTGTTTACTTTCATTGAAATCAAATTTAGAAAACATTTCGCCTCAATTAGCGAAAGTGATTTCTTACCATCTTCAACAGGTTTCAACATTGTTGGCGCATACGCACCAACTTATTGGCCCGACAGGAGAAACTAACGAGCTGTATACAGCGGGTCGTGGTGTCGCTCTGATCATTCAAGATGACAGTAGCTATGCTGCGAAACAAGCTGTAATTGCTCAGTTAACGGCTGCATTAGTTGCGGGTAACAGCGCAGTATTTTGTAGCGATGATGCTGAATTATTTTCAGCATTAAAGGCTGCTTTCGAGCAGTCAACAATGCCAGCAAACGTTTTGCAATTCGCGACATTTGATGCTCATCACCAGTTGATAGAGTCGGATGTTCGCGCTGTAGGTTATGTCGGTAAAACATCGGTTGAGCGTCGTCTTAACCGTGAACTGGCAAAACGCACAGGCGCTATCGTTAGCTTGGTATCAGAAACGGATTTGGATGCACTACCTGTGGCATACGATCCACACCTATCACTGCGCTTTATTACCGAACGTACTCGTACAATCAATATTACAGCAGTGGGTGGTAACGCAACCTTGCTTGAGCTTGGGAGCGAATCTCATTAGGTCTGATGGCCGTAAAAGATCTTTCAGACCTTAGATCTTTTATCTCTCCCCCCTCCCTTTGAGGGGGGGCATGGAAGATAATTTATATTTAGAGGACTCAACATAATGGAAAATAGCTTTGCTATTACGACCACCTTTATCGTCTACCTCATTTTGATGTTGGCGATTGGTGTTTACGCATATCAGCGAACGAAAAGCTCATCGGATTATTTCCTAGGTGGCCGCTCTTTAGGCCCTTGGCCTGCAGCCTTATCTGCGGGTGCATCTGACATGAGTGGATGGTTGCTACTTGGTTTACCTGGCTATGCTTACGCTGCCGGTTTTGAAGCTTTCTGGTTAGCTGGTGGTCTATTAGTAGGTACTTGGGCTAACTGGTTATTGGTTGCAAAACGTCTGCGTACGTACAGTGTGACAACTGATGCGCTAACATTACCTGAATTCTTATCTCGTCGTTTCAATGACAAATCTAAGCTAATTCAAACGATTTCAGCTTTCTTTATCCTTCTATTTTTCCTTTTCTACACCAGCTCTGGTCTTGTTGCTGGTGGTAAATTGTTTGAAACCGTATTTGGTATTGATTACACCATCGCGGTAGTTATCGGAACAATTTGTGTGGTTTCATACACATTGTTTGGTGGCTTCCTTGCCGTATCGTGGACTGACTTGGTTCAAGGTCTATTGATGGCAGCCGCTCTTTTGATCGTACCGTTTGCAGCACTTGATGGTGGCTTCGGTAAACTGAACTCTGAGCTAACGACAATTAACCCAGAACTTCTGACTCTTTGGAATGGTATTGACGGTAAACCACTGTCTGCAATCGCAATCATTTCTCTTGTTGCTTGGGGTCTAGGTTACTTTGGTCAGCCACATATCTTGGCTCGTTTCAAAGCATCTCGTTCGAATAAAGATTTAACCGCTGCACGTCGTATTGCCGTTGCGTGGACTGGTCTTTCAATGTTTGGCGCACTATTAGTTGGTTTTGTAGGTTTGGTATACGTAACCAACCACGGCACACTGCAGCTAGAAGATGGCGAGAAAATCTTCATGCTACTTGTTAACGCGCTCTTCCACCCAGTTATCGCTGGTATTCTTCTGGCCGCAATTCTTGCTGCGATCATGAGTACTGCAGACTCTCAGTTACTTGTTTCTTCTTCTGCATTAGCTGAAGACTTCTACAAACAAGTATTTAAAACTGACGCAAGCTCAGAAGAGATTGTGCGAGTAGGTCGCCTTGCGGTAATCATTCTATCTGTTATTGCACTTATCTTAGCGATGACGCCAGACAGTTCAGTTCTGGGCCTAGTATCTTACGCTTGGGCCGGTTTCGGAGCGGCATTTGGTCCTGCGCTAGTACTAAGTCTGTACTGGTCTCGCATGAACCGTAATGGCGCTCTAGCGGGCATCATTGTTGGTGGTGTGACTATCGTAGTGTGGAAACAGCTTTCTGGCGGTTGGTATGACGTGTACGAAATCGTACCGGGAATCATCCTATCTACAATCGCAATAGTGGTTGTAAGCCTACTGACTGGTGAGCCAGAACAAGCTGTGAAATCACAGCATCAAACATATAAGAAGCAATTGGTTGATTTAGACTAGGTTTATACTTCATTGTCTCTTCGAAAGCCCCCATACTGAGGGGCTTTTTTTCACTATATAAATGTTTGCTAGCAGAATTAATTGAGTATGTATGTAGGATGTTTTTGATTTTTGTCACATTTTGAAGTGAAATGTTTGAGTGTTTGCTCGAAAGTGGTTAAATAAGCGACTAGTTTTTCATTTTAGGAATTTGAGGATTTAGCCATGCCAGAAGCGTTTTGTAACTGTTGCCGTAAACCAACACAGCACAAAGTCGTTATGAGGCGTTGTTCACAGGAGTCTGAATCTAGTTGGCAAGTCGTGCATGCTTTTTTTTCAAAACTTTTAAGCGGTGAACACTATTACCAAATGGAACAACAAATGTACTGTCGTGAATGCAATCATAAGTTAGTGGTAACGACTAACAAATTCGCGGGAGCGAATACCGTTAAGGTGTAAACCTCTAATTATTTACTACAAATGAAACTAAGAATTTTCTTCTAAATAAAGGGCATCATCTGATGCCCTTTATTTTTGATTGTGATTATCCTCACAACACATAATGATGAGGTTCATCCTGCCGTTGTTAGACAGTATTGTATTGTGCAATGACTCTTGAAAAAGTATTGAGCTATGAATCTAGACCGTGTGGATCAACAAATCCTGCGCATTTTACATACTAAAGGCAGATTGCCAGTGGTTGAACTGGCAAAGTTAGTGAACCTCACCACATCACCTTGTTCTGACCGAGTTAAGCGACTTGAAAAAGAAGGGTACATCAAAGGCTATCACGCGGAATTAAATCCAGAGAAGTTAGGCTTAGATGTGCAAGTGTTTATTCATATTCGTTTAGACCAAACCTGTTTTTCTATTTTTGAACGCTTTGCTCGTGCAGTGGAAGATATTCCCGAGATTGAATCTTGTTATTCTCTATCGGGTGATTTCGACACCATGATTAAAGTTCGCGTGAAAGACATGAAAGCTTACCAAGCATTTATGTCCGGACGACTCGGCACACTGCCGGGTGTAATTCAGACAAGAAGTGAGTTTGTGATTGAAGAACACAAGACAAGTTTTGGCATCAACCCAGAACTTCTGTCCACGTTATAACACGGACTGGTAGGAGATATTATGAACCGAGTATCCGCTGTAGAAGCTCAATGGAAGAAACTGCAAGTAACTGAGCTAGAAGTACTGCATGCGCAATACAGCCGTCTTCGCCTTCAATATGCTAATGATCCATCACCCAGTTTAGAACAGAGATTGCAGCGCCTTTCGCTTTTAAAAGACGCATTATTAAAAGAGAAAACGGTTCTGGTGGAAGCGCTGAGCAAAGACTTTGGTTTCCGTCCTCGTTTTGATAGCACGTTTTGCGATTTATTACCGGTCATCAATCAGATTAAGTACACACAGAAACATTTGAAAAAATGGATAAAGCCTTCGCGTCGTCATGCCGGGTTGATCATTTCTCCTTCGAAAGTCCAAGTGCATTATCAACCTGTCGGTGTTGTTGGAATCGTTGTACCATGGAACTTCCCTGCAATGCTGAGCTTGTCTCCTCTTGTTACTGCTATCGCGGCGGGTAACCAAGCAATGATTAAGTTCAGTGAATACACTCCAGAAACCAACAAGGTGCTGACACGCATTATCAGTTCGTTAGGTGATATTGCTGTGTGTATTGAAGGGGATTTAACCATCGCCACTGCTTTTAGCTCTTTGCCCTTCGACCATCTGCTTTTCACTGGCTCAACTCCGGTAGGTAAAATCGTAGCGCAATCTGCGGCGAAAAACTTAACTCCGGTAACCCTTGAGCTGGGTGGTAAATCACCGACGATTATCGCTCCGGATGCAGACTTAGTTCGTAGCATTGACAACATCATGCAAGGCAAAGCGATTAACTCTGGGCAGATTTGCATTGCTCCAGACTATGTAATGCTACCGGAAGAGAAGGTTGAGCAGTTCGTTGAGTTGTATCTGAAGCGTTTTGCTAAACGTTTTATCAACAAACATGGCGTATTGGATTGTGCGGGCATCATTAATCAAGCTCAGTTAGAGCGTCTGCAAAGCTATCTTGACGATGCCAAACAGAAAGGGGCGCAGATTTACACTGTAAAACAGTCGGTTGAACTGAAAGCCACACAGATGGTGCCAAGTTTAGTAACTAACGTCACTGACGATATGTGGCTGATGCAAAATGAAATCTTTGGTCCAATCTTACCCGTCATTGGTTATAAAACTATTGAACAAGCACTTGAAAGAGTGAACTCTCATGCTCGTCCGTTAGCTCTCTATCTGATGACAGACGACAACGACATTGCTGAATATGTTCTCAAGCACACGCACAGTGGCGGTATGTGTATCAATGATACCTTGATGCATGTTGCTGCAGATTCCGCACCATTCGGTGGTATTGGAGATTCTGGTATGGGGCACTATCACGGAATTGAAGGTTTCAAGACCTTTACCCATGCTAAAACTGTAGTGCGTTCTTGGAGTAAATTGCCGCGCAGTTCTTGGATATTGAGTCATCGTAAATCGATTTTGTATCTTCTCAATCGTTTCTTGATTCGCTAGTTAGAACCCTACCAATATATAAAGGCGCTTAATGCGCCTTTTATCTTTTAAAGACCTTCGAAACTGACTTTTCTAACCATCTCATCGCGCATTTAGCTCCTCGTACTATTAGTCTCTTGTACTATCCCCCTAGAACAATCAGCCGACAAAGGCTTGTTGTAAAGCAGACAATGTTTGATTGTCGCTTCTAACACTAATTGCTAATTGATTGAAAAATCGTTGATTTTCTGATGGTACAGATCTCGCAATAACGACCGTGAGTCTAATTTAACAAGGAGATAGACCATGGCAATTCGTCAATGTGCAATTTACGGAAAAGGCGGCATCGGCAAGTCCACTACCACTCAGAACTTAGTGGCAGCTCTGGCTGAAGCAGGTAAGAAAGTAATGATTATCGGTTGTGACCCTAAAGCGGACTCAACTCGTCTCATCCTGCACTCAAAAGCACAAAACACCATCATGGAAATGGCAGCGGAAGCCGGTACGGTTGAAGACATCGAATTAGAAGATGTATTGAAAGTCGGTTATGGCGATGTTCGCTGTGTTGAATCAGGCGGTCCAGAGCCAGGCGTAGGTTGTGCTGGTCGCGGTGTTATCACTGCAATCAACTTCCTCGAAGAAGAAGGCGCGTATGAAGATGACCTAGATTTTGTTTTCTACGACGTATTGGGTGACGTTGTGTGTGGTGGTTTCGCGATGCCAATTCGTGAAAACAAAGCGCAAGAAATCTACATCGTATGTTCTGGTGAGATGATGGCAATGTACGCTGCAAACAACATTTCTAAAGGTATCTGCAAATACGCAGCGACAGGTAGTGTGCGTCTTGCGGGTCTAATTTGTAACTCACGTAATACAGACCGTGAAGATGAACTCATCATGGCGCTGGCTGAGAAAATCGGTACGCAGATGATTCACTTTGTACCTCGTGACAACATCGTACAACGCGCTGAAATTCGTCGTATGACCGTTATCGAATACGACCCAACTTGCAAACAAGCGGACGAGTATCGCTCACTTGCCTCTAAGATCATCAACAACCAAATGTTTGTTATTCCAACGCCAGTGACAATGGATGAACTGGAAGAGCTATTGATGGAATTCGGTATTCTTGAAGAAGAAGACGAGTCAATCATCGGTAAAACAGCGGCAGAGCTAACAGCGTAAGTTAAGCACTGATTCTTCTTATTTGCTTAAAGACAATGAGGATTCACTTATGTCTATGAACAAAGAACAAAAGCAGGCGCTGATAGACGAGGTTTTAGATGTCTATCCTGAGAAAGCGCGTGAAGATCGCAAGAAGCACATTGCGATCAGTGATAGCTCTGCTGAAGGCACTTGTATCACTTCAAACCGTAAAACACTGCCAGGTGTTATGACGGTTCGTGGCTGTGCGTATGCAGGTTCAAAAGGGGTAGTGTGGGGACCTGTGAAAGATATGATTCACATTTCTCACGGTCCTATCGGTTGTGGTCAGTACTCTCGTGCTGGTCGTCGTAACTACTACTCAGGTACAACGGGCGTCGACTCTTTTGGTACGTTGAACTTTACCACTGACTTCCAAGAGCGTGACATCGTATTCGGTGGCGACAAAAAGCTCTCTGCTGCTATTGATGAGCTTGAGTCATTGTTCCCGCTATCGAAAGGCATCTCGATTCAATCAGAGTGTCCAGTGGGTCTGATTGGTGACGATATCGAAGCGGTAGCGAAAACAAAGAGTGCTGAAACGGGCAAAACCATTGTGCCTGTACGTTGTGAAGGTTTCCGCGGCGTGTCTCAATCGTTGGGTCACCACATTGCGAACGATACTATTCGTGACTATGTGTTGGATGCCGAACAAGAGAGCACCATTGAATCCACACCTTATGATGTGGCAATCATCGGCGACTACAACATCGGTGGCGATGCTTGGTCTTCTCGCATCATCCTCGAAGATATGGGTCTGCGCGTTGTGGCTCAATGGTCAGGTGATGGCACATTACCTGAGATGAAAAACACACCAAAAGTGGCGTTAAACCTTGTCCACTGTTACCGCTCAATGAACTACATCGTGCGTTACATGGAAGAGAAAAACGGCATTCCTTGGGTTGAGTACAACCTATTCGGTCCAACCAAGATCGAAGAGTCTATGCGTAAAATTGCCGCATTCTTTGATGACAAAATTAAGCAGCAGACTGAAGAAGTGATCGCGAAGTATCGTCAGCAATGGCAAGCGGTGATTGATAAATATCGCCCACGCCTAGAAGGCAAGACTGTGATGCTTTATGTCGGTGGTTTGCGTCCTCGTCACATCATTGGTGCGTACGAAGATTTGGGTATGGAAATCGTCGGTGCGGGTTATGAGTTTGCTCATAACGATGACTACGTGAAAACCACGCCAGATGTCAAAGATTCAACCTTGCTATTCGATGATGCCAGTGCCTATGAGTTGGAAGAGTTCGTTAAACGCTTGAACCCAGATTTGATCGGTTCTGGTGTGAAAGAGAAATATGTCTTCCAGAAAATGGGTTACCCATTTCGCCAAATGCACAGCTGGGATTATTCCGGTCCTTATCACGGTGTCGATGGTTTCGCTATCTTCGCACGCGACATGGATTTAACGCTGAACAACCCATGCTGGAAGAGCATGAAAGCACCTTGGTTGGAAGAAGCATCAGACGAAGCGTTAGCTAAATCTGCTTAAAGTGAGTTGGAAAGGATTTCCAATTAATGTAACCCGAGCCGGCGTTCACAGATTAGTGGCACGGTAGGAGAATACTCATGACTCAAAAAGTTGAAGACATTAAAACTGGTTATGCGCTATTTCAGCAACCAGAGTATCAAGAGTTGATGGCTAACAAGCGCGCAACTTTTGAAAATGCCGTTGATGCTAAGAAGGTTCGCGAAACCTTTGAATGGACAACAACGAAAGAATACCAAGAGATTAACTTTGCCCGTAAGCACATTACGATTGACCCTGCGAAAGCGTGTCAGCCATTAGGCAGTGTTTTATGTTCTCTTGGTTTCGAAAAAACACTTCCTTACGTGCACGGTTCACAAGGTTGTGTGGCTTACTTCCGTTCTTATTTCAACCGCCACTTTAAAGAGCCAATTGCGTGTGTTTCTGACTCAATGACAGAAGACGCAGCGGTGTTTGGTGGTCAGGAGAACATGTTTGACGGACTTAAAAACGCCTACGCCTTGTACAAACCTGAAGTGATAGCAGTCTCTACCACGTGTATGGCGGAAGTTATCGGTGACGACTTAAATGCTTTCATCAATAACGCCAAACACAATCAACATATTCCAGCGGATTTACCGGTTCCATTTGCACACACACCTTCGTTTGTGGGTAGTCATGTTACTGGATGGGATAACATGTTCGAGGGCATTCTACGCTATTTCACTCTCAGTGGAATGGAAGGAAAAGTGGCTGGAAGCAATGGCAAAATTAACATTGTTCCGGGGTTCGAAACCTATCTTGGTAATTACCGCGTCATTCGTCGTATGTTGGACGAAATGAAGGTGGAATACTCTTTCCTTTGCGACCCATCAGAAGTATTGGATACCCCAGCAGACGGTGAATACCGTATGTATTCAGGCGGTACGCCAGTCGAAGAAGTTAAAGATGCACCGAATTCTAAAGCAACTTTCTTACTTCAACCTGATCAACTTGTGAAAACGAAGAAATTCATTGAAGGTACTTGGAATCAAGACGTGCCAGCACTCAACATCCCTATGGGATTGGAGTGGACAGATAATTTCATCATGAAAGTATCTGAAGTCACAGGCAAACCTATTCCTGAGTCAATCACCAAAGAGCGTGGTCGTCTTGTGGATATGATGACTGACTCTCACACTTGGCTGCACGGCGTGACAGTTTCACTGTACGGTGATCCTGATTACCTATTGGGTATGTGTAAGTTCCTAACCGAGCTTGGTTGCGAAATTAAGCATGTGCTTTGTAACAACGGTGCGAAGCGTTGGCGCAAACAAATGGAAGCTCAGCTTGCTGAAACGCCATATGGTCAAAACGCAGAAGTGTTCATGGGTAAAGACTTATGGCACTTACGTTCTCTGATGTTTACTGACAAACCGGATCTATTGATTGGTAACTCATACGGCAAGTTCATCGAACGTGATACCAAAGCGAAAGGTCCTGAGTTTGAAGTTCCATTGGTTCGTATCGGTTTCCCAATTTTCGACCGCCATCATCTTCATCGCCAGTCTACTCTCGGCTACGAGGGTGCAATGACCATCTTAACCACTTTGGTGAATGAGGTTCTGGCGAAGCTGGATCGTGAAACAAGCGACTTAGGCAAAACTGACCTTGGTTTTGACTTGGTTCGCTAGTGACAATGGCCGACAGAGTGTTCTGTCGGCCTTTCTTTATCAGCCTAACAGAGGGAAAGGTTATGGCGAATGTAATGATTCAGTACAACGAAAATGGTGCACTTTCACTTTACTTACCAAAGAAAGACTTAGAAGAAGTGATCACTTACTTTGAGTTTGATAGCGACAGCAAATGGGGTGGCGAAGTGCGTTTAGCCAACGGGGCGATCTATCACATTGACCCAATGGCAACAAAACCTAAGTTGCCTATTACGGTAAAAGCCAGACGACTACAAGCAGCGTGATTTAGGAGGACGATATGATGATGGACAATACCATTTCCGACCAAGCGGCGATACGCATTGCTTTAGCGTCTAAGTCGTTGCCCAATATCGAACTGCGCTCGCTATTAGGGCTGTTGATTCAGCACCTTGGTGAGCCTCTGACCGAAACGAAGTTAGTCGGTTTGTCTCCGAAGGCTTTTCGTTTAATGGTTGGTTCATTAGGTTCAGGACCAACTCGCAAAGACGTTTCCAACGCTTTGCATGTGCTTTGTAATCCAGAAATCAGTGATGTTTCTGCGCCAGAAGTCGCTTTGCAAACGCCTATCTCTGGACCAAAACTGCGCGTGGCGTTGACGTCCAACCAAGGTGAGATGGTTAACGGGCACTACGGTTCGTGCTTGCGCGTTTTAATATATGAAGTCAATGCAACCGAGCATCAACTGGTTGAAGTGCGTGAAATGCCAACCGAGAAAAAAGGCGAGGAGCGAGCCATTGCAATGCTGGATAGAATCCGCGATTGCCATATGCTGTTTACGCTTTCGATTGGCGGGCCTGCCGCTGCTCGCGTTACGCGCGCTAATATCCATCCCATCAAGAAAACTGCGCCTGCAGAGGCTTCTGCCGTGTTGAAGGAACTCTCGCAAGTGATTGCAACCAATCCACCACCATGGGTGAAACGAATCCTTGGTTTCGAAAAGAGTGCCGTTGAGTTTGCGCAATTGGAGTTGGAGGAGAGCTATGAGTGATGTAGCGATAGAGGCGTCTGCACCAATGCAACTTGCGCATCTTTCTCCGATGGTATTGTCGGACATCGTTGCCAAGCTTGAAGCACAGTCCGACATCAATCAGCACACGTTGGATAGCTTGAAACTAAGCTATCCTGAACTGCGTTTTACTCTTTGTTTTGAGCAGGAGATGGGAACGCGTGAAGCGTATCTTGAAGCGAATCACTTTGATCTTCATTTAGTCTCGCACAGCTTGTCGGGCTGCAGTTCATTGACCTTTGATTTAGCCGCATGCAGTGGTCTTGTGATTGCGCTTCGCGATGAGTGAAACCTTTAAAAATATTTCCTGCTTTTTACGGACAATCAGCACTAACCCTATCTATTTAAAGCGCCTCTGAGTATGCAAAGAGTGCGCTTTCTCATTTATAAAATGCCATAGATTAGAAATAGTTAATTGTGATAGAAATACCTGTTCGTTAATGACTCATTCTAATTTAAGCTCTTGTCATCGATTCGGCTTGATTGTGCTGAATTTATCGCTCGCCGAGCTCCAACATCAAATAGCAGCTAGATAAATCTTTCAAATTTAGTTGCTCAGCATTCGATAGGATTAAAAATGCGGTTATCTGATTACACTCGACTATTGGCTCTCGCGGCAATTTGGGGTGCGAGTTTTCTGTTTATGCGTATAACGGTTCCAGAGTTTGGCGCGATTAACAGCGCATTTTTGCGCGTGTTTTTTGGCTTTGCCGGTTTGGCCGTGATTTTGTTGGTGCTCAGATGTCCGATTCGATTTGAAGGTAAATTCCGCGCGTGTTTTGTGCTTGGAATCATTAATTCTGGTGTGCCGTTCATGATGTATTGCATCGCGGCGCAATGGCTACCTGCCGGCTATTCTGCGGTACTCAATGCCACTACACCTTTAATGGGGGCGCTAATTGGATTCTCTTTTTTTGCCGAGAAACTGACTATCAGTAAGTGGGCGGCAGTCATTCTTGGCGCAGTGGGAATTACTATTATCACGACCTTTGGTGAGGCGGAATCGGCACAGGCGTTGATATTTGGCGGTCTTGCTTGTCTGGTTGCAACGAGTTGTTATGCGGTGTCTGGTTTTCTGACCCGTCAATGGATTAACAATCAAGGCGGTTTGGATTCTAAAATCGTTGCGTTTGGTAGCCAGATAGGAGCGACCACATTTCTGTTGCCATTGTTTCTTTTCACCAGCACCACTGATACCTCGATTAACTGGGCGCAGGGCGAAGTATGGGGCTGTATTATTGCTCTTGGAGTAATTTGCACGGCTTGTGCCTACATAGTGTTTTTCCGCTTAATCAGTGATATCGGGCCGCTCCGAGCAATGACAGTAACGTTTTTAATTCCGCCATTCGCCATCTTATGGGGATTCGTGGTGCTTGATGAAGAAATCAGCCAAGGGTTTATTTTAGGCTCACTGATAGTGGCAATAGCAGTATGGCTGATTGTCCGTCCGGTAAAGCAAGATGCTGTAAAAGCGTGAAGGGTTGACCTATGCACCCATGGAATATGTCAGTAAAAGCTGTTCTTGAACCATTAAGTGATAAAGAAAACGCAACACAAATGCGCGCCTACCTGCGCGACCAATTTCAGTTCTATGGAGTTCGTTCACCGCAGAGAAGAGATGCACTAAAGCCTCTATTTTCGAAAAATCAGTTGCCCCATATAAAAGATGTGCCGAGCGTTTGTCGAGAACTCTGGTCGCTTCCTCAAAGAGAGTTTCAACTGGTGGCTGTCGATTTGTTAATCAAACATAGGAAGGCGTTACCAGCGTTATTCTTGGATGAAGTTGAATGGTTAATTACAACCAAATCATGGTGGGATACCGTTGATTTGCTCGCTTCACATATTGTTGCAGCTATTTTTATTAATTACCCAGAACAAACGGCCTTGGTCATTGAGCGATGGCGTAAAGCTGACAATATGTGGTTGAGACGCTCGGCAATACTCTACCAACTGAAGTTCAAACAGAATACTGATGTCCAACTCTTGTTTGAAATAATCAAAGAAAATCAGTCTGATAACGAGTTCTTCATCCAAAAAGCAACAGGATGGGCTTTACGGGAACTATCTAAAACCGATCCTGCTACAGTCATCTCGTTTATTAAAAAACAAAATATACAAGGACTGGCAAAGCGTGAAGGATTGAAAATTGTGAATAAAACCTGCCAGTGGCTATTATAGGTATTAGAGTTTTCACGTTATTGGATATAGGGTTTCAGAACTTTTAACATAACCGCCATGTCCGCTTTATCTTGCGCTTTGTACTCGAACAGGGTACTTATTGAGTAGACTATTGGACATTGCTAGACGTAAAGCGTATTGACAAAGCCCGTTAGTAGAGCAGCCAATTAGTGGCATAAATAATTACAATCACGAGAGTAACGAGAAAGGCTAGTATCATCGCCATCTTTTTCATATAGCCTGATCTATCAAATACAACGCCTTCTTGTTCTCTCACTCTTGCTTCTTCATCAAAATGCCACTTAATGGCTAAGTAGCCACCAATACCTAATACTATAATCTTAAAAGCTCCAGCAAAGTACGGAAAGAAGTTAGCCCAACTACCGCTCATTCTCTATCTCCATCAAATTAGAAATCGATTTCACGGTAACATAGCCAAAGGTTCATGTTTATTTCTTTTTTGTCACACCTTCTGTTTGGCTTTGTCCGTTTTACGACAATTATTCGTCCTATTTTCTAAATAAACTCAATTTATCAATAAGTTATTTTTGGCTTTCTAATTGCAGCTCTTCTGCCTAAAACGACATTCAGGGATTGAATGTAACAACATCGTCAGATGTAGACAGTTGGAGGCACCATGAAGCAGTCCGAAATCAAGCTATTACAAGATGAACCTGCCTGTGAACATAACTCAGGCAGCAAGAGTGGCTGCAGCCGCTCCAAACCGGGTGCTACGGCTGGCGGCTGTACTTTTGACGGTGCGCAAATCAGTTTGTTACCGATTGCCGATGTTGGGCATATTGTCCACGGTCCGATTGGCTGTGCTGGAAACAGTTGGAACAATCGAGGAACACGGGCAACAGGTACAAATCTATTTCGTTATGGTTTTACTACCGATCTTAATGAACAAGACGTGATTATGGGGCGAGCCGAGAAGCGATTGCTTCACGCGATTAAACAGTTGATAGAAAAACACGCTCCGCCCGCAGTGTTTGTCTACATGACCTGCGTTCCGGCGCTAGAGGGCAATGACATTGAAGCGATATGCCAGTTGGCGAAAGATCGCTGGAATATACCGGTCATCCCTGTTGATGCCGCAGGCTTCTATGGCAATAAAAATCTTGGCAACCGTATTGCGGGTAATGTGATGTTTGAACGGGTCATCGGCAGTGCAGAGCCACCACCGAAACCTTTGATGAAGCATGACGCAACTCGTCACGTGCACGACATTGTCTTGATTGGTGAATACAACATCGCCGGTGAGTTTTGGCATGTTTCTCCTTTGTTTGAACAGTTGGGTTTGAGAGTGTTGTGTTGCTTGGCTGGTGACACTCAGTTCCATCAAATTCAAACCATGCATCGCGCCGATGCGGCAATGGTGGTTTGCGCCCGAGCACAAGTCAACGTTGCCCGAAAACTTGAAGAAAAATGGCATATTCCTTGGTTTGAAGGCAGCTTTTACGGCATTGAAGATACATCGGCAGCGCTGCGTTCATTCGCTCGTTTAATAAAAGATGAGCGTTTAATCGAAGAGACGGAGGCTTTAATTGCCCGAGAAGAAGCCCAAACTCGAGAAGCATTAAAGCCTTATGTTGAACGCCTTAACGGTAAAAAAGCACTGCTTTATACCGGTGGGGTGAAATCCTGGTCGGTCGTTAGTGCGCTAAAAGAGCTTGGCGTGGAATGTGTTGCAACAGGCACGCGTAAATCCACTCAGTCAGATAAGAAACGGATTATGGATATCATGGGCGAAGAGGCTCTAATGCTTGATGAAGGCGGAGCGTCACTGCTTCTCGATACCTATCATCGTTACAACGCTGACATCATGATTGCGGGTGGCCGCAACATGTACACCGCGTTAAAAGCGCGCCTGCCATTTCTGGACATCAACCAAGAGCGTGAACATGCCTACGCGGGGTATAAAGGCATGATCACCCTTGCTCAGGAACTTTGTCGCACTTTAGAAGCGCCGATTTGGTCAAAAGTTCGCAGCGATGCTCCTTGGTCGCTGCAAACATCATCGGCTAGCTTGTCCTCAAACAATGCTGTTGTGAATGCTAAGTAAGGAGATTCAAATGGTGACTGAAAGAAATGCGAAAGTAAGAAAAGTGAATTCTCCTTTGGTTTCTCAGCCTTTGAAAACCAGCCCTGCAACGGGGGCAACTCTGGCGTCACTCGGTTTTCATCGTTCTATTCCGTTAATGCACGGCGCCCAGGGATGCAGTGCATTTGCCAAAGTTTATTTGATTCAGCATTTGCGCGAGCCCATCCCTCTGCAAAATACCGCTATTGACCAAGTCTCAGCGGTGATGGGCGGAGATGAGAACCTCAGCGAAGCTTTGCAACTGCTGTGTGAAAAACAAAGCCCAGAGCTTATTGCAGTAATGACGACAGGTCTGACAGAGATGCAAGGCTGTGATCTGTTTCGGGTGATCGCAGATTTCAAGCATAATCATCCGCAGTTTGCTAATACTCGTATTGTCTCAATGACCACTCCTGATTTTGTTGGCTCAATGCAAACAGGTTTTTGCGAAGCTGTTCGCAGCGTAGTGAAGCAGCTTGTTCAGCCTCCTACCTTGCGTCCTCGTCAGCGTCAACAGGTCAATGTGCTTTGTTCATTAGGGATGACTGCAGCAGACATTGAAACCATCAAGCAATATGTCGAAGCGTTTGGGCTTGATGCGGTTGTCGTACCCGATTTATCACTGTCACTGGATGGACACTTGGATGAAGCAGAATACAACGCAACCAGTACTGGTGGTACGTCAGTGATGGAAGTGGAATTGATGTCTGACAGCATCATGACTTTGGTTCTGGGCGATGGTCTGCTTGATCTTGCCCAATGGCTCAAGCAGCGTTTTGATATTCCTTATCAGTCGTTTGGTATGGGTATGAACATGGATGTGGTGGATGACCTCGTGATGACCTTATCCCGCATCAGTGGACACGATGTACCGAGTTGGATGACTCGAGCCAGACAACGGGTGCAAGATGCAATGTTAGATACTCATTTTCTGCTCAGTCGAGAAGAGTATGTGATTGCGCTAGAACCCGACCTTGCCAAAGGTTACGCCGAACTGCTTCTCTCCGTTGGTGGTCGAATTTCTCAACTGATCACCACAATTGATGCGCCTTATCTATCGGATATCGATGCGGATGACATTGTTATAGGCGATCTCTCTGCGATTGATCTGAACAACTCACATCTGAAAGCGGTGATCAGTAACACTCACGCTGCACAAATGTGTGAGCCACAAGTTCCTGTTTTGCGTGCTGGTTATCCTTGCCACGATCAGTACGGAAACATGGACATACGTCAGTTTGGCTATGAGGGAATTCGTGAGCGCCTGTTTGCATTAGCCAATTTGCTATTACGTAATCACAAAGATGAAGTCCCTGTTCATATCAGCGCTTACCGCTTTGAAGCTCATGAAGTATTGCAAAACGAGATGGCTGGATTTGATTCCAAGGAGGCGCGATGAGCATAAACAAACGCAGATTACACGTCGAACCGAGCCCAGATGCCAGTAGCTTCAAAGTGAAAGTCGCCTTTGCGACCCATGATAGACAGACCGTTGATCAACACTTTGGCAGTTCGTTGGGTATGTT
Source organism: Vibrio ziniensis (assembly GCF_011064285.1). Classification (NCBI taxonomy): domain Bacteria; kingdom Pseudomonadati; phylum Pseudomonadota; class Gammaproteobacteria; order Vibrionales; family Vibrionaceae; genus Vibrio; species Vibrio ziniensis. Next base: position 466,803 of record NZ_CP049332.1, read on the forward strand.
GATCTATGGCATCTGCGAACAAGACTGGCATTTGATTGAAGCCATTGAATATTCAGTATCGGATCGTGTTCACGACAAACTACCAAGCCGAATCAATGATCTTGCGGATTGTTCTGCGGTGTTTTGTAACGCATGTGGGGCAGCTGCGATAAGGCAGCTTATTGAGCAGAGTATCCAGCCAATCAAAGTGCATCAGGGGTACGACATTCATCAGCTCTTGTCGGAAATGCAACAAGAATTGCAGCAAGGACCATCGGGCTGGCTGGCTAGGGCAATGAAACAGCGTGAAGAAGCGCAAACACTTGAGAGCAGTCAGCAGCGTTTATCCCAACTGATGGATGAAGAGTGGTAACGGTACTGAAGATGAGATAACTACGCTGGTGATATAAGCCATTAACAAGAATGTTTAAATATCAACAAGGAAGAGAACAGTGAGCAATAGAGTAGGTTATACCCAAGGCGGTGATGAATGGGTGCCGCAATTCATTCAGGCTATCGACAAACAAAACTGTATCGGCTGCGGGCGCTGTTACAAGGTCTGCTCAAGAGATGTGTTTGATTTGGTTGAAAACGAAGATACTGATGAAGACGATGATTACATGGATGATGATGAAGTGATGATGGTCATGACGCTTAAAAACGCTATGGATTGTATTGGCTGTGTAGCGTGTTCTAAAGTGTGTCCGAAAAACTGTCAGAGTTTTGCTCCTGCGAGTGCTTGAACACTGGTTAGGATTTACCATTCTAGATAAAAATATGATCAGACTGAGCATCGGTAGAACAGCGAATAGGCGTCAAACGCAAACACGCATTTATTCGTCCCTGAAGCTCCGCCGAGCCATCCATGGCTCGGAGGGTTTGCTTATCGACGCCCATTCACTGATCAGGAAATTTTCCAGAATGGTATTAAACGTTCATGGTATCTATCGAGGGTGAGGTTTTATCCTTACCCTTGATTCTTTCAATGATGTCGATTGGAGTTGTTGAATAATATGCACCAAGTTGGGTTTGTGTCACGAATTCAAATTTGAGAAGTTTTCAAATCTAACAATATGTTGTTCATGAAAAATACGTGTCACATTTTTTAAGCGTTCAGTCGATAACCCTAAATATAAAAGGGACAAAAGTATGACATTGAATTATATTTTCTAGCCTTATAGTTTGGGTGAGATGTGTAGTCGTTCATATGGATATGGCAAATGAAGATGCAAGAGTAAACTTGCGTCAGGCGTTGTTAGGTATCGCACAAGCATTAGATGCGGTGGAATTTGAATCCCTATACCACGGTTACAATGTTGCTTACATCGCTTACCGATGTGCAACTTTTATGGGTTGGGATGAAGAACAAGCGCAGTTGGCGTTTTCAATCGGTTTGATGCACGACTGCGGAGGCACACAATCCAGCAATCTTTTACCACTATTTCCACATTGCTTAACAGGCAGTTTTTCTCGTCATTGTGAAAAAGGATATTTGCTACTCAAAGAGTGTCAGCCATTGTCCTGCTTTGCGACCCCTATTTTGTATCACCACACACCTTGGCAAGAGCTCAAAGATCTGCCGATATCAGAAACAGATAAACAACTGGCATCACTGACGTTTTTGGCTAACCGATTAGATCACCTTCATCGCCAAAACAAGAAAGATAGATTTGGAAATTTGTCTGCGACAGTAAAGAAAGCCATCTGTGATGAGCTGGTGAATCACGCTGATACTGTGTTCGATCCCAATATGGTTCAGCATATGACTGAGCTGGTGGATAAAGACGATTTCTGGTTTTCCATGAAACCGAGATACATTGAAGAAATGTATTTTCGAATGGAGCCTGTACCGTTTTTTTCTGCACGAATTGACCTTGATGGCACTATTGCAATTGCAGAGTTTTTCGCAAAAATCGTCGATGCTAAAAGCTCATTTACGTTTCAGCACTCACTCAAAGTTGCTGAGCTTGCTCAGTTCATTTCAAAGCAGCTTGGATACTCGCCAAAAGTGCAGAAAATGCTTTATCTGTCAGGCTTAGTCCACGATATAGGCAAACTTTATACTCCTGATTCAGTGTTGCACAAAGCTGGCAAACTAACGTCTGAAGAGTACACCTGCATCAAGAGCCATGCCACGGATACGCGTTTTATCCTACAAGGTATTTTTCGCTCTCAACGTATTTTAGAGTGGGCATCCAACCATCATGAACGTTTGGATGGTTCTGGCTATCCCCTTGGTAAAATGGCGCATGAATTAGATAGGCCAAGTCGCATTATCGCGGTTTCCGACGTCTTCCAAGCATTAACTCAGTCACGACCATATCGAGCAGGAATGCCATTGGATGAAGTTTTAGAAATTGTTCATTCACTGGTTGAAAACAATCAGCTTGATAGAGAAATTTTTGAATGCTTAAAACGTCATTCGCATGAATGTTATCAGTTGTCTACTGGGGAAAATTCTGAAGGTTTGGATTATGTGGAAGTCTTAACAGTTGGTAGAAACTGATCAAGCTTTCGTTTAACAGCTTGATTCTCTCTAAGTACATTGCGATGAGGTGTTTGTATCGAGCGACTTATAATGGAATCAGTGAAATTCACATGTTGGCTCAAACTAGACTTTATCGAGGGAAAATATCTCTTAAAGAGGTGATGACAGTTATGTCTAATGAGGTGAGCTGTGGGCTCCTGGACAGCACAGTGTTTGATGCAAATTACGAGCTCTCCATTCAAGAGAGCCCGGTAGACTCCTTTACTGGGCGTTAATATACGCTTTAAAGCGAGCTTTGGTTGGTTCGTCCGCTTTGTTATACCAGAAATGTAGCATTTCTTCGGCTGTCGAATCTGCAGCCATCTGCTGTGAACTTAGACTGTTGGTGGTGACGGAAGTGTCGGCAATCGAAGCCACGGCGCCTGTTCGGTTGTAGTCTGTTGTTTCTTGATAGAAATTACGACCAATTTGCATGCCTGATTTGATTAAACGATCTTGGTCAATCTTGACGACTACGCCACCATTATCCATTAATGACCATTCGAATGACTTGATATTGTCCTGTGCTACTTTAGCATCACGATATTCAGGCAATGAGAAGGTCAGTTTTCTATCCTGAGTCGTAAACTTAGCAATCACGACATCGCTCGTAACACTCACTCGGTCATTTCCCTCACTAAAATAGGGCTCGAATCGGAAGACAATTTGATTCTGCCCATCTTCCAATTCAAGGCTTTTTGTTGATGAAAATACGCTGCCAGACGTTTTTGGTTTTTCACCATTTACAACTAATAAATCAATTGAGCTAGGAATTTCGATCGTCACTTTAGCCGCTGCTGAAGCACTCAATGCGATAGCGAAAATATAGGAGATCGGTTTGATTACTTTCATTTTGTTTTTCCTTGAAGCCAATTTGCAGAAATACGCAAGCTACTTGGAGTCTCAGACGGTCAATTTGCTCGATACATAATTGGCGTCACTGCACTTTCAAATAGGAAGGTTATAGAGGTTGCCGACAGATGGCATTAATTGCAAGTTGTCATCTGTGCGTTACACCAAAATTGCGATTAAGGCTAAATTTGCTTTTATTTTGCAACATTCTCACTAGATGAGAATGTAATGCTTTAATTTGAGTTAGATTCTCGATATATAAGAATCAGAGTTTGAGGCGTTTACATATAAAGGCTAAAACAGTCCCATGAATGAATTAAAACTGTCTTCCAATCAGGTAAACGAAAAGTCACTGCAGTTGTTGATGCAAGTGGCGGTAAATAGTGAACCTGTTTCAGCAAAAACGCTGAGTGAACAATTACAAGTCCCTTTGAGTAGTCTTTATCGACATTTAAAGTTGTTAAAAGAGTGGAGTTTGATTGAGGAAAGTCCGTATGACAAAACCTTGATCATCGGTCCGGCGGCGTTACTGTTAATGCACAGTTATGAGACCAGTCAGCACAACTTAGATGAAGTGGATGCGGTACTTACTCGATTACAAAAACAGACAGGTGAAATGGCTGCATTCATGGTGCCAGTAGGTTATCGCGCACTGTGTGTCATCCAGAAAGAAAGTATGCAGGCGCTTCGATGCAGCTTCGTCCAGGGTCAAAGTCAACCCCTGCTTCGTGGCGCCTCATCCAAAACGATGCTGGCTTTTATGCCAACTCAGCGTTGTGAAAAAATATTGCGATACTTCGGGCAAGAAGAGCAATTGGATAAGTGGCAAGTTGAGTTGGAAAAAATACGGCAACGAGGATATGCCGTGAGTACTTCTGAGATTGATCCGGGAGTTTCAGGGATCAGTGCTCCGGTGATGAAAGGAAGCAAATTGATTGGCGCGATTACGGTTATGGCTCCGGCTCATCGCGTAGATGCTAATAAACAGCGAATCATTTTGCATGTGTTACAGGCCGCTCGCGCGCTGCCACCAGAGAGGTAATCATTATGTTGAGTTTATTCAAACGCTATCGTTTGAACCGCAGTGCGGTACATACGATCTCTCCGTTCACTTTCCTAACCGTTTGTGAGCGTGTAAAACCTATGACCCAGGTAGAGTTTGAATTTGCTCAGCAGAGTCTGGAATTATCTTCAGAGTGGCTTTACAAGCAGCAGGCAGATCTTAGCTACAGCGATGCTGGTCATTTCGTCGTTCAAGAGTATGAGGATTCTGGATACCAAGAGTTGCTAAGCCGTAAATTTGCTTTGTGCTCTGTACCGGTAGCTTTAGTAAACTGTCATGAGCTGTTACTCAAAGCGATACCAGTATTAGCGCTGGATAATGAAGGCATTGGTGTAATTCATATTGGTCACGGTTTTGAGTTAAAGCAATCTCTTGAGCCAACACTAGGTTCTGCCTTCCATTTCATGTTGTCGCGTTTTCAAAATACTCGTGCATTTTTCATTGGCGCAGAGGTAAAACGTACGCCAGCTCAGATATTAGAATACGCGGAGGATTTAGGTTGTGATTGGTTAAGCTCTGATGAATGCAGTTTTCGTCATCGCAGTCTACTAAAGAACCAACTTAATCACTTTATGGAACATTGTGATCAGTTGGTGTTGAATATTGACCTTGCATCTTTAGTCCCAAGCTCTGGTTTGTCTGACGACGGAATTTTGGACAACCAAATGGTTTTACGTATTTTGAGACATGCCATTTTGTCTAAAAAAGTGAAATTGGTTCAGTTGGTTGGCTCGAAAGATAAGCTGATCTACTCAAAACAAACCAAAGAGATTGTCGACGAACTCTGTTCTCTGTCTCCAGAGATTATTCACACTGCTTGATTAGTTTCAGATTATATCAAGATGAAAAAAAACCACTCTATTCTTCTGTATACAGGAAAATGAGTGGTTTTTTGTCTTTAGAGCCAGTTAATGGAGGTTGCTTCCCCAACAAGTATAGACACAGATTATTGGTTTATACCTATTTTCTGCATGTCTTTATTCAGTATGGACATCTTCTCTAACCTTACCGCCGAAACCTTAAATTCCGGAATTTTAGCATAAGGGTCCCTCGCTTCAGACGTCAGTCTGTTTGCTGGTGCTTCTGCAAAATGGAACGGAACAAACACAACACCTTGTTGCATTCGTTTAGTCACAAATGCGGGTGCTTCTATGACACCACGACGAGAATGAAGGCGTACCATTTCGCTGTTTTTAATAGCCAATGCTTCTGCATCTTGGACGCTAATCATGATTCGTGGTCCAGCTAGTTTGTCGAGCCCTTTAGTTTTGCGAGTCATGGTACCCGTGTGGAATTGCTCCAGCAAACGTCCTGTGGTCAGAATCAATGGATATTCATCGTCTGGCATTTCTGCGGCATAGACAAAAGGTACTGCCACCATTTCACCTCGGCCGCGTTTAAACGTGTTCTGGTGCATAATACGTGTACCGTTTGGCGCTTGGTCATTACAAGGCCATTGAATACCTTCGTTACTCATTTTATCCCATGCGATACCTGCATATTGAGGGGTTACTTCGCACATCTCCGCATTGATTTGTTCAATGTTTTGATATTGCCAGTTGCCACCCATTGCATTGGCGACTTGAGTGATGATCCACCAGTCCTGTTTTGCTTGTCCTGGTGACTCAATCGCAGGAGAGAGTGCCTGAACACGTCTTTCCGTATTGGTAAAATGCCCGCGCTTCTCTGCAAAAGAGGCAGAAGGCAGCACTACGTCAGCTAGTTCCGCTGTTTCCGATAAGAATATATCCTGAACCACCAGAAAATCGAGGTCTTTCAGTGCTTCAATTACATGAGCTTGGTTTGGATCACTGAGCACAGGGTTTTCCCCCATGACGTACAAACCACGTAGCTCTTTACGGTGCGCCGCATCAATCATTTCTGTCAGGGTTAAACCATTTTCGGTAGAGAGATGGTCTGCTTGCCAAGCTTTGGCGAATTTGGTTTGCACTAGTGGATTGAGTACTTTCTGATAACCCGGGTAATCGGTTGGCAATGCGCCCATGTCGCAAGCGCCTTGAACGTTGGATTGACCGCGGAGTGGGTTGATACCACCGCCTTCAACGCCGATATTGCCACACAGCATTTGTAAGTTGGCTATGGAGCGTACGTTATCGTGACCTGTGGTGTGCTGGGTGATGCCCATCGCGTAATAAACCGCAGTGACTTTGGCTGTACCGATCATCTCTGCCATTCGCTTGATGTCTTGGGCTTTGACGCCTGTGACTAGCTCCACTTTTTCAGGCAAGTAAGCATCAGACATCACTTCCATCACCAAGTCGTCAAAGCCGTCAACACGCTCGCGGATGTATTCTTTGTCATACCAAGCATTTTGGATGATCTGTTGCATCACACCGTTAAGCAGCATTACATCTGTACCCGGACGTTGTTGAATGTGCAGTGTTGCGACATCTGCCATGCCGATACGTTTCGGGTCTGCCACAATCAGTTTCGCACCACGGCTCACGGCTTGTTTGAGGTGAGATGCGATGATTGGGTGCGCAGAAGTGGTATCTGAGCCAATAACAAAAATCACATCTGAATGCTGAATACTGGCGATATCGTTAGTCATAGCACCGCTACCAATCGATGCTTCCAACCCCGTCACTGTTGAAGCATGACAAAGTCGAGCACAGTGATCGACGTTGTTGGTACCAAACTCACGACGAATCAGTTTTTGGAATAGGTAGTTATCTTGGTTAGTGGTTTTCGCTGAAGAGAACCCGCCTAACGCATTGTTACCATGTTTTTGTTTCAGTTCAGTAAAGCGTTTAGCGATCGTTTCAATCGCATTCTCCCAAGAAGTAGGTACTAACTTACCATTTTGACGAATCAGAGGTTGAGTTAGTCGCTCTGGGCTATGAATAAAGTCAAAGCCAAAACGACCTTTCACACATAACATGCCTTGATTGACTGGCGAGCTTTTATCACCTTCCACATAGCGAACTTTGTTGGCTTTTTCATCCACGTACAGCACGACGTTACAACCGACACCGCAATAGGTACAGATGGTTTTAACTGGTTTGAGAATCTCTACTCGTGAATAGGATTTGTCTCGTTTATCTGCCAGAGCACCTGTTGGGCAAACTTGAACACAGGCTCCACACTGCACGCAGTTAGAGCCTCCCATTGATTCACCGTTAGCGAATTGAGGGCGCAACGTGCCTTCTGTAAATTGCAGTACTCCGTGTTGAGTATCTTCTTGGCAAGTTTGTACACACAAGCCACAACTGATACAGCGGTTAGCGTCAAAGACGATAAATTCACTGCTTTTATCTACTGGGAAACGATGTTTATCTGTTGAGATCTCAACGTCTTCGTGAGTGACTTTATATTCACTGGCGTAATCACGCAGATCGCACTGAGTGCTGGCTTGGCAGCCGCATTCTAGGCAGCGTTGAGCTTCCTGCATGGATGCTTCAATACCAGCATCCAGTTCCACTTCGTTAAAGCTGGTTGTTGATTCAGACTCAGGTAAATGCGGGAATTCGATTCTTCGTTTTACGGCTTCTAAGCGATATTCAATCTGTTTTACTCGACTAAGAGACGGCTCTTTTCTGCTACTAAACTGATGAGGTTTAGCTGCAATACCACCAAGCAGTAGTTTCTCTGCAATCGCTTCAGCAGCACGTTTACCGTCAGCGATGGCTTCAATGGCAGTCGCTGGCCCTCGTCTAAAATCACCAATCGAAAATACATTTCGCGCATGGTGTAAGGTTTCTTCGGTTACGTCCGCTGTGCCGCGACGGGTTAGTGGTAGATCAGAATCAGCAAGAATGGCTGTATCTGATTTTTGAGAAATAGCAGAGATGACAGTGTCGAACTTCATTTCCACCACTTCTCCTGTTGGAATCGGTTGTCTACGACCAGAGGTGTCAGGTTGACCCAACATCATTTTCTCAAGTCTTACTGCTCGCACATGACCATTTTTATCGGCGAGGTTTTCAATAGGATTGGCGAGAAACTGGAAAGCCACGCCTTCGTTTTGGGCTTCTTCTATTTCATATTCTTCCGCTGGCATCTCTGCCATGGTACGACGATAAATCAGGGTTACTTTAGCGCCGAGCCGCAGTGCTGTTCGCGCACAGTCGATAGCGGTGTTACCGCCACCAATAATCGCAACACGTTTTCCTGTTGTTAATTTGCGCTCGATTGCTGCATCTTTTAGGTAATCTACCCCCAAATAGCATCCACCTAAGTTACTACCAGGATAGTCACTACTTACTGCAAGGCTGGCCCCAATCGCTAGACAAACGGCGTCATAATCGTCTTCCAGTTGAGCGAGGGTGTAATTTTCGCCAATCTTCTGATTGCAATGAATCTGCAGACCAGTCTGAGTAAGTAGCTCAATTTCTTTGTCGAGCACATCTTTTGGTAACCGGTACTCGGGAATACCGTAACGTAACCAGCCGCCTGCTTTGGGCATCTCTTCATAGACGGTTGTTGAAAAGCCCAATAAGCTCAGATAGTAGCCACAGGCTAATCCTCCGGGACCTGCACCGACAATCGCCACTTTCTTACCATTATTTGGTTGAATGTCTGCCTGATAAGGTTCTGCATCTAGATCAATGTCTGCTGCGTGGCGTTTTAAATGACGTATGGCGATAGGCTCATCAACCACACTGCGACGGCATTCTGATTCACAAAAAGCAGGACATACACGGCCAATAGATGCAGGAAGCGGTAAGTGCTTTTTAATGACTTCGATGGCTTTTTGTGGTTCGCCTTTAGCGATGTGGTGTAAATACGTCTGAATGTCCACATGGGCAGGACAAGCTATCTGGCATGGTGCTTCACAGTCTGCATTATGGTCAGACAAAATTCGTTTTAGTGCTTGATGGCGCTGTGTTTTCAGAGAATCTGTATGCGTTTTAATGCACATGTTTGGCGTGAGTTCTTGCTCACACGAGCGCACTGTACCTAGTCCGTCGATTTCTACGACGCATAATCCACAAGGTTGTTTGTTGTGTTGATGACTGGCAGCGCAAAGACTAGGGATGTCTATCCCTTTAGATTTCATGAATTGAAATACAGTGCTTCCTGCCTCATAGGCGTAGGAAACCCCGTCAATAACCACGTTCATAGTGACCTCTTAATACCCTTTTGGGGAGGTTAGGTTTTGGGTTCTGATTATATTGTTTCGTTTTGTCCGTTTAACTCTGGTTTACACATAAGAGTTCCTACTAATAAATTCAGTAATGTGAGTAGGAAATAACGGCAATAAAATTGTGGTTACTGTTATTGAGTATAAGGAAAATAAAGGAAATGTGAACGGGCGTGGTTCTCAAATTTAGTTGCTCCTGTCATAGCTTAGAAACATATCGTTCACCTTTTAGTCACATTTGAAAGCTAAGCTCCTGAATCTTAGAAATCTAAGTTGCAATGAAGCAGTAACTATTAAAGTCAAGGAGTCTCCAATGTGGAATCGTGATGAGCAAGATTCTCAGTTCAGTGAAATGATCGAAGCGAGATTGTCTCGCCGTGGTTTCCTAACTGGAACAGCAGCAGTGAGTGCAGGTGCATTTTTGGCGCTTAACCCAGTGGCTAAAGCTGTAGCAGCTAAACCTACATCGTCGTTGTTAAAATTTGAACCAGTACCAGCATCAACCGCTGATACGGTAGTGGTGCCAAAAGGCTATAAAGCTACTCCACTTATCTCATGGGGCGATCCAATTTTCGCTAACGCACCAGAATTTGACCCAAGTGGTAAGCAGCAATCAGCGGCTCAAGCACTTCAGTTTGGAGACAACACCGACGGCATGAGTCTGTTCCCAATCAGCGAAGATCGCGCAGTATTGGCGATCAACAATGAATATACCAACTACGAATATTTGTTTGACCATCAAGGCAAGAACATGACCTCCGACGATGTGCTAAAAGCGCAGGCGGCTGTGGGTAACACGATTGTAGAAATTGTGCGTAAAGATGGTCAGTGGATGATTGACCGTAACGGCAAACGTAACCGCCGTATTACTGCAAATACACAAATGAAGATGACAGGTCCGGCCGCTGGTCATGATCTGTTAAAAACAGCGGCAGATCCTTCAGGCACTATGCCGAAGGGTACGTTTAACAACTGTGCGAACGGTCAAACACCGTGGGGTACATATCTAACGTGCGAAGAGAACTTCAACAGCTTCTTTGGCGCGAATACAGAAGGCAGTGTCAATGCTGATCAGAAACGCTACGGCATTTCAGCAAAGCCAAGTGACTACCAATGGCAAAAGTTTGATGAACGTTTTGACGTGACTAAGAACCCGAACGAGCCAAACCGTCATGGGTGGGTTGTGGAAATTGACCCGAATGATCCAAATTCAACGCCTCTCAAGCGCTCTGCTCTTGGTCGCTTCAAACATGAAAACGCAGCGTTAACCATTAACAAAGACAACCACGTTGTGGTCTATCTGGGTGATGATGAACGTGGTGAACATCTGTACCGCTTTGTATCGAAAAACAAATACCAAAAAGGTAATGATGCAGCAAACCGTGATTTGCTTGAAGAAGGTACCTTGTATGTGGCTCAGTTCGATATGGAAGATAAGGCGCTGAAAGGTCAAGGGCGTTGGTTAGAACTGACGTTTGGCAAGAATGGCTTAACACCAGAAAACGGTTTTAACAGTCAGGCAGAAGTATTGATTTTTGCTCGTCGTGCGGCGACTCAAGTCGGTGCAACAACGATGGACCGCCCAGAGTGGGTTGCCGTTCATCCAAACAATGAATACGTGTTCTGTACATTAACGAACAACAAAAACCGTGGTAAAGAAGGTCAGCCTGTTGGTGGTCCAAACCCGCGTGAGAAAAACAATTACGGACAGATTGTGCGTTGGATGCCAGTCAAAGGCGATCACACAGCTGAGATGTTTGCATGGGATTTATACCTGATTGCAGGTAACCCAACGGTGAATCAGGGTAACTTGTACGCAGGCAGTGAAAACATCAATGCCAACAACATGTTTAACAGCCCAGATGGAATTGGTTTTGATAAAGCTGGTCGTCTGTGGATTCAAACTGACGGTAACTACTCTAATAAAGGTGAGTTTGAAGGGCAGGGTAACAACCAAATGTTGTGTGGTGATCCAATCACTGGCGAAGTACACCGCTTCCTAACCGGTCCAGTGGCCTGTGAAATCACAGGGTTAACCTTCTCTGCCGATCAGAAAACCATGTTTATTGGCGTTCAGCATCCGGGTGAAGAATTGCAAGCATCAAACTTCCCTGCGGGCGGCAACTCCAAACCTCGTTCTACCATCATGATGATTACGCGTGAAGATGGCGGCATTATCGGCGCTTAAAGCATCTGCATTTAAACAAATAGCGAATGTATGAAATAAAAAATCCCAAGAAGCTCAGCTTGCTTGGGATTTTTTAATGATACTTCTGATGCTTCGGGCAACTTATGCGATGAAAGTAGAAATCAATCCAATCACACCACCGAAAATACCGCCCCAAACAACCAGCCATCCTAAGTGTTCTTTGATCATCTTTTGCACCATCTCTTTGACCAGTTGCGGCGTTAACTCGCTCAAGCGTTGGTCGATAATACCCTCAATGTTGGTTTTGATTTCATCAAGCATTGCTGGCGATTCTAGCTGCTCTTTCAGTGCGTTTTTCACCGATTCACTCTGGCTAATTTCCACCATAGATTCTTGCATCTTCTCAACAAATGGCTGTTTCATCGGCTGAAGAGCTTCAGTGCCACCAAACATCGCCAGCATGCCACCAAATTGAGAGTTCGCTATCACATCTACCAGCTTGTCAAAGCTTGGATTGAAATCCACTTTGGCGATGATTGGCGTTAAATCGAGAGGCTGTTTGCCGCTGAGTTCTTGATTAAGGAAACGATCGATATTGGTGTCAGTAAAGAACTGCTCCATCATCAGGGTTTTAATCGCGTTTTTAAATGCTTCAAATCGCGCCGGAATAACACCCGAACCGTATAATCCCGGAACCTTTTCAAACAGCATGTGAATGGCAAGCCAGTTAGTAATTGCGCCTGAAAAAGCGAACAAGCCTGCATACAAAGCGAACTGGTTTTGTGTGGCGTAGCCCACTGCCAGTAGCACGAGTGAGATAATGTTGGTGATAAGACTTTTATTCATGATCGATGAGATTCATTTAGCTAAAACGGAAATTGGCAGAATTTTAAGAGAATTTCATCGAAGTGGAAAGAGAAGAGCCAGCCTATAAGGATTTCGTCTTATGGCTGGCTCTGCTTGATTTGATGTTTCTTAGCATATTTTAGATTAATCTTTTCAGGCAACGTTCTCTTCTTCAAGTTCATCACAGCCGATAAAACCGCCAGTTTGATGCGCCCAGAGATGTGCATAAATGCCATCTTGTTCGATAAGCTCATGGTGCGTGCCTTGCTCAATAATCTTACCATCATCTAAAACTATCAATCTATCCATAGCGGCAATGGTGGACAGGCGATGAGCGATCGCAATAACTGTTTTGCCATCCATTAACTCAAGCAGGCTTTCCTGAATGGCTGCTTCTACCTCTGAGTCTAATGCTGAAGTCGCTTCATCCAACACCAGTAGTGGTGCATCTTTGAGTAATACTCTGGAGATTGCTATACGTTGACGTTGACCACCTGAAAGCTTCACTCCTCGTTCACCCACTTGAGCGTCATAGCCTGTATTGCCATGAGGGTCGTTTAAGTCAGTAATAAACTCGTGAGCGTGTGCCTGTTTGGTCGCTTTTAGCAGATCTGCTTCGGTTGCGTCAGGTCTGCTGTATAGGATGTTATCGCGTATAGAACGGTGCAGTAGTGAAGTATCCTGAGTCACCATGCCAATTGCGCTGCGCAATGAATCTTGAGTAACTTTTGAAATCACCTGACCGTCGATTTTTATCTCACCACTTTCAACATCATGGAAGCGCAAAAGTAGGTTAACCAGAGTGGATTTACCCGCACCTGAACGTCCAACTAAGCCGACTTTCTCTCCGGGTTTGATATGCAGATTCAAGTGGTCAATCACGCCTTTGTTTTCACCATAGTGGAAACTAACGTCGTTAAACTCGATGCCACCTTTGGTCACCACTAGGTCTTTAGCGTCTTTGCTGTCTTGAATATCAATAGGCTTAGAAAGCATTTGCATACCGTCAACCACCGTTCCCATGTTTTCAAACAGACCGCCTACTTCCCACATGATCCACTTCGACATACCGTTAATGCGCAGCGCCAGTGCTATAGCAATGGCAATAGCACCAACGGAAATTGCTCCCTGCATCCACAGATAGATAGACATAGCCGAAATCACAAACACCAGAATGTAGTTAGCTAACTCCACACAAATGTTGAAACCGGTGACCAAACGCATTTGTCGATACACGGTATCAAGGAAGTTACCCATGCCTTCTTCTGCGTATTCAGTTTCCCGTTTACTGTGTGAAAACAGCTTCACTGTCGCGATATTGGTATAGCTATCGACAATACGCCCAGTCATTTGGGAACGAGCATCGGCTTGCTCTGAAGATACGGTTTTAAGTTGCGGTACGAAGTAGAGCTGGATTGAGACATACGCAACCAGCCATATCAGCATTGGCATCATTAAACGCCAGTCTGCCTGAGCCAACATCACCACCATTGCCGTAAAATACACGGCCACGTAAACAAATACGTCGAGCGTTTTCATTACGGTTTCGCGAATCGCCAGAGAAGTCTGCATGACTTTGGTCGCGATACGACCAGAAAACTCATCCTGATAGAAAGAGAGGCTTTGCTTTAGCAAATAGCGGTGAGCCAGCCAGCGTATCGACATTGGATAGTTGCCAAGCATGGTTTGATGAATCACCAGCGAATAAAAGCTAATTAAAATAGGCATCGCAACCAAGATGAGCACAGATAGACCGATCAAGGTGTCTTTGTTATCGGCTAAAAACGTTTCAGGATTGCTCGATGAAAGCCAGTCAACCAATTGCCCCATGAAGCCAAAAAGTGACACTTCAATGATGGCAATCGTAGTACTCATTAACGCCAGTAACATCAGTGGCTTTTCAAACCCTTTTGTGTAGTGCAGGCAGAATGCGAGTAGCGTGTTAGGTGGTCTGTCTGGTTCTTTTTGAGGGAAGGCTTCTGTGAAGCTTTCAAATTTCTTATACATTGAAGATCCTTATAGTTATTAGTTTTCATCTCATTAATCGAAACATCACTGCAGTGTGTGAGCTGCATCTAACCATCACTGAAAGGCAGTTTTCATGGTGATAGAAGATGAATAGCGATGTAGAGGAGATGAGATTCTCGTTACTTACAGTTTAGCCAACTGAATAATATGCAATCGAGTGCTTTACACTCGGCAGTATATCTCTAAACCCAGTCGATTCAGAGTATAAATAATCATCAGTGTAAAACACTGCGGCTCAATAGTGATGCATTCAATAAAATGAATACTTTAAGTTATTACTGCATAAGATGTGCATATATGCATCTGAGATAAAAATTGATCAGTAATATTTACTGAGAATATTCAATAAGGCAGTAAATGATAATGATTGTTTGCCATTGTTAACTTAAATTCAGTGAAAGTTATTATAACAAACTGCTTACAATTCGAAGCATTGCTGAACAAATGGATCTGTTTCAATCATGCTACAACCTAAAAACCATTCACAATTTCATTCCGATGTTGCCCAGAACGCCAACTGCGTAGTTATGGTTCCGCCTAAAGAGTTTAAGTTTAATGCGGAAACAGCACAGGACAACGAGTTTCAAAATCAATCATCCCTGTCCGATGATCAGATCACGCAATCTGTTATGTCTGAGTTTAATGAAATGGTCGCTAAACTACGCCAAGAAGGCGTGCAAGTGGTTGTGTTTGACTATGAGTTGGGTAATGTAGCAACACCTGATGCGGTGTTCCCGAATAACTGGTTTAGTACTACCGAAGATGGCACTTTCTATACCTTCCCAATGGCTTGTACCAACCGCCAGTTTGAAGTTCGCCCAGACGAGTTGATTCAGCAGCTTTCGCTTGCTGGACGTATGGTTACTCAACAAGACTCGCTGGTGGCTTATCAAGAGCAGAATGCCTATCTGGAAAGTACAGGTGTTATGGTGATCGATCATATCAACCGAACCATTTATGCTGCGCTTTCCCAGCGTTGTGACCGAGAAGTGTTGGAAGATTACGCACAACGAATCGGCTACGAGCGGGTAGTTTCATTTCAAACCTCATTGCCATCAGGTCATCCGATTTATCACACCAACGTGATGATGGCGATTGGTGAGAATTTCTGTGTGATTTGCGATGAAGTGATTCCTGAGTACGAACGCCGTTTTGTTGTGAAATCACTGGCGAAAGACAAGCAAGTGATCTCTATTTCTCTCGATCAAATGAATCGTTTCTGCGGCAACATTTTGCAATTAGAAACCGTAAATGGGGACAAGGTTATCGCTATGTCTCAATCTGCTTATGATGCGTTTTCTCCAACGCAGAGAAATCAGCTTTCTAGCCACGGTAAGTTACTGCCTTTCAATGTTGAAACTATTGAAAACATAGGTGGCGGTAGTGTGCGTTGCATGCTGGGCGAAGTGTTCTTGCCAGCGCGAACTCATACTTTATGAAACATAAGCGCGGCGTTTAGTCATCTTTATATCGAGTTACGATATCGCTCGCTTGATCTAAGTTTTTAATCAGTGCGTTCACACATATAGGATCAAGCTTGCCGATTTCGACTAGAACCTCTAGCCCTTTTATTGATTCGTCTATTGGCATTGCTTCTTTGTAAGGCCGTTTGCTGGTTAAAGCATCGAAAATATCGGCTACCGTGACAATTCTTGCTTCTATTGGGATTTCATCTCCAGCTAAACCTTTAGGATAGCCAGTACCATTAATGTATTCATGGTGACAAGCAACAATATTAAGCATTAATTGTGAATCACTAAGGTGGGATAGTTTATAGTCGTCTAAAACCTTAGCAATGATTTGAACGCCTTTATCTACATGCCCTTTCATGATTTCAAACTCTTCTTCTGTTAGTTTTCCAGGTTTGAAGAGTATGCTGTCGGGAATGCCTATTTTGCCAATGTCATGCAGCGGGCTAAACAGATAAAGGTGTTCTATAAATTCATCGCTGAACTGGAATTCCTCAGCAATCTCTTTAGCTATCATACGAGAAAGTAAAGCCATGCGATTAAGATGTCTTCCTGTTTCGAAATCCCTGAGGTGAGCGAAATCACTTGCAGCTTGTGCGGTGGCTAAGAGCGCCTGAACGGTCGATATCTCGCTAGATATGGTTAGAGTAATAAGCTTGGTGAGTAACACTAAATCTCTTTGTGTTTGATCATCAAAATAACCTTCTTCTTCGCTGTCAATAAATATGAAACCGATAAAGTGGTTGTTTGATATCATAGGGATGGTAAGGGAAGAGCGGTATTTTTGTTCCAGTAGCCAGTCAGAATGAGCAGTACCAGTATCTAACTCATCTTCAATCTTATCTATGACTCGGCATTTGCCGCTCTCTTTAAGCTTTTGCAACTGGTAGCTTTTACTCAGCTCATATTCATAGCGGCTAATGGCATGTCCCGTATGGGTGCTGTTGATGAATGTTTTTAGCAGGTCAGTTTTGGGGTCATAGAGTGCACAGGCTATACGACAAACGCCAGGAGAACGTTCTAGAATGCTGTCATGAAGTTCTTTAAGTCGTTCAGTTAATGAATTCTCAATATTGCTTAACGGTACATGTAAGATGCTTGCCATTTCATATCCCCCCACTTTTTAAATCATTTTAGCTAATTATAAATGGCATTTTATGAAGCGTTTCAAAATCTTAACTATTGGGTAAGTTTCGTGAGTTTGAGCACATGCTGTAGTCTGTATCCAAAACAGCAATATTGATTTCATATGTGTTTATAATGGCTCATTCCTTTTAAGCTTGAAGTAAGGGCTCCCAATGGCTAAAACCTTTTATATGATGCGTCACGGTGAGACGCTGTTTAACGTAAGAAGAAAAATCCAAGGTTGGTGTGATTCCCCACTGACCGCAAAAGGCGTTCGTCAGGCACAGCTTGTAGCTGAGTTTTTTGACAGCATTGAACTGGATCATCTCTATAGTTCTTCCACCGAGCGAGCTTGTGATACGGCTGAGATTGTTACTCGCAATAAAATGCCAATCACACGCCTGAAAGGGTTGAAAGAGATGAACTTTGGTATCTATGAAGGTGAAAGTGAAGATCTACACCCGAGTTACGATGCTCGTGAAACGCACTATTTACAGTTCGGTGGTGAATCTCGTCAGCAGCTCAAAGATCGTGTATTGAAAACCTGCATTGACATCATGGAACAAGAAGGCAACAACACAGTGCTGGCGGTTTCACATTCTGGTGCTTGTAAACACTTTTTATCGTTGTGGCATGATTTGGATGATGTCTTGAAAGGTGTGATACCAAACTGTTGTGTTTTTAAATACGAGTACGAGAACAAAACCTTTAAGTTGGTTGAAATATTCGATATAACCAAGAACTTCACCGAATAGAAATCACTAACAGTTGTACGGAAAAGTTGATATGGAAATCATTATAGATAGCCTTGATAGCGGCGAGGTTATTGGCCTGCTAGAAGAGCATTTAGCAGATATGTACGCGACGTCACCGCCAGAAAGTGTTCATGCGTTGGACGTTAATGCGCTTAAATCTCCAGAAATAACCTTTTTTAGCGGTTGGCGAGATGGTCTGCTGATGGGGTGTGTGGCGATTAAACAATTGGATGAGTCGCATGTAGAGCTCAAGTCAATGCGTACCTCACATCACGCTCGAAAGGCTGGGGTGGCGACTTTGCTACTGAAACATGCATTAAATATCGCAACGGAACGTGGTTATCGCCGAATCAGTTTAGAAACGGGGGCGGAAGACTACTTCCTGGCTGCGCGAAACCTTTATGAGAAATTTGGTTTTATTTACTGTGAACCGTTTGCTAACTACAAACCTGATCCTAACAGTAAATTCATGACGTTAGATCTTCACTAGCCTGCAAAATTAGGACTGCAAGATGACACGGAAGTTGTTTTGGCAAAACCCATATCAGATAGAGCTAACGTCAAAAGTGGACGTTATTGATGGCAATAAGATAGAACTGGCTGAAACCATTTTTTATGCAGAATCTGGTGGGCAGGAAAGCGATGTCGGAACCATTGCTGGAATTCCGGTCATTCATGCTGAAAAATCTGGTAAACGTCTCGTTTATACCTTGGAGTCATCGCCCTCGTTTCAAGTGGGGGATGACGTGCAGACATTGATTGATTGGCAACGCCGATATGCTCTAATGAAACTGCATTTTGCTGCTGAAGTAGTGCTTGTTCTTTTCACTCAATTTCACCCGAATATAAAGAAAATTGGTGCACATATATCGGCAAATAAAAGCAGAATAGATTTTGTCTCCACTGAAAACATAAAGCCACTGCTAGCGAATATTGCTATACATGCTCAACAGTTGCTTGATGCTCAATTACCGATAGAGAGCGCATTTTCGAATGAGATCGAGGAACGCCGCTTTTGGAAAGTGGAAGGCTTTTCTCAAGTGCCATGTGGTGGCACTCACCTAAGAAACACCTCAGAGGTAGGACAAATTAACCTTACGCGATCCAACTTAGGTAAAGGAAAAGAGCGAGTCGAAATAACTATACTTTGATCACAAAATCACCAAAAAAGTGCGATAAGTCACATTTCTGTGCAGAGTGATGTTGTTTATGTGAATGTTAACTTATTGATATCAACAAGTTAGAAGTTGGCACTGGTTATGCAATTCTTTTCTATAGAATGGTATGCAGGAGATCAGTGACATGGAAGTGATTGGTAATAACTTTTTTCTTGGGTTAATGGGTGACGTTTCTTCTTTAGTTTCAAAAAGTTCACGTCGTAGCTTGGTAAAGCATCAAGTTTCAATTTCTAAACTGTTGGATATGATTGATGTAGTGAGGCAACACCGATCTCTTACTCATCAGTTTCTATTCAATCATCAGCAAGATGTCGCTGAGAAAATTTCAGAACTCGATAATGAAATGATTAAAGCGGCAACAAAGTTAGCCAGCGATCGTTATATCGGCAATTCTATTGAAAGAATTGCACTGAGAAACAAACTGTTCCAACTGACTAGTAACTATAAAAATCGTTCTATTTCTAACAATTTGGTGGTTCATGGCAAGATGATTCGCCAACTGATTTTTCAGGTAGATAGTCAAATTTTGATTTCGTTGGATAAAGCCAATAAGTTGGAATTCGCCGGTGATTACAATGACCAGTGGCAAACGGTTATGTCTGGTATTGAAGCATTAACGCAATACCGTCTCGGTATTATGGCAATGAACATGAATTTTAAGCCTGCGCTATTGGTTAAACAGGCAAATTTACTGTACACCAAGCTAGTTAAAGTGGATGCGGTGTATGCCGATTATCATCCGGATCTGAATGAATGTATGAGGCAGTTAGATAAATACCTGATTGAACAGAAACATACTGAAGAGTACCAAGCGAAGTTGTTTGAATTGAGCTCTGAGATTTCAGCTGCTTTAGTGGATGTATATGAAGCGATTATCGAAAGAACCTTCGCTAAAGCTATCAGCGGTGGTTATGCGGCTTAAATCGTAAATAAAAAAGGGAGAGCATTTAGCTCTCCCTTTCTCTTTCAAAATGGCTATGCCTTACATTTTTTCTTCGGTTGGAAATGAAGAATCGCCATAGAAGTGGGTAGCTGAAGAATTTCTCCTTCTGCGTGACCATGTTGAATATGGCGCAGGTTAGTATCGCAGATGATTTTCCAATCTTGATTGCGGTCGTTTGGCAGTTTAAATCGTGCTGGCGCATTGGTTTGGTTGATCAGATAAAGCAATTCTTGCTCGTCTTCGCCGATGCCCATATGAAGTGCGACAGAATTGACTCTGTTCCAATCGTCATGTTCCATCAAATGACCATCTACTCTTCTCCAGAAGATTCGATTGAAGTTTCTCTCATCACCACTAAAGGCGCGAATGAATGGGAGCATATAGGTTTGACGGGCTGCGACCATCTGAGCTAGCCACTCTTTGAAGATGTCTTTATCTTCAGTGTTGCTCCAGTTAATCCAACTTATCTCGTTGTCTTGACAATAGGCGTTATTGTTACCTTGCTGAGTATGAGAAAGTACATCAGCGGTGAGTATATGCGGGATGCCAAACGCAAATAGCAGACTTGCCATAAAGTTACGCTTTTGACGTTCACGAGTTGCCTGAATGACGAGGTTATCGGTTTCTCCCTCTTCACCATAGTTCTCAGAACGGTTATCGCCGTGCCCGTCGCGGTTTTGTTCACCGTTAGCTTCATTGTGTTTGTGTTTATATGACACTAAGTCCTGAAGGGTGTATCCATCGTGGTAGGTAATGTAGTTAACCGTTAATTTATAAGGCCAGTTTGCTGCGCTGTAGAGATCTCTCGATCCCATAAGGCGTGTTGCGAACTCTTTCAGATAACCCTGATCGCCACGCCAGAAGCTGCGGGTGATATCTCGCAGCTTGTCATTGGTTTCATTCCAGCCAAAAGGAAAGTTACCTACCTGATAACCGTTCGGACCAATATCCCAAGGCTCTGCAATCAATTTTATTTCACGGAGTATTGGGTCTTGTGCAACGGCTTTAAAAAACGCTGCTTCGCTGCTGAAATCATCGCCACGACGTCCCAGTGTTGCGGCTAAGTCAAAGCGAAAGCCATCAATTTGGTACTCACTAACCCAGTAGCGAAGGGTATCCATCACAAGGTTTAGAGAGGGCTGGTATGAGAGATCAACAGTATTACCACATCCGGTAAAGTTGGCGAAATGAGGGCCGTGTCTTAGATAGTAGTTTGGATCTAACGCTTTTAGGTTAAAAACGGGACCGTCTTGCCCGCCTTCGGCGGTGTGGTTGTATACCACATCCAAAATGACTTGAATGCCTTGTTTATGAAGTTCGCGTATCACGGTCTTAAGTTCTGTTACAGCATCTTTGACGGCGTAGCGAGGATCTGGTGCCATGAACACAAAAGGGTTATATCCCCAGTAGTTCACTTTCCCCATATCCAATAGATGAGGTTCATGCATACAAGCTGCTATTGGCAACAGTTGTAAGGTATTTATGTGTTGTTGGTGATAAAACGCCAACATTGGCTCGCTGATTAAACCCATATAGGTTCCGCGTACCTTTTTTTCTACTTCTGGATGAAGCTGAGTTAAACCCTTGACGTGCGTTTCGAATAGCACCATTTCATCGCGGGCTATATTGGGTTTTTGTGAATCTTGCCAGTCAAATTCGTTTTCGATGGCGACACACTTCGCGAGTTCAAAGCTGTCTTCTGCGGAGAATGGCGGAGTATAGGTCAGTGGGGCATCTAACGCTTTGGCATAAGGGTCGGAAACATACAATAAACTGTTGTCGTCTTCATGAGAAATAAATCCATACCGCTGACCTGCTTTAACTCCGGACATGTAGGTGTGTTTTATTCCGGCATATTCACCTTCTAATGGATGAGTCTCATAGCTACCATCAGAATTAAATAGAGCAAGTACCAAATCATCGTTGGCTGGAGCATAGATAGAAAAGTTGCATCCATTTGGATCAAGTGTTGCACCTAAAGGATACGGACGAGAAGCAGTAGTAGTCATCGTAAGTCACGTTCTTATAGTTAGAGTTAAGTTACCCACTTAATTAAGTAAAAAGCGTTGCCACTGTTAGGTCAAGCGCTCTTCAATAAAATTTATTCTGTAATTTGATTACATTTTGATGAACGTTTTTTCGCCAAATAGTGATCTGATGCATTTTGTATTCCATTAATCTGATAGCTTTCGATCACTACTCCCCCTAAATTGCGTGATCAAAGTTTCAAAAACACCATACCTGAAAAAATCTCATCCCTAATCATCCCCCTCAAATTAATTTGGGGCGGAGGAAGTCATCCTTCAGCGACTTGATTAACCTAAATAGTGTTGAAACAACTGGGGACTTGTCCCGTCTTACCTCTTTTTATTATGACCCTGTTTCTGCCTTTCGGGCTCTAAATAGAAAGAGAACTAAGGAACTAAAAATAAAATCCTATTTGGAGTTAATAATGAAAAAAGTAAGTGTAATTGCTGCCGCAGTGGCTGCTACTTTAGCTGCAGGTTCTGCTTTCGCTGTTGATTTTAATGGTTATTTCCGCGCTGGTACTGGTATCAGTGGTAATGGCGAAGGTGATGTTTCTTTCATGAAAAATGGTATTGGTCGTCTTGGTAATGAAAACGACAACTACTATGAGTTTGGCTTTGCTGAAGAACTAAAATCAGGTGAGCAGACTTGGAAAGTTGAATCGATGATTGCTCAAGGGAACAATGGCGCTTCTGGTTGGGAAGACGGTGATTTCAACGTTGCTCAATTCAACGTACAGGCAAAAGGGCTGCTAGCTTCAGACAAAGAAGCAACGCTTTGGGCTGGTAAGCGTTACTACCAGCGTAAAGATATCCACATCACCGATTTCTATTACCTAAATACTTCTGGCACAGGTGGTGGTATTGAGAATCTATCTCTTGGAAATCAAAAACTTTCTCTAGCTCTTGTACAAGATGGTTCTACAGATGACTCTACGGGTTACATTTTTGATGCTCGTTTAGCAAATATCAGTCTTTGGGATAAAGCATCACTTGAAGTAGCTATCGCATATAACTTTGCAACAGAAAAAGATGGTATGTCTGAAGCTGCTGATGATGGACTGATGACTACGGCTATCTTACATCAAGGTTTAAGCAATGGTTTTAACCAAACGATTTTCCAAGTAGGTACTGCAGGCTACGGTGTGCAAATGGCAAACCTTTGGGGTGCGGGTACATACTACGGACGTGGCAGTGCAGACAATAATGATGCAATTGGTTACCGTGTACTAAACTGGGGTGTTCTCAACCTAGGTGAATCATGGGAACTTGGCCATCAATTAGCATTTTTAGCGGGAGCTGATATCGGTGCTTCTAAATCAGATATTAATCAATTCTCTGCAGTAGTTCGTCCAATGTATAAGTGGAATGACACTATGCGTACCGTTTTTGAAGCAGGTTACAACGGCGGCGAAGATGCTGATGGCAATGATTTCGCTGGTAGTAAACTAACTGTTGCACAAGCATGGGCAATGGGAAATAACTTCTGGGCTCGCCCTGAACTACGTGTATATGGCTCTTACTTGACCGATCATGAAGGTGAAACCTTTGGCGATAAAGGCGACTCAGACTTTGTTGTAGGTATCCAAGTAGAAGCTTGGTGGTAAGCTTAAATTAATTAGATTTAATCTATATTAATAGCCGGCTTGAGTCGGCTATTTTTTTTAAATGTTCTATAAGGTCTAAAAGACTAAGTGCAGTTAAAAAAATAAAAGAGGAGCGAGAAATGAAATTTAGAAGTTTATTGCTTGGCAGCTGTATTGTATTAGCTGGGTGTCAATCTGCTCCGATAGTTGAACAGACAATGAAAGCTACGGGACAAAATATAACAACGGTTGCTCAGTTAGAATCTGTAGCCGTTAAGATTCCTAGTGTAACTAGAGTGGCAGTAACGGAGGAAAGTCAACGTCTAACTAATGAGATGTTCAACAGTCCGGTTGTTGTATTTGAAATACCTGCAAATAGAGGAGAATTAGCTCTTTCTATCACCAGTGAGATTAAAGATTCGGTTTTTTACCCAAATGTTCTGATTGTTAATCAAAACGGAGAAACTATTGAATCATACGACGATACGCATTTTGAGTATCGCAAACCTCGTTTGAACTTAGGTAATCGGCTAGTCGCTAACTTGGAGTTTTATCCTCCCAATGGTTATCAGAGTTTATATGTCATCATTTATACAAAACAAGAGTACTTAAATGGTGTCACTTATGTTGCTCATCCAGGTCGTGTTGATGCAGAAGGTCGGGGTAACTATATGCCCGAGTTAAAAGACATCGCAATACCACATAGTCTAACTGGGGTCGTTGAGTTAGAAGTCTCTGGCCCGAAATTTTTGTCTTTTCTGAGTTCGTCAGCAACAGTTGCTACCACAACCGAAAATGCGAAAATGGTGAATGTGCCATTACCTGATACCCAAGAGTATTATCGTTTATCAATCAAAAAAGCGGTGGAAGCTGGAGATATCCCTAAAGCTTTAAGTCTACTGGATGAAGCCAAAGCGTTAGGTGTTGAAGGGGCGCAAGAGGTATTTGTTAAAGCGGTCAATACCAAATAATAACGAGTGAAATATAGAATAAAACAAAGGAGCGATTTCGCTTCTTTGTTCGTTTGAAACGTTTTAAAAAATTAGCTGAAAGTTTTCACTCGTTGCCACTCTTGCTTCAACATCACTTGGGTGATAGCGACGATTTCATCGTTCAACTTTGAAGGCGATTTCTTCGCTTCGATAGCGACCATCGTCTTGTCTAACAGGCTTGAAAGATTTTGTGAATGTTCTTCGCTTGGATTGATGAGCAAGTGAATTTTTGCATACAGTTTTTCAGTATCTTGAACGGCTTTGTTGTAGGTACAAGACCACTGATACAGCTCTTTCATTGCAAACTGCGGGTCTTTCATATCGGTTAGAATGTCTTCAAAACCATCCTTAATCTTATGTAGGTCCCAGATTGCATTGGTTGCTGAGACAAAATCGGCAATTTCACCTCTCAATGTATGAATCCATTGCTGTCTGCTTTCTGCGACGATTTTTGCTTTTTCAAACTCAACATCCACACTTGGGTTGAGTGTTGGCATCACCGGACGAGAGGATTCTTTTGCTAATTCAGTCGCTTTCTTGATCGCTCTTCGATTAGAAAAAAGTACGATAATCGATGTTAAAACGAAAACAGCAACTAAGATCCAATCAGTATTAACTAGTTGATTCGAAGTACTTTTTAATTCAGTAGGAACAACGGTACTTGCGGTTGATACTGGGTGTTGAATGGTCGCGAGTTGCTCAGTGTTGGCATCAGGGACAATCAGTACGTCATTATTTTTAGCTGCCTCTGTAACAACACTTTTGTCATCGTTTTTTACTGTTTCAGATGCAGCCGTTACCGCGGGTTCCGTTTTCACTTTAGGTTGATTCGTTTCAACTTTGGCAGCTCCCGTCTTAGCCGTTTTTGGTGCGATAGGCGTTGCTGGCTTAGTCTTAGTTTCTGTTGATTTCTCTTCTGAAACTGACTTAGCTGGCTCAATGACAGTTGTTGTTGACACGTTTGGTGACGCAGCGACTGGCTCAATGATGATTAGCTCTTCGGTGGCACTGTTGGTTGCAGGTGCCTGTGCCTTTTCTTCCGTTTTGATTTCAGTATTGACGGTTGTTGGTTCTGAACCATCAACAGCTTGACTTGGGTTCACTAAAGTATCTGTTTGCAAAGTGCTCATCGTTTTTTATTACCTCAATAATTCTCGTTGCCACCCTTGCTTTATTGGATCTCTGTATCAAATTGTCCCTAGTGTTAGATCAATACCAACTTTAACTAGGGCGCCGAATAGCGCGCATTTGAAAAGTTGTAAACGTGGTAGACAAAAGGTTTTAGCTTGTCATTTTGCCGAAAATTCTCTTGTCTGAATGCAGCCATTTGCATCATGTTGCATCAGAAAATGCTGAAAAATGCACAAAAGAAACCTTCGATAAAGAGCTCAAGAATTGACCTGATTGTTAGGGCAATTTATGAGTGAAGATGTAAAAGAAAAGGGGCATTCCGCCCCTTTGTTATTTGCTTTCCTGAATGTAGGCTTTCGTATCACCTAGTTTGAATCGTTGCACACGCTAGCCAAAAATCAACTAGCTGATAGGGATACGGTGGTCTTCCACAGGCTGTGTTTCTAACTTAGGAACAACCACAACCAACACGCCATCCCCAAATTCAGCGTAAATGTCTTTTGGATTTACGTTGTCGCTTAAAGAAAAACTACGCACCATTTTTCCTTCATAGCGTTCTTTGTGAATGACTTTGTCTTGATCTTTCTTTTCTTCGGTTTTGCTGGTGGAGGCTTCTATTGTAAGCGCTCCATTTTTATAGGTGATGACAACATCATCTTTGGCAACTCCCGGCAAATCAGCAATGATTTCGAATGCGGTTTCTTTTTCAATCACATCAACGCGTGGTGAAAAAGCTTCTGCATCAAATCGAGTCCGAATTGATGGGAATGCATGATCAAATACGCGATAGAAATCAGACCATGAATCACGAGGAATTAAGCTCATCATAACCTCCCATTTTCTATCTTTTACTACCTCATTAATTGTAGTTCTTGTTGGGTTTTGTGAGGGGGAAATTGCATTCTGGTTGATCAAAATCAAGCTCAATTCAAGCGACAAAAATCTGAACTCAAATCTAGTTGGCATCTTAGTATTTTGTCATCAAATAGCCTTTTTTCTGTAACCCAATTTTAATGCTGGCTGCGTAGGTTATGCCGGTCTTAAAAAGATAGCTCTCAAAGTGATAAAGCTGAGAGCTAGGTTATTCATTAAGCAGGAAATAATGGCTAGAGCGATTCACGATTTTGATGTATTAATTATTGAACTACTGCAACAGCAGGGACTTATCAAAAAAGAAGCGGAAGCATTGCTAAAAAACGAAGTCTATCGTCTGGAAGCGGAAGAAATTCAAAAAATCAAAAACTACGCAACGCATTTTGGTTTGTCGGCGAAAGATAAATTGATTCAGGAAATACTGGATTTACGCAGAGAAACACTATTTAACAAACTATCCAAACAGTTAGATGCCTGTGCGGTGAAACAACTTAAAGTAGCGAGTTAGCAAGCAATGTGCTTTTAAAGACGCAATTTTGTTTTGAAAATTATTCTCATTTAAATTGAAACTCAAATAATTGTTATGTTATAACAAAACACTTTTGGGATTGTAGAGTCATAACTATGAGAATATTTTCAACAGCGTTGTTGGCATTAATGGTTGCTTTTCAAGCAAATGCTGACACGTCACCTAATAAATCAAACACTGTTACTGTCAGCGGAGCATTAGAGTTTTCGAACGTTGACCCTTCATCAAGTGGCTATATTTTTACCAAGTTACAGGTGATTGAAACGCTATTTGATGTAGACAGTTCGGGTAATCTTCTGCCTGGTTTGGCATTGGAAGCGACCCCAAATAAAGATCTGACACAGTGGACTATTACTCTGCGAGACGGTGTCCATTTCCAAGATGGTTCCTTGATGGATGCTTATGCTGTGGTTAATAGCCTCAACATCGCGTTGAGCAAGTATGGCTCATTAGGCAAAGTGCCAGTGATTTCAATTCAGGCGCAGGGTAAACATCAAGTGGTTGTTGAACTGTCCGAAGCTTACAAAAGCCTTCCTGCTGTTCTAGCGAACTATTCGAATGTGATTCTAAGTCGTGCTGCATATGACGAAGATGGCAACGTTGTGTCGTTAATCGGTACTGGACCTTTCCAGCTATTTGAGCTTGCACCGCCACACAAAGCGACAGTAAAGAAATTTGATGGCTATTGGGGTAAAAAAGCGCACATTGAATACGTTACTTATTTGACTGGGCACCGTGGTGAAAGCCGTGTATTGCAAGCAACAAGTGGTCAAGCAGACATTGCTTTGCAGTTGCCGCCAGCAAGTATTATGCGTTTAAAAATGAACCCGCAAACTGATGTTCACTCTTACTCTTTACCTCGCACTCTTGTTTTGAAGTTGAACAACGCACATCCATTTATGAACTCTGTTGAAGCGCGTCAGGCGTTGAGCCTTGCTATTGATCGTAAAGGTATCGCTAGTGCAGTGCTGGGTACGCCAAGTTCTGCAACCGCTCAGCTATTGCCAAGTTCGATGGGAGACTGGTATTTGGAGTCTTTTGCTAACCCACAATCGGATGTCCAAAAAGCCAAAGCCATGCTGAAAGAGCTCGGTTGGAGTGAAAATAGCCAAGGAATGTTTGAGCGAGACGGTAAACTTTTTGAGCTAACCCTTATTACTTATGCAGACCGACCAGAGTTGACCAACGTTGCCACTGCGCTTCAGGCGCAATGGAAAAAGCTAGGTGTAAAACTGAACGTGAACATCACAAATTCAAGTTCCATTCCGGCTGGTCATCAGGATGGTTCTTTAGAAGTTGCACTGATGGCTCGTAATTACGGCGTGATTGTGGACCCGCTTGTGGTGCTGAGTAATGATTTTTCTGAACAAGGCGGTGATTGGGGCGCTATGAATTGGTCAAACCAAGAGTTTAATCAATTAATTAAACAGCTTAACCAGACATTAGATGCCGCAGACTATCGCGAAAAAGCACAAAGAGCGGCGACAATTCTGGCAACTGAGTTGCCTGTCATTCCTGTTTCTGCTTACACAGAAGAAGTATCTGTTAATAAACGATTGAAAGGTTTCCGCTTCGATCCATTTGGTCGCAACTTCTATCTCAGTGACTTGGAGTTTTAACGCTCGTGGCGAAACTAATTTATAACCGTCTTTTACAGCTTGTAGCCGTGGTATTTGGTGTTGGCGCATTGACCTTTGTGTTAATGCGTTCACTTCCCGGCGATATGGCATTTCGTATCGCATCAAGTCGATATGGACAGGACAACGTCAGTGCCGAAGCTGCGGAGTTTATTCGTCAAGAACTGAATTTGAACCAGTCGGGAATCTCGACCTTTTTCTCTTGGCTTGTTGATCTCGCGCAGTTCAATTTAGGCAATTCTCTAGTCAGTGGTCAACCTGTCAGTGAAATCGTCAGTCACCAATTAGGGCATTCTTTGCTGCTAGCGGTCGCTGGGATTGTGCTTTCTGTGTTGCTTGCATTTGCACTGGGTTTTGCCAGTGTGAAATGGCAGCGCTGGTTTGAACCTGTTGCCGTCACCTTGTCGATAGCTGTGCGAGCACTGCCAGTTTTCGTGATTGGTCTGGTTTTGATTCTGATTTTTTCTCTCTACTGGCAATGGCTACCTGTGGCGGGCTTTGATACACCGCAACACCTGATTTTGCCCACAGCAACTCTCGCTATCGCCTTAGCTGCCACATCAAACCGCATTGTTGCAACGTCCACCCGTCAGGTAATCCGTGCGCCGTTTTATCAGTTTTCGATGATGAAGGGTTTGACTCCTTGGCGCACTTTCCAACGACATGGCGTTCGCAACATTTTGCTCCCTGTGGTGGCGTTTATCGGCATCCAGTTTATTACCGTGATCGAAGGGATTGTGATGATTGAGTCTCTGTTCTCTTGGCCGGGAGTTGGGCATGGCTTAGCTCATGCGATTTTTGCCCGAGACATTCCTGTGATTCAAGGAACAGCACTGTGTTTAGGGGTTATGTTCGTGATGCTAAATATGATAGTTGATCTTCTCTGCTACTGGATTGACCCACGCATTAAGGAGGAGCAATAAGATGTTGTCTGCGCTGTATAGTAATAAATCACGAGCCGTGGGAATAATGCTGTTGTGCCTGTTGGTATCCCTGTCACTTATCGGTTGGCTGATGAATTTTGACCCTGCCGAACAAGATTTGTCTGCGGTGCTGACACCTCCGGGTGCGGAATACTGGTTCGGGTCTGATCACTATGGTCGCAATATGTTTGCACGTTTAAGTGAGGCGCTGCGTTTGTCTCTCACTTTAGCCGTAATTTGTGTATTAAGTGCAAGTGTTGTTGGTTGTGTATTGGGAGTGATTGCTGGTTGGTATGGACGCTGGTTTGATACAGGCTTAAACATCGTCGTTAATATCCTATTGGCTATGCCGGGTTTGGTGTTCGTGTTGCTTTTTGCGGCTCTAGTTCCGGGCTCTTTCACTGCAATTTATATTGCGATTGCATTGGTTCAGTGGGTGGAATACTTCCGTGTGAGCCGCTCATTAACGCAATCTCTGGCGAACAGTCCTGAAATTCAAAATGCTTTATTGCTCGGATTTGGTCGAATCTACATTTTTCGTCATCACTTGTGGCCGACGCTTCGCTCATCGGTATTAACCATGGCAGCATTTGGCGCTGCGAATGCAGTGCTTTATATGGCATCTCTTGGATTTGTTTACGTAGGTATTCAGCCGCCGACGAGCGAACTCGGACAAATGATTGTCGAACTTTTCCCGTATTACGGTGATGCACCATGGTTGCTGATACAACCTCTCGTTATGTTGGCGTTGATTGTATTGGCGTTCCACTTAATTGCAGGAGAGAAACGATGAGTGAATTGTTGAGAATTTCGAATCTTAATATTGCAGTGGGTGAACGTCCTCTTCTGGAAAATGTGTCATTAGTAGTGAAGAAAGGTGAGCCTCTGGTCATTCTTGGTCAAACGGGCTCGGGAAAAAGTCTACTGATGAAATGGATTATGGCGAGCATTGATTCCTCATTGAATTGCAATGGCGACATTAGCATCCATGGTGAAGCTGTGAATATGGCACAGCGCCGCACTTTGTGGGGTTCTCAAATGGCTATGCTTCCTCAAGAGCCAATGACAACCCTCGATCCTTTAATGAAGTCTGGAGAGCAAGTCGCTGAAGTGTCTCGATTTGTTTTAGGGTTCAGCAAGCACCAAGCTCGTTTTATGGCGCAACAAGAACTTGAACGTTATGGTTTGGCTCATACTTATCAAAAGCGAGTTGGCCAGCTCTCTGGTGGTATGGCTCAGCGTATGGCGATATGTGTTTCAACGGCTGCAAACGCTTCTATCATACTGGCTGACGAACCAACCAAAGGTTTGGATGTGAATCGCCGAGATGATGTGGTCGATATGCTGCGTGACAAAACCAAAGATGACGGTTTAATCGTCGTTACCCATGATGTTGATGTTGCACTGCGTCTTGGCGGACAAATACTTGTTCTGCATTACGGAAAGGTGGTTGAACAAGGTCAAACGTTGCAAGTACTCGCTAACCCTCAACAAGAATACACTCAAGAGTTGATTCGCTCGACACCGAAGAACTGGTCTAAGAGCCGATGTGAAAAGGGAACTCAATCGCGCATTTTGCGTGTTGAAAATTTATCGATAGAACGTGGTAAGCAAAAGCTGTTCGAATCACTTTCGTTTGACGTTCAGCAAGGTGAAATTGTTGGTATTGTCGGCGACAGCGGCTGTGGCAAAAGCAGTTTGGGAGATGCGATTTTAGGGCATCTTAAAGCGTCTTCGGGTGAGATTGATCGTCAAAAAACGCAAGGCAAAGCGAAGTGGTTAAAGCTCTATCAAGACCCATTTACATCGCTTGCTCAGCACTTAACTCTCGGTAAGATGTTAGATGATTTGATTGCGCTGCATAAATTGGATGCTAGCCGAGTAGCTCCTCTGATGGAAAAACTCGCGTTGCGTGAGCAGGTGCTTACTTATAACAGCAGTCAGGTTTCTGGTGGCGAGCTGCAACGCTTTTCGATTTTACGCGCTTTGATGATGGATCCAGTGTTTTTATTTGCTGATGAGCCTACATCACGACTAGATCCGATTATTGCTAAAGAGGTAACGATGCAACTGGCGCAGCTTGCTCGTGAGCAAAACTGTGGCTTGTTAATCGTCAGCCATGATCCTGATTTGATAGACGCTATTGCCGATAAAGTCATCAACATCAGTGACTACGTACCGCAAACTGTCAGTTTGCAAGAGAGCATTGCGTAGTTCTCTATAAAGAGAACACTGATATAAGTAGATAACGCCAATAAAAAAACAAGGGCAAACAAGGGCAGGGACGCCCTTGTTTCCTTTTCTAAAGCTGAACCTGTAAGTATTTACTTACCCACAAATGCAACTATGATTTTGTCTTCACCCAGCGAGCGCGAAAATACGTATGGTGTATTCTCCGTTGATGATTGCTGTTTAATCACTTGGTGTTTACCTGCTCCAACCGCAGGATGACGCTGTCTGAACTGCCCAACGGTTTGCCAGTGTTTCAGTAACGTTTCGCGCTCGGCATCTAACTTCCAAACCATATCTGAACGTGTGCCTTGATGGAAATCGTCGGCATAGGGACCTAAGTCGCGAGCCACTTCATCACCGTAATACACTTGAACCGCACCCGGATTTAGCAATAAGGCGTTGGCGGCGTTACGTTGCATTTCAAAGGATTTGAAACGGCTGAAAAACAGCTCGGTATCGTGAGAAGACATATAACTTACTGGATTGAAATCCGCCTGTTGTTGCAGAGTTTTCGCATTCTCCTGATAAACACTTTCCATCTGACTCAAACAGGTAGCGCCTTTGTCCATTTTCTTCTGCACATCAAAGTTAATCAGCGCATCGAACCCGTCGTCAAAGTAAGGACTGCGGTACGCGCCATGCCCCCATACTTCGCCCATCATCCAAAACGGTTCACCTTGTTTGTTATGTTCTTTGCGCCACTGATTCAAATTATCGCTGGCTGCCTGTTTTAGGCGTTTCCACACTTCACCTTCAACATGCTTCACTGTATCGACACGGTATCCATCAATACCAAAACGTTTCACCCAATCGCTCTGCCACTCTATGAGATAGTCTGAAACGGTAAAATTATCCCGCACCATCACACGAGTTCCTTCGTTTTTTAGCAACCATTTTGGCGGCTTCACAAACTCTGTTGATTCGGTGCGAAAATCGGGAAGACCTGCCAGTGTCATCGTGATATCACCAGATCCTGGTTTGGTATAGCCGGGTAATCCTGCACGAACCCAATCACCTCCCCACCAGTATTTCCAGTTGTTGCTGTTGTAATCAATGTACTGGTGGAAACTGTGCCAGTTTTCACTATTGATTGGCGACCAATCAGCCCATTTTTGTGGCAAATTAGCGCTATTTACCACATCAATATGATCGATTTGTAAGTCGGCTAATGTGGCATATCCTGAGTGGTTAAGAACGGCATCCAACAGAATTTTCATGCCACGTTTGTGGGCTTCTTCAACCAGTGTTTTTAAGTCTTCATCAACGCCGAAGTTTGCATCAATTTTGGTGAAATCACGTGTCCAGTAACCGTGGTAGCCGTAAAACGGGAAAGAACCACTGTCTCCACCACCAACGAAACCGTGGATTTGCTCAACGATTGGAGACAACCAAATGGCATCTGTGCCTAAGCTTTGAATGTAGTCGAGTTTCTCTATAACCCCTTTAAGGTCACCGCCATGAAAGGTACCAACTTCATCTTTACCGTCTTTTTTTCGACCGTAGCTGTTGTCATTTTTAGGCTCACCATTGTTAAAACGATCAACCATTACAAAATAGATGTTGGCATTACGGTAGTTGAATGGCTGAGGCTTTGTTTCAACAGGTTCCAGTAGTATCAAACCGCCGCTATTGGCGTCTGGAGCTAAGGTCACCATACCTTGCTTCACCGTCACTACTTTGCCAGTGATCGCATCTTTTAAGTGAGTACCGTTTGCGAAAGTTTCTCCAACGGTCAACGTTACTTCGCCGCCAGAATATTGTTCACAAGTCACGTCGGGAATAGGACGCTTAAACTCGCTGTTTGCTGTTTTTTTTGCTTGACGAGTAAAAGTCAGTGTCTGTGCTTTATCGTCATAGCTAAACGCGTAATCGCCAGTGAAGCGAATTTTAAGTGGCAGTGTGGTCGCTTCTGAGCAGTTAAGTGCAACAGGCGTATTGAATTTGATGCTCGATACTTGTTCAGACTGGCAGTCACCTTCCACACCGGTAACAGTCAGCGTGTAGTCATCTTTGGTCAGTGGAATCACTAAAGGATTCTGGCTGTCGAGCGGAAAGTCACGACTGTTGGTTGTCGTGGCTATTGTCAAATTGGGTGCTGCAAAAGCACTTGGAATAATGGCACATAAGGCAAAGGTTAAGGTTTTCAGTTTCATCGTCACGTCCGTATGGGATCTTAAAGTCCCTCTATGTAAACAGACTTTAGAATAAAACGATTAAAGACTAGACACATCATTCCTTGCCCTACGCCTTAAGAGCTTGAAGTGCTTCACAAAAGAGAATTTGGGGGCGTAGTTCATCGGGCACTTGTAGAAAGCATGCAAAAGGCTAACACTAAGGATAGTTATTTGAGGAAATGTTATGTGGAAATGGCTAGTTATACTGTTTTGGAGTGGAGCGTCGATGGCTGCACACCCAGACTTTTTGCTGCCATTTATCGGTGGTGAAAGCACTTGGCCAGCTCAAAAACAATTTATCCAGACAGGGGAATGGCTAGAGTGTAGCGACAATATCTTTATTCCATCATGGTGTGGGGATGAGTTTAGCTATTACACGTTACCTGTTTGGCCTGAGGTGAAAGGCAATCAAGAAGGGGGAATTCACTCCCTCACGCTGCATGGTGAATATTCGCCAAACAGTTGGAGTTTGTTCCAACTGAACTTACGTAAAGATGGTTTTCAGTTACAAAGCATTCAGCTCGGTGAGCAGCAATTCTCCATTGCTGAGCAACTGAAAACCGCGACAACTCAAGAAGTGGATAAAGCGTTAGTCTTGTTTATCAATCGTTATGCTCAGTCATTTCCTAAAGTGTTCAACTGGCAGAGCGGACAAACAAAAGCGGTTTTAATGACGCAAGGTGACGACATTTCACTCATGTTTACACGTTTATGATTTTGTCTAATCTTTATTTCTAACCTGTAGAAAGTCTCACAACTTCGGGCTTCAATTAAGAGTATCAGGCTTTATTCATTGAGCTCGCTTATGAACAAGCTTAGGATGTGCCGTCGGATTAAGGAGTAATATTATGGTTGCAAAAGTGACAATTGCCCCACAAGGACCAGAGTTTTCAGAGCTGGTTCAAGGGTATTGGCGTTTAGCGGATTGGGGAATGACACCTCAAGAACGCTTAACGTTTATGAAACAGCACCTAGAGTTAGGTATCACGACGGTCGATCACGCAGACATCTACGGTAACTACCAATGTGAATCTCTATTTGGTGAAGCATTAGCCTTAGAGCCTTCTCTTCGTGAGCAAATGCAGATCGTTACTAAGTGTGATATCAAGCTTTGCAGTGATAAGCACCCAGAGCGCAAAATTAATCACTATGACACCAGTTCCGCACACATCTACCAATCAGTGAATAATTCGCTGGAGCGTTTGGGTGTGAGTGAAATTGACGTTTTGTTGATCCACCGTTTAGATGTGTTGCTTGACGCTGATGAAGTAGCAGAAGCGTTTGCTGAGCTGCACAAAGTGGGTAAGGTTAAACACTTCGGTGTATCAAACTTCACTCCTTCACAATTCACCTTGCTACAGTCACGCATGGGTAAACCTCTTGTGACTAATCAGGTTGAGATTAACCCGCTTAACTTTGATGTGGCACATGACGGCACGCTAGATCAAATGCAGATGCTGCGAACTATCCCTATGGCTTGGTCATGCTTAGGTGGTGGTGAGATCTTTAATGGTCAGTCAGAGCAAGCGGTGCGAGTACGTAAAGTTCTTGAAGAGTTGCGCGAAGAGATTGGTGCCGAGAGTATCGACCAAGTGATTTACGCTTGGGTTCGTCGTCTTCCTTCTAAGCCACTGCCGATTATCGGTTCCGGTAAGATTGAGCGCGTGCGTTCAGCAGTCGCGGCACTTGAGTTAGAACTCACTCGTGAACAATGGTATCGAGTTTGGGTGGCTTCTAAAGGTCACGGTGTGCCATAGAAAGTCTTTACATACTATCTAGTTTAGAAAAGCTCCCAGCCTGATACAGGGCGGGAGCTTTTTTATTGTCTGGTTTCAAGTCATGGCTGTCTGTATCCAATGCTTATGTATCCAAAGCTTATTAGTGACAAAGAGCGTGCTCATTTGTCGTATTTATGTCAGTCCCCTTTGTTCGTTAGCCGACAAACAAAGTGACAATTTGTAGTTTTTGGCATATTCCACTATGTGATCTGTCTCAAATTTCCCGATAAATCAAACCGTTAGAAATGTATCCCTTGTGGAGTAGTTATTGCAGCCTCAATCCGAAAACTGGTTTTAAAACAAACCTGTGTAACACCAAATCAACGCATTGGAAGCGGGTGTCGGCAAAAAACGAAGGAGCGGTTATGTGGGATTATTCAGAGAAAGTTAAAGAGCACTTCTTTAACCCAAGAAATGCCAAATTGGTTTCAGAGGCAAATGCCCGAGGTGATGTGGGTTCGCTGAGCTGTGGTGATGCTCTAAGTTTGACTCTCAAAGTCGACCCAGAAACAGACATTATTCAGGATGCAGGTTTTCAAACTTTTGGTTGTGGTAGTGCAATCGCATCTTCTTCTGCATTAACTGAGATGATCATTGGTAAATCGATAGATGAAGCTTTAGCTATCACTAACAAAGACATTGCCGACTTTCTTGATGGCTTACCGCCAGAAAAAATGCACTGTTCGGTTATGGGGATGGAAGCATTGCATGCAGCAGTCGCGAACTATCGCGGAGAAACACTGGAAGATGATCACGAAGAAGGTGAGCTGATTTGTAAGTGTTTCGCGATTGATGACCTGATGATTAAACGCGTGGTTGCCGCCAATAATCTCACCACTCTAGAGGAAGTCGTCAATTACACCAAAGCGGGCGGCGCTTGCACCTCTTGCCACGAAAAGATCGAATGGGTGTTGGAAGAATGCTTGGCAGAAAGAGCAAAAGCCCCTGCCTTATCTAAAAATTCTAGCGTGAAACCTGCCATAAAACCGGTTGAAGCAAGCAAAGACTCTGGAGTTGATGCGTCTGTAAGTCCTGAGATCATTGCGCTGATTGAGAAAATTATCGAAGAAGTTCGCCCAGCGGTACAAGCCGACGGTGGGGATATCAGCTTAGTCGATGTGGAAGATTATGTTGTGTTTGTTTCACTCACTGGTGCGTGTACCGGATGTGGTTTATCAGGTCTGACATTGGCAAATGTGGAACACAAGATCAGTCGAGCTTTGGGAGAGTCTTACACCGTATTTCCGGTACAAGAAGACCCACAAATGACCGCAAAGAAAGAGGGAACTTACAATGTCTAGTATCCAACCGATGATCTATTTAGATAACAATGCAACGACGCGCATTGACCCACGAGTCTTGGACGTCATGATTCCTTATCTTGATGAATTTTATGGCAACCCTTCATCTATTCATCGCTTAGGCGCTCGCGTGGGTCAGGCTCTGGAAATTGCAAGAGAACAGGTTCAGCAACTTCTTGGCGCGCAGCACTCAAGTGAAGTGGTTTTTACCTCTTGTGCTACTGAAGCGACCACAACAGCTATCTTGTCTGCATTGGAAGCCAACCCCGAACGAAGAGAAATCGTAACATCTGTGGTTGAACATCCCGCTACTTTACAGCTTTGTCAAAACCTTGAACGTAAAGGCTACAAGGTGCATTGGATTGGCGTCGACGGTAAAGGCAATATCGATTTGGAAGCGTATGCCCAAGCATTAAGTGAAAACGTCGCGATTGTTTCGATGATGTGGGCAAACAATGAAACTGGCACTCTGTTTCCTGTGGAATCGATGGCAATGATGGCAAAAACTGTCGGCGCACAAATGCATGTTGACGCGGTACAGGTGGCAGGTAAACGCATGATCAACGTGCATGAAACCGAAATTGATATGCTGTCGATTT
Organism: Vibrio ziniensis; assembly: GCF_011064285.1. Taxonomy (NCBI): domain Bacteria; kingdom Pseudomonadati; phylum Pseudomonadota; class Gammaproteobacteria; order Vibrionales; family Vibrionaceae; genus Vibrio; species Vibrio ziniensis. The sequence continues at coordinate 504,603 of NZ_CP049332.1, forward strand.
CTGGTCACAAGTTCCATGCTCCAAAAGGGATTGGCGCTTTGTACTTGCGTCGTGGTACTCGTTTTCGTCCATTATTGCGCGGCGGTCATCAGGAGCGCGGTCGCAGAGCAGGAACTGAAAATGCAGCATCTGCAATAGCGATGGGTAAAGCGGCAGAGCTGGCTTATCAAGCTATTGATACTGAGCTTCATCGTATCAAACTGCTGCGTGATCGCTTAGAGCAAGGTTTACTTGCTCGCATTCCGAATACGTTTGTCACGGGTAATCCTAAACAGCGTGTCGCTAATACCACCAACATTGCGGTTGAGTTTATAGAAGGTGAAGCCCTTTTATTAATGATGAACCAAGTGGGTATCGCGGCGTCGTCTGGCTCAGCTTGCACATCCGGTTCATTAGAACCTTCACATGTGATGAAAGCGATGAAGATTCCATTCACTGCGGCACATGGCACTTTGCGCTTCTCGCTGTCTCGTTTTACCAAAGATGACGATATCGATTATGTGCTTGAGCAACTGCCACCGATTGTGCATCGCTTACGCCAGATGTCTCCTTATTGGGATAACGCCGCCAATGCGGGTAACGTTGAAGAGTTTGCTCCAACATATGCCTGATAAAGGTGTGCGGTGATTAGGGAAGGATTCCCTGTAGTGAGTCAATATCAGTGAGCAAAGGGATGGTGCATGTATGGTTACAGGGATAGCAGAACCCATTCATAGGTCAGTCATTATTAATGACACCACGCTTCGGGATGGTGAGCAGGGACCTGGTGTGGCGTTCACCATAGAAGAGAAAATGCATATTGCGATGCTGCTTGAAATGGCGGGTGTGCCTGAATTGGAAGTGGGCATTCCCGCTATGGGAGCGGAAGAGCAATACGTCATCAGTTCAGTGTGCCACTCCCTTAGTACTGCGCGAACTATGGGCTGGTGTCGGATGCTAGAGCACGATGTTCATTGCGCTTCCGGTCTTGGTTTAAATTGGGTGGATCTCTCTATTCCAGTCTCAAGTCAGCAGATCCGCAGCAAACTCAATCTGACGCCTAAAGTGTTGTTCGAACGTTGTGAAAGAGTGATTAGCCAAGCGCTAAATGCTGGTTTGAAGGTTTGCGTGGGAATGGAGGATGCTTCGCGTGCAGACGTCGATATGCTTTATCGGGTTGCAGAAGTCGCGGAACGTTGCGGTGCAAAACGAGTTCGTTTTGCTGACACCAACGGCATCCTCGACCCATTTTCGACTTACCACGTTATCACTCAGTTACATGCCCATACGGATCTTGAGATTGAAATGCATGCGCACAACGATCTTGGGTTAGCGACGGCGAACTCGTTAGCTGCCATTCGAGCTGGTGCTGCGTCAGTGAACACTACGGTAAATGGATTAGGAGAACGTGCGGGAAACGCTGCATTAGAGGAGATCTCCGTTGCGCTTACAGTGTTGCAGCAGACACCAAGCAACATTGATTTGCGCCAGCTACCGACCATTTGCAATTACGTACATCTGGCTTCTGGGCGACCCCAAACAGCGCAAAAAGCGATCACAGGCGATGTGGTGTTCACCCATGAGTCGGGAATTCACGTTGATGGCTTGCTGAAAGACATCAATAACTATCAGGGTTTCTCGCCTTCATTAGTGGGGCGCGAACATCACTTTGTCTTAGGCAAGCATTCCGGTGTGAGTGCCATTATGCGTATCTATCGCGATATGGGGATAGTGCTCACTGAATCGCAGTGCGAGCAGATAAAACAGCAGCTTCGTGTTTGGTCTGAACGGCGTAAAAGCGTTCCGACCACTGACGATCTGCTCGAGTTTGCCATCCATCACCAGCAAATCGCGTAGGGCTATAGGTATGTATTTAGAGTTAGAGAGTGATTTCACCGAGCAACTGGCGTTGTTGGAAACCGCAGAAGATTTTCTCGACTATTTCGTTGTGGATTACGACCCAGAGCTGGTGGAGAAAAAACATATACCACTGCTGCGCTTGTTCCAGAAGTTATTGGTTTGCAAACCAAACGCTGATTACGCCACTTATCAGAAGTCGCTTCGCTTGGCATATAAGCAAATCAGCCTAGGGCATGAGCCTATGATCGCGGCAGGTGGTTGCGCGAGCTGTGCCTCCGATTGCAGTGCATCTGGTGAATAGGAGTGAACGAAATGGACATGGATTACGGCTCCGACACAGTGCGTTTTGCTCCAGGAAGCGAAGTCAGAATTGTGCGTAATATCCGTAATGACGGTAGCTTTCAGGACTTTGCTAAAGGGGACTTGTTAGTGGAAGCAGGAAGCGTCGGCATTGTTCGTAGCTACGGATATTTCTTGCAAACACAGGTGATCTATCAAGTATTTATTCCAACGCAAAATCGAGTGATCGGAGTACGAGATAGCGAAGTAATCGATGCTGAATTGGCTTGGGTTCCATGTCTTTTTCGCTCATTAGACAAAGCCAAACTGACCTGTAGCTTACGTATGTTTGGTGAACCATTAGCCAACAAGGGCGATGTGATTGAGGTTCACCGAGTCTATCGAGACTTAGAAGATGGCACGGTGAGTTTCGAAGTTAAATTTGGTGCGCACTTGGTCAAACTCGATTCAACCCGACTGGAGCCTGTCGCTTAATTAGGGAGGAAAGCATGGAAGCTTATCAACGCAATTATTTAACCGCCAAAATCGCCACCGATATGTACAAACTTAACCCTGAATGGCTTTCAAGCATGCAAAGGGTCAAAGTGGATGAGCAAGTTGAACGTCTGTTTCGGGTACAAAAAGCCATACTCGGTAGCAGTGAAGCCAATCTTGTTTCAGTATCCGCATTCGAAATTGAAGCGGCTTTTGACAAGCTCGTTGAAGGCTATCAATCCCACAGTGAGTTCAAAACTGCAATGCAGGGGCAGCATTTGACAGAAGGTCAGCTCAAACAGGTTTTAAGTGAAGAACTGAAGTGTGAAAAAGTGATGGAGCTTATTTCTCAAGACATTCCAGAGCTTGAACTTGCAACAGCGATGGAGTACTTCAACACCCATCAGAATGAGTTTTCCCGTAGCAATGTGTGGGAAATGAGCCAAATTCTCATCACGGTTAACGACGAGTTTTCAGAAAATCATCGCGATGAAGCTTGGCGTCGTATCCACGATGTAAAAAAGCAGTGTGAATACACAGCGTTTGGCACGCTTGCATTGAAGTATTCGGAATGCCCGAGTGCCATGTCTAACGGCTATTTAGGCTGGTGCGAAGAGACCAAACTCTACCCACAAATTGCCGCAAGCCTATTTGATTTGAACAATGGCGAAGTGAGTGAGGTGATTGAGACCGAGCTCGGTTTTCATCTGGTGCGAGTGCATCAGCATAAGGGCGCTAGAACCGCAACGTTTGAAGAGGCTTATCCGTTTTTGCAAAGAAAGCATGAGCAACGTGCGCGCCAGTTTTTGCAAAAGCAGTGGATTAGCCAGTTATTGCACTCTGATCCATTGTGCAGTTGAAGCTCTACTTTTCTTTTTGCCCTTGTTTTTTTTGCAGTGACAGCGAGGTTGCAGGTTAGAAAGAGATCTCTTTGAAGCTTCGTTTTTTGATGTTTAGGTAAGGATAAATAAATGAAAGGATTTCATCGCGTTATTGTCGGTTTTATTGTGCGTTCACTCTGTTTTGTCAGCCTTATTTTGGGCTCGTTATCTGTTCATGCGGAAGATGGCACCTTAGCGGTTGCCAATAACTTTTATGGGCCGATTCAGGTGCTGGTAGAAGATTTCGCCAAAGTGTCGGGGTTTCAGTTGAATGTCAGTACTGGTTCTACAGGGCAATTGTATGCCCAAATTGTGAATGGTGCTCCGTTTGATCTGTTTCTTGCTGCGGATACTGTTCGCCCTGAAAAATTGGTCAATGAAGGCTTGGGTTTTAAGCAGTTTGTTTATGCGAAAGGGGTATTGGTACTGTGGTCAAATCAAGCTAACTATGACGTGAAACAGCACATGTTGTCAGGAGATTACACCCACTTCGCCATTGCCGACCCTAAACTTGCGCCGTACGGTTTGGCGGCTCAACAAGCGCTAACCAAAATGGGATTATGGGAGAGCATGACGCCGAAAATCGTGATGGGTAAAGGCTTGAATCCTACTTATCAATTTCTCTCGACTGGCAACGCGCAGTTAGGGATGGTGGCTAAATCTCAAGTGTTTAAAAAAGGTCAGTACATTGGCGGTTCATTCTGGGAAGTTCCGGAATCCGATTACCAACCGATTGAACAGGCTGCGGTAACGCTCAAATCCGGTGTTGATAAAGCCGCAATTGATGCTTTCCTTGAATACTATTCAACGGAGCGCGCACAGAAAATTGTCTCTAGCTTTGGCTACTTGCAGTAGTGAATTAAGCGGCACTGAAGGAAGAGGCAAAGCGCTATGTTAGTCGTCGATACGGTGGTCATAACAACCACACTTAAACTAGCCTTTGTGGTTATGGTGACACTGCTACTGATTGGTGTTCCGATCGCGTGGTGGCTCTGCCATTCTAGTTCGCGCGTGAAAGGTGTCGTAGAAGCAGTGTTGATGTTGCCATTAGTTTTGCCACCTACTGTCCTAGGTTTTTATCTGCTTTTGTTGTTGGGACCGGTTGGTTGGGTTGGAAGAACTTTAAATCAACTTGGCGTTGCCCAACTGCCATTTACGTTCACAGGCATTGCCATCGCCTGTACCTTACATTCGTTTCCTTTTGTTATTCAGCCTCTTAAAAATTCATTTCTCGCGATTGGTCGAAGACCGATGGAAGTGGCCGCCACACTTCGAGCTTCTCCAATTGATACTTTTTTCAACGTCACCTTACCCTTGGCTTGGCCCGGAGTATTTTCCGCTGCCATCATGGGTTTTTGTCATACCCTCGGCGAGTTTGGCGTGGTGTTAATGATAGGTGGGAATATTCCGGGACAGACTCGGGTTATGTCGGTTGAAATTTACAACAATGTCGAAGCATTGGAATATCTTAATGCGCATATCTTGTCTGGCGGGTTAGTGGCATTTTCATTTGTCGCTTTGTTGCTGATTCATTGGTTAAACCAAAAACATCAGCAAAGGCTAGGGTAGATGCCTATGTCTGTCTCTAGGTCTAGGTCGCACATTACCGCAGAGTTAACTATTCGTTATGCGGATTTCAGTTTAGACGCCAACCTGACTCTACCCGCGCAGGGCATCACCGTATTCTTTGGTCATTCTGGCTGCGGAAAGACCACCTGCCTTAGAGCCATTGCTGGGTTAGAAAAATTGGAACAGGGCAAAGTTTCTGTTGCGGGAGAGATGTGGCAATGCAGTGATAGCCAACAATTTGTGCCTACTTATAAGCGCGATTTAGGCTATGTGTTTCAAGAGCCGGGACTGTTTCCCCATCTAACAGTGGAAGCGAACTTGCAGTTTGGTGCTAAACGTATTGCGGTTAACAAGCGGCACGTCAGTTTTGATGAAGTGACAGAACTTCTGGGTATCACATCGCTGTTAAATCGCTATCCGGCTCAGCTCTCTGGTGGGGAAAAGCAGCGCGTTGCGATAGGGCGAGCTCTGCTAACAAGCCCTAAACTTCTATTGATGGATGAACCACTATCGGCACTCGATCAACCCCGCAAACAGGAGTTTTTGCCTTATCTTGAACGTCTGCATCGAGAATTAGATCTGCCTATTCTCTACGTCACTCATTCCATGCAAGAACTGGCACGACTCGCTGATCACATTGTGTTGTTTGATAAAGGATCGATACTGGCGAGTGGCAGTGCCCACAGCATTATGTCTGACCCCAAATTTGATGCATTGTTCGGCGATGAAATTGGCAGTGTGTTTGATACCAAAGTGGTTGCGATGCATGAAAATCGGATGACTGAACTGGATTGTGACGGCTTAACCATATGGGCGGTAGGGTACATTGCCGAGCAGGGTGCTACTTATCGCTGTCGTATTCTGGCATCCGATGTAGGGCTTTCTCTTGAAGAACCTAAGTTTTCCACAGTGCTAAACCGCTTTCGCGCCACCATCATCGATATTCAGACCACTCTTGCCGAAGATGGGCAGGCGCTGGTGGTATTAGAGTTGGAAAATCAACAGCGTTTGCTCTCTAAAATCACCCTCAAATCGCTGTACGAACTGAACCTCACCCAAGGCTTAGAGGTGTGGGCGCTAGTGAAATCAGTCGCGCTGTCTTGAGGAGAAACAAACTTACGGTTAAGCAAACTCAAGGAGGAAAAAGCGTTCGAAGTGAACTCTTTGCTACTAGGCTTTAGATGTTATTTCATAAATCAGACGTTATATCAGATGGTTAGCAACTGGCGTTGATGTTGTCATTATAAAGACTCTTGGTACTTGAACCCGAATAAACCTGAACATTATTTCTACCGAGACTCTTTGCCAGATATAACGCATCATCGGCTTCTTTGTACGTTTCCTCTACACAACCGTCTGCTACGAGTGAAGATACGCCGCTACTAATGGTAACTTGTATTTCATAAGGGCTGCATTGGTGGATATACCCCTCAATCTTCGCTTTCAACTTACTCGCTAACATATAGGCCGCAGAAAGATCTGTTTGCGGCGCGATTACGATGAATTCTTCCCCGCCAAGTCGAGCAGTAAAATCTGAATCTCGAGTATGTTTGGAAAGCAATTTCCCGACATTGATAAGGATTTGGTCGCCAATAGGGTGCCCATAGGTGTCATTGATTTTCTTAAAAAAATCAATGTCTATGAGGATTACACTACATAGCGAATAGTAACGAGATACTTCCTTTTGCTTCTGAACCAGAAACTGTATTGCAGCTCGTCGATTGGGCAACTTAGTGAGCTCATCTTGTTCAGCGATCTCTTTAAGTTGATGCACAAGGTCGTCGGTTTTGTTCGCTAAGTAACATATCGAGTTCTTTACAGGAAGCAGTTCTTCGAATACTTCATTTTCGAGCTCTGCGTGATATTCACCATGGGCTATTTTTTCACTCCAGTCAGAGATTGCCACAATGTTTGATAGAACCAGCTTCAACACTCGTTTATAGAAAATGATGATGAACAACGCCACTGAGATAATTAGAAAGCAGATGGTAATGTTTAATATTCTTTGAATGTATATCTTTGAATCTGTCTGCAATGTTAAGCGATTCTTTATATTTGAATCTAAGGTCAATATTTTTTCGGATAGCTCAAGTCTTTTATCTAAGTAATATTTGCCATTTAGCATGGATTTGGCGGCAAGCACATCGTTTGCATCATATCTTTTCAATATATTGTTTTCATAAGCGAATAAGAGATCATAGATATCTTTGATATCAAACAGTAAGGCTATTTCATAGTCATCGGCATTGAGGCTCTTATAATAGTCTATTGGCTGGTAGACGTTGCTTCTTTTTGGCTCGTAATTGATATTGGAGTCCAGTGCAGAAAAATAGTAGTGATACTCCTCAGTCCATGAGCGTTTATGCATCCTCATATCAGCAATTTTATGAAAGATTTTTTTGTACTTTTTGTCGCCGGTATAGATGTAAAGGCGAATAGCAGTGGTACTGTCATCTATCATTTTTTGCATTGACAGGGTTACGCGAGTCAACTCTTTCGCTTCAACTCGTGAGTTCACATCCCTTCCTTCCAGATAGTAGTTGATATGTTGGATTGCGAAGACCAATGAAAGCGTAATGATGACTAACCAGTTTCCAGTTGAAATAGTGTGAGCAAAATTTCTTTTAGGCATGGGACAGAACCTTATTGGTTATATCAATTTCATTTATGATCAACTCAATTGGTTTCGCGACGGACAAGTTAAATCCTTGGATGCTACTGTTGGGTAGATTAGAAATTGATTTGAGATGGTCGCTTGTTTCAACACCTTCTAATACGATATTTAATCCGGTTGCAGCTGCAAAGTTAATTGCTGATTTAGTGAAGTTATAATAATTTTTATTCTTATCGATTTTATTAATTATTTCTAAAGGCACTTTTATTTCATCAACAGGTAATTCACATACATATTTCAGTGATGATTGTCCAATACCAACCGAACTAATAGAAAATTTAATACCAAGCTCCCGTAGATCGTTCATAACAAGAGAAATTGGCTCCATATCCTGCAAATCAATTTGCTTTGCGATATCGAAAATAATTTTGTTCGGTTCTATTTGATATTGTTTGATTAGATCGCGAATAAACTTTGTAAAGTTAACTTGCAGTAGCTCTGATGGCAGAATATTCACAGTCATAGTCACGTCCTTTAGCTTCTTCATATCTCTTAAGGCTGTGCTGATAACGTGTGTTCCGATGCTATTTAAAATGCCCTTCTTCTCGGCAAGTGTTATGAATTCATCAGGGGAGACATTGCCATACTTTTTGTTATTCCATCGAACTAATGCTTCCACACCAGAGATTCTGTTTGTACTCGTGCAAAATTGCGGCTGATAATGAACTTTTAACTCCGCATTTTGTATGGCGGACATAAGTTCGACTGACAAACCTAATTCTCTATTTCGAATAGTGTTAATTTCTGTATTGTAGTAAGTGTGATTTAACTTTCTTAGTCGTGCTATTTTTAACGCATATTCACCCTTGTCCAACACATCTTCAATCGAGTCAAAATTTACATTTATCTCAGTAGTTGAACACTTAAATAATATTTTCGTAGCATTACCACACAGAATGATGCTGTTTAGTTCATTGCTAATTTTTTGGGTTAAATTATTCATCTCTTCATTTGTCATTACTTTGGTAAATAAAACGAATCGGTCATAATCTATATGAAATAAACTGTGGTGTGTTAGATTCAGTTTTGTCAGGCAGCTATAGAATTCTTTCAGCATCGATACTCTACAGTTACAACCAGCCATGAGACTGTTTTGGTTTAAATTATCAATCTCGAATAAATGAACCTGATATTTGCTATTGTTTTTAAGAAGTTTTAGCTTCCTTATATAAGAGGTAAATGCTCGTTTGTTGAGCATGCCTGTTACTGGATCTTTGCTGAGGTGATTATTTATATCTCTTAAGGCAACATCGATTTTGGTTTTTTCTTTTTTTACAACCTCATCATTTTTATTTATCTGTAACTCTATCCACAAATTAGAAACTGTCGCAATAAAAATAGAAAGTAAAATTAGAGTTATGTTTAGTATTAATATGTTTGATTTGTTCTGGTTAATTAATCTATTTATCTTCTGAACAAAATCATCTGATTTAATTTTAATGCTTTTGCTAAGATATCCACTGCCTATAGTCATCTTCCATTCTGGTAAGTAGACCACATAGCTTTGTTTAATGTTTTCGTCATCCATGTCTAAGCTGTGAATGGGTTTGTTATCATAAATAACCCAATTCTCACCGGCTTCAATCGTATCTTTAATGATAGATATAATATGTTGATAATTGTTGTTATATTTTTTTATGCTCTCAACATCTTCATGAACAATTACATTCCATTCTTCATCTAAAGCGAAGATATATTCTTGACTGTTTTTATTATAATTATTTAATACCGACGTTGCATATTTTATTAAGTGTTCAGGTATTTCTCTAGAACTAATGTTATTTTCAGATTTTATCGATTCTAATATTCTTAAAACAAAGTTAATTTCATTCTGAAGTTGTTTTTGTTGAATGTTAGCATATTCATTTCTTATTATTTTATTCGATGGTTCTATGACTTTACTAGAAATATAAATGTAATTAATAAGTAGTGAGATAATGATTAGACCAACGAAAGAATATAGAATCTTCGTTATTCGGTCAGAATAAATGTTATTGCCCTGAGTTAAATTCATCGTTTGGTTTCTCTAAATTTGTAGTTATGATTGGAACCAAGATCACGTAAATGTGACACTTTGATGACGCATGTTACACGTGACGGTTTAATTTTATGTCGGTGAATTCCGTATCGAATGTAGGAAAAATCTCTCTCGATTGGGGTTGTCTATATGAACTCAGTTTTACAATTTAGTGTTTGGAGCTTAAAAGGGGCTTAGGGAAAGAAATGATTAAAGCGGAAACAGAACGGCAACGTGATTTAAACGCCCAATTGATTGAATTTGAGCCTCAGCATTATTCATTACTGATTGAATGGATCGATTCAGACGAGTTGAATTACCTTTGGGGTGGACCTCAGTTTGAATACCCGCTAACGGTTGAGCAACTTGAAAAGCACTATGGAAAACAGGCGCCAACACCGTTTTTATTTGTGGTGAATGGCGAGATGGTGGGCTTTATTGAGCTGTTTAAAGTGTCGGATTGTGAACAAAGGTTGTGTCGAGTGTTTATTCACCCGACATGTCGTGGTAAAGGTTATGCTGTCACTATGCTTGAGCTAGCGATCGGCAAGGCCAAAATGGTTGATGAACCACAAACCCTCTCGCTAGCTGTTTTCGCGCACAATCATTCAGCGATTGCTTGCTATGAAAAACTGGGTTTTAAGCCTTATGAAACAGTCAGTGGCTTACGTCATTTCAAAGGCAAGAACTGGGACCTGATCAGAATGTCCCAGCAATTATGATGTGGGCTAAGTGTCTCAAGAGCTTTAAATCTTGTCTGGTTTGTTGACTGATGCTGCCAATACAGAAGTCAGCAAAATTGCCGCGCCCAACCATTGAACGTAGGTCAGCGTTTCGTTTAACCACATCATTGAGAAGATGGCTCCGAATAGGGGTTCACTTCCCATCAGCAGGGACGCTTTCGTGGGTGATATTTTCCTTACCGCGTAGTTCTGAGCATAGAAAGCAAACAGTGTACAAAACAGCACTAGAAAAGCCGTAATTAGCCAGAACTCTCTATCGTAAGGGATCTGGCTGGCGGGTGCTTTTGTTATTAAAGCACCGACTAAATAAGCACTTAATGCTACGACGAAGGCTTGGATACAGGTTAACGCTGTATTGGTTATCTGCTTTTTGTCTGTGAGCTTTTTGGTCATGGTTACCATTAGAGCTCTCAGAGCTGCGGCAGTGAGAATGCAGAGATCGCCACTGTTAAGTGAGATACCCAAATCTTGATGGTATGTCAGAAGCAACACACCAAAGGTACTGATCACCGAGAGTAATATCAGGCTTTGGCTTGGTTTGTTTTTGCTGAGCAGACTATCGACCAAGGCGGTAAATATCACATTCAAACTAATGAGGAAGGCAGCATTAGAAGCGGTTGTTTGAGATACACCGTAGACTTCAAAAAAGAATATCAGTGCCAAAATTGCTCCCGTCGGAAGCGCCACTTTCCAATCCTTGTTTTTGCCTTGCTTAAAATCTTTTGCGACTAAAGGAAGAAGCAGAAGGAACGTGAGCCCAAATCGAATAGCAATAAATAAAGAGATACTTGTAAAAGCGATGGCGCTTTTGGTCAATCCATAGCTGGTGCCCCAAACAATCGCTACCATGAGTAGTAAAAGCTCAGGCATGGTCACCAACGAAATGCTTCTTTTAATCACTAAACTCGACACTGTGTTGTTCCTTTTCTGTACATCCAAATTGACTGAATCACTATCCACTAGTACGTTATTTGGAACAATAGAAGGATATGCAAAGGATTTTTGCGCTATGGACACGAATAAGCTGATTACTTTGTTGCCTGAGATGGCGACATTGGTAGTGGTTATTGAAGAGGGGAGTTTTTCAAAAGCAGCAGAAAGGCTTGGCGTTGCTCCTTCCTCGGTGAGCCGATCTATCTCGAAACTGGAAAGCGCACTGAACAAAAAGCTGCTGGAGCGCACGACTCGCAACATGCGCCTAAGTAACTCTGGTGAGCAAATCTATAGTTTATGTGTAGATATGCTCAAATCAGCACGTTTGGCGACAGATGCTGCATTTTCTACCCAAGATGAAGTCTCAGGAGAGATTCGAATCGCGGCCCCAAGAGCGTTTTCAAGCCAAGTGCTTTCACCGATTATTCTCGATTTTTTGCAGCAATACCCAAAAGTCACTGTGCATTTTATTGTTGAAGACCACTTTATCGATCCCGTTGGGCATGAAGTGGATATGATCATCCACATTACTGAAAAACCCGTTGAGGGCTTGGTCGCTAAAGTTCTGGGTTCGAACCGACTGGTGTTATGCGCCAGTGCTGAGTATCTATCTGCACATGGTTATCCTGCTGAACCTGAAGATCTGGTTAAACACCAATGTATTCGTTTGGGCGAATCTACATTTGACCGCAAGTGGGAGTTTCGCAAAGATCAGGTAATCCGCAGTGTGACTGTAGACGGTCGACTTGCAGTGAACCACACCCACATTCGTAAAGACGCAGTGTTACGTGGAATGGGCATTTCAATATTTCCTGAGTTTTCTATTGCCAAACTTGTGCAGTCAGGCGCGGTGGTAGAGTTGTTTCCTGACTGGGAAATCTTAAGTCGTTATCAAGGGCAAATCATTGCTCAATACCCTCAATCTCGTTTTATTCCTAACCAGTTAAAAGTGTTAGTGGAGTATCTACAGAGTCGATTGAGTAACGGAAAGTGAATTCACTTTATCATTCCCGAATTAGCCTCATTACAGTATTTACCTCATTAAAGAATCTGGCGAATGTCCGAAGAAATATCACTGATCATCTGTCTGGCACTTTCGTCTCGAAGCTGAACCAGATAGATGAACAGAAGATCGGTTATCACGTTCTGTGCACATCTTGATGCGATAGCCGAACTGCGGTTTTCTACTTCATCGGCAATGGTATAGAAGGTTATATCTGCGATGCGTCGTAGCTTACTTTTATTGGCTGAGCTGATGTTGGGTGAGCTAAGCGCAATCACTTTGGCGCCTTGTTCCTTGGCGGCTTCAGCAGCGACTATAATTTCTTTGCGCTCTCCGGAAAAGGAAATCGCTATTTGAACATCTTTTTCTGTCAGGGTTCGAGCAACCGCAATTTGCACATGACTGTCTTGTTCGGTTAAGGCTGTAATGCCGAGCTTTAACAACTTATAGCCGAGATCTTTCGCCGTCAGCGCTGAGCCTCCGATACCGACGATTTGAACTGTGCGAGCCTCATTCAGCCATTGCGCAGCTTGATTACAGGCATCAAAAGAGAGTGCATTGGTGGTCTGAATCATTGCTTCGGTTTTTGCTTTAATCAGTTTCTGAGCAATCACCGCCAGTGGATCGTCGGCAAATATTCCGCTGTGCAATGGTGTAGCTGATATCGCCTGTTTGCGACCGATTTCTTCCGACAACGCGAGCTTAAATTCGCTATACCCTTTAAAGCCTATTTTCTGAGTGAATTTGACTATGGTCGACTGGCTCACTTGCGCTTCTTGTGCCAGTTCCTGACTGGTCATGTACGCCGCTTTTGCTGCATTTTCGATGACCCAATCGGCGACAAAGCGACTACTTTGTGAAAGTTGACTGCGTCTAGCGATGATTTTATTGGTTACAGACATAACGAAAACTCAATTATTTTGAATAAATTATTCCAAATTGGAAATAATGGCTGCTGATTGTATCTTAATGTTTTTATGTGATTATTTTCTTGATTATTCACTGTGTATGACTATTCTGCCATAAATTATTCCACAGTTTTGCTGGCTAAAGAATAACCTTAACTGTGATTTTTGTCACCTTAAAGGAATATTTTATTCCATAGAATCCCTCTCAGATAATCCCATCGAGTAATGCCTAATGAAAATTGATTTAAGTCGATTGACTACTGAAAGCCGTAATCCAGCAAGTGCTGAGATTGATACTCTCTCAACCACTGACATGCTGAAAGTGATCAACCAAGAAGACCAAAAAGTTGCGTTGGCAGTAGAAGCGGTACTTCCGCAGATTGCTCAAGCTGTGGATGCGATTACCGCGGCATTTGTACAAGGTGGCAGACTGATTTACATGGGTGCGGGTACTTCAGGTCGCTTGGGCATTCTGGATGCGAGTGAGTGTCCTCCAACTTATGGCACTTCTCCGGATATGGTTGTCGGTCTGATTGCTGGCGGTCATCAAGCGATTCTGAAAGCAGTAGAAAACGCAGAAGACAACCGAGAATTGGCACAAAGCGATTTAAAAACGCTGAACTTAACTAATAAAGATGTAGTGGTGGGTATCGCAGCAAGTGGGCGTACGCCTTATGTATTGGGTGGTTTAGAGTACGCGACACAAGTGGGTGCAACGACGGTATCTGTGGCGTGTAACCCTGTGTGTGCAATGGCTGACGCGGCGCAAATTGCAATTCTGCCAATTGTTGGTGCGGAAGTGGTGACGGGTTCATCGCGTATGAAGGCGGGTACAGCACAAAAGCTAGTACTGAACATGCTGACAACAGGCGCGATGATTCGTAGCGGTAAAGTGTTTGGCAACCTGATGGTGGATGTTGAAGCAACCAACGCCAAGCTTATCCAACGCCAAACCAACATTGTGGTTGAAGCGACAGGCGCATCAAGTGAAGAAGCGGAACAAGCACTTAACGAATGTGGTCGTCACTGTAAAACCGCCATTCTAATGATTCTTTCAGGACTGGATGCTAAACAGGCAACAGCCAAACTTCAGCAGCACAAGGGTTTTATTCGCGCTGCACTTAACGATAAATAATTTCTCTGCTGATTAAGGACACTTTTATGGCAAAGATTACCGAAACAATGATATCGCAGATTCTCTCTGCGGTGGGTGGTAGCAGTAATGTCAGCAAATGCGGCAACTGTATGACCCGTCTTCGTTTAACTCTGGCGAATAACTCAGTGGCAGAGCAAGCGACGATTAAACAAATTCCTGGCGTATTGGGCGTGGTGGAAAGTGATGAGCAGTTCCAAATCATCCTTGGTCCGGGTAAAGCACAACAAGCAGCCGATTTGATGAATCAGCTCATCGACAGTTTAACCGCTGGCGGTGAAGCGCCTGCACATCAAGATTTATCTTCGATTGCGGCAGAGCAGAAGAAGCAGGTTAAAAGTAAACAAACCAGTTCAGTTCAACGTTTTCTCAGCAAATTTGCGACTATTTTTACTCCGCTGATCCCTGGTTTTATCGCTGCGGGTTTACTGCTTGGCTTTGCGACTTTGTTAGAGCAAATCTTCGTTATCGGTCAAGAGCCAAGCCAGTTTATGGTCGACATGATTGCCTACATGAAGGTGTTCGGCAAAGGTCTGTTTGCTTTCCTAAGTATTCTGATTGGTTACAACGCTCAGCAGGCATTTGGTGGCTCAGGTGTTAATGGTGCAATCCTCGCTTCACTGTTTGTGCTTGGTTATAACCCAGAAGCGACTTCTGGCATTTATTCCGGTATGAGCGAGTTCTTCGGTTACACCATTGATCCGCGCGGTAACATCATCGGTGTTCTGCTTGCTGCGATAATTGGTGCTCAGGTTGAACGTAGAGTCCGTCGCTTTATGCCAGATTCGTTGGATATGATTCTTACCTCGGTGTTCACACTGCTTATCATGGGTGTAGTGACTTACGTTGTCATTATGCCTATTGGTGGCGAGCTGTTTAAGGGCATGTCTTGGTTGTTCCTGAATCTGAATGACAACCCAATTGGCGCGGCAATCTTGGCGGGTCTGTTCCTGATTTCAGTTGTGTTCGGTATTCACCAAGGCTTTGTACCTGTCTATTTTGCATTAATGGAAGCTCAGGGCTTTAACTCTCTGTTCCCGATTCTCGCAATGGCGGGTGGCGGTCAGGTCGGTGCGGCATTGGCTCTTTATGTGAAAGCGAAGAAAGAAGCAGTACTGCGTACCCAGATTAAAGGTGCGATTATTCCGGGTATCTTGGGGATCGGTGAACCGTTGATTTACGGTGTGACACTGCCTCGCGTGAAACCGTTCGTGACGGCGTGTATTGGTGGTGCAGCTGGCGGCTTCTTTATCGGTCTGGTCTCTTACCTAGGATTACCTGTGGGTTTGAACACAGTATTTGGTCCATCGGGTATTGTTGCGATTCCTCTAATGACCTCTCACCACGGTATTTTCACCGGCATGATGGTGTTCGTTACAGGTCTTGTTATCTCTTACATTGTCGGCTTCCTGAGCACTTACTTCTTCGGCAGCAAAGACATCGATTTAAGCTGATTCATTCACCCCTATAGGAATGAAATAGCGGCGCCTTTGAGAAATCAGAGGCGCTTTTTTTTATTCCCGTTTATCGCTTGCAGGTTTGTGGAATGCTGTTCATTATGGTGATCTAGATCAATTTATGCAGCTCATCTTTTTCGGCTCAATTTTCATTTGCTCAACATCGGTGTTTTACATGGAAGTACAGAAAACAAACTCGAATCATCTTACGGCGACAGGGCTGATTTTATTGGTAGCGGGGCAGTTGATGCCTCAAATGGATTTCTCAATAGTGAATGTGGCATTGGATTCTATCAGTGTGTCACTGGGCGCCAACAAAACACAGCTAGGTCTGCTGGTTTCTCTTTATGGTTTGGCGTTTGCTATCAGCTTGGCAATGAGCGGTCGTATGGGTGATCGATACGGGCGCAAAAAACTGTTTATGTATGGCATTGCCAGTTTTGCTGTAGCCTCATTTCTTTGTGGGCTAGCGCCGAACATCCATATGTTGATTGCTGCGCGCGTATTACAGGGCATTGCCGCAGCGATGCTGATGCCGCAAATATTGGCAACCATACATGTGACTTTGCAGGGTGAACTACACTCCAAAGCTATCGGTATTTATGGCTCGGTTGGCGGACTTTCATTCATCATTGGGCAGATATTTGGTGGTTGGCTTATCTCAACTAACCTGTTTGATTTGGGATGGCGCAGCGTTTTTTACATCAACTTGCCGTTGTGCGCCCTGATTCTTTATTTTGGTCAGAAGTGGGTTCCTGAGACCAAAGAAGTGAGCAGTTTAAATCTGGATTGGATTGGTACTGTATTGCTCGCCATCATAGTGACGCTCATTCTGGTGTCCATTTCAGCAGGACCGGATTTTGGATGGAACTGGTGGGTGTGGTCGCTGCTTATTCTAGCGTTACCACTGATGCTGCTGTTATGGAAAGTCGAAGGGGATAAAGAAGCGAAGCAACAGACGCCTTTGATTCCGCCATCATTGCTTAAACGCCCAACCGTGATTCTTGGTTGTGGCAGTTTGATGCTTCAGGTTGCGTCCTATGGCGGTTACATGTTTGTTGTGGCGCTTACGCTACAGTCTGGCTTTCATATGACTTCATTAGAGTCAGGAAATGCTTTTGTCGGCTTGGGTATCTCTTATTTTGTTGGTTCTCTATACGCAGGAAAACTGGCGAAGTGGTTTACTCATTACGGCTTTACTGGCGTTATTTTGTGTGGCTCGCTGATGAACCTATTTGGATATAGCTATCTGTATGCGGTGATTAGTGACAACGCTGAGCATCTTACGCCTTGGACTATGCTCGCTCCGATGCTGATTATTGGTGTCGGAAATGCGTTTGCCGTAAACAGTTCACTTCGAATTGGTCTTTCGGATATTCCTCAGCAATACGCTGGTGTAGGAAGTGCGTTTATGACAACCTTGCAGCAAACATCTATCGCTTTGGGTACGGCGCTCTGTGCTGCATTCTTTATCCAAAACCTGAATGCGGAAGATGTATTCCATCTCGCTTCACTTAAAGCTGGCTTAGCAACCATTGCCGTGTTTATTTCGGGTTTATTCGTCATTCACGCACTACGAGCGATGAAAATCCGCAAACAATTGAGCGTGGCACGCTCGAACTTGGGGTGACAGCTTCATATTAGAGAATCTGGTTAACTATATTGAAAAGAGGTAGTTAGTGTTTTAACGGATGTTTAAATTCTGATATATCGAATGATATACTGCCTTTATTTATGGGGGAATTATGAAACTAAATCATGTCGTTGTGACACTTGCTGTTACCCTTTTCAGCAGCTCTGTTGTATGGGCTGATAACCAAAGTACTCGTGGTTTTTATCTTGGTGGAGATTGGGGGCTTTTTAACAATTCAACAATTGAGACAGATAGTTCTTCTATCACAGAAAATAGTGACTTTGGCGATTTTGGTTACGGATTCATGGTTGGTTATGAGTTCAATACCCATCGCTTAGTTAAATTGGGCTTAGAAGCTGAATACCGAAGTTTAGCTACTGTGAGCCAAGATACGATTAGTACCGAAGCAGATGGTGTGTTTTTCAATGTGAAACCGAAATTTATTGTTGAATACGACCAAGCAGATATTTATTTATCGCTTCTAGCGGGTCTTGGTAATCTCGATGTGACGACCAATACGCTCGGTTCTGACTCTGAATTAGCTTACCAGGTAGGTGCAGAGTTGGGCGTTATCGTGAATCGTCATCTTGATTTGCATTTAGGCTACAGAAATGCTCAAGTGACATTCGATGATGCAGATGTGAGTTTTGGCAGCATCTACACTGGTGTACGTTACTTCTTTTAATTGTTAATTTACCTCAGTCGAAGTAAAGAAGCGGCTATTGCCGCTTCTTTTTGTTTATATGTACCTTAACGTTTAAAACTAACAGACTCTTTGCGCTCTAAATATATTTCGCTTTCAGCTAGTTTAGTCTGAGCAATTACCTTCCCTTCACGAATAGAGTATTGAACCGGTACTTGACGGCGTACTGCTTCAAATCCACTTTCCGCTGGCAGGATTATGAAATTAGCCGAAGTTCCTACTTTAAGGCCATAGTCATCACCAAGTGACAGGGTGCGAGCTGAGTTTTCAGTGATTAAGTCTAATGATTGATTTATTTGCTCGTAGCCCATGATTTGGCAAACATGCAGCCCCATATGGAGTACTTGTAGCATGTTTGCTGTTCCTAGTGGGTACCATGGGTCGAACACGTCATCATGACCGAAACAAACGTTAATTTTGCTAGCAATCATCTCTTTAACTCGAGTAATACCGCGGCGTTTTGGATAATCGTCAAAGCGACCTTGAAGGTGAATGTTCACTAGCGGGTTTGCGACAAAGTTGATGCCAGACATGCGCAGTAAGCGGAACAAACGAGAAGTATATGCTCCATTATAAGAGTGCATAGCTGTAGTGTGGCTTGCTGTAACTTTGCTACCCATGTTGTATTTATGCGCAAGCGCTGCCACTGTTTCAACAAAACGAGATTGTTCATCGTCAATTTCGTCACAGTGAACATCGATTAGGCGGTCATATTTACGTGCCAGCTCAAATGCAAAGTGTAGTGACTCAACCCCGTATTCACGGGTGAATTCAAAGTGTGGGATTGCGCCAACGACATCGGCTCCTAGTTTCACCGCTTCTTCTAGTAGCTCTTTGCCATTTGGGTAAGACAAAATACCTTCTTGTGGGAAAGCAACGATTTGCAAGTCAACCCAAGGCTTCATCTCTTCTTTTACTTCCAACATCGCTTTTAAAGCGATTAAAGTTGGATCCGAGACATCGACATGGGTACGAACATGTTGCACCCCGTTGGCAATCTGCCATTTCAATGTCTGTTTAGCGCGCTCTTTTACATCTTCTTTTGATAGTAAGCTTTTACGTTCTGCCCAACGCTCAATACCTTCGAATAACGTACCAGATTGGTTCCAATTCGGCTCTCCAGCAGTTTGCGTGGTATCAAGGTGGATATGTGGTTCACAAAATGGTGGGATAACCAAACCACCTTTAGCATCAATTTCTAGTTTATTGGTTGGATGTTCTTGACCACAAGGCGTAATGCTTCGAATGATTCCGTCTTCAATATAGATATCTTGTGGTTCACTGTATGAACGTAAAAGAGCATTGCGAATATGGAGTTGAGTCATAGTGCACCTTATGGTTTAGATAACGTCGACGATTGTGGTAAAAATCGGCAATAATAATGCCACCAATTAGCGGAATGGCTAATGATAGGAAGGCTAGCCAGTCCATAAAGTTATTGTATAGTCATAAAGCATACAAGTTACCGATAAACATCGAGAGGTATTTACTTGGCAGACCTGTGATGTTTAAGAAGCCTAAACTTGAAGCATAAAGCGCTTTGTTATTGGTTGTCCAAATATCCGACTCATACCAACACTATTAATCTGTTCAGTATTAGACAATCAGTACCGAACACAAACACGCACTTATTGTTTAATAAGAACTCCATCCATGGTGCTTCGCCGAACCTTCTATGGCTCGAAGGGTTTGCTTATCGGTAATCAAATTAGGAAGATTGGTATCAGATATTACCATGGCGAGCAGTATGCCTTGAGGCTTCATTACTCTTTCTTAATGGCAGAGGATGGTTTTTATTCACCGAAATTGAAAAACGACAGCTGAGCTGCCGCTTTATTGGATAAGTTAGGAAGCGTTATAGAGCTAACTTTAAGATCTCTACCACGTCATCTGGAGTAATGTCGCCGTGTTCACCAATAGCGAGCATGCCGTGTTCGGTGAGTTTTTGTTTTACAGCAGGAATAGCCGATTCATCCAGTCCGTAAGCGGACAATGTGGTTGGGTTGCCCATTAACGCGAAGAACTCTTCCGTCTTTTGAATCGCAAGTTCGATTTGCTCATCTTCGCTGCCTGACGTGATGTTTAACACTCGGTTTGCGTATTGAAGCAGTTTGCCTTTCTTCTGCTCTTTTTTGTAACGCCACAGCGATGGCATCACAATCGCCAATGTTTGTGCATGGTCTAAACTGAATAGTGCAGTCAGCTCGTGACCAATCGCGTGTGTTGACCAGTCAGTAGGTACGCCATTTCTTAACGTGCCGTTCAGCGCCATAGTTGCTGTCCACATCAGGTTTGCGCGCACTTCGTAATCATTTGGTTTTTCCAGTGCTACCGGACCATCTTCGAGAATATTGAGAAGTAAGCTTTCAGCAAAACGGTCTGAGACTTTCGCGTTCACAGGGTAGGTCATGTACTGTTCCATGATGTGAACAAAACTGTCTACTGCACCGTTAGCGATTTGACGTGCTGGAAGAGAATAGGTGGTTTCAGGATCGAGAATTGAGAACGTAGGGCGAACCAAATCAGAGCCGAAAGAGAGCTTGTCTTGAGTGGCTGCGCGCGTTACCACACTATTGCGGTTCATCTCTGAGCCTGTTGCCGGAAGTGTAAGAACACAGCCCAGTGGCAGAGCTTTTTTCACACAGTTACCACCGGTTGTGATGATGTCCCAGTAATCGCCGTCATAACAAGCGCCCGCAGCAATGAACTTACTGCCATCAATCACAGAGCCACCGCCCACAGCAAGAATCAAATCAACTTTCTCTTTCTTGGCAAGCTCCACCGCTTTAATCAGCGTTTCATAATGCGGGTTTGGTTCGATACCGCTGAACTCGAATACAGTGCAATCTTTAAGCGCATCGATCACTTGGTCATAAACACCATTCTTCTTAATGCTGCCGCCACCGTAAGTAATCAGAACACGGCTGTTTGGTGCGATTTCTTGCTTTAGAGTCGCGATTTGACCTTTACCAAAATGCACTTTGGTTGGGTTGAAATAAGTAAAATTGTTCATAGTTTTCTCGGGGTTCTTTGGTAGTTCCAAGCATTGAGAGTCTTGCTATGGCCTTAAATAACGGGCTTGAGATACCTAGCTTCCTAGCACTCTCACTGCATGTGCTGATTAGGGCATTAAAACAAATAATGCGGCTATTGTACCAATTAAACCTTTCTTTGCGGGATCGAATTGCAGTAGTTAAGAAGTTTTTAAATTCAAAACTGAACATTTTGATTTTTTTCATTAATTTGTATTTCTTGCGAAGATGTCGATCTATGATGAATGTGAAATCGGTCGAATAAAGAGGTAGGTGACAGCATGGCAAAAACACAACAGTTAATCGATGGTCCAATTAACAAAGCGTTATTGTCGCTCGCTATTCCCATTGTTTTTGGGCAGCTTTTGCAGTCTGCTTATCAGCTTACAGATGCTTTCTGGGTCGGACGTTTAGGGGCGAATGAAGTCGCCGCGGTTTCTGTCAGTATGCCAGTGACATTTTTAGTCATAGCGTTGGGCGCGGGACTTGCTATGGCCGGGGCGACACTGACAGCGCAATACATGGGTGCAAGGCAATATGACAAGGTTAACCACGTCGCAGGTCAAACCATGTTGATGGTATTTATTACTTCGGTGGTGTTGGGGTTTCTCGGTTATCTGCTCTCTCCATATTTCTTAAGGCTGCTCGGTGTTGAAGAAGCGGTGTATACCAACGCTCTCTCTTTTATGCGTATCTCCTTTGTTAGCGTGATTTTTGTGTTTGTTTACAACATGTTCCAAGCCTTAATGAGAGGTATTGGCCAGGTAAAAGTCCCGCTTTATATCGTGCTTGGTACGGTGTTACTCAACTTTGTACTAGATCCTTTGTTCATCTTCGGTATGGGCAAGTTTGACGGTCTCGGTGTTTCCGGTGCTGCGCTGGCCACTCTGGTCACTCAAGCATTAGCTGCGTTAACTGGTTTCTATATTCTTTCCAAAGGCAAACACGGTATTCATCTGAAGTGGCGTGATTTGTCACCTGACTGGACATACATCAAGCGTGCTTTCTTTTTAGGTGCTCCGGGCTCAGTAGAACTTTCGGCTCGTGCGCTAGGTTTGATTACCATGTCGTTTCTAGTGGCGAGTTTTGGCACGGTTACCATTGCTTCCTACGGTGTAGGTTCAAACATACTGCAATTGATCACGATTCCCGGCATGGGCTTGGCGATGGCGGTTTCTACACTGGTTGGGCAGAATTTGGGAGCGAATCGTGTCGATCGTGCAGCGAAAATTACTGTCATTGGCTCTGTTTGGAGCTTTGTGATGCTGACTGTACTCGGGGTGTTTGCTTACCTACTAGCGCCAAGCGTGGTGAAATTTTTCATTCCAGATAACCCAGCAGTGGTTGAACAAGGCGCTGAGTTTTTGAAAGTGATGTGTCTGTCTTGGGGCTTTATAGGTGTGCAGCTTTCTATCATGTCGGCGTTTCGCGCGTCAGGCAATATGACCAACAGTATGATCCTCTCATTGCTTACTCAATGGGTGTTCCAGTTCCCGCTAGCCTACATTCTCTCTAAACATACGGTGTTAGCAGAAAAAGGTATTTGGTGGTCGTTTACTGTAACCAACGTCTTGGTTGCTTTGGTGGCGGTAGCTTGGTATGCCCGTGGTAGCTGGAAGAAAACGCGCATTATCGAACAAGATGACATTGAAACACTGGCTACTTCAGAAGAAGCGCTTATCGAAGTGGGCGAAAGAAGGGCTTAATTGCTTGTCAGTATTGGCTTAACAAGCGGTTGTACGTTAGAGGACGTTATCCTTTAAATGGTAGTCTAGAGGTGTTCTTTGTCACCTCTAAGTTTAACGAACTATCATGCTAAAACTCATATCAACTTTTGCCTTCACACTACTGCTTTATGGATGTGGTGGAGAAGAATCAGGCTCGACAGAAACGCTACCGACCGTTTCTAGTTTTGCTTCGGATGTGGTCGATAGTATGACGCTAGCCAATGATGCAACGTTATTAAACGCCTCAGAAGATGCCAGTTGGTCTAAGACCGGCCACGTAACCCAAGGTTTACCGAGAGGTGATGCAGCGCCAAGCTGGTGGGCAGATTCCATCCTTGATGACAGTTTGAAAACAGCCGATTCGTGGAATGCGCTGACTGGCTGGTTTACGGTTTTTGAATCTAACACTAATGTCGACCAAAACGTGAAGGTCTACTACAGCGATTTTGAAATTTGGTTGTTGAAAGGCAGTGATGTCAGCCACGCTAAATGGGAGCAATTGGCTGTTACGCCAACTACTTGGGCATCATATTACGACTCCGATATCGTCACTTGGCAAGGCAGTGCACTGCCCGATGACAGCTCAGGTTATTACGAATTTCAACATCCTGATATTTTGCATGGTGGAACCAGCAAAGTCGCTTTCGACGGTGACGATGTGCTAGGGGTTTTTGTTCGCACCAAAGCTTGGATCGATAGTGATGACTCCGATGCAGAACTTCTGATCAGTGTGGGTGTGGATTATTATCCGACCATCGACAGCTCTGTGTCCAAAGGCGATTTTGCGGATGCCAATTATCTTCCGGGCGCAGGCACAAGTCGTTTTGTTTATTTAACCACTGAGCCAAAGTGGTACACGATGGCGAATGTCGCTCATGATGCATTGGTAAACGTTGATAGTTCGAGCCCATTTGCACAAAGCGGCGGTAAAACCTATTTGACGATTGAAGAGTGGATGAACAATCACCCTCCACTTGATGAATGAATTGAATCGCTCGATGGCTCTACAGCTCCTGACCATTGTTCTGGATTGGTGAGGCGTGTTTTGTCTTCAAACGTTATCGCCCGAATATCCTGCGGGTTATAAATGGCGCATGAATCCATTGATAGGCAACCGCAACCAATGCATCCACCGAGGTCGTTTTTTAATGCTTGTAGCTGTTGAATGCGGTGCTCAAGCATGGCACTCCAATCTGAAGCCATCTGCTC
Source organism: Vibrio ziniensis (assembly GCF_011064285.1). Lineage (NCBI taxonomy): Bacteria > Pseudomonadati > Pseudomonadota > Gammaproteobacteria > Vibrionales > Vibrionaceae > Vibrio > Vibrio ziniensis. The sequence continues at coordinate 528,858 of NZ_CP049332.1, forward strand.
CCACTGTTGCCGAGTTGGCGCCTGATGTTTTGGTAAGTCAGCCAGTGAAGCTGAGATCTCTTCCAGTGTAAGACCAACCATCTGCGCGGCTTTAATCACGGCGATTCTACGCAGCACATTTCTGTGGTATCTGCGTTGGTTTCCTTGATTGCGCCAGCTATAGATAAGCCCTTTTTGCTCGTAAAAATGTAGGGTTGAAACATTCACTCCTGAGCGTTTAGCCACTTCTCCCACAGTCATTTCCATACAAGCTTCTCCAACAATTCTGTCCATTTAGTTAATTTAGCTCAAAAAAGTGCTTTACCTAAAGTTAACTTGAGGTATTACCGTAGCACCAAGTTAACAGTAGATGGAATTAAAATCATGGAAAACAAAACGCGCACTAAGGCTTATCTCACAGGACGATTCTTTGATGGCATATCATCTGGGCTGTTTATGATGGCGTTACCTTGGGCCATGCTCTCCACTCCCAACATGGGCGCATTTGTTGCGATGGTCGCGTTGGCATGTACGGCGATTTCGTTTTTCCTAACACCGTTTTTTTCCACTTTGATTGACAGACACTCAAGAAAACAATTACTGGTATCCGTCCAATTTGTGCAAGCAGCGATGGCAGCCCTTATTGCGGTGTTTTACGGGGTTGGATACGAGTCGAATTGGCTACTGGCGACAGCGCAATTGGTTTTTTGGACTTCCAGTAACTTAGCGTGGGCAACCAATAATGCTTTTACTCAGGAAAACTTCCATCAGCATGAATATGCAGCCATCTCCGGCAAGCAGGAAGTGATCATGCAGGGAACGACATTAGGTTCTGGCGCATTAGGTGTAGTGCTGCTTGAGATGTGGGGAATGTTGGAGTTTGCTTCGTTCGCTGCTGTTGCTTCAGCAATAGCGAGTATTAGCTACATGATCACGCCTTATCGCCGCCAGTTACGCCAAGTAAATTCAGTGTCATTTGTTGATCAAATGAAAGAGAGCAAAGATATCTTTGTGGAACGGCCACAGTTTTATGTGTTCTTGATGCTCTCCGCTTTAAGTTATCCAATATTAACCTTTCTCACCAAGCTAGTGCCGATTTGGTTTGCTGAAACGGGCATTTCTGGTGATTGGTTCGCCGGTTATAACATCGCCTTTGGAATGGGATCGTTAATCACTGGTTTGATGGTTGGTCGATTATTAGGATTGGGGACGCATCAAGGGATCATGATCGGCGCAATGGGACTGGCAGCTATGATGCTGATTGGCATGAGTTTATCTCCAACACCGCTTATGCTGCTGGTATTCACCTTTTTCTTTGGCACTTTCAATGCGCTAAACCGTATTGCTCGAACAAACTGGATGCATCATAGCATCAGCATTCATCAACGCGGCCGGGCAGATGGCGGTTTACAGATGTTTGCCACTTTTGCGCAGAGTATTAGCTATGTTGCCATCGCACTTTTAAGTCATTTTGGTATGACTCAAATTGGATTTTTCTTGGCAGCAGTCGTTATGGTTTTAGCGGTATGTATGATGATGCGCTTAAACCGAGGTCAGGAGTTAGCTGTTGGTGTGGCGTAAGGGAAAGTGATGAAACCAATAGGGCTTGCGTTAACAAGCCCTATTCAACTCATACTAACTAGTGTTGAAACCTGAATTACTGAACGCTATTTACCCAATCGTCTGATTTGAACCATTTGTCATGAATACGCTGATAAGTACCATCACCTTTGATTTGGCGTAAGAAGTTGTTGAGGAAGTTAAGGAAATCGGGATCTCCCTGACGGACAGCCCAACCGAGCGGCTCATAAGTAAAGCTCTGATCTAGGTGAACTACTTTCCCCTTGTGCTGTGCTTCATACATAGCGTTGTAAGGGAAATCATAAACAAACGCATCTGCCTGACCGTTTACGATTTGCAGCACTGCATCTGCTGAAGTGTCGTAAAGATCGATTTTCGAGCGTGATAAGTATTTCTTAGCTGCTTCTGCGCCCGTTGTACCCATTTGTGTTGCGATGGTGTATTGCTCAGTGTTCAGGTCACGGAAAGAGTGAATCTTGTCAGCAAGTTTAGGTGCAATGAGGATGGTTTGACCCACTTCAATGTATGGATCTGCGAAATTGACGCTTAAATTGCGTTCTGGCGTGATAGTCATACCACCGATGAAATCGCACTTACCCGTTTTTAACGCTGGAACGATACCATCCCAAGCGGTATTCACGGGTACAAACTTAACATTGATTGCGCGCGCCATTTGCTTAGCCAGATCAATATCGAAGCCCACATAACGACCGTTTTTATCGGTCATTTCAAATGGAATGTAACCAGATTCAAAACAGAACTTGAGCTCACCTGAGCTTAAAATTCCATTCAGTGCTGATTCTGCAGCGTTTGCGTTTACTGACGAAAAAAGAGAGAAAATCGCGATAGAGGAGACTAATGCACCTCGAACCTGTTGTGTGAAAGGCTTTAACTTCATTTGATACATCCACGTATTTTTATTGTTGTGTTGTTTTTGTCTAGCATTGCCAGACGTTACGGCAGGTGAATAATGAAGTTTCTGCAAGAATAATCAATATCTTATTCCTTATAAGATATTCGTAATCGATCATATTGATGAGAGAGTGGCTCTATGGGCGTATTTCACTCCCATAGAGCAGCTATAAAGTTTGAGTGAAAGCTAGTCACCGCGCAGTCTCTATGTACGTATTGTCAAACATGTCCGGTTAGATAATATGTTGCAATACATAGTTACTATCTTTCGCTAACGGTTCATTGATCTTGAGGTAAATATACAGGGCGCGCGGATGTCATTCCTTGCTTTACTTGTTGAGTTATCTCGTCAGCCAATACTTCATCTTGTCCAGCTTCCAAGCCATCAAGAGCTCGAGTAACGATTTCTTTAGGACTACTTTTGGGTATGTCAAAAGCTTGCGTTAGGTCGGTATCCACATAGCCCATATGTAAGCCCAAAACTTGAGTCCCTTGAGATGCTAACTCATAACGCAATGCATTAGTTAAAGACCAAGCCGCGGATTTACTTGCTGCATAGGCCGCTAATCCGCCGTTATTAATCCAAGCACCGACAGATAAAACATTAAGTATTGCACCACCTCCATTACTCTTTAAAACGGGAGCAAATGCTTTACTCATATGCAAAATGCCATAAAAGTTTGTCTCAAATGTACGTTTTGTTACCTCAAGGCTATCTTCAAGTAAGAAGCCGCCCGGTTGAGCGATCCCTGCATTATTAATGACCAAGGTGACATCAGATGCTATTTCTACCGCGGCATTAACGTCATTAATGTTAGTTACATCCAGTTTGACTGGCACAACTCCGGGCAGCTTGATAGTCGATGTGTCACGAACAGCGGCGTAGACTTTTTTAGCACCACGAGAAAGTAATTCTTGAGCGAATGCCAGCCCAATTCCCCGATTTGCGCCAGTCACTAACGCTATAGAATTATGAATTTTCATTTCAGCTGCCCCTTAGTTTTCTAGTGAGTGTATCTGGAGTGGGTACGATGGCTTTTTATGTCTATCTTGCCTTTGCAGTGGTTGCTAGAGTTAAGTTGACATATCCCTAGGGTTACTTGCATTGGTTTAGTCTAGACACGGAGTGAGTACCTGTCACTGAATAGGGGCAGGTAAGACCCGCTTAATCGCTTTTTCGTTGGCGCCTGTATAAATAAAAAAACTCGTTCCTTCTCTAGGGGGGAAGAAGGAACGAGTCAGGGCATATGATTGTTAAGTGCAGGAGCTTTAGCTTAAATCCTGACCGTTACTGGCAATCACTTTTTTGTACCAGTAGAAAGATTTTTTAGGCTTACGATCCAAAGTACCGTTACCTAAATTATCGCGATCAACGTAGATGAAGCCATAACGCTTACTCATTTCGCCTGTTGATGCAGCGACTAAGTCGATGCAGCCCCAAGGGGTGAATCCCATCAAAGGCACACCATCTTTCATGGCGTCGTGCATGGCCTGAATATGCTGACGAAGATAATCAATACGATAGTCATCGTTAATTTCGCCATTTTCATCAGGCACATCCTTAGCGCCTAAGCCGTTTTCTACTAAAAATAGTGGCTTTTGATAGCGGTCATACAGGGTGTTCATGGTGATACGCAAACCGAGCGGATCGATGACCCATCCCCAGTCGCTGGCTGGCAAATGTGGATTGCGAATTGACTTCACCACGTTAGCTGCGCTGGTATTGCCTTCATTCATATCGGCAGATGCACAACGGGAGGCATAGTAGCTAAAGGATATGAAATCCACGGTATGTTTCAGAATTTCAAAATCTTCTGCTTCGGTTTGCAGATCTACACCTTTTTTCTCAAATACTTGTTTGCTGTATGAAGGGTAATAGCCGCGAGATTGAACATCGATAAAGAACAGGTTCTCACGGTCTTTCTCCATGGCAGTAAACACATCCTCAGGTTTACATGAATATGGGTAGAAGTTACCACCTGCGAGCATACAACCCACTTGGTTTTGTGGGTCAACTTCATGCGCAATCTTAGTTGCCAGCGCGCTTGCTACCAATTCATAGTGCGCCGCCTGATATTTCACTTGATCGTGATTTTCCCCTTCTTGGAACAATAAGCCTGCGCCAGAAAATGGGCTTGCTAACAGAATGTTTATTTCGTTAAACGTTAGCCAGTATTTGACTAAACCACGATAGTGTTCAAAACAAGTACGAGCATAACGGGTAAAGAATTCAACCATTTTACGGTTGCGCCACGAACCATATTGATTGACCAAATTCATTGGTACATCAAAGTGGCAGAGCGTCACTAAAGGCTCAATTCCGTACTTTTGACACTCTTTAAACACGTTTAGGTAGAAGTCTAAACCGGCTTGGTTTGGTTGAGCATCATCGCCATTTGGGTAAATACGGCTCCATGCAATGGATACACGAAATACTTTGAATCCCATCTCTGCCAAAAGGGCAATGTCTTCTTTGTAGCGATGGTAAAAATCAATCGCATTGTGGCTTGGGTAGAATTCACTATCACTCAGTTCAACGTGAGGCACTTGTCCAAGTTTTATTGGCATACGATTTTCGCCGTACGGAATCATATCTACCGTCGTCAAACCTTTACCATCGGCTCTATAGCCACCTTCAGATTGGTTTGCGGCGATGGCTCCACCCCAAAGAAAGTTTTCTGGGAATCGAATATCAGACATAGGTTACCTCTAAACGGGTCAAGCCATCTTATCGAAGATGGCTTGTAGGGATGTGTTACTTGTTACGCTGTGATTTGTGGCGATGTTACTTTATCTTTTTCGCCATTTGCAGCTTGTTTGTTACCAGCAGTTGCTGTTTGTTGATCATCTTCTTGTGGGTCATCTTCAAAACCTAGTACTAGAGTTAAGATGAATGAAAGCACAATCGCTAGAGCAATCAAACCAAACACCCAAACAATACTCATAGGGTCGTTCACATCAAAGAACTGTACGCTAGTAAATAGACTTGGTGCTGCCATTGAGTGACTTGCTAAACCGCCCATACCCGCTAGTGCACCAACAATGAAACCAGTAATCATAGTTGCGATCAGTGGGCGTTTTAGGCGAACAAGTACGCCGTACAATGCTGGCTCAGAGATACCTGCGAAGATAGCTGAAGCACCCGCTGCAAGTGCAGTTTGTTTCAGAGCGATGTTCTTAGTTTTATAAGCAACAGCCAGACATGCTCCACCCATACCAAGGTTTGCGCCGATTTCTGATGGCATTACCATACCTTCACTACCTGTTTCTGCGATAGTTTGGATAATCGTTGGTGTGAATACACGGTGCATACCAGTAAGAACCAATAGTGGCCATAGTGAACCCATAATCGCAACAGACAACCAGCCTAGTGTGTCATGAATAGTGTAAACCACCGCTGAAATAGCAGTACCGATCCAGATACCTACAGGACCAATGATCACAATCGCGATTGGTGCTGCAATCAGTACAATAAGCATCGGTTTGAGGAAGTTTTTGGTCACCACTGGCGTAATGCTATCAACCCAACGTTCAATATAGGAAAGAACCCAGGTCATCACCAATGCTGGAATAACCGTGTAGGTGTATTTCACTGAGGTGATTGGCACGCCAAACAGATCAACCTGTTGACCTTGCGCTGCTTGTGCCATCAACGAAATAAAGTTTGGATGGATAAGAACACCTGCGATCGCAATCGCTAGTGACATATTGGTTTTAAACTTGATCGATGCTGAAGCGGCAACCATAACAGGTAGGAAGAAGAAGGCACCGTCGCCGATAGCTTTCAGGATGATCAATGTTGAAGCATTAGGTTCAACCCAACCGCTCATTTCCAGTACCATCGCCAATAGCTTAACCATCGAGCCACCGATGATCGCTGGAATAAGTGGCGACATTGTACCCACAAGCGCATCAAGCATTTTTGCACCAATGACTTTAGCCGTCAGTTTTTGCTTTTGCTCAGTAGGAGCGGCTGATGAGTTGATGTTGATGAGTGACATCACTTCTTTGTAAGCAACAGCGACTTCGTTACCAATGATAACTTGTACTTTATCGCCATTATCGACCACACCCATTACGCCTTTGATTGCTTTTAGTTGAGCAACATCAACTAAGCTGGAATCGTTGAGTACAAAGCGTAGACGTGTCATACAGTGAGTGAGAGCAGAAACGTTATCTTTTCCCCCCACATGTGCAACAACTGTTTGTGCAATCGTTTTGAAATTATTGGACATTTTTATCTCCTAGAAATTCTTCCCAGTGATGTTCATTCATGTATTAGAGCGGTTTTGGCAAAGGAGCCTAACCGAAGAAATTCATTTTGTTTTGTTATTGGAGTTGCTAATTGAGTCGCTTTACACTCCGTTAAGTTACGGGTAACATGTTACCGGTAAAGTTGATAAGGTAAACCCAAATTTTGAAGTGAATTTTAAAAATGGGATCACGCGCAAGTTTGTTATGAGGATTAAGTATGTCAGGTAGCAGTGTCGTCGTAATGGGTGTTTGCGGCTGCGGTAAGAGTACGATCGGTGAGCAGCTAGCAAAAAGACTCGGACGTAAATTTATAGATGGCGACGATCTTCATCCGAGAGTGAATATCCAAAAGATGGCAGCGGGGCAACCATTAGATGATGCAGACCGCAAACCTTGGCTAGAAAGAATTAGAGATGCTGCCTATAGCTTAGAAAGCAAAAATGAACACGGTGTTTTAGTTTGCTCTGCATTGAAGAAAGATTATCGAGACCAGATCCGTGATGGTAACCAAAATGTGACTTTCATATTTCTTGATGGCGATATGGATTTGATCCTTGAACGTATGCGACTGCGACAAGGGCATTTTATGAAAGAGAACATGGTTAAGAGTCAGTTTGAGACGCTAGAGCGACCAGACAATGAACCGCAGACGATAGTCGTGCGTATTAACGGCACCATTGAACAAGTGGTGGAACGCATTGTCACCGAGCTTGAAAAAGCGACAGTGTCAGAGGTGGCGTGATGACGTTGAACACAGTGGTGACTTTGAAAACAGTAGTAGATGTTACGCGCCGAATTGTTGAACGAAGCGAGAAATCACGTGCCGAATTTTTACAGCGAATTGCACTACAAGCACAAGCTGGGAAAGCGAGATTAGCGCTCAGTTGCGGAAATCTCGCTCACGCCGTTGCCGCTTCTTGCCAGAGTGAAAAACAAAGCCTACTCAATTTCACTCAATCCAATATCGCGATCATTAGTTCTTACAACGATATGCTCAGCGCTCACCAGCCCTATCAGTACTACCCAGAAAAAATCAAAAAAGTGTTAGCCGAATATGGTCATACAGCGCAAGTTGCGGGCTGTGTACCTGCAATGTGTGATGGCGTAACACAGGGGATGGCAGGGATGGATATGTCACTGTTCTCTCGTGATTTGATTGCCCAGTCGACCGCTTTATCCCTTAGCCACAACGTTTTTGATGCCACTTTGCTACTGGGAATTTGTGACAAGATAGCTCCGGGGCAACTGATGGGAGCATTAAGCTATGCTCATCTGCCTACTGCATTTATTCCCGCAGGTTTAATGTCGACTGGTGTGAGCAATGAAGAGAAAGTGGATATTCGCCAAAAATACGCAGCAGGAGAAGTCGATAAAGACGTCTTACTTGATATGGAGTGCCGCTCATACCATTCCGCTGGTACTTGTACTTTCTATGGCACTGCGAATACTAACCAATTGGTGTTTGAGGCCATGGGATTGATGCTGCCTGGTTCGGCATTTGTTCATCCTGATTCTCAATTGCGCCATGCGTTAACCGAATACGCCGCGACACAATTGGCTGCAATGAATCCTGATAGCGGTCATTTCCGTCCACTGTCTGAGGTTGTCACCGAGAAGAGTCTGGTGAACGGTATTGTGGCACTGTTGGCTTCTGGCGGCAGTACCAATCACACCATTCATATGCTTGCCGTGGCTCGTGCCGCTGGATTTATCTTAACTTGGCAAGACATCAGTGAACTGTCTGAAGTGGTTCCTTTGTTGGTGCGTGTTTACCCGAATGGTCCTGCGGATATGAACGCTTTTCAACAAGCGGGTGGAGTGCCAGCATTAATGCATCGTCTTGACCAAGCTGGTTTGTTGCATCGTGATGTCACACCAACCTTTGGCGATTTTGCGCAGCAACTGTCTCTCCCTCAACTTTGTGATGGCAAGCTTGAGTGGACTCCTTGTGAGCAGAGTTTTGATACGCAAGTCATTGCGGCACATGACGAAGTATTTCAACGCAATGGTGGCATACGAGTACTAACCGGTAACTTGGGCAATGCCGTTGTTAAAATCTCAGCGGTGAAAGATGAGCAACGTGTCATCGAAGCGCCAGCCGTGGTGTTTCATTGCCAACATGAAGTAGAGGCGGCTTACCAGAGAGGTGAACTCAATCGAGACTGTATCGTTGTGGTGACTCATAACGGTCCGGCGGCAAATGGAATGCCAGAACTGCATAAGTTAATGCCAATACTGGGTAATGTTCAGAAGGCAGGTTTTAAGGTCGCATTAGTGACCGATGGTCGACTTTCTGGTGCTTCAGGGAAAATTCCGTCAGCAATCCACGTATCTCCAGAGGCGTTGCGTGGTGGAGCGATTGGCTTGGTGCGTAATGGTGATATTTTGCGTCTCGACTGCCAATCTGGTGAGCTAAATAATTTAGCTGATGTTGCAGGTCGTAAAATGGAAGAGATTGACACTGAAGCCGATCAACAAACTTGGGGACGATTTATGTTCACAGTGTTGCGTCAGAATGTCTCTAGTGCTGACCAAGGGGCGAGTTTCCTCGTTTAACGACATCTTGTATTAGGTTTAGTCACGTCAGCTAATGTGACGTGACTAAACAGCTGATGAAGCTAAATACTTTCACCTTCGCGAATGATATATCCCATATCAATGATCGGTTCCTCAACCGGTTCATTCTTGAGTCTTGCGATGATCAATTCTGCACTCTTCTGTCCGATTTCAAAACGAGGTGTATCCACACTTGTGATTTGAGGACGAATCGTTTTACCAATATCTAAAGCGTTATACCCAACAATAGAGAGCTGCTCTGGCACTTTAATGCCACGCTGTTGAGCCACGAAAAGGGTGCCGATTGCAATATCATCATTGGTACAAAATACACCATCCAGATCAGGGTACTGCTTGATGGCTTTATCGAGTAGATCTGCGGCTAACGAGAAGCTTGAGTGCTCGCCAGTTAGAATATGCTTGGTCTCAAGTCCCGCTTCTTGCATCGCTTTGTCATACCCGAGCATACGTAAATGAGTTCGAGTATCAAGACGCGCGCCAAAGTAAGCGATAGAGCGTTTTCCTGCTGCAATCATACGACGGACAACTTGATAGGATGCATCCATATGATCGAGTCCAACTACCATATCAATAGGAGCAGCAGGAAGCTCCATGGTTTCAACCACGGGTACACCAGCATTCTTTATCATCTGTAACGTTCTAGGGGTATGATTACTAGCGGTGAGAATTAAGCCGTCCACTTGATAAGAAAGAAGTGAGGCGATTTTGCGTTCTTCTTCTTGTTCATCGTAACCAAAGTGAGCTAGTAAGGTCTCATAACCGTTGGCTTTGGTGACGGTTTCAACCCCCTGCATGAACGAGGCAAAAATCTGGTTTGAAAGCGAAGGCAGCAACACACCAATCGCATTGCTTGAAGCTCGAGACAGCATAGCTGGAGCTCGGTTTTCGATGTACCCCAACTCTTCAATTACAGCCGCTATTTTTTCTTGTGTCTTTTTCGCTACCGATTCAGGGTTTCTCATGTAACGAGAGACGGTCATTTTCGTCACGCCCACCGCATCGGCTACGTCTTGTAAAGTGGTGCGGTTCTTTTTAGGTTGTTGAGGCGTAACTTTGGGTTCTGTCATAACGTTTGATTCAGTCTAACTATGTGATTAGTCAGCTTTAATAGAGTTCCGAGTTAAAGGTCGTGGCTATCTTACCCCGCGTTGCTCTGCGATAGAAGAGAAGCTTTACCAGAACCTTAACTAAATCGCTTTTTTGTCTCACTCAGTAAGTTAACTCTAGTTGAACTGGTTAGGGCGATTGGAATGATCGGTGAGCTAAACTACTCACCTGTTGAGATAGCCTTGGATGAATGTTTGCTCTATGGGCGCATTTCACTCCCATAGAGCAGCTATAAAGCCCGAGTGAAATCTAGTCACCGCGCTGTTCTTTTTCGACTTGTTGATCCTGAATAATCTTAAGCAGAGAAGGAAGAAACTCTCGTTCTACAAAGGATTCGTTGTTCCAAATTTTGGCCTTCATCAGTGCTTTAGGACAGTGGAAAAGCAGTGAGTCTATAGTGACTTTAACCACCAATTTTGGCTTGGTTCTTCCGTCAAGGCATAGATCTCGAATATCGTCATCAATATGAATAGAGGCTGTACCTTTCACCCGTACCACATCTTCAATACCAGAAACTACAAACAGCAAGCCTACTTTGGGATTGGTGATGAGGTTAGTTAAGGTATCTAAACGGTTGTTGCCTGGGCTGTCTGGGAAAGCCAGTGTTTTATCATCCAAAACTTTGACAAACCCTGCATCACCGCCGCGGGGAGAGATATCTAAAAATCCATCTTGATTAGTAGACGAAAGAAAAAACAGTCTGCTGTTTTCAATGAAAGTTCGAGTGTGCTGGTCAATGTGTTTAATGTCTTTAGCCACAGCTAGTGGATGAGGTGTGCTATAGAGCTCTCTTAGTTCTTCCAGTGTCGTTATTTGAGTCATTTTACTTTCTCTGTTTTTATACTTTCGTTTTGGTTATCAGTCGTAAACTATTTGTAAATGATACTTAGTGTCATTTGAAATTAGTTTGCATTATCATGTTCTAACTCATAGGACAGAGTCAAATGCCATCTCGGACGAGATGCCGCTGTTATAAAGTTGAAGCCAAAATCGAAGCCACCATATGTTAAATCTCAAAGCCATTTTTACCGTTTTAGTTTTCTCTTTAACCACCACAATCAGTTGGGCTGACGATAGCGTTAAGTATCCCATTAAAATTCAGCACGCTTTTGGCACAACGATCATCAAGCAAAAGCCAGAGCGAATTGCGACGGTTGCTTGGGCTAATCATGAAGTACCTCTTGCGTTGGGCGTAGTACCGGTTGGTTTCGCTGCGGCGAAATTCGGTGACGATGATGGAGATGGTGTGCTGCCTTGGGTAAAAGCACGCTTAGATAAGTTAGGTGCACAAACGCCAACACTATTTGATGAAGGTGATGGTATTGATTTTGAAGCAGTTGCAGCGACGCAACCGGATGTGATTCTTGCAGCGTATTCAGGTTTGAGTCGCTCCGATTACGAAACGCTGAGTATGATTGCACCAGTGGTTGCATATCCCAACGCACCTTGGTCTACGGACTGGAGAAGTATGATCCGCATAAACAGTGCTGGTATGGGGATGTCGAAAGAAGGGGATAATCTGATTGCGACTATTGAACAAGATATAGCATCACGTGCGGCACAATATCCAGAGCTGAATGGCAAGTCCGCGATGTTTATTACCCACTTAGATCCGACGGATCTGAGTGTGATTCACTTTTACACTGGCAACGATACGCGAGTGAAATTCTTCAGTGACTTAAATCTCGTCTCATCACAAAGTATTAGCAATTTGAGTCGTTCAGGACAGTTTTCTGGAGAAGCCAGTATTGAACAAATCGACGCATTTAACGATGTCGATATCTTCGTTACCTATGGCGGAGAAGAGCTACTGAAGCCACTCTCGCATAATCCACTGATGGCAAAAATGAATGCGGTTAAACATGGTTCAATTGTCATGCTTGGAAGTGGTCCGCTAGCCACTGCTGCTAATCCGACCCCGTTATCCATCTCTTGGGTTTTGGATGATTATCTTGAAGCGTTGGCTGCGGCGGCACGCAAAGCGCAATGAGCACTTCTATTTCAAAAGGTAATTCTATTTCCAAAAGTAATCAGTTTTCGCTGTGGGGTTTTGAACTATCACGTTCAGTGACTCTCGTTGCTTTACTTATCGTTTTGTTTCTTTTGTCTCTACTCTCAGTCGCGTTAGGGACGAGAGAAGTATCTTGGGCTGAAATTTTCAGTGCTATTCAAGGAAACCTAAATACCGTAGGTGAAGCCGCGGTTGCTATGCGTATTCCTCGCACCGTATTGGCAGTGATTGCGGGTGCTTCTTTAGGTTTAGCGGGAACTGTGATGCAGGGTGTCACTCGCAATCCGCTCGCAGACCCTGGCATTCTTGGCGTCAATATTGGTGCTTCATTTTTTGTTGTCATCGGATTGGCTTGGTTTGGAATGAATCAAATTCAAACCTATGTCTGGATGGCAATTCTAGGAGCAGCACTGACTGCCGCATTTGTTTACACCATCGGCTCTATGGGGCGAGGTGGAGCTACACCGCTTAAGTTAGCGTTAGCAGGCGCTGCAACGTCAGCGGCTTTATCCTGTTTTACTATTGCGGTGGTGTTACCACGCAATGATATTGCGGGTGGGGTTCGTTCTTGGCAGATAGGAGGTGTCGGTGGTGCGACATTTGAAACCATTGTACTTGTGCTGCCTTTTTTGATCGTTGGCTTAGTGATTACCACGTTAACCGCGAGAAAACTAAACAGTTTGGCACTGGGGGACGATCTGGCTGCAGGCTTGGGTGAGAATGTAGTCCTAGCTCGAAGTGCTGCTGGAGTTGGCGCAATACTGCTCTGTGGTGCGACAACGGCAATTTGTGGGCCGATAGGCTTTGTTGGTTTAGTTGTGCCGCATTTCTGCCGTCTATTGGTGGGTGTAGATCATCGCTGGTTGTTGCCTTTCTCAGCGGTAGGTGGTGCAAGTCTGCTTCTACTGGCAGATATTGTTGGGCGAATCATTTCCCGTCCGAGTGAATTATCTGTTGGCGTAGTAACTGCGTTTATTGGTGCGCCATTTTTTATCTGGATAGTACGTCGTCAGCGAGTTAGGGAACTATGATGTCCGCTGAATTATTTCTTTTGCAAAGGGTGAAAAAAGTTCGTCAGCAACGTATGCGATGCTGGGCGCTAATCATTGTCGGTTTAACCATTTTAGCGGTGTCAGCTTGGTGTTTAACGTTGGTGTTAGGGCAATCTTATATTCCACCATCTATCGTCTGGAAGGTATTACAAGGCGAGAATATTCCCGGCGCGAGTTTTACCGTTGGGCATTTGCGATTACCGAGAGCAGTAATTTCCTTACTAGTTGGAATCAGTTTTGGCTTAGCGGGTGTCGCATTTCAGACCATGTTGCGTAACCCTTTAGCCAGCCCAGACATTGTGGGTGTAAGTTCTGGAGCGAGCGCTGCAGCAGTTTTTGCAATCATCGTTCTTAATATGGATGGCTCTGCCGTTGCGGTTATCTCCATTTTGGCAGGTTTGGCCGTTGCACTAACTGTTTATGGGCTCGCTTATAAAAATGGTGTGGCGGGAACGCGTTTGATTTTGGTCGGTATTGGCGTTTCAGCCATGATTGAAAGCTATATTGCTTACCTTTTGTCGCAAGCGTCATCGTGGGATTTACAAGAAGCGATGCGTTGGTTAACCGGAAGTGTCAATTCAGTACAACTCGATCAAAGTGTAGCGTTGTTGGTGTCACTGGTTATCTTCGGTGGCTTACTGCTGAGTCAAACTAAGTCTTTAGAAGCATTAAGAATGGGGGACGATACCGCTGCGGCGCTGGGTGTTAACGTCACCTTCACTCGTATCACCATTATTGTCTGTGCCGTTGGTTTGATTGCGGTCGCAACCGCCGTTACTGGACCTATCGCATTTGTCGCCTTTCTTTCCGGACCTATCGCTGCTCGCATTGTCGGTTCTAACGGATCTCTACTCGTTCCTGCTGCGCTGGTCGGTGCCGTATTAGTGTTAGCTGGGGATTACATCGGACAATTTGTTCTTCCAAGCCGCTATCCGGTTGGGGTTATCACGGGTGCTTTGGGTGCTCCATATCTTATTTATTTAATTATTCGCGTTAATCGTAAAGGGGGAGCGTTGTGACCAAAGCTCATGAACTTGTAGTAGAGCAGTTGTCTGCTGGTTATGGCGAAAAAACGATAGTAAAAGATCTCTCGCTTAAGATTGCTCCAGGAAAAATTACTTCAATTGTTGGGGCAAATGCCTGTGGTAAATCCACACTGTTAAGAACCCTATCTCGGTTATTAACGCCTTCAAACGGTCAAGTTTTGCTTGATGGAAAATCGGTACATAAAAGCCCAACACGAGCATTAGCTCGCACTTTGGGTTTATTGCCTCAGTCTCCGATAGCTCCAGAAGGGATTACTGTCGGTGATCTTGTCAGTCGTGGGCGTCATCCGCATCACGGCATAATGTCTCGTTGGAATAGTAAAGATGACGAAGCGGTCGCTAATGCTTTGGAGGTTACAAAGCTTACTGACCTGATAGACAGAGAAGTTGATGAGCTGTCAGGCGGGCAGCGTCAGCGTGTGTGGATTGCCATGGCGCTAGCGCAGGAGACGGACATCTTGTTACTTGATGAGCCGACGACATTTTTGGACGTGACTCATCAAGTGGAAGTGTTGGATTTGTTGGTGGACCTGAATCTACAGCGCGGGATCACTATTGTGATGGTTTTGCATGATCTTAACTTAGCGGCTCGCTATTCAGACTATCTGCTGGCGATGATCAATGGACAGGTTCACGCACACGGTGAGCCTTCAAACGTGCTGACCAATGAGACCATTCAGGCGGTATTTGGTTTGAACAACCACATCATTATCGATCCGGTTTCGAACATTCCTATGATGATTCCAATCGGTCGGCACAAGCTGAAATAGCGGATACGTCAAAGACAACAGTTAGTTGGACAGTAGCTGCAGAAACTCCATCAGAGCCGGATTATCAGAAGTATTTTTATATACAAAGCTTAGTGGTGATGTGTGGGGTAATACATCCAGCGGTGTATAACAAAGCATATTTGATGGTCGGGTAAAGTGTCGTTCATTGACAATAGCCACCCCATTGCCCGCCGCTACTAAACCTAACATGGTGCTTTCGCCGTGCGCCCACTGGGTCACTTCTGGTGACCAGCCAATTTCATTGAACAGGATTTCTTGCCAGTCGTAATAGTAAGGGTCAACGCTTCTTGGTAACCGAACTGAAGGCAAGAGATTAAGTTCTTCAATCGTGGCTGAAGGTGATAGCGTTTTTCCCCAACTGGCAGGATACGCGAGAACTAACTTGTCCTGTGCGATAGGTTGTACCGAGTACTCCGAAGACAACTCTGCGAAATGATAAAGAAAGGCACCATCGATTTGGTCTAGCTCTAGCCGTTTTAGTAGCACCATAGGTGTGTCGGAATAGACTTCCAGTTCAACATCATGGTTGTCATGACGGAACTGATTGACGCACTGATTGATTTGCCCTTCCCACAGAACAAAATCAGGAGCGCCTAAAGCCAGAGAACCATATTCCGTATGAGTAAACTGACGCACACGCTCGTTGGCGTCATCAATTTGCCTAATTATGGCGCCTAACTGCTTCTGATAGATTTTCCCTGCGCGATTTAGCCGTAGTCCTTTTGGTAAACGATCGAACAATAGTACGCCAAGTTCCGTTTCTAATTCTTTGATTTTTCTTGATATAGCCGGTTGGGTAACGTGTACTTTCTGCGCCGCTAAGCGAATGTTCTGTGTTTCAGCGACAGCTAAAAAGTATTTAAGGTGGCGTAGCTCCATCAGGCTATTTCTCTCTCGGCATCGGTTGATAACTTAATATCAATTTAATTTATTACAAATAGTAAGCATTATCGTTTGCATTATCAATAGTATGAAATAACAATAAAAATTAGCAGTATAGGATTATTAAAAAATGGAAAATATCAGAAGTGGTAAGGAACGTAGGAGTGCGATGCACTTACTTCTTTGTTTTGTTCCTGTTCTTTCTTATTCAGGTTCTGTTTATTCAGAAGTTAAAGATAGTGTTCAAGAAGACCAAGCTTACCGTGTAAACACCATTACGGTTTATGGGCAGCCAATTGCAACTGATGCTGATACCACGGTTACTGAAGAGCTGTGGGTTGGTGGCAAGGTTGCAACCAACGTGCATGATACGCCTGCGTTAGTTTCGGTAATTACGGAAAAAGAGATAAACCAGCGCAACGCCACCACGACAGAAGAAATTTTGCAGTATTCACCGGGTTTGGTGACCGATTATTACGGTTCTGATGATCGTAACGATTACTTTATGATTCGTGGTTATCAGGCTACAACCTATCGCGACGGTATGACACTCGGTTCGATGCGAGGTGTACGTGAAGATCCTTATGCGTATGAGCGAGTTGAAGTGATTCGCGGTGCAAACTCAACACTGTTTGGCCCAGCAGATCCGGGTGGTTCAGTGAACTTTGTCAGCAAGAGACCTAAATTTGAGCGCTTCGGAAATACTTATGTCTCGTATGGTTCATTCGACAATAAAGAGATTGGTTTGGATTTTGGCGACACACTGAATGAATCTGAAACCGTCGCGTACCGTTTCACCACCAAAATCAAAGACAGTGAGCTTGAATATGATCATTCAAAAGACAACTCTCAGTTTGTGATGGGAGGTATTACGTGGCAACCATCTGTACAGACTACGGCAACTCTAATCGTTGATTATCTTGGTCGAGATACCACACCGAACAGTGGTGGTTATCCATTAGACCGTGAATATGACCGCAGTCAATTCTACGGTGAACCTGACTACAACAAGCACGATGTAGAACGCACCAACATTACCGCTCAAATTGCTCATCATTTTGACAATGGCATCTCTCTAAGCGGTAACTTGCGTTACAGCAAGCTAGAAGACGATTTTGGTTATGTCTATTTGTATGATTACGAAGGAAGAACGGGTAGCGATATCTCCCGTTACTATTTTGGAACAGATACCGACTCAGAACAGCTAATTGGAAACACAATACTGCAATATGACGCGAGTTTTGGGCGCGTAGATAGCAGTAGTCTTGTGGGTTTGGAGTACCGTGATGCATCGACTCAGGCGGCATCTGTTTATGGTACATTAAGCAGTATCAATATTGATAATCCGACATACAGTGGCATGCCAACAATTGGTGCACCATATAGTCAAACCGATCAGGATGAAACCACCAAATCGATTTTCTTACAGCAAAACTTAGCATTTTTTGATCGCTATATCCTAACGTTAGGTGTTCGCCATGATTATATGGATTTAGCGAGCAGAAATGTATTAACCAGTGTTGACTCTAGCGACGATTTCTCAGAAACATCGTTCAGAGCAGCCTTTACAATTAAGGTTAGCGATGAGTGGTCAACTTATATCAGTCAGGTAGAGTCTGTTGCTCCGCCAAGTATTGGTGTTAAGCCAGAACGAGGAGAACAACTGGAAGTGGGGGTGAAGTTTGCGCCATCAAGTATGAATGCACTATTCTCGGCTGCGGTTTACGATCTTGAGAAGAATGACGTTACTATGGCAATTGTTCAGGATAATGGAACTATAGAACAACAAACCATTGGTGAAACTCGTGTTCGTGGTCTTGATTTGGAAGCGAAAGCAGAAATTACAGACAACTTCAATGTCACGGGGGGGTATTCCTACATGAAGTCTGAAGTTGTGCGCGGTAGTAATAGCTATTCAGGCGAAGTGTATGATGGCAATGAATTCGCAACTGTTCCAAACCACAGTGCATCGGTTTGGGGGTACTATACACTGCCAGTTGAAACCATGGATATTGGCTTAGGTACGCGTTATGTTGGCTCATACTACTTTGATGCGGCGAACACGAAGAAAAGTGAAGCTGCAATGCTATTTGATGCGGCATTTGCCTATCGAATTTCGAAGTCTGCTCAGCTGTCACTCAACGTACACAACTTAACGGACAAGCAGTATGTGGTAGGTTCTGGTACGGCAAACTACTACAACCCAGGTCGCTCGTTTAATGCTTCTTTAAACTATTCTTGGTAATCATTAGAAGCAGTAGTGCAGCATTGTTAAAGTTGTAGAACTAAAAGCCACAGTTCATCAGGGACTGTGGCTTTTTCATTGAATGGAAGTTTAGTCGCCCACGCGGAATAGTCTTTGAGCTTATTTAAGAAAGATTGCATTATGAGCGCTGCAAGAAGCCGCGATGTGCGGCTCTAACCTAGTTAATGAGTTAAGGAAATACACGTGGTAGAAAGGATTAATTACGAACAGTTACCTCAAATTGTTGGGCCGTATGTTCATGCTACGAAACACAATCAAACACTTTATATCTCTGGATTAACCGCCTACGGAACGCATGCTCAGTCTTCGGATATCTGTGCCCAAACCCAAGAAATCTTAAACCAAGTTCTAACCATACTTGAACTAGAGAAACGCTCGAGAAGCGATATCGTCAAAGTAACCATCTTTGTAAAAGACATCACTATGTTAGCCACTATCCGCCAAGAGCTATTTCAATTCTATGAAGGCAATCTTCCTGCGTGTTCTCTGGTGGAAATATCTCAACTTATTCACCCTGATCTACTGATCGAATATGAAGCTGTTGTTGCCCTTTAAGCTATTAAAGAATTGCCAGCAAACCGCTTAACGTAAAGAAGGACATCATAGTCGCGGCTAACATGATGGCGGAGGCGGTTTGGTCTTGCCCGTAAGCTTGGGCAAGAATGGTGTAAGTTCCCATCATTGGAATTGCGGCGCTGATAATGATGGCGCGATGCAATTCTGAATCCAGAGTTGGAAATTCAAGTTGCATCAATAGCCAAAGAACCATGATCACGGCTAGCGGATGCAGAACGAGTTTGCCTATTACCACGGGAAATATTTTGTGTCTCATCCCTTTTATCGAAAGCCCAGTCAGAGTTCCGCCGATGATGAACAGCGAAAGCGCGCTGCTTGTTTTGGAAAACAGGTCGACCGTTCGCGTAATGGCTTGAGGCAGTGGAATCTGCGACATAGAAACACAAGTGCCTGCAACCAGAGCGATCATCAGAGGGTTCTTTGCTAATCCACCCAGCGTTTTACCAAGTGTCACTTTTTCAGTTGAGTTGTTTCGCTCTGCCATAATTAGTATCAGAGGAATCATGACCAGATTTTCGACGATAACGTGCAGTGCAAAAGCAACACCGGCAATATCTGGGGCGATAAGAAGCAGAATTGGAAAGCCGATGAAGCCACTGTTTGCGCAAGACACACCCATGGCATTGAATGTCGAAGCCTGTTTATTTTCTTTTAAAACGTAGATGGAAACAAAGTAACCCACTGCCAGTGTGAACAGTGATGCGAAAAGATAAGTAGCGAGATAAGTAACGTTCAATATCTCTGCAAATGGACGTTGTGCCAGCGAATTGAACACCAGTGCTGGGAGAGCAAATTTGAGCACAAACTTGCCGAATATTTGCAGTTCACTCTTGCTGAAAATGCCCTGTCGGGTAGCCAGCAGCCCAAGCAGTATTGAGAGATAAATCGGTCCGGTAATTGACAGAATATTGAGCATTTTGTTGTTCTTATCAGAGAGGGTGACAACTATATTCTCATGCTTGCCTATTCATTTCAGCTTCCATTTTTCACTTACGTGAACAATAGAAGCTGAGGTCAACATAGATGCAACTTATACTCGGATCTTGAAGCTCAATAGTACCGCGATGAAAATCAGTCCCACGATAACGTAAAGAGCATTAATAAGACCATAAAGTTCTGCGCCAAAACCGACCAAGGCGGGACCAGCCAAAACACCCACATAACCTAATGTGGACACCGCGGTCACAGCGAGTGACTCTGGCATAGTAGTTTGTTTACCTGTGGCAGAAAACATAATCGGAACTATGTTGGAGCAGCCAATACCGATAAGCGCATAGCCAACTAGCGCACTTTGCCAGTGGTTGAATGACAAGCTGACCAGAAATCCTATGATTGCTACGGATGAACCCAACACAATCATTCTCTTCGCGCCGATTATGCTTACCGCTTTATCTCCCAGCAGACGCCCAATCGTCATGGTTACCGAAAAGCAGGCAACACCCATTCCCGCAGACGTAGCCGGAATATTTCTATATTCACTTAGAAAGATACCACTCCAATCGAGCACAGTGCCTTCGGATAAGAAAAACACAAAACAGACCACACCAATGAAAAACACAGGACCTTTTGGGATAGCAAAGTAAGGACCTTGCTCTTGTGAAGTGTCAGAGCGCAAACCGGACTTATTGATAGTCAAAAGCAGCAAAACGAACAGTGACGTCAGTAAGCAGGCGAGTGAAACCGCTAAACCTGCAGACAATATCGAGGTGAGTACGATTGCGCCAGTCATACCACCTAAGCTGTAGAAACCATGGAAACCAGACATAAGAGGTTTGTTTGCCTCTTTTTCAACTATCACGGCTTGAATGTTCATCGCACAGTCAGTAATGCCAAGACACATGCCAAAACAGACCAGCAGCATTGACAATGTCACTATCGAGTTGGCAAACAGCAGTGTCGGAAACAACAACGAAAAGCCCAATACCGAAATAAGCAATACACGTTTACAGCCGTACTTACTGGTATAAAAACCGGCTGCTGGCATACCGACGAGCGCTCCAATCCCAAGAGAGAGGAGAAGCAAACCCATGATGCCATCGCTGATTTGAACGTTGGTTTTCACAAATGGAATGATGGCTGCCCAAGCTGCGGTAATGAAACCGGCTCCGAAAAACATTGAACGTGTTGCGATTCTATCGATATCGCCACGCTTGATGATCATTGCTGACAGCATACTTACTCCCTGTCGTGATTGTTTGATTGGAAAGATAGGCACTTGAAGCAAATAGGATACACAAATAAAAACCAAAATGAACTTAAATAAACATAAATTGAAAAATAATTTTCGATTGTGTTCATTTTGAGGAGCTGTTAGATTGCAGCAGAGAAATGTCAATTCAAGGGGGTTACAATGATTAAGTTGATTATTACGGATATGGACGGAACGTTTTTAAATAGCCAAGGTGACTACAACCGAGACTTGTTTAAAAATGTGGTTGCAAAAATGGGTCAACAAGGTGTTCACTTTGCGCCTTGTACAGGTAAGCAAGTGGAGCGAGTAGAAGAGTTACTAGGCGAAGAAAGCAAAAAATTTTGGATACTCGGCGACAGTGCAACACGCATTAAATATCAGGGTGAATACATCTACCAATCATTGCTAAACAATAAGTTAGGTCGAGATATTATCCAACAGCTCGAGGCAATAGCAGGTTCACATATCGTGATTGCTTGCACACCTGAATTTGCGGCGATTAAGAAAGATACCCCTGAGCATTTACGCGATCTTGTAAGGCGTTCCTACGCGAACGTGAAGCTGGTGGAAAGCTATCAAGAGATAGAGTCAGATTTCGTAAAAATCACGGTTTATGATGAAAACAAGCAGTGCCCAGCTCTGCGTCCTCAGCTTTCACCGTTTGATGAAAAGGCTTATATTGTGGTGTCGGAAGCCGCTTGGATTGATATTGCCAACGCTGGCGTGCATAAGGGTACGACGGTAGAGCGTTTACAAGAAATTCTTAATGTGACGCAAGCGGAGACCATGGTGTTTGGTGATGGTTTCAATGACATCGAACTGATGGAGCGCGCTCACTTTAGCTTTGCTATGCGTAATGCTTTTGAAGAAACCAAAGCCGCTGCTAACTACATCACTCGCTCCAATGATGAAGATGGCGTAATGCACACCATATTGCAGTTTTTGTCTCTGCAATCGAAAGTGTAAGTGTGCTGAACTTGCCAAATTGGTGAATCGTTCGAGTAAGTGTCTGCGAACAGAATTATTCAGATAGCGCTCTAGGACAAATATTCAAAACGTACACATATGAACATTTATAATGTTCGAGTATCCTATGAAAAATCGTTAAACAAGAAATCGGTGACAATGGATAAATACTCCCCAGAAGAACGACATCAGCTCATTCTTAATTTGTTGAATTCGCGCAGTAAAGTGATGGCTACGGAACTTGCCACACAGCTTGGAACGACGGAAGCGACAATTCGCCGAGATCTTCGTTTTCTTGCCGATGAAGGGCTGTGTAAGCGAATTCATGGCGGCGCATTATCTTTTGCTCCCCCAAGCGGTACTCAGGAAGAGCGATTAACAAACCGAAATTCTGAGAAACAAGCGTTAGCCCTAGCGGCGTTGAAACTGGTCAAAAAAGGGCAGTTGATATTCTTGGATGCCAGCAGTACTCATATGTTGTTAGCGAGTGTACTACCGGATAACTTGGATTTGACGGTAGTGACCAACAGTCCGGCTATTGCTTCACGTTTATTGGAGCGAAAGACCATCAAAACTATCTTAATTGGTGGTGAACTGGATTATTCAGTAGGTGGGGCGATCGATATTACCGCTGTGGAGTCGATCAATAAGTTTCGATTCGATTTAAGTTTTCTTGGTGTGTGCGCATGGTCATCGGAAGTGGGCTTTAGTGCCATTCACTATCAAGACCGTGAGTTCAAACGCTCGGTTGTTACCCGCTCAGGTGCACTTGCTGTATTGTGTACCGATGACAAAGTGGAAGCGTTAGCGTCCTATCCGTTCTTGGATTCACAGGAATTAGACTATTTGGTGTGCACGGAACATTCATCATCGCTACAAGGCTACTTTTCAAACATTCAATGCCAATTAATCATCGTTTAACTGGCTCAGAATACGGTTTATTCTATTCGAATGATGACGATTAAACCTAGTAAGTACGTTGGACTAGACGGTCTGACGTACTGCTGGTACAAAATCAGAAGCCTCTATGTTTCCAGAATTGACCTTCATCGCGCGCCACTACTTTAAACTTCTTCTCAGCTATAGTTTTACCTTCCATTTCCATCACCATACGCCATTCGCCTAAGTTACTTTCCAATCCGTTAATCGGGCATAGCAACTGAACGGTGTCGCCTAAATAAAAGTTCCAGTCGTCACTGCGCACGTATACTTCACCATCAAAAGGCTCAAGCACTTTGCCCTTTTTATTAATGATGCCGGGATGATAGATACAAAACTCAAGCAGCTTGCCTTTGGCTTTTTTAATATTGACTGTGAAGCCAAATTCCACGCCTTCTTCGGCGATGACCTCCTGAGTAAACTCTTTGATCTTAGGTAGGTCTTTGGATTTTGCGTCCCAATTGGTGTAAATGCCGTAAGAAGTGATTTGGATAACCGGAGTACGCTTTGCCACGCTGAGTTTCTCGCTAATTCATGGTGCGTGGATCTTACTCAAATACCTCCTGAGCTTCAAACACAGATCTCGTTTTAAACCAACGTTTTAATTTACTGTAATGTTTTACAACGATTATTTTCCAAAATTGAGTATTGCTTGGCTTAACAAGTCGCATCATTATTTTTTGTACTTTACAAGGTTCTAAAACAATGGAGTGTTCATCACATGAATAAAAGACCGCTCGTTATGTTGGCGTGCTGGATGTTGGTGTCGTTTGGAAGTTTACAAGGATGCCAAAGCGAGGATGTTAGCAGTAGTTCAAATACTAGCGATAGTGTAGATAGTAGCTCTGATAACTCTTCAGTGTGGGATATTGATACTGGAGCATACAGCACAGACAGTATTGATGGTCTGAGCTACCAAGTGATTAATATTTATTTAGATAGTCTTGATATTGACAACAAAAGTACTTTATTAGACCTAACGACATCTGAGGGCATTAGTTCATTTAGTTTTGATGGTGCCACTGTTATTACGGTTAGCGAAGATGATTATGGTATTACTATCGATTCTAGCTTAACAGACGATCAATTAGGTGATGGTATTCTGGTTGAGTATGCAATATATACCGGCAGTGATTTTACCAAAACGTTAACTATTTACAGTGAAGGTGATTTTAAGTTGTCACTTAATGGAGTCACGATAAGTAGTACAGATGGTCCTGCAATCAATATCCAATCCAGTCAACGTGCTTTTATTGAACTGGTCGATGGGACTCAGAACTTTTTAAGTGATACAAGCACGTGGAGTGATCGTTATCTGACGGATGGTTCTGATATGGATCTTAAAGCAACATTTTTCAGTGAAGGTCAGTTAATTTTCAGTGGTGCAGGTAGTTTAGATGTTACAGCAGCTAAAAAGCATGCTATTTGCAGTGACGATTATGTGCGTATCACCGATGGAACATTGTATTTAACTGCTGAGAAAAAAGATGGTATTCGAGCAAACGATGCTTTTATTCTGGATGATGGTGAGCTGACAATTACGACAGCACTGGGTAAAGGGATAAAAGTCGAAGGGAAAGAAGATGATACTGACCCAATAGGCTTTATTGCGATTAATAACGGCACTTTGACCATAGAGAGCTATGATAAGGCGATCACTGCATCTTGGGAAGGTGATGAAGATGGAGATACAACCACAACAGATGATGATCCAGATCCAAGGGTTACTGTTAATGGAGGTACCATTACTATTGTCACAACCGGTACGCCAAGTGATGACTTATCCCCTGAGGGAATTGAGGCAAAATCCATTCTGACCATAAATGGTGGAAGCATAAGTGTTCAGACTACGGATGATGCTCTGAATGCTGGAAATTCTATTGTTATTAACGATGGTTATTTATACGCAGTATCTAGTGACAATGATGCGATAGATTCTAACGGGACTCTTGCGATAAATGGGGGCGTTATCGTGGCTGGTGGTGCCACTTCGCCGGAAGGTGCTTTTGATTCTGACAATAATACGTTTGCTATTACTGGAGGCATCTTTGTTGGTTATGGCGGTAGCAGTAGTAGTCCAACAGCATCTGCTACAACACAAAATACGCTTTCTCTAAGTCGTATTAGTTCAGGATTATTGGCTATAACAGACAGTTCTGGAAATCCAGTTTTTGCTTTCACTATGCCGGAATCGGCAACAGCAGTACTATTAGGAACCCCTAATTTGGAAACAGGGAAAACCTATTCACTCTACAATGGGGGCAGTATTGGTAGTTATTCCGACTTGTACAATGGATTATATATCGACCCTGATAGCTACACTCTAGGTAGCCGGGTTAGTAATTTTAGTATTAGTTCTACTGTTACAACAGTAAGAGATAGATAATTACGATTACTTGTTCTAATGGCAGTATAATATTACTGTCATTTCCCCAATCTTCTGCTAATTGATACCATTCTGGAAAATTTCCTGATCAGTGAATGCGCGTTTGCGTTTGACGCCCATTCGCTGCTCACCGATGCTCAGAGTCTGATCATATTTTTATCTAGGATGGTATGAGTTACGATTGAGCTCGCTCATCATTAATATCAGAATTGATGATCACGATGTCATCATGGTCACCCTCAATTTCATCGTCTTCGTAATCGCTATCATCTTCGTCTTCTTCAGGCTCATAAGAAGGGGTCATCTCTTCCTGAACGGTTTCAATATCAACACGTGGGTCAAGTGCGACAGCAAGAGGCGAGGATACCAAGTCACCCGTTGCCATAATGTAGTCTTCGGAAACTGGTACTTCGGCTTTTTGCTGCGAATTGATGTATTGCAGACGAACAAACATCACTAGGGTACAAGCCGACATAAAGCCGTAAAGCATCTCATTGCCAAACCATTGCATGATGGTGGAAGCAATAAGAGGGCCGATACTGGCACCTAGGCCGAAGGTCAGCAAAATTGTTGCAGATAAGCCCACTCTCTCATTTTGCTCAACGCGAGAATTCGCTAAAGCGGTCGCGAGTGGATAGAGCGTGAACCCCAAAATACCAAATAGAAAGGTCATCACTAAAGCGGAATGGGACTGATGAGGTACAAAGGCAATTGCCAAGGTTAAAACGCCGAGTAACACACAGTTAATTCGAATCAGGGTGCTACGAGAAATCATGTCGGAAAGCTTACCCATCGGCCATTGCGCCAATAGACCAGCCAGAATAGTGGTGGTCATGTATCTCGCCACTTCTTCCGGGTGCATACCCAGGTTACTAGTATAGGCGGGCGCAAGACCATAAAAAGATCCGACGATCATACTGCCTATGGCGACAGTGGTCATGGCTTGAGGCGCCTTTTTCCAGTAATACGTTATGTGCAAAGGTGCTGGGACTAACGGTTCAGGGTGAATACGTCTTGTCAGTGAAATGGGCACGATACATAAAGCAAAACAGATAGCGATAAGTAATAAAGGTTCCAAACCTAGGTCAGGATACAAGCTGATCGCACCTTGACCTAGGATCAAGCCTAAATAGGACACAATCATATAGCTCGCAAATACGGCACCACGCTGGCTGTTGTCTGCTTGCTCATTCAGCCAGCTTTCTAAGACCATGTATTGACACATCATGCCAATACCAACAATCAATCGCAGCACGATCCAGATGGATAAGTCATCCACCAACGCATGTCCAAGTGCGGACGCAGTCACTATACCTGCACTGGCTACAAAAGCTCTAATGTGGCCTACCTGAGCAACCAAACGATGACCAATCTTAGAACCTGCTACTAGTCCTGCGTAATAGGCTGACATCATGCCACCAATCCATAGTTCTGGAACTTGCATCGCTGAAAGTCGCAGACCTAAGTAGGTGGTGAGTAAGCCACTCGCTAATACGGTAAGCAGTGTGGTGCTATATAAAGCTGTGAAAGTACGTAACGGATTTGTCATTCACGGTTCCTAAGGTGCCATACCTGAGTTGAATAGATAATTGGAATTTATAGAGAAAAATAGAGCACTAGCATTGATGAGTCTAGCGTTTATCCCTCTGTTATTAAATAAGCAATTTGCTGATTTTTGGTCGTGAGTTATTCAACATGTCAGTAAAAAGCCACTAAACTCTAACTTATTTCTCATCGTTGTCATTTAGTGCTTTTTTAGGTTTGCACAGAGTTGCATGTGTAAGATGATGTCGCGGTTTCAATCGCTGGAGAATGAAATGATCACCGAGAGTAGTTTCCAAATCAGTGGCACCACACTGCGATTTAATAACAACAAATATCCGTTATCTCAAATTAAACTCTCGCGAGTTAAATCGAACACAATCAAAGATCATGCACTTAGACTTGTTGTTTTTGGCATGATTTTTTCGAGCGTGGTTTGGTTCGTGACACCTAACTATTTTGGAAATTATGCAGGACCCGTATCGATTCTCATTGGGGGGATTTTGGCGTTTGCCACGATAAGAAAATACGAACTGCAAGTGGAGTTCGAGCACACTGATGAAACTGGTCTACAGTGGATTTCCATCGCCAAAACGAACAATAAAAAGGTCAAAGCCCTTTTTGAATCGCAAGTAGAACAGCTTCGGAAAACAGGACGATAGACCGCTTCAATAGTTGCTAGTTAAAGCCTAAACAGAGTCTTTTACTATCAGTCTGTTCTTGTTATCGCGGTTTTCTAACACCTGCTGGTGGTGATCGATGTTGCCCATGCTTTTGGCCATGCGGTCATACAGCACCACGTTTACAGTCGCAGCAAGGTTCATACAACCTGTGGTTGGTACATAGACTACATGATGGGCTGTATCGACAACTTCTTGCGGAAGAGAACCATCTTCTGGACCAAATACGTATATTGCTTTTTCTGGGTGAGTGAAGTGAGGAAGAGGCACTGCGCCTAGTGCCAGCTCCACACAGACGATCTCGACATCTTCAGCCAGTGCCGAGGTGAGATCTTCCATTTCCACTAAGCCAATTCTTTCGTGAGCATCTTTGGTATCGGTTTGGAATTTCGCTGCACGATTGTAGCGTGTTCCGTTGTAACGAACTTGCGAAGCGTTATAGCAACCTGCTGCGCGTAATACTGCGCCCACATTGGTTGGGTTCTTAGGGTTATGCAGTCCAATAATGGCTGTCGACTCTGTTGTCATTACTGTTTTTCTATTTCTGGTTTCTTGAAGAGAGCACTACGCGCTCACGAGTGTGCGAATTATGGATCTATTCAGCGTTAAGAGCTATGGCTGGAGAAGTATTTTTAACTTGTTTCCGTCATAACTTGAGCTCTTTTTGATTGGCTTAAGTGACTTCAATAAGAGTTTTCCCGCTGATGTGTAGGTGCTTTCCTGTTTGTGTTTGATGATGAGTTAAATCATTAACCCATATGCTGATGACGCATAATATTGCATACTCTGAATTGCAACGGTGGATGATGAAATGGCGCGAACTTGTCAGCACGTGGTTTCGAAAAACGGTGATTTTGAGTTTTATCGCACCGAAGATGGCAATTTCATGATTAATACAAACATGCTAACTATTGAGTTTCCAGGTCAAGCTGTGGTGCTTAGAATTAACCCTCATTGCGATGCTCAAGCAGACAATGGAGCCAGTATGAGTGTGAAGTGGGGCTTTGGGTACCAGATCCACTTTACCGCTCGACTGGCAAAAGCAACAGCGTATAAGATTTATCGCATGTTTCCTGAGTTGCAAATGATTCACTGTCCTAATGACCCGATTCGATTGCTTGGCTAGTGCTTATGGAGTTTCAAAACACTCGAAATAACTTGCACACTCTTCGCAGCTTGGTGAGCGGCACACGTAGTCGCCTCCGTTTTCACACAATTGGCGATACAAGAAGCGTTTCCAACGCATGTTTTTATTATTGCTGACATGAAGTGATGGAAAGTAGTCTCGAAACAGAGCAGTAAGGCGAGGGCGTTCCGGCATGCCTAAGTCTCGCCATAAATGTTGGTTACCTAAACAAGCGCTGGCTAACACTGTGACCATTTCGTTACCAAACGCAATTGATGGTTCGAGCGACTCAACCAAAAGCCTTTCAAGTTCCTCCAACTCACCGATTCGCATATTGAGCAGCTCCAATCGTAGCTGGAGTTTCGATTCCACCTCTAGCGGAAGAGTAACGGATTCTAAGCCCATGGCTAACAATAGAGTCTCGTATCCGTTCTGGTTTAAACCCATGTAGAGAGGCAGGGCAGTTTCGCCCCGTTGATAACTCTCTAATATGGGTTGCCAATACTCTTGGATGACTTTATCCATCATATTTTGACCCGAAAGTTTGCGTTAGTTTTTGGCTCTCAAGTATTGCGGGCATCAAACTGCCTACCGGGTTTAGTGGGTTTCGTGCGCTATCAAGAATGGCTTCTTCCACAGGGCAGATGCTGGCACATTGTGGATTATCGTAATGGGCAGAGCATTCATCACACCTTTTAGGATGGATGTGAAATTGATTGGCGAGATCCGCATCCGGGTATACGGCTTGATTTGGGCATACAACCATACACGCATGACAGCCGACACATTTATTGCTGATGACAAAGCTCATAATCAGCCTCCCCGTTTTGATTGGTAATCAGATCCTTTGCAATAGTTTGCAAGCTTGTTGCTACTGGCTGAAAAGCGAAGTCAACATTTGGCTCAACGCCGAGTTTCTCTAGCTCACGCCATGGGGTAATACCCATTCGGGCACTCAGTACCATTTGGCAGTCAGCGATGGATTGAATCATAGCTTGTTTATCTACGTCACCGCCATCGTCGCAGTCATCTTTGCCGTTACAGTACAACTCAACATGACGAGTTTCCTGATAGAGAAACTGCTGTGATTCCTCACTGAACAGGTAAATTTCAAAACATGTCGCATGACCAAAATGAAGCTGAATGTGCTCACTGCCGCTACCATCACTGGCAATCGCGACACGGAATTTATTCTTGGTCGGCGGTTTGCTCATATTCGCCTGATCGTGCTCATTCGATTGGGAAGCACTGGAACAAGGGGATTCACCGTTGCCTAACATGCCTACTGCATCGGCTCGGCATTGTTGGCAGTGAGTCATTTGTGGCATGTGACCGCCACACTGCTCACGGGCAAGTGCGACCTCTTCTTCGGTTGGCCCCCGTTGACCACTTAGACCAAAATAGGTGCCGTGACTTGGGTCTGAAATCAAAGGCATGATGTTGTGAAGCAGCGCGCCACGTTTTTTGACTTCTTCAGAGACCGCCGCCACGTGATGGTCATTGATACCGGGAATCAGTACAGTATTTACCTTCACTAATATGCCCGCTAGAGCAGCCATTTCAAGACCAATCAACTGCCTCTCAATTAAGGTTTGCGCTGCTTCTCTGCCGCGTAAGCGTTGATGATTGAAATAGATCCAAGGGTAGATTTTCTCACCCACTTCAGGGTCTACGGTGTTTATGGTGATAGTGAGATGGTGAACGCCCACTTCTGCCAGTTGCTCCACATGATCGGCCAAAGCCAAGCCATTGGTTGAAATACACAACTGAACATCGGGCTGAGCTTGTTTTAATAAACGAAGGGTTGCGAAGGTCGCTTTGGGGTTGGCTAATGCATCACCCGGCCCCGCAATTCCCGCCACGGTTAAGTTCGGTGCTCGCTTTTTAATTGCGTTGAATTGTCTTAGGGCGCCACTACTGTCCATCACTCTTGAAACGACTCCGGGACGGGACTCGTTGCTACAATCGTATTTGCGGTTACAGTAGTTGCACTGAATATTACAGGCTGGCGCTACAGGCAGATGCATCCGAGCATACTGGTGTGCTTCTTTGGAGTAACAAGGGTGCTGCTGAATTTTTTCCTGTACCTGTTTGGTGAAGAAATGGTGCACCTTATCTTGGGCTGAATGTTGCGGCCCTACAGAGCGAGAATGACTTTCCATGTCTACCTCTTGTTTACTGCTTAAATCAAACGATACGGTTGCTCTGCAAGCTTCGTTCCGATGTAAAGATGCTTATATTCAAAGGGTTAGGTGAGTGGTTGGGGCGGTTTGTCTGCCACAATGTCTGAAAGCAGACAAACGTTCCCAGTTGTTGTTCGTTAATGTGCTGTTCGCTAATGTCTTGTTAGCCAAGAGGCTGTTTTTATCTATGAGTGTTCACTCCTGCCTAAATCTGCTTCATTGCTATATCTGTTTCATTTCTATGTTCATAATCTGAATACGATAGGCAATTTGACGAGGTGTCATATTAAGCAATCGTGCCGCTTTCGCTTTCACCCAACCTGACCGCTCAAGTGCATCAATCACCATGTCTCGCTCATCTCCCGTTGGCATTTCTTGGGATGAATGAGGATAGTCCGGCATTGATGCTCCATTGGGTGAAGCAGGATGCGCGGGATTCATTGGGGAATGATTGTTTTGAGAAAAATTGCTTTGATTGTGATTGTTAGGAGCAAGGTTATTTTGCGAAAAGTAGTTGCCCGTTTGATGCGCAGGAGTTTGGAAAACAGGTTGCGACTTGTTCAGCGTGATGAGTTCTGGGCCAATAACCCCTGATTCACACAGTACCGACGCTCGCTCGAGAGTGTTTTCAAGTTCTCGCACGTTACCCGGCCAAGGGTGCGACATCATCAAACGAATCGCTTCGTCGCTCAGTGTCAGTTTACGTTGCTGCGCTTTACTCAGGTTCTGGATCATGTGCTCAGCAAGTTCAGGTATATCTTGCAGACGTTCACGCAGTGGTGGCAAATACATAGGCATGACGTTGAGGCGATAGTAAAGATCCTCACGGAAATTGCCTTGCGCCACTTCTTGCTCAAGGTAACGGTTAGTGGCTGCGATGATGCGCACGTTAACCGAAATGGTGGTGGTTCCACCCACACGTTCAAACTCTTTCTCCTGTAAAACTCGCAGCAGCTTTGCTTGAAACGCAGGGCTGGTTTCACCGATTTCATCGAGGAATATCGTGCCGTTGTCCGCCATTTCAAATCGACCTTTGCGCTGCTTCACTGCTCCCGTAAACGCGCCTTTTTCGTGCCCAAATAGTTCTGATTCAAGCAAGTTGTCTGGCAAAGCTGCACAGTTCAGTTTTACAAAGGGCAAGCTGGCTCTTGGTGAATTGTAGTGAATAGCGTTGGCAACCAGCTCTTTACCCGTACCGGATTCACCACGAATAAGCACGGTAGAATCCCAACGCGAGACCAGTCGGATCTGCTCGAAGATCTGGCGCATGGATTTGGTATGTCCAACCAGATTGCGAAAGCTGTAGTTGTTGCGAACTTTACGTCTTAAGTTGTCGCGCTCATCCACCAATTGCTGTTGATGTATCTCCACCTTGTATGCCAACTGAACGTTTTTAGCGATTAGGTTGGCAATCATGTTCAGGAAGTTGGTTTGCAGGGTGATGAAGCCTTCCACAAACTTCGGTGGCTGAGCAGACAAAGCGCCAATCACTTTGCCATTGGCATCTTTCAAAGGGACGCAGATAAACGGTTTTTCGTAATCATACAGTGCCAGCTTGTCCGCAAAGCGTTGGTCGCTGCCAAGATTGTGCAGCACGATGGAGCTGCCTTGGCGCAGGACTTCGCCCACCAATCCTTCGCCGATTTTATAAGACACCTGCTTGTGTTGCGCTGCTGAGTTAGGTTGT
This sequence comes from Vibrio ziniensis, assembly GCF_011064285.1. Lineage (NCBI taxonomy): Bacteria > Pseudomonadati > Pseudomonadota > Gammaproteobacteria > Vibrionales > Vibrionaceae > Vibrio > Vibrio ziniensis. The sequence continues at coordinate 561,592 of NZ_CP049332.1, forward strand.
GGAGAGTGAACCGATTTGATCAGCAATATGTCTCGTGTACTGTCGAGTATCGTTAACATACCGCATTGCAAAGCGCACTCATCGTGCAGCACTTGCAGGATTTTATCGGACGACTCCACATAGTTGAGGCTGGTATTCAGCACACTGGAAATCTTGTACATGGCCGCCAGTAACCGACGTTCCAAGTTCAATAAAGTCATTTCGTCTGTCATAGTCGATCACCATTGGCTGATGGGAAAAGTAAGACAGATGTGTGCGCCACGTAAGCGCTCACTATTGCTGACATTAATGGTGGCTGAGTGTTCATTCAGAACCTGCTGCACAATCGAAAGCCCGATGCCTCGGCAGCCAGTTTGGTGTTTTGGTTTGGTGCTGAAGAACGGTTGGAAAATTTTGAGTCGTTGCGACTCTTCAATACCAATGCCACTGTCTTCGACAATCACCTTAATTTCACCGTCACTTTCGTAAGAGCAGATGATGATGGTTCGGTCGCTGGTTTTCGCCGCCTGAATCGCATCAATTGAATTATCAATCAACTGTTTCAGTGCCAGAATCAAGCGGTGTGACATACCGTTAATGGTTGAAAGACGAGGCGCCAGAATCAGTTCCAAGTTAGACGATGACTTGAGTAGTTCATCGGTGCTGATGTCACTGACATCTCGAATGACCTGATTGAGATTAACCGGCTGAAACGCTTCGCTGGTGCGTTCAGGAATCGCTAGTTTGATGTCTTGCATTGCATCTAATGCAGTATCCATCGCTTCATCCATCGCCACTAAGCCAGGGCAAGCGGGGTTGGTACGTTTAAGAATACGTACCGCCGATTCAATCATGTTGAATGGACCTTGCAATTGATGAAGCGTACCCATTAGAGCTTCCTGCATGGCATGCACGTATTTGTTATCGCGCGCCATCAGTTTCATGGCGTTAATGCGGCGCTCTTCCACCAGTTGTTTTTCACGGGTTCTTTCTGAAATTGCGATAACGGTATAGTCGTCATCTTCAGGTAGGAAGTAGGAATCCACACTGCTGGCTGCTACAGGTGTTTTCACCAAGGCGTACTCAAACCAACGTTCACGAACGGGTTCATTGGATTCGATATATACCCCTTTATAGCGATTGTCTTTTTTGCCAAGAAAATCTGCGACTGAGTCATGCCCGTAATCGTTGAGTAAACTGTTGAGCAGTGCATCAATCGGAGACTGTCCAATGCTCTTTTCAATATTACTGAACTTCTGATTACTAAACAGAACACGGTGTGAGCTATCAACAAGTGCGATGGCGATAGGTGCGGCGTTAAGCACTGCCTGAAACATCGTAAATTGGTTTTTCTGTTCGGTTATGAGTTGGTGACGCTCGGTAATGTCTTTATGAATCGCGTAGTAACAGACTTCGCCATGAGGGTGTGATAGTCGAGAGATAGAGATTTCAGCAATATAAGCTTCGCCACATTTTTTGCGGTTAACCAACTGTCCTTGCCAGTGATTCCCTTCCGATATGGTTTTCCATAAGTTTTCGTACACGCTTCTTGGTGTGGCTTTGTAAGAAAGAAGAGAAGAGTTTCTGCCGATGAGTTCACTAAAACTGTAGCCAGTGATATCCGAGAATGTTTGGTTAACAAACAGAATAGTGCCTTTGTGGTCGGTGATGCTAATCGCGACTGGCGCATGCGAGACGATTTGTTCAAATGCTTGATAATCGAAAATAGGCGGAGTTGCGCCTTCTAAGAGTGTGTCTACTTGTCCCATAAGTGCCATCCTTTGCTCTGTTTGGTCGTTCGTCATAGGCAACAATGCATTTCTTATTCCATATAAAAAGCATGGGAATGGTTGGGCTCAGCTAACACCTCCTTGTTTGATTTAAGACAAACGAAAGAGAAATTTTGAACTTTGTCACCTTCCTGACAAAGCAAAAGTGGGCTTGAGAATAGCGCTTAATCGCGCGTTAACATCTGTATTTTCAGGGCTGTGCGATTCAATTTAGTGCAAAAAAGACGGCTGGCATAACGTATGCACCAAGCTAGGGAAAGGTCAATTGACCCTGGTCTAACCCTAGTAGAAAAGGAATGAAGTTATGTCTGAAGGATTGATTATTTTGCTCAGTGCCGCGTTCGTGAACAACGTGGTATTGGCTAAGTTTCTCGGTCTGTGTCCGTTCATGGGGGTATCGAGCAAGATCAGTAGCGCTGTGGGAATGGGGGTGGCGACCACATTCGTACTTACCATCGCGACGGTCTCAACTTGGCTGCTGGAGTTTTATATTTTGCGCCCTCTGGGGCTCGAATTCATGCGTATTATCGCGTTCATTCTTGTCATCGCTGCTGTGGTTCAGTTTACCGAGTTGTACGTAAAGAAAAGTTTCCCCGCTCTGTATCAGGCTTTGGGTGTCTATCTTCCGCTGATCACCACTAACTGTGCGGTATTCGGTGTTGCGCTGCTCGCAGTTCAGGATGATCTCTCTTTTATCGATACTTTGATGTTCAGTGTCGGTTCGGCAGCGGGTTTCTTAATTGTGATTACTTTGTTCGCGGGGTTACGTAGCCAGCTGGTACTCAGCCGTGTTCCCGCAGCATTCAAAGGTACACCCATCGCATTTATTACCGCAGGGTTTCTATCGATGGCTTTTATGGGCTTTTCAGGAATGGCTTAGGTAAGCGACAACGCTGACTAGTTGTTCAGTAGGCTATAGGTCAAAGAAGCTAGAGGTCAAACTAGGTAGAAGTCAAATAAGGTGCGGTCAAGGAGGACTGTCGATGTTAATCATAGCTTTAGTGTTTTTTGTCTGTCTGGGGGCTTTACTGGGTATCGCGCTCGGTTATGCAGCCATTTTGTTTCGCGTAGAGAGCAATCCACTGGTTGACCAAATTGAAGCTATTTTGCCCGGAGGTCAATGTGGGCAATGTGGTGAAGCGGGTTGCCGACAAGCGGCTGAAAAAATGGTGGCAGGTGAACTCAATCCGAATGCGTGTCCTCCGGGCGGATCGAACTTGGCAGTGTCAGTTGCTGAGATGCTGGGTGTATCTATTGATGTTGCTGATCAAGACAAGCCGTTGGTGGCGTACATCGCAGAAAGCCAGTGCACTGGGTGTAACCGCTGCTATAAAGCGTGCCCATTTGATGCCATTGTCGGTGCTCCAAAACAACTGCATACGGTTATCAAGGATGTGTGTACCGGATGTCAGTTATGTCAGAAAGCCTGTTCTCAAGGCTGTTTATCTATGGTTGAAGTTCAGCCAGATGCAGCGAGTTGGTACTGGCCAAAACCAACATTACCGGTCGCGGTGTAGGAGTAGATTATGTTGAGTTTAAGCGGCCATCCGTTTCGTGGTGGGATCCATCCAAAAGCTTATAAAGAGTTAACCAGTGATAAGAAAATTGATACTGGCTTCTGGCCGCGTAATGTTTTCTTGCCTTTGCAATTACGCAATGGCGCACGTTTAAAATCGCTGGTGGCTGTGGGGGAACACGTCTATCGCGGTCAGAAAATTGCAGTCGGGCATACCGATATGGTGGCTCCGGTTCATTCGCCAGTGAATGGCATTGTGACAGCGATTACTGAGCATTTGACTACCCATCCTGCCAAAGTGAAGTGTGATACCATCATCATTCGTGCAAACGAAGATCGCCAATGGGGAAAACCAGCATCCAGTGGCAGTATCACTAACCTCGACCCTGAAACAATTATCGAGCGAGTAAAAGAAGCGGGGATTGTTGGTTTGGGTGGTGCAGGTTTTCCAACCGCCGCCAAATTGATGTTTGCACGCAAAGCGAATGTGGAGACGCTCATCATTAACGGTGGCGAGTGCGAACCCTATCTCACCTGTGATGATCTCACTATGCAGTCGTATCCGGCTGAAATCATTGCCGGCATAAAGCTAATGATGACCGCAAGCGGTGCAAAAAAAGCCATCGTCGGTATTGAAGACAACAAGCGCGATGCTTTTGATGAGATGTTCCATGCGGCGAATGCCGAACCGGATGTTGAGATCCGTCTGGTGCCAAGTGTTTACCCTATGGGTTCAGAAAAGCACATGATCAAAACCCTCACTGGTCATGAAGTGCCAGCGGGTGGATTATCGACTCAAATCGGCATTCTGGTTAACAACATTGCGACCGCTCGCGCTGTGTATCATGCGGTGCGTTTTGAACGACCTTTGGTTTCGCGCATCGTGACGGTTTCGGGCAAAGGTATTGATCAGCCATGCAACATAGATATACCCATTGGCACACCCGTCAATGATGTGATCAACTATTGTGGCGGGTTAAGTGACAGTACCGAACGCTTGATCTTTGGTGGACCGATGATGGGGCAAGTGATCCCGTCACTTCAGGCCGCGATAGATAAAACGGTCGGTGGCATTCTAGCTCTGACAGAAGATGAAGTGATCGATGAATACAAACATCAGGAGTGTATTCGTTGTGGTCAATGTGTTCGTGCATGTCCGATGAATCTAATGCCGTTTCAGATGGCCGCGTACACACGAGTTTCTGATTTCAAACGCACTCAAGAACTTGGTGTACAAAACTGTTTGTCTTGTGGTGCGTGCAGCTATGTTTGCCCATCTTCGATTCCTTTAGTGCAGTATTTTATGCACGCCAAAGGAGTGATTAATTCTAACGCTCAGCAAGAGAGAAAATCAGCGCAAGTGAAAGCGCTCAATGAAGCTCGCAAGCAACGCTTAGAACAAGAGGCGCTTGCTGTTGCTGCTGCGAAATCGACACCACGTCCTTCTCGAACTGCTCGTGTTGCTGCCGTTTCAGAAACTGTCATTGCAGATATGGCGGCGGATAAAACGGGCAGACCTGCACGTCCAGCAAGAGCTGCTCGCGCAGGCATTGAACAAAGCCGTATTTCTAACCAAGCTTCTGTTTCTAACCAAGGTAATGCTTCTAGCATCACACCTGTACCTAGTGCTGAGGCACAAGCGTCAGTGAACCAATGCCCAGCGAGACCGCCAAGACCTAGCCGAGTTCCAAGTGTTGAGCAAAACGAGTCTGTATCAGCTGAGGCTGTAGTAAATGAGGTGGCATTAAAACCTCAGCGTCCAACAAGACCGGCTCGTCCAGCGAGAAATCAGAGTGCTGAAGTGGTTGAAGAAAGCATCTCATTGGTTTCTGACAAACCCGTTCGCCCAGCAAGACCACCCAGACCTCAACGACAAGCGAAGGAGGAGCAAGCATGATTAAGTATGACGCTGCGATAGGGCCATTTGCCCACAATGCGAACTCCAGCACTCGCATCATGTACACCGTGATTTTGACCTTGCTGCCAGCCTGCATTTTTGGCTTCTTTCAGTTTGGTTTAAACAGCGTAGTGCTAATGCTTGCAACTTGTTTAGCTGCTGTAGTTGCTGAGTGGCTATGCTTGATGGCGATGAAAAAGAACCCAATTGCTTGTATGGACGGGTCGGCGTTACTTACTGGCATATTACTGACGATGAGTTTGCCACCCACTTTTCCGGTCATGCTTGGGGTATTTGGTGCTGTTTTTGCTATCGCTTTGGGTAAACATATCTATGGTGGATTAGGGCAAAACCTTTTCAATCCAGCGATGTTAGCGCGTGTGATGTTGTTGGTCTGTTTCCCTGTGGAAATGACGCTTTGGGCAGACCCAACTCCCATTGATTTAAGCCATAACTTGGTTTCAGTACCCGATGCTTGGTTTCATTTTGATGGTGTCACTTCCGCGACCGCTCTGAGTACCGAGCGTACCGAACCTATCGTATTTATTGACCTGTTGCTGGGTAAGCAATCAGGCAGTTTCGGTGAAACTAACGCTCTGTTTATCTTGCTTGGCGGTTTGTATCTGCTCTATCGCCGCATTATTCATTGGGCAATTCCAACCAGTTTTATGTTAGGGCTGGGCGCACCTGCACTGGTGGCGCATTTTATCTCTCCAGAGAGCTACCTTCCGTTTTGGGTTCAATGGACCAGTGGTGGCGCTATGCTCGGCGCGTTCTATATCGCGACCGATCTCGTTACATCACCAACCAGTGTTCGCGGTCAGATGCTGTATGGATTGGGTTGCGGATTCTTAGTCTGGTTAATTCGAACATTTGGTAGCTATCCCGAGGGTGTGGCGTTTGCGGTATTGATGATGAATGCTGCCAGTCCGCTCATTGATTACTACATGCGTCCGAATGTGTTTGGTCGTCATCCTGCGGTGGAGAAATCGTCATGATGGAGCAGATTGAAAAATGGAAAGAACAAGTTGGCTACCAAGCAGGTTTGCTTGCGGTGACATGCGGTCTGGCCGCCATATTTTTGGTGCTGACTCAGTGGATTACCCAGCCTTTGATTGAACAGCGTATCGCAGAAGATCAGAATGCGCTTCTGAGCGAAGTACTGGCGGGGCAGGAGTACAGCAACGATGTGTTTGCCAGCGAAAAAGTCATTGAGTATCAAGGTTCACAGTTTGATTTATTTGCGGTTGAGAACAGCCAACACGAAGTGATCAGCTGGGTTATTCGTGGCGTGCAAGATGGTTACAGCGGTCCTATTAGCTATTTGGTAGGAACTACACCACAAGGCGAAATTCTCGGAGTTCGGATCATCAGCCACAGCGAAACGCCGGGGCTGGGGGACAAAATCGAATTAGCGAAAAGCTCATGGATTTTGAGTTTTGCCAAACGTTCACTAGAAAACACACCGCTTTGGGCAGTGAAAAAAGATGGCGGTGATTTTGATCAGTTCAGTGGCGCGACTATCACGCCACGCAGTGTGGTGAAGGGTGTCCATAAAGCGCTACTCGCATTAGCACAAGAGCAGGAGGCAAACCATGAGTGATTGTTCTTCAAGCAATAAGTCAAATGGTGAGTACAAAAATATCATTCAGCAAGGGCTTTGGAGTAACAACATTATCCTCAGTCAGTCATTAGCGTTATGTCCACTGCTGGCGGTTACCAGCAGTGCCACCAACGGTTTAGGTTTGGGGATAGCGACTATGGTGGTGATGGTGCTCTCGAATGCTCTCAATTCCCTAGCAAAAGGCGTGATAAGTAAAGCGGTTCGGATCCCCGTGAACGTTATCATCATCGCGACTCTTGTGACTGTTATCGATGCTGTACTCAACGCCTATCTGCATCCACTGCATAAAGTGCTGGGGCTTTTTATTCCGCTCATCGTAACCAACTGCGCAATTTTGGGACGGGTTGAGTCCTATGCCAGTCGCTCTCCCTTAGTGCCTTCCATTATTGACGGTGTGTTCATGGGCTTAGGTTTTACTTGGGTGCTAACCGTACTTGGCGGTATTCGGGAAGTGGTTGGTAGCGGCACTTTGTTTAGTAATGCGAGCTTGTTACTCGGCAAGAGTTTTTCGTTTTTGGAAACCACCGTCATTCCTGATTATCACGGTTTGTTGCTGGTAATCCTTCCGCCCGGCGGTTTTCTCGCATTGGGCTTGGTTCTGGCTTTGAAGCAGAAACTGCTTGCGGTTTTAGAAAGCAATCGCCTTGAGAAACTGGATATGCAAGGAGAGCAAGGATGAAAGTAAGCGTTGTTTATGCTTTGCCAACCGAGCAAGTGTGGCTTCCCGTGACGGTGGATGAACAGGCGACCGTTTTAACTGCCATTCATGGTTCGAAGATCTTAGAAATGTATCCGACTATTGAACTCGACAGCCAGAAGGTTGGCATATTTGGCAAGATCACCACTCTCGATGCACCGTTGAAAAATGGTGACCGAGTGGAAATTTATCGACCTCTGATATGGAAACCCGAGGACGACGATGATGACGACGATTGATGTCGGCTTTGTGACAATTTGTCGTTTGTACGTTTTACGATGTTTATAACCTATTGAATTTAATAGACCCAAGTTAGGAACGGCGATTGCACTACAGATAAAGGTCAATCGATGTCACTGAAACGATTTAGGAATGGTCAGGACATATTTTTCAAAGGAGTGATGTATGGCTAAAGTAGGCATTTTTTTTGGTACCGATACAGGTAGCACTCGCAAAATGGCGAAGCTGATTCAAAAGCAACTGGGTGATGAAATTGCGGATAAACCAAAGAACATCAACCGAGTCGATGTGGAAGAGTTCACCAGCTACGAATGTTTGATTCTCGGTACGCCGACATTAGGCCAAGGTCAGCTTCCGGGCTTGTCAGTGGATTGCCAAGAGGAGAGCTGGGAAGAGTTTCTTCCTAACTTTTCCGATATGGATCTGACAGGCAAGAAAGTTGCGCTATATGGCTTAGGTGATCAAGTGAGCTACAGCAATGAGTTCGTCGATGCTCTTGGTGAACTCTATGATTACGTTGCGAACTGCGGCGCTGAGATGGTTGGATTCTGGCCAACGGAAGGTTACGAGTTCAACGCTTCAAATGCGGTTGATGGTGATGACTTTGTGGGTTTAGTTCTCGACAAAGACAACCAAGCAAGTATGACCGAGCAACGCATCGCAGGGTGGGTTGAGCAGTTAACTTCTGAAATGGGTCTTTAACTCATTATCGGTGACAGAGTAATTGGGTAGTGATAAGCAAACCTTGAGTGCCAAGGATGGCACGCTAGAGCCCCATGGAAGGGTTTATGCGTGTTTGTGTTCACTGCCGAATTACTTAGCTAAATTAAAGTATTTGAATACCAGTTTCTTAACGGTGGCTGGTGCGTTCCCACATTACGCAGGCTTACAGGCAGTCTGGTCTTGGTTTTATTTGAGTGTTTAACCAAGAAAGCAGCCACCGTTAAGTTCTTTTATGTCTCTTCTTATTTAACTTCATGTTAGAATTCGCGGCTCAATTTTGAGCGGCTTAGAGCAAAGGTTCAAAAGCTGTTCTATCTTTTTCGTAAATTAATCTTTTCAGAGTCGATTCATGTCATTTGCAAAACTAGGATTGAGTGAAGCACTGTCGAAAGCAGTGGCGGATCTTGGGTATCAAAAACCTACATCTATTCAAACCAAAGCCATCCCAGTGATTTTGCAAGGGCAGGATTTAATTGCCGCAGCACAAACGGGTACGGGTAAAACCGCCAGTTTTGTTCTGCCGATTCTGGAAAAATTACAGCGCGGAAAAACACAGAAGAAAAAACGTGTTCGTGCACTGATTCTGGTTCCAACTCGCGAGCTGGCAATTCAGGTAGCCGAAAAAGTCAAAGAGTACGGTCAGTTTACTGAGCTCACTTCGCTTGCGATGTACGGCGGTGTAGACGAAAAGGCGCAAAAACAGGCGTTGATTGATGGCGTGGATGTGCTGGTGGCGACACCGGGACGTCTACTTGATATGTATGGTCAGCGCGCAGTGTATTTCGAAGAGATCGAAATGCTGGTGCTGGATGAAGCTGACCGTATGTTAGACATGGGCTTTATCGAGTCTATCAACAAGATCATTGACCGTGTTCCAACCGATGCTCAGTGCCTACTTTTCTCTGCGACACTGTCTCATAAGGTTCGTGACCTTGCAAAAACAGCCGTTAACGATCCGTATGAAATTTCAATTGCGGCGAATCAGGCTTCGAAGTCCAACATTGAACAGTGGTTGATTACCGTCGATAAAGACATGAAATCAGCACTACTCAGCCATCTGATTAAAGAAAATCAGTGGGATCAGGCTTTGATCTTCATCGAGACAAAACACGGTGCAGCGAAGTTGGTATCACAGCTAGAAAAGCGTGAAATCGCCGCTGAAGCATTCCACAGTGGTCGTAGTCAGGAAGTGCGTACGCGCTTACTGGAAGATTTCAAAAACGGCAAGATTAAGTACCTAGTAGCGACGGGTGTGGCTGCGCGCGGTATCGATATTGAAGAGCTTTCTCGCGTGGTGAACTATGATTTGCCATTCCCAGCAGATGAGTATGTGCACCGCATTGGCCGTACTGGTCGTGCGAACGCAAGTGGTGAAGCGATTTCCTTTGTATCGAAAGATAACTTCAAGAACCTTTGCATGATTGAGAGCCGTTTAGGTCACTTGATTGAGCGTCGCGAAGTGGAAGGGTTCCAACCTCGTAAACCTGTGCCTATTTCTATTCTGAACTATGTGCCGAAGCACAAGCGTCAGAAGGAAGAGCAAGAGAATCAAGACAAGTAATCTTGTTCGCGAAAAATGAAAAACGAATAAAAAAAGCGAGCTTATTAGCTCGCTTTTTGTTGTCTGTTCTCAGTTGTCACTTCTAAATCAGCGCTGTGGTGATTGCTTTGTGTTGGCTTATCACTGTTATTGCTTTTAGCTGTTTTCGGCAGCTACTGGTTCTGCCTTTTGCTTTATTCTAAACAGTTTCGACCATTTCACAGGCATCATAGGTACCACAATCAGCAAAATACCAATCGCGGTTAGCATGTCTGGTATTTCGTCAAACCACATGATGCCGAACCATGTCACGAACACCAAACCTGAGTATTCTGCAAGTGCAATACGGTTAGCCTCAACCTTCTTGTAAGCCATTACTACTAGTGCGTGCCAAGCCAGAACCAAGAGGTTAATAATCACAATCCAACCAAGGTGTGTCCAAGAAATAGCAGACCAGCCTGGAATCGCGAGGATTAACGCGAGCGGTAGCGTCATTACGTTGGTCCAAAATAAAGTGCTGACCAGTGGCTGATTCGATGGCAAGCGGCGAATCAAGATGTTTCCCAAACCCATCGACAGAGCACAACCTAAGCCTGCAATACCTGCCCAATGGAACTGCTCAGGACGTAAAACCACTAACACGCCGATAAAACCGATAATGGTAGCAATGATCTGTTTCATAGCTGGCTTCTCGCCGAGTAAGAACACGGAAAGTGGCAGCATCAGAATTGGACCAACATAGAAAATCGCGTTCGCGGTCGCTAGTGGAATGTAAGTAATGGTGATCATCGCACAAGCACTGCCGAGCAGGATGAGCTGAGCTCGAGTGAATGCGACTTTACAACGCCCTTGTTGACGTTGTTCTTTAGGTAATCTCAACCAGAAAGGCAGCAGTATCAATGTACCAATAAATTGGCGAATAAATACGTATTGGAAAGTAGGTACTTCGCCATTGAGTATTTTTAGTGAAACATCGGAAAACGACGCCACTAAGTTTGCGAGAATCAATAATAAAATGGATCTCGTAATCGTATTCGACATGAAAAAAATGCCTGCTTTTTAAGTTCGGATGAGTTCGGAAGAGGCGCTATTGTAGAGCAATTCTATCAATTGAAAAGCTGTTTTAATTATACTCTTCCGACTTGAAGCCGCAGCTGTGTTAGCTGCAACTCCACGTAGTTTGAGTATATAGCTTAGCTATCAGAACTTAGCTATCAGAAGCTGTGGCTGAACTGCATCGCAAATAATACTGCGTCAGAACGTGTGGTTGCTTCTACACGAGGAAGTGATACATGTTCTTCCAAATATTCAGTGATTTCTACATCTTCACCAATCAGATACGTCATACCGAAATCAATACTGGTGTTGGCTGACCAATGATAGGTTGCACCTGCTGATAGCCACTGTCGGTTTGAGTCTGGAATAGAGATAGATGCCAATTGATCAACCGGAGTTTTGTCAAACATGTAACCAGTGCGTAGCGTCCAGTTATCCGTGGCGTACCAAGTTGCACCCAGCGAGTAGTGATAAGAGTCCTGCCATTCAAACTCTTTCAGTGCCATATCATCGGCTTTGAGTGCATCGAATTTAGACCAACTGATCCATTGTACGGAATAATGCAGAGCAACTTGAGGTAGCACACGATGATAACCGGAGAACTCAGCGATATCTGGCAAGGCTAGATATAACGTATCGAGCGTTTGGCCGACATAGTGAATGTCGCCTTGTGCTTCTATCTCTGGGCTGTATTTATAGCTCAAGCCAAAGCGGTGATTTTCATTCACTTCGTACATCATGCCGACGTTAGCGCCCACGCCCACGCCCGAAGCTTCAACACTCAGTGCATTGCCTTGAACACCGCTGCATCGCTCGGAAGTACCAGAGCCAGGAACAGTTGCGCTCAAACACAGCTCTAATCCCATATCGCGATAAAGAGTACCGATACCGTAGATCACATCGATACCACCACCAAAACTCAGATGGTCATTCATTTTATACGCCAAACTTATCCCAGCATTCATACTGGTGACCTTGGTAGTGCCACCAAATACGGCAGCCGCATAGTCTGGTTCGAATTCAATATCAGTACCGAAGTTGGAATAGGCGGCTAGGCCAAGATACCAATCATCACTCAGGCGATGAATGTAATAAATATTAGGTACCACAGCTTGCTTGCCGATACCTTCAACATCATCGACATCGGTGACGGTTGAGGTCGCGTAAGGTGTGATCTCAAGAGATAAGTCTGGACGGAGGACAGTGCCATTATTGACGGCATGTACATTTCCACCAATTTGCGCTGAATGGTATTGCGCATCTTTAACCGTCGAATCTGGACGAACATAAGTCAACCCCATAGACATGGCATCGCGTTTAAACAGCGTCATTGCTGCTGCGTTGCGACTGAGTACCGAAGCGTTATCACCGATAACAGCATCACCTGAAAAAGCACGACCAAGACCTGTCGCCGAGTGCTCATTGACCTGAAAGCCGGCTGCTGTTGCAGTAGCCGAAATCAAGCTTGCAGTAGCAAGAGCTGACATCGATATCAGTAATGGTGTTGTCTTCATTGGTGTGGCACCTCTATAAATTGGAGGGCGGATTTAAGCCAAAGCCAGTATGAAAAGACATCAGTCCAGTTGGGTTCTGACAAACCTCTGACGGGTTCTTACGTCGTTTTTACATAACAGTGGTTTATGTGTAGGAATGCGCCGACTTATGAACCCTTGCTTGTGAGCGTATTAATGAAATCAAAGTGTGGCTCTACAAAATCACCAGATTGTGTAAGAATGCACCATCTATGAGGTCAATCGATCTTACCAAAGGAAAAAATCTCCCTATTTTGGTCTTTTAAGGCAGCACGATGGAATATTTAAGTAGTACCACTCTTATTGCAATGTTTCTGATATTTGTTGGTTCGTATGTTCAAACGGCAATAGGATTTGGGTTAGCTATAGTTGCAGCGCCACTTCTATTCTCTATTTCTCCTGATTATGTTCCTGCACCTATCGTTATTTGTGCTCTGTTTATTTCGCTGCTGAATGCCATTAAGTTACGTTCGGACATTTCGATTGGCGGATTGAAAATGGCACTTATAGGGCGAGTACCCGGCTCTATCGCTGGTGGCGTAATGTTGGTGATGGTGTCGAGCGACATTCTGGCGTTATGGCTTGGTTTGTTGGTGTGGTTTGCCGTTATTGTAAGCTTGCTGCCATATCGTATTGAACCGACACCGGGGCGTATGGTGGTGGCTGGTTTCTTCTCTGGCTTCTTTGGTACTAGCAGCTCTATCGGTGGTCCACCAATGGCGCTTCTTCTTCAGCATCAAGAAGCGAACCAGTTACGCGGAAATCTATCTGCTTTCTTCTTGTTCAGTTCGGTTATCTCACTGGCGATTCAAGTGCCAGCAGGATTCTTAAACAGCCATCATCTGATGTTGAGCCTTCCTCTGTTACCAGCAGCTTGGTTAGGCTATGTTTTGGCGCGTAAAACGACTCATGCTCTGCCGAAAGAGAAAATACGCTTAGGTGCTCTGGCGCTGTGTTTGATCAGTGGCACAACAGCGATTTGGCGCAGTTTTATGTAACAACAAGCTCAATCTGCTTGGGAGTTTTTAGTGTTCATCTCCTGTTAAGGAAGTTTCACTAATACTCTTTCAACAAACCTCATGGGAAAACGCTGATTTTGGCGCTAGCAGAAAGTCTTTTAAGTCATGGTTTAGTAGCATTAGCCATCTCAGCGTTGAAGATCTGAGGTTTCTTTAGTTTTATATGAGCCGTTTACTCAGCCATCGCTTGTTTAAACAGGGTGATTTTTCCCCTCATTTGCATGGACACAGGGGCATTGCTATTAACGTCTCAAGTCAGAGGTTTTAATGAGAACGATCGGAAATATTATTTGGTTTTTATGTGGCGGCGTCTTTATGGGACTGGCGTGGTGGCTGGTTGGTTTGATTGCGTTCGTCAGTTTGATTGGTATTCCATGGGGACGTGCGTGCTTTGTCATCGGCACTTTCTCATTCTTCCCGTTTGGCAAAGAAGCGGTATATCGCAATGAACTCACATTCAGAGACGATGTGGGTACGGGCATTTGGGGCAAAATTGGCAACGTTATTTGGTTCTTGCTAGCAGGTATCTGGTTAGCGATTGGCCACGTGCTTTCCGCAGTCGCGTGTTTCGTGACTATTATTGGCATTCCGTTCGCGTTACAGCATCTAAAATTGGCTGTGATTTCTCTGGCGCCGATTGGTCAAACTATTGTGCCAAAAGAAGTGGCGTATGGCGCGAGATACGGTCGCCATTAATTCCCAATATAGGTTTGGTATCAAAGCAGATCTCGCAATAAACCGTTCCTGATAAACAGGCTATTAATAAGCTTTGATACCAAACTGACGCAGTCTCTCGGGCAAAATGTCATCTAACTGATGAACTTCCTCAGCCGAAATCTCAATTAAATTAAACTCATGCTCTGCATAGAGTTGGCGAGTTTTATCTTGCTCTTTCTGGGAGAGCTCTCCGTTATCCGTTCCCCAATACTGAATGTAGACTTTGCCAGTCGGAAGATAAAAGTCACTCATAACGTCTTCTTCAATAGGGAGGGGCCGCTGATAGGCATGCATCACTCCTGCTAGGTAAAGCCAGTTATCAATCAGCAATTCGCCAGTTGAACGGACGTAATGTCCGTCCAGAGTTCGGTGTTTGGCTTCGAACTTTTGACGGAAGTTGGAATAGGACTTATCGGTTGCTTGTGTCTGTGCATCTTGCCCTAAAAACTCAACCACAGACTGACGCATATGGAGGTTGTGGCGAATCGAATCATGCCAGACGACGAACTTCTGCTGAGACTGCTTATCTTCACGTTGTTTTGCACCTACGCGGATACCTGAAGGGGTCGCAATCCAGCCATCCTCTTGTTTATTAATCCAACCGAGTTCGCTAAAGAGCTGATTGATTTTCTTAGGATTGAGTTTGAAATAATCCCCAACTTGGGTCGCCGTTAAGGTATTGCCACCGGTCGCCACAAGATCAATCAGCAAGTTTTCCGGCCAGACGACAAACTTGCCGAACTTTGCATGTTCAACATACTCACCACCAAACTTTGCACCGAGATCGGTGAGCAACCACTGTCCTTCGTGACGACTGAGATAGCCCGCTTTAGAAAGATCGGAAAATAGCTGCTTTGCATCGATGTTACGCAGTTTGGCCAATGCAGAGGTAGAGAGTTTGTCAGACATAGTATTTCCTTACGCAGATTCCCATCCATTCAATCAGCTTCAAAAGAAATGCTCAATACTGATATGCGCTAGCGGGATAAAACTGTGATTTACAATGTAAATGAAATACGGAATAGAGGCTTTATATGGGAGGTTAGCGCTGCGAAACGAAAACGAGCATTATCGGCGTTGACAAGAGGTACAGCCTCGGCAGGCTGAGCGAGTATGTGGATCTAATCTACCTCGCTGAACTTTACAGTAGGCATTTTTCAAAGCCCGCCTTGCTGCAAACCAGTCATCGGGTTTTTGCATGATCAAATAGCCGTTAAATATCTTTGTTACCTGCATTCGATATTCATTGATAAAACGGCTATCAAACTCGATTTCAAAATGGTCGAGAGCCTGCTCGATAGAGGTAAAACTCGCGATGGTTTTGAGTATGTCTGGCTGGCTCATAGCTGAATTCAAAAGATGGAATTTGCATCAGCATAAAAGAGCCTTTTCTCATCGTCTTTGATATAAGCCAATTTAGATAAAATCAGTGGTGTCTATAAGGGGTTCTACTACATAAAGTGGCGCCACAAATAGGTAAATGGGACGACCAAGAACAGAGCCGGTAAGAAGTTCACCACCGCAAAATTCATGATTTTGGCAATACGCAGACCTACCGCTAGCATGATGATGCCTCCAATTGCCGCGAAGTTGGCGTACACCTCAGCATCCATATACGGCATGATCGATTTCGCAACCAAAAATAATGCCACTTGAACGGTGAATTGTACGATGGCAATCAGCACAATGCTGGGACCTAATGTAATGGCGAAGATCATGGCAGTGACGAAGTCCATCAGGGATTTCACCACCAGTAGCTGATAATCACCGTTTAAGCCTTCGGTCATGGCACCAATCACACCCAAACCACTAGCGCCAAATAACACGATTAGGGCGGTAAACTGCATGGTGAAATCGAGTTTGGTTAATCCTCTAGGTAATGGCAGAAAGCGTTCAAATTTGCTTTGAATGTAAGTCGCTGCTTTACCAATACCCGATTCAAGAAAAATGAGTTCACCTAACGCTGTACCGAGAATAAATGCCATGACGACGACGGTGACATCGTGAACCTTAATTATCATGGTAATACCAATCGCTATAGACGAGAGCGCAAAGGTGGCTGGTAACCCTTTTTCAAGTCTTTTCGGAATGTATTTCGCTAAAGATGCGCCAATGATTCCGCCTAATATAATCGCACAACTGTTCAACACAGGACCGACTATCATCATTCATACTCCTATCGGTACATGTTGATATTGATTGTCTTTATTGTTTCTAAGCAATTGGCTGCGAGTATGAATGATTGATGTGGCTGAATAAACATGGTATCAGTCAATAGATTGTTGCACATATCGAACATATGGAGAGGGAATGGACAGGCTGAAATCGATGGAAGTATTTGTTGCTGTGGTCGATGATAAAAGTTTGACGGCTGCTGCATCCAAGCTGGATATCTCTCGCTCGATGGCGACACGTCACATAAACGCTTTGGAAGAATCTTTGGGCGTTAAGCTTCTGTATCGCTCAACCCGCAATTTAGTTCTGACTTCAAATGGCGAGGAACTCGTGCCTTTCTGTCGTGAGATTTTAAAGCAGAGTGAGATGCTCTATCACGTAGCGCAACACCAACATAGTGCTTTAGAAGGCAAAATCGCGCTGGCAAGCAGTATCTCATTTGGGCAACTCTACTTGGCGCAAAGTGTAGAACGCTTTTTAGAGCGTCATCCAAATGTTTCCATTGAACTGCATATTTTTGATAAACCGGTTGATGCGATTAAAGAGGGGGTTGATATTGCTATCGAAGGCGGAAACCGACTTCCCGATCAGCTGATTGGTCGCCGACTGGCGGATTTCCCCTCAGTGATTTGCGCGACGCCCGAATACATCAACACCCATGAGCCAATTCGCGAACCGCAAGATCTGACTCAACACAATTGTCTGGTGCACAAGAAGCTCGGTCAGGTGTGGAGTTTTACGGACAAAGGCAACGCCAAAAATGGGCTCAGTGTGAAGGTCAAAAGTAACTACACCGTTAATGACACTACTATTTTGCTTAAAGCAACCTTGAGTAGTCGCGGTTTATGTTGCCTTCCTGTGCCAGATGTTCGCGATTATATTGAGTCTGGTTTGCTTACAACCGTGCTGGATGAGTATCACGTCAATCAATTTGGCATCTGGGCTCTTTATGCTTCAAGACACTATCAACCTAAGTTGCATAAAGCCTTTTTAGACTTTCTGGTTGACGATCTTAAACACGCTTCCCGAGGTGTTTAGTGTTCGAAGTCAGAGAAGAACAAAGATAAAGAAGACAGAGAAGAACAAAGATAAAGAAGACAGAGAAGAACAAAGATAAAGAAGACAGAGAAGAACAAAGATAAAGAAGACAGAGTACTTTTATCTTCACAGTGTTGTTAATCATTCATATAAACACTACATAATCATCAAAACATTTTAAGTTATGATTGAAACATCAGTCAGTTTTAAGGGTTAATCAAATGTCTAAGCAAGTAGTTATTCTGCTCCATGGGGTAGGAAGTAATGGTGAAGATTTAAGTGCATTAGGGGATTTCTGGCAGCCAATTTTGCCTGATACTCTGTTTCTTTCACCGAATGCTCCGTTCGCTTTTGATCAAGCCAGTGTCGGTTATCAGTGGTTTAGCCTGATTGGCGTGACTGCGCAGAATCGCCCACAACGCATAGTTGAAGCTAGAAAAGCATTCGATGAGACGATTAAAGGTCTGTTCGCTGAACACAATATCGATGCAACCAAAGACAAAGTTGTGTTTGTTGGTTTCTCACAAGGTTCAATCATGTCATTGGATGCTTTGGTGAGTGCGAGATTCCCATTGGCGGGATTAGTGGCGTTTTCCGGTCGTCTTTCTTCACCACAACCTTATGAGCCAAGTCTTGCAACACCTGTGCTGTTGATTCACGGTAAGAGCGATACGGTTATTCCTTGGTCTGAAAGCCAAAATGCCGCCAAAATACTGAGCGAATTGAACGTTAGTGTTGAGCAAAGCTATGAGCCTAACACTGTGCATACCATCTCTTCGGAAGGTGCGATGTTAGCGGCTCAGTTTATTCAGAAGTGCTTTGCTTAAACGGCATTTTCCTTAGTCAGTTTATTATCTAAGGAATTTCGATTAGGAAGGTAAATGCCACTGGGAGCGAAACAATCCAATGATCTTTTGATAGTTTTCGCTTCCTAACTCTTTTTCCAGTTCAGCTTCCAACTGCGCTTTTATTGCCGCAATTTTACTTCCCAACACTTCACCTGCGTCAGTCAGTGTCACCATTTTATCTCTACGATTGGCTTCAGAAGTGGTCACTTCAATATATCCAAGAGATGTGAGGTACTGGGCGTGTTTGTGAACCGCTTGTCTGCTGATGTTCATATAACGTGCTGATTCACTCAAGCTCATCGAAGTATGTTGATTTAGGCTTAGCAAATAAATATCCATTTCAGAAAATTTATCATCGAGTTGCTGCGCTATTTTACTCATTGTGGTGTGACGCAGCTGTTTATGTTTTTCACTGATTAAGTCAATCATACCAAGGGTTTCTAGAAAGTCGGTGGATTCCATTTGATCTGTCACTGCTGATATCTCTAATAGTGACGATGGTATTGCTGGGAATTTTAATTGTCAATTTAGTTGACAAAAAATGTGTCGCAGTTATCATTATTGTCAATTAAGTTGACAATAAGATTTGAGGAATTCATGGGTAAGAACAAGTTTGAGAACTTTATTTTTTCATTAATGGTTTGTTTTTTAATGGTTTTAGGTATGACCACCTACAATACCTACCTTCACGCAGCCACTGGGCATGTGAATATCGTTAGTGCTTTAACATCAATCACTTTCGTTGCCATTTTTGCCGTAGCATTTGCCATTGACTGGTATGTGGTTGCACCGATTGTGAAAGGCTTGGTGAAGAAAATGACCACTGAACAAACACCGTTTATTAAGAAAGTTATGCTCATTTCTAGCTTGATGGTTCTGTTCATGTGTACCGCGATGTCGCTGATTGCAACCATCGCACAAGGCTATGAAGGCTCGTTATTAGCGGCATACGCAAAAACTTTTGCGTTAAATATTGTGGTTGCTTTGCCATTGCAATTTGTCGTGGTCGGCCCTATCGCACGAGCAGCATTTTTTAAAGTATTTCCACCAGTTGCAGTGCCTGCTGTTAGCTAATCTTTATGCTATTTGGTGGCAAAATGGGCTTCAAAAACGCGTAATGAGTAGAAATAAAAGCCTTCAATGAGGGGTGATGTCTATCACAAAAGCTGCTACTATTGCGCCAGTTTGAAAAGTTGGTGTTGAGCCAACTTTTTTCTTGTTTACTACTTAGGAATTTCACGTGCTAACAACTGCAAACATCACCATGCAATTTGGCGATAAGCCATTATTTGAAAATATCTCTATCAAATTCGGTAATGGCAACCGTTACGGCCTTATTGGGGCAAATGGTTGTGGTAAATCTACATTCATGAAGATCTTAGGTGGTGAGCTTGAGCCATCTGGTGGTAACGTTTCTGTAGACCCTAACGAGCGTATGGCGAAACTGGGTCAGGATCAGTTCGCGTTCGAAAAATACACTGTTGTTGACACCGTTATTATGGGTCACAAAGAACTTTGGGCAGTGAAAGAAGAGCGTGATCGTATCTACGCACTTCCTGAAATGTCTGACGAAGACGGTATGCGCGTTGGTGACTTAGAAACTGAATTCGCTGAGATGGACGGTTACTCTGCTGAAGCTCGCGCTGGTGAGTTACTGCTTGGTCTGGGTATCCCAGAAGCGCAACACTTCGGTCTGATGAGCGAAATTGCACCGGGTCTAAAACTACGTGTACTATTGGCTCAGGTTCTGTTTGCTGAACCAGAAATCATGCTACTAGACGAACCAACCAACAACTTGGACATGCATACAATTGCTTGGTTGGAGCAAATTCTACTAGCACGTAACTGCACAATGATCATCATTTCGCACGACCGTCACTTCCTAAACACCGTATGTACACATATGGCTGACCTAGACTACGGTGAGCTACGTCTGTTCCACGGTAACTACGACGAATACATGATCGCTGCTGAACAGGCACGTGACCGTCTGCATGCTGACAACGCGAAGAAGAAAGCACAAATGGCCGAGCTTCAAACGTTCGTAAGCCGCTTCTCTGCAAACGCATCAAAAGCAAAACAAGCGACGTCTCGTCAGAAGCAGCTAGACAAAATCCAACTTGAAGAAGTGAAGCCTTCAAGCCGACAAAACCCGTTCATCCGTTTTGAACAGGAAAAAGAGTTGTTCCGTAACGCACTAGAAGTGACTGACCTGAAACAGGGTTACGGTGACAACATCCTGATCAACGGTGTTAACCTAATGGTTGAAGTGGGTGAGCGCATCGCAATCATCGGTGAGAACGGTATCGGTAAATCAACTTTCCTTAACACGCTTGCAGGCGCAATGACGCAAATGGAAGGTGTGATTAAGTGGTCTGAAAACAGCAACATTGGTTATTACGCTCAGGACCATGCTCATGACTTCGCACAAGACATGAACTTGCTTGACTGGATGGGTCAGTGGAAAAAAGACGGCGACGACGAGCAAACTGTGCGCGGTATTCTAGGTCGTATGCTGTTCTCTCAAAATGACATCAAGAAATCAGTAAAAGTGATTTCGGGTGGTGAGCAAGGTCGTATGTTGTTTGGTAAGTTGATTATGCAAAAACCAAACATCCTTCTAATGGACGAACCGACTAACCACATGGATATGGAATCGATTGAGTCTTTGAACTTAGCGCTAGAAAACTACAAAGGCACGCTACTGTTCGTTTCTCACGACCGTCAGTTTGTATCGTCAATTGCTACTCGCATCATCGAAATTACTAAAGATGGCGTGAATGACTTCCACGGTACTTACGATGAGTACTTGGCAAAACAGGGTTTAACTGGCTAATCATCTACTTGTTTAGAGCTTCCACAATTTGAAGCTTGAGAAAGTAAGACGATAGACAGTGAAAGGGCAGAGTTAAATCTGCCCTTTTTTGTTGTCTTTTTTACATTCAGGCTGTCTTTAACGCGCTGTTTACGGTAGCATCTCCGACCTTTTTCAAGTTGGAGGTTTAAGATGTATATCGGTTTTGACTACGGTACCGCGAACTGCTCTGTGGCAAGTATGGATGGCAATGATCCAACGTTGCATCTTTTAGAGAAAGACAGTTTCTACATTCCTTCAACATTGGCTGCTCCTACTCGAGATTCTGTCGCTGAGCATCTGTTTCGTCATCGCGACTTAGCACCATTGGACGCAGATGGCGAACAGCGCCTTCGCCGTGCCATTGCGGCAAACCGCGAAGAAGATATTGACCTTCAATTTGATGATGTGATGTTTGGTCAGGCGGCTCTGGATCTTTATCTGTCTGATCCACACGAAGTCTATTATGTAAAATCACCAAAATCTTTCCTTGGCGCGATGGGGCTACGTGAAGCTCAATTGGGTTTCTTCGAAGACTTAGTCTGCGCAATGATGGCGAACATCAAATCACAAGCGGAAAAGAGTGCTCAGCAAATCATTACCGATGCAGTGATTGGTCGCCCAGTAAACTTCCAAGGTAGAGGTGGCGAGGCTTCCAACATACAAGCTGAAACCATTTTGCGTCGCGCGGCTACTCGTGCAGGTTTCCGCAATATTGAATTTCAATTTGAGCCTGTTGCGGCTGGCTTAGAATATGAAGCGTCACTAACTGAAGACAAAACTGTGTTGGTGGTCGATATCGGCGGTGGTACTACCGACTGCTCGCTGATCAAAATGGGACCGTCTTGGGCAGGTAAAGCTGATCGTAATGACAGTCTTATTGCGCATACAGGTCAGCGAATTGGCGGTAACGACCTTGATATTCACATGACCTTCAAACAATTGATGCATCCTTTCGGTTTTGGCAGTAGAACCCTTTCTGGGCTGGAAATGCCTTTGACCCAGTTCTGGAATCCGATTGCAATCAACGACGTTAGTGCGCAGGCGAAATTCTTTGCTAAAGAGAATCTAAAAGACCTCAAACATCTGCACAAAGAAGCGGCTGAACCTGAAAAGCTGGCGAGATTGCTTTCGGTTTACCATGACACTTTAGGTTACAGCTTGGTAAAGAAAGCCGAAGAAGCGAAAATCGCACTTTCCGATTCACAGGTGTTCACTGCGCAGCTCAAGGTCTTATCAGAGCTTATTGATGTTGATATTCGCTTAGATGAAATGATTGAAGCGATTGAAGTGCCAAAAAGCAAAATGGTGGAACTGGTGTCTGAAGCGGTAACACTTGGCGGGACTAAGCCGGATGTGATCTTTATGACTGGCGGCTCAGCACGTTCACCAATCCTACGCAGTGCAGTAGAACAAGTGCTGCCAAATATACCTTTAGTCAGCGGTAACTACTTTGGTTCGGTAACGGCTGGTCTGGCTCGTTGGGCAAAAGTATGTTTCGAATAAGCCGTGCAAGTTAATTTTCATCTAGTTATAGCAGCCTCATTAAGAGGCTGTTTTTCTGTCACCCCTAAACCACCATCGCAGGCTGTGGTGATTGTTTAACCTTTTTAATTGTATTGATTTATCAATTGATGCAATTGGAAATATCTACTCGTGTTTATGCCATCTGATCAGTAAGATAGCTAAGTCTTATCCCTTGTAAGGAACAGAACTCGATGAGCAAAACTCGCATTCTAATCTCAGATTCCACTAACCCTTGGTTTAACTTAGCGGTCGAAGATACGATCTTTCGATCTATGCCTTCGGACCAAAGGGTGCTGTTCCTGTGGCGTAATGCCGATACTGTGGTGATTGGTCGCGCACAGAACCCATGGCGTGAATGTAAAACAGATAGAATGGAGCAAGATGGCGTTAAGCTTGCTCGTCGTCAAACAGGCGGGGGGGCGGTGTTCCATGATCTAGGTAATACCAACTTTACCTTCATGGCGGCTAAGCCTGAGTATGATAAAGAAATCTCAACCAACATCGTGCTAGCAGCTTTGGCGAAACTGGGCATTAATGGTGTGGCGAATGGTCGTAACGATTTAGTGATTGAAGACGAGGCTGGAATTAAGAAGTTCTCGGGTTCGGCTTACCGTGAAACCTTAGACCGAGGTTTCCATCATGGAACGTTATTGCTCAGTGCAGATTTGAATCGCCTAGCTGATTATCTCAACCCTGATGAGAAGAAGCTGCAAGCAAAGGGCATCACTTCCGTAAAATCTCGCGTCATCAACCTAAACACGGTCAAGTCAGACATTAATCACCAACAAGTGTGTGAAGCGATCATCGAAGCGTATCTAGAACATTATGACGAGTCAGTCACCGCTGAATGGATCACTCCAGAAAATTTCCACGGCTTACCAACATTCAGCGATAAGTTCGCTGTACAACAAAGCTGGGATTGGAACTTCGGGCAGACGCCTCCGTTTACTCACCGTATGGATGAACGCTTTACATGGGGTGGGGTCGATGTGTATCTCGATGTAGAGAAAGGGACTATTCTTGAAGCGAAAATCTTCAGCGATATGTTAGACCCATATCCAATGGAATTATTGGCGCAGAAGTTATCGAACCTCTCATACAACAGAACAAGCATTGAGCCGTGCATTGCAGCTCTTGCGTTAGAAATGCCGCAGTATTCAGAGCAACTGACAGCTTTCAGGCAGTGGTTTGTTACTCAGATTGATTAGAATGGCTTTACACAAGCAAGCAGCGTTAAATATAAAAACCGAGCATATAAGCTCGGTTTTTACTTGTGTGCAAAATTTAATGCAAGAATGTTTATTTGTCTCATTTATGATAAGTGGTTTATTGATAAGTTTCTGAATTGATTAGGGTCAAGGTTGCAACAGTTGTCTCATGTTAAAAAAGACGTAAATTGTATCGTAATTTTTGAAATTTAATTTCAATATGAACGTTAGTGAGCGCTAGTTGCATGGAAGTTACTGAAAATAAAGATTACCCAGATCACGTCAGTTTTATTTCTACTACGGATCGTTCTAGTTACATTACTTATGCCAACCAAGTTTTTTGTGATATCGCTGAGTACGATCAGCAAGAGTTAATTGGTAATCCTCATAACTTAGTTCGCCATGCAGATATGCCTAAAGCAGCATTTGGTCAGCTTTGGAGCTACATCCAGGAAGGCAAAAGCTGGATGGGAATAGTGAAGAACAAATGTAAAAGCTCAAAACATTACTGGGTTTCTGCATTTGTAACGCCAATAAAGAATGAAAAGGGTGAGATCATTGAATATCAATCGGTTCGCTCTAAACCTACTGCTGCGCAAGTTAAGCGATCAGACGCTTTGTACAAAGCTATTAACTCAGGCAAAAAAGTCTCTCTATCTCGTTTTCCGCTTGCTAAGTCACTCATGCTACTCTCTGTTCTTGTGCTGGGCGTTAATCTATTTTGGATGTGGTCACAACAGGAATGGTTAATAGGTTCTATCTGTAGTGTGTTGTTGATTGCCTTGCTATTTGGTCTTGCTCATGTACAGAACCGCTTGAGACAATTGCAGATGCTTGCTAACGAAGCATATTCGAACCCACTATTGGAAAAGGTTTATACTGGTCGTCGTGATGAGTTTTCACAAGTTGAACTTGCGCTCATGATGCGTAAGGCGGAACTGAGAGCAGTGACGGCGAGAAGTGGTGATACTTCTGGACGCATTCTGCAAGATGCTCAACACGAGTTTGAAACGGCAAAATCTATTGAACAAAGCCTAACGGCCCAGCACGCAGAAACTGAACAAGTAGCTTCAGCGGTCGAAGAGTTGACCTATTCTATTAACGATATCGCTAATGCAGCATCTTTAACTTCAGAGTTAACGCAAGAAGCTCGCTCGGACTCAATTACAGGTTTGGAGAGCATCAAGGCGACAGTGCGAAAAGTTAACGAGTTGGATAAAGAGTTGGTGAATGGTCAGAGTATTCTGCAAACACTGTCTGCTCACACTAAGCAGGTTGAATCAATCTTAGATGTGATCAGCTCTATTTCAGATCAAACCAATTTACTTGCTTTGAATGCGGCGATTGAAGCGGCGCGAGCTGGAGAGTCTGGTCGAGGGTTTGCTGTTGTGGCAGATGAAGTACGCCATTTGGCAATAAAGACTAGCGATTCCACCACTGAAATTCATAGCATGATTTCAGAATTACAAGATCTTGCGGCTAAAGGTGTTAATGCAATTCAGCGTGGCTCGGATCTTTCTCAGCAATGTATTGTCAGTGCAGATGAAACGGGTGGGATAATCAAAGATATTTCGGCAAAACTGGAGCAAGTTTCTGATAGAAGCCAGCAGATAGCTGTAGCAGTTGAACAGCAAGCAATTGCGACCAAAGAAATCACAGCTAACGCGGTCAATATTAAGATGTTAACGGAAAAAACAGCGCAGTCTTCCGGCGATTCAGTAAATCGCACGAGAGTGTTGGTTTCAAATCTAAAAGAACTGCAAAGACTCATCAGACAATTCGAACGAAATTGATATAGAAAAGTTTTGTTGGCTTAAATTGATGACATTCCTTTGTCATCAATTTAGGGTGACTAAATTAGCGGATAAATATTATGACTAGTCGTTTTGATCTTTAATGTCGTATTGGTAATCGACATTAACTAAACCTCGATAAGAGGTTTTGTCAGGTTCAACGGATATAGATTCTACTTTCAATTCGCTGTTGTTAATTTTTACGCTATCTGGAACGATCATAGGTTCAACAACCCCGAGTTTGAAACTCAGTTCTTCTGAAGATAACTCTCTCAAATCATGGATGATTTTGAATCCAGCTTGCTGCGCTTTTTGTTCAGAGTTAAACACTTCTGTTTGAATTGTTTTCTCTGATTTTTTAGTTTGGGTAGCGGCTAACACACTGCCGCTTACGACCATCATTGTGATCATTGCGAGCGCTTTTTTCATGTGAATACTCCTTAACTGTCATTGTTATGTCCTTCCGACAAAAAGCGACACGGTACTGAGAATTGCATTTGCCCGTGACGACCTGTTGTTTGGATATTTGTGCATGTTGAGCACCAAGTTATCCTAGCAACTGACATGTAAGGAGTCCGTCAGCCAATGTAAAACGATAGAAATCTTATCTTCAACTTTCTGACAATCTGTATTTATTTAACTCATTTTCTAACATTGTTAAATCATTGACCAAATTTTGTTCGATTTATTGCGTGCAGAGTAAGGTTTATAAATGGCTAGATCTGAGTTGAATACCACCAGAGCACAGAACAGCAAATCAGATACATTGCTGTTATGTAGCGCCAGTTAGCTTTCAGTAGGTCTTTCGCGCCGATGTCATAGCGTGATTGAATGCTGAGCTGAACACCAGAAAATGGTGAAACAGTGATACCCAGTGACCAACCCATGAGTAGCGTTAAACCCAACATGTTCGGGTCTGCCATTGAAGGTGCTAACACGCTACCAGCAAGAACGACACTGGTGACAGGGTGCATGCCAGTCATTGCTAACGCAACCAAGACCGCAATTGTGACACCGGCTTCCAATGGACCAAAATGCTCTGGAGCCAATTGAATATTCATCGCATCTAAAGACGCAGCAACGCCAGAGGCAAGCATGGCTGCAGCCGCAAAGAGCACCACCTCACCACTGGAGTTTGCAATTCCGGATTCGATATGGTTACGAGCCACCACGATGGCGTGATAGCCTTTAGTGAATAGAAGCCATAAGGCAATGAAACAAAGTGAAGTTAATGTAACGAGCGATAGCACGCTAATGTGCGGATAGTACTTGTGTGCGGTGATCACTATTACAGCGAGTAACGCAGGCATCCACAAAGAATAGAGGGTTACTGGATAACCAGAGAGCGTGTCCGCATCGTCACGATGAATGATTTGCCAGCAGCTTAAACCTAAAGCTACAAGGCAAATAGGAATACCAAAACTGACTAAAGTGCCGAGTTCTGCTCCGGGCGCGCTGACTAAGGCTAAGCCCATAGAAGCAAAGAAAGGTGACCAGAATGCACAAGCAGAAAAGCCACGCAGTAGCACTAAGCCTTGTGTGGTGGTGAGTTTACTTTGAGTTGCCAGTTTGTCCCCAACAATCATTACGGAAGAGATGTTGAGCACAGACCCAAATAGATGAGCGCCGAACAAGGTTCTAATCAGTGCGCTTTTGCCTTTTGGCAGTGTTTCACCTGTTTTCACGCTATTGACGGCAAAGATACGAAGAAAGCCGACACCGACGATCATCGCCACAACGTTTTGGTTGGCATCTAAGGTTTTGAGTAGATAGCGACCATCAAGACCACTGAACACACCATACAGCAATCCAACTGAGCCGACTAACATGAGTAAAATAATCTGTTTTCTTTGAGCTGGTTTGACGTAGGGCACGAAAAGCATCACTACTAACCAAATAGGAATTCCCGCCCAATATCCGCTGAAAAGCCCTGTGATTTGAGCAATGAGAGAGAGCAACACGCTAAGCATTAATAGCCAGCCGCCAGTAGCAGCAATTGAGGGTTTCATAGTGTCCGTACGCCAAATATTAAGTGGGTGAATCGTAGGTGAAGTGGCGATATTCGTTTGAATGAGCGTTCTTTTATACCCAAGCAACGATGAGATTCATTAGCTAGTCACATGGGTATTGCGCTTATTGTTATCGTTTACATCATACTGAACAATATCACTGGCGCAATAGAGAGTTTGCATAAAATTGCAGCGAGTTTCGTTGTTGATGATTAGCCGCGTAGACAGGTCTGGAAATAACTCACTTCATTGGTTGCTAACTTGTATACGTTGGCGGGTTTGCCACCCTTGCCTTTGCTTGAGGCTGCAATTTTGTTGGCACTGACAATAATGCCAGTATCAATTAAACGTCGCTTTATAGTCATACGGTTTACTTCGACACCGAACTGACAGTAGGCATCGATAATGTCCGCGACTAAGAACTCTTTATCCAAAGAGAACAACACCACAGAAGTGTATTCCACCGCCGCTCTTAGCTTTTTCCATGCGTGTTGAACTTGAGCAACGTGATCAAAAGCTAGTTCCATTTCCTCATCGAGCAAGGGTTGCAAGTCAAACCAATCTGCCCGAGTTTTATCTGTACCTGCATTTTCAATTTGCTGAACATTCGAAGGGTTGAGCAACGCATAGTGAGAAATACTGATACTCCAACCTTCAGGATCGCGCTTAGGGTTACCGTCTACCAATGGGTCACTGATGTAGTTAGGGTAGGTATGTATTTTTTGCCGGCAGATTCTACGGTGTGCAGAATTGAAGTCTTCATCGGCAGGTTCGCCACCTTGGCTGGTCATGTCTTCGTCATAAACGAACCCACCTGGTAATGCCCATTTTCCGCAATCTGGACGGTTTGGGTTGCAGCGTTTGACGAGGAGAGTTTGAATCCCCGATGGAGCGAGACGAAGGCACACCATATCAATGGTAACAATCATAATACGAATCCTGACATGAGATAGTTCCATTCTAGGGAAGTGAATATAGAGGGTCAATGTAAATAACATATCGTGACAAACTTAATAAAACAATAGAGGGTTGTTAGGCTGGCAGAGGTAAGTATTTGTAATTAAGTTCATTCAAGTAAACATTACTTCTCTTGATTATAACATTATAAACTGTATTGTTTGTAACAAGATTTGACAAACTTAGAGGGTTGAATTATTGTTCAGATATGGTTATGAACAAAATGTTACTAACATTGACAGTTCCTTTGCAGTAAATAAAAGGCAGGCAAAATGAGTAATCGCCTATTCTCTCCCCAAATTATCCGCAGCTTATTGGATTTAGATGCCTATAAAATCAATATGATGCAGGCTATACATTCCAATTATCCTGATGCACAAGTGCGGTATGAACTGATTGTTCGTAGCGATGAAGATGTCAGTGATTTATTGGAAGAGATTGGTGATGAGATAGCGCATCTGTCTTCATTAAGATTTTCTGATGCAGATATCGCTTATTTAGGCTCTCATTTTCCACATCTGAAAGATTCGTTTATTCAGTCTTTGCGTTATTTCCATTTTCAGCCTGAGCGTCAAGTCGAATTGGGTGTGATGAAACAAGAGGGCAAAAACCAATTAAGGATTGGAATTAAAGGCTCGTGGCGTGACACCATTTTGTACGAAACCATTGTGATGGCGATTGTTTCTGAAGTGCGAAATCGTCGACGTTGGTCAGATGTCCCTGCTGATTTGCCTATGAAGGTTTTCGCCCAAAAAGTGGCTCAGTTGAAAGCGCAGATTGCTAAACGCGGCATTACCAATTTTTCGCTGACAGAAATGGGGACTCGTCGTCGCTTTTCTGGTCAGGTACAACGAGATGTGATGGAATATCTAAAACAAGAAATTCCTGAGTTGTTATTGGGTACCAGTAACTGTCATTTCGCCCGCGAGTTTAATTTAAAACCTATTGGTACTATTGCTCACGAGTGGTTTATGGGGCATCAAGCGTTGGTCAACGTGCGTGACTCACAGCGAGTAGCGCTAGAGCAATGGCTAAATTCATTTGAAGGTCAGCTTGCTATTGCACCGACAGATACGTTGACAATTGATGCCTTCATCAGTGA
This sequence comes from Vibrio ziniensis, assembly GCF_011064285.1. Classification (NCBI taxonomy): domain Bacteria; kingdom Pseudomonadati; phylum Pseudomonadota; class Gammaproteobacteria; order Vibrionales; family Vibrionaceae; genus Vibrio; species Vibrio ziniensis. The sequence goes on from NZ_CP049332.1 coordinate 591,433, forward strand.
TTTCAATATGCATCTCGCCAAAGCGTACAGCGGTGTGAGACACGATTCTGGCTGCCCTTATAAGTGGGGTGACCGAATGATTGCTCACTATGAAAGCCTTGGTATTGACCCTAAAACGAAAATGTTCATTTTCTCCAACGGACTAAATTTCGATGAGGCGCTAGACCTTTGTGAACACTTCGTTGGTCGCGTTCAAATCTCATTTGGTATTGGTACATTTTTAACCAACGATCTTGAGAATTGGAAAAATAGTAAAGGTAAGGCGTATAAACCTCTTTCTATCGTGATCAAACTAACGGAGTGTAACGGTAGACCTGTGGCCAAAATCAGTGATGAGCCTGAAAAAGCTATGTGCGAAGACCCACTATTTCTTGCCAACTTAAAGCGTCGATTTGACATCGAAGTGGACATCGATGCTTTGATTAAATCGTTAAAGAAACAAAAGCAGACTAAGCGAAACTACATCGTCGCCGCTTAATTGCGTCCTTGTAGTTCTAAATAAGCCCTCTCTGGTTTTTTCGCTAGAGAGGGCTTTGTTTTTGTGTCACGATACCGGTTTCATCTCGACTCAAAAAGGACTGCTTTGATATGAGTTTCGCTCCTGTAAAAACGGCCGTTATTGGTTACGGCTATTCCGCAAAAACCTTTCATCTTCCATTTATCAAAGCGCTACCAGAATTAGAGTTATCCGCCATCAGTTCCAGCCAGCAGGTAAGTGTTGAAGCCGATTGGCCACAAGCACAGTGGTTCGGTGATGCAAATGATCTGTTAGATAACAGCGATGCAGAGTTGGTTATCATTACAGCGCCAAACGATGTGCATTATTCCCTTGCTAAGCGTGCTTTAGAAAATGGAAAACACGTCATCGTTGAAAAACCGTTTGTTACCCGTGTTGAAGATGGCAAGGAGCTGATCGCTCTAGCAGAAGAGAAAGGTCTTGTCCTCAGCGTGTTCCATAATCGTCGTTGGGATGGTGACCTGCTTACAGTGAAAAAGCTGCTTGATGAAGGAAAGCTGGGCGAGGTGAAATTGTTTGAATCTCACTTTGACCGTTACCGCCCTGAAGTACGTCAACGCTGGAGAGAACTGGCAGCTGATGGTGGCGGTATTCTTTTTGATTTAGCCCCTCACTTGCTAGACCAAGCGCTTATGTTGTTCGGTATGCCAGAAGCGATTAACGCGCAATGTCGCATTATGCGCCCGGGCTCAACCACCAACGATTACTTCAATCTGATTCTGCATTACCCAGAGCATTTGGTTCATCTGCATGGCAATCTGTATAGCCCAGAGCCGAACTTGCGTTACAAGATATTAGGGACTTTGGGCAAATACGAAAAGTATGGACTAGACCCACAAGAAGCTTGCTTGAAACAGGGAGTTGAACCTAACGCGTCAGGTTGGGCGCAAGAAGACTCATCGGCATACGGTAAACTCTATTTAGAAAGTGAGTCTCATACGATTACAACTGAGCATGGTTGTTACGAGATGTTTTTCAAAGGCGTTGCATCTGCTGTGCGCTTGGGTACTGAAAACCCAGTTCATGCATCGGAATCACTCAAAAACATCATGTTGATTCAAATGGCGATGGAAAGCAGCGAAACTGGCCAAACATTAAAGGTGAGCCTATGAGTTACACATTAGAAAGCCTGATAGAACAAGAACGCGAGTTAGAGCTTTGCTATTTCAACCAAGATGTGGCTTGGCAATTAGGTAGCTGCATTAAATCACTCGCTGAGCAGAAAGGTGCTTCGATATCGATAGAAGTGTTTGGTTTTGGTCAGACGTTATTTCAATTCTGTATGATGGGTTCGAGTGCCGATCAACTGGATTGGATTCGACGTAAGCGCAATTCGGTACTCTGTTATGGCAAAAGCACTTACTACTTGTCACTCTACAATGAAGGCAAGAAGCGAGTGTTTGAAACACAGCCACATATTGACCCAAACGAGTATTGTGCTCACGGTGGTTCTTTCCCAATCCGAATCAAAGGTTCTGGTTTGGTCGGTGCAGTGAGCGCTTCGGGGCTGGCTTCTTTGGACGATCACGAGTTGGTGACACAAGCACTAAAGCAAGCGTTAGATTCTCAAAAAACACAATAATGAAATAGAACGACAAGGAGGTCGTTAATCATGTCTCAAGCAACTTGGACTGAGTTTCGACGAGAGCTACACCAGTTTCCAGAACTCTCAAACCATGAACATCAAACCGCTCGTCGTGTTGAAGAAGTGTTCAAGAAATTCCGCCCAGATGAAACCGTCACTTCCCTTGGCGGTCATGGTGTAGCGTTTATATTTAATGGTGCAGAAGAAGGTCCTACTACCTTAATTCGCTGTGAGCTAGATGCCCTGCCGATTGAAGAGTGTAATAACTTTGCTCATCGCTCAGTCCATCAAGGTGTATCGCATAAATGCGGTCACGATGGACATATGGCAATTGTGACCGCTTTAGGTGAAGAGCTTTGTGAAAACAAGCTGAAATCAGGTCGAGTCATCTTGGCCTTTCAACCAGCTGAAGAGACGGGAGAAGGGGCAATCGGAATGGTCAATGATCCGGCCTTTGCCACTTATGTTCCTGATTTTGCATTTGCTTTGCACAACTATCCCGGCTTGTCGCTGGGACATGTTGCGGTAAAAGTTGGCTCGTTTAACTGCGCGTCTCGTGGAATGATCATTCGTCTTAAAGGAAAAACGTCCCATGCGGCGCATCCTGAGAATGGAGTCAGCCCTGCGTTGGCAATGTGCAGCATTATTGAATCTCTCACGGCGCTGCCTCAAACCCTAACTCAAACAAGCTGGGTAACGGTGATTCACGCCAATCTTGGTGAAATCGCCTTTGGAACTTCGCCGGGTGATGCTGTGGTAATGGCAACGCTGCGTAGTGAAACTAACGAGGCAATGGAGAACCTTGTTCAGGCTGCCACACAAATTGCACAGGAACTGTCTGAGCAACATGGATTAACGTGGTCTATGGAGTGGCAAGATGTGTTTCAGGCGAGTGTGAATTCAGAGTTGGGCTCAGCGTTGGTGGTTAAAGCGTGTGAGAACACTGAGATTCCTTGCCATATTTTGCAAGAACCAATGCGTTGGTCTGAAGATTTCGGGCAATTTACAGCGGTAGCAAAAGAAGGGGCAATGTTTGTTCTCGGTTCAGGTAGGCAAAGTCCGCAGCTGCACAATCCTGATTATGATTTCCCTGATGAATTGATACCTATCGGTAAAGCGGTTTTTGCTAACCTTATTGAACAAATTAACGGTTTAAACTGAACCTAAAGAAACGGCACCTTTTGGTGCCATTTCTTTAGGTTCGATGTGCAGTTCTTTAGTTGAGAGGTGCAAGATTGAGTTGTGCTTCTTGCATTTCCGATAAACCTCCACCGTTGTGAACATTTATGAATCCTTGCTTAACGAGTGATTGCATCGCTATGCCTGAACGATTTCCACTTCGACAGTAAACGACGATTGAACGATCTTTTGCGATGTCTGCAAATCCAGTTTCAACAGTGTCTAACGGAATATTAATTGCGTCATCAAGGTGACCTTGTGCAAATTCTTCAGGCGTTCTTACATCAACAATAAGAGCACCGCTTTCAATCAGTTCCCAAGCTGCATCGGCTCTTTGTGATGCCAATGCTGAGCCAGAAGGGAGTGCCATAGCGCTGCCTAACAGTAAACTTAATAGCTTTTTCCACATGTCGTTACATCTCCTTGGTGGATGACTCATTGATTTCATTATGAACGCATTGCTCGAAGTTCGACAACAAAATCATGATGCGTTTTGAACTGCTTTCCAACATCCCATATCTAGGTTAAACGTTGCTGACTAATACCAGTTTAGGCCAAATAGTGAGCCAATGTTTTTTGGCGATTCTTTGTGTAAAAACATTAGGTTGAGGGGAGTTTGGATTGATTGCAACGTTAAGAGACCAGTTTGCGTCTAGGCCAAAAGGCGCACAAAAGACCAGTTGGTCATCATACCCAAGGCTCACGCCAACACAGGTTGGAATTTCTACCCATTGGCTAATTGCGTGTTCGGTATTGTGATAGGGCAAATGACCATGGTTTAAGTGCATTCTCGCCTGATTACGTACTTCCCAATTGACGTGGGGAAGCAGTCGAATCAGTTGTTCCTGATAAGCAAGTTCTGTGGCGTGACTTAAATCTTGGGTATCGAAATACACCAAATCAATATCGTTTAAAGGCGTCATCTGCTCTTTGTGGTGCTGATGATCCCAAATGGCATTGCGTAAAAAACCGGCAGCAAGAAACCACTGAGGAAGAGCAAGGGTTCTTGCTGCTTTGAGACACGCCATCCTAAACTCGTCTTTACTGATAAGGTGGTGGGTTTGCTCGATAACGTTCATTCAGGGATTCTTTGGATTCGATTGTTAGCAAGCAGCTTTGAGTTCACTCAATACATCATGCATAGAGCTTCTAATCTTAGGACCTAGTGCTAACACTTCGTCACAAGGTTTAACCAAATCTGGAATTTGATAAGTGATCATGTTGGCAGCCATCGCTGATTTGACACCGTTATTGGAATCTTCAAACGCAAGGCAGTATTCAGGTGCTATGTTTAAGCGCTCTGCGGCGAGAAGAAATATTTCAGGATCGGGTTTGCCGTGTTTAACTTCACAGCCCGTCGCATAAGCGTCAAAATATTGGTCGAGCTCCGCCAAACGCAATTTTACTGTAGCAACATCTCGTTGAGTTGAGGTTGCAACGGCAGTAGGTATGTTGTGCTTCTTCAACCATTGTAACAGCTCTACAACACCGTCTTTGACTGGGATGGCTTGGTGTTTCACTACCGCATCGTACCGCTTACGCCACTCTTGGTGCAGAACAGGGTAATCCAAATCTGGGCCATAACCATTTCGTAAGGTTTGTTCTATTCCAGCAGCATTTTTGCCAATCACTGAAAGGTAGATTTCTCTGTGGAAAGGAACACCTACGGCGTGGCAGGCTTGTTCGAAGATTTCTAAACAGACTTGCTCAGTATTGAGCAACAGCCCATCCATATCAAAAATAGCAGCTTGGAATTTCATGGTTACAACTTTGAACTAGTGTGCGGAAGCTAGCTATTCTCCCATATTCTTACTTTGAAGTGAGAATTTTTTTACCAGCTTGAAAGCGTCGGCTTATCTTCACTTATGTAACGTATTAGACAGAGAGACAATTTTAGCCATGAGTTATCCTTACGCCCCATTTGGAATCTACTTCAAACATCGCACAGGTTCGCGTCGTCTTGGAAGGTAAAAATCGTTGAAATCTGCATCAATTCAGCAGTGGGTGCCAGGGTTGCACCAACTCAAACACTATGACCGTTCTTGGTTGAAAGATGATGTTCGCGCAGCAATCTCTGTCGTCGCAGTTGCTTTACCTGTGGCGATTGCCTATGCCCAACTAACAGGCGTATCAGCTATTGTGGGCCTGTATTCCTGCATTCTTCCTATGATTGTTTACGCTTTGTTCGGAACATCACGTCAATTAATTGTTGGACCTGATGCTGCAACATGTGCGGTCGTTGCTGCGGTTGTTACTCCACTTGCTGGTGGTGACCCTATTCGTCATATGGAACTCGTGACAGTAATGACGCTGATGACGGGTGGGTGGTGTATTTTGGCAAGCCGTTTCAAACTAGGTATTTTGGCTGATTTTTTATCTCGTCCGATTCTGATTGGATTGTTAAACGGTGTTGCTCTAACCATTATCTTTGGTCAGTTAGTTAAGTTTATTGGTATAAAAAACTCTGAAGAGTTTCTGCTACAAAGTGTCATTGATACACCCTGGATCATCTTTGATGTGCACTGGCAGACTGTAGCTATCAGTATAGCTACGGCCGCAGTTTATTTTGCCTTCAAGAAGTTCCAACCTACTTCCCCAGCGGCGATGATCTCTATCTGTGTGGCAAGCTTTATGGTGTGGTTCTTTAACCTTGATGAGCAAGGAGTAAAGGTGATTGGCTCTATACAAGGCGGTTTACCAGCTATCCATGTCCCGCATGTTGAAGTGACAACATTACGTGAACTTGTGATGCCAGCACTGAACTTAGCGATGGTGAGCTTCGTCAGCATGATGTTGACCGCTCGAAGTTTCGCAGCCAAGAATGGCTATGAAATTGATGCGGATAAAGAGTTCAAAGCGTTAGGTTTAGCAAACTTGGCTTCGGCATTTTCACAAGGTTTTGCTATCAGCGGTGCGGACTCTCGAACTGCGGTAAACGATGCTAATGGTGGTAAGAGCCAGATGGTTTCCATCATCGCAGCTCTGCTAGTCGCGATAATTGCTATCTTTGTTTATGAACCATTACGTTATATTCCGATTGCAGCTCTTGGGGTTGTGCTTATTATCGCGGCTACGTCATTGGTTGATTTAATGGGCATTTGGCAACTGAGAATTCGCAACAAGGACGCATTTTACCTAGCGATGATTACTTTTGTCGCAGTGCTGGTGATTGGCGTAATTCCCGGTATTACAATGGCTGTTCTACTAGGGCTTGTGCAGTTTCTTCGCGTTATCATGCGACCAACAGATGAGCTGTTAGGAATAGATAAAGAAGGTACAGTGCGAGCTTTGGATAGCTCAGATAAAGCCTCTCCAATCCCTGGGTTGACCATTTATCGCTTTAACTCGCCGCTGACTTATTTCAACTCGCCGTACTTTAAACGCCGTGTGCTTGACTGTTCTGAAGCTGCTGCTCCTGAAGAGAAGTGTTTCATTATCGATGCGGTATCGTGCTTTACCCACTTTGATTTAAGCGTGATGGCGACACTGGCGGATGTGCATAACATATTAAAGAGCCGTGGTATTCGTTTGGTTGTTGCTGGCCGAAAACCGAGTATACGTAAGTGGTGCGAGTTGAGTGGCATCCCTATTGGAGACGGTGGCTTAGTGTTGCGAGCCGACATGTTTGTCGCAATTAAACTGAGTGGTTGTTACTTCAATGCGGTGGGTGAAGGGCACATTCCAGAGATCCAAAAAGAGTCTGAAAACTCAGTCGAGGATATACGTGTCGCGCCGATTGTCGCGTAAATAGAACTGAAACAGAAAGCCCGTCTAGAAGACGGGTTTTTTATTACGATTTTATTGCGTTTTTATTTCAATGTTTATGTGAATGGTTTGAACAACTTAGGTTATGCTTATTGAAACGCTTTCTCATGTGAAGTAAGGAACACCGTAAGTGAAAATCGCGTCAATTGCTCAATGGATGCCAGGTCTCAATCAGCTTAAACATTATGACCGAACATGGTTTAAAGATGACTTCCGCGCAGCTCTGTCTGTCGTTGCAGTCGCACTGCCCGTTGCTATTGCTTATGCGCAGTTAACGGGAGTATCTGCAATTGTCGGTTTGTATTCCTGCGTGCTTCCAATGTTGGTATATGCCTTATTTGGTACTTCTCGCCAGTTGATCATAGGCCCCGATGCAGCCACGTGTGCAGTGATTGCGGCAGTGGTAACGCCACTAGCAGCAGGAGATCCAACGAAACACTGGCAGCTTGTAATGACCATGACTGCAATGACTGGTATCTGGTGTATTTTGGCAAGCCGATTCAAGCTTGGTGTTCTGGCAGATTTTCTATCAAGACCGATTTTACTTGGTTTGTTAAACGGTGTGGCATTGACCATCATTGTTGGTCAGTTTGCGAAAATATTCGGTTTGAAGTTTGAACAGCGTTATCTACTGGAACGATTGTATGAGGCGCCGTCTTTATTGATGAATCCACATTGGCAAACTTTAATGATTAGTACCACGACGGTGGTGGTTTATCTGGCTTCTAAGCGTTTGCGACCTCAATGGCCTGCAGCGATGTTTGCCATTTTCATTACTGGTGTAATGGTCTGGTTGATGAAGCTAGATACTGTTGGTGTTCAAGTCGTAGGCGTAATCCAAGGTGGATTACCAACATTCCAAGCACCAACATTTGATATCGGTGTCTCTCGTGAACTTGTGGTTCCGGCTCTCAACTTAGCTGTAGTGAGCTTCGTGAGTATGATGCTTACGGCACGTAGTTTTGCTGCGAAAAATGGCTATGACATTGATGCTGATAAAGAGTTTCAGGCTTTAGGCTTAGCCAACCTAGCTTCTGCATTTTCACAAGGTTTTGCGATTAGTGGCGCTGACTCACGTACCGCGGTGAATGACGCAAACGGAGGCAAATCTCAGCTGGTTTCAGTCATTGCTGCTTTGTGCATTGGTGCAATAGCGATATTTGCTTATCAACCTTTGCAGTACATACCTATCGCTGCATTGGGTGTGGTATTGATCATTGCCTCGACGTCTCTGCTTGATCTTAAAGGGGTTTGGTTACTTAGAACACGTAACAAAGATGCATTTTACCTTGCCTCTATTACTTTGGTTTCGGTGTTAGTTATTGGGGTTATTCCAGGTATCACATTGGCGGTGTTGTTAGGTCTATTTCAATTTCTTCGTGTGGTTATGCGCCCGAGGGACCAAGTGTTGGGTTTGGATAAGAAAGGTACTGTGCGTTCGATTGACCCTTCTGGTAAGGCTACTGCTATCCCTGGTTTGATTATTTATCGTTTTAACTCACCACTGACTTACTTTAACGCCCCATACTTCAAGCGTCGTTTATTAGAGCTATCGGAAGCGAGTAGTGACATTGGGTGTGTAGTGGTTGATGCTGTTTCCAGTTTCACTCACCTAGATCTGAGCGTGATGGCGATGCTCGCAGATGTTCAGGCTATTCTAAAAAAACGAGGAATTCGTTTAGTTATTGCGGGAAGAAAACGCAGTTTACGTAAATGGTGTGAGTTAACGGGTGTACCGCTCGGTGATGGTGGGGTAGTACTGCGTGCAGACTTGTATCTGGCAATTAAAATGAGTGGTTGCTACCAAGAAGCTGTTCAGGAAGGTCAAGTCCCTCCAGTACAGAAGGAGGCTGACGCAACAAACCCCGTACCTGAAGTGGCTTAGCTTTCAGCTAGTACAAGAGCCTGCGATGCAGGCTCTTTTCGTAGATTTAAATTGAGATTAAAGAGGTTTAGCCACTTCAATCACTAGTTTGCCGAAGTTTTTACCTTCAAGCAGACCAATCAATTGTTCTGGCGCGTTTTCTAAGCCGACTTCTACCTGTTCACGGTATTTAACCTTACCTTCTGCTACCCATTGATTCATGTCAGCAGCAAACTCACCGTAGCGGTGACCGTAGTCGTCAAAAATAATGAAGCCTTGAATTTTTAAGCGCTTAGTTAAGATTAAACCAGTCAGCTTAGACAGGCGATCTGGACCTTCTGGTAGTGACGTTGCGTTGTATTGTGCAATTAGACCACACACTGGAATACGCGCTTTTGTATTAAGCTGCGGCATTACCGCATCAAATACTTTTCCACCGACGTTTTCGAAGTAGACATCAATACCTGCCGGACATGCTGCTGCTAGTTGCTGTGCAAAGTCGTCGGCTTTGTGATCGATACAAGCATCCATACCCAGTACTTCAACCGCATGGCGACATTTATCAGCACCACCTGCAATACCTACTACACGACAGCCTTTGATTTTACCAATCTGACCAACAGTTGCCCCAACAGGGCCTGTTGCTGACGCTACCACAATGGTTTCACCAGCTTTTGGTGCACCGATATCCAGCAGACCCATATATGCAGTAAAGCCAGGCATGCCCAGCACACCCAAAGCCCATGAAGGGTGTGTTGGATTAGCACCTAGCTTTAATAGACCTGTTCCGTTTGATACGGAGTATTTCTGCCAGCCTGTTGTGTATGAAAGAACCCATTCACCTATTTGGAACTCAGGGTTGTTTGACACTTCAACCTGACACACCGTACCGCCAATCATTACATCGTTAATTTCTAGAGGTTTTGCATATGATTCAGCATCACTCATGCGGCCACGCATGTATGGGTCTAATGATAAGTAGATAGTACGTAGCAGAACTTCGCCTTCTTTTGCCTCTGGTTTAGCAACGGTTTCTAAGCGAAAGTTTTCTAATGTTGGCGCGCCTACTGGGCGTGAAGCCAGTACGATACGTTGGTTTGTTGAGTCAGTCATTGGACTTTCCTTTTATTTCTTAATAATTAGACCAGTCGTCTAGTTTTCGTTTCAAAAAAACCGCTATAGAAATAGCGGATAAATGCATTAGGCTCAGCTTAGCCTATTTTTCGACATTGGTTAATTTAGCTGCTCGCCTTTCAATATTTGCTCGGTCACTTTTAACGCTTGTGCCAAGCTGGCATCGTCGTGACGAATTTTGTTCACCAAGCTAGCACCAACCCAAAGGTTATAAAGAAGCTCTGAAGTCTGTTGGCCGTCTTTAACTTTTAACTCACCCGACTGAATACCTTTTTCAATGTGTTCAGCTACAGTGGTGATTACCTTGTTTGTACCTTTGTGCAGCGCAAGGCGCATCGGCTCTGATAAGTCGGAAACTTCACCTGCCAATTTCACTACTAAGCATTTACCTGTTTGGCACTCGCTACGGTTTTGTTCCATCCAGTAGCGCCAGTATTGCATCAGTTTTTCATATTCACTCACCCCACTGGTTGCGAACAAGTTCTCTAACTTTTGTTGGTATTGGTTGAAATAATCTTGCAGCAGTGCTTCTCCAAATTGTTCTTTGGATTTGAAGTAGTGGTAGAAAGAACCTTTCGGTACTTCAGCATTTTTCAGAAGTTCAGACAGCCCTACGCTGGTAAAACCTTTGCTGGCAATCAGTTCGTAGCCAATGTCTAAAATATGCTGTTTGGTGTCATGTGATTTTTCGTTCATGCGGTGCAATATAAATTAAATTAGACCAGTCGTCTAGCGGATGTTTTATTTATAGCGTTCTGTTGTGGATATGAATACACAAGACAGTGGAGTAGGAACTCATACCATCCTAGATAAAAATATGATCAGATTGAGCATCGGCGAGCAGCGAATGGGCGTCAAACGCAAACGCGCATTCATTCGTCCCTGAAGCTCCGCCGAGCCATCCATGGCTCGGAGGGTTTGCTTATCGACGCCCATTCACTGATCAGGAAATTTTCCAGAATGGTATCAAAGTGGCTCCAAACACCGAATAGACTAAAAATCAGCATCCACTTGGAAGTGCATGCGTTGTTTAGTGTATGGATGATCGAAACTTAAGCTCTCTGCATGCAGATGGAGACGAGTACCTTTTAGACCGTACAAATCATCACCGACAATCGCCATGTTTAATCCATCAGCATGGGCGCAATGAACGCGAAGCTGATGGGTACGCCCTGTTTTAGGGTAGAGATAGACTCGACTTTGCCCATTTTCTACGCTGATTTTCTGCCAGAAAGTATCTGCGTGTTTACCGTGCTCGTAGCAAACCATCTGACGAGGTCTATCATCCAAGTCACCACGTAGTGGCAAAGTGATATCTCCAGACTCACCAAGGAGTTCACCACTCAAGAGAGCGACGTAGCGTTTTTCTACGCCACGAGTAATAAACTGCTTTTGTAAGCTCTTATTCGCTCGACGTGTGAGAGCAAACACTAGAATACCTGACGTCGACATATCTAAACGATGAAGTACAAACGGGCCTTCCACATCGGTGAACATTGCTTCTAATCGAGTAAGCACGGAATCTTTAACATTAACTCCGGGTACAGATAAAAATTCGGCTGGTTTATTCACGACAACGATAGCGTCATCCTGATAGAGAATGTCGATATCTTTTCCATCGGCTGGGTTTTCAAGAAGAGGGTTGTTATCAAGAGTGATCCCTTCCAGCATGTGACCTAATATCGGATGGCACTTGTTGTTGCATGCAGGGTAGTATTTTTTATGCTGACGAATCTCTGATTTCGGTGAGCGACCCCACCAAAATTCCGCCATCGCAATAGGTTTTAGCTGATGTGTAAAGGCGTATTGCAACAATTTAGGCGCTGCACATTCACCTGAACCCGCTGGTGGAATAGGGTTGGCAGTATTTTCGAATATATCGACCAGTGACTTGTTCTCACCGTTCTGATTTAAGAACTGATATTGGGAAAACAGCTTTTTCTGTAATGCTGCCGATAGCTGTCTGCGTTTCTCTTTTAACTCTTCGAGCTGGTTTTGATGCAGATTGAGTTTGGTTTGAAGCTGTTCAAGCTCGTTATCCCATTTTTGTTTGAGATGTTTTAGCTGATTTTTTTCCGCTACGCTTTGTTGAGCAAGCTGTTCAAAAAGCGTATCAATTTCACTTTCAGACAAATGTTGAGGAGGCGTTTGGCGCAGCAACTTGCGATTCTTGCGCCCTTCAATCATCAGTTGGCGATGAGCTTCTATTTGTTGTTCCGCCTCATTTTGGCAAGCGTGAATCGCTTTAGTTAACTCTGCGGACAGTGGTGATGTGCTAAGTTCGCGAACTCGACGATTGATATCGGCAATACCATTTGCATCCAGGCGAAAAAAGGTTTCGTCTTCAAAACGATCAAATACCGGTGGCACGAAATGGGGCAGTTGCAGCTTCTCCGCGAGTAGACCGGAAAACGCAGACAGATACCCCAGCTCTCCCCGTTCATTCTGCACGACTAGCACACCAAACATTTTGCCATGTGAATCAGACTCAATGTCCGTTAAACCGAAAGGATGCGACCAGTCTGTTTGCGTTTCAATATGCTGTTGGAGTTCATGAGCTGCAATCTCGCTTAATGGATGCGGTTCGTAGCAAAACGGAAAAGTAAAACGCTCCGGTAATGTGTATTCAGAAATGTCCATCTGAAAAGGGGTAAAACAGTGATCGGAGTGCTTCATAACGCTAGAACCTCTTTTAGGTCAACAGAACCTAGATATCAGCGCGGGATTTTACTGAGCACAGAGGGAAAATCCATCATTTTGTTTGCTTCCCCATAATCACCAACACGATACCGCCTAATATCAGACTGCTGACGAAAATTAAATGTAGCGTAAATGCTTCTCCGACCAAAAGTGTACCGCCAGCGATTGCGATAACGGGTACAGACAGCTGAGCGACGGAGGCTTGCAGCATGGTCAGTTGGGTGATCACGCGATACCACAAAATGTACCCTGCTGCGGATGCAATACTGCCTGATATTAATGCGAGAATGATGCCTTTAGACGAAGCTGAAGAGAGGTTAACCAGCCATGGCGTCAACAATACACAAAGTAGACCTGCAACCCAAAAACCTTGAGAAATGGCAGAGATAGGGTTGCCACTACTTCGTCCGACCAGTGTAAATACCGCCCATGCTAGACCTGAAAGGATCATTAATAGTGCGGACAGAATATCGGGTCTTGTAACGCTAGGTGCCATGAGATAGATGAATCCGGCAATAGAAGCAACTAAACCTATCAGTTCTAGCGAGTTGATTTTATTACCTTGGAAAAAATGTGCTGCAAGCAAAGTGAGTTGCACTGTACCAAATAACAACAGTGCTCCGGTTCCTGTAGAAAGTTTTAGATAGGCAACAGAAAAGCACAATGCATAGGTAAACAGAGCCAAACCCGCTTTCAGGGCAAACTTGGGTTGATAGTGCCTCTCGGCTTTTTTTACCATCAAACAGTGTAAAACAATTAGCGTGATCGCCCCAGAAACTAGACGAAGATAGGTAAAAGTTGCGGCATCAATCGTTTGATCTTGCAGTGCGAGGCGACACAAAATTGAGTTCGCGGCAAAGGCAAACATAGTGATGACAGTTAAAAGAAGAGGAGACACGTTGAGCAACCTTATTGTTATGTTATCGATAATTTAAGGTTAATTAGCGGTATTCAACAATCTTTAATTTACTTTGATAATCAAACTAACTACACTTTAGAAAATTTGATAATCAAAGTAATTATTATGCAAACACCAAGTTGTCCCCAAACAGAGACGTTTTCATACACCAATGAAAAAGGTGAAAAACGTACCCTCTATGTACTGCTGATTACCGTTGTTACTATGGCGGTGGAGATTGTTGCTGGTAGCATTTACGGTTCAATGGCGTTACTTGCCGATGGCTGGCACATGGGGACGCACGCAGCTGCGTTTTGTATCACGCTGTTTACCTATCGCTATGCTCGTAAGCATCAGAACTCTCGAGCTTACACTTTTGGTACAGGTAAAGTGGGCGTTTTGGGAGGGTATACCAGTGCTATTGGTTTGGGCTTAGTCGCATTAGTTATGGCCGGCGAATCAATCCACCGTTTGTTTAACCCGTTAAGTATCCAATTTAATGAAGCGATAATGGTGGCGGTTGTTGGCCTTGTGGTGAACGTAGCAAGTATGTTTTTATTGCACGACCATCACGACCATCACGACCATCACGACCATCACGACCATCACGACCATCACGACCATCACGACCATCACGACCACGATCATGGGCATCATCACCATCATGATCACAACCTTACGGCGGCGTACATGCATGTGCTGGCAGATGCGTTGACGTCAGTATTGGCAATCGCGGCTTTGATTGTTGGTAAATACTTGGGTTGGGTATGGTTAGATCCGATTATGGGTATTGTCGGAGCGCTTGTGATCACCAAGTGGGCATTCGGTTTGATGAAACAAACGGCTCCTATCTTACTGGATGCTCATATCAGCCATGATTATGAGAAGAAAGTGCTCGCTAAGTTAGAAGAGGCTGGAGCAAAAGTGATTGATATTCACGTGTGGAAAGTGAGCGCTAATCACTATTCTGCTGTGATTAGAATGTCTGCTGAGTCGAACAAAGATGCACTGTACTTTAGACAGGTATTGAAGGAGTTTGATAGACTCCATCACCTTACGCTAGAAGTTAACCCGCTTTAAAGGCTAAAACACATGCACCCATTGACTGAGCTTAACAATCTGATTACTGAGTTTTACGACAAGATGTCTTCGTGGGAGATGTCTGTGGTCAAAGAAACTGGGTACTCATTGGCTCAAATCCACACGCTTGAAGTATTAGGCTCACATGGTGCGATGCGTATGAAAGAGTTGGCAAACCGTCTGAGCATCACAACGGGAACGCTGACTGTTCAAGTAGAGAAATTGGTTCAAGCGGGACTGATAGAACGTCAATCCATTGAAGGGGATCGACGTTCTATTCAAGTGACACTGACTGATGAAGGGAAAGCGGTATTTCAGCAGCATAACGCTTTACACATGACACTTACCGAAGAGCTCACTCGCCATATCAGTACCGAGCAACAAAAACACCTCGCTCAAATGCTGACGTTAATGAATCAGGTGTTCTAACTTCTTTTAAAGCCTATAGCATAGGGACTACAGATAGCAGCAGTAGTCCTCCCATCGCACCATTAAACCATCTCACGTATTTGGGAGCATTCATCCATCGGCTAAGCTGTTTGCCTGCTGCAGTCCAGACGCTCACCGATGGTACGTTCACCATCGCAAATACAACAGCAATAACACTCAAACCGACCCAACTCGTTGAGTCGTTGTATACGCTTACCGCGGTCAGAGCCATAGACCAGCCTTTCGGGTTCACCCACTGAAACATCGCCGCAGACAAAAATGTCATCGGTTTATAAGCGGTATCGCTTTTACTTGGTTTTGCAAGGCAGATTTTTACTGCCAAATACACCAGATAGCTTAAGCATATCCAGTGGAGTATCTGCTGAACGACCGGGTATTGTTGAAATACGCCCAGTAAGCCAATGCCAACCAAGATGATCATGATACTGAAACCAAAAGTGACTCCCGCCATATGAGGTATGGTTCTTTTAAAGCCGACATTAGCACCGGACGTCATCAACATGATGTTATTTGGGCCAGGGGAAAATGTGGATACAAACGCGAACATCACCAAAGGCCACCATTGATATAAATCCATTTCTTCTCCTGTTTTTATCATCAAATGATGGAAAAATTGTAATTGGATAGAGACGCAATTTTATGCTTATATTTGTGTCTACATCAATTTATAAGCAACAAAATTTAACTATGGATAGATTTGACGAAAGAATATTGTCTGAACTGCAGGCGGATGGACGAATATCTAATGTAGAGCTCTCTGAAAGGGTAGGACTTTCGCCCTCAGCAACTCTTCGACGAGTTCAGGAACTTGAACGAATGAAGGTGATTAAAGGCTACAGGGCGGTACTGGACAAAAACCAGCTTGAAGTCGGATTTATTGCTTATGTGTCTATTGGCTTAAATAGCCATACCAAGCAATCACAAGTGGCTTTTGAAGAACACGTTCGTTTCGCCAAGGAAGTGGTGGAATGCCATAACATTACTGGTATGAACGAGTATCTGTTACGCGTTGAAACTAAGGACTTAGCTTCTTACAAGCGTTTCCATTCGAATGTGCTAGGGGAAAGTCCACAAGTAAAGTCGATATCGACAATGGTAGTGATGGATTCGCCGAAAGACGAACGACAATAGATAACATATATATACACAAACAAGTGTTCGAGGACAATCAAGCCTGATCATTTTGTAATTACACGGTCCATCAACACGAATCTGGACAAAAGTTCATCAGAATTTCTCCAAAATTTAGCAAACCGTGAAAATTCTGCTGGTAAAGTAACAGCAGATAACAACGGAAAAATGATCTGGACCGCAACAACGCCCGCTCGATTCATCGACGTTGACTGATGACATATTCATAACGTGCTATGGGGTCTATTAATCGGCCCCAAATAAAATTAAATTGCCTTTTACAGATTCCCCCGGATATGCCCGGGAGAATCCATAGGGCTTTTTTAATTACTGACAACTACCCGATTGTGCAATGATTTCTTCGGTAGTTAGAGCATCAGGTGAAACATAAGGGCTTAAGCCGCCTTTACCGGCAGTTGCCATGACGTAATCGGCCAAGTCTTGTCCGGCTTCCATACGATTTTCTTCGATGGTTGACAGGCTAGCTGAGTCATAATCGGTTCCCAATGCTGAAGGTACACTGCCATAGGTCACGCTTAAGTCACCGGCAGAACCTGTTAGCTGACATTCACTGTTGGAATACCAAACATAGGTACCGTTTACACTTAGATTTGGTTCTCCATAGGTATCACTGTCTTTTAATTCACTGGAATCGAACAAGTTCTCTACCCAATAATCCAAATTGTCTCCCTTGGCATTATCTGGATTGTTCAGGAACATGTTGTCTTCGTATGCGATGGCACCGCCATCACGAACACTTAACACCTTACGACGATATCCGTAGAACACGTTATTGAACATGTGTGATTGACCGAAACGCACCAATGGAACTCGGCGAGCGGTGCTAGCAAAGTCTTCATCATTAGGGTCTGTGCGGGTGTAGGTATCATCTGTAGTCACAAACAAGTTGTTGTGAATAGTGGTGCGAATATTTTGGTTTATTGGACGACTGTCACTAGAGCCGTGTAGGGCAGCCCGTAGCACATTTTCAAGTTTGTTGAAGGAAACGGTGATGTTATATGCTCCTTGCTTTACATCGAAGGCTGAGTCACCGGTTTCTTCAAAGGTGTTCTGGTGGATCCAGATGTCATGTGATTGGCCAGTTGAACGAATCATGTCTGGATCGGCCAAGTGGTCTTCAGTGTGACCACCACCAATGAATTCCATATTAGTAATGATCACGTTCTCGGAAGGCACACTATCACCGTCACCAATTTCGAATCCACTGTATTTAAAGTAAGCGTTGGCACCTCGGCCATCGATGGTGGTGTTCGAACTAATCATCGGTACCGCTAAGGCACTAGCGACACTTGAAACATTGAGTTTTTCGTTGAAGAAGGTGTCGTCGCACTCATCGCTGCTAACGCTATTGTTTTCGCACCATAGTTCAGGGTTGAGACATTCAGCTTCAGTTGCACCGCCCAAAGCAGATAAGACGGCTGAATTGGTACAAGCCAAACGGTACATGGCGATGTCGGCTTTGTCGGCAAAGTCATCTTTGTCGAAAACGATCCAGTTGTAGCTATCGCTTTGAACTGCGTCCAGAACTTTTTGTTCAACTAGCGTACCATCGGTTGGTTTTTTTATTACGATCAGATTGCTGTTTCCGCTTTCATCGTAGCCACCAGTTGCAGCAGCTCCGTATCCTACTGGGGTTCCGAGACTTTCGGCTAAACACTGTACAATTTCTTGTTCGGTGAAGTTAGTTTCATCCCAGTTTACCGAATCATCGCTGATTAACGTTGCGCAGGTAATATCTGTGCTTGTATCTGTGGTGTCGCTATCGGAGTTTTCAGAGCTATCAGAGCTATCAGAGCTATCAGAGCTATCAGAGCTATCAGAGCTATCAGAGTCGTCGGAACTATCAGAACTATCGGTACTATCATTGACTGGAGTTGTGACACTGCTTGAATCATCGCTATCGTTAACATTCGAGGTGTCACCGCCACCACCACCGCCACCACACGATGTGACAGCTAACAGTAACAAATAAGCCAATGGCTTAAGAGTTAAAGTATTCCCCTTTCTTATCATGATACTAATCCTTCATTGAAATTGATTTAGCTTGGTTGCAGGCTTGGCCGTGAGAGCTGAACGAATCGCTGCTGGGCTTCCTCTGTCGAAATACTGTTCAATATTGAACATCGGAGTCTATTTTGATGTTTATTATTCTTAATAAAATATAGAAACCATGATTTATAAAATTTGGAATGGCGTTTCCATTTATAATTTATCAAAATAACATATGGTGCAAGTAAAGTTATAAGAAATGTATTATTCCATTTTTCAATGACAAGCCTGGTTTGCGCTAATCTTTTGGAGTCTCTGCTGGGAAACTCTAGCTCCTACTCCATGATGAGTGCAGCGGCAGAGTATTCTCAAGCGCCGAAAGTATTAGCCGCTAAAGCTTTTATGTCAGATTTTGCTTCGCTCGGTCGTCTCCGTCATCTTTTTTACTACCCATACAAATAGTGGATTTCATTACGACTACCGAGTGTCCTCACTGATAGAAACATAACCAGGACGTAGTTAGATCCCTATAGTCATATGGTATTTCAACAACAAAAAAGGCGATGGATTTATGACCATCGCCTTAGTATTTATTTAAGCACTATTGCCGTTTTATACACGGAAGTGGCTAAGTTGTTCTTTCTGCTGCTCTGCTAGCGCAGAAAGCTCTTGGCTCGCTGCTGCAGACTGAGTAATACCCGCCACGTTTTGGCTAACCAATTCATAGATAGTTGCCAAGTTACGGTTAATATCCACAGTAACATGGTTTTGTTCCTCAGAAGCGGCTGCAACTTGGGTGTTGATTCCACTTAACTCTGAAATCGCTTTGCTGATGTTGCTTAAGTACTCCCTTACTTGATCGCCCAATGCTTGGTTGGTTTCGATCATTTTTAAGCTCATATTCATACTGTCATTAGCTACACCAGACTTGCTTTGTAGCTCTTCAATAATGATTTGAATCTCTTTGGTTGATTGTTGAGTTCGCGCGGCAAGCATGCGTACTTCATCTGCAACAACGGCGAAACCGCGCCCGCTTTCACCTGCACGAGCGGCTTCAATCGCTGCGTTTAAAGCAAGCAGGTTGGTTTGCTCAGAAATGCCTTCAATTACTTCTATGACTTGACCAATTTGCTCTGATTGTTCCTTTAAACCATTCACAACTAACGCAGCCTCATTAAGCTGACGTGCCATGTCAATATTCGCTTTATGGCTTTGCTCAAACATCACCAAGCTTTCTTTTGCTTGTAAATTTGCTTGCTGTGCTGCGTTTTCAGCATGGGAAGCGTTGTCAGTAACACTTTGAGCAGCACTTTCGAGTTGGTTAACTGCAGAAGCTACTTGTTCTACTTCTTGCTTTTCTTGGTCTGAGTTAACACTGGATTGAGTCATTACCGCCGCCAACTCAGTCGCTGCAGATGCAACTTCAACACTAATACGAATTAATGTCTCTACTGTTGTGCGTAATTGGTTCGTAGTTGCATTTATATCGCGGGTCAGTGCCGTCACCTCATTATTGCCTTCCACTTTTGCTTCAACTAACAAATTTCCTTTTGCAATTTCACGCATAGTTAATTGTAGGTTTTGAATCGGTTTAACAATGATGCCAGCTAGAAGCCAGCTACACAGTGCCGCAAGTAATAAGACAGTGATAAAACCCATCATTGAGTTTTGCATCACAGAAGCGTGCTGCTGTTCAGAAGTGTGCACGGATTTCAGTGCAAGAAGATTAAGTTTACTTGAAAGCTCTTCAATTGCTTTGACCATTTGAGCACCTGCGTCTCGGTACGCTACTGAAGCTTGCTGATACTGGTGATCAAAATTGGAATCAAGATTAGACTGGCTATGTTTTGTTTTAAGCAGGGGAATCATAGTGTTCAGTGAGTAATCAACATAGTTCTTCATCGCTTTCTGTAGTGAAGATACTTCTGACTGTAGACCTGTAATAGTATTGAGGGATTGAAGATGCTTAATGTTTTTAGCTTCATTCTCTTTCAATACTGATTGAAGACGTGCCACTTCTTCAGGTGTAAACAAACTGTAGATAGCACTGATACGCATACTGTAGGTGTTATTAATGATGTTTGTTATATCATCTTTGTGTTCAATGAGTTGTTCAGTGGATTGAGTAACGTTTTTGAACGCAGTTTTTAGGCTGGATGAGCTATAAGTAATACCGGCAATAAGAAGTAGCATTGTAATGAATACAGGAACTACGACTTGCAACTTGATAGACAATGCGGAGATCAGCTTACGCATGATTAACCCTTTTTGGAAATGATAGTAGTTATTATTTGATCAATTTATTATTTGATAAAATTATCATTCATCTGATCTTATCTACTTACCACAATTTTTCAATTAATTCCGGCCTCAAAATAATCAAAAAATGACGACAATCTACTCAATCATGCTGGTTTTTGCTTTGGTGATGCATTTTTGTACGAATGAGACCGTTCCCGAAAGTGGTTTCGTGCTAGCTTGAGTTTTGAATGCATTTATTTGAGCAAATATTTCAATTTGTCATGGAGTTTTCAACGAACTGAAACACAACTGTCATATTTCGATTCTAAAGTGAATCTCGTTCCAGTAAATCAACGGCAAATGAATTAGCCACTTAAGGAAAGAATGTGATGAAAAAGACAGTAATCGGTGCAATCGCTCTTTTAGGCGCACTAGCAATTAACCCTGTTTCAGCAAAAGAAACTATCTCTGCAGTGGGTTCTAGCAGCGTAACACCACTGATGGAAGTTTTCTCAGAAACATACATGAAAACAAACTCGGACGTTTTTATTGAAGTACAAGGACCAGGTTCTTCTGCAGGTATCAAAGCAGCGAAAAACGGAAGCGCACATATCGGTATGTCTTCTCGTGGATTGAAAGACTCTGAAAAAGAAGCAAACCTGGTAGAAGAAGTCATTGCTCGTGACGGCATCGCAGTGGTTGTACACCCAAGTAACAAAGTGAAAGGTCTGACTGCTGAACAAGTTTCTGAAATCTACAAAGGTGAAATCACTAACTGGAAACAAGTTGGTGGTGAAGACAAGCCAATCGTAGCCATTACTCGTGACACTGCTTCAGGTACTCGCGGCGCATTCGAAGAAATCATGGAACTTAAGAAAAAGGTTTCTGGTAAAGAAGTTTCCGCTATCTCTCAACGTGCTCAAGTTGCGAACGGTAACGGTGGTTTGAAAACAATGGTTGCTTCTAACCCATACTCAATCGGCTACATCTCTCTAGGTACAGTAGACGGTTCTGTTCATGCCCTAGCAATCGACGGTACTCCTGCGACTATCGATAATGTTAAATCAGGTTCTTACAAAGTTGCTCGTCCTTTCCTAGTTCTTTACAAGAAAGGTGCACCATCTGCAGAAGCGCAAAAATTCCTTGATTGGATGCTAACTGATGAAGCTCAAAAGATCGTTGCTTCACACCACTACATCTCAGTTAATTAAGATTTAAATAATAAATTTTGCTCAGCCCGCATTTGGGCTGGGCTTTTGTATTACATACCGACGAACTGATACGTTTTAGCTTGCTCGGTAGGTGAGATTGAGAACATCTATGACCATCGCAAATAGTGAAAAGCTTATGGATATCGAAAAAACGCAAGCAAAACGTAAGTTGCGCGTGCAGAAAAGAGTCGATTGGAAAGAGCGTTTCTTCCACGGTTTGTTTTTAACAAGTGCCGTTATCGGTATTGTTTCTTTATCTGTTATTGCCTACTTCATCGTTAAAGAGAGTATTCCGGCATTCCAAGAAGCAGGTGTTTCTGGAATCGTTCTAGGCCAAGATTGGCTGCCTCCTGCATTATACGGCGTCGCGACTATGATCGTGGCTTCTGTAGTATCTACCTTCGGTGCCGTTATTGTTGGTGTGCCGATTGGTGTACTTACAGCTGTTTTCATCGCTGAAATTGCGCCGAAAAGTGTGGCTGACGTGATTCGCCCTGCTGTTGAGCTGTTAGCTGGTATCCCTTCTGTGGTATATGGCTTCTTCGGCTTGGTTATCATCGTTCCTCTTATTCAGAACATCTTCCAAGTCCCAGCGGGTAACACCATTCTTGCAGGTATCATCGTTCTTGGTGTGATGATTCTACCTACTGTAATCACGGTATCTGAGACGTCTATTCGTGCTGTGCCTCGCGCATACAAAGAAGGTTCATTAGCACTTGGCGCTTCTAACATTTATACCATTTTCAAACTTCTCGTTCCTGCAGCACGTTCAGGCATTATGACTGGTGTGATTCTAGGTATCGGTCGTGCTCTGGGTGAAACCATGGCAATCATCATGGTGATGGGTAACGCGCCTGCAATGCCAGAAGGTATTCTGGATTCTGCTCGTACTCTAACGGCAAACATCGCGATTGAGATGTCTTACGCAAGTGGTGTTCACGCAAATGCTCTTTATGCAACAGGCGTTGTTCTGCTGGTGTTTATTATGATGCTTAACGCTGCTCTTCTGTACCTGAACCGTGAGAAAGCGAGGTAATCAACATGGATCACGCAAAATACAATCAAGCGGACCGTGCAAAGCTAAAACAAGCACGTGAATTTAAAGATAACGTTTTACGCGTGCTTATCTGGTTTGCTGCGGCATTAACGGTTGGCTTTCTGTTCTGGATTATCTGGTACATATTATCGAACGGCTTAAAACACGTTGATTGGGCATTCGTAACAGATAACTACACTCGTACTGGCGATGAGCACGGTATATTCCCGATGATCATCTCAACCATCTACATGGTTATCGCATCAATAGCTGTAGCAGCACCAATGGGCATCATGACGGCGATATACCTCACCGAATATGCCAAAGTGGGCAGCAAGTTGGTGAAGGTTATTCGATTCTGTACTGAATCATTGGCTGGTATTCCATCGATCATTTTCGGCTTGTTTGGTATGACTTTCTTCGTTGTCATTCTTGGGCTTGGATTTTCGATATTATCGGGTGCGTTAACGCTGAGTATTTTGATTCTTCCAGTCATCATTCGTACCACTGAAGAAGCATTGATGGCGGTACCGCAAACTTACCGCGAAGGCTCTTACGGTCTTGGCGCTTCCAAAATTTACACCATTTGGCGTCTCATTTTACCAAGTGCGATTCCGGGTATTCTGACTTCCGTCATTCTGAGTATTGGTCGTGTAATTGGTGAGTCGGCTCCTGTGTTTTTAACCGCAGGTATGGTAGCGCGTGTTCCTGATTCACTATTAGATTCAGGCAGAACACTAACCGTTCACCTATACAAATTAACGACTGAGTTATTCACGATTGAAGAGTGGAACCAAGCGTATGGAACAGCGACTGTGCTGATTGTTGTAGTGTTGCTCATCAACATGGTAACCAAGTTAATCGCTAAGCGATTCAACACTGCAACTTACTAATCCAAGACGACTGACAGAATTTAAGAGACAGAAAATGAACAAATTTAATATTGAAAATCTAGATTTATTCTACGGTGAAAACCAAGCACTGAAATCTATTAACCTGCCAATTCCAACACGCCAAGTAACAGCACTGATTGGTCCATCAGGCTGTGGTAAATCTACACTTTTGCGTTGTTTAAACCGCATGAATGATTTGATTGAAGGCGTAACCATCAAAGGTAAACTGGAGATGGACGGTCAGGATATCTATGGCAACGTTGATGTTGCAGACATCCGTATACGCGTAGGTATGGTTTTCCAAAAGCCAAACCCATTCCCGATGAGCATCTACGAAAACGTTGCGTATGGTCTGCGTGCTCAAGGTGTAAAAGATAAGAAACACATTGATGAAGTGGTGGAACGCTCGCTGCGTGGCGCAGCACTTTGGGATGAAGTGAAAGATCGTTTGAAATCGCACGCATTTGGTTTATCTGGTGGTCAACAACAACGCCTATGTATTGCTCGCACTATCGCAATGGAACCTGATGTCATTCTGATGGATGAACCAACGTCTGCACTGGATCCAATCGCGACGCATAAAATTGAAGTACTGATGGAAGAGTTAAAGAAAAACTACACCATCGTTATCGTAACGCACTCAATGCAGCAAGCTCGCCGTATTTCAGACCGCACAGCATTCTTCCTAATGGGAGAGTTAGTGGAGCACGACGATACACAAGTGATTTTCAACTCACCAAAAGATGACAGAACAAAGGGCTATGTGAACGGTGATTTCGGTTAATCGCCACAAGGTTATCAATAGCCGTTATCACTGTCTAATAAACGTCATCACTAACAACGCTTACTGGCTAAACACAATATAACTATAAAGCGATGGTAATCTTGCCCCTCACAATGAGGGGCCTTTTTTTTGGTACTTCATTGCATACATCTTCTGGTCTGCAATGTGAATTAGCTGGTTGATATCGTCACCATCCTGAGGATAGGAGCTTACACCGATACTGGTGTTTAATGGGCGGTATTGATTGTCGCCAACAACAAATTGTTGTTCAAAACATTGTTCGATCAGCGTTTGCATCCCTTCCAGTTCCAATTCATCTGCACTATTGATGATGATAGCAAATTCATCTCCACCCATACGGAACAGTTCAAAATCAAAGGTTGGGATATGAGATAAGCGTTTGGTGACTTGTTTTAATACGGAGTCACCAGCTAAATGCCCTAATTCATCGTTAATCGCTTTAAATCCATTCAAGTCTAAAAGAAACAGCGAATATTTATTGCTTTTAGGTCGTTGAGAAATGGATTGGAACATAGATAAGCGGTTACCAATATTTGTCAGAGGGTCAGTTAAAGCTAACAAACGATGGTATTGAGCTTCTTTGTACCAGATAAAACTTACCAACCCGATAGAAAGAAATAGCAGCAAAATCAGTGCATATTGAATGTTAGTTACAAACTGAGCCTGTCGTTTCTGCACCAAATACATGGGGCTTTGAATTTTGAAATTATCGTTAATGTATTTTATAACATCTTGATAGAGCAATTCGGTTTTGGTGGTGAACTTCTCAAGAGATTGAGCGTCAGTAATATTGAGTAATAAAGGTTCGAGTAGTTTGTATTTGTCGAATGTTTTTTTGAAATAGTGCAAGGTACCATCGATTTCGAGGAATTCATCTGCTTCGCTATTATGTAAAATTAGATCAAATCGGCTCCAGGTTAGTTCGTATTTCAGTTTCACATTCTCTAGGGTTTCTGGTGTATCTAATGCGTAAGGCATCACAGACACAAGCTCAGTAAACTCTTTGGTCAGATAAAACAAAAACCACGTCGCTTTATGCTGTTTATAAGTGTAAGAACGCGCCAAATCTTGCGTTGAAGTCAGGGTATAAAGATTGGCGATCATTAAAATAACAGAAACGAAAAGCAGTAACGTTTTTGTTCGCTGAATAATAGGATGTAGCTGTTTACTATTAGGGGCTGCAATCATTTGTATTTAATTGAAATTTCTTTTATCTGCCACACCATTTGGGTGTGATATCCCGGGCTATCGGTTTGCGGGTACGTCGACATGTCGTAAATAAACCAGAATGGACCTTTGTCACGAACACGCATGGGCTCACCATCCAACGAATAAGCAACGATTGGCTTGTAACGTTTTAAATCATCAATAGATGTAGAAGAGGAATAGTCATTCAAAGCAATGAAAGAAACACTGGCAACATTTTTTGCTTTAATATAGTTCAGTAAATCAAGCATGGTAAAACCAGTGAGGGAGATAGGTTGGTCGTTATCGCTCCATGGAGTGTGAGTAGTAAAAGCGGTAACGGGTAGTACACTTTTAAGTTGATTCATCGACATAACGATGGGCTCTTGATTCGGCAGCTTTATTGTTAAGTCATAAGCCGAAGCGAAAGTGCTCATAAAAAGTAGAGTTACTACTAAAATCCGTTTCATTCTATTTATTCACTGTTATAAGTTGAGCGTTATAGTCGAGAAGTTTGCGCAGAATTTTCTTACAAAATTATACGGTGCATATCTAGCCAGTTCTATTTTTTATTAATAAAAATAGCATTTAAGTTAGGCGATTTTGGACTATACGTTGCGAAATTATGCAACAAAGTGAATTAAATTTTGAAAGGCATATGGCGAGGGTTTTATCTATTCAGAAAAAAGGCTTCAATCAATGAAGCCTTTTCTCGTTAAGTTCCAAGAGAACTTAGAAAATCATGTGCGCTACACCGGCAATAACTGGCAGTGTGATTAACGTACGTAGAATGAAGATAACAAATAGTTCTACGAAGTTAACAGGAATGCAGCTGCCTAACATCAGTGCACCTACTTCAGACATGTAGATTAGCTGAGTTACAGACATTGCTGCGATAACAAAGCGAGTCATTTCATTGTCGATTGAAGCAGCTAAGATTGCTGGAATAAACATGTCTGCAAAACCAACAACAATAGTCTCAGATGCTTGTACAGCTTCTGGTATGCCTAGCAATTCAAGGTAAGGAATGAATGGTTGACCTAGTACAGAGAATACAGACGTGTATTCAGCAATGACTAGTGCAACGGTACCGAGACCCATAACAACAGGAAGTACACCAAATACCATGTCGATAGCGTTACGAACACCTTCGCCGAAAACAGATTTGAATGACTTTACTTGGCCAGCTTTGTTCAGCGCAAGTTCCATACCCCAAGATAGTGAAGAGTGCCCCGCAGGAATTGCGTCAGCATCAGCTTCAGGTTTTGAACCATCTATGAACGTATTCTTTTTCAAGCTTAGTGGTGGTAAGCGAGGGATGATGATTGCTGCTATAAAACCAGCTAAACAGATCGCGCCATAGAATGGTAGGAACAGGTGTTCTAATTCTACTTGAGCGATAACCACTAGGCTGAACGTAATAGACACAGCTGAGAATGTAGTGCCTACAACAGCTGCTTCACGTTGAGTATAGAATTTGTCTTCATACTGCTTGCTCGTAAGCAGAATACCAACACTACCATCGCCTAACCAAGAAGCCACACAGTCAATAGCGCTGCGACCAGGTAGGTTAAATAGCGGACGCATCACTTTGCTTAGAAGTGCGCCCATTAACTCTAACAAGCCAAAGTTAAGCAGTAGTGGTAATAGTAGACCTGCAAAAATGAACACAGAGAACAGCGTTGGCAGTAGACCTTCCAAAACTAAGCCACCTGTGTTTTCTTCCCAAATAGCTTTAGGGCCAACTTGGAAGAAAGTCATAAGTACGGCAGCACCACCAATCACTCGTACAGTTAACCATAACCATGAAGGGTTAAACAGACTGTTTAAGAATGAATTTTTAACAATGAATGCCGGTTTAAAAAGTTTCGTCGCAAAAGATGCTACCGACATAAATGCGATAATTGTGGTTAGTATTGCAACTAAAGAGTCACCAAATAAAGCTTGTACTGATTTTGCTAGTACAGCGACAGGAATTGTAAATGAACCGTCATAGCTGATCGGTGCCATAAATAGGAACACCCCGATCAAAGAAGGGATCAGGAACATCCATAAGCTTCCAGCAGGTTTCTGTTCTACTGGAGTATCTAATGTTTGAGCGTTATCTTGCATTATTTTTCTCGTGTTACTACTAGTCAATTAAAACCATATCCTTGGTATATTAATTCACTAAACATCCGTATTTACTCATTGGCGCGAGAATATCTATATTTTGGTCTCATAGCAATACTATTCATCAAAAAAGGGTAAATATTCATTCCTTTGCACTCTGAGAATGTCAAATCATGGTGATTTGTTTCGTTATTGTTACACTGGTGGCGAATTTGTAGAAAATGGTTTGTGCATTTATTGTGAGGTTGGGCACAGACTTAAAGATTGAAATGCAGGGTGAAAATGGTTTTCTTTATCTAAGTTATAGAATTATAAAGAAAAGCTCTTGGTTATTCGACCAAGAGCTTGAATCTAAGGATTGACACGGGAAGATTGTTTTATTTCGGTATCAAGTTGGATCTGTATTTGTTAAAGATATCCTATCAATAGCATTTAGGCTTTCACGCAGTGCGTCATCGAAATTTTTATAGACATTGTTTTCACCGACTAAATGAATAATTCCGGCACGGCTTAGTTTCTGCGTAACGCGTGGGTTAGCTCCAGAAATCAGTACCGTGACATTTCTATGATGGAAATTTTCAATGATCTCTTCGAGCGCTTGCAAACCAGTAATATCGACAAACGGTACCCATCTCAAACGGATGATTAAAATTTTCGGCGTTTCCTGAATACTGGTCATCACTCGTTCGAAAGTCTCTGCAGCGGCGAAGAAGAACGGTCCATCGAGTGCATAAATAGCCAATTCTCGTGGTAATGCATTTTTGCCATGACGTTGTAAATCAGGATTCAATTCTTCAGCTGTTGGAGCTTTCACTTCCACACTTGAAGCCATGCGTTTGACAAAGTGAAGAATTGCGATAATTACACCTATGTTTACAGCGACGACTAAATCCGCAAATACAGTCAAGCTGAAGGTAATCAATAGAATTGCGACGTCGGCTCTTGGTGCTCGTTTTATCAGCTTAATGAAGTGAGGGATCTCACTCATGTTCCAAGCTACTACAAATAGAATGGCACTCAGTGTTGCAAGTGGGATATTAACGGCTAATGGTGCTAACACTAAAAGAATCACAACCAACGTTAGCGCATGAATAATGCCAGCTAATGGGCTGTTACCTCCATTGCGAATGTTTGTTGCAGTACGTGCAATAGCACCCGTAGCAGCAATCCCGCCAAAGATAGGAGCAATAATATTAGCGATACCCTGACCCACAAGTTCTTGGTTGGAGTTGTGTTTGGTACCAGACATACCATCGGCAACGACAGCAGAAAGCAGTGATTCAATTGCGCCTAGCATTGCGATAGCAAAGGCAGGGCCGATCAGCTGAATGATTTGCGAGAAAGAGATATCGGGTACCGAAAGTTCAGGTAAACCTTGAGGGATACCACCGAAAGCGGAACCAATAGTACGTACGCCGTCAAACCCAACGAAGTATTGCAGTGTGGTTATAACTAGGAGTGCTAACAAAGGTCCAGGAATACGTGATAGCTTTGGAATTTTAGGACCGAAAATCACTAAAGCTAAGGAGAGTAAAGCTAATAAAGTAGTTGTTAAATGAAACTGTGGAAAAGCGTTGAAAATAGAAATCAATTTTTGGTGGAAATGCGCTCCACTGATTTGAGGCAGTCCGAAGAAATCTTGCCATTGCCCAACCCAAATGATGACACCAATGCCGCTGGTAAAGCCAACGATAACAGGATCTGGAATGTAGCGAATAATACTGCCTAACTTAGTCACTCCAAGAATGAGCAGAATGACTCCTGCCATCATAGTAGCAATTTGTAAGCCACCAACACCATATTGAGCAACAATACCCGCTAAGATAACAATAAATGCGCCAGTTGGGCCCGCGATTTGAACTCTCGAACCACCAAAGATAGATACAATTAAACCAGCAATAATCGCAGTATAAATACCTTGTTCAGGTTTAACACCTGATGCAATGGCAAATGCCATCGCTAAAGGAAGGGCAACCACGCCGACAATCAATCCCGCACTTAAGTTGTTTAGCCAATGCTTACTTTTTAGTAGACCTGCTTTGTGGGATTCATAGATGGCAAACATACCAATAGCCTTATAAATGAAGTGGTAATCGAACGGCGTTTGATTCTACGCTCATTTTATGTCCTGTAAAGGTAGGATTCGGATACATTTTTTGTTGAAAATGCTTTATTAAGCTGACCTATTTTTAGGATTCAAATGTGTGAAGAAAGCGCCTGTTAATGAATTTTTACCAATAGGTTATGGGGTCAATGCTCTTAATGTCAGGATGCTTGAGTTATAGTGGACACGCCGAATATAACAATAACCTATAAGTATTATGAAAACTCGTCTTTTACCTATTCCTCTTGTGCTGCTCACGCCGATTGTTTTACTTGTGATCGTTGTGTTTGCGGGTATCTACCGCTTTTCAATCTCTGATGAACAAATAATGGCCAAGTTTCCGAGCACGATACAGCAGCGAGACCCGATTGTTCAAGCTGTGTTTGGGTTAAATGTGCCATATCCAATTACTGTACCTGTTCCTGATACTCCGAGTTATGCCTTTATGGAATCTTGGGACGATCAGCATCGTTGGGTTATCGGTGATTATGATTCAGGTCGGGAGAGAGGCTCTGTAGCTTTAGATACCCAATTGATGCTCAAGCTTGAGGATGTTGAAGAAAATTACAGGTATGTGTCAGTCATTCGTGTTTCAAATCAAGGCTCTGGTGTATTTAACTATTTGGCTTTATTCAAATATGATGAGCTTAGATCGCGGATGGTTATGGTGAGTAGCCAATTGTTGGGGGATCGCATCGAAGTGTTGTCCCTGACTCAAAATGCTAGCCAAGTTACCGTTTCGTTGTTAAGCCATGCAAATAATATGGCTTTTTCTGAGGCACCCACAGAATCTGTGTCTATACTATTTTCGATATCAGAGAAATATCAGCTATCTACATCCAACTAAAAGCTTCGTTTCTTGAATGGTTGGAACATAGCAGGAAAATAGCTTAGTGCTACTCATTAGTCTGAGTAAACATCTTGGCTGAATTTGAAAGTTTGTGATTGAGTTTCTATCATTTGCCTAGCTGAACACTTTTTGAGCAAAAATGGAGTTTGACATGATTAATAAGCGTTTCTTTAAGACAAAAGATGAAGTAGAAGTGACATTCGAGCTAGACGCCCCAGATGTTGCATCGAATGTGGCTATCGTCGCAGACTTCCTTGATTGGCAACCTCAGCCTATGAAGAAAGTACCTAAAACCAGTGTTTTTAAGTTTAAGGCGCGACTACCGAAAGATTCAAACTATCAATTTCGATATTTATTGGATGAAGAGCTTTGGGTGAATGATCCGCAGGCGGATCAATACATTCCAAATGGTTTTGGCGAAGATAATTGCATGGTTTCTACACATCAGTAATTTGGTTTAGATCCCATATGTTTAAGAGTCATGTTTTTGAGCTACTTAGAGCTAAACTTGCGCTATAAACGAAATATATAAAAAGGCACTTTTGTGCCTTTTTACGTTTCTTTACTCGGTCAATAATGACATTTTGATAAGAAAGCCGTAATCTGTGCCTCTTTTATATCATTCACACAGGTAAGGTTGTGCTTTCAAAATCTGTTATTTTGCGATTTTCAGAGCTTTCAAAAAGAAAGAAAGCCTTTGCAATAGGGTTACCTATTGTAGTTGCTGCAGCCGTCTTGTTGTCTTCAAATCCTGAATCAAATCAGCGACGTATTGCTTTATCTCTTCCAGAGACTGATGTTGTAGAAATCCTTTTCGGAGAATCAAAGCAAGAGAGTGCGCCACTTCCTGATTACGAGTATGTCATCAAATCTGGTGATAATTTAAGTAGCATCTTTAATCAGCTTGGTTATTCCTATCAAGCCCTGATGAAGATTACGGAAACAGATTTAAACTATCTGGCATTGGATACATTGAAACCCGGCAATATTTTGCGTTTCTGGTCCGGTGACGATAAACGAGTTCTGGCCAAAATGGAGCTAGAATTTAGTCTGGTCGAGCGAGCGGTGTATTCTCGAGTTGACGATGGAAGCTATGAGTATAAGGATGTAGTGTTACCGAGCCGATGGAAAGAGTTTGCTCTTGTCGGTGAAATTCAGGGTAGCTTCTCGCAGTCAGCAAACAAGTTAGGCTTAGGTAGTACAGAGATAGACCAAATCGTTGCCTTGCTAAAAGATAAAGTAAATTTTGCACGAGATTTACGTGCAGGCGATCAATTTGAAGTCGTACAATCACGTCAATATGTCGGTGAAAAACTGACTGGAAACCGTGAGATTCAGGCGATTAAAATTTTTAATCGTAGTAACGAAATCTCCGCTTATCTGTATACAGATGGCCAATATTACGATAAAGATGGCAACAGTCTTCAACGTGCTTTTCAGCGTTATCCAACAAAAACACATTGGAGAATGTCATCAGGTTTCGATCCTAACCGTCATCATCCTGTTACTGGTTTGTTTACTCCACACAACGGGACTGACTTTGCCGCTCCAGTAGGTACTCCAATTCTATCCACGGGGGATGGTGAAGTGATTATGACTCGTAATCATCCTTATGCTGGCAACTATGTTGTGATTAAACATGACAACACCTATACAACTCGTTATTTGCATTTAAGCAAGATATTGGTGCGTAAAGGGCAGAAAGTGACTCGTGGTCAACGAATTGGTTTGTCTGGTCAATCAGGGCGTGTAACGGGACCACACTTACACTATGAGTTGATTGTTCGTGGACGTCCGGTAGATGCAATGAAAGCAAACATCCCAATGGCAACATCGGTACCGAAAAGTGAAATTTCATTGTTCTTGGCTCGTCGAGATGAGCTAAACAAAATACTTGATGACAAAGAGAGCATGATTGCTTCGAATATCAAAGATGTTTCTCAAGAAGGCTAGATGTTACTATTAGCTGTGAATAAGAGCCCTGTCATTGAATAGGGCTTTTTTATGCGCGAAATATAGATGGATGACAACGGTGTCAGTATCGAAATTTCTAATTTTGCGTATATAATCCGCCCGTAATTTATCGAGGAGAGAATTTTATGCAGCAAAACGATTTTGAAGCATTAGTAAAAAGCCTATGTGAGAAAGAAAATCTACCTCAGGCTCTAGAGCTGCTTAAAGCAAGCGAAGATGAAGAAATTGCAGAAGCTGCCCAGTCCTTAACAGGTCAGTTTGAGTTGGCTGAAGTTGAAGGAGAGAAGCGCATCTATCATGTAACTTTACAGCAGAATGAACTAGGTGCCGAGCAAGAGTTTGTAGAGCACGTTATGAATGAAGGTGATGATGTGATCAAATTTGTTGCTTGGTTCTTTGATATTAATTTTGAAGTTAAACAAAGCGATACGTATCAGGCTGCCGGCAAAACGTATAAGCAACCGAAGAGAAGCTAATAGCCAAAGTACTATAGTTTGATTTGCGTCTTTTGTAGCTAACTGAGTGTTTTGCTGTTGGCGATAAGTTTAAAGGAATTACAGCGTTATACTATTATATCAAACTCAGTATTAATTTGTTCAGTATTAGGCAATGAGTACCGAATGAAAACACCCACTTATTGTTTAATAAGAACGCCAGTCAGTAATACCACATAATTAAATTTTCTGGAAAGCCTTGAGGTTGAAAAAACTCAGGGTTTTTTTGTGTTCTTAAATGTTAATGGATTTGATTGTTGCTGTGTCTTTTAGGTAAATTAACAACCAAAAAATGTGATATAAGTCTTGTTTGTTTGATTTTATGTGATATTATTCACATAAAGGTCAGGTAATAAACTTACAACAATATCGGAGAAGGATTATGAATTACCAACTAGGTTCAGCATACACTCTTATGAGCGAAGTTATTGTTAAGCAAGTAATGGACGAAGCTCTCTACGGTAAAGAAAAGCCAAAGAAAAAATCACTAATCAAGACAATTTTTAAGAAAACAAGTAAATAATCAAAAATTGTTAGATTTCAATATTCAAAAACCCCACAGATGTTGCTCCATTTGTGGGGTTTTTACCTTTCACCGCCACTCTATCTGTGGTTAGCAGTATCACCGTTTTTTGATGAGTTTGACGTAAAATCGGCGATATTTCTCTGTTTCAGCCAGTTTTCAAGCTCATTGCAACCACCAATGTATTTCCCCTCTATCCAAATCTGGGGTACGGTTACTGGTGTTTTCTCACCAATGATCGCTTTAACTTCTGGAATCATTCTATATAAAGCAGCACCACTTTTTACCACATCAAAGTATTGATAAGTAATACCTGAATCGTGGAGTAACTGCTTAGCTTTAGCGCAATATGGGCAAGCCTCTTTGCCATAAACAATATTACCTTTCAAAGAATCACGTTTTACCCATTCCTGAATCGCAGTTTGTACCAGAATTCCTCTGTTGAGAGCTTCACCTTGGCAGATCACTTTCCCTTCAAGAATAACGATAGGAGCATGCCAAGCTCCATATTTTAAGGGTTCCCACCAATTAGAAAGCCAATCCTTAACTTCTAGCTCGATAGGGACGTCTGCGAGCTCATTTTTAAACGTATCAATGAGAATGTCTTTAGTCAGGGTGCATTCGCCGCATGGGATACTCACTTTAAAGGGGCCAAAGTGACCAGCCCATCGGTATAAAGTAATGTTAATTGGTTTTGTCATAGTTAACCTTTGCTTGATTACTTACAACATAAGAACGAACTCAGGCTGTTTTAATTTCAGCATGTGTTTTCTTAGTTTCCCATTGAGTAATGAATGCAACAGACAAAATGATTATGATTGCTCCTAACCATAATCGACCTGGAGGTACCCAGCCAAAGACCATCCAACCAGCAAGTACATTCAATGGAAGTTTGGCGTGGTCAAATGGTTGTACAAACGACGCATCGGCAACAGAGTATGCTTTTACTATTGCCCATTGAGCAAGTGCGGTCATGGCTCCGGCCACTATCAGCAAGGCCCACAAAGTACCGCCGACAGGAGTTTGCCATTCAGGAATTGCAAGAAGTAAGTTAAAAGGCGTGATGAGAAGCAATAGATAAACCACCATCGTTGAAGGACTATCAACCGCAGATAATTTTTTAACCATTAGTGAATAACATGCCCAGAAAAATGCAGCGCCAACTGGAAGCAGAGTAGCCCAACTGAAATCTTCAGCCCAAGGTTCCAAAATGATCATTGCACCAATAAACCCTGTAAGAGTGGCACTCCAGCGTGCAACACCAACTTTTTCTTTTAGTAACAAACCTGAGCCAACGGTTGCAAATAAAGGTGAAGTCATAAGTAGAGCAATACCCTGCCAAATTGGTACAGGGTAAGCTAGCGCCCACAGCCACAACTGAATGCCTATAACCGCTAAGAAAACACGAAACACGTGCCAACCTAAATATTGAGTACGTAATGGTTGGCGAACTCCCAGTGTTTTTAAATAAGGAACAATAACCACTATTGCGACTGCATATTGAATCAGAGCAACAGTCGTTGAACTGAGCCCAAACTGGATGCTCGCAATTTGTGTCACACTATTCACAACAGCAAAAGCTAACCCTGCTGTTAACATCCAAAATGCGCCATGGATTGGCTGGTGTCTTCCGTTCATTTGAAATGCTTAGCTATGATAGATAATTTTGTTGAATGATACGTTCTAATTACAGGGAATCCAATCGAGATTATCTGTTGGAGCTATTCAAGATATTTGAGGTAACACCAACCACATCAATTTCCCATTCAAATAAACATTGAATAGCGATAAGCAAACCCTTCGAGCCATGGAAGGCTCGGAGGAGCCCCAAGGATGGAGTTCTTTTTAAACAATAAGTGCGGATTTGCGTTCCGTGTTTATTGCATAATACTGAACAGATTAATCGTGAGAATGGTATAGCGAACATAAAAAAAGACCTCCTAAAAGGAGGCCGAAAGAACATGAAGTGACCAGTGATTTCTGCCTTATCACTGAAAAGAAGCACAAACGCTGCCTGCATTTGTAATTTATATAAAGCATTTACTGTGCCAATAATTGTTTTTCTTTGATTACAATAGGTTATGTTTATTTTGCGTTTTTGTACAATTAAGTTACGTGCATCTTCATGGAGCAGCACGCTGTGATCTGGTGCAAATAAAAAAGGTCAGATTTACATCTGACCAAAAGGACTTCCCTTGGGAGGGTATTACTACAGATTAGAAATCGTAACGGATACCAGCCTGCAATTGGTTATCTTTATTGTCTAGTTGTTGCAACATATAACCTGCGTAAGTACGTAAGCTACTATTGAACTTATGCTCTACTTCTAGTGCTATTTGGTCTTTCGTGTCAGCACTATCTACTTGTTGGTAATTATAAGCAGCGATCAGTGTTGTAGAACCAAAGCTGTATTTGGTTGCCAGTTCGTACATTTCTGCATCGACTTCAGCGTCGTTAGACACTTTTGTCCCCGTACCGTAAATTGCACCAAGGGTTAATGCTTTAAGTTTGTATTGCACGCCAAAGTTCAATTGGTCTTCTGAAAGGGTCCCCTGATCTTGAGATGTGTAACCTAAACCCAGTTTCAAACCGAAGTCAAAGCCATATACGGCAGATGCTCCAAACGAGTTGTTATCTTTTTGTTCTGAAGCAATGTAGTTAGCTTTAACTGATAAAGCATCGAACTTACCAGAGTAAACGAAGTTGTTTTTACGTTTGTCTTTGTTTGCGTCAATTAAGTCCGCAGCAGCTTCATCAAAAGTATTCATCATATCGGTAAAGTCTGTTACTTGAACCTGTGCCGAGTCTTGTTTACCGTATGAAAATTCACCAAAAGAAGTACCAAGACCGGCGAAGAAGTAACGGTTATTAATCGTAGATGTATCGTCTGAATCAGTAGTAAATTCAGATTCATATTTACCAAAGCCGTAGAGATTATCCGAAATATTTGTTTTGCCCACTAGATTAACACGAGCTTTAGATTTGTCTTTGAAAGCGCTAGTTTCATCTGATTCATTATCATCAGAAATATTAAATGCAGCTTCCGCACGACCACCAACTTTAAGTTCAGCATCATCTGTTTTATAAACCGTTGCTGCCAGAGCTGAACCTGAAATCAGTGCAGAGAAAATAGTAGATGCGAGTACAGTTTATTACCTTAATCAATTTGGCGAGCGTCATTGCTCCTATTTCGATTGAGGTAAGTTAAATTTATTCGATGACAGAAATATTTCTAGTCTTTGACGTTTGTATTTTGTTTTTATTGAAGAAAAATGAAAAAGCTCACCATTTGGTGAGCTTTAATGCGAATCGATTATGAATTAAGCGATTTTCACACCGTTTGCGGTTAACGCTACAGCGATATTACCGCGAGTTGCGTTTGAATATGGACATACTTGATGAGCGGTTTTTACTAGTTCAATAGCCAAAGTTTCTTCAAGATCGAGCTTAGCTTCGAGGCTAACTGTTAGAGCGAATCCACCATTTTCATTTGGACCGATGCCAACTTCTGCAGTTACAGGCGCTGATTTAAGCGCTACTTTCGCTTCACGAGCCACATGTAGTATCGCATTTGAGAAACAAGCTGAATAGCCTGCTGCAAACAGTTGCTCCGGGTTAGTGGCTGTACCATTGCCACCCATTTCTGTTGGGTAGCTCAAGTCTACGGATAGTAGACCGTCTTCAGTTGAAACTTTTCCGTTACGGCCTGCTAGTGCAGTTGCTTTTGTTGTATAGATAGTTGTCATGTTTTTTTTACCTTAAAATATATTGCGTGCAATTTAATTGTTAGCAATATTAATTCGATCTTTAGGTAGAATGCAAGTATATTGTGCACAACTTATTTTGAGAGAGAGAAACATGAGTCATTGTGTAACAGGTAAGAGTGTCGATTCACTGACAAGAGAAGAGTTATTATTGCTTGATAATCAACTTTGTTTTCCTTTGTATAGTGCTGCTAATGCGGTTGTTCGTGCGTATCGACCACTGCTTGATACCCTTGATCTTACCTATGCTCAATATCTGGTTATGATGGTGCTGTGGCAAACAAACGGCATTAACGTAAAGATACTTGGCGAACGATTACATCTTGATTCAGGGACGCTAACCCCACTTTTAAAGCGTCTTGAAAGCAAAGGGATCGTGACTCGGAAACGTGGGCAGTCAGATGAGCGTGTACGTGAGCTCTTCCTGACAGATGAAGGTTTTGCGTTAAAAAGGAAAGCGATGTCTGTACCAAACGCTATGCTGTGTAAGCTTGATCTCGAATTGGACGAGCTTATTTCGTTAAAAACACTTTGCGAAAAGGTCATTGCGAAGTTGTCTTAATCGGAAAAGCGAGTCAAAGATCTTAGTTTTAGTTTCACATTCATCAATTTAGTTGTTGAATTAAACGGATGAGATAAAATTTTCGCTCACTCATTGTTCAAGGAAGAAAAATGTACTCAGTTCGATTAGATGAGCAACATGTCTACCCATCAAAAGTAGTCTGTGTGGGGCGCAATTATGTTGAGCATATTAAAGAGCTAAATAATGCCATTCCGGATCAAATGGTAGTATTTAACAAACCAAACAGTAGCGTCACTTCAACGTTAAGTTCCTTCCATCAAGAAACGCTGCATTACGAGACAGAGATCTGCTTTCTTATTAAAGATGGACAGTTTTCAGCGGTGGGTCTGGGGCTAGATCTTACTAAGAGAGAGCTACAAGCCGAATTGAAGAAGCAAGGTTTGCCTTGGGAACGCGCAAAGGCATTTGACGGTTCAGCAGTGTTCAGCCGTTTTATTCCATTGGGTGATATAGATATTGCATCTTTGCATCTTGAGTTGCTTATTAACTGTGTGCGAGTGCAGGCTGGTGGCGTTGAGCAGATGATGTATAAACCTGTTGTGATTCTCAACGAATTGAAGTCATACACTACTTTGTTTGACGGCGACGTCATTATGACTGGTACACCACAGGGCGTAGGTGAAGTGCATCGTGGAGACGTGTTCTTGGGTCGCTTAAAAAGTGGCGACAAAACACTTATCGAAATTGAATGGGCAGCAGAGTAACCAGTGTTTCATTCCCTTCTTACTTTCATTTTTTAAATAAAGTAAGAAGGGAAATCAAAGTTCTACTTATTTCGCTTTCGCAAAACTTTCTATCCCCAAACAATCAAGTTAAGCACTAAAAATGCAGCCATGCTTACCACAACGGTCAATAGTACATTTTTTGTCTTCCAAGCAATAATACCTGCCAACATTGCCGCCCAAAGATAAGGGTTGTGGGCTGAAGCATTAAGAGTATTGCCGTGAGTAAAAACAATGGGGGCCCAAATTGCCGTTAGAACTGCAGGACTTGAATAACTCAGTAACTTTTGTACTCCTGGGCTGAGTCGAAGTGGTAGTCTTGGCTCTAAGAAAAGGTAGCGGCTTAGGAAAACCAAACAGGTCATTGCCAAAATGGAGAGAATAATCATGCTTCATCTCCTGATTCTTTGTTTCTCACGGTCCTTTTCGCGAGGGCCAACTCCCCGAAGTATCCAGTCAACATAGCCCCTATACTGGCGTACATTAAGCTGCCGTTTACGTTAAGCATTGTTAGAGCGACGGATAGAACGAGCGCAGTGATCACCGAAACAAGAATAGGGATACTCTTTACATTCGGAACGACGATAGCGATAAATGTTGCTGCCACAGCGAAATCTAATCCAATTGAGCTAAGTGAGGGGATGTAACTACCTGCGACAATTCCGACTAAAGTGGCCAAGTTCCATATGAGATAAAAACTCAGCCCTGCACCTAATGCATACCAATGGTTAAACTGCTTTTCACTTTGTTGACCACATAATGCGAATAGCTCATCAGTGAGTAGAAAGCCAAGTATGATTCGCCAACGGGTAGGTAATGGGCTAATTTTTGCTCTCATCGACACGCTATAAAGAAAATGTCTCGATGTGATAAAAAAGGTGGTGATCATCATTGTCATGAGACCCGCACCCGCTTTAATCATACCAGTTGCTACTAGCTGAGCTGATCCTGCGAATAATATTGCCGATAGTGCTTGGCTTTCCAATGGGTTGAGTCCGGCCTCAATAGCAAAAGAGCCTGCAAGTAGTCCCCAAGGTAACACGGCTACGCTCAGGGGTAGCATAGCAACTGTGCCTTGCCAAAAAAGCCGTGGATTTGAGTCTACGGCATGTTTTGATAGAGCCGTACTATTCATAAACTATCCTTAATTTCATTAAACTAATTCGAATCTTCCAGGAAGGCTGCTTCTTTTGGTTCTATGACTAGAGTTCGAGTAGGGAAAGCTATATCGGCACCATTTTGATGAATGATATCAATCACTTTCAACATGACATCTTGCTTCACTTCATGAAAGCGAACCCAATTAATGGTTTCTGTAAAGGTATAAATAAAGAAATCGAGCGAAGAAGCACCAAATGCGTTGAAGTTGACGATTAAGGTTTGTTCTGCATCGATATCTTCATGATTTTCTAACATGTCACGAACTTGAGCGACAATGATAGCCATTTTGTCGACATCTTGATAACGCAGACCTATGGTTTCATATATGCGGCGGTTCTTCATGCGTGAAGGGTTTTCTACGATGATATTACTGAATACGGAATTTGGCACATAGAGAGGCCTTTTGTCGAATGTCCGGATGATTGTCATCCGCCAACCAATACGCTCCACGGTACCTTCAATTTCTCTATCTGGAGATCGTATCCATTCGCCAACTTTGAAAGGGCGGTCGAAGTAAATCATTAGACCACCGAAGAAATTAGAGAGAAGATCTTTTGCCGCAAGACCGACAATTAAACCACCGACACCACCAAAAGTTAGCAAGCCTCTCAAGCTGACTCCCAGTGTTTGCATCACCGAAAGTAAACCAATGGTCAAAATGATTAGACGTGACACCTTGCCTACCGCTTGGACAGTCGTTTCGTCGCGTCGTTTATCTTGGAGAAGGTAGTGCTCGACGTTAAGAGCTAAACGAATCAGTATCCATATGAAAATGGCAGCAAGCATGAGCTTTTTACTTGTTGCTAACCAACTGAATTTACTTTGAATGTTATCATCTAGCAGTAGCCCCAGAGAAATGGTCGCAGGCCAGCACCAGATTAGGGTACTTATTGGGGTTTTTAATGCGTGTAATATAAGATCATCCCAGTGAAATTTAGTTTTTTCACTGATGTTGAATAAATGGCTATAGATGAAGCGCCAAACAACCCATGCAACTAAACTTGCTAAAGTGATAAAAATTACGCTGTTATCCCAGCCTTTTAGATATTGTGAATTCTGAATATCTGTTAATAAATCGTTCATATCCATCCGAACTTGATGTCATTTTCCTCATCTAAATTAACAGAAAGTAGGTTAATTCTCTAGATTATGTGAGTTAAGTGGCGAATTTTTAAGACCATTCTATGATATTTAAAAAGTAGACCAAGATTATTCAACACGTTTGGTAATTGTTGTCATTATTATGGTTAGCATCCGTAAAGCTGGATAACCATTTAAGTTAGTAAGGCTAGAAAATGAAAATTCGTGATAAGCAATTTGCCGTCGTCGGCTTAGGGCGCTTTGGTTTATCGGTATGCCAAGAGTTGGCAGATGCTGGTGCTCAAGTACTGGCTGTTGATGTGAATGAAGAAAAAGTAAAAGCAGCAACTCAATTTGTTACTCAAGCAGTCGTTGCTAACTGTACTCTAGAAGATACTGTAGCTGAGCTTAAGCTCAGCGATTACGATATGGTGATGGTATCCATTGGTGAGGATGTTAACGCTTCCATTTTGACCACTCTCGTAATGAAAGAGTCAGGTGTAAAATCGGTTTGGGTAAAAGCGAGCGACAAGTTCCATTCCAAAATTCTGCAAAAAATTGGTGCTGACCATATCATCATGCCTGAGCGTGATATGGGTGTTCGTGTCGCTCGTAAAATGTTGGATAAACGCGTGTTAGAGTTCCAAGAGCTAGGAAGTAACCTTGCGATGACGGAAGTGGTTATTGGTTCGCGTTTGATGGGGAAAACTATTGGTCAACTGAGTCTCTGCCAGAATGACGAAATTCAAGTTTTAGGGTTTAAGAGGGGCCCTGAAATAATTAAAAACCCTGGGCTCGATAAAGTCATGGAAATTGGGGATATGTTGATCGTTGCTGGCCCGAAAGATGTGTTAATGGCTAAGTTGAAATCTTTATGAGTTTATTTCGCAGC
Source organism: Vibrio ziniensis (assembly GCF_011064285.1). Classification (NCBI taxonomy): domain Bacteria; kingdom Pseudomonadati; phylum Pseudomonadota; class Gammaproteobacteria; order Vibrionales; family Vibrionaceae; genus Vibrio; species Vibrio ziniensis. Next base: position 633,376 of record NZ_CP049332.1, read on the forward strand.
GGTGTTTTCTACCCTTTGGAAAAAGAGCATTTAGAAAAGAAAAGCTCTGAACCCAAGATCATCTTATATAGCTTCCTGTGGGTACTGATACCTTCCGCAATCTTACTGACCCTTCCCGTATTTTCAGTATCTGGTTTAAGTTTTTCTGATGCACTGTTCACTGCAACTTCCGCGATCAGTGTAACGGGACTCGGTGTGGTAGATACCGGACAGCACTTTACGTTAGCAGGAAAAATTCTGCTGATGGCTTTGATGCAAATAGGTGGCTTAGGGCAAATGACGCTGTCGGCAGTATTGTTATACCTGTTTGGGGTGCGATTAAGCTTGAATCAACAGGCGCTAGCTAAAGATGCATTAGGACAAGACCGTGCAATTAACTTACGTAAATTGGTGAAGAAAATCATTACTTTTGCACTGCTGGCAGAATGCATGGGTTTTATTCTTTTGTCGTTTCGTTGGGTGCCGGAATTAGGGTGGTCAACAGGGCTGTTTTATGCGCTTTTCCATGCAATTTCAGCTTTTAATAACGCAGGTTTCTCACTGTTTTCCGATAGCATGACGGGCTATGTGGGAGACCCTCTAGTGATCATTACACTCTCCAGTTTGTTTATCTTTGGTGGGTTGGGCTTCACTGTTGTGGGAGATGTTTGGACCAACTGGCGAAAAGGCATTAAGCGTTTCAGCTTACATACCAAAATTATGCTGACGGCAACGCCAATGCTATTGCTGGTGGGAACGGTATTGTTCTGGCTTTTAGAGAGGCACAACCCCAGTACTATGCAAAATTTGGATTTGGAATCGCAATGGCTAGCCGCATTTTTCCAATCAGCGACAGCAAGAACGGCGGGATTTAACAGTGTCGATCTTGCTCAGTATACTCGCCCAGCATTGTTAGTGATGATTATCTTGATGTTAATTGGGGCAGGTTCTACTTCGACAGGGGGAGGTATTAAAGTCTCAACTTTTGCGGTTGCATTCGTTGCTACATGGGCTTTCTTGCGTCAGAAAAAACATGTTGTTATGTTTCGCCGTAGTGTTAACTGGCCAACCGTAACGAAAGCACTTGCGATTATCGTCGTCAGTGGGGCATTACTTACAATTGCGATGTTCTTGCTGATGATCACGGAAGTTAATGCCAGTTTTGACCATATTTTGTTTGAGACGATTTCAGCATTCGCTACCGTTGGTTTATCTACGGGACTAACGGCAGAGCTTTCTGAACCGGGTAAGTACATCATGGTGGTAGTGATGATTATTGGGCGTATTGGGCCGTTAACTCTTGCCTATATGCTCGCAACTCCTCAGCCAACTCTATTGAAGTATCCTGAGGATACCGTGCTGACAGGTTAGTTCTGCTCGAAGTGGTTAGTGATAGCTCTTCGGCGTGTTTCTGCTCCGCCTGAGGTATCAATGGTGTCTTCAAACCCTTGTTTGATGAAACGCTGAATTGGTGATGAAGGTTGAATACGTTTTAGTTGTGGTGATTTGTCTGTTCCTGCTAAAGCATAGATTGAGCGACCTTGTCCTGTTTCAATCTTGATGTTCTTGCCATCATATTCAAAGCTAGTGCTAATTAATCGGTGATTACGAAATACGCCTTGGTCATTTAGCGTCAATACTTCAGTACGGTAGCCTGGGGCATTAATTTCGATCCATGATCCGTAGACTTGAGAAGGATTGGTGTAGGATTGGTAACCAAAATAAATCATAGAACCACACAATAATGCTGCTATACCTAAGGTCGTGGCGAATACGGATTTAAATATTGCTTCGTTTGACATGTGGTTACTAATTACTCCGACGACTTGCTCATTTTGTGGGTTTTTTCATACGTTTACTAAAAGTACCATTAAATGGCTTAGCATTTAAAGCATCATACCGGATTTAGCTAGCTATCCGCTCTTCATCTGTTCTGAACTGTGAGTATTACAGCATAGTCAATCGTTAAAAGTCACAGTCTGATCGCCAATTGTTACATTTGAATTTGCAGTGGATTTCGTGCTTAGCTCCAAATCAATAAAAATAATGTGGATATTTTGCGTCTTGAATCAAAGATTGTAATGCGTTAAAACAATACGCTGTAGCTTGGACTAGCAAGCAATTGATAATTTACAAGGAAGAACGATGATTAAGGAAAACAGTTATTTTGAAGGCACCGTTAAGTCTTTAGGTTTTACCCACGCAGATAGCGACGTTACTGTTGGAGTAATGGTTCCAGGAACTTATACATTCAACACTGGTAGCCCTGAGTGCATGACCGTTGTTAAAGGTGCACTAACTATTAAACGTATTGGTGACAAAGACTGGATGACATTTGAAAGCGGTGACGCTTTTGAAGTCGCTGGAAACTCATCATTTGACGTGAAAGTTGAAGCGTCTACAGCTTATTTATGTGAATACCTATAATACTAGGTAAAGGACCACACTAGTTTACTCATTTTATGAGTTACTAGTGTGGTAAAACAAAAAGGAATGGGCAGTGGATTATTCTCTTTTTGTCCAACTGCTCATTAGCTGTTAAATCTAAGAGCAGTAGAAAAGCCAAAGTGGCCTTTCAAATTCAATGTATTAATAAGTTTCGAATAAACCTGAGTTATAATCTTTTATCGCTTGTTCGATTTCCTGAATCGAGTTCATTACAAAAGGCCCATAGTGCACCACAGGTTCATTAATAGGCTCACCAATGAACACTAATACACCGCTTGTGTCATTGGCTGTCATCGAGAAAGATTCCCCGCTAGACAGCAACGCAAACTCACCTTGCATAAGTACTCGTTCACCCACCTTAATACTACCTTTATAGGCGTAGAGCATCGTATTGTGATGTTGAGGTGTTTGCACGGTTACGCTACTGCCAGCAACACTTTGCCAGTCAGCAATAGTGACTGGTACTCCGGTTTTCGTTAGTGGCCCTTGTAACTTGGTATTATTAGCTGTGATATCACCAGCTAACACTCTCAATAATGCAAGCTTTTCATCTCTGAACTCAGTAATTGTTTCAGGTTGGAAATCATGGTACTGAGCAGGTTTCATTTTGTCGCGTGCTGGTTGATTGATCCAGATTTGAAAACCGTGCAGGTCACCGTCTTGCATGATGGGCATTTCACTATGAATAACACCTTGTCCTGCAGCCATCCATTGTGCACCACCAGTGCGAAGTGAACCCACATTGCCCATATGATCTTTATGTTCAAAGTGACCTTTAAGCATATAGGTCAGAGTTTCAATACCTCTATGTGGGTGTGGAGGGAAGCCTCCTACATAATCTGAACGCTGGTCTGATTTGAGTTCATCCATCATCAAAAATGGAGAAAAAGCAGCGTTGTTAAAGCCTGCAACACGCTGAATTTTTACGCCGTCGCCGTCAGACGTTGGTTGAGCTGGGATAATTTGGCGGATTTCACGATGTGTACTCATAATTTTTATACCGTAACTTTTATATCGTAAATAAGGTCGGCAGACCTTTAGACTATGTTCGAATTGTAGTAGACGAATTGAAAAAGGATGAGAGGTGTTAGTCGAGGAAGTCATTCAATTATTTCGAATGAGTGTATACAACGAGTGTGCCTTCGGTAGCCAACATCTTTGTTGGTCTATACTTAAATAGAATGCGAAGCGGACAAGGAGGTTACCATGGCCGTTCTTCCCAAACATACTGACCAGAATCCTCACTATGACCCGAATGACGATCTCACGGTAGATCAGTTACACAGGTATACACGAGCTGCCAATAAAGCACAGAAGCAACGTGAAGAAGTCGAAAGAAGTGAAGATCCGTCGATTATCGAAGTTGTTCGTAGAACAAGATTTACAGAGCATAGACTTGCAGCTAAATCTAAAGGCGGTAAACGAAGTTCACATCAATATGCGATGTATATGGTGTTCATTGCAATACTGGGATTGGCCGTCATGTATTTGACTCAGTAGCTCTCAATATCGGTGTAACATTTCCTTCACTATAGTTCGCCATCTGGGTTTGATGGTCACTAATGTTTTGATAATAGTAATATTGGTTTTTACCGTTGTGTTTAGCTGCATACATAGCTTTATCAGCACAGCGGGTTAATTCTGCAAGGTTGTCTGCATCTTGAGGGTATAAAGCTGCACCTACACTGATGGTTACATTGCTAAGTAACTGTTTATCTTTGTATTTACTATCAAATAGATGACAAATTCTGTGTAGGATGTTGTCCAAGTCTTGTAATGAATTTACACCGTAAAGCAGTAATACAAACTCATCGCCGGCGAATCTCGCTATCGAGTAGTCTGCCTTGTTCGTTTTTCTGTCTCTAGTTCGAACATTATTCTTAATTCTATGCGCAAAATTTTTGAGAATTTTGTCACCCATTTCATGGCCGTAGCTGTCGTTTATGTGTTTAAAATTATCGATATCCAGAAACACCAATGCAGTAATCCTTCCGTCTTGGTGAGTTTCAGACAACTTTCTCTCTGCCCAACTTTCAAAGCTCCAACGATTAGCTAGACCAGTAAGGTGATCTCGATAGGCGAGTTTCTCGATTCCTTCTAGGTAGAGTGAATTGATATAGTTGATGGCTTTAGAATAAAAATAGGATGATGTATTACAAACTGCACACATAGCGACGAGACTAATGAAGAAACGTTCTGCAGCAAGTATGTCACTGCTAATAGAAACATGTTGACCGAATATGGCAATCCCAATTAGTGCACAGTAACCACAACTGATGACTAAACCGGCTGAAAATGTGTTGATGAATATAATAGCTGCGAGTATCGGATATACCCACAGTAAGCGATTCTCTAACTCTGTTCCGTAAACAAAAACCATAAAGCCTTGTGTCAACATCACTAAAGTAAGGATGACATCATTGTATTTGGGTCTTTTTGCAATTATCAGGTAAGCCAGATTAGCGGAGGTAATGATAAAGCTAGCTATACATAAAAAACCAAAGATATAGTTATTATTCGTTAAATGGTGATAACCATAAAATGCAAATGCAACGATTGATACAAGTGAACCTAATAATATGACTTTGTGTTTTCTGACTGAACTAAGCTCTGCCATCTCCTTTAACTGATGTCCCATCAGTTTATTCATTATTAAATCGTCCTAGATACAAACCAACTCGATTAAAGTCTAGGAGAAAAAAATGGAAGCAAGACCAAAAGAAAAAAATATCTTGTGATAGGTTTCACCTTTCTGGCTAAACTTAAATTCTTAAACTAGTTCTAAAGTTTAGAAACGGTCGCGAAATGGCGTGTAACTTCGTTTTATATGTGGTTAAGAGAAGATAAGTGATCAGATGCTTTGTTGACTAGACTATACGGTTAGTAATAGTAAAGTGGTTAATAGAAAGGCGTAAATGTGATTACGCCTTTTGGGATATTCTTACTTAGATACTAGGCCATAAGGAAGGCTAGCAAATACCTTCGGTTGCTTTTCTATTGTTGGAATCGAATTCACTTGCTGCCAATCTAGCAACATTATAGCTAGAACGTTGCGATGTTCCCCGTGGCTCAAATCGAAATCACCAGATGTTGAAGGTATCATTCCTTGGTCACGGTTGATGGCTTCTTTAATGTGCAGTCTGGTCTTCTCAACCACTGGGTCATTGTTTAATCCCGCTAATAGGAAAGAGATCCCTACTTCAGCAATGATGTCTTCTTTGGCCTTGAGCAATATTGTATCGATATTGCTTCGAAAATAGTCAAATATCCATTGATGTTCTGTTTCACTAACCGCATGTTGGTAATACTGTGAATCAGCAAAAATAATATGAGTCATTCCGTAAAGTTTGTTCCCATATTGCTGATTGGTGAGGTTTTCATCGAGATTATCTGGGTAAGTGTTGCGAAAAGCCTCGATAAATGGTTGAACTACATCTTGCTCACCGAGTTGCTTTAGCCAATAGACTTGATTAGCAAGCTGCGCGGCCCACGCTTTGATCATGCCTTCGTTAGTCACGTAATGGGAAAAGTCATAGCGGCGAATGATCTCTCGCAGTTTCGCATCTTGTTTGTGTTTCAGACCATACTCATCAGCACGCGCCATCGAGCCCAAAAGGCCAATTCCTAAATACAGATATTCGGGATTGTGCTTGGTTACGGTATAGCGCAGTTTAGATCGTTCATCCGTTTTGTCGAGGTAATCAGCAAGCCTTGATTGGCTGTTCATATAAATCTGTTCTGGTGTATGAACTTCTTCCGCATATCGGTTTAGACGACTTGCCACTCGCGCTAGATCGCTCCATATAGCCGCATGATATTTGTCATTTGATGTCTGCCGATACATTCGCAATGCATAATGACCTTCTTCAAATGCGGGTAATGTGTAGAGTTGGCTCTCGTATGTCTTTCGAATAATATCTGCGAAGTATTGGTAGCTTTTTTCTTGTTGCTGAGCTTGAACTTGGGTAGCTTCACTCCAATTGGGTAGAGTGGAAAGTAGAAATAGTGAAGCTCCGATACTTAATGCTATGTATTTCTTCCGTAATAACATGATGACAATGATGTTGAAAAAATGATTGCTCACAGTATTGATGGTGTGAAAATGATTTGTGTGAGCAATGGGTCAGTAATGTGTGAATTTCATACTTAACCTGACAAAAACATATCGAATAAACTTTATCTGCTTGTCTTTCAAACTAATAAATATAGCGGAAGGTGAGGTTAATACGTTCGTCCTTGTGCCTCGCTGTCTTGGGTATAGAGTGCTGCCAATAGTGTTGGGTTTCACCTGCCATAATAAATAACGAACCATGAGCCAATTCTAGTTGGTATCTCTCTTTAGTAATAAGATGACGCAGGACAAATCGCCGAGATTCGCCGAGTGTTATCGAAGCGATTACAGGGTTGATTCCTAGCTCGATTTCATTGTCTTGATGCCACCCCATCGAATCCTGTCCGTTCCGATACAAGTTAGCCAGTACAGAATTAAATGAGTGCTTAGCTATGGCTTCAGCGCGAGACTTCAAATCGAAAAGAGTTGAAGTCCATGGTAGAGGTTGCATTGCCAATCCAGAGTAGGTGTATGGTTTGTCTCCGTGCCAAGCTTGCAATCTCGGCTGTAAAACTTGTTTACCAAACATTCGGATTTTTTCTTGCTGCCAATTAATTTCTTTTTTAAGAATGTGAAAAGTCTGGTCTGCATGATCTTTAGATAGAAAATTGGGTGCATAAAACAGCCTTGCATTAGGTAACTCCACCCAATTATTCTCGCTTTCGTTTAGAAAAAATAACGCAAATTCCATAAGTTATACCCATAATATTGTTATCTAAATTATAAATATTTGGCTTGGGATCGGCTGAATAGTATTACATTTTCTGTGCTTGTCATCGTTTAGACGTACGACATAGTGGGACAGTCGTCTTAATCGTTACACAATTGAAGGAACGTTGCATGGGAGTTATCTCAGGCAAACTATGGATAGTTAGAATTCTACTACTGACTTTTCTTTTGATTTTTATTGGCCTGATTGAGTCTTTCAATATTAGTCAGAGAAACTTCATGAGAGAAGGTTTGTATACACGAGCAAAAGAAGAGCTGTTATCTATTCGCTTTCGGCTCGAAGCTTCCATTTTGTCTGATATTTATGCCGCTAATGGTCTGCAAGCACTTGTTACAGCACGCCCTAGTACGAACTTTGAAGACTGGCCTCAAATAGCCGCAAGCGTATTGAGAAAAGGTAAGCATCTTCAGGTTTTGGGGTTAGCCCCTAATGACATCATAAAATATATATACCCATTAGAAAGTAATCAGGCGGCACTGGGTTTGGATTATCGAACGGTCCCTATACAGTGGGCATCGGTAACCAAAGCGCGAGAAATCCAAGAAATATTCATTTCAGGACCCGTTGATTTAGTTCAAGGGGGGCGAGCTCTCGTGGCTCGCGTTCCAATATTTACAGATCCTCCGATGAACAAGAATTATTGGGGAGTGTTTAGCATCATTATCAACTGGGATTCTCTATTTTCTGCGTCAGGCGTTGAGACTTTCAGCTACTCCTACAATTTCGCAATTCGTGGTTTTGACAGTTCGGGAGAACAAGGCGCGGTTTTCTTTGGTGAGCAAAGTACATTTGAAAATGCTTTCGCGACAGAAGATGTGCATTTCCCCTATGGCAGTTGGGTGATTGCAGCTTCAGAAAAGAGAGATCTCTTGAAGCAACTTCCTTGGTATCAAAGCAATATTGTTCGATTGCAGGGGTATCCCATTTTGTTGGTATTGATGTTAATGGCATTCATTATTTATCGCCTTTACACCGTTGCAAACGAACGAGCCATGTTTGATGAACTGACTAAACTTCCAAACCGTCGCTATTTTATATTCACGTTACAGCATTTCTTTGAATTGGCGGAAAAGTCTAAGGGCAAGAACAGTTTTGCGATTTTGAATATTGATCTAGATAAGTTTAAATCCATTAATGACAAATACGGCCATGATGCTGGAGATAAGGTGCTTATTGCTTGCTCCGAACGAATACGCTCTGTTCTGCGTGCCTCTGATATTGTTTCGAGGATGGGGGGGGATGAGTTCCTTATTCTACTCCCTCGTATTAACCGTATTTCTGATTTGGAAAATATCAGCAAAAGTGTAGAGAAGGCGATTTCTGACACTCCGGTTATCTACGAAAAAAAACTGTTTAACATACATGCTAGTGTCGGTTATACGCTTTATCAGTCTAAGTATGTTGATATTGATGACATGCTTAAGGCGGCGGATGAAGCAATGTATGTCGTCAAGCACGGTCTTGCTTAATCATGTCATTCTTATATTCATTTGGGTTCTTAATTTTGTTGCAAATTGCCAATATTTGCATTTTGCAATTTCGTTATGATATTTGTTGTAATGAAACGGAGTGTTTTATGTACGAAATGATTAATTTATAGTCAGAAAAACTTGGCACGCTATCTGCTTTATTAGAAGTGATCCTTTTAAGCCAAGGATCACCTAGCCAACTGACGTTGTTAGTGAATTTATTTTGTTCACACATATCTATAGCCAATCACGAACATTGTGATTGGCTTTTTTTCATCAGCGAAGCTTCAAGAGTCACTCTACTTCTGCGTCTTTGCATTTAGCGTAACAGCTTGGCTTCCTTGGACACACTGCACCACGAGAACAAATTAATCGAGCCTCGCCTTCTATACCTCTCTCAATCCAATTTATATTGAGGATGCGAGCAATGGTTCTTAGGTCCTTCTTAATATGTGTTGGAATGATGGTGGTACCGCCTTGGCTGACACAGGAAGATTTCAATTCTTCAGCGATGGCATTTGCATCTCCCCCTTGTGCTGCAATCGCTGGATTTAAATCTACTCCAGCACAGAGCACTCGAGTATTTCCTGCCGCATCTAATACGTTGATTGATTCACAGCAGTAAATTCTTGGCTCATCCCCAACGTTGAGAATTGAAATTTGTGCTGAGCTACCTTCTTGAGGTTCAGCAAGACGTCTGAAGACCGCCCAATGCTGACAGGGATCATGCACTTTACGCATATTTCCCCAAGGTAGTGGTATCCCGTTCCCACGATATACGGCTTTAAGTTTACCTGGACCGTAAGCATCAAAGTAGTGCCAGTGAGGGTAAGGCGAAACAACGGTCATACGTCGCATTGCAACAGATGGTGAAACTCCCGCCCTTTTGTGTACATCGATTTCGTAGCCATTTCTATCCAAGAGCTGACGGAAAGGCACTTTCGGGCAGAGAAGTGCGCCAGCAAAAAAGCTCGATTCAAAATCACGCCATGCCTGAAGAATATCTTGAGAATTCAGTTCGGAATTTGATTGCGAACTTGGTTGATCCTCCCAACTATTGGAATGTCCAACCGAGAGCACGTTTTTGAGCCCATCTTTACTGTGCAGAACATTATGGCCTATGTACACGGCTAAGTCGTATTTGAGACGAGTCGGATATTGTCGTAAGACTTCATTAAGGTAGATGGTGTCGGGTGGTTCAAAAAACGAAGTAACAAGTTGTTTGGCACTGACCCCGAGCTCATCGATAACATCATGAGGTGTTCTTTTCACCCATCGGATGTTAAGCCCCAAGCTCTTTGCCATATCAAGAAGGTCTTCAACAGAGAGATTAAGGCGTTTTTGGCCTATATCTTCGGCGGCTCTTTCTAAGTCGGGAAAGTGATTTTGCAGGCTTTCTTGATGTGCGCGAATAAGCAAATGCGCGAACTGTCTTCCTGTAATACCCGTTTGAGACAACATTTCAGGAATAGCGATTTGTAAAATGTCGTTTGAAAACAGAAAGCTCGGTTCTAAGGCCATGCCACTAATACCACCACGGTTTCCTTTTTCAGGCGTGATATCGGTTTGCTCTGGTTCGTCATCAAGAAACCAAGTGGGTTCTTTTTGGAAAACCTCTGCGATGACTTTCAACATTTCTACACTGGGTACCCGCTTTCCTCTTTCAATCATTGAAAGGTAAGAGACTGACGGTGCGTATTCTGAATTGATACGAATACAGCGGGCGGAAAGATCTTCCATCGTTAAATGGTTGCGTTTTCTTAAGTTTCTCACTTTAGTACCTAAAAAGTGAGACTGTCTGACTAAACTTTTTGACACGGCCATTTTGTAAAATACACATTGTAAAATTTTTGTTGTGAAATTGTATTAAAAATTACGCTAGTCTACATAGTAACCCAGTCACAAACTTGAACAAAAATTAAACACGAGTTTGAGAACCATTAACTGGGACAATTTTTAAACCGGAACAAATTTTAAGAAAGTTACCCAGGCGATTGGTGAACGCTAACCCAGAAAAGACACTAGCGTAGCTAAATAGGAAGGGTTTAATCCAATAAGGAAAAGACGATGAATATGCTGACATTTGATAAAACTGACATTCAAAAACAACATAAACCATTTATCGCTGAAGCAGTGTTTGCCGTCGAGATTGTCAGTGCACGCCAATCGAGAGAAAAACAAGTTAAGGCAAAACAGCTCCTAGACCGTTTGTTCCCTTTGGAAAATGGTTCACATCAACACGTGACAAGCTACATGATCGATTACAACCATGTGTTGGCCTACTTTAAAGATGGTAGCCATAGTGGCTTAAAACATCCAAAGCACTTTACGGCATATATTGGAAATAAAGAACAACCATGTTCGATTCTGTTTCGTGATGGCAGTGGTAGTCACGTTGAAGTGACACTAGGCTGTAATCGGGGTACTGGATGCATTGAGCTGGTGAAAATTGATGATATTCAATTAGAAACTTGTACCACTTTTATGCAAACGGATGAGACTTCTATTCCAACTGTTGCAATGCGCCATTGGATTAGTTTGGTGAAAGGTGATGAGCATGGTAAACCTCAAGCATGCAGTGAGGACAAAGAGTACGTATCGAAATGTGGAGATGAGTACGTATTGAGCTACAGCTTTAGTATCTAACTGCTCTCCATCCAACCTGTCTTGAGCTCTGCTAGCACCTCCCGCTATATTTCGGGAGGTTTTTTTTTGTTTCTCTAACGGACGGAGTTAGAATGGCATTACTCGGTTGCGTCCCATTTTCTTCGCTTCATATAGCTTTCTATCAGCACGCTCAACCAGTGTTTCTGGTGTGTCTTTAGGCATTTTTTCCGCAACACCGAAAGAAGCTGTAATACTGCTGACTTGTTCACTTGTTCGGCGATCTTTCACGTTAAGCCTTTCAATTGACGTTCTCAGCATTTCTGCAAATTGGCGAGCGACTCGCAATGATTTATGGGGCACTAAAAGTGCAAATTCTTCACCGCCATACCGATAGGCAGTAATTCCGGCTTGGCAGCTGGTTTGCAGTCGTTTTGCAATAGCTCGAATGACGGTATCCCCGAATAAATGGCCGTATTCATCGTTGAATACTTTGAAATGGTCTATGTCTAAGAAAATGAGGCTGATTGTCTGTTCAGAGTGCATTAGAGATGCTAAATCATCGTCAAACGCTCGACGGTTATATAATCCAGATAGGCTATCAAACAGGGCAGCTTTATGTACCTGAGCCAACTGTGTTTTTAATCGGGTAATCTCTTGGCTTGCACTATTTAATTGTTGGTTGAGAAACTCAGTTGAATGACGAATCTCTTTCGACTCGCTTACCAATTGACGAATAACATCCATTGCTTCATCAATAGAGAGGTTTTCATTTTGTACTTTTTCTAGGTTAGCAAAACTTTTATCAATGATTTTTGAAAATGCACTCGTGTCGGATAGCGTGTCATCCATTGAGCTAGAAATTTCATGTACTAATAGCTCAACGTTTTGTTTTAGTTCATTGATATTGGTTTCTGCTTTCGAGGCGATATAGTCTTTGTAGAGTTGGTCCCCTGTGGCCGCTGGGCAAAATCCCAAGCTTCCCAGAATATAATCGAGTTCTTGATTCAGTTCTGGAATCGCATTATCCACATAGGTATACCACAATGCGTAATTCGATGGCGTCGCTGCAATGCGATGCTTCATCATAAGTGGTACGGCTTTTTTTAAATTAGAAGTAGCTTTTTTAAACTCGTCTTCGTTCATTTTTTAGTATTAATAAATGCTTCTAAAGTTATATGCTAAGGGTAGCGGAATTCAGCTTCTAGCGCTCTAAAAATAATGCTTATTTAGTACTTTCAACCCAAAGCGTGTTAAATGTGTGAATTTAATGTTGTGTACATGCTTTATTGTTAATCGTCTGTTTGTCAAAAAAAGTCATAAGATGTAACAAACCATCTTTGCTATTTATTTTGCAGTGTAAGTTGTGTTGGGCGACGTTTTTTCATCACGGTAACAAGCAGTTGAGGCAATAGAGATACTACGATCATTCCCCCCATTAAACTGTATTGATGTATTGAATACAGTTCATTCATTAATAAACCACCACATACAATGCCTGCAATTGGATTTGCAATACTGCCAAAGGTAAAGTCAACAATTGACATGCGTTGTAGTAACCATACATACAAGCTGTAGCTAAACGCTGTGTTGAGTATTGTAATCCATGCTAACCCAATAAGATTCTTGGTATTTACCGAGCTAACTACATCAAAATATGGTTGTGGGTTTATTGCAACGTGGCACAACACTACCAGCGTAAGAGCTATTCCACCTACGAGCATTTGCCATGTCAGTACTGTCCACCAGTCGATTTTCCCCCCCAGAGTTTTCGTCAATGAAGACCCAAAAATAATGCATGATATCGCTGCGAGCATAGCGATCAGACCTATCGAGCTGAGGACAATCGATTTAGGATCAAAGAGTAGCCAAGCTAGCATTACCAACAATATGCCACTAGCTAGTTGTACTATTGACGGAGCAGTTCGATTAAATATCCAGTGAAATGCCATAGCAAATACTGGTACCGAAATCATACCAACTCCAGATATAGCCGAAGGTAGTGTTAACGCCATTACAAATATTAGGCTAAAGAAAGCAGCGATATTCACAATGCCAATAGTTATCAATGGTTTCCAGTTCTCTTTTTTCGGAAATGTTGGTTTAACAGCAAGCAAAATTAACCCAGCAGGCAAGGCTCGTAACGCACCAAGCAGAAGGGGAGGCCAGTCTGCGAGGGTGTATTGTGTAACAGCGTATGTTGTTCCCCAGAAGAAAGCGGGAATCATGGCAAATAAAACATTCATATCAAGTATCTTTATATTAAGATATTAGGGCGCAAATCTAGAGTAAAAATTAGTTATTGTAAAGTATCTTTATATTGAAGTATTTTAAGGTAATGAAAAGGAAAGAGTTATAAACAATGGATGCAATCGATAGAGTCTTGTCTCAATGGGATAAAGAAATTCCCGAACTCAACACTGTGCCAATGGCTATGATTGGACGTTTGATGCGTCTTTCCAAAATCCTTGAGAGCCGAATAGCAGAAGTTCACAAAAAATATGACTTAAAAATGGGTGAGTTCGACGTTTTAGCAACACTTCGCAGAGCCGGGATGCCTTATCGCCTGACTCCTTCTGAGCTATTGGCGTCAATGCTTCTGACATCTGGAGCAATGACAAACAGACTGGACAAGTTGGAAAGTAAGAACCTTATTGTTAGAAAACACAGCCAAGCTGATCGACGTAGCGTAGAAGTCGAATTGACAGAGAAGGGCTTGGTTTTAGTGGATGATTTGATAGTGGAACATGTCAGAGAGCAGGAAGCGCTTGTGGACGGTTTGTCTCAAACAGAGCAAGAGCAAATTGGTCAGTGTTTGAAGCTTTGGCTCAAAACATTTGAAGGGTAGAGCAGGGGGAACTGATGGATATACAACGTTTAGAAGAGTTTTTGAATAACTTACCTCAGGTTGAAGCTTGTAATCCTTTCGGCCCAGATCCTTTGGTTTTTAAAATACGCGACAAGATGTTTGCTTATCTTGCATTCGATACTGACAAGCCGTTTGTCACAGTAAAATGCGAACCTCAAGATGGCGCATTTCTTACAGATCAGTTTGATGCTATTAAACCTGGTTACCACATGAACAAACGGCACTGGATTTCTGTTATTTTGAATGGTGATGTGGAGCCAGAAATGATTGAAGACTTATGTTTGAGCTCATTCAGACTGGTTGTCAGCAAATTAAAAAAATCTGACAGAGAGGCGCTTCAGTTATACCATCTTAGATCAAAATATAATCAGACTGAGCATCGGTAGAACAGCGAATAGGCGTCAAACGCAAACGCGCATTAATTCGTCCCTGAAGCTCAGCCGAGCCATCCATGGCTCGGAGGGTTTGCTTATCGACGCCCATTGACTGATCAGGAAATTATCCAGAATGGTATTATCACAACCTTAAACTCTGATGGCTTATTTTAGAACCAAAAAATGCAGCGTATAAGCTGCATTTTTACTTTTATATGTCTCAAATTGGCACTTTACGCCATTTGCGTTTCTAACTGTTTGGCGCCTCGCAACATCGCTTCAATGAGTTCGGTGGCATTAAACTTTTCAAGTGCTTCGTGAGCACCAACTTGATGTGCCCTGTCTACACAAATCTCACTTGATAAAGAAGTGTGCAGAATGATGTAGGCATGACTGAGCGCTTTGTCATTTTGCACTTCAAATGCGAGTTCATAACCATCCAGTCCTGGCATTTCGATGTCACTTACTAGAAGATCGATAGCGTTGCCGTCGCCTGCCATCTTTTTCATAAATTCAGCAGCTTCTATCCCGTTTTTGCAAACATAGTAAGGAATGTTTATTCGGTCTAAAGCATCCGATAGCTGTTTACGAGCGATAGATGAGTCATCAACTAGCAGAATATTTAAAGCTTTCAAACGTTCACGCTCTACGTCAGTCAGCATCGGCACTTTAGTTGATTCGTATTGTGGGTAAATTTTTGAAAGCAGTAGTTCAACATCAAGTAACTGAACAATCTTGTCTTCGTAGCGAGTGATCCCTGTGACAAATACATTTTTACCAGCAGTACTGGGTGACGACTCAATAGCTCGCCAGTTACAGTCTATGATTTTTTCAATACTACGAACCATAAAGGCTACTACGGTTCGCAGGCAGTCAGTGACTATTAAGTAGCTTTTTTCGTATTCGCTTGGAGCTATTGGTCGAAAACCAATAGCCGCAGCCATGTCGATAACTGGCACTGTTAAATTACGAAAGGTTACGGTCCCTACCACATGATGGTGCGAATAAGGGATCTGAGTCATAGGCATATAAGGCACAATTTCACGGACTTTCAATGTTCCAATCGCGAACAGCTGCTTTTGCAGGTTCAACGTGAACATTAACATTCCTTGTGACTGGTTTGCTTTGCTTATTGTCTTAGCCATAGCTGTACTACTTCAATAAATTTACTGGTGACTATACTAACGCATATTGACATATCATCAACGGTTGGCGTTGATTTAGATGCTGGTTTTTTGTTTAAGTTTTCAAAAAGTGGGATGCGTAGCCCTTTAGCTTAGGGTAGACTTCGCGCTTTAAAAATGAGGAGAGAATGAAATGGCAAAAACCGCAGCAGCCCTTCACATTTTGGTTAAGCATAAAGAGCAAGCGGAAGATATCACTCAGCAGCTAAAAAAAGGCGCCAAATTTCAGGTGTTAGCGAGAAAGCATTCTTTGTGCCCATCAGGTAAGAAAGGTGGCGATCTTGGTGAATTTCGTCAAGGACAAATGGTGCCACAGTTTGATAAAGCTTGCTTTCAAGGTGAAATTCTTACCCCTCAGTTAGTAAAAACTAAGTTCGGTTGGCACGTTGTTAAGGTGCTTTACAGGACATGATGGCTAGAGTCTATATAGACAGTGTCTGCGCTTAAACAATATCTGTACGGTTTACCCACGAGCTAACATTACGGCAGCTACGCTCGGAGCTGCCATGATTAACTCATTTATGCCCCATTAAGCTTTTTAGTTCAATTAGTTGTACTTACTAGTTTAGTATGAGGAATGAGAGTTACCCCCTTTAATTTGGGATTAAGTGCCTATAATCAAAGCGGGTAACTCTATTTATCTTAAATTGAAGTGTTAGATCTGGGGGCATGAATAAACTTAATACATAAAAAGTTCAACTAAATCTCTTATACCGCAAGTCTCTATGTCATAAACATTTGATGGCATTCGTTACGTAGGCCAAAACTAATGTTCTTTTCTTGTGATTTTGTCTAAATATCCCATTGCAAAAGCGGAAAGCACAAAAGTGACGTGAAGCAACAAGTACCACTTAATCTTTTCATCAGGAACATTCTCAGTATTCATAAATACTTTGAGTAGATGAATGGAAGAAATAGCCACTATAGAAGCAGATACTTTATTCTTTAAAGAGCCAGTGTCTAATTTGCCCAACCACATCAATTTATCAGAGCTGTCACCGACATCGATTTTAGAAACAAAGTTTTCATAACCCGAAAACATCACCATGATAATCAAGCCACCCACAAGTGAAATGTCTATCAAGGAGAGCGTCACAAGTATCAAGTCTGTTTCCGTAATCGAAAAGATGTGCGGCAGTATATGCCACACCTCTTGGAAAAACTTGATACCTAAAGCAAGAAGGACAAAGCTCAACCCCAGATAGATAGGTGCCATCATCCAACGAGCTGAATACAACAATTTTTCAAACAAACGCTCCATAAAATACATCGAACCTTAAGTTATATACTGATATTTGAAGGGCAGATGATAATGATTTGCACACAGGAAAGAAACATCCTTGTAACAGTAGTACCTCAGCCGGCTGCTGGCAGACGCTACTATCCGCGATACTGAATGTGCAGCTAGCTCTATATCTTGGAGCATCTATTGTATGGAATAACACCATGGGTAGGTATTCAGTTGGTTGATTTAACCTTTTATTCATTCATTTTTGTAAAACTCGGTCATTCAGTTAGCGAGTTACAGCAATTTATATTCAGTTTTATAACGAGGCAGTTAATACACTGACTTCAGTTAAAAGATATTAGTTTTACCGCACTTAGTACTTGAATAATTCAGAATTATCCCTCTACCGACTAGTGCAAAAAGTGATCATAGTATCGATAGTGTAAATTTCCCTTATTTTTGTTATTCAATGACATGAGCGTTAATACGTACTGTTTGGATGATTGTAATATCATATATATTGTAAGGTTCGCAGCATCTTTGATTTCAATACAATTATCCGGATCAGCTCAAAAAGTCTAATTTTTAGCTTTTATACCCGTAGTAAAATAGTTCGCATTTTATACGAAATAGTTAAAGATATTTGTTTACCAAAACCTAATAATGAGTCATTATCAACAGTAAAAATAATGTAAAATTGAGTAAATTCTAAAATAGTTGATATTTTATAAAATATTTAACGAATTTTTTATGGTGGAATATACATGAAGTTAGAAACAGCGAATTTCATTTTAGATAAAATGCAAGAAACACGATCGATTTATGATGAAATATTACGTGTGACTAGAGATAATGAAAATGATAAAGATCAGAAAAAAGTGACTGATCGAATAGCAACAGTTGTAATCTCATCGTTCAATGAGTTATGCCTTCCTATTTATGAAGAGTATCCTGAACTGAAAATGAAAAAATTGACAAAGGAATGATGAAATAACATCGTCTACAATTTAAAGAGTATGTTCATTAAAGTCAATGTAGACAATGAGGATCTTTCAAAGTCAATATTGAGTTAAAGAGGGCTGAGAGAAATCAAGGATAATAAATGCTATATCACACAAAAACACCACATGACTATGTAGGTGACTTCCAAAAAGCATTTGCTCATGCTATTGCAACTGCGATTAATAATGATACAAATGAAATACTCATTAAAGTTCACGAACAAAGGAATTTTGATGGTATTTTGAGTGATGCTATTGGTAGGATAGCTAGGCTGCTTCAAAATATTGGAGGAATTGTAAAGTTAAATGAAGTAAGGGTTTACTCTGAAACCGAGAGGACTGAATCGTTATTTCGCTCAGGTATTATCGTGGCAGCACATGTAAAAGAAAAATGTCTTAGTTATATATTAGAAGATAAAAGGGCCACAGATATAATATATGTGCCATTGACTCAAGAAGAATATGAATACTATGTATCAACATATGACTCAATAGAAATATAATGCTGTTCACTTAACATTTAAGCCTGAAAGCGATAAATGCCGCATTGAGTTTTATCCATGCGACATTTTATTTATGGTTAGCTAAGCGAATTGACCCCGATTAGATCGATGTTGTTTTCTTTATATGCTTGTTCAAATGCTTTTAATCGTTTGTAAATTGAGAGTAGTTCAACAATTGTTGTCCACGAGTTTACTAGATATTGGAACGAGTGTTCTACTTGATTGAAAGCATTCATGATACGTTGCATCACACCTAAAGTGAAAGCACCAGCAACAATTGAAGGAGCTAAAGCAATGAATGGGATGAAATTACCAAACTGCAGGTATCCATAACGAATCACATTGAAATATACGTAATGCAGATAGAGCTTGAAATAGTTTTGGCGAACATTGCTATATAACTCTTGCAGAGTTAGTGGGTCAGCTCTGTCTTCGTGGTCTTCTCCATAAACTAATTCTTTGCGATACGCCGCTTCAACTTTCTGATTGTTAAACTCAAGCCCAGGTAGTTTTACCCCAGCACATCCTAATAATACAGTACCGAAAATGGACCAAATAGTAGCTATGAAAACCAGAGCTTGTGGAACTTCTCCGACAAATGGAAGAGTGGTTACATAACCTGATAACCCCCAAAGGATCGGGAGAAAAGCAATCAGCGTCATAACAGAGTTCAGCAATCGAACTCCTAAGCTTTCAACAATAGTTGCAAAGCGCATGGTATCTTCTTGAATACGCTGTGCTGCCCCTTCAATATGGCGAACATGCTTCCATCGAGCCGTGTAATAGTTAGTCATTGCAGTGCGCCAACGGAACACATAATGGCTGACGAAAAATGAGTTAGCCACAGCAACCATGATGGCAATCATCAGCAGTACCATGACAGTGGAAAGTTCGGAATAAAATTCTCTGAGAGTTATGCTATTGGGTGTTGTTAAAGCTTTTTGAATCAGGTCATAAAAATCGCCATACCACTCGTTAAGCATGACGCTCACTTTTACCTGAAACCACGTAATAAAAACGATGAGGCCTGAACCAATTACTGACCACTTAGCCCATTTTTGACCACCCAAGGTCATCCAACTGCTAATAAAAAGGGCGTAACACAAAATCATAAATTGGTAGAGCCAAGCTTCAGTTGCAGTTTTTGACTGCTGTTCAAACTGGGTTGTTACTACTTCGCTGGCATTTGCAATTAGCGCTGGTGGGTATTCGATGCCAAAGAAGTGAGCGAGGCTTAGTTGAGAACCCAAGTCCTCGATAATGGTATACCAACCAACAACACAGATTAGAGCCCAAAAAACAAAGCTCATAAAAAATAATTTAGGTTTTGGAAAGAAGGCGCTAAACACAGTAGGTTTCCTTTGATAACAAGCACAGAGCTATAGAATGATGTTGTGCTAAGAAAGTCGTTTTGAAATTTGAGATTATGTATGCAGTTCGAAGTTGGTTAAACCTCGGTAAATATTGTTGCAGGATAGGTACATAACAATAAAAAGTGATGTACCCATCATCTGGCGAATTACCAAATATCGACACTCGCTCCAACCCAGAATGAGCGACCTTTACGATAAGTGCTAGAAGATGTATATGGATCTTCGTTGAGTAAGTTAGTGACACGAACTTCTAAGGTCGTCTTAGTACTGTTCGTTCGCCATGCTTGTATCTGAGCGTTAAAATTCACTTCAACGTAACCATTAACGGTATCTTTCTCGTAGATTTCGTAATCTGTTCCATCGACTTCGATCGTTGTTCCCGTCTCATCAATGACAGAATATTCTCCGCGATAGCGAGCACTTAACATTGTTAAGATGCGTTTGTTCCACCATGTGGATGTTAGACTCATTCGTGCCTGAATAGGTGCACCATAGTTTTCTGGGTCTTCAAGCAGATATAAATCGTACTCGGACATTACTGAACCGTTGTAGTAAATGTAGTTACTTTGGAGCTCATCGATATCTGTTGTCGTTGAAAAGTCTGAGCCTAATGTTCGGGTTTCAGACCAGGTAATATTAGCGGTTAAGCGATGGTTTTCTATACCTCCGCTCCATTCCAGAGAAACGCCGTGGTAATCTGTTTTGCCATTATTATTTAATGTCCAGTTGGAATCGCCGTCAGTATCATATTCTTGAGTGCTGACCAGTCTGTCACGATGATAACGTAAAATACCTTTGATTCTGAAGTTACCATCCAGCGCCGTTGGAATGGTTAAAGCTGCAGTTAATTCATCACTGTAAGGTGTATTCAAATCACTATCGCTGTAGTCATAACTCGTGCCGCTTGCCGAATATTGCCAGTCAGAGAGGGAACCATCAGAATTTACTGAACGCGTGTATGTTGTGGTCGCCGGGGTCGCAGATTTCATAGCGTAAGCAACAGTGTTTTTGGAGTAGTAACGGTTTGCTCCGAGCGTGAGGAAATAATCTGGCACAAACTCCCAGGACCCTGTTAATCTTGGCGCTAGGTTATGGTTTTTCATATAGTTTTCATATTCGTAACGCAAACCTGCCCGGAGTGCTACGGAACCAAATTTGCGTTCGTACTCAGCCCAGAAAGCTTGCTGAAAAACACCAACATCAGCCTCATACGAGTCATAAGTGATTTTTTTTGTAAATGCGAGATCACTGGTACATGCGTTGTCTGAGTCATCACATACATATTCACTATCCTCATCATATGAGTAACCATAGTAATAACTATTAGTCTCTGGACGACCTTTATAAGCTCTCGTGTATGTCGACTTTGAGCCGAAATTGATTGTTCCTTCACCGGCATCAGTACTGGCTGATAAATCCAGCGTGTAATCTCTTTGCTTTTGGTAAATATCGCCAAAGCCGCCTTCATAGCAGTAGCTGTTGTCACAGCCTAATGAACTGCCATATTCAGAATCTGCATCCCATTTATATCGGTCGCCATCCCAGTCTCTGCTGGCATCGAACTCGTTAAATGAGAGTTTACCGTTCCAATCATAGCCACGGTTATACCCTTTTAACTGCAGGTAAGTAAGTAACCCCGAACTTTGGCTAATTCGACGGCTGTTTACATCATTGTCAGAGGTATACTCACTTTCGTAAGGACTTGACGAGATAAAGAACTGAGACTGAAGATCTTCAGTGATGTCGTATATGGCTTCGATCAAGTAATTTTCCGAAACATCACCGTTAGTGTATTCATTACCACCATATGCTTCGTCCTTCATGTAATGGGATTCGGATTCGGCACGCGTATAAGCGACGAGTACTTTTAGTTTATCCGTTAAGGGGAGGTCGAAGCTGGCAGATGTTTTATAGGTCATGAAGTCTGGGTAGTAATCGCCAGATTGGTCTTGGCCTATGTAATAGACCATTTCATCCATTTGCAACCCAGCACTTATCTTGGCATGAAACTCATCTTTAGGATCTCGGACCTGAAAATCGACGGTCCCGCCACTAAACTGCCCTTTACTCGCTGAAATGTTAGAGTCGTTAACTTCAACAGCTTCGAGGAGAGAAGGGTCGATATAAAAAGTTTGAGCTGTTTGACCATTAACTTCGTTATAGTTTTCTCGATCGGCATCTTCAGTTACATCCATTATAGAATTGACTGCGACGCCATCTATCATGATGTTGTTATCGTAATACTGACCACCGGAAATGGAAAAATCAGAAGGCCTAATGTGCTGTTCATTTTCAGCAGAACCTTCGTATCTTTCAACATCGAGTTGGACGAATGGCAAAACATTAAGTAGTTCAGTGGTATCCATTCCGCCTTGGTATGAAACTTCTGCCGACTCTTTAGATATAACACTTATACCACTATTGACTGGGTCAAAGCTTTCATAAGCTTCACTGGCTGTTTCTTTTTGCTCTGTGTTCTCGGTTTTTTCCACGATAGAGATTTCACCAAGCTCTACTGATGAACTTGAATCAGCAAGAGCGTAGAAAGACATCCATGCAGTAATAACCACTACTAATCTGTTTTTTTTCATAATTGATTTTTAACACAACGGTCAATGACGTTGCGATTTAATCCTTTCTTTGCCTAGTTTTTAAATCATTAATGCTCGTTATAAGAGGCAAACCCGTGTAGCTCACAGAGAATAAACAAGCAGTTATCTCTTATTCTTCGAGGATACGCGAAGATACATTATTTAAATGATACTATCAATTGTAATTATAATGAGAACTATTACTATTTACATTTAGTATTGTATTCGTTTAAGATTGTGCACTTCATACAGCAGCGTAACTATTCAAAGTATTAAAAAACGTGGTGGAATCAAAATGGAATTAAAAATCGCTCACCCCAATTTTAGAGCGAACTCAATCAAGCTTCTTCTTTTTGTATCAGCTTTAGCCCTTGCTGGATGTGGTGGTGGAGATGGCGGTAGTACAAAGGAAACTTCATCTTCTAGTTCTGCATTGGTTTCGTCATTCAATTTAGTTGAATTGTCGTCAGCAAATAGCCGTAATGACGACGGTTTCGGTGAAATACGACAGTTATCTTTATCGTGGGAAAATGCATCGTCTGACAACTCTAAAGATATAACCTATACAGTTTGTCAAACAGATGAATCTAAAGATAACAACTGTTCTGCTCTTACAGTGGTAGAAAATGAAACCACCACCACGGTTGAACTATCGAGCTTGATTGATGCTGTTTCTCATACTTACTTTGTTTTAGCCAGTGATGGAACTGATACTATTGCTTCATCAGAAATGAGCATTGATTCAAATACCCTGAGTGAAATGATTGGGTATTTTAAAGCGTCTAACACTTATGAAAATGCGGTATTTGGTAATGCAGTTGAATTGAGTTCTGATGGCAACACGCTCGCTGTGGCATCTTATTTTGAGAGTTCTGCATCCACAGGTATCGATGGGGAAGATGCTTATTCCAGTGATGACAATTACAGCAAATATAGTGGTGCAGTTTATATATTTGAATACGAGAATGGTGTTTGGAGTCAATCAGCGTATATCAAAGCACCAAATGCTGAAGAGCAAGATCGCTTCGGTTCATCTTTGTCCTTAAGCGCTGATGGTTCAAGGTTGGCAGTTGGTGCTCCATTTGAAGACTCGTCAGCAACCGGTATTAATGGTGATGAAACCAATAATGATGGTAACAATACAGGGGCCGTCTACCTATACAGTAATAGTGATTCAGGATGGAGCAAAGAAGCTTATATCAAAGCCTCAAATACCGATACCACCGTCGGTAATACCTATTTCGGCTGGAGCGTATCATTGAGCGCTGATGGTGAAGTGTTAGCAGTTGGCTCTTATGGAGAAGCTGGTGGCGTTGCTGGTATTGATGGTGATGAAACTCAAAGTAGCACTTACAGCTTCTCTGGTGCTGTATATGTGTTTAAACAGGTTGATTCTCAATGGCAGCAAGATGCATATCTGAAGTCTGCTGAAATATCAAAAACGGATCAGTTTGGTTACTCGGTAGCACTAGATGAAGATGGTGACACTCTAGTTGTAGGGGCTAAATTGGAAGATTCAGAAGCGACTGGAGTAAATAGTGATGCAACTGATAGTACTACCTCCAATTATAATAGTGGCGCTGCTTATATTTTCTCATACGCAGATAATACATGGGTACAAAGCGCTTACTTAAAAGCTTCAAACACTGAGAAAAATGATCAATTTGGTTCAGTAGTTACTATTGACTATTCGGGGACTGTAGTTGCAGTTAGTGCCGCTGCTGAAGATTCTTCGGCAACCGGAGTGAATGGTGATGAAACCGATAATGAAGCTGCTAGTTCAGGAGCTGTATACGTTTATGCCCTAGAAAACAGTAGCTGGAGCCAAACTGCCTATATTAAAGCTTCTAATACTGAGGCTAATGATAACTTTGGTCAAGGTGTTAAGTTGAGCGGCGACGGTACTACATTAGCTATATCTGCAAATAAAGAAGATTCGGCAGCAACAGGCTTAAATGGAGAACAAACTGAAACTGCGACAGATGAAGGAGTAGACGGGGTTAATTACGCTAGTGGTGCTGGCGCAGTCTACCTGTTCGAATTGTCGAATTCAGTTTGGAGTCAAACTCAATATATTAAGGCATCAAACACTGGTGAAAATGACCAGTTTGGCTCTTCTGTCGCATTGACCGAGGATGGCAGTATATTAGCTGTTGGTGCACAACAAGAGCAATCTGCATCTACCGGTATTAACGGTGTTCAAACTGAAACCGAAGAAGATGAAGACGCGGGTACGGAAGCAGTGAACTACGCGGACAAATCGGGCGCCGTGTATCTCTACTAATTACGTGTACTGAATTTGTAAATTTCTTTACTAGGCCAAATTCGTTTGGCCTATTTCTACCTATAGAATTTAGCCTGGATCTATAAGATGAATATGCTTCCTAATGGACTCTCTCCAATAAAATTTTTACTTCTTCTTACTTTAGTTCTCGGAGGGTGCAATAGCGGTGATGGTAGTTGGCCATCAAGCAGCGATGATGACACTTCCAGCGATTCCAGCGACGATAGTACAAGCTCAGAATCGAGCTATTCTGCTCAAGACACTACGGGTGGTGTACTTGTCTCTTCCGGTGACTTTGCACTGAGCAAGTTAGAAACTGCCAACATTTTGAATGACGATGGTTCAGGAAGTATCCGTCAAATGCAATTAACCTGGGGACAAGGATTTTCTGATGCTGACAGTGTTACTTATACCGTTTGTCAGTCGGATGAAAATGAAACTGATGACTGTTCAATTCTTGGTACCGTAACAGATACATTAACTTATACATTGGAGTTAAGCAGTTTATTAGATGCTGCAAACCAAAGCTATTTTGTGATTGCGAATGACGGTAGCAGTACATTAACTTCGTCTGTAAAGAATATTCACCCTGGCGAATTGGGGAAAATGGCGGGTTACTTCAAAGCGTCGAATACTGAAAAAGGTGATAATTTTGGTTACAACGTTGCTATTAGTGGCGATGGTAAAACGATTGTTAGTACGGCTCCATTTGAAGATTCAGCAGGTTCAGGCGTTGATGGAAGCCAAACTGATGATGCTGATGCTTCTGTCGCATCAGGAGCTGCTTATGTGTTTACCTACAATAGTCAAAGCTTAACCTGGAGCCAGACCGCTTACCTAAAAACGCTAACGCCTGAGCGTCAGGACTATTTTGGAGATGGGTATGGACTAGCGATAAACGAAGATGGCACTACCATTGCTATTGGTGCTTATGGTGAAGATTCGGCTATCAATGGTGATCCTACCGACAACAGTGCGACATACGCTGGCGCGGTTTATATTTTTTCTTACGATGGTTCAGCCTGGAGTCAAACCGCTTATATCCAGAAGTCTTCACCAACAGCAAATGATCGCTTTGGTTATTCGGTGTCATTGAATGACGAAGGTACGCGTTTAGCGGTCGGGGCTAATTATGAAAGCTCAGACAGTAGTGTAGAGAACACCGGGGCTGCTTATATTTTTGATTATGATGGTAGTGATTGGAATCAAACAACGAAACTTGCTCCATCTAATTTGAGTGAAGATGACAAATTTGCCACTACGCTGGATTTGAGTGGTGACGGCGCAACACTAGCGGTCGGTGTCTACTTGGAGGATTCATCAGCGACAGGTATTGACGGAGATGAAACCAATAACGATGCTGAAGACTCTGGAGCCGTGTATGTGTTTGCTTATGATGGCAGCAACTGGTCTCAATCTGCATATATGAAAGCTTCAAATGCCGAGGAAGGTGACCAATTTGGCCGTTCTGTTTCATTAAATCAGGATGGAACAACGCTAGCGGTAGGGGCTAATTACGAAGACTCATCTAGCACCGGAGTTGACGGTGACCAAAGCGACAACAGTGGTAAAGGGGCAGGGGCTGTCTATGTCTTTACCTACAGCGGCAGCGCATGGTCTCAACAAGCTTATATCAAAGGTGCCAATACAGATGGCGCCACCTACGGTCACAATAGTGACTCCGCATGGGACCAAACGGATGCTGTTTGGGGAGACCATTTCGGACTCTCTGTAAAACTGAATCAAGATGGAACCATACTGGCAGTCGGAACTATGGATGAAGATTCCGCTGCTATCGGTATTAACTGGGATGATGAAGACGATACTGCAGCGGACTCTGGTGCGGCTTATGTATTTTCGTACAATTCAAGTTCATCAAAATGGTCACAAAAGTCTTACGTTAAAGCTTCTAATGCCGAAGACAGTGATTGGTTTGGGCGTAGTCTTGATTTAAATAACGATGGCGATGTATTAGTTATTGGCGCTTATAACGAGGACTCTAGCGCAACAGGTATCAATGGCGACGATTCAGACAATGATGCCAGTTCTTCAGGTGCAGTATATGTTTACTAAATCAACATATCTGTTTCTTACTGCAATTTTTGTGATGTTGAGTTCTGTTGCAAATGCAGCAGAACCTTACTTACAGTGGGATAGTCGTATTACACACAATGAGCTGGATAATGGCTTACAGTATTATTTGTACGATTCTCAGTCAGAAAGTGATCCTTTCAATATTCGTTTAATTGTTCATGCCGGGTCAATCGACGAACCGGAGGTGAAAGGTATTGCTCACGCGGTTGAGCACATGGTTTTCAATAAAACCCAGGATCACCCAGACAGCATTCACAGCTATCTCGCGCAAATTGGTTGGCGTACCGGCAAAGAGATTAACGCTAAAACACGTCAAACAGAAACTCAGTATATGCTCCGTACTCGTCCAAATGATGCACTTGATATCAAAGGCTCTTTGGCATTGTTGGCGGATATGATGGGATCTGCTCAGTTAACAGAGCAAGATTGGTTTAGAGAAAAACGTATTATTTCCGAAGAGAAGCGACTCACGGAAAGTGTGGTTGAGCGACTAAGTCAGCAAATCAAAATGTCGACGCTGGCGAATTCTAAATATGACAAAGGTTCAGTCATTGGTAGTTTTGAAAGCATAGAAAACACGACTATTGATGATATCCAACAATTTTATAAGCGTAATTATGTTGCTAGTAATATGACTTTAATTATTAGTGGTCGTTTTGATATTGAAGCAACGGAGGAGTTGATAAAAGAGAGTTTTGGTACCTTACCTAAAGTGCAAAAACCAGAACGCCCTTACTTAAATTACCCTCTAGATGAGCAGATCAAAATTAACGCGGTTCAAGATCAGCAAGGTTCATCGTCTAAATCCGCGCTCGGTTTTCGTGTCGCGATAGCAGATAAAACAACTCTAGAAGGTCAGCAGACAAGTTTAGAAAATTACTTTATACGAAAGCTATTGACTAAGCAGGTTCTGCGTAATTCTGTCTATCTGTCTGATGAAGTCAAAACACTGTCAGCGGTGACAAAGACTCCTGCAAACCAACGCTTAACATTAGCGTTTGGCGCTAGTACAGAAAACCATGATCAAGGGCTAAAAGCAATATTGGCCGAAGTTGAGCGTCTAAAAAAATACGGTCTTGATGAAGCTGATTTCAACGATAGCTTTGAAAAAGCTAAAGCTATTTCTGTTCGTAATGTAGATGCCGCAAAAGGTCGTAGCTTTGCGGAGTGGGAGGACAAAATTACTAACGCTGTTATTGGTGAAAGCGTGTTAGCCAGCCCGCAAGATGTACATGATCTCCAAACGAAATTATTTGAAAACATCACGTTAGAACGCCTTAACCAAAGATTAAGATCAATTCTAAATTCGTCAGATATCTTTATTTACTATCAAGCCCCCTTAGCCGTTAAGCTGCAACTTCCTACCGTCGATACAGTTAAGCTTTGGCAACAACAAGCTAAAACAGCGGATATCCAAAATCCTGTGGCTTATAGCGAAGTTAAACCAAACAATCCGAAAACTAAAATGGTCTATGCAGAAGTTGCAACGATTGAATTAGCCAAGCCAAAAGACAATAAGCTACCACAGCCTGATGCCGTCTACCCTGATCAATCTGTATATGAGTGGATATTGAAAAATGGTAACCGACTAGTGTGGTTAAATCGCCCCTCATCTGATGGGAAAATCTATCTAAAATCAATCAGCGATATCGGTGCTTTATCTAATCAGTTTCCCGATTGGCTCGCTCAATCATCGATACAAATTTTTGAGCAAACTCCACCAACTAAACATGAGCAACAAGAGTGGCTGAGTTGGATATCTAGTCATGGTGCAGAGTGGAAGTTCAAGTTACTGGACCAACATCTAGATATGAGCTTGGTGACTGAAAAAGATCAGCTTGAAAATGCATTACTGGTGTTTTGGCAACACCATCAGGACCGTCAGTTTACACAAGAGTCAGTAACTGCTGTTAAAGAATCAGCTCAAGCTCTGCTTGATAGCGATCTGCCAGACAGTCTGGCCAAAGCACGATATGGAACTGAGCAGCTAACTATCCCAACACAGAACCATTTGAACGCCTTAACCTCTTTAGAGTTGAGCCACGCAGCGAACAGATTGGTGCAACAACCTCATAGCTTATTTGTGGTTGGGGAACTTGATATAGACACTTTAAGGAAACTCGGTGGTAAGTATCTGTCTTCTATCGGTAACGCTGAAGCTCTTACATCTAAACAAAAGGTTCAAGTCTTTGGTAAACAAAGTGTTACCAGAAATCGAGTCGGTATGAGGCAAACTCAAGTCACTATGTATGGTGAATCTGCACTTGAATGGACACCCGAAACGGCATTTATGCTGTCTACGTTAAACCCGATAGCTCAACAAGCGCTACGTAACAGGTTACGTTTAGAGCTCGGTGGTGTTTACCGAGTAGGGTTTGAAATGACGCTAGACTCTGTTTCGGATCTCGTGGGGTATGAGCTGACTTTTACGACCCAACCGGAGTTAGCTGATAGGTTATCAAATGAAGCTGAAGACGTTCTAAGCACCCTTGACCAAGCGATAAAGGAAACAGACTTAGAACGTTTGCGGCAAGATATCGCTTATGCTGAAGCAAATAGGCTTCAGTCGTCCACAACCTGGCTAAATCGGTTGATGCTGAGCTATCGAGCTTATGGCGATCCTCGTTATTTAACTTCCATGAAATCAATCAGTGATCAGATAACTAAAGTGGCATTAGTCGATTTAGCTGACAAGGTATTACCAGCGTCGAAACGTATACAGATTAAGACTGTTATAAAACCAGAAACATCGCTTTCTGCTTCTAATTAATCATCACCAAGGAAAATTATGTTTGAAGACATTTGGCAATTAACGACAGGTATCCCTCTATTACTCTGTTCAATTGTGGCTTTGAGTTTAATCATTGAACGAACTATGTTTCTAGCAAAGCAGAAAGACTTACCGCAGAACAAATACGAAAGCGCATTGACGCATATTGCGAATGCGCGTCCAGAAGAAG
The DNA here is from genome assembly GCF_011064285.1 of Vibrio ziniensis. Classification (NCBI taxonomy): domain Bacteria; kingdom Pseudomonadati; phylum Pseudomonadota; class Gammaproteobacteria; order Vibrionales; family Vibrionaceae; genus Vibrio; species Vibrio ziniensis. The sequence goes on from NZ_CP049332.1 coordinate 663,178, forward strand.
CAACACACGAAATTTTACAAAGTAAGCCGTTTTATGCCCAAGCATTAGAGTTAATGAAAACGGAAAACTGTAGTGAGAAGTCTGTACGAGATGAACATGTTTCGACACTCATGATACTGTTTAACAGCCGATTACGTCAGAGGTTGTCGGGGTTAGTCACTATCGCGGCTTTAGCTCCGATGCTAGGTCTTTTAGGCACTATTGTTGGTTTGATGCGGGCTTTTCGCACTATCGGTGAACATGCAGGACCGGTTGAACCGTCATTAGTTGCAAACGGTTTATGGCAGGCGTTATCGACAACCGCAGCAGGGCTGGTCATTGCTGTTATTTGTATTCTTACTCACGCGATATTTTTGTCGAAGATTAAAAGAATGCTTACACGCAGTCAGTTTATTCTAAATAGCCTTTCTCAATCGATGCAGCTTAAGAATCGTCAGTTGGAGCGAGTAAATGATTCAGATTGAACAGAGCGATTCATTTGAAGGACCTACGACAGATAGCATGACACCTATGATTGATGTCATTTTGTCATTGATCGCCTTTATGATGTTGATGATTAATGCGCCACTGTTAACGATGGATGTTGATCTTCCTAATGTTGAACGAAGTGAATACAGCGCTCCTTCTGAATCAAAAGTGCTCAATTTGTCTATTCTTGAGCAACCTAACCAATGGAATATTGACGGCAAGAAAATTAGCTCCCGTGATGAACTTGAAGAGGCTCTCAAAGAGCACGTTTTGAGTGTTGAGACCCCCCCTGTGACATTACTGAGTATTGATGAAAAAAGTTCAGCTCAGAGAATGATAGACACTTTAGATATTCTGAATCGGTTGGGAATCAAGGATACTCAAATTGCTTTAGAAAAATCGAGCGTTGATTCATGAGTGATTTGTTGCGAGAGACTAAGGTTTCAGTAAGTAAAGCAACCTTAGTTTCTATTGGGCTGCATATCGTTGTGATATTCGCGATCTGGTGTGAGTGGACGTCTGTTCAGACGGCAGCTCATAAAGCGCCAGCAGCAAAAATTAGTGTAGGAATTAGGGCAGCTTCTGTTGGTCAAGTCGCTCAAAATGCAGTTAACCCACAAAAGAAAATAGTAGAGGTTACGGAGCCCGTCATCGAACCAAAACCAGAGCAACCACTTGAAAAGAAAACGAAATTCGTTGAAAAACCAAAGCCAATCGAGAGTAAGCCTAAACCTGTACCGGCTAAACTGGTTCAATCGACAGAGACTAAAGTTGTGCCGAAACGAGAAGACAAGCAGGTAGAAGTTAAAAAGCCAGACAAAAAGGTGAAAGAGAACAAAGCGGAACCTGTCATCGTCCCCAAACCTATAGAGATAACACCTCCACAAGCTAAACAGGTGGCTCAGCTAAATGGCTCACAAGGTATAAGTGGATCTGCCGACGCAAAAATGAAAGTTCAGGAAACGGGAAAGAGTAATCAACACGTGGGTGATCCGAACACTGCAATTTTCGATGTTACTTTGCGTCAGCACTTGATGAAATTTAAAGAATACCCTCGGTCACTAAAGTTAAAGCGTAAAGAAGGAACTGTTGAAGTCCTTTTTACGATCAATAACAAAGGTGAATTATTGTCGAGCAAGATTTTAAGCCGAAAAGGGCACCGAGATTTTGAAAAGGGAATCGCCGGAATATTTGAGAGGGCCAAGCCGCTTCCTGTTCCATCATCAGAAGCTCAGTGGGTAACCAGAGAATATCGCTTAGTGTTTAACTTTGAGCTGAATTAGTGGTCAATTACGACTTTTTCTAATTTAAGATTAATGGGTACCTAGTTAAGTTTAACCGCATAGATCCTCAACCTTCTTTTAAAAATGATGAAAATTAAATCGATTATAGATCAACCATATAAACAACCTCAAACAGACAAGCTTGTGGTAGTGAACTACTTGAGACTTAACCGCTTTTGGAAAAAACAGTCGGTACCATTAGATCAAGCTTTAAAAGCGTTGGCTTTAATGGATAGCCGACACGAACTTCAAATCAAACAAAGTAATAAGGTCACTTTACTTGACTGGTTAGAAAGCGATTTTGATTGTTTGATAACTCAACATGCTGAACTGACTAAACTGGGTAAAGCCGTATGTTCATCACTCTGGCATAAGCAGTTGATGGAATTAATCTTCCCTACACTTGTTGCATTGCGTTGGCAGTATAATTTGGTGCCACAGATCGATGCGGAAACAATAGGGCTGGATATTGAATCAAATGGTCGAATTAGCACTATTTCTATTCCGAATAAAGCCTTGTATTCAGAAGATGATGAAGTGTTAGATCAGCAATTGTCACAACTTATTTCTCTCATTGCCCAACAAATAGCAAATCTTTTTGCTGAACAGAAGGTAAATAGTAAACGTTTCTGGGGAAATTTAAGCAATGCGTTAGCTCAAGGGTTTACGTGGGTATCGCAGACTAATTGTTGTGTAAGATGTGAAGATCTAAGCACGGAAATAACCGCATGGCTTAATCGAATTTTAGGTAACAAGCAGCAACTGGTCGAAGTTAAGTCTGCTAGTGATAATTTGTCATATTTATTGTTCGTCAGAAGAAAAACGTGTTGTCTTAAATATAAGCTAAATAAGGTACGAATGTGTAAAACATGTAATCTTGTTGATGAACAAGAGCAGGAAGAGTTCTACAGGGAAAAGCTGATTTGCGAAGGAAAGTAATTATTGGAGTGATTAATGGCGGAGCTGGAAGTTTAATCAACCTTATACTCCCAAGCTGGGTTATATCGAGTAACTGAATATTAAGGGCTTAGAATGATAAAAACGGTTGCAGTAAGTAACTATCGGTCACTAAAAAATGTAATTGCTCCTCTATCAGGTTTGAATGTTGTTACCGGCTCAAATGGAACTGGTAAGTCGAATTTGTATAAATCACTTAGGTTTTTATCTGACGCTGCGAACAATAGTTTGGTGACTGCTCTGGCTAAAGATGGTGGCATTTCGTCTACCTTCTGGGCTGGTCCCGAAAAGTTTACTAAGGACATGTTAGCAGGTCAGGCTCCAGTTCAAGGTGGTCCAAAGACAATGCCAGCACGGCTTGAGTTTGGCTTCGCTGGTGATAAATTCGGTTATAGTGTTTCTTTAGGGATACCACCGCCCATTATTGGCCCGGACCCTGACCCTACAATGTTCAGCTTAGATCCCGTAATACGGCGTGAATGTATATGGGCTGGTTCTTCTTATCGACCAGCGACTTGCCTGATAGATCGCCAAGGGCCGCTGGTAAAGATACGAGATGGACGTTCTTGGAGAGTAGTTGCGGGTCATCTAAGCACTTTTGACAGTATCCTCACTGAAGTGTCAGACCCTGAGTCTGCTCCAGAGGTATTTCATATGCGTAATACGATAAAAAATTGGCGTTTTTATGACTCATTCAGAACGGATGTCGATTCACCTATCCGTCAGCCAAAAATTGGAACCTTTACTCCAGTACTTGATCATCACGGACACGGTTTGGTGGCAGCCTTGCGTACTATTCATGAGATAGGTGATAGACAGGGAATGTACGACTCGATAAATGATGCATTTCCCGGGGCAACGATTTCCATGACTAAGGATAGTAATAATTGCTTTAGTTTAGAGTTTCATCAATCAGGCTTATTGCGACCACTGAAACTTGGGGAATTATCAGATGGTACCTTGAGGTATTTGTTATTAATCGCCGCATTATTAACACCAAGACCGCCTTCTTTAATGGTTTTAAACGAACCAGAAACTAGCTTACATCCCGATTTGCTTCCCGCACTAGGTAGATTAATTATCAAAGCATCTAAGCAGACCCAAGTCTGGGTCGTGTCTCATGCAACAAGACTTGTAGCGACATTGGAATGCGATGAAGACTGCAATTCAATTTGCTTAGATAAGGTGTATGGTGAAACACATATCCTGGAACAAGGAATGCTAGACCAACCGTCTTGGCATTGGCCAAGTTAGGTACATCTTATTGTGCAATTTTGCTGTTTAAGAACTTACTCCAACATAGCCCTTATTTTTTGTTTATACTCTTTTTTGGTATCAAGCTTTTCTAGAATAGTGAGGGCACTTTGACCTTGGTTATCAACATAAGATACATCAGCGCCAGCATCAATTAAGGCGGCTATTTTATTTTTTAGAATCTCGAATTCTTCTTCATTTTCCACTTTATTAATTGAAGATATGCCAGTCATTAGTATGCTATACGAGCCATAATTACTAATATTAACATCTAACCCTGAGTCGATAAGTGCTGTAATCGTGGTACTATATTGTATGCGTTTTGAATAAATGCTCCTTATAAGCAATGACGCAGTTGCAGTACTAGACACGTTTGCAGCGTCAAAGTAGGGAAGAATTGCCATGACTGTCTCATCATTGGCACCTTCCGATATCATTTTACTTAGCATCACATCCTTACGTCCATAGATTGGAGCATTTGGATTTATCGTTGCTAATGTGTTGACCAGAACAGGGTTGTCAAGATTTTCGCTAAAACTAAGTAGTGGGAGTATTTGCAAATTCATATTGTCGAAAATATAGCCTCTATCAAATAAATACTCGATCTTAGATTGCGCTAAGGTTCTCTCATTTGTTCTTTTGATAAGATTAATAATGTTCTTGTTGCTGGGGGCATTTACGTCTTTTACATTATTAACAATTAGCTTAAATACTTCTAGATTGGAATATTCTGCTGACATTCTAAATGCTGATAAATCAGTTGGAAACTCAGGTAAAGAGCCGATATCAATTTTTCCATTTAAAAACCGATTTATAATATCAGTATTGTTTTTAGCGATAGCTAAATTTAATAGTGCTTGTCCGGCGTTTAATTCACGAGACCAATAATCAATAGATTTGTCAGTGATAAAGTTGTTCCACTGTATTACATCTAAACTGGATAGTTGATAGCCATATTGTTTAAGTTCAGATTCTATAATAGTTATACCTGATAGTATTTTCTCGGTTGACCTTTGTTCCTTGCTTTCGTTATATTTTTTATTAAAATTATCAGGTTTTTTACTACTTCGTCAGAAATTAAAGATGAAATTTCTGATGAATTTATAATACTGCTTTTTAGCTGTTTGCATTCATTAGTTATTCTCGATGAGCTTTCAGAAATGTTATAGCCAATTATTAATGAAATTAGAGACGTAAAGAATAAGTTTAAATGTTTAAAGTTCATTTATTATCCTTTATTTTTGATGGTTTTACTGCCGTTGGTATATCTATTATTTAAAACTTACACTATGAAATTTATATTAACAGAGCTGAATGGAGAATTTCTTAATAGGGAACAGTCGTTAGTTCGGTAGATTCCATATATGCTTATAACTCATTGGAGTTGATAATGGTTATCATTACACTTGTGAGTATAAAAGTCAATAAATTAAGTGGATAGTATGTTTTTGTATTATTGTTAAATCTATTACTAATTACATACAACAACTTTTATTGAACTATAGACATAGGCGTATAGGTATTGGCTTAGCATATTTTATGAAAATTACGATAACTTTTCATATTTTTGTAATGCGTGGCTTGCTTAATTAAGTATTAACTTATGTCCACAACGAGCCATAACCGAATGCTTAGAGAAACTTCAAACGGTTTTAAGCTATAGAATATTGGGTTGCCGTCGTTTCGATAAATTAATTTTCAATAATTTAATGGCAATATAATCCTTGTTTTTTAAAGTAGGCAGCTTTGAAGAGACGATCCTAACTCACCGTTAGACCAGCCGGATATTTCTAGCCAAAGAAAAACAAATTCCTCCGGGGAATTGCCATGGCGTGGTTGCTGTAACTAGGCTATGCCCCTTTTCAAGTTGGAGCTATACTAGTTATCATTTCCTTGCACAGTGTTTGAACTACTTTTTATACTACAAAGTGTCTATGTGTAAAGTGACGATTCAAGATTTTGAATGGCATAGAAACTAATTTCCGGAGCACTTAGCGCAGAACTCTGGTCATTGCTGGCTTTCTGCTATTAACCAATTTGAAAACGTTGCCGCAGCTTGAGAGTTTGGTCTGGCTGTAGTTGCCAAAAAATAGGCATTATCGTTTAGGTCGAGAGGAGAACTAATTGCTATCAATTGGCCTTTGGTAATGAGGTCATCCACTTGCCAATCCCATACTAACGCAATCCCCGCATTATTAATTGCTGCCTGTATAACAGCGACTTGGTCTTCCACGCGCAAGATATTTTTGGGTTTACGATAAGTGATACCTGAATACATTGCCCATGATTCCCAGCCCTCCCAATTGGCGTGCTCTTCACTCATCATGATGATCGGGTGATCAAAAATGGCGGATGTTTTTACGTCAATGTTAGTTCTAGAATTCAAAAATTTTGGACTACAGACTAAGAACATTCTTTCCTTAAACATAATATGAGTGTGTGAGTTTCTACTGCTTATGCTTGAATAGAAAAACGCCACATCGTAGTTACCGCCATCTTCAATGTCACGCACACTATTGACACTAATGTTAATCATAATGTTGGGATATTTTTCTCTAAAGATCTCCAGTCTGGGTAGAAGCCAAAAGTGTAAAAAACATGGTCCCAATTCTATTGTTATTTCATTTTTTGTTTCTTCAGATCGTTGCTTAAATTTGGCTGTACACTGGCTTAAATGATTTAGAGCTTGTGTAACATCAGATAAATATTGCTCTCCATTCTCAGTTAATCGCATTCCTTGGGCAGAACGAATAAATAACTCGGTATTAAGGAATTGTTCGAGCGATTTGATCTGCTTACTAATGGCAGCTGTAGTTACACACAGTTCATCGGCGGCAAGAGACAAGCTGCCCAAACGTGCTGTTGTCTCAAATGCTATTAGGTGACCAGTAGCAGGGATAGACCTTGTTTTTATCGGCATAGACTTTTCCGAGCGTTAACTTTATGTTAATGGGAGTTTACAAAATATCATGTCTTTATCCAATCTTTTCTAATGTATAAATGTGATAACAAACGTTTAATGAGAGGTGGCTATGGTTGAGATTAAAGAAATTAGGCATGATTGGCTTGAACTGCCGGATGGTACTCGTCTTGCCTTTCGTGCTTGGATGCCTGCAGATGCATTAACAAATCCTGTTCCTGCTATTCTGGAGTACTTACCGTACCGAAAAAGTGACGGTACGATAGTTCGAGATGAAATCACAATGGCGGAGACAGCAACTCATGGTTATGCATGCATTCGCGTAGATATCAGAGGTTGCGGGGAGTCTGAGGGACTATTTGATGATGAGTATTCAAAGCAAGAACATCAAGACGGCGTTGATGTTATCGAGTGGATTTCAAACCAAGCCTGGTGCGATGGGAACGTGGGTATGGTTGGAATCTCATGGGGAGGATTCAACTCTTTACAGATAGCAGCCTTAAATCCACCAGCACTAAAAGCAATAATCACTCAATGTTCAACTGATGATAGATACCGAGATGATATCCACTACTCGGGCGGTTGCCTTTTAAATGACAATATGGATTGGGCTGCATTTTTCTGGGCGTATGCTTTAGGAAGAGCACCAGATCCTAGTTTAGTAGGGAGTAATTGGAAATCTATCTGGAAAGATAGACTGACTAACATGCCTTTTCTTGCTACACCTTGGATACAAAATCAGACAAGAAATGATTATTGGAAACATGGTTCTGTATGTGAAAACTACTCCGATATCAAAATACCAGTGTACGCTATTGGTGGTTGGGCGGATGCGTATAAGAATACCGTATTCACACTATTACAAAATCTATCCGTTCCCAAAAAAGGTTTGGTTGGTCCATGGGCTCACAAGTACCCTAACATTGCTTACCCGAACCCTAAAATGGATTATGTTGCTGAGTCGGTCCGATGGTGGGATAAGTGGTTAAAAAATATTGATAATGGTATAGATGAAGAACCAGAACTTAATTATTTTCTACAAAACGGTGCTAAACCTAAAACTGACTATGATGCTAGAGAGGGATGTTGGGTTGCCGAGTCAAGCTGGCCAACCCTTAAAACGGATACCAAAACATGGTATCTAGCAAGTCAAAGACTCACTGAGAAAACTGAAGATTCTTACCCTGTAGATATATGTTCACCACAACAGGTAGGTCTAGATGGTGGCCGTTATTGTGTTGGTATTCGTCTAGACATGGAACATCCTGATGATCAGAGAATCGATGATAGTGGTTCCCTTATTTTTGATACAGCTCCGTTGTTAGACGCAATGCCGATAGCCGGACAAATCGAAGCTAAACTGGCTCTCTCAAGTAGTACCCCGCATGCAAATGTTATTGTAAGAGTATCAGATGTTCACCCGACTGGAGAAGTAACAAAAATAACGCACGGGATTCTCAATTTAACGCATCGAGATAGTCATGAGTTTCCGGAGTTGCTTGAGCCAGGTAAAATTTATAACGTTAATATCGCACTGAATCACATAGCTTATGTTGTTCCAAAAGGACACAAAGTGCGAGTTTCTGTATCGACTGCATATTGGCCTTTAATCTGGCCATGTAAAGACAACACAACGTTAACTGTGGTTTGTGCAAAAAGCTCGGTAACTGTTCCGTTTAATTCGGCTCCGTCACTATCGGATTTTGTCCCAAGCTATGACAAAGCAACGAGATTCGATGGAGAAGTTGTTCGTGCACCGAATAGCCAACGTACAGTATACAAGGATTATAAAAGTGGTATCTGGACGTTGGAAACGGTAGATGATTTTGGTTGCAACTATTATTCATCATCAAATAGCGAAATTGATTTTAATATCAAACAAGTATTTTCTATTCATTCAAATGATCCGTTGAGTGCTAAAAATGAAATAAAATTGCATGTCGACATGGGGAGGGATAATTGGCGGACATCTATATCAGCTGTATATACGATGACCTGTGACGCTGACCAATTTTATATTCGTGCAAAATGGGAAGCACGAACAGAAGGCGAAATATTTTTTGAAAAAGTGTTCGATGAAACTATTTTGAGAAATTTTGTATAACAATTTCAAGGATGAAATATATGATAAAAAATATAAGGACATTGGTATTCTTTCCAACATTTATAATATTAATTAGTGCTCTAGTCTTAAGTCTTGTAGATCTCGAAAGCTTCACGAAGATCACAAGTGAGTTAAATAGTCGTGTGCTGAGCAATTTTTCTTGGTTATTTAGCTTAGGAAGTTTTTATCTCTTAGTTCTTGTCGTATGGACTTATTTCTCGAAGCTAGGTGACGTGAAAATTGGTGGCGACTCTAGTACGCCTCTGGTCAGTAAGCCTCGTTGGTTTATGATAGTTTTGTGTACGACATTGGCTGTGGGCGTTTTGTTTTGGACAACAGCTGAACCTATTTATCATTTGTATTCGCCACCTGAAAGCTTTGGTTTAGAGTCTGGAAGTGCAGATGCAAAGCTATTTGCTCTATCGGCGATGTTTCTTCACTGGGGACCGATCCCTTATTCGATCTATTGTGCTCCTGCGTTAATTTTTGCTTTGGCTTTTTATAACTTAAAATTGCCATTTTCAATTTCAAGCTTGTTGCGCCCTGTTTTTGGTCGATATTTAACTCCAACCATATCAGATGTAATTGATGCATTGGCGTTATATTCTCTTGTTGTCGGTATGGCGTCTTCTTTGGGAACTGGTGCATTAACGTTAGTCGGTGGCATGAGTAGGTTTGTTGATATTGAGCGTAATGCCTTTTCTTTAGGTATCGCTATTTTTATTATTGTTGTAACGTTTGTCTTTTCAGCAGCAAGTGGACTCAATAAAGGGATTGCACGTCTGTCAAAAATCAACTCGTGGATGCTATTTGCGTTGTTTGCATTTGTTCTGTTATTTGGACCAACAGTGTATATCTTGTCGATTGGAGTAGAAGGTTTTGGTGAGTTTACAAGAAATTTCTTTCGCTTGAGTCTTTTTACTGGTCAGGCTGCCGGTGACCTTTGGCCACAATGGTGGAGTGTGTTTTATTGGGCCGTATGGTTTGCATGGGCTCCTATTACTGCGATGTTCTTAGGGAAAATTGCAAGGGGTTATACCGTTAAAGAGTTTATACAAGTAAATATGATATATCCAAGTATCTTTATTTCTGTATGGATAGCAGTTTTCTCTGGTTCAGCACTTTATTTTGATACAGAAACGGGGGGATCTCTTAATAAGGTGTTAAATGAGCAAGGTGTTGAGCAGCTTCTCTATCATATTATGGATCAATTACCGTTAAGTGGTGTTACTTCATTTTTCCTTATTTTGGTCGCATTTATTTCATACGTTACTGCCGCTGATTCCAGTACAGATGCAATTGGTGATCTTTGTACTAAGGACTTTAACTCTGAGTCTGATAACCAAACCTCATTACCAATTAAAATTATTTGGGGAACTATAATTGGTCTTGTTTCTTGGATAATGGTTAGTACTGTCGGTATTAATGGGGTTAAGCAGTTATCTAACTTAGGCGGATTGCCAGCCACTTTAATAATATTAGCATGTTCTATGACTTTAATTCGCTGGATTCAAAAACCACAATTGCTATCCACAGCTGAGTTAGTGAAAGAAGAGTATCAAAAAGAAGTTGATTCTAGGCTAATTAAGACAATTGAGCCTGTAAATTAATCACGTTCAGATGAAAACAAAATCTCATCTATTTACAAAAATAGATGAGACTTTTTTGGTTTATTGTATTTAAATAAAATTTTAAAATATGGATGTATCGCTATGTTTTAAATATATATTAGATCATTATCGAGGGTTTTGATTACATCTCGCCATATTTAAAATGAGAATACAATGTCAGTAATATATACTTTAAAACCTTTGTCTCTACTTTTTATTAGTTCTTGTTTTATTATGTTTGGACATGGGTTGAGTGGATTGTTAATTCCAGTCCGATTAACCGCTGATAGTCAAGAAATTTCTATTATCGGTTTTATTCTTTCAATGTTTTCTGTAGGTTTTCTTCTTGGTGCAATCGTATGTAAAAAAATATTGAAAAATATTGGCATTATTAGAACATTTGCTTTTTGTGGGGGCATATGCTCCGCCTCTATTCTTATTATGGGAATAACTGAAGATTTATGGGTTTGGTCTCTCTGTCGAGCTATTTTAGGTTTTGGTATTGCTTGTGCAACTGCAAGTTTAGATACCTGGTTCAACAGTGTTGCTATTGAAAGTAATCGTGGAAAAATAATGGCAATTAACCAAGTTTTCGTTTTGACAGCAATTACTTTAGGGCAGTTTGGCTTAGTTATCGCTGAGCCTACTGAAGTGACGCTGTTCATCATCTGTGGTTTAGTTTTTAGCTTGTCGATTATTCCAGTGGTGTTTATTTCAAAGTTCGAACCTGAAATAGAGAAAAATGAATCACTTACTTTTAAAGCTCTATATTTTATGTCACCGTTGGGTTTTGTCACATGCTTTGTTTGTGGATTACTTTATTCTACAGCGCTAAACCTTTTTCCAATATATTTTGATGCCGCCGGTATACAAGGGTTTAGACTATCTCTATTTATGGGCATGGCAACTATTGGGGCCGTACTTTTTCAAATGCCTATGGGATATTTTTCAGATAGTTTTGGGCGTAAAGGAGCAGTAGTGCTGAGCTGTATTTCATTATTAGTTTCGAGTTACTTTCTTCCTATTTCTATTGAATCAAATATAGAAGTTTTATCACTTTGTATCATAGCTGTAGTAATGGGAATGATAGCGTGTTTATATCCACTTAGTATTTCTGAAGTATTCGATAAGACGGCTACTTCTCAGATGGTTTCTGTACTATCAACTTTGCTTTGCGTATATGGCTTAGGGGCGATTATCGGACCGTATAGCGTGTCTTTATGGATGGAATATAGTGGTCCTAAGGCAATCTTTAGTTTTGTATGGCTCATGATAGGTTTACTGTTGATTTTTACGCTGTATCGGATACAAGTGAGACCCTCTTTACCCAAGGAAAAGCAAGAGCAGTTTGTGGTCCACATACCGAATATTGGAGCAGAAGAACTTGATCCCCGAACCGTCTTGACAGAGCATTCAATCATTGTTGATGAGATTATGGACCAGATGGAAAGGCTCGCCTTAGGCAGCCCTAATTCGGCAATAGCATTCATTCGCAGCATAACAACTAAGCACCCTGAATGGGCGGTCGTTGTTGCCGGAAGGGCTGCATCTATTGAATCCATTGATACAGTTACTTTATTTAGGGCAATCACAATAACTAACCCTGAACTATCACTAGATATTGTAAGAAATATTTCTAACTCTACTCCAGAAGAAATAGAGACTTTCGTTGAATGGCTTATAGAGAAAAAGCCAGAAAACTGTGTTGGTTTGTTAGCTACAATTAGTGAATCTATTCAGTATGACGCAGAACCTATTATTGATATTATTATGGAAAAATCGCCTGATTTATTAGGTGAATTTAGTCAACAGCTTGCTAAAAATATGTTTGAAACGGCTAGCAATATAAGGCAAGCAGACAAACAGGAAGGTTCGGATAATTATGACTTTAAAGAACTAATAGCATCAATATCGCGAGCTGCACCAGAACAACTTGATGAAATTCATAATTTACTGGCCAAGTACAAGTAACTATAACTATAGTTATTTTTCAAGATTGAACTTATTTAGCTGTAAAGAAATATTCGCGGAGTGCATTTTTGGACTATTGCCGTAAAAGCCACGCTAGAACCCTTGGAAAATAGTGACAATTCACGGAAGATGCGTGCATATATGCGTTACCAGTTTCAATTTTATGGGATTCAATAAACGTTACGAAAAGATGCGCTGAAGCTTCTTTTCTCTAAAGAACAACTCCCCCGAGATTGAAGATTTACCTAGGATTGTTAGAGTACTGTGGTTAATTCCTGGAAGGCAATTTCAAATGGTCGCAATTGACTTTCTAATCAAACGTAAAAACCAGCCTATTATATAGAACACGCGCCTCAAGGCATGTTATTACCAATATTAGGTTAGTGCTGCTTTCAGTTACAGTAAACTTAATATTTGATGACTAAAGCAAGGGATTTAGTTATTGGCTTTTGTAAAACACGGAATTTGGGAACTGTCAAAGGTGTGAATGTGTTTTACACATTTAAGAACGAGGAACAGGTATTGCGCTCACTTTCTTTGGTGCAGTTCGAAGATATATGCAGTAGTAATTAGCACGTAGTTGAAGCTTAGATGCGCTTGCCCCGTTACTAGCTATAGATAATGCATAGTCAAATTATACCAATCTGGAAAATTAGCTGTTCAGTGATTGGGTATTGATAAGCAAGCCTTCCGAGCCAAGGAAGGCTCGGTGGAGGTTCACTGACGAATTAATGCGTGTTTGTTCTCTATGCCTAACTATTGCTGCACCGTTACTTAATCTGATCACATTTTTACCTAGAATAGTATTACTACTACACTTAAATATCGGTATTCATTTTACGGCGACGCCAAACGCTAAAGCCAAGAATTCCCATAAAAAATAAAGCTAAAGATGATGGCTCTGGTATTTCACTAACACCCACTAAAATATCAGCGTATGCGACATCGCTATATGCACCATTTAGTAGGGTAATAGTAGAGGTGAGATCAGTTCGGGTGAATGTATAATCAATCCAACCATATAAAGAATCTTCAGTTAAAAATCCTAAATAACCACTATGGCTAGTTTCCCATATGCTATCAGCCAATCCAGAAACAAGAATTGTATCCCAATCCCCAATGGCACTAATGTGAGAGCCAAAATTTCCGATTCCAAGCGTTTCTCCAAGCGAATATGAATCTAGGAAGTAATACCCTTCAATTTCACTAGAGGTCGTTGAAAATGTACCGGAGTTAGGAAACATAAAGTCAAAATAATCTCCAGAAAATCCTGGATCGAGAATAAATGACCCTGCGCCTCCCAAGCTTATTGTGGTAGAGGGCAGATCAGTCACACCACCTTGAGAAAAAGTTTGATTAATAGTAAATGAAATGATTCCAGCATTGGCAAAAGTACAGAAAAGAGCTAGTGGAATTCCCCAAAATATATTTTTTATTTTCACTATTTTATTTCCCCAATTAATTGTTACTCAGAAACGAATGTGTAAAGAAAACTGACATTTATGCATGTATAAATGCATTCACGGGGCTAAGCAGTGCTACACTGAAACTCCCCAACATCAAATTTCTCCTATTCATTTCTGTTCTTTGTTTTATTTTTAGCAGCAGGAGTGGATAAGCAAAATTTGAACCAATTAATAATCATATATAAAACAATAAATTAAGTTGATTTTTTTGTTAAAAAGATGAAAAGTGTAAAGTTATTAGACAGTTATAAAAGCATAATAAGATCATAGATATAAAAAACGACAATCTCTGCAAGTAGGTTAGTCACTAACTGTATATCTGCGCGACGTATATATCGTAGTGTCTCATCCATGCCGAGTTTCTTGGGGAGTTAAATTCAGATTAGAGGCGAAGAAACATCGTTAAAAGATATAAAATTAGTTCGCCTTAATATTTAGTGAGAACATAAGATGATTGATGATCTCTTCTAACCATTGAGTCATGGGCTCATTTCGCCATTTCACGCCATACACATAACCGAAGTGACCTTCTAACGTTGGAAGGATGCTATCAATTTGAACGCTTGCATAGCGTTTATCCAACTGTTCTATTAAATGAGTCGAGCAGGGAAAGAGTAAATCCCTTTTGCTGATGGCGTCCAAAATGACACTAAGATGAGTTGTTCGTAATTGGATTCTCGGTTCAACATTAAAGGGTTTCAGCATTCGGGAAATGTGTTGCTCCTTTTCATTCCAATCTTTGATAATGTGCACGGCGAAAGGGTAGCTGGTACAGTCTTCTATACTCATCACTTTCTTAGCAAGTGGGTGTTTGTTACTACATACGATGCCAAAATGATCCTTTCCCCCCTTTCTTTGTACAAAGTGCTTTGGTAGCTCCATCGGAAAGTAGTTAATGCCAAATTGAATTTCACCTGTATCAATTTTCGTCGGAGTGGTTTCAGTCCAGTCTTCAATCGTTAGGTTAATCTGCGGAGCCTTTTCTGATATGAGCTGAGCAAGTGGAGCCGCAAACCACTGACCAATTGAACTATTCATTGCAATATGTAGGTCTTGAGTGACTGTTGCTGGGTCGAACTCAACGGCTTGTTCAACTAAGCCATTGATTGCGATAAGGACATCGGGCAATTGTGTTTTGATGTTTTCGGCTTTTGGCGTTAGTGCCATTTGCCCGCCACTTCGTACCAGCAAATCATCTGCAAAAAGTTCTCTCAATCGTTTTAGTGATCGACTAATCGCGGGTTGACTGGTGGCGAGCTTATCTGCGGTAGTTGTCGTGCTTTGGGTTTCTAGCAATACCGCTAGTACCTTTAACAGGTTGTAGTCGAAATTCATCATAAGTAGCTCTAGCTCATTGAGTTGATGTAACTATATCAAATATGATATAGATTGAATACCTAGTGGTTATTTCCATTATAACCTTCGGCTATTTATAGTGGCTTCATCGATTCAGATACCAAGTAGGTCTCAAGATGAAAACAACGACTAAAATACTTACCGCTGCCCTAGGTGCTAGCTTATTGAGCTCTGGCGCATTTGCTGGAACAAGTACCGCTCCTTTGACTCAGAATGAGCACGAATTAGCTAAGAATGCCTATGTTTATGCTTACTCAATTGATGAAGCGTATAAGTTCTTTTATCGCACGGTAGTTGAAAAAGATTACCCATTAAACCGCTTTCAAAACATTCGTCATATTGCGGATGATACCTACACCGATCATGTAACGATTAATAATGACACTTTGCATGTAATGGGTTGGTTGGATGTGGCTGCTGAGCCTGTAATTGTTAGCGTACCGGATATGGATGAAGGCCGTTATTGGATTCTTCATACTATGGATATGGGACACTACACTAACGCAATGATTGGTTCACGTACGCAAGGTACAAAAGGTGGCCAGTACATGTTCGCTTCTCAATCTTGGCAAGGTGAAGTGCCAGATTCAGTAGATAAAGTGATCCGTGTTGAGAGCAACATCGTTAAACTCATGGGGCGCATTATGGCTGTGGGTAAAGCGGACGAAAAAGTGGCATTGAACTATATGGATCAATGGAACGTTCGTACATTGTCAGCTTACTTAGGTGAAAATGGACCTAAACCTATCGTGCGTAGTTATCCAGACGTTAAAGATACCTCATGGCTTGAGCGCGTTAACTTCATGCTTTGCGACGGTAGTATGGTTGAAGCTGACAAAATGTGGGTTGAACAATACAAATCTGTTGGTATCGAAGCTTGTAAATACGATTTCACTGACAAACAATTGGAACTTGCAAAAATTGGTCAGAAAGCGGGTATGGAACATTTGGAGGCTTTAGCCCCGATGATGGTTGACTCCCGTAAATTGCTTGGTACTCGTGAAGATCTTGGTACAGGTGCTCGTGATGAATTTGCTGAAGGCACGCTGATCGGTCAATGGGGTTTACCGCCAGCAGAAACTGGTTATCGTCAAGCTGTTGTCGACTCTGATGGTGAGTTACTAGATGGTTCAAAACATGACTATGTAATGCGATTTAAAGCGCCAAATGCGAGTGAATTTTGGTCTGTAACGACTTACGCGAACGACACTAGACTGATGCAACACAATTCTATGAACCGTCATAGTCGTGGTGATCGCACGTTAAAGCCAGATGCGGATGGTTACTACACCATTTACATGAGTTCGAATACTGAAGGTAGAGAAAGTGACAGCAATTTCCTTCCTATCCCAAACAAGCCATTTTACAACATATTACGCTTGTATGGCCCTGACGAAGCAATCCAAAGTGGCGAGTATCAAATGCCTGAGGCAGTAAAAGTGAAAAACTAACTAATGAAGACGCTCAGCTAAATATGGCTGGGCGTTTTTGCTTTGAAGATCAGTAATTTTTTTAGTTATTCTCAGCATCCAAAATATTCTCACACATCCAAGACTCGTGGAGTCTTCATTACTTACAACATTCTGTAAACTAACAAAGTTGGCAAAGATGAGGGTATGACACACCTTCCTGAATTGGCTCCTAAAATGACTGACGCTAGAACCTGACTTACTTGGAACTCATGAATCTTTAGGTGACCGCCAAGGAATGTGAAGGCACATACTTAGGCCAACGGGGATTGCCGTCAGATGACGCCGCTGATCGTAAAACGAATGTTGATGGTTATTCCACCATTAAGATGAGTTCAAGCACCAAAAGTAAAGAAAGTGATGTGAATTTCTTACCTGTACCGAAAAAGCCATTTTAAGCGATTATGCGTTTCGACGGTGTGGATGAAGATGTCCAAAGTGGCAAATATCAAATGTCAGAAATCGACAAAGCGAAATAGTGGATTCGGATTAATAAAAAAACGCCCTTTTAGGGCGCTTTTTATGGATTAAGAATGAAGGTTAGAACTGATAGTTAAACTCAATGCGGTGGTCGCCATCAGCAAAGTCGACTTTTTCATTCCAGTTAGCAAAGTAACGAATATTTGAGCGTGGAGTCATCTGGTATGAGATAGCAAACTCATGAGTTAAAATATTGTTGTCGCCTGCGAAATAACTATTTTTGTAGAGATCGGAACCCGATAGTGTGTGCATATACATTGGGTTATAGTTGATCCAAATCTTGTCTGTTAGAGCCACTTTAGCATACATACCTACTACGGTGAATGTACCCGGAATCTCATAACCATTATCACCTTCACCATCATAGTTGTTTGCTACGGTGACACCTGCACCTGCCAGTGGGTAAAGGTTTAAAATTCCCATTTTGGGAAGAGCTTGAAGGATACTATAAGAAGCATCAAGTGAATCTGAATCCACATTGTAACTCATGTCAAGTTGACGTCCTTGACCGTTAGTTACGTTTGCCTGGAAATTACGTAAACGGAAAGAATCAATGCTATCGTCAACGCTGCTATATAAAGCCTTATCGTTGTCACGAATTCCTAGTGCCCCCCCACCAATCCCTTTGAGTTCAAACACATTCATTGCGGCGACGTTTTCTTTACCGGAATCGTAGGTTTGACCAACTTTTAAATTTAAACCTTTATCGGTAATGCCGATGCCGCCTTGTGTGAATACCGCAAGAGGATCGGACATGTCTTGAACTTCTTTTGCTTGCTCTTCAGACATTGAACTAAAAGAGGTCACGCTGACTAATAGACCGAGAATAGAGAGAGAAATTGTTTTTGCCATAGTTGAAACACCCGATAAAGTGATTATTGAACAATAGTTACCATTAGCATAGACACGTTTGTAACTTAGGATGACTAAAATTATTGGAACGACATTCTCTATATAATAACTTAATTTACAAATTATTAGATGCAGATAACAAAGAAACTTGCACTTTCCACTTTGGAAAGTGGGCAATAATTTAAATATTAAACAGATATAAATTAAATTATTTAATTGAATACGAACCGTACGCTGAACCTTAAATAAAGTGAAATGGTTTCTTAAAAATAAGACAATATGATAACTGTATGAAATTACTACAATAATAATAAATTTTTATTGATTATTAAATATGGGCGAATTTGTATCATTGACTTATTTTTTATCAACGTTAGTTTTACATAAGTTGGGTCTATGGTTAGGAGTTTTTACAATGACAGAAGGGAAAAAACTAAACGTACGATTACTTTCAGATGTTTGCATGCAATCACGTTTACTTAAAGATGCTTTGGAAACTAAGCTTCCAATAAAAATAGAAATATCGCCTTTTTGTGATATTTGGATGCAAGAAAATAACCCTTCGTGTCATGAAATTCAGTTTATCTTGATTGATTATGCCCGTTTGGATGACCATGGATTGTCTGATTACGCTTCATTTAAACATCTGTGCTGCATTGATGCTCGTGAAGTTGTGTTGAACTGCCCTAGTGATATAGAAGTAAAAGATTTATTTAAGTGGCATAGCTTGGCTGGCGTATTTTATGCGGATGATGACATTGACACACTCGTCAAAGGAATGGGTAAGATCTTAAAAGGCGAGATGTGGCTTACTCGTCGTTTAGCTCAAGAATATATTCTACATTATCGTGCGGGTAACTCTGTGGTCACATCTCAGATGTTCTCAAAATTAACAAAGCGCGAACAACAGATAATAAAGTTGCTTGGTAGTGGTGCATCCAATATTGAAATCGCGGATCAGCTTTATGTAAGCGAAAATACAGTTAAGACTCATCTTCACAATGTATTTAAGAAGATCAATGCTAAGAATCGTCTCCAAGCATTAATTTGGGCAAAAAACAATATTGGGCTCGAAGAAGTCAGCCAATAGCCTTTCAGCTCATGAGTATTATTTTATTTGTAATGAAAAAGGTAGCTAAGCTGCCTTTTTTATTCGACAAATACAGCAGTACCGCTTACCGACACCATTAACATACCGTTAGTTTTACCAAACGTTTCGTAGTCTAAATCAATTCCAACGACAGCATTCGCTCCGAGCTCTTTGGCTCGAGCTTCAAGTTCAGTTAGTGCGATTGTTCGTGCCTTTTGCAACTCATGTTCATAAGTTGCTGAACGTCCACCGACGATATCTCTGATACCTGCGAACAAATCTTTAAATATGTTTGCACCGAGAATGGCCTCTCCTGCAATAACGCCGCAATAACGAACTATTCGTTTGCCTTCTACGGTAGGGGTTGTGGTTACTATCATGAGATATTCCCAATTAAAATTATGTGGTTTAACTTTGTTATATCATCTTTAGCTTGTTGTTGCTTTATTACTTTTGTTACTTGTCTAATATGTTGATTTTTAACAACTATATTTGATAATTAATTTTATCCTTCAAGATTAAGATGTTGATTTGCTGTCCTGACATACTCTGGTTATAACGCTTTCTTTTTCTTCGTGTGTGAGGGATATGGCTTTAGAACAGCTGTTAGATTCAATTGCTGAAAAAGGTTGGTATATCTGGGATGATTTCTTAACCATTGAGCAAGTGAAGCTACTCAAGAATTGTGCTTCTGACGATTGGCATCGAGCACGAATTGGACGAAAAGAAGAGATTCAGCGAGCAACGGACATTCGTCGAGATAAAATTCAATGGCTAGATGTTGATATGGGCCAACCTGTGCAAGACTATCTAGAACGTATGGAGTCTATTCGTAGAGAAGTAAATCAATCTCTATTTTTGGGCTTGTTTGAATATGAAGCTCATTTTGCTCAATACGAAGTTGGAGACTTCTACAAAAAGCACTTAGATGCATTTCGTGGCAATGAAAGTCGCAAATTGACGACGGTCTTTTACATGA
Source organism: Vibrio ziniensis (assembly GCF_011064285.1). Taxonomy (NCBI): domain Bacteria; kingdom Pseudomonadati; phylum Pseudomonadota; class Gammaproteobacteria; order Vibrionales; family Vibrionaceae; genus Vibrio; species Vibrio ziniensis. The sequence continues at coordinate 683,437 of NZ_CP049332.1, forward strand.
ATGAAGACTGGAGTGAAGAAAACGGTGGTGAGTTAAACGTTTATGATCTTAATGATCAACTGATTCAAACCATTGCACCAATTGCAGGTCGATTAGTTGTATTTCTTTCAGAGCAATTCCCACATGAAGTACTTCCTGCTCGCGCAAAGCGCCATAGTATAGCCGGTTGGTTTCGTACAAACGGTGTTAGTGAAAGTCGTTTCGATATTCTTTCTTAAAGTAAAACAGGCTATTAGCCTGTTTTTTTACCATATAGTTCAACGCTAAACGCGAGCTTGTGTTAAATACTGATGTTGAAGGATATACATACGTTTCACATCTCTGTATTGACCGTTGATAAAGAACTCTTCAACAAGATGGCCTTCCTCAATAAAGCCACATTGTTCATAGAGATGCACTGCTTTTTCATTTTCTATTGCTACATGTAAGTAAATTTTATGAAGATTAAGAATTGTGAATGAATAGTCTAATGCTTTATTGATCAATGTGTTAGCGTATCCTTTACCTTGATGTTCTGGAGTAATAATGATCTGGAACTCTGCACTGCGATGAATGTAGTTAATTTCAATTAATTCTACTAGGCCAATCAGTGCTTTATTCTCATCTTCAACAACAAAACGGCGCTCTGCATTGTCGTGAATGTGTTTGTTGTACAGTTCTTCTAACTCATCGAATGACTCATACGGCTCTTCAAACCAATAAGACATAATGTTTCGATTGTTGTTTAAATTATGGATAAATCGTAGGTCGCCACGTTCTAACGCTCGAAGAGATAAATGCTGTTTCATATTAATGCCTTGTATTGATGATAGGGTTTTGTAGCATAGTATTATGACAATTTGCTCTCTTAACTTTTATGGTTCGGCTTTCTAAAATATAACACCTTAGATGTTATAAGATGAGTCTCTAGTTACATTTTACTCAATATATCTGTGCAAATTGCATTTTATAATGAAACCTATTTATTTTTATCTTTATTATAAGTATGGACTTAGAGTATTAAAAATAATTAACTTTAACTAAAGTTTAGTTAGCTATTTGTATTTATTAGTATATTTGTGTTGTTAAAAATATAAATTTGTACTGCTTAAGAGTATACGGAACTTTTGAAAAATAACTTAAAGTTGATGGATGTAACTAGCATTTACTTCTAGTCTAAGAAATAGTAACTGTTTTAGTTGTTGGTGTGATAATAACATTCGTTTGAAACTTTAATTAATTAGTTTCTTTAAATAAATAATTATTGCTTTGATTAGAAATCTAGTATGAGGAGATGTATTCATATATTGGTGCATGAAATCAGATAAGGAAATATATCGTGATAACTAAATTTATATTGGCTGTTTCATCCTTAATAGTCTCCAACTTGGTGATTGCTAACGATAGTATGACTATGTTTGTGCCGCAATATGAGCTAAAAAAATTAATGCAGTATGACTTTTCTAATCATCTAGGTGGTTTTTTATCTGTAAATATTATTGACTCTAATATCAATGCTATTGACCGTTTTAAAGGTGTAACATTGAACAGTAATTATTATGAACAAATTCAATCTGATTTGATTCCTGAAAATCAGATTATGACCGAAGCATATGGAGATGGTAAATATTCAGAAGTGGTTGTTTACTGGGGTGATAGTGATGTAAGTAATGAAAACCAGCTTTATGATGATATCCAACAATTACTATTAACGAATGGTAGTAAAAATAATTTAGTGATTAACTACTAACGATAAGCTGAAGTATTATGGCAAAGAATAGACTTAAAGGACTTTTGTTGAATGGTTTTATCAATTTATCGTTGTTCTAGCCAGTTTATATAAAAGTTAAATGTCCCCTCAAACGTTAGTTCCAAGGGGACGTTAATATATAGGTGTTAAGGTTCAATAGTCTTTTGGCAATTCAACACCTTTCTCTTTGAATAAGCGACGGCAAGCTCGTCCATCACTGTGGAATAGGTGACATCGGTGTGCTGGAATTCCAATTGATAGTACATCATCGGTTTCAACATCTAATGTGTCTGGCTGGCGGTAGATAACATCAGAGTCTGAGCCTTTTAGGTTCATGTATACCTGAGTTTCATTGCCTAATTTCTCTACCATCATCACTTTTCCTTCAATTCGTGCATCCCCTTCACTTGCTGTCAGCAAATGCTCTGGTCGTACACCTAATGACATTCGTTCACCACGATTTACGGTGGTGCCGTCAACAGGAATCCAGAAAGCAGTACCATTTGAAAGTTGAACCATGACTCTGCCTTTCTCTACGTTTTCGATGAAAACGCTCATAAAGTTCATTTTTGGAGAACCAATAAAGCCAGCCACAAAACGATTTCTAGGATAATGATAAAGTTCTAGCGGCTGGCCAACCTGTGACACATAGCCAGCATCCAATACGACAATTTTGTCGGCCATAGTCATTGCTTCGACCTGGTCATGGGTCACATAAATCATTGTGCAGCCCAGCTTTCGTTGCAATTTCGTTATTTCTGAACGCATTTGAACGCGAAGCGCAGCATCTAGGTTTGAGAGTGGTTCATCAAGCAGAAATACATTTGGCTGAGATACCAGTGTTCGACCGATAGCCACACGTTGACGTTGGCCCCCCGACAGCGCTTTTGGTTGGCGATCCAGCAAATGAGTGAGCTGCAGAATATCAGCAGCATGGTCAACACGTTTGTGGATTTCTTCTTTATTGGCTTTTGCGAGTTTTAAGCCAAATGACATGTTGTCGTAAAGGTTTAAGTGTGGGTATAGAGCGTAAGACTGGAATACCATACCAACCCCACGCTTAGATGGTTCAACATCATTCATTCGTTGGTCACCAATGTATAAGTCACCAGATGTGATGTCTTCTAAACCTGCAATACAGCGAAGTAACGTCGATTTACCACAACCGGATGGACCTACAAATACAACGAATTCGCCTTCTTTAATGTCTAAATCGACATTTTTAGAAATCACTACATCGCCATAGGCTTTACAAACATTTTTTAACGTGACATTCGACATCTAGCTCGTCCTCGATCAACACTTTTTAATTACTACTGCTCATCATTGTATGACATTGTTTTACTCAAAAATCTGTTAGCAATAGTAGTAGGAATACATTTATGTTTATGATTTCTCGGCTTTGAGATGAATCATTTAAGCAGCTATTTCGCATCAGGCCTAAACTAGCTTTTAACCTTAATCGGTAAGAAAAGAAAGGGTGAAGTATTTCAATGACATTTGGGTATACGCTGCTCGAAACCATACATCACCCTTCATAGCCAAAAAATCAGGCACTTATATAGCAGCTATGTACTCCCCCCGGCACACAATTGTGTCGTATACATATTTGCGAAAGTGCCTCAATCGGCAATGTAAACTAGGACCTAAATATGGGTACTAAGAAAGACTCTTACCATCCGCTTTGGACCTAGCTAGTCTCTAAGATGCAAGGCTCGATGACATCCTCCTAATGTGATTTTTTGTAGGGGGAGTAGAAGAGGATGAGTAGGAGGAGGGGGGATAAGGCGTAGTTAGATCAATCTCAAATAATTGATGCTTTTGAAGTTGAGATTGCTCACAACAAAGCGTCTTTTTGTGACATTCATCTATCACTTGTGGCGATAGAGATCACGAAAATAGTCCATAATACCAAAGGCGTAGTGCATAGGAGGATGAGTCATTGTCTGTTTTTTCTGATGATATATGACGAAATACGGCAAAACCTCTTGGTTAGCCCTACAACATAAATATTAAAAGGATATGAACATGAAAAATGCCCTAAGTACTGTAGCGCTAAGTACGTTAGTTGCCCTTGGTTCTTTTGGAGCTCACGCTGCAATTGAAGAAGGTCAATTGACTATCTGGATCAATGGAGACAAAGGCTACAACGGATTGGCTGAAGTTGGTAAAAAATTCGAAGAAGACACCGGTATTAAAGTAACGGTTGCGCATCCTGATGCTCTTCAAGATAAATTCCCTCAAACAGCTTCGACTGGCGACGGTCCTGATATCGTATTTTGGGCACATGACCGTTTTGGTGGTTATGCTGAAGCTGGTTTACTAGTAGAAGTTAAACCATCGAAACAAATTAAAGATGGCATCATCGATTTCGCTTGGGACGCAGTGAACTACAAAGGCAAACTTATTGGTTACCCAATTGCAGTCGAGTCGTTATCTCTGATTTACAATAAAGACCTAGTTCCAAATCCACCAAAATCTTGGGAAGAAGTTGCTGAGTTGAATGCTAAGCTTAAAAAGCAAGGTAAGTCAGCTATTATGTGGAACCTTAAAGAACCGTATTTCACTTGGCCACTCATGGCAGCTGATGGTGGTTACGCATTCAAATACACATCACAAGGTTACAACATAAAAGATGCAGGTATTGCTAACAAGGGTGTTGCTGATGCAATGGGCTTTGTAAAAGGTCTTGTAGACAAAGGCATTATCTCTTCAGATATGGATTACTCGGTTTCTGAAGCTGAATTTAACAAAGGTAATACAGCAATGACAATCAATGGTCCTTGGTCATGGGGCAACATTGATAAGTCAGGCGTCAACTACGGTGTAACCACTCTGCCTAAATTTAATGGTCACTCTTCCAAACCGTTCGTTGGTGTATTAACTGCGGGTATCAGCACTGCATCGCCTAACAAAGATCTAGCAGTAGAGTTCATTGAAAACTACCTACTGACGAACGATGGTCTACGTAAGATGAATGACGACAAGCCACTAGGTGCCGTAGCTTTGAACTCATTCCAAAAAGAATTGGGTAATGACCCTCGCATTGCAGCAACAATGGACAACGCAATGAACGGCGAAATTATGCCAAACATCCCACAAATGAACGCATTCTGGGGTGCAGCTAAGAACGCAATTATCAACATTGTTGATGGTCGTCAAACTGTGGATGCCGCATTAGCAGACGCAGAAAAGCAAATGGTTAAGTAATCTTTTAGTTCTACTTTGGGGAGGGGGTAACTCCTCCTTATTTTCTCAGTTTAATTCGCTAGCAGGTTGTACTATGCAGTCAGTTCAAGGTTCAGAAGCGATGTCGCCACCGTCAGCAGCACTATCTACCAATAAGCGAACGCTACTTAAATGGGCAGTCTTAGGCGCTATTGGTGTTGTTAACGGTTATGCATCCATTCTTATGTATTCGCGCGGTGAGTCTGCCTTCGCGTTACTTACTCTCTCTCTTACCGCATTAGCACTTTATATTTTTGGTAGTAAGAAAACTTACGCTCACCGCTATATTTACCCGGGTATCGCCGGGATGATTTTGTTCATCCTTTTCCCTTTGGCGTATACGGTTAATTTGGCTTTCACGAATTATAGCGCTAAGAACCAACTCTCTTTAGAGCGTGCTCAGTCAGTATTGATGGATAGAACGTTCCAAAGTGGTCAAAGTTATTCTTTTGACTTGTACGAAACCGACTTAGGTTTTCAAATCACTATTCAAGATGGTGATACTCAATATGTGACAGAAGCTTTTACGCTAAATGAAGCAAGTCGTGAGTTGAACCTTACGCCAACAGAACAACCTGTAACAGGTAATAAGGCACCGATCAAAACGATCATAAGTAATCGTGCAGCCCTCAGTGAATTCGACCTACACTTTCCTAATGGTGATGATATCCGCATGAGCGGCCTACGTAAGTTTGCTGCCGTCGTACCTTTATATAAAATGCATGACGATGGTGAGACACTGACAAACCAAGAAACGGGTGAGATGTTACGCCCTAATATGGATGTAGGTTATTACCAACCAGTCGATGAGAGCGGTCATTTCGTTGGTTCAACAGTATCTCCGGGCTTTATCGTTTCAATCGGTACACACAACTTCGAACGTGTGTGGAAAGATGATGGTATCAAAGAGCCATTTATCAGTATCTTTATCTGGACGGTTATTTTCTCGCTGCTGACTGTTGTGTTCACTCTGATGATTGGCTTAGTGCTTGCGAGTGTTGTTCAGTGGGAAGCGCTAAAAGGTAGAGCGGTTTATCGCGTATTGTTAATTCTGCCTTACGCCGTTCCAGCGTTCATTTCGATTCTTATCTTTAAAGGCCTGTTCAACCAAAGCTTTGGTGAAATCAATATGTTGCTCAATGCTATCTTCGGTATTAGCCCAACTTGGTTCTCAGATCCTTTACTTGCCAAAACTATGGTGTTGATTGTGAACACATGGCTAGGTTTCCCTTACATGATGATTCTATGTATGGGGCTTTTAAAGGCCATTCCAGAAGACTTGTATGAAGCATCGGCAATTGATGGTTCAAACTTTGTGAGCAATTTTACTCGTATCACACTGCCTTTAATGATTAAACCGATGACACCACTTCTTATTGCAAGTTTTGCCTTTAACTTCAATAACTTTGTGATGATTCAACTATTGACGCAAGGCGGACCGAACATGATTGGTACTTCAGAGCCTGCGGGTTATACCGACCTATTAGTTAGCTATACCTATCGTATTGCGTTCGAAGGGGCTGGTGGCCAAGATTTTGGTTTGGCGAGTGCAATTGCCACTCTGATTTTCTTACTCGTGGGTGGGTTGGCATTACTCAACCTCCGTTTCACTAAGCTTGAACAAGATTAAGGAGTCGCACTATGGCAATGGTTCAAGGCAAATCCCTAAAATACAGAGTGTTGGCGACGCACATTGCAATGTGGACATTCTTAGCATTAATCATTTTCCCACTGTTAATGATCGTAGCGATTTCTTTCCGCGAGGGTAATTTTGCGACAGGTAGTTTGATTCCTGACAGTCCTTCGCTTGAACACTGGAAGTTGGCGTTAGGTATCGCGGTAGAAAACGCGGATGGATCTGTGACACCACCTCCGTTTCCTGTGTTAACTTGGTTGTGGAACTCGGTAAAAGTAGCAGCGATCAGTTCTGTGCTAATCGTAGCGTTATCGACAACTTCTGCTTACGCTTTTGCCCGCATGAAGTTCAAGGGTAAAAGCACCATCTTGAAAGCAATGATGATCTTCCAGATGTTCCCAGCGGTATTAGCATTGGTGGCTCTGTATGCTTTGTTTGACAAGTTAGGGCAGTACATTCCATTCCTAGGTTTGAATACTCACGGTGGTTTGATTTTCTCTTACTTAGGTGGTATCGCTTTACATGTTTGGACAATCAAAGGTTACTTTGAAACGATTGATCGTTCATTGGAAGAAGCAGCAGCACTTGACGGAGCAACACCATGGCAAGCATTCCGTTTGGTATTGTTACCGTTATCAGTGCCGATTTTAGCAGTTGTGTTTATTCTCTCATTTATCGGTGTCGTCGGTGAGGTTCCAGTGGCATCTCTGTTACTTTCTGATGTAAACTCCTACACACTTGCAGTTGGTATGCAGCAATATTTGTATCCTCAAAACTATTTATGGGGTGACTTTGCAGCAGCGGCAGTGTTGTCTGCTTTACCAATTACTATCGTATTCTTGCTTGCGCAGCGTTGGCTAGTCGGAGGACTAACGGCCGGCGGTGTGAAAGGATAACAACGATAAGGGCGACTGTAAGGTCGCCCATTTTGTATCTACTTAACAATTTGGTTTGGCCGCTGATCAGTTAAGACAGGTACATACCTTCTGGCGTTACGCATAGCTGGCTGTTAGCTCAATTCCTTACTGTAAATGACTAACGGTTTTTGTAACCATGACCTGAGCTCTGCTCAGGTTTTTTTATGCCTGTTAAATCTGTTTCTGATTTAGGTCAATGAGGGTGTTGTGGACACAAAAATAGCAAAAGTAAAAGTCGCCTAGAATTCTTTGCTGGAGGGTGCGCAGCCAATGTATTGCAGCAGTACGTATAAGCTCTCTTGTTGCAAGGCGACTTTCCTAAACAGGTCTGCAAAAGTGTCATCGCCACCAAAACAAGTACGAATGTAGTGATTGATTTCAGAAGGCTGATATCCTTCGACATACAAAGTTCGAATCCAATGATATTCAATAGATTTCAAATCGGAGAGAGTATTTTCACTTAAAGTAATATCAGTGGTGGACAATGGCATGTTTTCTTTCTCTAGAGAGCCCGTTTAGTTTTCGAGGCTATTAAAGCAAAGAAAAATGAAGCTTCTATTACAGCATCAACTGATCAGTAGGATTGGCTTTATTGAGATAGGAAGGTTGAAAAGTAAAGAGCTTGATTTCCATCAAGCTCCTTTTATATTCAGCCATTAATTATTTACGATGTAGGTTTTATGAACTCGCTTAGTGAGCTTAATGACAAGCTCATAAGGAATGGTTCCAATGTGCTTAGAAACTTGCTCGATCGGTAGGTTGTCACCCCAAAATTCTACGCTATCACCTACTTTGTCTTGAGAATCAGGGCCTAAATCAACGGTGATCATGTCCATTGATACACGACCTGAGATTGGCACAACACGCCCATTAACATAGACAGGAGTACCTTCTGGCGCAGTGCGAGGATAACCATCACCATAACCCATAGCCACAACACCGATATAAGTATCACGTTGGGAAGTCCACGTTTCACCGTAACCAACGGGTTGATTTGCTTTGTGTTTGCGAACCGCAATGAGTATCGACTTTAGGGTCATACCACAATGCAACCCAAGGTCTTTACCGGTTTCATTCTCATTTGGACTGATGCCATAAAGTGCAATACCAGCACGCATGTAATCTAAGTGAGAATCTGGCCAATAGAGAATCCCAGCTGAGTTCGCCAAGGTTTTCGGGCCAGGAAAGCGGGAGGTTTGTGAAAGAAACAGATCGATTTGCTTTTGTGTTGAAGCAGAGGAAAGATCATCGGCACAGTTAAAGTGACTCATAAAGCCAACAGGGCCCGCGAGTTTACCTGTCGCTTCTATTTGCTCAACATAGTCATTAAGTTCACAAGGTTGTACACCCAGACGATGCATACCTGTGTCCAATTTTAGCCAGACTGTTACCGGTTCAGCCAATGTGGCATTCTTCAGATCATCTAACTGCTCTTGACAGTGAATCGCTGTTTGAAAGCCTTCGCGTGCCGCTATTTCTAGGTCGCTTTTACAAAAGCAACCTTCAAGAAGCAAAATGGGTTGTGTAATTCCGGAATTTCTTAACTCTTGCGCTTCTTCAATACGAGAAACCGCAAATACATCCGCCTGAGGTAGAGCTTGTGCGGTTTTTACCGCATTGTGACCGTAAGCATCGCCTTTGATAACCGCGACTACAGGTTTATTTCCACATTTCTTTTTTAGCAAATCATAGTTATCACTAAGCGCTTTTAGATTGATAAGAGCTTCAGCTGTGATCATTGAATCCGTCCTAATTTGTACCTTGGTTTCCATTGCAGCTCAGAAATGGGGGCTTACTAAAGAGTAGCTATCATACTGAGTAAATCCTGTTTCTCCAACAGCGAACAACAGCTCGCAGGGGAAGATTTTATACATTTATTTAGCAATATACAGACCATGCTAACACCAGAGGTTTTACTAGTTTAAACGACTAATTTGGAGTTTTCTGTATGGAGAAAATCACTGCCTGATTTTTCTTTCTGATGAGAGCTCTAATATCTCTTTTATTCAGAATAATAATCTTAAATATTATCAAATCATGGTTTAATAAAATTATTTTTTTTGTGATGTTAATGGGTTTTTATACTCATGTCTCTCTGTTGTAAAAGTGGTCAATATGTACGTGGTAGACAACAGTAAGATTAATACCACCGATATAACAGGCATTTATGGTGCAATCCGATCCAAAATGATGCAGTTACATATGATATTTATCATCGTCATCGAGGCTGAATTGTATACATTAATGTTTTTTAGTGCTCATGATCACAAAATAGAAAACACTAACAAAAATAAAAATATTGGTATTAATGGCTGTTTATTAGGTTTGGCTGAATTTTAGATATAACAACTAAATTTTTGGTCAATAAAACAATCTTTCAATTTTGAACTACTCGGCTTTCATAAATCGCTGCATTTTTATTGTTAGGTGATATTTTATGTAAATTTTAAGATGCGAGTATTTATGCATTGTATTGTATTTATGTGAATAATAAATGCTTAAAAATGCCAATTATAGAAAATATATGAATAGATAGACGCTGTTTACCCTATTGTTGATAAGGATATTAAGCTGTAGGTTGTAAAGGTATTCAACATTAGTGTCTGGTCTAGCTGACCAAAATGGAGCAATAAAAGATGGAACTTAAACAACCGTATCTACTATTTTTGGGTGACGCTGCAGATTCACTCGCAGCAAAAGTGGCGCAAGGCGTAAAAACATGGCGCCCTGAATACTGTGTTGGTCAATTGAGACTTGAAGCGTGTAACGCTGATGTCGGTCTGAAAGATCTGAATATTGCTCAGGCTAAAGAGGCGGGTGCAAAAACCTTAATTATCGGTGTTGCTAACCGTGGTGGCATTATCTCTCAAGAATGGATCTCTGTTCTTATTGAAGCTCTAGAAGCTGGTATGGATATCGCAGCTGGTTTGCACAACAAACTAACAGACATTCCTGAGCTTGTAGCGTGCGCAGCTAAAAATGGCTGTGCGCTATATGATGTGCGCTATCCAACCCAAGTTTACCCTGTCGCAAATGGTAAAAAGCGTTCGGGTAAACGTGTGTTGACTGTAGGAACAGACTGCTCAGTTGGCAAAATGTATACCTCGCTAGCTATCGAGAAAGAGATGAAAGAGCGTGGTGTGGATGCTGATTTTCGTGCCACAGGTCAAACCGGCATTTTGATTACTGGTGCAGGCGTGAGTGCTGACTGTGTTGTTGCCGATTTTATCGCTGGTGCGATTGAAACCATTACTCCAGCTAACGATCCACAACATTGGGATGTTATTGAAGGTCAAGGTTCTCTGTTCCATGCATCCTATGCTGGTGTTACAACAGGTCTTATTCATGGTTCTCAAGCTGATGCTTTGGTTCTTTGTCATGAACCAACTCGCGCTCATATGCGTGGTCTACCTGATTACCAACTACCGGGTTTAAAAGAGTGTATGGCAGCAAATATTGCTACTGCTCGTTTAACTAACCCAGCGGTTAAATTTGTTGGTGTATCTATCAATACATCAGGTTTAAGTGAAAGTGATGCCATGGCTTATATGGATAAAGTAGAGTCAGAAATAGGTTTGCCTGTTGTTGACCCATTCCGCCAAGGTGTAGCGCGTATTGTTGATAATCTTCTGGAGCTGTAATGAAGGTAAAACTCTACACTCAACGTTGGCCTATTCGTGGTAGCTTTACTATTTCTCGCGGCAGTAAAACCCAAGCGGAGACCATCATTGTTGAGATTGAGAACCAGGGGTTGATTGGGCGAGGGGAATGTGTTCCTTACGCCCGCTATGGTGAGTCGATTGCGAGTGTTTTGCAGCAAATCACGGATGTTATTCCAGAAATTGAAAGTGGAATCACACGTGAACAACTTCAACCACTGCTGCCTGCTTGTGCGGCAAGAAATGCGGTCGACTGTGCGATGTGGGATCTGGAATGCAAGCAAAGTGGGCAGTCGGTGTGGACGCAAGTTGGCTTGCAAGCTGAATCATTGACAACAGCGTATACCTTATCGCTCGACACTCCAGAAAATATGGAGAAAACGGCGATTGAGAATGCCTTCCGACCTTTGCTGAAACTGAAGCTCGGAGGTCCAGAGGATTTAGCTCGTGTGCAAGCGGTTCGTCGCGGAGCACCAAACGCGAAAATCATTCTCGATGCAAACGAAGCATGGACAGTCGAGGCCTATATCCAGCTAATTCCTGAGTTAATAAAACTTGATGTGGCTATGATAGAGCAACCCTTCCACGCGGATCAGGACTCTGTATTGGCTTCGTTAGAACGCCCGATCCCGATCTGTGCTGATGAGTCATGCCATGACCGACATAGCCTTGAGAAAGTCGTTGGGCTTTATGACACGATCAACATCAAACTCGATAAAACCGGTGGATTGACAGAGGCACTCAAGCTCAAAGCACAGGCACAATCATTGGGTTTACGAATCATGGTTGGATGTATGGTTTCATCCTCATTGAGCATGGCGCCCGCTTTTGTAGTTGCACAAGGCGCTGAGGTTGTAGACCTAGATGGGCCGTTATTACTCAGTGAAGACATTGAAAACGGATTTGAATTTGAAAACAATTCTATGCTGCCCTTTCAACAAAAGCTGTGGGGGTAAGGAGAAACAATGGAACGTATCGTATATCTAAATGGCGAATTTATCGTTGAAAGTGAAGCAAAAGTATCGGTGTTCGATCGCGGCTTCCTTTTTGCTGACGCCGTTTATGAAGTAACAGCAGTTCTAGGTGGCAAACTCATTGACCATCAAGGACATCTTGCGCGTTTAGAACGCTCGTCAAAAGAACTGGGTATAAAGATGCCTGTGACAGGCGATCAGTTAATGGACATTCAGCGTGAACTCATCAAAAGAAACGATTTAGTTGAAGGTGGGATTTATCTGCAACTGACTCGCGGAGACGAAGGTGATCGTGACTTTTCCTATAGTGACGACATTGAGCCAACTTTGGTTTTGTTCACCCAGGCCAGAAGTCTGATTAACAGTCCGAAGACTCAATCGGGTATTAAAGTGATCTCGTTTGATGATATTCGTTGGCGCCGTCGTGATATCAAAACAACCAGCTTGCTACCTGCATGTATGGCTAAGCATGTTGCTCACGCTGCGGGGGCAGAGGATGTCTGGCTAATTGAAGATGGCTTTGTGACTGAAGGTGGTTCTAGCAATGTGTACATAGTCACTCAAGGCAATGTTTTAGTCACTCGTCCTCTAAGCAACGATATTCTGCACGGTATTACGCGAGCATCATTGATGAAGTTGGCTCAAGAGCTGAACTTAACCATCGAAGAGCGTCTGTTCACTATTGAAGAGGCTTATGATGCTAAAGAGGCGTTTATTAGCTCTGCGACGACGTTTGTTTGGCCTGTTGTGGCAATAGACGATAAACCAATTGGTAATGGTAAGCCGGGAGATATCGCGCTGAAGCTACGTGATATCTATATTAAAACGGCGCTAGAGCTCGCTGAATAATCCCTATTCAATGCTGCCGCATTTGCTCGGTTAACCGACCATAAAATGATGATTACGATTATTTTGATTACATAGTGACGTTGGCTAGGTTGATTATAAGAGCAAAACACCCGACATTTGTCGGGTGTTTTTTTATCTGTCGGTCTTTAGGTATTTAACATGCGCTTCCATTTCTTCACCGATTTCAGTTCGCATGTTCATCAGTCGAATCGCTGAATTTCTAAGAGCAATGTCTTCAGCTGTTTCTGGCACCCATTCCGGTACGGCTGTTGGTTTGCCATTCTCATCAACGGCAACCATGATAACGATACAATGTGTGGTTAAGCGGTTTTTCAACTCTTTCGGATCGCTCGCTTGCACGTCTATGGCAATGTGCATAGACGTTTTGCCTGTATAGATGACTTTGGCGCTGACCTCAACGATGTTGCCAACATGGATAGGAGCAACGAAGCGAATTCCGCCAGCATAAGCGGTAATACAGTATTTACCACTCCACGCTGCTGAACAAGCGTACGCAGCCAAGTCGATCCATTTCATTACTGCGCCACCATGAACTTTACCACCAAAGTTCACGTCGCCAGGCTCTGCTAAAAAACGAAGGGTACTTTCTCTTTTGCCATTACTCATCGGCGCTTCCGTGTCCTATCTGTAAATAAAGCGATATATTGTAACAGCCAAACCAGTGACTGCAGAAAAAGTGTACCACACTTTTGACCGTATACTATAGACGTGGTTGGTTGGACTAGACGTTAAGGATCTCATAAAAAACGTCATATACGGTGTTCGTGATTACGACAGAGGTCTGCACTGAGCCTTTGTGTTAAAGAAGCTATGTTTACGCATGGTTAGATATGGATTTACTCTAGTAACAGTGAGTTAAAGGGTGGTATCTATTGTACATGAGTTAATTATCACATATATCAATAAATACAATATCTTATTTGATCACGGAGCCATTTTTTTAAGTACGTATTGAATATTATCTATACCGACTTCGACGTATATACGTAGGCGTGTAATGATTATTCAATATTGTAAAAAATGTGGTAAAGAAACAGAGCATAAAGAGCTGATTAAGCAAAAACCTTCCAAGTACGGGAAGAGTAAGCAAGAACAATTCAAAGCATTTATTGAAGGATTCTTTGGCGGTATGGCTAGCCCAGCGGGGGCGGCGTTAGACCTAGTTGATAGATATGTGGAATGTAATGAGTGTGGTCTTAAAACACTCGATAACCAAGGCGAAGAGTTTCTTTAGCTGATTGTTAATATGAGTAAATTTTTGAATACCATACTGTTTGAAATACTGGTTATTACCTTGGTAATGTACTTTCTTCGTTCGTTTTTCGAATATTTTTCCGAAATACCTCTCGTTGATTACTTAGCATATAGTGGTATAGGAGTATCGTTAATAGCCGCTGCCTTAATAGGTGATAACTCGTCAGTCAGTATGAATTTATTCGGCAACTTAGTGAAACGTGAATCTATAGATCATGATCTTAATCTCTCTGGCAGTGGTGATAAAAGCACTTTTCCCTTCCGTTTAGGAGTAATAGATATCTTGTTGCTTGTGGTCAGTGGAATACTCGCATACTTATCGGCTTAACAAGACCGCTAGCTATCGCTATTCTTTTGCACATCAGAGAATTGGTCAGATTTATTCTCTTTGCTGACCATTTACGTCTGATTATTAGTTTGTTGTTAAAAATACAATTCTTGATGTAAATAAGACAACGAAATAGTTTTATTTTGTAGACTTAGCTATTTGTACTCTTAACTTCTTACCCATTTTAAACAAGTTACCTCTATCCACTTGTAAGAAGACCGCCGCTTGTGACCAAATGCCATTGTTGAGCTCCAATGCATGTTCAATAAGCTGCTTCTGAAAGCTCTCTACTGCTTCTCGCATCGGCATGGATGACGTTGGAAAAAGGGCAGATGTTTTTTTCTTTGATCTGCCATGATCGGTGTGACCAATCAAATCAAAATCATTGCTAAAATGTTGCGGTGCAATTAACTCTGACTGGGTGCGCATCGCGTGCAAACCTGCTCGCATCAAGGTATGTTCCAATTCGCGTACGTTGCCTAGCCAAGGTTGTCTCTCTAGTATTTGCAGTGCTTTAGGATGAATGTGTAGCGTTTTCAGGTTGAACTGGCAGCGAATGTTATCCAGTATATGTCCGACCAATACAGGTACATCACCTTCACGATTTCGAAGAGGAGGGACATGGATTGGAAAGACGTTTAAGCGGTGAAACAGATCGGATCGGAAACGTCCTTGTGTGACTTCTTCAGCGAGATCTCTGTTGGTTGCAGCGATGATACGAACATCGACGATATGGTTTTTGTCCGCTCCTACTCGTTGAACTTCACCTTGTTGAATAACACGTAGTAGCTTAGCTTGCAGCAGCAAAGGTAGCTCACCTATTTCATCAAGAAAGATAGTACCGCCGTCAGCGAGTTCAAATTTGCCTGCTCGTGGAGTATTGGCGCCAGTAAATGCCCCTTTTACATGCCCAAACAGTTCACTTTCTGCGATAGATTCGGGTAGCGCAGCGCAATTAACATAAACCATAGGTTTATCACTGCGCAGGCTTTGTGCATGTATCTGATGAGCGACCACTTCCTTGCCTGTGCCAGTTTCACCACTGATTAAAACCGCGTAGTTTGAGTGGGCAACCATCTCGATATTGGCGGTAAGTCTCTTGATCTGAGGGCTGACACCCACCAACTTTCCGCCTTTGTTTCGCGCTTCGTTGATCAATAATTGATTCACGGAATGTTGTTGTCGGTTGGCTTTATTTAAAGCTTCAAACAGGCTGATGTTACGGATGATTCCAGCTGCCAAAGCAGCAAAAGTCTCAATGGTTTTGTCATCAATGTTATCGAACGCGTTTGGTTTAGCTGCGTCTAGCGTTAACGCACCAACCAATGTATCCCCCACATAAAGGCTGCAGCCCATGCACGAATGAACATCAATGCTGTGGTGAATATCTTCACTCAATAGACCGTCAAATGGATCTGGCAGGCTTGAGCTTTCAGGAAAACGCACTGGTTTACGGTTAGCTAATATCATCGCCAAACGTGGATGAACATCGGGTAGAAATCGACGACCGAACACTTCTGTAGATAACCCACTGATAGCAATCGGCACCAAATGTTGTTCGTTATCGAGAGTAAACAGGGCGCTGGCATCACAAGGAAGCAACAGGTGTAAAGCATCGATAAGCTTCTGATAATGCTGAGTTGAGGGCTCGCTCATATTCAGTTCAACAGCGATGTTTAGCAGTACCTGTTCTATGGAAGGTTTGGTCTCCTGAGGGTTCATTTAGCTATCCAGTATGCGATAAAATGAATGTATGATGTATTTAATACAACAATAATGTCAAGCAGACAAATTTAATGTTATTAAAAATCAATAAATTAAAGTTGGCTTGGTTCGTGCAATTACATTTTCTTCGTTATTAATATGTATTGTTAGGAACCGCTTGTTTATGCTCAACATTACCGATAAGAGTGTGGAAGATAAAATTACTCCCATTTTGCGTTTAGGCTTCAGACCGTTCTTTTTACTTGGCAGTGTTTATTCCGTTATCGCGATAGGCATTTGGATATATGCTTTTCAACATGGTCAGCCAGCTCAACTCCGAGTTCCGGCGCTATGGTGGCACGTTCACGAAATGTTTTTTGGTTTCGCTATGTCAATTGTGGCAGGTTTTCTATTAACTGCGGTTCAGAATTGGACTGGGGTGCACGGCACAAAAGACAAATGGTTAGGCGTGCTTGTTACGCTATGGGTTTTGCCGAGAGTGTTGTTATGGACAGATACACCACTTTGGCTTACCTCTTCGATTGAGGCGCTATTTTTGGGCTTGGTTGCGTACGAGATTTCGGTTCGAGTGGTAAAGGTGAAAGGGTATCGAAACCTGTTTTTTTTACCGCTTTTTGTGTTGGCGATAGTGGCTAACTTTGCAAGTTATGCGATGATCAAGGGGATGCCTCCTTTCTCTCCGATTACGGTATGGCAAGCCATGCTGTGGTGGTTTGTATTGATCATATCTATCATGGGCGGGCGGGTGATTCCGTTCTTCACTGCGCGTCGCTTTAACTTCGACAAACCTGAAACTTTACTCTGGTTGGACGCTGCGGCTAATTTGCCTTTGGTTCTGTTATTTGCTTTGAGTTTTTTTCCGTTAACCAGTGCGCAATTAAGCCCAGCCATCATGGGTTTTGCTGCCATTATGCAAGTAACACGTTGGCTGCGTTGGAAGCCGTGGAGCACTCTTAAAGAGCCGTTAGTGTGGTCATTACATCTGACTTATGCCTGTATTCCTTTAGGACTGTTTATTAAAGCGTTAGCAGATTTGAACTTTATTTCTAACGGTCTATTTGTTTCGCACAACATGCTTCATGTGATTGCGATCGGCGCGATTGGTGGTCTTATTTTATCGATGATCTCTCGTGTGACTATGGGGCATACCGGACGCATGATTTATCAAGGTCCTAGAATGTGGTTAGCTTTTGCTGCCATTGTGTTTGCAGCTTTAATCCGTAGTTTCGGCGTTGCCTTCTTCCCTCAGCATATGCTGCTGATGGTGAATGCCGCGGCAGCACTTTGGATCATCGGGTTCAGTTTATTCGTCCTGAAGTTTGGCTCCATGCTTTTGCGACCACGAGCAGACGGTCACCCAGGATAACCCCATCAACTGACAACGTGGATAGTTTTAGCTTTGCTACTGATCTAATATGCTCTAAGAAAAATTTAAAATTAAACAAGGAGAGTTCATTCAATGCCTATTGAATCCCAGTCGATAATATCCGATTCTTCAATCCTTAGCCCTAATGTCAGCCGTTCCAATTTATGGCGTTTAGCTCTAGCGCAAGCCCTAGCGGGTGCAAACTCGGTTGTTGTTTTTGCCACTGGAGCAATTGTTGGAAGTATGCTCGCGCCAACGCCGTTATTGGCAACATTGCCCATTTCAATTTTCGTTGTGGGTATGGCTGCATGTGTTCTTCCTGCTGGTGAGTTGGCAAGAAAATACGGCCGACGGGTTGCTTTTATTGCGGGTTCTGTAGCAGGGGTATTAACGGGTTTGTTGGCGATGGTCGCTGTATTCTACGAGTGGTTTTGGATGTTTTGCATCTCAACCTTTTTAGGTGGGGCGTATGCAGCGGTTGTGCTGTCCTTTCGCTTTGCGGTTACCGACGGCTTACCACCAGAGAAAAGACCTCAAGCCCTTTCATTAGTCATGGCTGGTGGTATTGTTGCTGGTGTTATTGGACCCCAACTGGTGACACAAACTATGTACCTTTGGTCTGAAACAATGTATGCGGCTACTTTCCTTGCGCAAGCTATTGTCGCCGTTATTTCTGGGATCATTCTGTTTGGTGTCCAGTCTCCGATAGTAAAAGAACAGCTTAGTGGGGGGAGACCTCTAACGGACATCGCGCTGCAACCGCGCTTTATTTCTGCTGTTGTTTGTGGTTCTGCTTCATACATGATCATGAATTTTTTAATGACCTCGGCACCATTGGCGATGCACATGCATGGACATAGTCATGAATCATCCAACTTAGGTATTCAATGGCACGTGATAGCGATGTACGCACCGAGTTTTTTTACCGGTAAATTGATTGCACGATTTGGCGCTGTGCGTATTTCGGCTATTGGGATTATTCTTACTGGGCTGTCGGCTGCAGTTGGATTGTTTGGTGAAGATGTTTACCATTTCTGGTGGTTGCTTATTTTGTTAGGTATTGGTTGGAACTTTGGTTTTCTTGGGGCTTCTGCACTGGTTTTAGACTGCCATAAACCTGAGGAGAAAAACCGGGTTCAGTCACTTAACGACTTCATTATCTTTGGCTTAATGGCGATAGGCTCATTCTCATCGGGTGGCTTACTGAATGCTTATGGCTGGGAGATAGTTTTATGGGTTTCATTTGTCCCGTTGGTATTGGCAGCAGCAGCCTTAGTCGCGGCTAAAGTGGTTAGGCTAAAGGCATAAAGTTCGTCATGAGTAAATATATGGAGTAGAGATGCAGCACAGAGAAAAAACGTATTTGTTTCATTCGTTTGTTGCTGCAGGTGCTTTAAGTATAGGGAACTTGCTGTTAGCGCTGCTGTTGCTACCTGAATCTTGTGAACGCAAACCAACGAAGATTGCCTTGAGTGTGTTAAACCCGCTAAAGTCTTTAAGTTGGGCACTATCATCGAAGAAAACTTTTGCTATTATGATGATTTTTTCATCTTAAGTGCCACTGGTGAATCGTATGGGGTCTACTGGGCATTATGGGGACGCGACGCTTGGATTGGCGCATCCTTAGCCATGTTTGGTTTTTGCTGACCAAGGTTGGTAGGCATTCATCATCATGTATCTGTTGGCTGTACAGTTAGTATTGAAATGCACGTCTAAATCATCGATGAAAACTAAACCAGCATAAAACCTGTATAACCCGTTGGTGATGAGTTGACCAACGGGTTGACTTGAGTTCTAGGTTTTTGCCTTCATTAGAAACGTCTTAATTCAGTACTTCTTCGTGAGTTTTGAGGGTAATGCTGCCTTTGGTCGGCGTTAAGTTAGACCATATAAAATTGTGGAATTTGATGATGTCGCTAGCGCTTAATTCAACTTTGTCGGCGGTGGTGTGACAATCAGAAACAACCACAATATTGAAGTCTTCTATTAGTGCTGCGTGAATGGTTGCGTTAACACAGAAATCGGTTGCAAGCCCCGTGATATAGAGTGTTCCAACATTTAGTGAGTCTAGAAGCTCTTTTAAATGTGTTTGATAGAACGCACCATTTACGGTCTTTTCTACAGTGTAATCCGCATCACTGATGACCAGATCTCTTACGATTTCAAAGTCTTTTGTACCCGGCAATAAGTAGTTTTCTTTAATACCGTTATGCTGAATGAAAATGACAGGCAAATTTTTAGATCGGAATGCATGAGAAAGCTTATTGATTCTTGAAATAACGTTATCACTGTCATACCTAGGTGTATGGAAACAGCCAATTTGCATATCGATAATCAGCAGAGCTTCGTTAGTGCCATGTTCTTTGCTTACAGAATCTGTCATATCCGTTTAATCCTTTATATTTCATCCAGATGAAAGGCGCATTATAACCATATCTCTCTTTAGCATGCAGCTCTGATGTTTGTGTTTTGGTCGTTTTTGGTCCATCTGATAAATGCAATTTTGAATTCCATTCTCATCTCGGTTAGAGTCTTAAAGTTGATAAATATCGTTTGAAAGACACAGGTTTGACAAGGAAAGCAGAATGAAAAAACAGGCGCGAAATCTTCATCCTTCTTTAGCAATAGCTAAAGCACCCTCCGATGTATTTATGAACTTTGAAGCGTTTTTGTCGAATACCGAAACACGTGTTCACAGCCACACTTGGGGCCAGGTTCAGCTGATTGCTGGTGGCATATTAGAAATGGAGGCGGAAGATACTCGCTTTCTTGCTCCGCCGCACCTTGCTATATGGGTTCCTGCAGGCACGAGCCACAAGAGTTTCAATCGCAGACCGTTGGATTATTGTTCCATTAATGTTTCAGTGGAAATGACCCATGCTTTTCCTACTAAAACTAGCTTGATCAAAGTGACTCCGATAGTGACGGCTATTATCGATGATTTTCGTATGCGTGAAATTAGTGTCGCTGAAAGTGATGAAGACAAACGTTTGTTACAGGTATTGATCGATCAACTTGCCACACGAGAAATGCAACAGCACTTTTTACCTTCCAGCAATCATAAATATTTAGCACCTATATTAGCTGAGGTAGAAGAGAACCCGACAGATAACACCAGCTTGCAGCAATGGGCAGAGCGAGTACATACTACTGAACGGACGCTTGCCCGCTATTGTCAGGCAGAACTCGGGATGAGTTTTACAGAGTGGCGCTTGCGTGTTCGGTATCTCCATTCCATGGATTTATTGCGCAGCGGGCAGTCGGTTAAAGAAGTCGCGTTGACATTGGGATATAACCAAGCCAGCCCGTTTATTGCGATGTTTAAGCGATACTCCGGACAAACACCGGAGCAATATAAGAATCGCCTGCTCTAATTATTTTACATTGCTATTGGTTCAGTGCGGAATATCAAGTCCAAGGAATAGTAGGCAAGTCCGTATCTAAACTGATTGAAATGGCATTCACAAACTTAATATGCAATAGATTGAATTATCAGCTGTAGTTGAGAATCAGCCAAGCCGCAGAGTGTGTGAGCGTTTAGGTTTTAGTCTTGAGGGAGTAATCACTTGTTCAGAAAATCTAAATGGTAGAGATGTAGATCATGCGATTTATGGTTTGATCCTTAAAGCATTGGACCAATGCTTAAAAAACTCTTCCGCGCATCGCTTGTTGTTTACACGAGTAAGCTGTCGTTAGTTAATTCATCTATGCCCCTTTTCGTTTCAGTCCTCCATAATAATGCCTCTATCTATGTATTGCCTGTCGTGAAAAAACTATGAACCCTAACTATTGTCTGTTGTGGGAAACGAAACTAAAAACTAACCAAGGGTATTTAGACCCTTGGTTAGTTTGATAGAAGCCGATTCTTAGCGTGATAACCATGCTGGAATAATCTGAGTTCCTTTATTCAACATGTAGCCAAAGTGGATGTTCATGTAAGCTAGTGGCTCAAGGTAACGAGCATTAGTTAGTGCACCAGCGTCAACAGCTTCAAAACCAGCTTCGTTTGCAAGAGAGAGCACTGTTTGTTTAGCTACGTCATCATTGGCTGCAACGAAAGTTTGTGCTTTATGTCCATCAAATTCTAGCCCTTGTTCATAGACTTGAGCAAATACAGTGTTAAATGCTTTTACTACCGTCGCTTGAGGAAGCAATTTCTGTATCTCTTCCGCTGCTGATGTTTCAAACCCCACACTTAATCCGGAAAAATCAGCTTTTACTGGGTTAGTAACATCAATAACAATTTTACCAGAGAAGTCGGCAGCGTTAGTCAGTGAGCTAACTGCATCATAAGGTGTTGCCAAAATAACCACTTCAGAAGCTTTGACAGCGTCAGCAATGTTGGATGCTTTCACGTTTGTTTTGCCTAGTTTGGCCACAACAGCCCGAGTCGATTCTTCATTTCTTGAGGAAAGGATTACGTTGTAAGCCGTTTGTCCAAAAGTTAATGCCAAACCAGAACCGATATTACCTGAACCAATGATTGCGATATTCATAATATTTTCTCCAATTATTTGTATATGTTTATTGCGATGTTGTTTCGCTGTGATGTAAGTATCACTCTGATTGATTTTTCACACAATGGAGATTATAAAGAATGAATTACTACGTTTTATTCTTAATAGGATGGATTATGGATGTTGTAGATGGTCTAAAAGCGTTTGTCTTTACTGCACAAACGGGTTCATTTACAGAGGCTGCCAATCGGATGGGGATATCTAATCGTCTAACGTCTAAATACGTTGCTCAACTCGAGGACAAAATCGGAGCACGATTGTTACAGCGCACGACTCGCCAAGTTGGATTAACACCGCAAGGAGAAGAGTTATTAGCTAGGGCGCCAGCTTTGATTGCCGAGTTGGATGATCTGTTGGGCTGTGTCTCAGAAAATGCCAGAGGGTTAACTGGTTCACTTCGTATATCGGCACCAGTGACTTTTGGTGAAATATATATTAGTGAGATGCTTAGCCGTTTTTCTATTCTTCATCCCAACCTCTCAATAGATTTACGGCTAAATGATTCCCACGTGGATTTAGCTGTAGAAGGATTTGATGTTGCTTTTCGTATTGGTTCACCAGAGTTGAACACGCTCAAAGTTCGTAAATTGGGAACGATTACCACTGTATTAGTTGCTAACAGGCAATACTTAGAGCGTTATGGAGAACCTCATACGCCAGAGGAGCTAGAGAAACATATTTGTATCGAAGACACCAATAGACGAGAAGCGAACCGATGGGTCTTTACTAAAGATGATTCAGAGTATGTTTTCCACCCATCAAGAAACTTTACCGTCAATAATGCTCGTATAGCAAAAAGTTGGGCACAACGTGGGATGGGTATTGCTCTATGTCCTAGCTTTATTTTGCATAAAGAGGGGGTGGGTGAAAACGGACAATTAGTGAGATTGCTTTCGGATTATACGATGAAAACGCTCCCTCTTTGCGCGGTTTACCTCAATGGAAAAGTGATTCCCAAAAAAGTTCGGGCATTGATTGATTTTGCGGTGCAAGATTTTGATAACAGTAATTTGTCTGCATGTCGTCTTAAAGATTAGGTGCCACGATAGATGTTGAGGAGTGGAATTTGAGTTTACTCTGATATTAGGCGCTCTTTATCTACAAAATATTTCAGACTAAAGTATCAACCAGTATGTCATTTGTTTTTTACAGTTAGCTCTGGCAGCAAGCAGTTTATGCAGCTTAACCCAGACATTGTGGTTGAGATCAGCGTAGAAGACAGTGTGACTGATTGGTAGAAAAGCAGATTAATCTAGCGATAAGTATATCGTCAAATCCTGACCATTCATTAATTGGAAAACTTATTGTTGATTGCCAATCTGTCTTAGTGGCGTAATCGGAGTATTTGGGACAATATGCTGAGGTTAAAAAGCCAAATGATTTGTTTAACCACTGATTGTTTGGGTTACGAGCATTTCGAGCAGCATATATAGCATTTAAATTGTGTTGATAAATACGAATCGGTAGAAATTAAACCATGTTTTTGGCTAATGAGGCTACGGTGTTCTAAATGTTGCTAAGTGTGGAATAGGTGTAACTCTATAGCCGACTTGTCTTGTTTTTTAAGAGATAAAGAGAAGTGTGTTAGTTAACGTTTTGCCAGAATGGAAACCTAATAATCTAAAGATGGATGCGCCCTCTTTTTTAGACTTAATGTGTTAGAGATGAATTACATAAATTGTCAAAAGGTGAGTAATATGTCTTGTTTAAGTAAAAAGTCGTCAAAGCACTTTGATGACCCTGACTCTTCCCGCACAATTCTAATGAGGATCAATGAAACCGAATCCTCTTTTTTTCTGAGTAATAATCAAACTATAATTAGTTTACCCGTTGGTTTTGACCTCATAAGTACGAGGTATTTTAAGCATACTCCGCCAACTTACGATGATATCGAATACGCGATTAATTATATCGAAGATGAAATTGAAAAAGTTGTACCCCAAATTGCCTCCAATGGATTTACTCTGATAACGGACATGGGTTTTATTCGTCAAATCGCAATATTAAGTGGTTTAACTGACAGCTCAGAGATTCATTTCAAGCGCGATGACCTTGAGTATATATTCGGTCAGTATGCTGAAATTGCCATGGGTAGGCACCCTTACCCACATGAATCAGATATCTCGCCAAAATTTTACGCTCAGTTGCTTATTTTTAGAGAGTTCATGCATCACTTAAAATTTGATTATGTGACTATTAAATCAATGTCCTGAATTAGGAAAACATAGTGATTTAGTCATAATTCCTAGATGCATTTAGTTACTCTTCAATGCTTCATTTATTGCTATGCATTAACTAAAAGTACTGCGTCATCGGAACAAAATTTAACTTATCTATCCATAAAAAAGCGCAGATGAACTTTGAAGTTAACCTGCGCTTTCATTAATGACATGTAGATGTGCAACAAATAACAATTAGTCCTTACTTTCTCTGGTCTTGAAAGTGTAATGTAGATTTACGATTGCACGATATCCGATATTCCCTCGGCTTGTCGCTGTTTCCTGAATAACAACATCGCTGTTTTCAATAGTTATGTCACTGACAGTATTATATGCCCATAATGAAAGATTGTTCTTAAGTTGTGATTTATCCATCCCTGCTATTGAATCAGATAAATCGAATCCCGCGGCATAAGCTTCTGACTTGGATTCATACATACCAGTTTTAAGTGATGAGCTTTGGCTAATCGTTACGTTAGAAGCGAATGCGGAAGAAGTTAGTAGAAGTCCTGCTGCTACAGTTATAAGTTTGTTCATGATATTCACCTTTGAATGGCATTTAGCTATTAAGTATTCATTAATTTCAATCTGCTCCGGAACCAACAATTGGGTAGCTATATACAAGATCACTTTTAGTGATTCCGTCGCTGTGGTGTAAGTATCGCTTTAGCATTCTTTCAATACAATGGAGGTTATATTGAATCAATTTCCATAATTTGTTCTCAATTTTAACGGAAAATAGTCATAGGTATTCAAGAAGATGTGATGGATATGAGGAAAAGTTAACCGGTTGTTTGATAAGGTATTCTGTGAAATGACGAAGCAGTCAGACAACCAAACGAATATGTAAGTCTTCTTGGTTTCAGAGAACCTGCAACTTAGAGTTTGACAACTTATCTCAATATCTAAGGATAAGTCTTTTGATTTTCAAGATTTAGGTGAATCTGATGGATTGATCAAAATGGAAATGGTTACCTAGCCAAAAAATAATCCGCTGTAACTTACATTTGTCCATCTTCGAGTCAGCTTGATCTGAGCTGACTCATCTGTGCCCCAAAGAGTGCCAACCTAATATTTAGGATACATTTCATTTGTTACTAATTGGCCTATTTAATCTAATAGTAAGTTTTCCTCTTGGTTAGATGCAGCATATGTCACGATTCTGTCAAGTTAGAAATGCTGTTATGTTACTATCGAGTGTATTCCACCAATTAGAAAGGAGTAGGTATGGTTGTTCTCAGGAAAATGCGGGACGATGAATATCCGGCTTATTGTCGGTATTTTATCGACGATTACAGTCAAGAAATAGCCAAGAACTATGGTCATTCTATTGAGCTAGCAACTGAGTTGGCAAAAAAAGAACTGCATCGTTGCTTTCCAAGTGGATTAGAAGGAAATGAACATTCGTTGCTATGCATTGATGCTGAGATTGATGGGCAATTAAATCGTGTGGGTTATTTGTGGCATTCGATTAATGCTACAGACAAATCGACCTTTATATATGATTTCTTTGTGTCAGGTGAATACCGTGGTTTGGGCTACGGTACTAAGGCAATCAGTGCATTAGAAAAACAGTTGCAACAAGTTGGCGTTAATCAAATAAAGTTAAGAGTAGCTTATCAAAATAAGCGAGCGCTGAAACTGTACCAAGAAGTGGGGTTTGTGATTACTGGTTTTAATATGTCCAAGAACATTGAATAGTTGTGTCAAACAAGCGCCAAAGGTTTAAAAAGAGGGTTAGCGGGAAATTAGCTAACAAATATCTGCCCCATTCCTTCTTAAATTATCTTTAGGCTGCATTAAAGGTAAATGTTGTTTTTTATGGGTTTTATTTTTATTAATTTTAATAACTGTGTTTTTTTGTTATTCATATCATGATGAGCTGTAAGTGATTCTCTACTTCAGCGTCGTTAGCTAAGCTAGCCCATTCACAGGCAAACCAACTTTGAAAAATAGAGTTCTTGGACTTTTTTAGATGCGTCTGAACGAGAAATACTTTATCAATAATCATCAGATTCAATTTGTGAATGATCAGATAGTAATAAACTTAATAAAGAAGCTAACTCTATGAATAAAAAGATCATACCTCTCGGTTTAGTATTAACGACTAGCTTATCGAGTTTCACCTTTGCCGCTCCGTTAGTCACACAAAATGAATCAGGTGTCGCACAAGATCAGGATTACTATACTCAAGATGTGCGTAACACCCGCCTCATTTTTACCGAGCAAAATAAGACTTATGCCGAGCATGCTGCGGCCGTTGAACGTATTTTACAGCCTGAATATGAGTTACATTATGGCTATCAGATGGACTCTCAACTCAACGTTGGGTTAATGTCATCTTATAACCAAATTGCCAATGGTTTTTCGAGCCAATCACCACTTAACCGTCAGATTAACTATATGGGGGGCGCTCAATTACCTGATTACTTTTCTTCGGCTAATTGGTTAGATACCTTGCTGTTCCACGAAACCGCTCATGACTACCAAATGAACAGCAAGAACAATAAAGTGTCACAAACAATGTACACTTTATTTAGAAATGGTTCTTTTGGTCCTTTAGGTTTGATTCCAGCAGTACAACCTAATGCTTACACATCCCGCTTTATGCTAGAAGGGAATGCGGTATTAAATGAATCTTGGCATGGTCAAGGTGGACGCCTATACAGTGGCCGTTACCGAGCAATGACGAACATTCATGCCAAAGCAGGTTATCTCACTCCTGAACGTTTATACAATGACACGCTGTTTTTCCCATTTGGTGAAAGTGCGTATGTGTTCGGCTCACAATATCACTATTATTTAGCCGAAACATTTGGCCTTGAAACCGCTAACAAATTTTTCCAGAATCGTTCTAAACATTGGTACTGGCCATTCTTAGTCAATAAACCAATGCGTGATACGGTGGGGGAATCTTTTGATGACACATTCAAAGCTTGGGTAAAAAAAAACACCAAAGAAGCTGAACAGATGAATATTGCCCAAGGTGATGTCATCGCCCGTTCTAAGTATTATGGTGAGCTTAATACTCAACAAGGTCGTATTATCTTCCTAACTAATCCAGATGCCGTCCGTGCGCCACTCCTTAATGAGTATGATATAGCTAGCGGCGAAGTATCACAGCAGCGCACCAGTTTAGATATGGGTAAGGTCTATCGTATTGAAGGTGAAGATTTTACCGTTTCAGGTCGCCGTACTTCTGTATGGCGTACCACCCAAGGCTTATTTGATGATGATGCTTTAATTAAAGATGGCAGCGAAGGTCATGTCTACCAAGGTGAGTTAACAGATGGTCGCGAAGTCTATTTCAAAACCACCGAATCTTTTGTTCAACCACAACTGTATGTGGGTGATGAGTTCTACGCCGCCGTCAACTCTTCTGTATTAGTAAAAGATGACAACCTGTATTACTTCATCCAAAAGGGCAATAACCGCACTTTATATCGCAACAAAGAGGCGATTTTAACCCTACCCGCGTTTTACAGTATTGTGAAAGATGTTGATAGCCAAGGTCGAGTCTATTTCATTGCCAATACTGAGTTTGGTAGCTCATTATTCCGCACACAAAATGGCAAAATTGAACAAGTACTTGATGCCGATAACGTGGTTGATGCTCGTTTAATTGATGATAACAAAGTGATTGCCACTGCAATTTCGGCTGATGATTACTACTATACCTGTCTTCCAATCAGTGTGTCGGATAACCAACCATATCAGTTAAATTTAATTTGGGATGATGAAGGTGGGCTAGCAGAGCAACAGCAACAAATGCTCGCTAACCTTGAACCTGAACCATTAAATACTGATACCGACTATGGCTGGTTTAATAATATTCGTTATAGCAGCGGTGAACTTAGCTTAGGTGCTGCAACCGAAACGGATGATCAAGGTGAAGACACTACCAAATTACGTTACAGCGTCAGCCTTGAATTTACCGATCCATTACACCGCAGCATCTACAACCTGTGGGCCATGAATGACGATGAATATAGTGACTTAATCGGTGCTGGTTTCAGTAACAACCAATATTTCTTACTGGTAGGCGTGCGTGGCTATTATGTCCTAAATAATAATTACACTGACCCTGCTATCAACCAAGATCAAACTCGTGATTATGGTGTAGCTGCTCAATTACGTTTACCATTTATTCAAACTGGTTTCTGGAACGCTGAAGTCGCCAGTAATTATTACCAAGATTACAAATTGGACGAACGTGAACCATTATCGGTACAGTTAGGTATCTCACGAACAGAACATTATGGTCAAAGCTGGTTATACAATAAACAAGTAGCTCTATCCTTATATGGTGTGCAAGATCGTGAAGACCAAACCAGTGGTGCATCATTAGCATTAAGTACCGACTTACCAGCAGAGTTCTACATCAACCTTGCAGCAAAATATTCGGCGAGTGACAGCAGTAATGTCGACGCAAAAGATCGTCGTGGCGTCGAATTACTTTCAAGCAGTAATTTCATCAACAACGACCCAAGTAACTTTTTAATGCCAGCATTAACTGATGATGCCTATGCAGAAGATGTCGCAATGGGTGAAGTGAGCTTATCGAAAGTGGTTGAATTCTCAGCTTATGGATTTAAGTTCCCACTCTCTGTACGCAGAGAGAGAATCGACCTTACCTATCGCCGTTATGAAATTGGTCAACTCAATACCATTGGTGATATTAGTATCAACCAAGCAGTAGTCGGACTGCATTTTGATACCCGAGTACTCAACGTATTGCCTATCGGTATCTACACTGAATACACACGCACCACAGAAACCTCACTAACAGATAAAGATCATTTCCAAGTAGGCCTAGAGTTCGGCTTATAAGCAACCCCCCCCCCCCCCCTGAAATAAAAAGGCTAGAATCAATTGACGCTAGCCTTTTTATTTTCTGAAGTCGATTCACCATTCGTCAATAACTCCTTTAGTTTCAGTATGGTTCGTGTCTCATGGCACAACATTCATTTCTAGTCCATTTATTGATAGGAACTTGAAGAAAGTTTCTAATGTGGATTTTTGCAGGGATACTTTCAAATCTAGATACTGTTGCTTGCGGCAGACCAAGACAGGTTTTCTTTAAACCACTGTTCTTCCGAGCTTCGTGCTGCCGATGGCTTTCGGTGTGCTAACTAGCATCCTGTTAACCTCAGTTAGAAATGGAGATAGTACGTAATGTATACTCTAAAGAGTATATAAGCAAAGTGAGACAAAATCTGTTCAGAACAAATGTCATCCATGTAGGTGGGTTTGTAATTTGGCAATCAGATTAGAGGTTTATAATATCTCAGACAATCCACTATATGCTATATTAGCAAAGTCTCTGACTCACCTATGCCCCATTCCGCGTTGACATTGATTATGCTCTTATTTGAGAGATGCACTATTTGACTTATTTAAAGTAATCCGTAAAAAGCTAATTTAGCAAAATCGATAACTCGCAAATGTCCATTTCTGAGTTATGACTTTGATTTTTTGGGGATTATCAAGCGATTTTGTCGTATTTTAGTGGAAGAGATCTAGGTTGACATGATTCATGTTTAATTGCGCCAGTCGGTAACCTAATAGCAGTTTAATATTATCATGAGCAGATTTTTATATTGCCGGGGTGTCAAGTTATGGTCCCAGCCACAATATTGTTCACAAGCTATTTAAATTCAAGGGAAGAGAAAGTACCAAAGAATTTAAATAGCTCTTCGAGCTCTTCAAAATTATCATCATCCTTTGATGCATTTTGCACGAGGAACAGCAGTAGTTCTACGAACAAAAATCCAATAGTTCGGCTATGGAAAATGGAGTCGACGTCACTAGGTAATACGTATTGGATGTCACTATAAATGCTGTAGGGGTTTGAGTGAGTATTGGTTACCACAGTAACGTGGGCATTCTTACTGTTGAAGTATTTTGTAATACTTAATACAACGGGATTAAATCGATAATAGGAAAAGGCAATTAGCACGTCTTTGTCACTGACACCGAGCAGGGCTTTGGGTAATTCGCCCTTGTCTAGAGGTAGTAATATTACATCTGAACGGCTGTATTTTAATAAAGTAGAGAAATGTATAGCTAAAGCGTGCGATGAAGCAGGGCCTACAACGTAGATAGTTCGACTTTTGTCAGCAACAATCTTGGCTAATTTTTCTAGGTCAACCATGTTCAAATCATAATTAAATTGTTCTATCAGTTGGCTTACATTACTGATGTAACGTTGAGCTTCAGTTTTCGTATCCGTTGACTGGTTTGCAGTTTTGGCTTTATTTGCGTCGATGGGCGCGATCATTGTGTGCGCTATTAAATCTCTTTTTAACGCATTCTTAAATGCCGCATAACCTGTGTATCCCAGTTTATTAAGGTAGCGTCCAATGGTTGCTTTGCTTATTTGTACTTTTTGCGCGAGATCTATTATTCCGTAATAAGATAGCTCCTCAAAATGATTAACAATGAAAGAATGGAGTATTAGTTCTGATTCAGTGAAAGGTTGGAGTTTTTCTGCCAACTGCTTGTACGTCGATAAATCAAGATGATCTTTCATAACAGTTTAATCATTGTGGATGCGAATTTGGGAGAGTAACACAGTGGTTGGAAATTTCGTGGATTCACTGGTTGAAAGGTGATCCTCGTAAAACAAAAGGTCTTCTTGAAAAATAAAGAAGACCTGAGTACCTATTTAGACTGGTAGCTTTGAACCGTTTCCCAAGCAACAGTCTGCAGCTTTCTAGCGGTTTCTGGTGACATATCAGAATCGGCAGGAGTTTCACCCCCAATCGGCGATTGGTTGTACAGCGTAGCGAAGAACACTGACGCAGCCAAATAGGTGCCGGCTAGTGATGGGTGTTTTCCATCGCTGTGATATAAGTTGATCTCTGGATACTGTTTCATGCTTTGTGCAAAAGCAAGTCCAACTGGTGCCACATATCCACCCGTTTCTTCGGCTATGACCATGTATGCTTTAGCTAGTGCTTGGGTCTGTTCTGGGTGAGACTTTTGTGCCCACGTCATAAAATAGACTACTTTGGATCCTGCATCATGAGCGATTTCTGCCATTTTTTTTGCCGAAGTTTGAAAGTACTCTCTTGAATTGCTTTTCTTACTAATAGGCTCCATAGAGTTGCCTTGTAGAACAACGACATCCCAAGATTTCAATGTGTTTTGAAAACGTAAATTGGGTTCATGCCAACCTAATTCACCACTAGAAATCGTTATTCCACGATAGCTATAACCTTCCGCGTTATTTGGCAGTAAAGAACGAGTTAAATCACGTAAGCGTGTATTTAAATTATTGTTGTAGTGTGTGTATGAGTTACCGTAAATAGCAATGACTTTGTTACCACCGTCCATTCTAGCGGTTGGAGATGGGGCTATCAGGGTATCGGCATATACCACCTGACTACTCAATATTAACGTTGTTGTAAGTAGTGATGCTCTTAGTCGTAGTTTCATAAAGTTGCATTCCTAGAAGTCATAGCGAAGGCCAAACGTTATCCCGTCATCATTGCTATCCTCATGCTTGACAACTAACTCGCGATCATAAGTTAAGGATAGGTATGTGCCACGGGCTAAAGTCCATTGCCCTTCCACTCGCCAGTCTTCTTTCTCATATTCACTTTCATCATTTTGATCAAGGAAGTTATAACCAGCTAGCACTTTAAAGTTATGCCATTTGTAAGCAATAACAGAGTCTATACCGAAATACTTTTCACTGCTCTGGTCGTCCAAATCAATCTTTACATAATCCGCAGTCACTCCAAACGTGAAGTTACTCTGCGCTAACTCAACGCCTGCCATAATCTGGTTGTGCTGCTTACGAGATGTATCTGTATTTTCGTCGTCGCGATTAAACTGGCTGATCGCCAGAGCAGGTGATAAATCTAAACTCTTACCCTTGAAATTCATTCGGTAGCTAGCCATAAAACCATTATCTAAGCGTTCATTCTCATTGTTTCCCAGTATGTAAGCTGCTTGAATTTCGTGAATACCGAATTTGCCTTCATATTGCAACGTTGAATCCTGACGATTGAACGAATATGAAGTATCAATGGAAGATAATCCAAAATTATAAATTCCAGGGGTGAAGTTTTTGTATTGATCAGTGATTTTCATTACTTGGTACATCGGATTTTTGGTTCGTCCAAATATCAACGTACCCAAGTTGTCATTCTCAATACCCACATAGTTATAACGAGCTTCTAGATCTTCCCCTTCAGCAAAGCGTGTGTCATTCTGCTCTGTACGCACTTGCCACTCAAACTTACCTATCGCTCTACTGTTATTAATCGCTTTTAGTTCTTTACTCATGCTGAAACCTAGACGACCGCTCATTCGACCTGCCCATTCTTTTTCAGCAGTAAAACTTTCTTCTCCCTTTGCTATTTGTGCTTCTAAGCGGCCATAGATGTCAATTTTATTGGTGTCATCGTTATAGACGTTTTGCGCAAGAGCCGTTCCTGATATACAAAGCGCTGGGATAAAGGGTAAGAGATTTTTATTTATTATCATTTGCAATCTTCCTTATTTGTTATTGGAGATTGCATCCTAATTTTCTCTTTGTTTAAAAAATAAGGGAACTCATACTTCCCTAACTAAAATTTGATTCACTTCATATTTATGCATTTTTATAATTATTAATGGTTTTTATTTTATTTCTTTTTGAGTTTTTTATTTAATTCATAATCTGTTTTATTTTGTTTTCGTTTTAAAATTGTGATCTATACCTAAATGGTGAGGCATCTTTAATGCTGATTATGATGTGATGAGAAATTTAAATTCTCATTGTTTTTATTAAAATTAATCTTATCTTGTATTTTTATTATTCTTTGTTTTTATTGGTTTTATTTGGTGGGAAATAAGATTTCCCACCAAGGTTCAATTTAAGTTGTATAAACTGAGTATTAAGTGTTTTTTGTGACATTTTTTATGAGAATATTATCAGGAAATTAATTTCAACTAATGGTTTTTTGAGTGTTAAATCACTTTTTAAAGAATGTTTGTTGAGAAGTTATTATTGAAAGAATCAAGCAGAGTAAGTTTTTTAAATGCTTCACACTTTTTGGCGAGAATAAATAGTTCCCATATTGTTATCGCGAGTTAGAAAACATGATGTTGGCTTAATACTATAAAAAGGTGAAACATATGATTGCTCTGCTCGCGCTGCCCATTGTGTTTGGGGCTGGATATTTGATTGTGAAGAAATACAACACTCAGGCCGTGTTATTCGGTGCTGGTTTATTAATGATGGTGGTTGGTTATCTTGCTAGTGGTCCGGAATTTTTACCTAAAGGTACTAAACCTTCAGGTGCGACGTTGGTGGACTTTTTCTTAGTCATAAAATCTATCACTGCGTCAACGGCTGCAGACTTAGGTTTGATCATTATGGCTGTAGGAGGGTTTTCAAAGTATATGGGGCACATTGGTGCCGCTAATGCACTAGTGAAAGTCACGACAAAACCTCTGTCTGTAATCAATAACCCCTATATTATCTTGGCTTTCACTTATATTTTGGGACAGTTTTTAAACGTCTTTATCCCAAGTGCTGTTGGGTTGGCAATGTTATTACTCGTTGCGCTGTACCCAGTATTAGTTGGGATCGGCTGTACGCCAGCTTCGGTTGCCGCAGTCTTGGCAACAACCGCATGCCTAGACTTAGGTCCTGCCTCAGGAGCTTCAAATAAAGCGGCTGAAGTAATTGGCATTGATGCAGCATCATATTTTGTACAACATCAATTGTTTGCTGGAATTTGCTCGGCGATTGTCATTGCTATTTTACATTTTGCTTGTCAAAAATGGTTTGATAAACGTGATGAAATAAAAGGTGTTTCTTACGAACTTAATGCTAAAGAAGACACTTCTCGAGTGGCACCTCTGTGGTTCTCTGTTCTTCCCATTCTACCCCTAGTCCTACTACTCACATTCAGTAAATTCGCTATCACATCAATTAAAATTGATGTGGTAACAGCTATGTTTATTAGCTTAGCCGTTGCTATGGTGTTTGATGTTGTTTATTCAAAAGATGGTCGCGCTGTCGCATCGTCTTTAAAAGTGTATTTGCAGGGCATGGGCGATGTATTTGCAAGCGTTGTGTCTTTGATTATTGCTGCTCAAACATTTGTTGTTGGTTTAAAAGCCATAGGTTTCATTTCAGGGATGCTAGGTTTGGCTTCAGACTTCGGTTTTGGTTACATTCCGATGGTATTGATGCTCGTTTCTATTATCGGTGCGACGGCTCTTATGTCTGGATCGGGTAACGCCGCATTCTTTAGTTTCTCTAACTTAGCTCCAGATGTAGCTACTCACGTTGGGGTATCTATCGCTGCATTTGCTCTTCCGATGCAACTCTCTGCGGGCATTTTCCGCTCATTCTCTCCTGTTGCTGGTGTTGTCATTGCATGCGCTGGTGTTGCTGGCATTCCACCGACAGAGCTGGTTAAACGCACTGCGATTCCAATGATCGGTGGCCTGATTACGATTTTAGTCATTACATTTGTCGGAGCGTAGGAATTAGATATGCATGGTTTAAACGTTTCAGTATTCGACTCAACGCTTTATTCTCCATTGTTTACACAAAAAGAGATGAAGCAAATTTGGTCGGATGACAACTTGATTCGTACATGGCTAACCTTTGAAGTTTCTATTGCTAAAGTGCAAGCTGAGTTGGGGTTAATTCCCCAACCAGCAGTTGCTTCAATAGTTGAGGTCTGTCGTGTTGAAAATGTTGATTGGGTTCGCCTTGCTGAAGATACGCAAGTTGTGGGTATGGCAATAAAGCCATTAGTGGATCAGCTTTCAGAACAAGGTGATGACTACGTAAAAAAATATCTGCACTGGGGGGGAACAACACAGGATTTGCTTGATACTGGCCTTGCCATGCGTGTTAAACAGACTCTCGATTTGGTTCGTTGTCAACTGATCAAGTTGGGAGACCAACTGCAAAATATGTCTTTACGACATAAAGATACTGTGATGGTCGCTCGTACCAATTCGATGGATGCTCTGCCAACCACTTGGGGATTACAAGTGAGTAGCTACTTACTTGAAGTGACTCGCCACATAGTTCGACTTGACGATATGTATGCGCGAGTCACAACGGGCGTTTATGGGGGAGCGATTGGTAATTTGTCTTCGATCGGGCAAAAAGGATTGGCGATGCGCCGCGGACTGTTTGTTGAGTTAGGTTTACCTGAACCCAAAGGACTTGGAAATGCGAGCATGGATCATGTGGTTGAATTGGTTCAATTCTTTGCTCTTATCCACGGTACTTTATGTCGTATTGCTAATGATACCGAGATGATGGGAAGAGCTTCTATTGCTGAAGTGAGTGAAGGTGAAGGTGGCGGTGGATCGAGCACTATGCCTCATAAAGCGAACCCGCGCGCTGCAAATATGATTAAGACTCTATCTCGTATGGGGTGGATGTACGCAAGTGGTGCTCCGAGTTTGATGGATCAACTGGATGTTCGTGCCGCTTCAGTTCGAGTGCTGAACTGGAGCTTAGTCCCGGAAGCTGCTTTAGCTGTATCAACATCACTTGAACGAGCTGAACGTTTAATCTCCAACTTAGTGGTCAATGAATCAAAGATGTTAGAGAACTTTTCTGCTTCACGAAACTTTGTCATGTCCGAGGCTGTCATGATGAAAGTGGCTGAAAAAATAGGCAGAGGAGATGGCTATAACAAAGTGAAAGAGGCTATCGCTCATGCTCCCGCTCAAGGGAGTCTAAATGAAGTATTAGCATTAGATAAAGATGTTTCCACCATTCTTACGGTAGATGAAATTGATGCCGCATGTAACCCTAAAAACTATCTCGGCTGTAATGATGCTTTGATTGATGAAACTGTCGAGCACTATCGAGAGGTCATCGACTAATGTCAAAGAAAATGTTTGTTAGACAGGCGGGTAATATTTTACTGAATACACCTTTGTTAAATAAAGGCAGCGCATTCTCGTTAGAAGAACGGAAAAACTTCAATTTATCAGGGTTGTTGCCCACCAATATTGAAACCATTGAAGAACAGGCTAGTCGGGCATATGAGCAGTTTTCGTTGTTCTCATCAGGGTTGGAAAAACATATATATTTACGAAATATTCAAGACACCAACGAGACCTTGTATTTTAAATTAATCGATCAACATATAGAGGAGATGATGCCTATCATCTATACACCAATTGTAGGTGATGCATGCCAAAAATTTTCTCAAATTTATCGTCGCAATCGAGGTCTGTTTCTTAGTTATGAAGAGCAAGATGAGCTAGAACAAATCCTCAATAATGCGCCGAACAAAGATATAAAAGTTGTCGTAATTACTGATGGTGAACGTATTCTGGGTCTAGGGGATCAAGGTATTGGTGGTATGGGCATCCCTATTGGTAAATTGGCACTTTATACCGCTTGTGGTGGAATTAACCCTGAACACACTTTACCTATAGTGTTAGATGTAGGTACGAATAACTCGGCTTTACTTTCCGACCCGATGTACATGGGGTGGCGCCATCCAAGAGTTTCAGGTGATGAGTATTACAAATTTGTCGACGATTGTTTGAAAGCCATCCGTCAGCGTTGGCCCGATGCATTGATCCAATTTGAAGATTTTGCACAAACTAATGCCATGCCACTTCTCCTTCGTTATCAAGATAGGTTCTGTTGTTTCAACGATGACATCCAAGGAACAGCATCAGTGACGGTGGGTACTTTACTAGCCGCTGCGCATGTAACTGGAAAAAAACTATCTCAACAGAATGTGGTGTTTGCTGGTGCAGGCTCTGCTGGCTGTGGTATTGCGGAAGCCATCATTGCACAAATGGTCTATGAAGGTGTTAGTGAGAAACAGGCGAGAGAGCAAATCTTCATGGTTGATCGTTGGGGATTGTTAGAGCAAGGTATGACGGGGCTATTGCCGTTTCAACAAGGTTTAGCACAGCCATCTTCTATTCGTGCATCATGGAATATTGAAGAAAATACAGAGATAAGTTTGCTTGATGTCATTCAACGATCACAGCCAGACGTGTTGATTGGCGTCACTGGTGTGCCAGGTTTGTTTGATCAACAGATCATAGAAGCCATGTCGGTAGGATGTGAGCGCCCAGTGATTATGCCACTCTCTAATCCTACCAGTAGGGTAGAAGCAAAGCCGGTTGACATTATTACATGGACCGATGGACGGGCTATTGTTGCCACGGGAAGCCCGTTCTCAGATGTCCAGTATAAAGGGGTGCGATATCCAATTGCACAGTGTAACAACAGCTATATTTTCCCTGGAATTGGTTTAGGTGTCATTAGCGCTAATGCCAGTCGTGTAACCAACGAAATGTTACAACAAGCGAGTATGACTCTGGCGTCAATGTCTCCCATGTTAAATGGAAGCAACCACCTTTTACCTCCACTGAGTGATATTCAAAACGTGTCTCGCAAGATTGCCATTGAAGTAGCTAAAAAATCTGTTGCTCAGGGGAAAGCGGCTGATCGTATTGAAGAGCGTTTACTTGAGAGATTAGAAGAAGAATTCTGGCAACCTCAGTATTGTGAATACAAACGTATTGCTTCTTAGCCGTTCAGTGCTGTAAAAAAGTGATATGAAGAGCCTTTGTGCTCGTTTGAAGATAAATAACCACCTTGATGAATAGGTGGTTATTTTATATGGGGAGTTACTACGCGTAGTGATGGCGGACAACATAATCAAGAGCACCTTTTATGGCAGCAACTTGTGCATCATTACACTCTTCATCAGAGACTGTTGGACTGTCAGGGTAGACTTCTGTTGTGGTGCCGTATTGGCAATTTGTTACTCCACCACATAACCCAAGTTTCTTCATTGGGTAAAGAATTACACCGCGCTGAACCACATTTGAACCGATGATCTGTCCATTGGCATCAGCCGGAGCAATGTGTGTTACTTTCGCAACAGATTCAATAACCGCAGCTTGAAATTCAAGTTGTGGCAGAGCACTGTCGCCAACGGTGTAGAAACCATCTGGAATGCTGTCGGCTTCATACTCGATACCATCGCGAGCGGCTAAAGCCGGGCGGAACTCGGTTTCGTCAGTATCTGTTGTTTCATGCAAATCAATATGAACTAAAACCTCTAGAGGCAAATTCGCCACTAATGCCATTAGGTTTGCCGATTCTTCCGCAGGACTGTCTGCATAAAACGAACGGTTAGGGTCAATCGCGTTTGGATTCCAGCGGTTGATGGTTTCGTATCCCCAAGGGCTAACACAAGGCGCAGCAACGATATTGAAGTGTTGTTGGTAGTGCTGAGCTTCAGTAGCCATGAATTTCAATGCGCCATGGACACCACTGGTTTCGTAGCCGTGAACCCCACCAGTAATTAACACGGTTGGTTTGTTCGCTTGCCAGTTTTTGCTTTTGATAGAGAAAAGCGGGTAGCGCTGTTCGTCATAAGACAAAGCGCCGTATTGCTCCACAACAAATTCGCTTTTTAGTGCTTTGATTTTTGGCACAACTTCTTGTTGATATTCACGCTTGATGCTTGTGGTTGCGCGCCATTCTAAGCGTTCAGCGTCTCCCCACTTTTGTCCAGGGGTTCCGATTGGGTAGGCTTGCGATTGAGTCATAACTTTCCTTGGCTTAACTATTCTCAATGAGTAACTATTTTCGATAAGTAACTATTCTCAATAAGTGACTATGAGCGTTGTTAAAGATATTTCATCATTTTTGTGAGGCTGCTATGTTACCTCTAGTTTTGTCCAAACCCAAAAGAGAATGTCATATGGCTGGAGCTAGCTTACTCACTTTATTAGACGATATTGCAACTGTGCTTGATGACGTGGCTGTGATGTCTAAAGTCGCAGCAAAGAAAACGGCAGGGGTGTTGGGTGATGATTTGGCACTGAACGCCCAGCAGGTTTCTGGCGTGGCAGCAGAACGTGAAATACCGGTTGTGTGGTCGGTAGCGAAAGGTTCGTTTCGCAACAAGCTTATTCTTGTGCCAGCAGCATTGGTGATCAGCTCTTTTGTCC
This sequence comes from Vibrio ziniensis, assembly GCF_011064285.1. Classification (NCBI taxonomy): domain Bacteria; kingdom Pseudomonadati; phylum Pseudomonadota; class Gammaproteobacteria; order Vibrionales; family Vibrionaceae; genus Vibrio; species Vibrio ziniensis. The sequence goes on from NZ_CP049332.1 coordinate 722,829, forward strand.
CTTGGTTAATCATGCCTTTACTACTACTTGGTGGTTTGTTTCTTTGCTTTGAAGGTGCAGAAAAAGTGCTTGAGAAGTTATTTCATTCAGAGCCGAAGAAAGAACCCATCGAGGCAATGAACGAGTTGAAACACCTCAGCGTTGAAGAATACGAAAAGAAAAAAATCAGTGGTGCGATTCGCACCGACTTTATTCTCTCTGCGGAAATCATCGTGATTGCTTTGGGGACAGTTCAGGGTAAAGAGATGATGACGCAAATCGTGGTGGTTAGTCTTATTGCCATCATTATGACCGCTGGGGTTTACGGTTTAGTGGCTGGAATCGTGAAACTTGATGACCTTGGGTTCTATCTGGAGAGAAAATCCAAAGGAGAAGGGGTGTTAGCTAAAGTGGGTGGCGTACTGGTTTCGTTTGCTCCTAAGCTAATGAAAGGGCTGACCGTTGTCGGTACTGCGGCTATGTTTTTGGTCGGCGGCGGTATTGTCGTCCATAACGTGCCATTCATACATCACTGGGTAGAACCTATTATTATGAAGTTGCCTGACTTAACCTTAGTTAACGCATTGGTTCCCACGTTACTGAATGGTGTTATTGGCGTTGTTGCTGGTTTGATTGTTATGGCGGGTATGGAAGTCATCCATAAGGTGCGAGGTAAATAAGCCCATGTACAGTTTGAGTTTGCAGCGTTAGGCTAGACTAGCTTGACTCGCGGCGACGCCTGAGTATTTAGGTGAAATATTTATTTGGCGATTTGTCGCTAGGCGAATAGACTAGCGCTTTTCCAAATTTGGTGACCACTGTTATGCAATGCGAGTTCTTTACTCAGCAATTATGTACTTCCTGCACGAATTGCGCTCAGCCTTATGAACAACAGGTTTCTGTTAAAGATGCCGAGTTGAAGAATTTGCTCGCTGACCTCAATCCAGAGCAGTGGTTATCGCCTGTCACTAGCAGTGAAACTCGCTTCAGAAACAAAGCCAAAATGGTGGTGCTTGGTGCAGCGCATGCGCCTATTCTTGGTATCGAAAATACGCTTAATGGTGAGCCGCTGTCATTAACGCATTGCCCGTTGTATCCGCAAGATACACAGCAGCTGCTGACCTATTTGGAAAACTGGATCCGTATTTCAGGCATCCCACCGTACAACAAAAACAAAAAGAAAGGTGAGCTGAAGTTCATCTTGCTAACTCGCAGTGAGCACGATGGAAAGTTCATGTTGCGTTTTGTTGCGCGAAGCAAAGAGGTATTACCGCGTATTACCAACAATTTGCAGCGTTTGCTTGCAGATTTGCCAGCCATTGAAGTGGTATCAGTCAACATTCAGCCTGTGCACATGGCACGTTTGGAGGGGGATGAAGAGATCTTCTTGACCGAACAAGAGTATCTGATTGAGCGCTTCAACGATGTACCACTGGTTATTCGTCCTAAGAGCTTTTTCCAAACCAACCCGAAGGTTGCGCAGGCGCTTTACGCGACGGCAAGAGATTGGGTAAGGGAGATTGCACCAAGTAAAATGTGGGATCTGTTCTGTGGTGTGGGTGGCTTTGCGCTGCATTGTTCAACGCCAGCGACTGAAGTGATTGGTATCGAGATTGAGCCGGAAGCGATTGCCAGTGCGAAACGCTCTGCGCAGGAGATGGGTATTGATAACTTAAGTTTTGCTGCGCTGGATTCCGCCCAGTTTTCACATTCTCAAGATGCAGCGCCTGATTTGGTACTGGTTAACCCGCCACGTCGTGGGCTGGGCTCAAGCTTGACCGAGCAATTGGAAGCGTTTGCGCCTAAGCATATTGTCTACTCAAGCTGTAATCCTCACACCATGAACGAAGATGTGAAGAACTTACCAAGCTACAAAGTGGTTAAAGTTCAATGGTTTGATATGTTCCCACATACCAACCACGCTGAGGTGCTCGCGTTATTGGAAAGAGTGGCGTAATAGCGTCTATTATTGGTATACCCTTGCTTTGCACTGTTTCAAGTGGCAAGAATAGAGTGTGTTCATCATCGAGAGACGTACTAAGAGGTTGGTTGCCAATATGGTCTTACGACTCTTTGTTTCCCTTTTACTACTGATAAGTGGTGCTTGCTTTTCGCAAAGTGAAGCGCCGTATCAGCATTCAATACGAGCTGATTTGGTCAAAGTCGACAAATCTAAGCGTCGCATGTATTTGCTTTTTCAAGGCGAAGTATTCAAAGAGTATCGAATTGCTTTAGGGAAAAATCCTAAGGGACATAAGCAGCAAGAAGGAGATCAACGCACACCCGAGGGGCGTTATTACCTAGATGGCATCTCACCCAATACCCAGTTTCATCGAGCAATGAGTATCAGCTATCCGAACTTGAGAGACAAGTTACATGCTCAGGCTTTGGGTGTAGACCCAGGTAGTGATATAAAAGTACATGGTTTAAAAGAAGATTATTCTGGTGCCCCACAATTTATTCAAAGCTTTGATTGGACAAATGGTTGTATTGCACTCACCAATGAAGAGATGGATGAGTTTATCAGTCTGGTCCGAATTGGAACGCCGATAGAGATTGAATGGTGAATAGAATCAAATTAAAAAAGGGTAAGTGGGTGAACACTTCCCCTTTTTTAATGGAGTATGGACGTCGATAGTTCAAGTGTTATAAATAGCACGTGCAGAAAAAGCTCAGTCACGCTCCCAAGGGTGTATGGTTTCGGAACTGTGCTTTTGGAAAAACTGATAATTATGCTGCATATAATCGTCCTTTTTCAGTGAGTTAAAAGACCACTGATCCAAATCGAGCTCGAAGTGAAAATCAGCATTGACCAACTGCAGTTGGCTGAATGCAGGCTTACCTATACGATAGACGGCACTATTAGACGACTTGCATTCAAAAACTACCGTTTCTTCAGCTTTATCATTGACTGATAGATGAGCACGATACGGTGAAGATGAATCACAGGGCACTTCTTTCACGAAGGTAAACAAGAAGTAGCCATTGTTAGCAGTATTTAGGAATACAGCCAATTTATGGTCGATATCTACTTGACGATAAATCAGTTGGTGAGAATGGCTTTCACGTGAGCTTTGTATCGCAGTATTATCTAAACTAATAAACTGACTATTAATCCAAAGCCATTGCAAGCCATGGTTCATGAACATTAGAGAGCGATATGATTGAAAGCCTAAGTAGGTAAAAATGATCAGGAAGCTTCCGCTTACCAGCAAAAAGTATTTAGATAACTTTGACATGAGTCAGTCTCTGCTAATTAACGTGCGTACGGTATAATTGTCCTATAATTGGGGACAACTACCACTTCTACGACTCCCACATGATGTAGGTTTATACATGTCGGCATGTGAGTTTAATACAACCTATCATCAAGATTTTCATCTAGCATAACAAATTTTTGATTTATCTATAATTATATCTTTCCACCGTGCTGAAATTCTATCTTTGGAACACGGCATATAAACGTTTACATATAATTAACAACAGCTCAAATTTTGCACATAGTGATAAAATTAAGTGATATTTACTCTCATTTTTATTGATTTTGTTACAAAGCGTTAATAGTATGTCGCTGATTTTGAAGATCAAACTAACAAAAGCAATTGACCATGATCATTGCAATTAGTCATCTATTCAGCTAGATAAAGGCATATAATGAACGTACGCATAATCCCAGCTAACGCTTGGGTTGCTTTTCTACATTCTAAAATTCGGAACCGCTTCCGTGTTCCGAATCTCCTCCAAGAAACGCACTTTTCTTTCTCAATAACTAGTGGCTCGTATGACATTTTAGCTCTTACTTTAAGCTCAAAAATAGAGAACTTGCGACGCCATCCCCGTTATTTTTTCGGAAACAAATAAGGCTAACTGATGAAGATAGATGCAGACCTAACTGAATGTTGGGATGGCTTTTTATGGCCTAAAATCTTCCAATTGTTCCGAGCTTCACATGTTACAGAAGTGGTTCAATTTTTATTCATCTCTTTTAGCATTTTCCAAATATCACCAGCATTAGTACCGATGATTAACAACAAAACTGTCGGGCATTACGCATCTATAAATTTTTAGGTTGTAACTTATGGATATTATCAAATCTGGCAAACCCGGAGATAAAGGGATTCGCCGTATTGTTAAAGCAACGAAATACTCAATTCAAGGAATGAAAGCGGCCATTAGGCATGAAGCAGCGGTTCGTCAAGAGCTTGCTCTTTTGATTGTCCTAACACCGATTTGTTTGCTTCTCGAAGTCTCAAATATTGAGAAAGTGTTAATGATTAGCTCACTATTTATCGTGTTAATCACGGAGCTTCTAAACTCTGCGGTCGAAGCGGTAGTGGATCGTGTTGGTACTGGTTATCACGAATTAAGTGGACGAGCGAAAGATATCGGCTCTGCTGCAGTGTTTGTTGCGTTAGCCAACGCAGCGCTTGTGTGGGGAATTATTCTACTATGAGCAACAGTATTGCATTAAAGAGGTCTAAACTTTCAATCAGTTCCCCGTGGTTTGTATTAATCACAGCCTGCTATTTTGGTTTCATATTAAATTACGCGGTCAGTACGAAAATAATCGGTCTAGCGGAAAACACTAGTTCAGGGTTATTCGCGTATACAGCACCACTTCTATTATCCTCCGTATTTGTGATCATATTTTCACTGTTTACGATTCCTTATCTGACGAGGTTAATATTCTCCGTATTAATCATAACGTCCGCATTAGCTAGCTATGCCACATTGAATTACGGTGTAATTTTCGATTATTCAATGATTGAAAATATTTTTGAGACTAACACCTCTGAGGCAAGCTCGTACCTGTCACTTAAAGCTGTTGTCTACTTCCTAGCATTTGGGGTAGCACCGACAGTATTATTGTGGTTGGTGAAATTTGAAAAGAAGCACACGTTAAAAGTTCGAATTATGCAAAGAATTGCTTTGCTTTTTGGTGCTTTAGTTGTTATCGCAGTAATCTATATAACATCTTATAAAGATTATGCTTCGGTGGGGCGCAACAACTCTTATTTAAATAAACTCATCGTGCCGTCACATGTCTACTATACGGCTAAATATCTTGATAAAACATATTTCAGTACGCCATTGGAATATCGCCAAATCGGTTTGGATTCTCAAAAAATAGTGAGCGCTAACGGTAAGCCTGAATTGACTGTTTTGGTACTAGGTGAAACCGCACGATCTATGAACTTAGGAATCAACGGCTACGAGAAGAATACAACTCCGTACACGAAAAAGTACGATATGATCTCATTCACCGATGTCTCATCATGTGGAACGGCTACCGCTCACTCATTACCATGTATGTTTTCAAACATGCCTCGAGAAGGCTACCGGAAAGCAGTGGCCAATGCACAGGACAACGTGTTAGATATCATTCAGAGAGCAGGGGTGTCAGTACTTTGGAAAGATAATGACGGCGGTGACAAAGCGGTGGCTAAAAATCTTGCAAAGAAAGTCATGAATCCGGCAGAACATCCGAAGTCGTGCACTTCTGATAGCTGTTACGATGAAGTGTTACTCCAGGACTTAGATGCCGAAGTTAGTACTCAAAGTGGTAAAGATCAGTTGTATGTTCTGCACTTTATAGGTAGTCATGGCCCGACTTACTGGAAACGTTACCCTGAACATCATGAGTTGTTCACTCCTTCGTGTAACCGAGCAGATATCGAAAACTGTAGCGATGAAGAAATCAGAAACGTTTACGACAACACAATAGCCTACACGGATTTTTTAATTAGCCAGCTGATAGAGAAGTTAAAAGTTTATGGTGAAGATTATAATGTCGCTCTAATGTATATCTCAGACCATGGCGAATCGTTAGGAGAGAATGGACTATATTTGCATGGTACACCTTATGCTCTAGCTCCAAAGGAGCAAACTACTGTGCCATGGCTACTTTGGCTAGACGATCGTTTTGCGCAGAGTTACGGGATTAACAAAGCATGTGTTGCTGATAAGTCACATCAAGCCTTATCTCATGACAATTTGTTCCATACTCTACTGGATTTTGTAAATGTCTCGACTGCAGCAAAAGATAAATCAATGAGTATTCTTGATACTTGTCGCAGGCTGTAACCGTCTATAAGTTAGTGTGGCTTATTAAGCTGAAGATGCTAAATAAAGCCACACTCGTTATAACTGTATGCTTCACATGCAACCTAACAGCTAAAAATGTATAGAGACATTCACTTATAGGCTTAGGTTGGCATCTTGAATTTATTAGTTTATCCAAAAGCCAACTTCTTTTATTTTCCCATCTATTTCTTTGAAGAAATAACGTGCTAAGAATTCACCCGCTACTTTATTGCTGGTCTGTTACCCCACATACCCTGTGAACAGTGTTATGCCAAAGAATATCAGCACAATACCTGCTCCTTTTTCTATGATGTGTATTCCAGCTTTTAAGTGACGCTGGATTTGTGGGCGACCAATGACAGTTGCGATGAGTAAGTCCCACAACAAGACAGCAAGAAACATCCATACTCCACAAGTGATCTGCTGAATCAAGGTCACTTCATTGCCTAGAATGACCGTCATTAAACTCATATAGAACAGGGCATTTTTCGGGTTTAGGAGCGCTGAATTCAACCCCAACAGCAGCTGATTAATGGCTGAGGGAGGGTTTGCATGCGCTGTTTCTAGTAAGGCATCGGCTTTTTTACTTCTCAATAGCTTTTGACCAACCCACAACAAGTAAACTGCGCCTAGAGTCTCAACCACAGTGAATGCAACGTGATTATCTCGAATGTTTGCCCAGCCTAAAATTACCAGTGCGATATAAATAGCATTCCCTAAAGCGACACCAAGACAGATAAATCGACTTCCTGCCAATTTGTGACGGATTGAATGTGCAATGATTAAGAAGAAATCTTGTCCGGGACTCAACAGCGCGACGAAGTGAGCTAATGCCAATGCAGGGAACGCTGCGGGGAAAAGGAGTGAAAGCGACATAATAAAGTTACCTATAGCGAAATTGTCCCCGAACTATATGTATTTCATGTCACGATTTATTGTCGAAAATTGACTTAACTTGTTGGAACTGGCGTGGCGTGGAGGCGGTATAGTTAACAAATGTGCGATGAAGCTGACTTTGGTCAGAGAACCCAACTTCGGATGCCACATCAACAATACTCATGCCGTTCTTTAATAAAATCTTCGCTTTTTCAACTCGGCTATTGTTCAAAAATGACTTTGGCGTGATGCCAAAGTACTTTTTAAATGAGCGGATTAAGGTCTCTTTTGGTTTTCCTAATTCCTTAGAAAGAGTCTCAAGAGAAGGTGCACTAGCGATATCTTGCAAAAAGCGACACCTTAATTTATGCACCAATTCGCTTTCTGTGACATGTTCATTGAGAGGCAAGCAGCATCGGCTAACGAGATCAAACAAATAACTTTCTAGCTCTGAGCCGGTGATATTAGTACCTTGATTTAAGAGCGAATTAAGCAAATCTGATAAATAAGAATCGTGGTTGTTCGCCGGGATTAAAGTCAGGTCTGAACGATACTTGGTGACTTGGTACCCGTAGAGCTTCGATAGCACATCACAAACCCATATGTCGTCAACATAGAGCATGTGGTAGCTGCGAGAGATGCCTCCAACTGGATTACACGAATGGACGATGTGAGGCTCAATCATTATGATATCGCCTTTTTTCAGGACAACATTTCCATTGGGTAGTGTTAACTGAGTTGAGCCAGATTCAATAAGACCGACTGATAATTCAGGGTGGCTGTGGGCTTTATAACTTTGTGTACTGTTGTAGGTAGTGCGGATCGTCAGATAAGGAATCTCATCGCTACTCCAAAATTGCTGATTAACATCACGAACCGTCTCTTTCATCAAACTAGCTCCTACCTATCTCGCTAACCGATAGTGATAAAATTCATCACGAATAGTGTTTCAATTTCGTATCTGAAACAACTCTAAGCCAATTTTTGCTGCTTTTTGTGGCGTTCTAATAAATGAATTGCTTCTATAAATGAAACTGGTTTACTAAACAAATAGCCCTGATAAAAGTCGATTTCGCTTTGTCCAAGTAATGCGAGTTGATCATTAGTTTCTACACCCTCTGCAATCACTCTGGTGCCGATGGTGTGAGCCATTTTGGTGACGGCAGAAACAATGCTTTCGTCTTTCTCGCAAGAGCAAATATCATCAATGTAAGATTTATCAATTTTAATGTAATCAATCTGTAGATTTCGAAGCACTGCGATGGACGAAAAGCCTGTACCAAAGTCATCAACGGAAATCATCACACCTGCATCTTTGGCCTGAATGATACGATGAGTTAGTTTTTCGATATTTGAAATCATCGCCGTTTCCGTTATCTCCAAATGAACATTCGCTGGATTGATCGAGTATCGATTTATCAGGAATTGTAGATAGCGGATGAAATCATCATCTTCTAACTGGATTACAGAAACGTTAATCGAGATAGAAACTTTAGGATAGGTTTTGTTTATTTCAGCAAGAGCCTCGATAGACATTGTCAAGATCAACTGACCTAATTCGATGATCAATCCATGCTCTTCAGCTACCGATATAAATTCGTCGGGAGAGACTCGTTGACCTTCTAATTCCCAGCGAACCAAAGCTTCGAACGAATGTACTTCTTGAGTGCTGCAACGTACGATGGGTTGGAAATTCATGAAAAAGTTTTCTGCATCGATGGCTGCTTTAAGGTGATAGCGCAGATACTGATTTCTTTGCTGTCCTTCTTGGATCTTTTTATCGAAACAGCAAACTCGAATATTGCTCTTCTTTCCTTGAGTTACGGCTAGATAGGCGTTTCTCATTGCTTGACTGGTCGAGATACTATCATCGCCAAGGTAGTAACCAATGTAATAATCGGGCTTCACACGGATATTATCGAGTTGAAAGTAAACTGCTAATTGGTCTTTTATGGTACCGATAAACTCAAGGATTTCCTCCTCTGAGCCTACATTGATAAGCATGATGAACTCATCGTTACCGTAACGAGCCGAACATGTGCCATAGAACTTATCAATGTTCTTGAGTACCTCACCGACCTTTGTAATCACGTGATCGCCGTATTGGTGCCCGTAGTTCTGATTAATGTTGTGCAGTTTTTCGATATCTATATGCACAAAGCCATTTAGGGAGCATTGCTTGTTTTTCTTAGCTTTCATCAACGTAACTGCGGATATGAAGCTCTTTCGATTAAGTAAACCGGTCAACATGTCGCGCTGTTCTAGCATGGATATCTTTTGATCTTTGGTATAAGCATCGACTTCCAAATCTGATGCAATCGCTTCTACTTTCGCCTGATTATCGATAAGTGAAAAAATGATCCGAGCACTTTTAACGGCAGTAATACATAGGGCAGCACCATAGACTATTCCCATAAACCCAAGGCTTTCTAAGCTAGAGTCTCCAGATGTAATGAGAACGAGGCTGTAGGGGAAAACGGTCAGAGAAACATACGCGATGGCGGAGCGAAGATCGCAAGAAAGCAAGGTTACACTACCGCCTGACATACCACAGAAAATAATCAACGTTAGCATAATCTCTTTGGTCGACATGCTCTGATGGAACAAATATGGGTAAAAAGCCCATACAGCGCCAGCAATCACGACTCCAACTAAATGCAAGTCCAGCTTATGTTTGTTGTTATTTGAAAAATATAAATGAACAAAGTATCGATATGCAGTCACAGCAGCCAGAATAGCCAACCAAGTTAATTTTGCCTGTTTTGAAGCAGGTCCATACATATCACTAATTACTAAAGTACACGCAATCACTATATTTATTGCCAGTAACACAGGAAGATTTGTAGATAAAATCAACAACCGCTGATACTTGTACATCGATAATATTCTCTGAAATTAAGTTATAAGATTTGCAACACAGCAACTCAAGTAAGCACGCTTATTTTTATAAGTAAAAGCTAATGCATTCAGTGCTATAGGTAATATGACTCATTCATATAACATATGTAATGTAACACTCTGTTACGTAATGACAATATTGTATTCGCTATATTTATCTTACAAAGACGAATAAACAGAGATTAATCTGGATAATATTTGGGCAAATGAAACTTCTAACAGGAAATATAAGGTTGTAAATCTTAGGTTAAGGCTTGTAATAATTGCTATTGGAGTATCTATATCGCTGAAAAGTATACAACCAAGTGAATGTAATAGGCTAAATGATGAGCAATATAAAAGGCGCAATCTATTCAGAACGAACAAATTGCGCTTAATTGAAAGTGGTATAGCTTATTAGGTTAGGCTACCCAGTCGTTGAGTGCTGTTTGAGTTAACATCAGACCTGCTCGTAGACCCGGGCGAACGCTGCTGTTTGGAAAAATCAGCCATTCCTGATCTTGTTTGACGCGGTATTCTTTTTCACCGTCAGTTGCGAGTAAGCTTCCTTTATCAAAGGCTGTAAAGTTTTGAACGCTTTCCGCAAAGTTCAGTTCAAACGCTTCAGTGAGTTTGGTTAACTCTTGGCTGACTTTGTATACGGGCATTTCCGCTGCGCTATTGTCAGGACAAGCAGTACCTGTGGTAAGGGAAATCAAGCCTTCTTTGATGCCAACAAACTGAGAAAGATCGTTTTCACCAAATGGCAATGCTTTACCCAGCTCTAAAGTGCAGCTTTGGGCACCGCAAGTCTGGCTGCTGAAATAGCTGAACGTTGCTGCTGGAGCATGGTTTATCACCAGTGCTTCTAAGCCGACACAGCGCAGCCAATCGATCATTTCTGGTTGATATTTGCCTGACTCTACATAAGGAAGTAGTCCGAATCGTACATGGAATGACGGTTTTCTTGCGGTATGTAGGTCGAAGTGAACACGCTGAGAACTCGGTTGCTGTTCAAAGAACTCAATAACTTGCTGTTCAATAAACTGCGCACGTCTTGTTTCTTCACAAGCTTGGTAATTGGCATGTTTACCGCTGAATAGACGGTTCATGTCTACTTCGAGGTAGCGGTCACCTGTGCGCATCGCTTCGAGGTTGCCAAGAATGACTAGCAAGCGAACATTCAAAGAACGTTTATCTGCCAGAAAATCTTGAACCAACTCAGAAACGATCTCGATAGGTGCGGTTTCGTTACCGTGAATGCCTGCAGAGATAACCACACTTTTCGATTGTGAGCTATCTAAGAACGCTAAAGGCTCGAAAGCGATAATACCTTGCGCTGGACAAGTCCAACGCAAAGTCGCAGTTTCACCTGATGACGGGGAAAAGGTTTCCACCGAAAGTGTCTGTTTTAAAAAGTCCATTTCCAATAAATCCTTGCTTAGCGTTGGAATGGGTAGATTGAACCTAGGTTCATGATTTGAGTCAGCTCATCCAACGCAGTGCGGTTTTCAATCAGTAACTGTGGGTCTGCCAAATCAGCTTCCGTCAGACGATCACGGTAGTGCTTGTTCACCCACTGAGTTAAAGAACCATACAGAGCATCGTTCATCAGTGCATTTGGATTCGCTGCGTTAAGCTCTTGTTCGGTAAGAACAACACGTAGACGCAGACAAGCTGGGCCACCACCATTACACATACTTTCGCGTAGGTCGAATACTTTCACTTCGTTAATCGGACCGCCACTTTGCGTTAGCTCAGTGAGGTATGTCCAAACACGTTCGTTCTTACGTGATTCTTCAGGAACCACAATTACCATGCTGCCGTCAGCTTTAGTTAGAAGCTGGCTGTTGAACAGGTAAGTACCTACTGCATCTTGTACCGACACTTTGTTTGTTGGTACTTGAATTGGGGTAAACTCACAGTCAAATTGACCTAGCTTGCGGCGAATTTCATCAAACACAGGTGCTTGATTGATGAATGCTTCTTGGTGATGGAACAGAACTGGGCCGTTGCTCACTGCGATAACGTCGTTGTGGAATACGCCTTGGTCAATCACATCAGGGTTTTGTTGTAAGAAAACGGTTTGAGACTCGTCTAACTGGTGCAGACGCGCTACAGCTTCGCTGGCTTCACGCGTTTGACGAGCAGGGAATACTTTAGGCTCAACCTGACCACCAAAGGCTTGGCGACCATATACAAACACTTCAACACCTTTGTCACCGTAGCTACGGCACAGACGGTTGTGGTTAGCTGCACCTTCGTCACCGAATAACATTTGTTGAGGCAGTGCTGCGTGATGAGCAAAGTGCTTGTTATCTGCAAAAATGGCTTTTAGCGCGTTGCTGGTAGTTTGCTCTTCAATTGAACGGTGGAACTTGTTGTTGAGATTCGCGACAGTGAAATGAACTTTACCATCCGCAGTGTCCGCTGAAGGAGATACGGTTGCCGCATTTGCAACCCACATTGACGATGCTGAACTGACGTTCGCAAGCAGTTGAGGTGCTTTTTTTGCCGCTTGAGCGATAACTTCTGCATCAGTGCCAGTGAAACCCAAAGTGCGTAGCGTATGAACGCATGGACGCTCTTGTGGAGGAAGCACACCTTGTTTGAAACCTGAATCTGCAAGGTTTTTCATCTTTGCTAAACCTTGAAGAGCAGCCAGTTTCGGGTTTGCGACCGCATTTTTGTTTGAAGTAGACGCAACGTTACCAAACGAAAGGCCTGCGTAGTTGTGCGTTAAACCTACAAGACCGTCAAAGTTAACTTCATAAGCTGACATAATTTTAGACTCCTATCAGCCTACTCTTTGGCAGAGTAGGCGAGGTAAATAGTTGGGCAGGGTACGTTGTTATTGTTTGTTTACCCTTACAACTCAATATCAGTATTTGCATTAGTCTGATGGTGAGCCGAGAGGGTATTTCTGCCATGAATATTCAATTACTCGGTTTGAGAAAGCTCTTGGCGATGCTCTTCTTTTGCAAATAGAGGTGCAACTCGAATCAAGTCACCATTCGCCACATTCAAGATTTCAGCTTGTGCTGGAGACAGAGTGATTTCTGTTGCCGTACAAGGCTGGCGACCAATGATTGCGCGGTAGTTGCGGTAATCTAGGTTTCCGACCAGCAGCGTAGAGTGAGTCTCGCGATAAGTTTCTGAAATCAGAACTTTACGAGTTTCGCTCTCACGAACGATACGTAAATCTTTGGTGTACGCTTCCAGAGTTGGACCCGCATCGAAAATATCGATGTAGCCTTCGTAACGCATACCTTCACTTTCTAAGATCTTACGTGCTGGAAGAGTGTTTTCGTGCACTTCTGCAATGACTGCTTTCGCTTCTTCAGTCAGGAAATCTACATACATCGGGTGCTTAGGCATTAGCTCTGCGATAAAGGCTTTTTGACCAATACCTGTTAAGTAGTCTGCTTCACTGAAATCGATGGAGAAGAAGTGACGACCCAAGCTTTCCCAGAATGGTGAGTTACCATTTTCATCAGACACACCGCGCATCTCAGCGATCAATTTGTCTGCAAATTTGTCTTCAAAGGTAGACATAAATAGCATGCGACTTTTCGACAGCAAGTGACCATTTTTGTTTTTGCGGTAATCAGGGTCTAAGAACAGCGTGCATAGTTCGCTGTAGCCTGTATGGTCATTGCTTAGGAAAAGCGTTGGCATTTGGGTATACACGTTAAGCTCCTTTGACGCATGTACCAAAGTGCCAACTCGGAAATCATACCAAGGTTCTGTTAGACCAATCGCAACTTCAACGCCACTGATACCAACAACTTCTTTGCTTTCCGAATCTTCTAATACGAATAGATAGCCTTGATCGTGAATAGGGGCTTTGCCTTCCCATGTGTCGATCATACGCTCAATACGTGCTGCCAATCGCGCTTCATTGTTTGGTAGAGACGTAAAACCGACACCGGTTTTAGTCGCTAGTTTCAATAGAGCTTGCTTGTCATCCCTAGTTACTGGGCGAATTACCATCATAGTTTAAATTCCTTGTTATTTTTCCTGAAAAGAGAGAAGTGACTACAGGGCTAAGATCCACACCTTCTGGTGCGCACTTAATCCCACTTCTTCCATCAATTCTTTAGTAATGATCAGTTGATCCTCTGTGAGGTGACCAGTGGCGATAAACGCGCAGAAGCCTTTGGCACCTTGGTAACCAACCAAATATTGCTTAGTGTCAGCGTGAAGAGGTTCACCGACCACTGACCCGGTTTTCATATTTAGACAGATAGGCAACGCATTGTGCGGAGCTGTCAAAATTGGGCCAGAATCGAAGATTTCCACATACTTATCTGGCTCAAAACCTTGGTCATTTAAGAGCTGATATTGAAGTTCGGCATCTTGATGAACTTGACCCATTACCGCTTGCGCCTCTTCATCAATCAGAGGTACATAAAGCGGATAATGTGGCATCAGTTCTGCGACAAACGCTTTGTCGCGCGTACCGTTGTAATATTCGACTTGGTTGTAATCCATGCCGAAAAACTTGCGGCCGACGTGTTCCCAAAAAGGAGCTCGGCCATTGGCGTCTGCAATACCTGGGAGCACAGCCATCCATTCATTCGCGAATCGGTTAGAAAACGCGTTCATGAACATCAGACGTCCTAGCGTAATTAGTGCTGGAGATAAGGTGCTGCGCTGCGAAGGATCAATGTAAAAAGAGCACAGTTGAGAGTGGTCACTTAAATCGTGGTTCAGCGTGAGTGCATGAATGCGACTGTGAACATTTAACTCTCGCGAGGAGTGGATAATGATGTCATTGCGGAACGAATAGAACGCTTGACGATATCCTGCTAAAGCGTTGACGGCTCCTGTGCCCAACAAATGCCCGGTACTCGTATCTTCCAACACAAAGAAGTAAGACTCTTCCCCCGGGCAGAACACGTCCTGCTCGAATGAGTAAATTGACTGTTCAATCTTTTGCAACAGGTGATCGCGTTTAGCCGGTAATGTGCACACCATTGGCCCACTATCTACCGCAAGTCGTTCAATGTTACCAATGTCTGTGAGTTTTGCAGGACGTAATACAATCATGATTGCGCACCTTTGAGAGTCGCGACTGTATTGATTCTCTTAGATATGGGTTCAAGTCCGTTTGGTAAAAGCATCATCTTGATTGCCTCTTTATCATTCCATTGATTTTAGAATACGTGACGAGTTACGACATTACGTTCGTAAAAACGACCAGTTTTTATAGATTTTCACCATCTATTAACAATGACTGGTCGCTTTTTACATTAAGTACGATCTGCATATAAACGCTTTGAACGCTCTTCCCTTGGCGTAATTTCAAAGAACGATTTATAGGCAGAAGAAAAATGGGGTCCACTAGAGAAACCACAGCTCAACCCAATCTGTACCACTGATAAATTGGTGGTTTGTAACAGCTCTCGCGCTTTTCTTAATCTCATTTGCTGGTAGTAACGAGCGGGCATGGTATCGAGATAGCGTCTGAAAAGACGCTCTAATTGACGTCTTGATACGTGAACAAGATCTGCGATCATATCCGCAGATAAAGGTTCTTCGAGATTGCTCTCCATCAGTGAGATGGCTTTTCCCAACCTTGGCGGTAGTTCACCGTGTATGATCGTATCATTTTCCTGTTCGTTTTGTTGTTTGTCTCTCTCAATATACAACTCATCCGCGATGGTGCGTGCTGCCACGTCACTTTCATGTTTGGCTAAATAAGCCAAGAGAAAGTCTAAACAGTCCGAATACCCTGCGCAGCTGGCCAATTTTTCGCAATGGCGAAAGCGTTCATATTGAACATTCAACTGCGGATATTTGGCTTTCACTTCATCTTCCCAGCACCAGTGAATTGCCCATGAATCATCACATCCAATGCCACTTTCCAATAACCAGAACCAACCAGCTTGTAGACTAATGACGAACGAATGGTCTTGTTGATAGTAGTTTTGTAGCGCTTGAATAGTGGATGATGGTAGCGAAGCTTGAGGTAACTGCTCGGCAGCGATGATAAGAGCATCGTAATCGTTGATGTCTTTAAGTGCTGCCTGTGTTTTTAATGAAAGCGATGGTAATGAGAGCGTTGGTAATGAAATAGATGGAGCTGAGTAGTTAACAGGGATGCTGATCCCTGCTTTTTCACCTACATAAATAAGTTGAAATTTTTCTTCGCCCAGCATTTGATTCACTCGAGCAAAAGGCTCAGTGATCGCTCCTAGCGTTAGCAAAGAACAATGATTAGGGATGTAAATCCCGATTCTGTGCTGTGAAGAAATGTTAGGCATACTTATGTCAGAGCATCCAGCTAAAGGCAACTACCCAATCTTTCCTTAGAAGAAGTAGCTTACATTCGAAATTTAGGTCAATAAGTGCTGATAATGGCAATGAATAAATTACAAGTTTACGAATAAATAATCACAAAGATGTTTTTATTATGAAAATATATTCAACAACCCTGAGTGATTTAATTAAACTACACTATTGACCTTTTTGTTTGTTGAGTAATTTTACCGCAAAAGTGTATTGAAGGCATAATCTAAAACCAACAAATGAAACAGAATGTCGACAATGAAGTAATAATTATCTCATTTAAGATTTTGAAAAATAAGTATTATATTTTTATTCTGTTTCACGTTTATTTAATTTTAGTATTAGGTAAGTCACGATTGGCTGTGGTGTGGATAAAAAGATACTCATAGTGAATTTATATTTAAATTTAATAAGCCTACAATATTGTAGGCTTATTCAGCTTTGAGACGATGTTAGTCTATTTGAATTAGAACAGCTAAGCCGATTTCTTTCGGATTATTGCTGCCCACTTGATAAGTTGTGGTAAAAATACCCATACTGGCCGTTTCATTAAAGTATCCAGTTAACGTACTGGTACTTGTTTCATCTCCATCTGTGCCAGTGGATGTTAGGATTGCTGCACCATTACTTGTTATGACCGCTGTAAAAGAGCTCGTAACCTCGTCGTCCACTTCTACCGTCACATCTTCTGAACCAAGTTTCGCCAAATATAAGTTGTTCTCTGCTGAAGTTACGGTCCCTGTGCTTTCTGTGACAAACGTAGCCTTACCGTTGAACGTATTGGTTAACAAATGGACTTCTCTTCCATCCAACTTGCTACCAAATGTCATTATGCGGTAAGTCTTGCCTTGAACTAATGGGGTCGAAGTCGGCAGTTTGACTGCAAGCGTTGTCCCTATTTCGACATCAATACCTGATTCTAAATCAGTATCAAATTGTGAAACGGCAAGGAAGTTGTAATCGGCGTTTACAAAACCGTTCATATTGCCATCTTCGTAGTTGTCACCGCCAAGTTGTGAGATGTTTCCATCAGTATCTACTGTTATGCTAATCCCTGAAGCTGCATCATCGTTTCCTGACTCATAATTGTTAGTGCCAGATGAATCTCGGGTAATTTCTTGCCAAGTGGTTTGATCATGACTGAAGGTTGACGAGCCATCAAATGATAAAATGTTATTTGCGGTAAGGTAGCTGACGTTCGCATTTTCATCACCAAACGCTTCAATATAGACTCGGCCAAAATCTCCTGTTAAATCGGACTGAGACATACTCGTTGGAACTTGTGCCATAACACGTAGTCCACGATAGACCTGATGAGCGATTAAATCATCGTCATTAATTGCTGAACCCTCTAATCCATAGAAAGCCGATGCGTCTTTATATAGGTTAATAGCAATGTTACTGTCATTGACTTTCTGGAATCTTTGTATTTGAGGGTATACTCGTTCACCTTCGTTATCATCAGTACTGATGATTTCTTCGAAATCGGATGTGAAGAGTAAGACGTTTCCTTCGAGATATGTTCCTGTGTCTGTGCTAGATGTGGGGTAGGTATTTGTTTTTGTGTCAGACATAGAAGTACTGCCACCATCGACACCATTTAAAACACGGCGATAGGCGGCTATGCCAGAGTTGTATGTTGCTGTAATGCTTCCATTGCTATCTCCATCAATGCTGACGCTTCTGCGTCTTGCTTTAAAGCCTATGCCATTATCGGCGATTCCAGTATCTAAAGTATTGTTGTCAACTAACTTGCTTTCATACCCTAGGATACGGTAATTACCATCAAGCTCATTGGCATCTAGGTCAGATGATGATGATGTTTCAATACTACTTTCAACGAATTCTCCAACCTCTTCAGCAAGAGCACTTAAGGTGGTGGCTAAATCGGTACTGCTGCTCAGATCATATTCATCGAGTTTTCCATATAGCTCGACAACAGAGCTAAGGGTTAGCGCAGAAAGATCGACATCTAAGGAAATGTACTTTTGCAGTACGTATTCAGATATAGGGTTAATATTAACTTCGCTATCAACAGCTTGTGCTCTTAGTTCGAGATTATTGCTTCCAGAGATCCTAAGTACCAGAGAGCCGTTGAGTTGATAAGTGTCGGGAACGGTGATTTTGTAGTTACCTGTTGTCGAAGTATAGGTAGAGGCAATCACGTCACCAACTTGGTTTCCTTCATCATCAATTTCAATTAACTCAACTAACGCATTTTCTACGACATCCAACCCTGTCATTGACGCATAAACAGGACTTATAATACTGTTGAGTAATTGGTCAAATGCGGTGTAATGTCTTAGTAAGGCAACACTTCCGCTCGGCGCCGTTGCAGTACCAGACACTGTCACCTGTCCTGTAGATGAGTCCGAACTGGAGCTCGATCCATTACAGCCAGCTATCGCAAGACTACCAAGAGCCATTGATAAAACGAGATTTTTCAACTTCATAGGTTCCATCCTTCTTATCTTTTTATCTTTAATTCTGAGTAACATAGCAGAAGGTTTGGAGTATTTTCGTGAACGAAATAGATTGATGTAATCATCAATGTTTACTGATATTTTTGTAATTACATCCATTTGTAAACTAAATGATATTGGCATATGCAATTTGTTCTAGATTTGGTTTTTTATTTTCCACAAAAGATTATCGGATTTGTGATTGACTCATGAGAAATTTCCGAAGGTGAGCTAAAAACAAAAACGCCCACGTGTAGGTGAGCGTTGAGGAGAATAAGGGAGAGTTTTATCCCCACACTGCTGGATTAGGGTCAACCTGACTTTGATGATAATTAAGTGCAGGTGAACGGTCTTTCGATAACAGTAGAGGGCCGTCAATGTCTACCCAGCGCGCTTGTTGAGCCAAAAGTAGGGCTGGAGCCATCGCCAATGACGTGCCGATCATACAGCCGACCATGATTTCAAACCCCATCTCTTGTGCTTCTTCAAGCAGAGCTAAGGCTTCTGTCATTCCACCAGTTTTATCCAACTTAATATTGACGGCCTGATAGCGACCTTTCAACTTCGCGAGTGACGAACGATCGATACAAGATTCATCAGCGGTAATCGGTAACTCTGGCGTTATTGTTTCCAACAGATGTTCTTCCTGATCGTTCAATGGTTGTTCCACCATCTCTACGCCCAGTTTAGCAAGCTCTGGTAAGTAGGCTTTTAGCTGTTCAAAGCTCCACCCTGTGTTTGCATCAATCACCAAACGCACATTTGGAGCAGCTTCACGAACAGCTTTAACACGTTCTAAGTCACCTTCTCGACCCAGCTTGAGTTTGAGAATTGGACGATCTTTTTGCAGCGCTGCCGCTCTCGCCATTTTTTCAGGTGTATCGAGAGACAGAGTAAACACCGTTGTGACTTGTTTTGGTGCTTGTGCAAAACCTGCCATTTGCCACGCTGTTTGCTTGTTCAGTTTGGCTTCTAGCTCAAACAGTGCGCAGTCAATTGCGTTTCTCGCAGCTCCTGCAGGCATAATTTCACGCAGCGTATCTCGGCTTATGCCAGATTCCACTTCGGTTTGGAATGCCTCAACCATAGCGAGAACGTCTGGATATTCGGGTTCGAATACATCCATACGTTCACATTCACCACGGCCGATACAATCAGACTGTTCGACTTCTACAACGACAACTTCGCCGTGCAGCATCGGAGCCATGCGAGAGATGACGAAAGGTTCGTGCAGTGGCCACTGTTCAACCCTAATCGACATCTTACGCATAACAAACCTCTTCAAGCTGATCGACAATTGAAGCCACACCAGTACGAACTGGATCGACAACAGGCACGCCGAACTGTTTCTCTACACGAGCAATTTCTGCCAGTGCTTCTTCTTGGCTTAGATTAACTGTGTTAAGCGCAATGCCGCCTAAGCGAATATTCGGGTTAGTTACGCGCCCCATAGTAAGGTTGATGTCGATGATGGTTTGTAGATCTGGAACAGTAAAACCAGGCATTTCATCCATTTGAACACGACCAGCTTCGTGACAAACGATGATGACATCAGCCTGTGCGCCGTGAAGCAGACCTAAGGTTACGCCAGCATAAG
This sequence comes from Vibrio ziniensis, assembly GCF_011064285.1. Lineage (NCBI taxonomy): Bacteria > Pseudomonadati > Pseudomonadota > Gammaproteobacteria > Vibrionales > Vibrionaceae > Vibrio > Vibrio ziniensis. The sequence continues at coordinate 742,998 of NZ_CP049332.1, forward strand.
CAGGGTGAAGTAGAGAGCCTTGACCCTCGATGATATCCCAGTGCTCTGGCGCGTTATCTGGCGTTAGAGTTTCAACCATACCGGAGATGAAGTCCGACACGACCGCATCAACCGGTACGCCGTTTCCTTCAATCAGAATGCCTGTTTGACCTGTTGCACGAAACGTTGCAGGGATGCCACGTTTTTGCATTTCACGATGAATAGCAAGGGTAGTAAACATTTTGCCTACACAGCAGTCAGTACCCACGCTGAGTAGTCGTTTACCAGTGCGAGGTAGGCCGGTGCCACATACCATTTGGCCTTGTGGAACACGCACATCCAGCAATTGTTGACCCGTACGTTCAGCGGCTTCTACCAAACGTGGGATGTCATTAAGACGCATATGCAGACCGCTTGCGATATCCAAACCCGCTTCCATGGCATCGATTAAAAGATCAATCCACTCAGAAGGCAGCGTACCGCCTACAGGCGCTAAGCCAAGAATAAAGGTTTTCGCACCACATGCAGCGGCTTCGCGAGGATTCATCTCAGGCAGACCTAGGTCGGCTTTTGCGCCAGCAAGACGATATTGAGCAAGACACTTTTCTGGACGCCAGTGGGCAACACCTTTTGCTACTTTAGCCATAAGGAGATCATTTGCGTCACCAAGAAATACTAAATAAGGTGTTTTCAATTCAATTGTATTCATCGTTTAAGTCCTTGTTCAGGTAAAGCGAATCCCCAAGAGCGTCAGCCCCTGTAGATAATTGTTAGTTGATTTAAAAATTAAGTTGTTGCCGTTTTGGAGCGATTGTTTATTTGAACCGACGGTTTATTTGGTGAGCGCTGAACTTGGTGTCGGTAGAGATAACGTTCAGCAAAACGCCAAGCGATAACAAAGCTGGTGGTTATCACCAAATACATCGCAGCGGCGTAAAAATACGTTGTGATATCGAAAGATTGTGAGAACGCTCGACGAGTTTGTCCCATCAAATCCATCACGGTAATAACACTGGCGACCGCGCCACCTTTGAGCATTAAAATGCATTCGTTACCCAGAGCAGGGAACGAAATTCGGTAGGCGAGGGGTAAAACAATATGTCGATACAGCAGGCTATTTTTCATGCCCATTGATTTTGCAGCTTCAATTTCACCAGCATCAACGGATTGAATTGCACCACGCATAATTTCAGTTTGATACGCCAGTGAGTTGAGCGTGAAAGTGAGCAAAGCGCAGTTCATCGGGTCTCTAAAAAATTGCCACAATCCCATTTCCATCAAAAACGGACGGAATTGACCAGAACCGTAGTAAACCAAAAACAGCTGAGCAATCAGTGGAGTACCACGAAAGAAAGAAATGAAAACCTGCACAGGTGTCCGGTACAGTCTTGATTTCTGAATGCGAAATATCGAAGCGGGTAATGCCAATAGTGCTGCAATAACAACAGATATTACGGTGATCTTGATGGTCAGCCATGCGCCGCTTAGGAGCATAGGTGCTATTTTTTCAATGAACTCTAGCATTGTCCCTCCTTTAACGGCTTACGCGGATGCCACGTTTAGAATGTGCTTCCATGTTTGATAGCAAGCGTTCGCAGCATGCGCACACTGCCCAATAAACCAAACAGATTGTCAGATAGAACAGAAACGGCTTTTTCGTTGCTCCAACGGCGATGTTGGCGGCGCGCATTAGATCGTTCAGCGCAATAACGGAAACCAGTGCGGTATCTTTTAGCAAGTTAATCCAGAGGTTGCCCAATCCTGGTAGAGCAAAGCGTAATAGCTGAGGTCGTTCGATATGCCAGAAAATCAGCCAAGGGCTCATCGAAAGAGAATAGCCAGCTTCACGTTGACCTTTATCGATCGCTTTCCAAGCTCCACGCAGTACTTCAGCTGCATAGCTGCTAAACACCAAACCTAAAGCAATCACACCAGCACCGAAAGGATTTAACTCAAAAAAGCCATTGTTTGGGTCAAGCCATTTCAGTGTTTTGTTTATCAATAACCCAACACCGTGGTAAATGATGAACAGCGTGAGCAGCTCAGGTAGACCTCGTAATACCGTGGTATACGTGGTAGCAAACCAACGGCTAGCAGGGCGATGACTTACTGATAGCGCGGCGACACCAGTGCCAATCACCATACCGACAGGTAGAGCACACAGGGCAAGTCCTAATGTGATGGCTAAGCCTTTTAGTAATTCATCACCCCAACCTTGGTCACCAAAACTGAGGTACATCAGATAGTCCATTACATGCGTCTCTTTGAGTTATCTTTTCGCTCTGACTGGGTGGCACAACGCCACCCTTTATACTGCTATTTCAACGCCTTTTAGTTAGTGCTTATTGAAGCGTTAACAGGTTGATGGAGAAGTACTCATCGTTAATTTTCTTATAAGTACCGTCAGCAATGATGTTGGCTAGAGCTTGGTTTAAACGCTTTAGAAGCTCTTCATCTTCTTTACGCAGTGCCATGCCCACACCGTCACCAACATAAGCGCGGTCAGTAATTAAAGTGCCTGCTTTTTGACAGCAAGAGCCGTCGTCAGAGTTAATCCAATCTGTCATCGGCATAATGTCACCCGCTTGTGCATCAATACGACCACTTGCTAAGTCGAGGTTGACCGCATCTTGAGTCGGATATAAACGGATTTCAGAATCTGGGTATTGTGCAAGAAGGTATTCTGCTTGCGTGGTTGAGCTTTGTGCGCCGATGATCATGCCTTTCAGTGCGGAAGGGGAAACATCTTTGATGCCTGAATTTTTATCAACAACGAAAGTCATTGCTGATGCTTGATAAGGTGCGCTGAACGAAACCTGTTTTTTGCGCTCATCAGTGATGAACATCGAAGCCAGAATCACATCGTATTTGCCAGCCAATAGCGCTGGAATAATGCCATCCCAGTCTTGAGCAACGAATTCACAATCAATTTTCATATTGGCACACAGAGCTTTACCAATCTCAATATCAAAGCCTGCTAACTGACCGTCAGGCGTGTAGTAGTTGAATGGAGGGTATGCGCCTTCAGTACCTATTTTTAGTGTTTCTGCTGATGCGCCAGTAGATGCGAGAAGTGCGATACCTGAAGCAAGCAGAGTGCTGAGTAGTTTTGCTTTTGCCATTGTGATGTCCTTTTCGTAATGGTTGCAGATTTAAATTGCTGTTTATTGAGTATGTGCAAAGTTAGTTAATATCCATAATGATGAATAAATATGATATACATAGCCTGTCGCTATGGATAAATCACTCAATGGGATGACGAAATGCTGAACGCTAAAGATCGATTACTTCGCAATCTGGATTGGAATCTGCTCTATACCTTTTTAACGATTGTGAATGAAGGGGGGATTAGCGCCGCTGCACGTCGATTATCCTTGAGCCAACCGAGTGTGAGTAATGCTCTCAAGCGATTAGAAGATCATCTTGATAAGCGATTAATACTGCGAAAGAAAGGTGTATTCACCCTTACGTTGCATGGTATGCGAGTGTACGAATACGCATCATCGGTCGGTCGCATTGTCGGAACAATGGCGGATCAGTTCGTTGACCAGACCGATAACATTCAAGGAGAGCTAACGATTGAGATTGCCAGCCATCTTCAATGCCCGGCGTTTGATACTACGCTCGCTCAGTACCATAATTTGTTCCCCAACGTGATTTTCAATATCAATACGTTTCCAAGTGCCGATATCGTCAGCCATGTGACCGAAGGTGTTTTACATATCGGATTAAGCAACAAGAAAATCGCTAAAACAGGTGTGAGATGCGATTTTATCGGCTATGAACAGATGGGCTTTTATTGTGGTCGAGCACACCCTTGTTTTGGTCGCAAAGATTTGACGCTAGAAGATATACGTGGCTTGCCATACATCTCATTTGAAAGCGACCAACCCGGAGAAGGCTTAGATGCTATCGCGCAGTTCCGAGATCAAAAACAGTTCTGGGGTAAGTTGGTGGCGGTATCTTCAAACCTTGAAGAGGTGCGTCGTTTAATCATGACCGGAATCGGCTTTGGAGCGTTAACCGTGGAAAGTGCCAAGCCGTTTGTTGCACAAGAGCTTTTGTGGGCGTTGCCGCCGTACGAGTCATTACCTGTGACGGATATGTATTTGGTGACACCAGACACAGTGAGTTTGAATGAAATTGAATCCAAATTCATTCGGATGCTAAAACAGAACACACAGGCACTTGTAAGGGGAAATCTTAGCTAAGCACTGACCAAGCATGAAGCACTTAGTTAGAAGAGGCTTGGCTAAGTTCTTTATACACTTCCACGCGATTTCGCCCTAAATGTTTGGCGCTGTACAGCGCTTTATCTGCCCGCTCAAGAATTTTATCAACATCGGTATCGAGCTGGTTGATCATAGTAATGCCCATGCTTGCGGTACAATGAATAATGTCATGCTCTAATACCACTGGGCATTCTTCTATTCGTTTACGTATACGGTTAGTAAAGTGGATTGAGAGTTCGGTTGAAGTACCTGTTAAAATTAACCCAAATTCCTCTCCACCTAAACGGCCGACAGAATCGACTTTGCGGATTTCATCGCTCAAGATATTCGCAACGGCGACCAATACCTTGTCACCAGCGCCATGACCGTAAGTGTCATTAATCACTTTGAAGTGGTCTAGGTCGAGAAATATTACAGTGACGTTGTCACACTGGCTTCGGTGGTATCTCTCTAATTCGGCAGCGAGCTTCTCCATGAATACACGGCGAGTTGGTAGTTGCGTGAGCGTATCTGTCGTTGCCAGTTTGTGCAGTTCTTTTTCTAGGCGTATACGGTCAGTAATATCTCGTGATGATGCATAGAAAAAGTTGCCATCACTTGTCTTTATCCATTTGGCATTAATTTCTACATCAATGATTGCACCGTTCTTTCTGCGATGCTGGGTCTCCAGTTTTTTCGATTCAGTACCGAACGTTGCCATTGTTGCTAGGATATCTTCAGGCTTAATAATCGCTTCCCAATCTCGAACATTGAGTTTTGCCGTTTCTTCATCGCTATATCCGAGCATTTCTGCGAAAGAGTGGCTGAAAGCAACGACATTGCCATGTTTATCGAGGATGTGAATTCCGTCACTCGCCATATCCATATATATTTTGTTTTTCAAATGTAAGTTATTGATCCGTAGGTTGAGGTCCATCAACTTTTCAATGTAATTTCCACGGTTGGTGTAATCGGTAAAGAATTTATTTAACACTCTTGCAAAAATGAAACCAAATATCACAGTTATAAGCAGGGTTATACTTGAGTTGTATAAGAAGCTTTTTCGAGACAGTGTTTCCTGAAGGTTACTATAAGTACTATTGAGTGAAAGAACTAAATAGAGTTTTTGGGGCGCTGGGAGATTGAGCTTCCTGGAAAAATAATTGGGCGTTTCGTAAGTATCATTATTAATGAGTTTGTTAAATTCGGGTATATCTGCGTAGATATTATCGCCCCCACTGTAGCGACTCCAATTTCTTTTTTGATCATAGTGAATCAGGATTTCTCCATCACTGTCCACTAATATTGAGTGATACAATGGAGCATTAGCAAAGGTGTCAAACAGCGGTTTGAGAAAGTAGTTAACAATTAAAATTCCATAGAAGTCATTTTTATAGGAGAGTGGCATGATGGCTCGCAATGTTGGCTTGTAGGGAATTTCAACGCGACCATTTTCCTCATTCAAATCGAGATTCGAAAACCAAACTTGATCCGCTTTTTTCTCAATAGAATCGTAGTAAAAATAGCGATGGGCTTTATTTTGTAGCTTACCTTCTTCAACTATTTTTGCTGAATCTCCCAGAGTATCTCTGTCGATTCTGATAACTTCCATTCCCTTATTATCGATATAACGGATTTTCATTATATCGTGCTGGCTTTCTGCAATTGTGAGTGCCAATTGTTCAAAGCTCTTTTTGGAACTGGTTGGATTATTAAGGAACTGATTAAAAGATTCACTTGCTCGTATTGAATGGATAGTGTTTTGAGAGTCATCAAAAAAGCGGGCGAGAAAATCTTCTCTTTCTTTGGTCTTCTGTTTTGCGTTAGTTAATGCAATAGTCTCCGTTTGACCAAATAGAATCACCTCTCTGGTTAAGAATTCGGTGACAACTATCAGCACCCCAAAAGATATAAGGATAAAAATGATTTTTGGAAGGCTGTTATGTAAGCGCATCTAAAATTTCCGTTCTTTTTCTTATTCTATAAAGATAGACAGTTATCAAGATGTTGCTTGTATGAAGTACGGTTAATTTGAACTCGCGTTATTTAATCTTCGTCGAATAACTCATACTTATGCAAAAAATAGGTTAGCCAAGGTGTATAAATATGCCGTAGATTCCACTTTCATTTAGTAGCGCTACTGCATTACACAAAGCCTGTAGTTAACTAATAGTTAACCTAACACACATCTCATCTTTTTATTAGCGATGTCTAAATCGGCTGAAGTAGACGTACAAGCATCAAAGTTTCACTGGAGAGGGTAATGAAGTTAAAGCCTCAGTTTATGATAGTTACTGCTCTGGTGTTTATTGTCACTGCGGGGGCGGTATCTTGGTCCGTAAGAACACTGGCTGAAGGTATCATTGAACAATGGGCTCCGCGATTTATTACCAAACAGGCTCTCTACGATAAAAGCCGTACGCTTCAACCTATTCTTCGTGAACTTGCGCTTTCTCGTCAACTCGCCACTTCCAACGTTATTAAGCAGTGGGCACATCATCCTCATAATGAAGTACTGAAAGATGTTGCGCTCGATGAACTTGAGAGTTATCGCCAGAATTTCCAAAATAAGAGCTACTTTGTTGCGTTATTAAGCAATGGTCACTATTACCATAACAATGCCCAAGATGAATTTAAAGGCAAAGAGTTTCGTTATGTTTTGGACCCTAGTAAGCAAGAAGATAGTTGGTTTTACAGTATAATTGATCAGAACAGGAATATTCATATCAACGTCAATCCAGATGTTGAGTTAGGGTTAACTAAGCTTTGGATTGATGTACTTATTAAAGATGGAGACAAGACCCTTGGTATGGTCGGTACCGGTCTAGATTTGACGACTTTTTTAAAAACCGTTGTTGAAGAGGATGAACCAGGTATACACAGTTTGTTTGTGGATCACTCGGGAGCGATTCAACTTCATCGTGATAAAGCAATGATCGACTTCGGATCCGTGACAAAAGCAGAGGGTTCTCATAAGTCTATCGATTTGATTTTCGAAAAACGAAGCGAGTTAGAAGCCATTTATCAATTGATGCGAGAACTTGAAGCTGGAGAAAAACAAGTTGCAACGACATTCGTAGATATACGAGGCAGTCGACAACTGGTTGGTTTAGTTTATTTACCTGAAATTGATTGGTACGAAATCACTCTGATCGATTTGAATCTTTTTCTTCCAGTTTCACATTTCACCAAGATTGTCGTCGTGTTCATCGTCACTTTATTGATTGCGTTGATGATGATGAATTTAGTGTTAAACCGCCTGGTATTAAACCCAATCAGTGAATTAGATAAGGCTTTAGTTTTATTTGAAAAGGGAAAGAATCCTAGTTCTGAAATCACTACCCGAAGACGGGGAGAGTTGGGAAGAGTGATTAATCATTTTATTCAAATGGCTGAAACCGTATTGCAGTCAAAGCGCGAATTGGAACGTAAAGTTTTAGAAAGGACTGCGGAGTTAGAGCGGCTTACTCAAATAGATCCTTTAACCGAGCTTTATAACCGACGTGGTATGACTGAACGCATAGAAAGTAGTATCAATCTTGCTGATCGTAAAGGCATTCAACTCGGTTTGTTGTGGATTGATATTGACTGGTTCAAAGAGATTAATGATACCTATGGTCATGCCGCTGGTGATGAATCATTGAGAGCAATGGCAAAGATCATAAAAGAAACCATTCGTTCTTATGACATGGCAGCACGTTGGGGGGGAGATGAATTTCTTGTTCTATTAGTGAACGTCGACGAGCGCGATCTGGTCCAGATGGCACATCGCTTATGTGCTCAAATATCCAAACATAAGTTTTCTGAGTGCTTCTCAATTACTGTGAGTGTAGGCGGAGCTATGTATGTTCGAGGGCAATATATAGACACCTTATTGCAAAATGCTGACACTGCACTCTATAAAGCGAAAGAAAATGGAAGAAATGGATATTTTATATCAATAAAATAAAATCACTTAATGGCGAGAGTGATGAAGCTTAAATCGTTCCATTATTTAACTGTTCAGCTTCATTCTTAGTTTAAAATCAAGCCAATTAAGGCCACACTCGTTTCTTTCCAGCGCCATTGGCTTTAATCATATCCATGGTTTTTTTCGATTGTTCTTCAATCGACTTCAAACTTTTCGTCACGGAATTTTGAAATTCTGCTTTTAATGGGTCGATCTGTTCTGCTGGAGCAGGGGAAGGCGATTTCATTTGGTGTACAAGCTGTACGAGTAGTTTGTTTTGCCCTTCGAGAACTTTAACCTGAGCGGTGAGATCTTTCAGCAATCCACTTTGTTCACGGATCTTAGATTCGATGCTGTTAAAAGCCTGAAGAATCTGCCCAATATTTTGTTCTGCCATCAAGATATCCATATTCGATGTACTAATATAGCTAAAGTATAGGCAAAGCTTTTGGATTTATGAGCTAATTATCTGCGTATGTTAACAACTTTATTATTAACTTAATGAAGGTGAAGTTAAACTCTCTACCAACGAAAGATCAGTCGTTAAAGTGAACTATTAGTTACCCATACGCACCTAAGAAACTTATATATCTCTATATTCTACGTTAGTAATGCTCGGTTTTACTTTTCTGTAGGAGGTAATCTTCAAGTTCTTTTATTGTATCTGGGCGATTGATGTATTTGCCGATAAAGTAGGGCGGTATAAAGAAAAATAAAAGGTAGAAGGAGTCATGTATAAAGAGTCCTGCAATAATATCCTCATGATTAATATAGGCAAATAGCGCCAATATATCTAACAATATATATAGTCCAGCGAGCACTGCAGACATGATAAGTAATAGTCCTAAAACGTTCCTTAAGAATACTTTAGACGTTGTCATTTTTAATCCCTCAAAAATTTGAACAGATCAAACGTACTCCTATTTGCTATGACACTTTATTGATATAAATCAAGTTTGTATTTTTGTTCATGGAAATTAAGTTTTCCTATCTGGTTGTTAAACTTAAATAGCTAGATGTGTTGAACGAAACTCTCAGCAGCTACTCTAAGCTAACTAGCTATTTCTATGAAGCGTCATCGCCTTTCTTTTTCCACTGTTTTTAGTGATACTCATGCACATTATTGTTTAGTTGGAAAACCTCATGCCTCAAGCAAATTCTGTGGTAGTTCTCGACTTTGAAACTACAGGTCTTTCTCCTAACCTTGGTGATCGAGCAATTGAAATAGGTGCGGTTAAATTAGTTGATGGGGAAATTGTTGATAGTTTTCAGCAGCTAATGAATCCAGGCTTCAGAGTCAGTTCATTCATTGAAAACTATACTGGTATCACTAATAACATGTTACGTATGGCTCCGAGCTGTGACGAGGTAATGGCATCATTTAGTGACTTCATTTCTGATGAGAACTTGATAGCTCATAACGCTTCGTTTGATAAGCGATTTCTAGACGCAGAGCTTGAGAGAATCAACCGCAGCTATTCAGGAGAGTTCGCTTGTTCTTTGCTGGTGGCAAGAAGGCTGATTCAAGATGCGCCTTCACACAAACTTGGTGAGCTTGTACGCTACAAAAACATCGAAAACAACGGAGTTTTTCACCGGGCGTTAGCCGATGCACAAATGACCGCCAGACTTTGGCTACAAATGATCGCCGATATAGAGCACTTTGGAATCATCAAACCAAGTTTTGAGCTTATGCAGACCATAAGTAAGACGGCTAAAGGGCAAGTGAATCAGTTACTCGCGAAAAGTCGCGGTTAAACTTGAATGAAATGGCTTTGTGCAAAAGTGAGCCATTTACTAAATAAACAATTTAATGAATGATTTTAGGTATTGCCGGTTGCGATAGGCACAAAGCAATATCAATCAACTTGGATTGTACTCTACTAATAACCGCAGAAATGAAAAAGGCGCTAGCAGACTCGACTCTGCTAACGCCTTACATACAAGATCATCATTTTATATTTGATGAATGTGTTTAACTTAATGATTACGCTTAGTTTGACTATTCATCAATGTCGCAATCAGTACAACTTTGTAATGCGATTTCGTGTTCAAAGACGACTGTATCGTTACTTTCTGCTAGTAGATCTGCTATTTCATCTGCTACTTCTTGTTCATCTTCCGCCTCAACTTGATTCGCCAGCTCTTCTTCTGAGTAACCGTAGAAATTCAGCAACAAGTAATCACGGGCTTCATCCTTCGTACAGGTTACGTTCACCATAAGATCCGGTTCAACGTCGCCTTGTGCGATTATTGCAGCCACTTGAGTTAAAACATCATCTTTCATTGCAGCGGTTAACCAACCAAGATCTGTACTTACTTTGGTTTTTTTACAGTTAAAACAAGGGAGTTGATGGAAGTAGTATTGAAAATCAGCCATAGGTCATTTCTTCTTAGAGTGTTGTATAGCGAGATTATGCGCGATTTCTAGCAAAATACTATCTTAGAAGAGGTTGAAACGTGATTTGCGTTAATCATTCTAGGCAAGACACAGAAGAAGGAAAAGTGAATACTCAGTTAATATTATAAATATGGATGATAGGCTCCCCACTTCTTAACTCTTCAATGCTTAAATCAAGGTAAAGTTGAAGAGGTGTTTAGTCATGTATTACAATGAAAACATAAAAATTATCAATAATTATTCGGATTAATATCGCTTTGTTATGTACGTTAAATTGAAATATCTGTTGGTTTTTGAATGAACCTATGCATCATGCAATAAAAAATCCTAGAGGAACTTGTGGTTAACAAAAATATTCATAGCTTTGTAGCAGATAGACTATCTGAAGTGGTGCTAACTAAACATCATCGACAACAAACAATGATTTCTGCTTTAACCGTGTTTGGTATCGTCTTTTTAGGAATATTTTCTGCTTTTTGTTTTTATAAAGGTGAAACGCTTCTATCCATAACTTTAGCCTTATACACTGGTTTTAGTTGTTTAACGATTTGGCTACTGCCACGCTGGAAAGAGTTGGGTTTGATTTGCCTAACGATAATAATATATTCGTTAAGCCTATTCTTAGTGTTAACTGGTGGCTACGAAGGCACCGGAGCTTTGTGGGTATATCCTCTTGCTGCTATTGGTATTTTCATTAATCAGTTTAAACAAGGCTTGGTTCTTTCATTCTTATTCATTACAAGCATTGCAGTTGTATTGGCGTTAAATGTACCAGTTTATCAATACTCTACCATTACCAGTATCCGCTTTTTAATTACCATGATAGCGTTAAGTGGAATGTGCCACATTTTGATTTACTTCCAGATGCAAATGGATGAATACATAATGAAAATGCATGATGAGGGAATAAGTGAGCTTGCTTATATTGATTCTCTTACTACGTTGGCCAACCGCTCTAGTTTTAACTCCATTCTCTACCACTCGATGCAATTATCCCATCAACCTATGAAAGCACTAATCTATATTGATTTGGATAACTTTAAGTCTATCAACGATAACCATGGTCATACCTATGGTGACCTTGTTCTTTCAGAGTTTGGAATAAGTCTAAAACAATTAGTTGCTCAGGCATTTAAAGACACAATAGGACCTTATGACGTTGCTCGTGTTGGTGGGGATGAATTTGCTCTGCTTATTAAAGAATACAGTGATGAGTGCCAAGTGTTAAATGTTGCAGAGAAAGTGATAGAGCTATTTTCTGAAGTTAAACTCCCTTCGCTGCATGGGCTAAATGCGAACGTTAGCGCTAGTATTGGGGTCGTTTTTGTTGATACTCAAAAACTGAATTTAAATGACTGCCTTCACTTAGCAGATAAAGCTATGTATCAGGCAAAAATCGCAGGTAAGGGGAGATATAAAGTTATCACTCCTCAAGAGATTAGCGGCTAACATATCAATTCCAACGTTATTTTTAGTGGTATTTACTCAAGATGAATCACACGCGTTTCCCGTCCTATAAGCTATGTTAAATCAAAACTTAGAAAGTCGAAAGTGCCATTAAAAATAACAACTGTGCAAGAATTTGCCTAACTAAAAGGTGTCTATCATTTCAGTGGTTATGCAGTTCTTCTAATTAATTTTTCGCGATGGCACATTCTAATTGGCGTTCGCAGTATAGGCTTTAGACTTACGAATATTCCAATAAATTACATCTTTTTCAATGGTTTAATAACGCTATCTAATCCTTCAATTTTTAAAGCAAGGCAGAGCTGAAGGAGTGCTCCTAACTCACCGTTAGGCCAGCCGGATTTTTCAAACCACAGCAGGTACTCTTCAGGTAAATCAATCAGAACGCGGCCAGCGTATTTCCCAAAAGGCATTTGTATGCGAGCAAGTTTTATGAGGTTTTCTTTTTCTAACATGAGTGGATTGCCAATCTATTATTGTCATTTCAGAGTATTGTGCCACCTATCGATAGCGCAATACTCATGCTCTTATCTGTTATTAAAGCCGCAAAAAAGTTGCGGCTTTAAAGTGTTAAAGTTTAGCTAGGGCGGTTGGTTTGTCTTTACGACGTTTTATTTGTTGCTTCTGAATCTGTTCGATTAACGATTCTAGATCTTGTGTTTTCAACTCTTGAGGTGTCGATGAGTAAAGCGCCTGATTGATCTCGCTCAGCGCTTTATTGATAGCAACGGACTCTCCAGCTTCAAGTTCTACCGTATCGAGCCATGCTTTCACTGATGCTGTAATAGTAATACCATCAAGATTGCCAGATAAAGCACTCTTGGCTGCTTGGTACTCATTTGTTGTTACTTTGTCTACTGTTGCTTTGTTTGATACGGAAGACGACTTTAAACGCCACGCGAATACACTAGTGATAGCCCAAAGAATCGCGAACAATGCTGTTATGTATGGCCATAAACCCGCATCTTTAACCCTGATGGTTTCTACCTGTGCAGATGGTTGAATCGGTGTAGGTGCGGCAACGAGGGGGGTATCGTTTGGCTTCACATGTAAGGTGAGTCCTGAAACCACACTTGCTTGCTGCTGTTTAGTAGCACTGTTCCACCAATCTACAGATATTGCGGGTAACACAACATCACCACTTTGGCGTGGGATCAGTACTTGTTTTACTGTCATTACCACATCTCCGTTTTTTAGAGTTGTGAACTGGGGTTTTTCATCGTAAATACTTAACGAGTTAGGGTAGTTAACCTTAATGTTTGGTAATTGATCTTGCGTCAGTCCAGAAACTTGCAGGTTTACTTCTCGAGTAATGGATTCTCCAACTTGTGTGTTGTAACTGTTACCTGAAATAGTACTCCCCTGACTGTCGCTCCATTTTTGTGTCAGATTTAATTCGTTGGTGGGTAGCCAAATGCCGCGATAGTTAGCAGGCTGCGGATTGACGGTAATTAAGTATGTTTTTGCTTTGGTTTCTATAGGAACTAAACGTGTTCCTCCATTGTAGCTATTACCATAGACAAGTGTGCCTTTAAAGACTGGCTCACTAAGTTGGTAGTTTCCTGCTTCTTTTGCTGTGATACGAAAGTCTTGGTCAACGACGGTGACTTCGACACCATCGAGAATGGTTTGATATTGGTTCGTTTCACTTGCAGCGTTGAGTTCAAGCCCCTCAACGGCAGGTGGTGACACAGTTGGGTTTTGCAGACGACGCGGATCCGCTTTAATAATCAAGCGGGCTTTCAAAATGGCGCTTTCACTAGGATAGAGCTCCGATGTTGAAAGCTGAGTCTGTACTTCAACCAGATCTTTGACGTCAGGAGCCTGCTCATCTTGTGTTACCTGAATTGCAATGGGTTGAGTTTTTTGCCCTTTCAATTCAAAGCTTGGGATTGTGATAATACCCATACGAGTAGCCGCGATTGATATAGTCCACTCGCTTTTGTTGCTGCGAGAGCCGTTAACGATATTAATCGACGAGCCAAAACTTGGTCGACCTAATAAGAAATCAGGGTTTAATACGGTGAAATCAATATCGTCAGATGAGGCTTTTTCGTCACTAACCAAGCGTAGCTGGAATACTTCATTTTTGACGACTTTGTTTTTACTGACACTAGCGTAAAAGGATGCTGCTTCAACGGAAAAGCTATACAGACTACAAGCTGCAAGAACGAAGCAGAAAGCGGCTCGTCCAAACCGAGAAAGGTAAGTCATTCGAGGAATGTTAGCGAATGGAGAATGTAATGCGTTCATCGTTACCACTTTTTACCATTAGATTGTGGAGGCTGTTTGCCCTGAGCTTGAAGAAACAATTGGGAGCGCAATAACAGGCTTGGATCACGGGTGCTCTCAACTTGTTCAAGCTTTCTTAATTCTGGGTCTATGTCTTCGGTCGTTGTTGAAGTTACAGCGCTAGGCTCTTCACTAGGTTGTGAATTCTGATCTGTTTGCTCATTTTGTTTGCTCTGCGTTTGTGTTTGACTAGCAGTTTGTTGTTCCGATTCATTATGCTTGTTCTGTTGCTGAGAGCTTTCACTTTGTTGATCTTGTGAATTTTGGTTTTGCTGATTAGGCTCTTGGGATTGCTCCTCATCCTTTGGTTGCGAAGAGGGCGAGTCAGATTGTTGTGATGAATCGTTTTGTGATTGTTCAGAGTCCGATCGAGATTGAGACTTCTGTTGCTGTTGCTGTTGCTGTTGCTGTTGCTGTTGCTGTTGCTGTTGCTGAGCTTGTTCGATGACTTCAAGATTGTGTTTTGCATCTTGGTTGCTTGGATCTTGCTGCAAAACCTGCTGGTACATTTCTTTGGCTTTGTCTAAGTCACCATTTTGAGCATAAGCATTGGCAAGGTTGTATTGTGTTCTTGCAGACGGCTTGTCTACTTTGGAAAAGCTTTCAATTGCGCCTTTAAAATCGTTGTTCTTATAACGAGCTACGCCCTGCCACTCATAGTTGGTAAACTTCTCACTGGCGCTTTGATAGTCTTTGGCGAGAAAAGATTCCATTGCTTGTTGATTGCGGTTTTTCCATGGAGAACCTGTGTCGAATCGAGAAGCCGCACTCGCGTTGGGTGACATAAAACTAAACCCGGTGGTTAGGAGTAAGACAAAAATCATCCCTCTGCGAAACAGTAACAACGCTGGAACGATTAGAAGAGGTAGTAGCCAATAGCCATTATTAACATTCTCGGTCAGAGTTTCTTTAATGTCTTTCTTGCTGGCGTCATGCTGCAAACCTTGTTCGGATAAGATGCGTTCTACGTCTTGACCACTGGCCTGATAGGGAGTGAATACACCATTGACACTTCTCGCTAAAGATTGCATCGCTTCAAAGTTGGTTTTAGCAACAACAGTTTGACCATTATCTGTTTTTAGTAAAGAGCCATCGCTGAGTGTAATAGGAGCACCAGCCGCACTGCCAATACCCAATATTACCAACTTGAAATGACTTCCTGACAACTCGTTTTCGATGTCTGATTGCTCCCGCTCATCAAGATCATCGGCAAGTAAAATGAGATCTCCGTGCGCAAGACCTGCGTTCTTAAGCATCTCAATAGCCTGCTTGATACCCGATGCGGCATTGGCTCCCTGATAAGGCATGATATCGGGGGACAAATTAGGAAGTAGATTCGCAATAGTAGCACTATCACTCGTTAACGGACTGACAGTGTACGCATCACCCGCATAAGCGACTAAACCTGTGCTGCCTTCACTCCAACCTTTGAGTAAGTCGAGCGCTTTGTAGCGAGCTTGAGTTAAGCGATTAGGTTTAATATCCGTCGCGTAGAGTGACAACGACATATCCATAATAAGAATACGCGCGTTGCTATTGGTATAGCTTGGGCGCGTTTGTTTCTCAAAACTCGGCCCTGATAATGCAATCACCGCCACCAACCAGCTTAGTGCTATTAGTGAAATAACGGATTGAGTTCGATGTCGATTTTCGATACCCAGAGCTTTAGCTATGTGATTTGCAATAAGCCCTTGGTTTTGCTTACGTCTTGAGAGCCAAAACACTATTGCAGCTAATGGAATAAGTGCCAACAGCCAAAAAGGTGTAAGGAGTGTGAAATCAGACATGGTTTCTCCTTACGACAAACAAAGTTACAGACAGAAGTAAAGCAAGCGCTAATGGATAACCAAACCACTCACTTTGCGGACGCCATGTTTGAGTTGCTTGGCTAATTGGTTCCAGTACATTGATAGTGTCATAAATTGTTGAGAGTTCCTTCGCATCACGAGCGCGGAAATATTGACCACCAGTTATCTTAGCGATCTCCATTAAGCTCTTTTCATCTAAGTCTTGAGCGGTATTGACTTTACGAGTGATGAAAAACTCTTTAACCATCATTTCACCTGCACCTACGCCGACAGTGTAGATAGTGGAGTTGTATTTCTTTGCGATTTTGGCAGCTTCGATTGGGTCAAGAACACCAGATGTATTGCTACCATCACTGAGCAAGATCATGACACGCTGTGGTGCGTCGCTATCAATAAAAGTTTTGGTTGCCAGACCTATACCTTCACCGATGGCGGTTTTGGTACCAATCAGGCGGAGTACCGCTTGGTTGAGCTGTTGACTGATCGTTTGGCGATCCAAAGTAAGTGGTGTCTGTAAGTATGCGTGGTCAGCAAAGAAGATTAAACCCAAACGATCGCCTTCACGCTTGCTGATGAAATCACTGAGGACATTCTTAACCGCTGTTAGCCTGTCAATGTAATTGCCATTGTATTCCATATCCTCTTGGCTCATTGAGTAAGAGAGATCGACAACCAGCATCAGATCGCGATGCTTTGGAGACGTTGTTATAGGGTCACCATACCAGACGGGGCGACAAACAGCAGTGAGCAGACACAGCCAGGTTAGTAGCGCCAATAGCTTGCCCAACCATTGTTTTGGTTTTGCTATTGAGTTTTGTGGCGGTAAATAGGGCAACTGTATGGCTGCCCTTTCCTTTACAGGAGGTAAAAATCGATTAATAACGAATGGTAGAGGCAGTAATACAGCTAGCCACCACCATACAAATTCAATGTTTGCCAACGCTCAAATTTCTCCTTTTTTGCGGCGGCAACGCTGTGTTTACCCATTGATAGCAATCTGCGACCAATTCTTGTGCATTTTCAACTTTTTGTTTCTGATACAAAGCCTTTTGCCAAGTTTCCTCATTCTTCATGAAAAGAGGTGTATCCACTTGGGAATCTAAAAATGCGTACCAATCTGGACCAGTTAAATGAGCGACTTGCTCACGTGGGTAGTAACATAACGCTGCTTGACGAACTAACTCAATCGCTGATGATGGAGTCTGATGTCCTAGTGCTGGGTTTAGTAAACGTAAAGCGGTTTTTTTGGGCGCCATACGTTTCTTCTTAGCACGGACAATTAATGCGATGCTGACCAGTACTACGACTATGGCCAATAGACTTGCCCACCATCCCCAAGAAAGTGGTAGCCAAGAAGGTACTTCAGGTAAATGCAAATCGCTAAGATTGAGTAGATTTGATGATTCTTGCATATCTTTTAAATTATCCAGAAAGTTGTTGTAGCAAAGATATATCGCTAGAAAGAGATCGGTAGTCCATTTCCATAGATTGGCACAATGATTCTAATTCTAATTTCTGAGAATCAAAGGCATTTTTGATGCTTAGGCGATCAGATTTAGACGAAAAGTTAAGCCAGCACGCATTTTTGCCATTACTTACTCGTTCAATTCCTCTAAATTTAGTCTCACCTTGCTCTAATGGATCAAAAATATGGACTAATCTCACGCGGTTATGCTTACGTAACTGGTTGAATAATGGTTTAAAAGAATCCTCATAATTAACAAAATCACTGATCATTATTACCTCACTGCCTTTAGGACAGAGACGGTTTAATGTCATCAAAACGGTTTGCATTGAACTGGGTACCGATGCTTGAGTGAGAGCTTGATGCTGACACTCAACCAGTTGAGCAATGATATGCAGTGGACCCTTATTTCTGCGAGTTGGTTTTATCTCAACGAGGCTTGAACCTGTATCAATAACGGCACCAATACGGTCTTTTTCTGCAACTGATAACCAACTGAGTAAGCTCGCCATATGAGCGGCTTGCACGGACTTCAGTAGCAGTGAGGAGCCAAATTGCATAGTGGCACTTAGATCCACGTACAGAATTACGGGCTTTTCCCGTTCTTCTGAAAACAATTTGGTGTGTGGTTTTCCTGTGCGAGCGGTAACGCGCCAGTCAATTGCACGAATATCATCGCCCGGTTGATATTGCCGAACCTCCGCGAAATCCATACCGCGCCCCAGTTGTTTGCTCTGGTGCTGACCTAACAGTTGCGACCATAAACTTTTGGCAGGTGGTAGCCATTTCACCGTATGTTGTTTGTAAGGCAGTAGCTCTTCCAAGCACAGGTGAACGCCATCTGAATTTGCAGGTAACAACTGTTTTAATGACTGAGACATCATGCTGCCTTACGCACTGCCAACCAGAGCAAGTAAGTGGGTAATCACTTGGTTAGGGTGTACGCCTTCGGCTTGTGCTTGATAGGTGAGCAATAAGCGATGTCGAAGCACAGGAAACGCCATTGCTTGTAAGTCTTCTGGGCTTACATAGTCACGGCCTTGCAGCCAAGCTCGAGCACGAGCACATCTATCAAGCGCAATTGTGGCACGAGGGCTCACTCCCAGTTCTAGCCATTGTGCCAGTTTGGCGTCGTATTGCTCAGGTTTACGTGTTGCCATAACCAAACGTACCAAGTATTTCTCGATGGTTTCAGCCATATGAATATTCAGTACTTCTTGGCGCGCAGCAAATATCTGCTCTTGAGAAATTTTTGGCAGAGTCTGCGAGGCTTCACCTTTAGCTTCACCACGGTTAAGACGAAGGATTTCTAGCTCATGCTCGGCATCAGGGTAATCCACATTGAGATGCAGCAAAAATCGGTCAAGTTGAGCTTCTGGTAGCGGATACGTACCTTCTTGCTCAATCGGGTTTTGCGTTGCCATGACTAGAAATAGCTCTGGTAAACGATACGTTTTTCTACCAGCGGTAATTTGTTTTTCCGCCATTGCCTCAAGCATCGCGGCCTGAACTTTTGCTGGTGCGCGGTTGATTTCATCTGCAAGAACGAGGGAGTTAAAAATCGGTCCTGCTTGGAATGTAAACTCACCGGTCTCAGGACGGAAGATGTCAGTGCCCGTCAGGTCAGCTGGCAGTAAATCAGGAGTGAACTGAATACGGTGGAAATCCCCTTCAATACAGTCTGCCAACGATTTAACCGCACGAGTTTTTGCTAGCCCTGGAGGCCCTTCTACCAGAATGTGACCATCGGCCAAGAGGGCGACTAGAAGTTGTTCAACTAAAGCGGATTGACCAATGACCTGTTGGTTTAAATGCTGCTGTAGCGAATGAAAGGTTTCTGACTGCATGAAATCCTACTCTCCTTGATAATCTTGTTCTTAGTGAGCCTGTAACCGAAAAAGTTCCTTATTCGATGAGATATTTGTTCGTTTGATTGTTTATTGAGCAAATTAATCATAAAGAACTTTGTAATGGTCAACATATGGAGGCTCATTCAACTTTTCTAAACCATTTCAATGAAATAAATGCACAAGTTAACTCTGGACTCATTTGATTGATAAATGGAGTGAATTAATTGCTGTCTTACCATAAAGAATTGTGTTTTAAAGTCGATACAACGTTCGTTAAAACAAATCGCCAAAATAGGTAAAGAATAGATGCTCAAATTTAGCAATGTCAGCATTAAGACGAAGGTAGTGGCAGGGATTACCTTTGCAGTGCTGGCTTCGACGATCATTGTCGGGGTCATGGCACAACGTCAGGCAAGAGATGTATTAGAGCATCGATTAGTGGATATTGAACTCCCATCGATGCTGGAACAGATCAGCAGCTCAATCAATAGCGAAGTGACACATCTTCTATTGGCAGCACAGCAGATCACCAACAGTGAATTTATTAAAAAGGCCATTGCCACCAAGAATGTCGATTCTGGTGATGAAGCAATGTTGGTCAAGCAGCTAAACAACATTCGCGCCCAGTTCAAGTTGAACGATGCGTCAGTGGCGAACCGCAAAACCGCTTATTACTGGAACCAAAATGGATTCCTTCGTGAACTGAACAAACAGCAAGATGGCTGGTTTTATGCGTTTGTAAGTTCCGGTAACCCAACCATGGTAAGCATGTTCCAAGAAGCGACTGGTGAGGTGAAGATGTTCGCCAACTATCAGGACGTGAATGGTGACACTATGTCTGGCCTTTCTAAATCTATGGATGACATGGTGAAGCTGCTAAACGGTTATAAGATTGAGCAGACAGGCTATGTGTTCCTGACTAACGCGAAAGGCGAAGTTCAGATCCACCGTGAAAAGTCGAAGGCAAAATCAACGCTGACTCAACTGTTTGGCGCGGAAACCAACAAGTTGCTGAACAAGACTGGCTTTAACCTGATTACCGCTCAACATGAAGGCGCCGATGTGTTCGTGGCAAGCTTCTACGTTAAGTCTATGGATTGGTTTGTTGTGGGTACGGTGCCAGTTAACGAAGTGTTCGCTGACTTGAACGACGTAGCTCAACGCATGTTGATTACTACACTGATTGTCGCTGCAATCTTTATTGCGATGGGCTTGGTTTTGGCAAGCAGTATTGCTAACCCGATCCGTCAGATTGCCATTCGCTTTACGGATTTAGGTAAGGGTGATGGCGATTTGTCACAACGAATTGAAGTTTTGGGTAACGATGAAATTGCTCAACTTTCAACTGGATTCAACGGCTTTATTGAAAAGATCCATCAGTCAATGAAAGAAGTGGCTTCAACCAGTAATGCATTGCAAGTAGCCGCAGAAACAGTTTCAACCAAAGCGCATACTACACATGACAACAGTCAGCAGCAGCGCGACCAGACTATTCAGGTGGTGACAGCCATTAACCAAATGGGTGCAACCATCAGTGAGATAGCTTCTAACGCTGCGACTGCTGCGGAGACCGCAAACCAAGCGACGTCGAATACCGAAGTAGGGCGTAAAGTGGTGAATAAGGCAAAAGATGCGATCGCTCGTTTAGCCGATGACATTGAAAACATTGGTCAGGTGGTTGGCCAGCTTGCGTCGACCACTCAAGATATCGGTTCGATACTGGATGTTATTCGTGGTATTTCTGAACAAACGAACTTGTTAGCACTAAATGCGGCGATTGAAGCTGCTCGTGCCGGTGAACAAGGCCGTGGCTTTGCGGTAGTTGCAGATGAAGTTCGCAATCTGGCTAGTCGTACAGCAGCTTCAACTGAGCAAATTCAGAAGATGATTAACCAGCTACAAAGTGATGCAAAAGATGCCGTGTCTGCAATGGAAGCGGGCAAATCAGTAACGTTGGAAGGTGTTTCTTCCTCTGACGAAGCAGTTCAAGTGTTGATTGGTATCTCGGAACGCATCCACGATATTTCAGACCGAAATACACAAGTGGCAACAGCAACAGAAGAGCAGTCGACAGTGGTTCATACTATTAACATGAACATTGAAGAAATTAACGCTATCAACGAGATCACAACGGGTACGGCTGAAGAGCTGGCTGGCGCTAGCCAAGAGCTTCGTGAGCTTTCTGGTCGTTTGGATAAGATGGTTGGTAGCTTTAAACTCTAGTATCCTGCTGGGGAGTTGGGTAAACTTCTCCCCAGAATTTGATATTTTGAACTTTGAAGTTTAGGTAAGAGTAATGAGCGATTTTGAAAAAGAACTAGAGCAGATGACTCAAGAAGTAGGTAACGAACCTGAGGTTTCACTACCAAGTATTGAAGAACAGAAAGCGATAGTCGCTGAGCTGAAGCGTTTGGAAGCAGAAGGCAAGCTAACTCCAGAAGTTCTGGAACAGCACTTTGGCCAATTTAACGCGAAAAATGGTGCACCTATTCACTAACAAGTTTCTTCTCATCCGTTATTTATTGATGAGTGAAAGATTGCAAATAAAAAGGTCTAGCGAGTTGCTAGACCTTTTTTCTAAGCGTTTGAGTTACAGTTACTGAGTCAAGTTACAACTGCTGGTTAAACTGGCGGACGGCTTCAACGACTCGAATCGCGCCTTGTTCAACTTGTTCTATTACTTTACCCGCTTGTGTTGAGAGATCTAATGCTTCACCCGTTTGAGATTGGCATGCCGCGATAAGCTCAACAGCTTTGGCGGTCAGCTTCATGTTATCAGCAACAACAGTGACTATTTCTTCAGTGGTGCTGTTCGTTCTGGAAGCAAGCTGTCTCACTTCATCTGCAACAACTGCGAATCCTCTTCCTTGTTCGCCAGCGCGTGCAGCTTCGATTGCGGCATTGAGTGCTAGCAGGTTGGTTTGGTCTGCTATACCACTGATGTTGCCAACCAAATCACTGATACTTTTAGAGTGTGCATTGAGTGCTTCTATATCAGCACTGGCTTGTTTCATTTGGCGCACCAAATTTTCCATTTTCTTTATGATATCAGTAACGACTTTTTGTCCTTGAGTCGTTTGGCGTCCGGTTTCTTCTGATACGTTAAAAGCGATTTGCGCTGCCTCTTGAGCTGCAAGTTCTTGTTGCACTTGATCGGTAATAACCGTTGCAAACTTAACGACTTTGTACAGATCTCCTGTATCGTTATGAATAGGGTTGTAAGAAGCTTCTAGCCATACAACATGCCCATGTTTATCAATTCGCTTAAAGCGCTCCGATACGAATTGACCTCTCCCCAGTTTCTTCCAGAATTCAGTGTAAGCTGGTGAGTTAACTTCACTTGATTCACAGAAAATTCGGTGATGTTTGCCAGCAATTTGTTCGTTGCTGCTGTATCCCATTGTTTTTAGAAAGTTGTCGTTAGCACGAAGTATGGTTCCATCTAGAGAGAACTCAATCACTGCCATAGAACGGTTTATGGCTTTTAGCATATCTTCGTGTTCACGTGATGCCGAGATTGTTCTGGTCAACTCAGTGGCATAAACGGAGAAGCGCGTCAGTTTGTTTTGGATATCAAAAATAGGTTGCAGAATTATTCTCAGCCAAGCTTCCTGGCGGTTTACCTTAGAAATTTGCAAAGCGCCATTCCAGTGTTTTTTCTGCTCAAGCGCATTTCTCATTTGTTGGAAATGCTTAGACTGCCTTGCTTTCTCGGGTACTAACGCAGTTAGGTGAGCGCCTGCTATTGCATCGGACTTAAGTCCTAATTCTTTTTCAAAATTGGCGTTTGCGGAAATAATTTTTCCCTGAGGATCGAGTGTTAACCTGAGCATATCCGCGTTGAGACTTTCGCGAACCTGTTCCAGTGAATACAGTCTTTCTTTTAATTGCTGATTTTCTTTTTGGAGTGATTTATTAAAAAACATAGTAACCTTGCTGTTAATATTAGCCGGGCTTCATGGGGACCACCGCTACCCAGAAAAACACTCAATCATTAAGTGCGTGAATGATAATAGAGTGTGTTATTAGTACTAATTATTTTGCCTTAATCATAAGTCTGTCAAAGTTAATTTTGGATTTAGTGGTCTTATGTGTAATTCATTCCTTCGCATTACTTTGGAGGGGCAGTCGAAAAATTAACTAAAAGTATGGTACGGTTACGTTCAATCTAGAGGTAAAGAGGAAGTAATTTTGATTGTACGTTTGATGCAGGAAAGTGACTTACCTAAAGCTGCGTTAGTGCACCAGTCTGCGTTTGTAAGACAGCGCCATTCACTGGAATGGTTGCAGTGTAATTTTAATGCATTTCCTCGTTACTTGATTTATGTCGCTGAGATTGAAGAACAGGAAAAATCGACCATCGCGGGTTATATCATCTGGGTACAAAAAAGTGGTTTTAGACCAGAAGCGGTTTTAGAACTAGAACAACTTGCTGTGTTGCCCGAATATCAGGGCAAAGGGTTTGGTAAAGCGCTAATTGTTGAGTCTTTACCTATGGTCAAACAACAACTTGCTCAGCAAGATTCAGTGCTCAAGCATATACTGGTCACGACAAGAGCAGATAATTTCGCTCAGCAGTTGTATCGAGACACTTTGGGTGCGCAAGTGGAGAGCACGATCTCGAATCTGTATTCAGCCGATGAAGTGTTGATGATTGCCAGAAATGTGGGCGACAGAATCTAGACCTGCTATTTGTGCATCAGTGAAAAGTGGTAAATAAAAAGAGACAAAAACACAGTGCTTTTGTCTCTTTTTGATCCTGCTATCTTCCTAGAACTGGATGATACCGAGTTAGCTTCAACGCTTATCTCAAGCTGTGTTGGTGTTCACTAATCAGCAGAGCCATCTGTTCTTCAGCTCGTTCCTGAGCGCTTTTAAAGCTCTCATTGTGAGCAAAACTGCCTACCACTTCGTAATAGCATTTCAGTTTTGGTTCTGTGCCAGAAGGTCGAACAATCACGCGAGAACCACCTTCCAAGTGATAAATCAGTACATCACTGCTTGGTAGGTTGATGGTTTCTTTGTTGCCATGGTTATCCGTGCGAACAGAGAGTTTTAAGTCTTCAGTAACTAAGATGTTCTTACCCGCGATTTTAGTCGGTGGTTCAGCACGTAGCAGTTCTCCTACTGGCGGGTAATCTGGGTCAAGCGCGATACTACGTTGAGCATTAATGTACATGCCATGTTCACGGTAGATCTCTTCCAGTTGATCCCAAATGGTTTTACCTTGGCTGTACAGTTCTGCTGCAAGTTGAGCGAACGCGACCAAAGCAGACAGACCATCTTTGTCCCAAACCGTGTTACCTACTGTGTAACCAAGTGCTTCTTCATAAGCAAACAGGAACTTGTGTTCATCGCTTTGCTCTTGCATCGCAATGTTGGTTAGCCATTTAAAGCCTGTCAGCGTTTGGTAATACTTTGCGCCGTGCGCTTTTGCTACTTTGCTCAGTAGACTGGAAGAGACAATGGTATTACCCACTAACTGAGATTTCGCATCGGTTTTACTCAGTAAGTAGTTACCGAAAAGAGTACCCACTTGGTCGCCCGAGAGCATCTGGTAACTTCCATCGGGTTTACGCACAGCAACGGCAAAGCGGTCGGCATCTGGGTCATTGGCACAAGCCAGTTCCGCTTCGATAGAATCTGCAAGCTCAATGACCATGTCCATTGCGCCAGCTTCTTCTGGGTTAGGGAAGTTAACCGTTGGGAAAGTACCGTCTGGTTCGCGCTGTTCTTTTACGCTCATTACTTTCTTAAAGCCCGCATCATGGAGTAAGTCTTCTGCCATGTTTGCGCCAACGCCATGCATTGCTGTGTAAGCAATAGAGATGCTGCTTGGGTCGGTGTGATTTGAAAGTAGTGGGTTGCTGTTAATCGCGCTGCGATAGGTTTGATAGTAATCATCACGTAACCAAACCAGCAGACCTTGACGTTCGGCATCGGCATGCGGCATCAGTGGTATCATGCGATTGGTCGCGATATCAATTTCTTTTGCAATGCCAGAATCGTGCGGTGGAATGATTTGCGCGCCGTTTTCCCAGTAAACTTTGAATCCGTTGTACTCTGGCGGATTGTGACTTGCTGTTACGACTACAGCCGCAGCAGCATTGAAGTGTTTGACACCAAATGCGGCAATTGGGGTTGCGGCGACTTTATGAGTTAAATAAACCTTAATGCCTAAAGCCGTTAGCACCGCAGCGGTGTCGTAAGCAAATGATTTGGAATCGGTTCGACCATCATAGCCGATCACGACACCACGCTGTTTCGCATTGTCGACTTGTTTCACTAGGTATTCACCAAGACCTAATGCGGTTTGCTGAATCACTAAACGGTTCATGCGGTTTGGACCGCAACCAACTTTTCCGCGAAGACCGGCAGTACCAAACTCGAGTCGGCATTTAAAGCGGTCTTCTAATTCTTCATATTTCTTATGGTCAATCAGATATTGCAGTTCTTCCCGAGTTTTAGGATCAGGGTCTGCCGATAACCATTGCGTGACTTTTTCCATCATGATTGCCACCTTGTGTATGGATTTGAGTACGCAGCATAATTGATATGTATTCTCATTTATGAGTGCGCAATCGCTAAAACATGTATTAAGCGTCGTCTGTTACATTCAAATGTCTTCACTAGATTCAAAACTATTCTAGAACAGTTTTGTTATGAACCACTTTTATAAATCTGTTTTGATTATTCCTTGAACAAACCAAAAACCCTAACTAGCCTTTAGTTAATATTTTAAATAACAAAAATTTAACAATCATAATAATTGAGTCAAATTTGCTGTTTGTGTCGATTCACGTTCGTTGTATTGAAGTACAGAGAGGTGTTGAAGTACAGCGAAGCAGAGGAGAGAACTCTTGAGAAGATGTGTAACCAATCTGTGGCTGCCAGCAGTTGGGCTGTTAATCAGCTTGTCCCCACAGGTTTTTTCTGCAGAACGAGTATTAAACATGACACCGGGTGTTACCGAAATCAGTGGTAAGGTGTATCAGCTGCACATGCTTATTTTCTATATCTGTGTAGCGATAGCACTGGTGGTGTTTGGTGCCATGTTCTATGCCATTTTTAAGCATCGCAAGTCGAAGGGCGCGGTAGCGGCTCATTTTCACGAAAGCACCAAAGTTGAAATCATTTGGACAATTATTCCTATTGTCATCTTGGTCGCAATGGCCATACCCGCAACGAAAACCTTGGTTGCGATGGAAGATACTTCTCAATCAGACCTCACAATTAAGATCACTGGTTCACAATGGAAATGGCATTACAGCTATTTCGAGCAAGGCGTGGAATTTTACAGCCTCTTAGCCACCTCACAAAAGCAGATTGATGGTGAAGAGGTCAAGGGGGCTCATTACCTTCTTGAGGTTGACCAACCTTTGGTATTGCCAACTGACCGCAAAGTCCGATTTTTGCTGACTTCAGACGATGTGATTCACTCTTGGTGGGTGCCTGCGTTTGCCGTGAAAAAAGATACGATTCCCGGATATATCAATGAGGCTTGGACACGTATTGATGAGCCGGGAGTATATCGTGGCCAATGTGCTGAGTTGTGTGGTCGTGCTCATGGCTTTATGCCAATTGTTGTTCAAGCGATGGAACCCGAACAATACGACCAATGGCTCGCGGATAAAAAAGCAGAAATTGCGGTTGCTAAGCAAGAGGCAGAAAAAGCCCGCCTCAGTTCAATGTCTCTGGATGATCTGATGGTAATGGGGGAGAAAATTTACATGGAGCGCTGCGCGGTTTGCCATCAACCAACGGGGTTAGGTATTCCGGGTGCGTTTCCGGCCATTAAAGGTAGCCCTGTTGCAACAGGTGAAGTTAGCGCGCATTTGGCGGTCGTTGTTAATGGTCGCTCTGGTACGGCAATGCAGGCGTTTGGCAACCAACTGAGTGACCAAGAATTGGCGGCAGTGATTAGCTATCAACGTAATGCTTGGGGCAATAACACAGGAGATGCGGTTCAGGCATCGGATATCTTTGCATTCAAGGCAAGCAATGGAAAAAGCGGGGAGGGACAATGAAATCTTCCAACGTTCATAGCGTGAAATCGGCTCCGATGGTGGATGCAGATGTTTCAAATCCTGAATCCGGCAGTGTTGTTGATGATAGTTACAAAGATAAAGACAATGATCATGAGCATCATGTTCCTACAGGTATCGCAAGATGGATCTATTCCACTAACCACAAAGACATAGGAACTTTATATCTTTGGTTTAGCTTCACCATGTTTTTAATTGGTGGCGCAATGGCAATGGTGATTCGTGCGGAATTGTTCCAACCGGGATTACAGTTTGTTAAGCCAGAATTCTTTAATCAAATGACCACGGTTCACGGTTTGATTATGGTGTTTGGTGCGGTAATGCCCGCATTCACAGGGCTTGCCAACTGGATGGTGCCATTAATGATTGGTGCGCCAGATATGGCTCTGCCAAGGATGAATAACCTCAGTTTCTGGATTCTGCCTTTCGCTTTCCTCATTCTTCTTGCTTCTTTGTTTACTGAGGGTGGTGGTCCAAACTTTGGTTGGACATTCTACGCACCTCTATCAACCACTTATGGACCTGACAGCACAGCGCTGTTTGTTTTCTCGGTTCACATTATGGGTATTAGCTCCATCATGGGCGCAATCAACGTGATTGTGACCATAGTGAACATGCGCGCACCGGGCATGACGTGGTTTAAGCTCCCGCTTTTTGTCTGGACGTGGCTGATTACAGCATTCCTCTTGATTGCGGTGATGCCTGTTCTCGCTGGTGCGGTCACTATGGTGTTGACCGACAAGTATTTCGGTACGAGTTTCTTTGATGCCGCTGGTGGTGGTGACCCTGTAATGTTCCAGCATATTTTCTGGTTCTTCGGACACCCGGAAGTGTACATCATGATCCTGCCGTCTTTTGGCATCATCTCTGCCATTGTTCCTGCTTTCAGTGGCAAAAAACTGTTTGGCTATCATTCTATGGTGTACGCCACCAGTAGTATCGCGCTGCTCTCGTTCTTGGTTTGGGCGCACCACATGTTTACCACTGGCATGCCAGTGTTTGCCGAACTGTTCTTTATGTATTGCACCATGCTGATTGCCGTGCCTACAGGTGTAAAAGTGTTTAACTGGGTTGCGACCATGTGGCGCGGCTCACTTACCTTTGAAACACCAATGTTGTTTGCGATTGCCTTTATCGTGCTGTTTACCATAGGCGGTTTCTCGGGGTTGATGTTAGCAATCGTTCCTGCCGATTTTCAGTACCACGATACTTACTTTGTGGTGGCACACTTTCACTATGTTTTGGTTTCTGGTGCCGTGTTCTCGATTATGGCCGCAGCCTATTACTGGCTGCCTAAGTGGACTGGGCATATGTACGACGAAAAGCTCAGCTTGTGGCACTTCTGGTGTTCAGTCATCTCGGTCAACGTGCTGTTCTTTCCTATGCACTTTTTAGGGTTAGCGGGCATGCCAAGGCGTATTCCGGATTACGCGATACAGTTTGCGGACGTGAATCAAATTGTTTCCATAGGCGGTTTTGCATTTGGTTTGTCGCAACTGATTTTCCTATGGGTAGTGATTAAGTGCGTGCGAGGAGGAAAACCTGCGCCCGCTAAACCATGGGAGCGAGCCGAAGGTTTGGAATGGACAGTTCCAAGCCCAGCGCCGCACCACACATTCTCAACACCACCAAAAGTAGAAGATTAGGGTGGATTAGGAGCGTGAGATGGAAGATGAATCACTTAAAACCAAGAATCGCCAACTGATTGCCAAGCTCTTGATTGGTACGGTGTTGATGTTTGGTTTCGGCTTTGCGTTAGTGCCGTTATATGACGTGATGTGCAAAACATTAGGTATTAACGGTAAAACCAATGATGTGGCAGTCGTTCAGCCGACGAAGATGAAAATTGATCAATCACGTACCATTCGCGTGCAGTTTATGGCGCATGTCAGTAACGGTATGCCGTGGAAATTTGCTCCGAAAGTTTCGCACATGGACGTGCATCCTGGGCAGATTATTCAGACTGCTTTTTTAGCCAACAATTTTTCAAGTGATGCACTGGTTGGGCAGGCGGTGCCATCGGTTTCTCCGGGGCAGGGAGCCACTTACTTTAACAAGATTGAGTGCTTCTGTTTTCATCAGCAACCTTTATCTGCCCAAGCCGATGCTGAAATGCCATTGATATTCTACATTGAACCGGATATTCCGGACTCCATTCATACGCTGACGCTCTCTTACACCCTATATAACATCACGGATAAAGCTGAGCCCCAATTGGTGAAAACTAGCTCAAGTGCTCATGTGAAGGATGAGCCAACGCAAGGAGCAAACCTATGAGTACCAAACACGATTCTTACTATGTTCCTGCTCAAAGCCGTTGGCCAATTATCGGCGCGGTAGCTCTGTTTTTGGTGGCAGTTGGAGCAGGTTTAACAGTGCAACATGTTGGTACTGGCGGAGCAGGAAGTGTTTTTGGCAAAGCCATTTTGATTATTGGTTTTATCGTTTTGCTCAGTATGTTAGCGGGCTGGTTTAGTAACGTCATTGGTGAATCACTAGCAGGGCTGTACTCCAAACAGATAGCACGTTCATTTCGTCAGGGAATGAGTTGGTTTATCTTTTCAGAAGTCATGTTCTTCGGGGCATTTTTCGGCGCGCTGTTTTACGCACGCATGGTAGCTGTGCCTTGGTTGGGTGGTGCCAGCAATAACGCTATGACCAACGAACTGCTTTGGCCGGGATTTGAAGCTATTTGGCCTTTGCTAACGACTCCTGCTGGAGAAACGGTTCAAGCGATGCCTTGGCAAGGTATCCCACTTAAGAACACGGTTATTCTTTTGTTGTCTTCTATCACCTTGCACATGGCTCATCTTAGCCTAGAGAAAAACCAACGAATGGCGCTCATCGTCTGGTTGGAAATTACCATAGTGCTTGCTGGCTTCTTCTTGTATTTCCAAGGGGTTGAATACGCACACGCCTACCACGAAATGGGGTTAACGCTTCAATCTGGCGTGTACGGCAACACCTTCTTTATGTTGACGGGTTTCCATGGGCTGCATGTTTGCCTTGGAACTTTGTTCTTGACCGTATTACTGGCTCGAATCGCGAAAGATCATTTCACGCCCAAAGACCACTTCGCATTTCAAGCTGGCAGTTGGTATTGGCACTTTGTAGACGTGGTGTGGTTGTGCTTGTTTGTCTTTGTCTATGTCTTGTAGCGAAGGCTTTCCCACGTGCTTAGGTGTTTGAATCAGATGCAGAAAATACAAATAACGCTTTAATAAGGTGTGTGATTGGGGTGAAGCCAACCGCTAAGGAGAGCAAAAATGAGCAAGATAACCACACAAGAGGAAAACATCAGACGTCGCCCGAGGTAATAACTCATTGGGCGATCATCGCCATCATTAGGTTCTCGAACCATTTGGATTAAGGCGCGAGCTAGGTTGAATATGATGAACAGTAGAAACAGAACCAAAATGATTTTTACAACAAGTGGCAGCATGTCTGATCCTCTGAGTCGTTCCGTGTCTACGGATAGCCGTTCGGTGATGAAAAGGTTGTCGGTGAAAGCAATTTTAGGCGCTGTGTTAACTGTGGTTGTGTTTGCTGTTTTGGTCAAATTGGGATTGTGGCAAATGTCGCGTGGCGAACAAAAACAGGCACTTGAGCAAGAGTTGCAGCTTCGTCAGCAGATGGAACCTATTTCTTTAGGTATGGCTTTAGAACAATATTCGATGACCAATATAGCAGGCGTTAGAGTCAAAATTGCAGTGACGCCAAGCCGTAACATGACCTTCTTATTGGATAACCAAACTTATCAGGGGAAAGTGGGATATTTAGCCTACCAATTAGTCCGAGAAAGTAGCGGTCATGGGATGTTGCTTGAGATCGGTTTTGTTCCAGCCGCTAATGATAGAAATGTTTTGCCAGAGGTTAACTGGCTTGCTGAGCCACGTGAGCTAGAGGGGCGTTTATATCAAAAATCCCTAAACCCATTGAGCTCAGAACTAAGCATTGAAGATAAAACGCCTCATCGCATACAGAATTTAAACATCGAACAGCTTTCACTGTGGGTTGGTGAGCCAATACTCCCTGTTGCTTTCCAGCCACAAGAAACCGATTGGTCGTACGCTCAACCGTGGGTTCCGATTCCGCTCAGTGCAGACAAACATTTTGGCTATGCGGTGCAGTGGTTTGTTATGGCAACAGTGCTGTTTTTCATCACCCTCGCGTTATGTTTGAGGGTTTATCAATCAAGGAGAGCCGCATGAATGCTAAGACGAAAGGACGCGTAATCTTAGTCGCGATTATTGCTTTCTTTGCTCTGCCTGCCTTGCTTGCCAAGACGGTGTTAACCAATCATTGGTATCAAGCCGGTGTGACGAATAAAGGCGTATTGATTGAGCCAAGAATCACACTCAGTTCGCTTGGATTAGAGAGTGTAACGCAGCAAAAATTGTGGCGAGTGGGTTACGTGGTGCCTGAACAGTGTGACCAACAATGCCAGCAACACATCTATATGCTAATGCAGAGCCATACTGCCCTAGGTAAAGAGCAAGGCAGGGTTGAACCAATTTTATTGCTCGAGCCGCAAAGTGATATTCAAAGTGTTGAGCATTTAACTGTTGAAAAATTGTTTGTAAACCAATCATTTATGTCTGCTATTGAGAGATCAGAAATAGTGATTGTCGATCCTCTTGGTCAGTTGGTGATGCATTACCCCAAAGCTGACCCGTCACAATTGGTTGTTCAAAGTAAAAGTGTTCTCGCGGATCTGCGTAAGTTACTCAAACTTTCAAGAGTAGGGTGAGGTGAATGATGACCAACTCCAACATAGGGTTAACTCGGCTGGTTAAATTTGCACTGATATTAACGCTTACTGTAATTGCATTAGGCGCTTATACACGCTTGTCTGATGCGGGATTAGGTTGCCCAGATTGGCCTGGTTGTTATGGGCATTTCACTGTGCCTCAATCTTCGTCGGCATTAGAAAAAGCCGAGCTTTTATACCCACATTTAGATGTGGAACCTCATAAAGCTTGGCCTGAAATGATTCATCGCTATTTTGCAGGCACGCTCGGTCTGGTGGTGTTTCTCATTACGTTTCTCTGTTTCAAATCACGAGTTGTTTCGATGGCGTTGCCACTGGCGATTGCAGGGGTTGTTATCTTCCAAGCATTGCTCGGTATGTGGACAGTGACCATGAAATTGTTGCCATTAGTTGTGATGGGGCATTTGCTAGGGGGATTCACCTTGCTAGCCAGTTTGTGGTTGTTACTGTGGCAGCTGCAATCGCAAGCGATGTTTTTCCATAGCCAAGAAATTTTTTTCCAATCCCAAGATAATTCTTCCCACACCCAAGATAGTAATGTGACAATTTCTTCTAGCCTAAAACTAGCTGCTGTTGTCACTTTGCTGGTCGTAATTGGGCAGATTATGCTGGGGGGATGGACATCATCAAACTACGCCGCTTTGATGTGCAGTAGTCTGCCGATCTGCGAAGGTAATTGGACCAATTACCTAGATTTCAAAACCGCATTTACTTTGATTCATCATGGCCATGAGAGCTATGAATTTGGCGTGTTGGAATACGCGCCAAGGCTAACCATTCATGTATCACACCGTTTCGGTGCTATTTTTACCATCTTCTCCGTATCGCTGCTGGCGCTTTTGTTATGGAAAAAAGCGCTGTTTTCGTTAGCGAAAATGTTGCTCGGCGCGCTATCTGTTCAAATTCTTCTTGGCATCAGTAATGTGGTATTTAATCTGCCTTTGATGATTGCAGTGCTGCACAACTTGGGCGCAGCACTACTGATGATTGCAGTCTTGAAATGCAATTATGCTTTGTTCTCTTATGAACGAGTCGCTTCTGCGGCGACTACTTCACCAGTGAGTTTAGAACAGACTTCACTAGCCAAATCCTCTTCGTTTGAATACCAAAAAAGCGCTACAAAACTCAGTATAAGGAAGGTATCTCATGAGTAAGTCAGCCTCATTTACATCTGCCAACTCAGTTGCCGCTGCTCGATCAGATATCACCGTCGCTCCCGCCCGCTGGCGAATATATTGGACTCTGACTAAACCTAAGGTTGTTGCACTGATGTTACTGACCGCTTTAGTTGGAATGTGTTTGGCACAGCAAGCTGCGTTGCCATTACAAGAAGTCGTATTGGGATTATCAGGAATCGGTTTGATGGCTGGATCAGCAGCGGCATACAATCACCTGATTGACCGACGTATCGATGCCATTATGGCGCGAACCTATCGCCGACCATTGCCTTCTGGTGAAATCCAAGCTTATAAAGTATTCGCTTTTGCTACTGCTATCGGTATCGCTGGTTTTGCCACTCTTTATTTGGGTGTAAATGCATTAACCGCATGGCTAACGTTCGCTAGTTTATTGGGTTATGCATTGGTTTATACGGTTTATCTCAAACGAGCAACACCACAAAACATTGTTATCGCGGGTTTAGCCGGAGCTATGCCGCCATTGTTAGGTTGGACAGCCATAACTAATGAACTGCATGGACATGCGTGGCTGCTTGTCATGATCATCTTCATTTGGACCCCTCCTCATTTCTGGGCTTTGGCGATACATCGCAAAGACGATTATGCCAAGGCTGATATTCCGATGTTGCCCGTCACCCATGGGGTTGAGTACACCAAAACATCGATTTTGCTTTATACGTTTCTGCTGGCGATTGTGTGCTTATTACCGGTTTTGGTTGGAATGAGTGGGGTGCTGTATTTTGTCGCTTCAACCATTTTGAGCTTAGGCTTCATCTACTCGGCGTGGATTTTAAAGTATCGTTCGGACGAGCAGTCAGCCATTACCACCTTCAAATATTCAATCTACCATTTGATGATGTTGTTTATTGCGCTGCTGCTCGACCACTATTTCGTGTAACGTTTGAAATCTAAGAGGCGGAATTTAAAAAGTTTTGTACTGCAGGCTCTGCCTTGATTTCTACTTCAAGTTGTTCCCACCATTTCACAGACTGGAATGACTCATTAAGAGGCATACGTTGACCAATAACTGGTGTCACCAAGTCTATACCTAACGAGCGAGCAAGATTAGAGGCTTTCTCCAAAGGCTCATACCAACGGTGCATCGACAAATCGAAGGTACTGTTATGAATTGGCATCATTACATTACCTTTAAGATCGATGTGTGCCTGAATGCTTTCGCGTGGGAACATGTGAACTTCAGACCAAAGCTTGTTATAAGCACCTGTCTCGATCATGGTTAAATCGAAAGGTCCGTATTTGTCGCCAATCTCTTTAAACCCGCTGAAATAGCCAGAGTCACTACTAAAGAAAATCGACTTTTCGCTGCTACGAATAACCCAGCTACCCCAAAGAGTCTGATTGCGGTCGGTCAAACCGCGACCTGAAAAATGCTGGGTAGGTGTGAATGCAAACTCGATAGAACCTCGGCTAGCACTATCCCACCAGCGAAACTCTTGGATTTTACTAGCTGGGACGCCCCATTTTTCTAGTAAAGCACCAACTTTAAGTGGCACTAGGAAGTGTTCTACTTTTTTAGCTAGTTTTTTTACTGCGGCTTTATCTAAATGGTCATAGTGATCGTGGCTTATCAATACCACATCGATTGTTGGCAACTCTTCAATCGAAATTGGTGGCTGGTGAAAACGTTTTGGTCCTGCCCATTGCACAGGTGAAGCTCGGTCACTGAATACAGGGTCTGTTAACACCCATTGATTGTCCAATTTCATTAAAATAGAAGAGTGACCTAAGCGGTAAACTACGTCTTCTTTTTCTATTTCTAACTGTTCACTAGTGATACTTTGCACCGGAATCGGCTTTTTGGGCACTGTATCCTCATGTTTTTCAGTTAGATAAGCCCAAGAGATAGCTAAGAAATCACGAATGCTGTTTTTGTTATCCACTTCGTGGTTAGCAAATTTGCCATCAAGCACTGCTGTATCTGAGACTCGATTGTTTTCAACTTGATTCATTCTCTTTCTCCTGTATCCAAGTGAGAGGTTCCCTTACTTTTGAGTTCTATGATCGGATAGATTCATGAAGCGTTTGTGACGTTTCGTAGAACTTTTAAAGTAAACTATACGGTGTAGTTTACGTAATTTTAATGAAAAGTAAACTGATTAGTGTAATATTGGCGTCAGAATTGTTTTTCAAGACCAATGCAGAACACAGTGATGAAAAAAACTCGAAGTGAATTAAAACGTGAAGCGATATTGTTAGCTGCCAAAGAGGCTTTCCGAGAATTCGGGGCGCAGAACACCAGCATGGATAAGATTGCGGCATTAGCGCAGGTTTCTAAGCGTACGGTATATAACCACTTTTCATCCAAAGAAGTTCTAATCATGACTTTGCTGGCTGACTTGTGGAGTGCGACAGCGAATTTAGTCGATTCAGAGTTATTAGTTGCGTTGCCGATGGAAGAGCAGCTAGAACAATTGCTTTACAGTGAAATAGAAATTCTTTCCTCAAACGAATACATAGATCTCGCTCGTGTAGTTATTGGATACTACCTGTATCGCCCAGATGAGTTGCTTGAACAATCAGAGCAAATGGCGAAAAAAGAGAGTCAAATATTCAGTTGGCTTAAGCATCAGGTGAGCCTGAAAAATCTTGTTATTCAGGATGTTGAACTGGCTAATGGTCAGCTACACAGCTTGGTTAAAGGGGGATGTTTCTGGCCACAAGTGATGGGTATCCAAGCCAGTCTGTCAGAGCAAGAGAAGCGCTATTTGGCTAAGCAAAACACCCAGTTTTTTATCAGTCACTACGGGTGTAAAAAATAAATTACACATCATCTATTTTGTAAATATTTCCATCATATTGCATTTTATTGAAAATAATGGTTGCGCAACTCGGTCTGAGTAGATTAAGTTACGGACTGAGGAAACGAGACTGCCAAAGGATTTGCTATTAACCGTTCAATAGCCCCTGCAGCGAAGCAATATAGGAAGAAGTAAGCGATGTATCAAACCGATGATGTAAATATTAAACGTATTAAAGAACTATTACCCCCAGTTGCAGTACTAGAAAAATTTCCAGCGACTGATGTTGCTTCTTCAACAACTTTTCAAGCACGCCAAGCGATTCATAACATTTTAAATAATGAAGATGACAGACTACTTGTTATCGTTGGTCCTTGCTCTATTCATGATCCTGAAGCTGCGATCGAATATGGTAAACGCTTGAAGAAACTGCGCGATGAGCTCAGTGGTCAGCTTGAAGTTGTTATGCGTGTTTATTTTGAAAAACCACGTACAACAGTAGGTTGGAAAGGTCTTATCAACGACCCTTACCTAAACGACACGTACAAGATTAATGACGGTTTACGCATGGGTCGCAAGCTATTGCTTGATTTAACAGACATGGGTATGCCTACTGCGAGTGAGTTCTTAGACATGATCACTCCGCAATATGTTGCTGACTTAATTAGTTGGGGCGCTATCGGTGCTCGTACAACTGAATCACAAGTACACCGTGAATTGGCTTCTGGTATTTCATGCCCAGTGGGTTTCAAAAACGGTACAGATGGCAACATCAAGATTGCTTCTGATGCGATCCGCTCTGCTGAGTCTTCACATCACTTTTTGTCAGTAACTAAGTTTGGTCACTCAGCGATTGTAGAGACGGCAGGTAACCCTGATTGCCATATCATTCTTCGTGGTGGTAAAGAGCCAAACTACAGTGCAGAACATGTCAGTGACATTAAAAATCAGTTAGAAGCTTCGGGCTTGCGTCAAAAAGTGATGATTGATTTCAGTCACGCAAACAGCTCTAAACAATACCAACGTCAGATGGTTGTAAGCGAGGATGTAAGCGCACAAATCGCTGGTGGTGAACACGCAATTTTTGGCGTAATGATTGAGTCACACCTTGTTGAAGGTCGCCAAGACCTTGTTGACGGTAAAGCGCCAACTTACGGTCAATCAATCACTGATGCGTGTATTGGCTGGAACGATACAGAGACAGTATTACGCCAACTTGCCGATGCAGTAGAAAAGCGTCGTAAAGGCTAATCAACGCTAAGTAAAAAGGCTCTCAATTTGAGAGCCTTTTTTGATCTTATTTTTCAGCCATGATTGAAAAAATAACCTTATGACTGAATTGCTAGCTGATGTCGTTCAATTTCTTTCAATGTTCTCAGATACACCCACCAAGCCGTGCTACCCGCTAATAGATTTCCGATAAATGCTCCGATAAAAAGACCTTGTAAACCGCCCAGCTGAGATCCAATCCATAGGCACGGAAGGAAGAAAACAAACAATCTCAAAGCTGAAACAGTTAATGCAATATAGGATTTTCCTAACGCGTTCGATACGGACACCATCAACATGCAAACTCCAAGAGAACCTAGGCTCAGAGGGACAATCATCAAGTGCCAGTTCAAAATGGATTCAACGCTCTTTTCACTGGTCATGAGTGATGCCAATGGTGTCGACAGCGCGATAGCGACAAGCGCAATAGCGAGTTGGAAAATAAGAATAAAGCGAATGGCAATGTTTACTAGTTTTCGGATATCTGCAAGTTTGCCTGCTCCCAACATTCTGCCGATCATTGGTGGCATAGACATGGTTAATGCTAACACCGCGACAATGGCAAAGAACTCAAAGCGAGACCCTAATGCCCAAGCTGCGACTGCGGTTGCGCCAAAGCTTGCCAATAGTTTTGTTGCTAGCATAGAAGAAAGTGGTGGCAAAAGTTGGCTTAACATTGCTGGACCCATGATATGACCGATGGATTTTACGCTTGCGACAATATCCAAATCTTGCCATTCGTAACTAATCCAGTGTTTGCCAGAAACTTTTGGCATCACTACGGCTATGCCAATACCAAATGCAAGTATGGTTGCAATAGCCGCACCATTGATGCCGAGATCAAATACAAAGATAAACAGAGGATCCAAAATCAAGTTCAGTAAGCTGGTCACCATCATCATAGTTCCGGGCAACATGGTGTTGCCATTGGCTCGGCACACGCTGTAAAGGAAATACAGAACTGCGCCTGTCCAAGCACTAATCGCCCACCATACCCAGTAGACATCAATTATCGAATAGATGGTTTCTGGTGCGTCAAGCAAGGAAAGAATAGGGTAGCGCAACAAGTAGATGATCAAACCAAACAGAGCCACGCAGCTGCTGCCCATCGCTAAAACTAAGCCGCCAAGCTGTTTCGCGTAGCGTGTTTTTTCTTCACCCAAAGCTTTGGATATAACAGCGGTTGTTGCTATACCTAGTCCGACTTGTACACCAATGATCACCATTTGCAAAGGCATGGTGAAACCTTGTGTGGCGAGTGGAAGAATGCCAAGTTGACCGATAAATGCACTGTCGACTAACTGGAAACTCATCAGTGACAAGACGCCAAAAAGCATCGGCCAAGTCATTTGAAATAGCTGATTGGATAATGATGGAGGATTCATTCGCGAATTATTATCTTCATTGTTTTGAGAATGTTATTGGCGGTTATTATGGGCGAAGGAATTCACGATTGGTACCTTAAAAGCAAACAAATGCTCAGATCCGCTGTAGCATCAACCAAAAGCGCCTCATTTGAGACGCTTTCTTTAAGAGTTTCAGTTGCTATAAACGTCTAAACTGTTTGACTAAAGCACCCTGTGAATCAAGGTTTGTTACCAACGCTTTGCACTGTTTGTGTGTGTCATTGGCGAGTAGGAGAGTGGCTGTTGAGCCATCACTGATTGATTGTACACTGGCGTTCATACTTTCCGTAACACGAGCCATTTCATCAACCGCAGTTGCTATGTGTTCATTTCGCTGTGCAATATCAGCCATTTGTGCCAGCAAGGCTTTTAGTTTGTCACCCGAATGATTGGCACTATTCACACAGTTTTGTGACAGCACATTGCCATGACTTATAGTATCTACGGCTTCACGAGTGCTGTTTTGGATCGACTGAACTATGTTCTGAATCTCTTCGCTGGATTCTGAGCTACGTTGTGCGAGTTTACGTACTTCATCGGCTACAACGGCAAAACCTCGACCCTGTTCACCGGCTCGCGCTGCTTCTATAGCCGCGTTTAAGGCAAGTAGGTTGGTTTGCTCAGAAACACTTTGAATCACTTCGATAACCTGACCGATAGTCGCACTTTGTGCCGAAAGCTTCTCAATCACGCTTGTCGCTGAGTCTAGTTGTTTTGCTAGCTGCACAATTGAGTTGACCGTGTCAGCTACGGAATCCACACCTTCATTCGCTGCGGTTTGTGCGTTGTTAGCCACAGCTGATGCCGCTTGAGCGTTATTGGCAATTTCATTCGCTGTTGAATTCATCTCAGTAATGGCTGTAGCAACTTGCTCTGTTTCACGAGCCTGACCATCAAGGTTGTCAGCCGTATGATTGCAGTTCGTTGACGATGCTTTCGCGGCTTCTACAAGTTGAAGGTTCGAGTCTTGAATTCGTCCAACAACTGCGTTCAGCTCAGACTGGCGCATTTTTAGAGCAAGCTGTATTTCGGAGATATCATCAATACGCTTGTTATAAACAAGCTCCATTAGTGGGTTATCAAATACTTTACGTGCAGTCTCTGCCACTTTCTCTAAACGGCGCGTCAATACGTAACTGGTGATTACGCTCAAAAAGAACATTACCGGTACGCCAAAACCAGATAGGAAATAGTTAACAGCAGCAGAAATGATTGCAGCTCCAATAAAACCGACAGTCATGCGTTGCCATAAGCGAGTTCTCGGCATCTTTAGTTGCCAAGGCGTTTTATTTGCGCGGATCTGCGCATACACTTTTTCGGCGTTTTCAACATGTTCACGATTTGGAGATAAGCGAACAGATTGGTATTCAATGGTTTTGCCATTTTCTATAATTGGAGAAGCAAAAGCATCTACCCAATAGTGATCACCAGATTTGGTTCTGTTCTTTACGATCCCCATCCATGAATGTCCCTTTTTTAA
Organism: Vibrio ziniensis; assembly: GCF_011064285.1. Taxonomy (NCBI): domain Bacteria; kingdom Pseudomonadati; phylum Pseudomonadota; class Gammaproteobacteria; order Vibrionales; family Vibrionaceae; genus Vibrio; species Vibrio ziniensis. The sequence continues at coordinate 783,328 of NZ_CP049332.1, forward strand.
ATGAGACCACATATCTTGGAACGCAGCTTCTGGCATATCAGGATGGCGAACAAGGTTGTGAGGTTGGCCGACCATCTCTTCTAAACGGTATCCAGCAACTTTGCAAAATTCGTCACTCGCATAAGTAATATGGCTGCTAGGTTTAGTGATCGACAGTAGATTGTAATGAGGAGGGTAAAGGACTTCTTTTTGTGTAATTGGTTGATTAATACGCATTGTAATGAACACCCTAAAAAATCGAAAAACGGATACCGAGCCTTTGACGAGGTTTGAAGCTAAAAGACGTCACGTACTGTGATTGTTATAGGGCTTATGATTATTATTTAGAAAGTTTATACCCATCTGGTATTGGAATTGCAATCATCAAACGGGATGGCGTGTTAAAACGAGAACTGTCTCACCAAATCTGTAGTACTGGTCTGACATCAACTGAAAAGGAAGTCAGACAACAGGAGAAAGAACTACGGAGAGCGGAAGGTTGTTAATCGATATAAGTCCATGACACCGCACCATCAAAATGACGAATCTTGATGGTGGTGAGGATAGTTGGATTGAACATGCGGTAGTTGACAGCGACTCTTTCGCTGTTTGACTTGTTAGCGGACGAATAATGGGTAATACAGCCGCAGTTGGTGCAGTGATGGAAGATAATATCTTTGTCACCCCAGCTGTAATCACCTACATTATTTTCTTTGGTAATGATCTTAACTTCAGAATCTTTGAAATATCCCCAAATGGCAGCGTAACGTGAGCAAATCGAGCAATTACATTCGGTGGCTGTTTTTGAAAGATGAGGGATCTTCAAAGTGATATTCCCACAATGGCAATGACCAGTAAGTATGTCTTCGCTATTCAAATGGTCCATCTTTTCCCTTTATTCACGCATGTCCAATTCATTATGAATAAGCGTAATACATTGCGAAGCAAACAGCATCTTAGGCCCTAAACTCAACTTCTCGACACCAAGGCGTTTTAGGGAGTTGCCTGTTTTTTTCGGCATAGGAATATGATCGGTAAGTAAAAAGCAAGGATTTGGGCCAATCTCGATGGTACGAATGGATTCGCCTTTCTTGTCCATCATGTACATAGAATGGGAATCAGCAAGCTTCGTTACCAGAGCTTCAAAGCTAATCGTCTGTACAGTTAAACCTGCTTGCACTTCACGTATTTGTTCTTTAGTCATACCCAAAGACTTGTCTAATGCTTTGACTAGCAGAGCAATTAATGCGGATTCGTGGAAACCACCGATATCACTGATGGTGTTGGCATCGATAGTAATGGTACGAGAGAAATCTTGAGTACTTTCCAGCACCAAGTGAATGACTGCATCTTCACGGTGTGATTGAGCGGTAAAAATTGCGTTCATAATACCGTGTGCAAGAATTTCAGCATGAGCTTTACCGCCTACTTCTGCTTGCAGTTTTTGACTATCGGTTGGGGCTGAACGTGCTCTGAGAACGAAAGTACGCATTGGGTTCCTCTAATGTGTAACGAATTTAGGAGACAACAAAAACACAAAAGGCCGCATAAAGCGACCTTTTCACGTCAATCCGAAGATTGTAATCAAGCTTAGATAACAGTTACGTTAGCAGCTTGTGGGCCTTTTTGACCGTTTTCAACAGTGAAAGAAACCTTTTGGCCTTCTTTCAGAGTTTTGAAACCTTCTGCAGTGATTGCACGGAAGTGTACGAATACGTCTGCGCCGCCGTTATCTTGAGCGATGAAACCAAAACCTTTAGTTTCGTTAAACCATTTAACGGTACCAGTAGTGTTAGACATGATGTCTCCAAATCTTTAAAAAATTAATCTATTTAGCCAAAAGAAGGCGCTTATTACTTAGGTGACGTTTGAACAAAATGCTTCTACATATAACTGGCTAAACGCTAGTACCGGAAGGTTTCCTTCGCACAACCTATCGAGCGTGAATCGATTGGACGCGCGAATCATAACGCAAGTGCCCGTAATAAACTAGCGAATATTTCAAATAAAGTGAAAGCACGCACATTCAAACGAAAACACCATAAGTTTAGACCATATTTATTTAAATTTTGTTGCTCTGTAAACCTATGGGTTCACGTTTTTAGGGATAGGTTGACGTTGATTCAAAAACTTGTGTGGAAAATAGCGTCTGTTGTGTTCTATAGGAGGTATTGAGCACAACAGAACTATGATTTTCCATCACCTCAACGAGGTCTCGAGACTTCGTCTACTAAGTAGAGGATAGACTGATAAGTAATTCCACTGTGGTGCGATAAACCGATCTCACAGGTTCGGCTGTCACTAAAACCTCGAGTACAGCCTTCTGGTACTTGCTCTTTTAATGGATGAACAGCGGCAGCGTTAAGTTCCGGTGTGGTAAACCCTTTGTCTCCTGCCCATCCGCAACATTCAATATGTTCTGGGACAATAACAGTGTTCACACACGCTTTCGCAAGATTTGTCATCGCGTTGGTCAAACCCATGCGGCGGGAACTGCAGGTAACGTGTAGCATCACCGTTTCCTGTTTTGGTGTGATGGACAAATGCTCCAACAAATATTGGCTAACAAAACCTGTGGGTTCGTAAACTTTCAATGGTTTGCTAAACAGCTCAAGACTACGCTTAGCACAAGGGCTGGTATCCATGAGTACCGGATATTGACCATATTGAGTGGCTTTCCATAGCACTTCTTCAAGTTGGTGAGCTTTGTCTTTGGCAATATCGTTCATTCCTTTGCTGTCATAAGGCATACCGCAGCATTGCTGGTTAAGTTCGTCAGGGAGGACTACCTCATACCCAGCTTTATTCAGAATAGATAGAGTAACTTCAGTTAATGGTCGTTGATCTGCTGCATCCGATTGTTGTCCCATGCTGCGACTAGCGCAGGATGGCATATAAACCACTTTCTTTTCTCGTTGAGGAAGATCACCCGCAGCTTTGGCAAGGGGATATCCATTGCTTAGAGGCATTTCAGCTAGCCAAACTGGTGTTTTCCCGCGAGTCAGTTTTCGCGTTCCATCCACGATACTCTTTACTGATTTCTCACCTAGGATATTCGTCGCGACTTTATTCAATTTTAGCGCTGAACGGGTCATTGCTGTTGTGGCTGCAAAATGTTCCGAAGTCCAAAGTGCTATTGGTGTGAACTTTTCGTATTTGGCACTGCGCAATTTTTTCACTAGGTCGCCGGTATTGATACCAACAGGGCATCTGTCTGCACACAGACCTGTTGCTGCACAGGTATCGAGACCTTGATATTCGAATACTTTGTTTAACTCATCTGCCGAATCTAAAGCTCCTTGTTTGCGTCGATGCTGAAGTTCTCGATACAGAACGATGCGCTGTCTTGGCGAGAGAGTCAAAGTGCGTGATGGGCAAACAGGTTCACAAAAGCCGCATTCGATACAGCGATCAACAAGGTCATCGGCTGCAGGCATCAACTTCAAGTTGTTCAAATGTGCTTTGGGATCGTCATTAATAATTACGCCCGGGTTAAGTAACCCGTTTGGATCAAACAAGGCTTTGATTTTCTGCATGAGCGCATAGCCTTCTTTACCCCATTCGAGTTCGACGTAAGGCGCCATGTTTCTACCTGTTCCGTGCTCTGCTTTGAGAGAGCCTTGGTATTTCACCGCGACTAAATCAGCGACCTCATCCATAAAGGCACCGTATCGCTCGATTTCTTCCGGTTGTTCAAAACCTTGAGTGAAAACAAAATGCAGGTTGCCCTCAAGAGCGTGCCCGAAAATGATCGCTTCCTGATACTGATATTTATCGAACAATTGTTGAAGATCGCGAATGCCATTGGCTAGGTTCTCAATGGGGAAGGCGACATCTTCGATAATGACGGTGGTTCCTACTTCTCTTACCGCACCAACCGCAGGGAACATGCCTTTACGAATGCCCCAGAGTGTTGAGACAGTATTGGCATCAGAGGTAAAAGGAACCGATTCGATAATCTTGAAGTCTTTCAACATCTCCATCACTTGACCACATTGATGTTGAAGCGCTTTATGGTGGCTAGCGTGAGATTCAATCAGTAACGCGGCAGCTTCTAAATCAAGAGACTTGATGAAATCAGGCATACCGGCTTTGTCCGCAACTGAACGCATGGCTCGACCGTCCATCATCTCGACCGCAGCGACAGGAGATTGCTTTAGTCTAGTCACGGCTTGGCTGGCTTGTTCAATATCAGAAAATACCAACAAGGCAGAGGCTTTGTGAGTGTGTTCTATTACTGTGTTATAGGTAATCTCAGCGATAAAGCCGAGTGTGCCTTCAGAACCAATAAAGAGATGTTTTAGAATATCGATAGGGTCTTCGTAATCGACTAGTGCGTTAAGTGAATAGCCAGTCGTGTTTTTTAAACGATATTTGTATTTGATTCGCTCATGCAATGCTTGGTTTGCCAGTGTTTCGTTTCTTAGCGTTTGTAAGCCATTAACGATGTCGCTTCTATGCTGTTTAAAGGTTTCTACGCTTTTCTTATCACTGGTATCGAGAATATAACCATCGGCAAACACCACTTTCATGTTATCAACGGTTTGATAGGAGTTTTGCGCCGTACCGCAACACATACCGCTGGCATTGTTGGCTGCAATACCGCCAATTTTGCAGGTGTTGATTGAGGCCGGGTCTGGACCTATTTTTCGCTGGAAGGGTGCGAGATATTTGTTGGCATCAGCGCCGATTACTCCCGGTTGTAAGCGAATTTTTTCACCTTCATCTAGGATCTGATGCTTTCGCCAGTCATCAGTTAGGGTAATAAGCACAGAATCGGAGACTGCCTGACCAGATAAACTGGTTCCTGCAGCACGAAAAGTGAAGGGTAAACTGAGTTTCTCACAGCTTTTAATCGCGAAGACGACTTCCTCTAAGCTATTAAGGCGTAGAACGGCTTCTGGAATAAGGCGATAGAAGCTAGCATCTGTGCCGTAGGCAAGTCGCTTCGCTTCCTGAGTGATAATACGCTCTTCAGCAATCTGGCTTTTCAGTACTTCAATAAGCTGGTGATAGTGTGCTTTGTTTTTCATTTTAGTTATCTGCTTCCTAAACACTTAAGTCATCTATTACTTATCTTTCATCCATTATTTATCTACCAGAATGAGAACAATAAGTTCGCTGGGTCCGTGTGCGCCATAAGCTAATGTTTGTTGAATGTCTGCGGTTTTGGAAGGTCCCGATATTAAAAGTGCGTTGGTAGGCATATTCGAAGCCCAATTTTGCTCTTCCATTACTTCAAGGAAATGATTGTGCAGTGTAGATGCACTCATCACCGCAATATGAGACGGAGGGACTAATGACAATGTTCTTGGCTCATGCTCTGTTGGCCACAATACTAAAGCTCCCGTGTCAGCAATACCTGCGAGGACGTGTGTGATACCCACATCGACTTCATGAAACAAGGCGCTTTTCCAGTTCTCAATATCGCTTTGATATTCGATAACGTCTAGCGCTAACAAGCCTTGCTTAAAATCAGAATGCCATTCACCTTGAGTTCCAATGGCGGCGCGCTGCCACTCTTTCTCCAAGCTTAGTGCCTGAATCGTTGAAGCAATTTGTGAGCTTTCTATAGGCATGACTTGAGCGTGGCTTGCTGTCATTGCCTGACAAAATCGATCCATTTTCTCTTGTTCGCTTTTGCTTTTATCAAAGCCCCAAGGCTCAAATGCAATATCAGCTGCTTTGTGTGGTGTCGTGTTGGCTGTTTTGAGTCTTCTAAGAATGTTATCGCGAGCTGAATTCATCATTTGCCCTCACCATTGTTTGTTCTGGAAGAGATATGTTTTTTTGTAGAAGAGATGTTGTTTGTAGACGAAACGTCTTGGGTTGTTGAGTCTCGCTTTTCTTTCATCAGTTGATGCAAGGTTTTCGCTGCTGGTTTTGGCGCAGTTCGACACTGTGTCCAAGCACCGAGCTTATTCGGTATCAGAGCCTGCATCTTAGAAGTCAGTGCGGTCGCCGAATGGTAAAAAGTAGGATGAGTTGCAGCGAACGTAAAACCCGTCATTGCGACACTTTCGACATTGCTGTGCGCCGCGTTTTGTCCTTCCATTTTTCTGTTACCAGTTTTGGCTTCATGTTTTGCTTCTCTGCGTAGGCGTTGCAGCATTTCAGGAATAGGGATTCTCACTGGGCAAACTTCACCACAAGCACCACAAAGGCTTGATGCCGTGACCAAATCTTTTGTTGCCTCTAAACCGAGCAAATGAGGGGAAATGATTTTGCCGATTGGTCCCGGATAGACAGTGCCGTAAGCGTGGCCGCCAATCTTGGTGTAGACAGGACAATGATTCATACAGGCTCCGCATCGAATACATTGCAAGGTTTTACGCATTTCCTCATCTTGATAGGCTTGGCTACGTCCGTTATCGAGCAATATCAAATGCACTTCACGAGGCCCATCTTTTTCCCCTGGCTTACGTGGTGAGGTAATCATGTTGAAATAGGTTGAGATGGCTTGTCCCGTTGCTGAGCGGGTCAATGCGCTATATAGAGGCGGCACGTCGGCAAGAAATTCGACCACTTTTTCAATGCCAGTAATGGCAATGTGAATGTTAGGTATCGTGGTGGACATACGACCGTTGCCTTCGTTTTCCACTAAACACAAAGTTCCAGTTTCGGCGACGGCGAAGTTTACGCCCGACAGACCTATATCGGCATCGTGGAATTTTTGACGAAGGCGTGTGCGACCGGTTTGAATCAGTTCATCAACATCGAGAGTAGGTGTAAAACCATCTAAGTTCTTTTCGAAGGTATCACTGACTTCCTGCTTATTTTTATGTATCGCAGGCATGATGATATGCGAAGGCTTATCTCCATCAAGCTGGACTATGTATTCCCCCATATCGCTTTCTAAACACTCAATGCCGAGCTTGGCCATTTCATGGTTCATTTCGATTTCTTCACTGACCATCGACTTACCTTTGATGATCATTTTTGCCTGATGACGGTGAGCGATAGTTGCGATGATGCTGTTGGCTTGGTTTGGATTTTCAGCCCAGTGAACCGTAATGCCATTTTTAGTACATTGTTGTTCAAGCTGCTCAAGCAAGGATGGCAACTTGCTTAGACAACGTTGCCTGATGGACTCTGCCAAATCGCGAATGGCTTTTTCTTCTTTTGCATCTGCAAACGCCGTTTTGCGCTTATCTCTTAAGTAATCCATCGCACCGCGAAAGTTCGCTCGTAGCTGTGGATCTTCTAGCGCTGTTTTAGCCTGAATATGAAATTGCTGCGGAGTCTGACTCATCGTTTTTCTCCCTGCGTACGTTCTAGAAGAAAACTGGCTAAGTGGCGACCTTGAAGTTCCTTCCCTTGATATTGCAATGCGCCGTTGATGTTGAGTAAACAACCCCAATCGGCACTGACTAGTGTCTCAGCGTGGGTTTGAGTTATGTGATGGGTTTTGTCTTCAACCATGGCTTGAGAAATGTTGGGATGACGTACAGAAAATGTACCGCCAAATCCGCAGCATTCGCTTTCGTAATCTTGCATACGAAGCTCTACCCCTTGCAGCTGATTAAGCAACTCGGTTGCGGTGATATGCACGTTCATTTCTCGGCGAGCGGCACAAGAGGTATGCATGACGACGGAGGTTGGTTCACCTTTATCAATCAGCTTCACGCGGCAGACGTTGACTAAAAATTCGGTCAGTTCAAAGACACGGTCACAGAAAGCGTCGACCTGAGCTTGCAGTGCATCTTGCTTGAATAAGCGGCGGTAATGATGGTGCATCATTCCCCCACAAGAGCCTGAAAGCACGATGACAGGGTAGGGTTCAGGAAACAGAGCCATCTGGCTTAATGCCACCGTCTTGGCTTGGTCGTCGTAACCAGAGGTATAAGCTGGTTGACCGCAACAAGTTTGCTTTTCGACGAAGAGCACTTCGATGTCTTGCTGTTCTAAGAGCGTCATTGCATCCAGTCCGGCTTGCGGATCGAATAAATCCACCAAGCACGTGGCGTAGAAATATACTTTCTGAGGTTTTGCAGGGTAGATACGCATTGCTTCTCCTAAAGGGAGTTCTTGTAATTGTTGTGTTAATTAAATGTGAATCTAGCGCTTTCTTTTTTCTTGATATAGGGAAATAATGAAATTCATTATTTCCAAAAATGACATAATTTGATGCGTGCGGATGACTTAATACTCTTCTCTCAAGTTGTTGAATTTGGCAGCTTTAGCAAAGTGGCTGAACAAAATAACCTTACTAATTCAGTAGTTAGCAAAAGAATTGCTCGCTTGGAAGAGGAGCTGAGTGTTCAGCTATTATATCGAACAACGCGTAAATTGACCCTGACGGAAGCGGGTAAGGCATTGATGTCGAGTGCCAAAAATGTGAAGCAAGCCACTCAGGAAGCAATGGATGCCGTAGCCGGTTTTGGCGAGAACATCAGCGGACATATTAAGATGTCGGTTCCTTCAATCTCAGGTGATTTGATCTTGGCAGATGCTGTGGCGGAGTTTTGCAATATGCATCCGGGATTAACGGTAGATATGTCGTTAGATAATCGTTTTGTTGATTTGGTTGAAGGTGGTTTTGACTTAGTGATTCGAACTGGCTATTTGGATGATTCCAGTTTGATTGCCCGCCACATTCTTGATTCTCAATGGGTGGTCTGCGCTTCTCCTTCATACATTGCGCGAAATGGTAAACCCTTGAAACCTGAAGATTTGGTCAATCACAATTGCTTGCAATACGCTTACCAAACTACAGGGGCAAGTGATTGGGAATTCAAAGGAAGTAAAGGGAACTACATCGTAAAAGTGTCGGGTACTTTCTCAACGGATAATGCAACAGCACTGCGAAAAGCCGCATTGGGTGGGCATGGAATCGCTTATGTGCCCAGATGTCTGGTTTACCATGATTTTCGCAACGGTGAATTGATTGATATTTTCCCTGAGCTGGTGGGTAAGAAGCTCGGAATCTATGCTGTTTACCCTTTCACCCGTCAGCCACCAAATAAAGTCCGTTTGTTAATCGAGCATATCCGTACTCGATATCTCGCCATTTCACACTACTTTTAATCTATGATTTGCCCAAATCTAGTTCAGTGTTGGTGTTTCTAAACTTAAACCGTACGAGCGCTTTAGTTGGGTAAAATACTGATGAGCTTTTTCAATGTCTTGATATTCCAACTGCCAATTTGCATCTCTTTGAGCTAAGCAAAATGCACTGAGATGGAGTAACAGGTTGGTGCTGTGTTTGTCGAGAACAGAAGAGACGGTCGAGATTAGCTCATTTTGTTCAATCGACATGAATTGCAGTAGTCCATATGCTTGATTAAGTGCATCAAACGCCCGTTTTTGCTGCCCCATATTGTTCAATATTTCTGCCTGATGGATCGCGGCATCATGTAATCCTGAAATCAGACAGACAAGCTGACAAGGTTTTGCTTGTGGATCTTTCGCTGTGGTTTCTATGTGATTAGGGAGGTTGTGCAGTACGTCTTCAAACAGATAATGGGCTTGTGGCCAATGACCGGCTTTTAGAAGTTCTTCTGCTTTGGTGTAGTGTGCCCAGCACTGTTTCAAGTTCATCATTTGTTCTCATTGACCTAATTTGCATTTATTTAAATGCAATAAATTATCAATTGCAAATGATTATCAATAATAAATATTGTTAAAATTGTTTATTATTTGTTCGCTTGCATTGTAACTGGGGCTAAATCACTAAAAAGTCAAAGCTTTATGACTAGACTTGATATACAAAAGAAGAAGTATAAAACCAAAGGAGTGGAGCTATGGCTATTCAACTACTGAACGCAGAACAGCTTTACCACGTTGCAAAGCTAGAACAATTGCCTTGTAAGTCCACCAAAGAATTACCCCCAATTGATGAAATCGTTGGTCAAGAACGCGCGCAAAAAGCGGTTGAGTTCGCCATGTCGATTAAAGAAAAGGGCTATAACATCTATGCGATAGGTCGTAACGGGTTAGGTAAACGTACGATGATCATGCGTTATCTCACTCGTCATAAATATGAGTCTGATAACTTATATGACTGGTGTTATGTCGCTAATTTTGACGATATTCGTACACCGCGAGTACTAAAACTGCCACGTGGTGTGGGTAGCGCATTTCGTCAAGATATTGAAAAGCTTATGACTAAGCTGATGAACGGTATGCCATTAGCTTTCGATAATGAGCTTTATATCGGACGCGCTGAGAAAATGAAAAATCAGCTCGACCAAAAGCAACAAAGTGAGTTGGAAAACATCACTAAAGATGCCAAAGAAAAGGGCATCAGCCTCACTATCACTAACCAAGGCGAATATCAGTTTGTAGCTTTAAATGGTGAAGAGCTACATACCGAAGAAACCTTTGATGCTTTGACGAAAAAAGAGCAAGAACACTTCAGTCAGACGATTGATAAATTGGAAGTGTCGCTACGTAACATGGTTCGTCATTTGACGGAGTGGGAAGAGGCGTACACTGAAAAAATCAAAAAGCTTAATGATGATGTGACTCTTGATGTGGTGGCTCATTTCATTAAACAGCTTAAGCAAGATTATTCGCAGTATGCGGAAATCAAAAGCTATCTGACAGACCTACAAAAAGACATTCTGGAAAATGTTGATATCTTTTTGGAAGGTGCTGGCGAACAGGGCGATATTGCAACCGCTGCTTTAGATAAGAAACTGCCACGTCGTTACAAAGTAAACGTCCTTGTAAGTCGTTGCGATGATAATTTCCCGATTGTGGTGGAGGAAAACCCTAACTACCACTCACTGTTCGGTTACATAGAAACAGCAACCTATAAAGGTACCGTGTTCACCGACTTTTCATTGATCCGTGCTGGCAGCCTGCATAAAGCGAATGGCGGCGTATTGATGATGGACGCGGTAAAAGTGTTAGAACAGCCTTACGTATGGGATGGTTTGAAACGTGCATTGCGTTCTCGCCAAATCAGTTTCACTTCGCTAGAGAAAGAGGTGACGCTAACGGGTACTGTGTCGTTGGATCCAGAACCTATTCCACTGGATGTAAAAATCATTTTGTTTGGTGATTACCGTACTTACGAACTGCTTGCGCACTATGACCCCGAGTTCAGTGAACTCTTTAGAGTCACCGCGGATTTCGAAGATGAAATGAAGCGTACTGACGATACAGAACTTCACTATGCGCGTTTCATTTCCAGTATCGTTCACGACAGTAATCTATTGCACTGCGACCGCAAAGCGATAGCTCGAATCATCGAACATAGTTCAAGAATGGCGGGTGACCAATCTAAGCTTTCCCTGCATTCTGCGCATATTGCTAACCTGCTGCGTGAATCAAACTATGTCGCCAAGCAGGCGAATTCGAACATGATTCGTCAGAGTCACGTTGAAGAAGCGTTGAACAATCAGCAAATGCGCGTTAACCGTTTGCAAGAAAGCGTTATGGAGACCTTCTCAAACGGTACGACGCTGATTCAAACTGACGGTGCTGCTATCGGTCAGGTCAACGCGCTGTCTGTGCTGGCAACAAAAGATCATATGTTTGGTGCACCAAACCGTATTACGGCGACTACGTCTTATGGCGACGGTGAGATCATCGATATTGAACGCAGTGTTGACTTAGGCGGAAGCATTCACTCGAAAGGTGTAATGATTCTTTCTGCATATCTCAATTCGGTATTTGGACGTACGGCACGTGTGCCGCTGACCACCACGATTACGTTTGAGCAATCATATGGTGGTGTGGACGGAGACAGTGCAAGTATGGCCGAGTTCTGTGCGATTGTGTCGGCATTTTCTAAGCAGCCTAATCGTCAAGATATTGCGATTACCGGTTCTATGAACCAGTTTGGTGAATCTCAACCGATTGGCGGGGTGAACGAGAAAATCGAAGGCTTCTTTGATGTGTGCTGCATTAAAGGTCGTCATAGTTCTCAAGGTGTGATCATCCCACAAGCCAATAAACACAACCTGATGTTAAGACCTGATATCGTCAAAGCGGTAGAAAAAGGTGAGTTCAATATCTGGGCGATAAGCCATGTATCTGAAGCGATTGAAATTTTCACTGGTAAGAAAGTGGGTGTCGCAACAGAAGATGGCAGTTACCCAGTAGACAGCATTTACGGTTTAGCTCAAGCCAAATTGAATGCGCTAAGAAAATAATTGATGTGATTTTTCAAAAAGCTGAAATTAATTTGCTTTGATTCATTAGACGTGGGCAACAAAAAAAGGTCTGTGTCTAATGAATTTTCGGCTAGTCACTAGTATCTTCAAGTATGAGTGGTGTTGTTTATCATCAGTACTAGAAACAGGATATGACTTCTATGAAAAAACATATTGGTGCATTAGTAGCGATACTTGCGTTAGTGGGTTGTCAATCAACTTCTGAGAAGCAAACAGAAAATGCTTCGACGAATTCATCAAAAATTATGGAATTGATGAATCAAGCGAGTTTATTAAATACTTTGGTTGGTAATGTGAGCTCTCAGTTACCGGTGACTACTGAGCAGGCGGCAGGTGGTGTAACATCTTTGTTGTCTTATGCGCAAAACGCTCTTCCTTCTTCACAAAGTAGTGAGTTAACTTCAATGTTGGGTGGCGTTAATCTTTCATCTCTCGGGCAGACAGCCAGTTCATCAGATCAAGTGAGTAGCAGTTTTTCTGCGTTAGGCTTAGATTCGTCAATGATTGGGCAATTTTTACCAATTATTATTCAAGTTTTACAATCGCAAGGTGCCTCCAGCTCATTGTTGTCAGGGCTCGGTGGATTATTTAGTTAGTTCCGAAGCGTTTCTTAAGGCCCTCTCATCAAGTTTACATTGAAAAAGAGGGCTAACTTAATGTGTGGAAATAGCTTTGTGAGCAATGCTTCTGAGTGTATTTACTAAATTTTCTGTTGTCTGTGCTCCAGAAATTAGATGTTTTTGCTCAATGATGATGGCGGGAACTGCGTGAATACCCGCTTGTAGCCATTGTTGTTCTGTATTTGCGACCGCTTTTGCCCAGGATTCATCACTTAATACCTGTACACATTGTGCCTTATCTAGTCCTATATCAACCGCGATTTGTATTAAAACACTTTCATTATCTATCGGTTTTTCATGGCAGAAATACGCTTCAAATAATGCAAGTTCTAACTCATTTTGTTTGTGATGTTGATTTGCCCACATTAACATTTGATGCGCTTTTCTTGTGTTGTAAATCCTCATTTCTTCGAAGAAATTGAAGTCGAATCCTACTTCTGCGCCTAACTGAGTCAGTTTGTTTCTTGCTTCTATACTTGCTTCTCGGGTCGTCCCATATTTACGAGTGAGGTGATCTCGCAGGTTTTCTCCCCCTTGTGGCATGGTTGGATTGAGTTCAAATGGGTGCCAGTGTATTTGTGCTTGGATCTCATTTGACAACAGCTTTAACGCTGCTTGAAGGCTCTTATAACCAATGATGCACCAAGGGCAGACGACATCAGAGACGATATCTATTCTTAGGGAACGCATATGATCCTCCATAGTAAGTAAAATTCTGACTCGTTCAGAGGAAGCAAATCCGTGAGTCTCGTAAATGAAAACAAGTTTGCACTGTTACTTAATTATAGGCATCTATACTGACATGAGGTTAAAGGATAACCAAACCTAGGTGAAATATGTCAATCTACGCCTTCATTCTCCGCCGTTGCGAATAACTCTGAGGTGGATTTCAAAAAGATTGAATATTTTATACTCGGTTCAATACAAAGGGCTGTTAGCCCTAGCAAGCCGCGCATTCAGTTTCTTTTTCATTCGGTTTGTTGAGTAATAAGGAGTATCCAAATGAACCATCAGCCAAAAGACCATCAGCCAACTGACGTTATATTGCACGTATTTGACTGGCCCTATTCCCTCGTTGCTGAACGTGCTTCATCAATATTTGAAGCAGGATATAAGGCCGTACTGGTTTCCCCTCCAATGAAGTCCGCGAAAAGCGATCAAGGTACGGAATGGTGGCAACGCTACCAGCCTCAAGATTACAGAGTCATCGACAACCAACTTGGTGACACTCAATCCTTTATTGAAATGACCAATGCTTTAAAAGCATTAGGTGTTCATACCTATGCAGATGTAGTGTTTAACCACATGGCAAATGAATCGAAGAAACGTCTCGATCTTCAATACCCAAGTAGCACTGACATGAAGCGGTATCAAAAGTCTTCTCGCTACTATAAAAAGCAGATTTTATTTGGTGATTTATCTGAGCCTTTGTTTAAAGAAGAAGATTTTATCGAAGCATTTGGAATCAAAGATTGGAAAGACAAATGGCAAGTTCAAAATGGCCGAATTACGGGTGGGCCACACGATCAAGGCTTACCAACACTTAGAGACTGTCCACATGTAGTGGAAATGCAGCAAGCTTATCTCAAAGCACTTAAAACTTTAGGTGTTAAGGGATTCCGAATTGATGCGGCCAAGCACATGACAATAGAGCATCTGAAGAAAGTTTGGACCGAGGAGATCACAAGAGATGTACATATTTTTGGAGAGATCATTACTGATGGAGGGGCAACCAAAGAAGAATATCAGCTGTTTCTAGAGCCTTACTTAGCGGAAACCAGCTTAGGAGCATATGACTTTCCACTTTTCCAGACCGTATATAATGCGCTGAAAAAATCGGGCAGTTTGAAATGGCTCATCGATCCTTACTGCTTCGGTGAAGCGTTATCCAAAGAGCGGGCCATTACCTTCGCTATTACCCATGACATCCCAAATAATGACGTATTTGCTAAGTTAGTTATGGATGAGGAACTTGAGAGTTTAGCTTACAGCTATATTTTGGGGCGAGATGGTGGTGTGCCATTAATTTACACCGACTTGGATACCAGTAATATTACGAACAAATTGGGAGAGCCGCGTTGGTTTAATGCTTGGCAAGATCCTAAACTCACGGCACAAATTGAGTTTCATAATAAAATGCACGGACTTCCGATGGTGATGATAGAAGCCAGTGACGATTTATTGGTATTTAGCCGCGGTGAGAAGGGGATTGTGATTATAAACAAATCCGTAAGATCTCAGAAAGTTGAGCTTAACTGGAACCATGCTCTGACAGATTTACTTAGTGGACAAGTATTCGTTAGCGACGGTGTAAAAGTGCTCGTCGAAGCTGCCCCAATAAGTAGCTATATGCTTTGTAAGTGATAAGTATTGGTATTTGGCAAATAAAAAAGCCGCATTCACAGACTAGCTGTAGATGCGGCAAAACTATTTAAGTTAGCAGAAGTTCAATCAGGGGTGACTTACTTAAACATTTACTTGATATGAAAAAAGTACCTAGTGACTATGCGCCTACTTCGTTAAATGTATGCTTGGTTTTTGCTAGCGTTTTGTCAGGACTTATTCGGCTGTCTTTTCGATGACATTCATTATATTTAACTAATTTATTCTGAAATTTCTAAACTATAGTTAACAAGTATATTAGTGAAAGGTAATAAGAATGAAAGTCTTGCCAATATTGCTCTTAACAGCACCTGTATTATTACTATCGGGATGTGGAAGTGATGATTCCGGTTCTGCTCGAACCTCAAATGTCTCGTTTGCTGTGTCAGATGCTCCAGTAGATGAAGCTAGCTCGGTCACTATAGGCTTTACGCAAGTTGAACTTGTGAAAAGTGATGGTGAATCTATTCATTTGGACGTAGAACCAGCAATACCGAGTAATGACTATGAACAGATTGATTTACTGGATTATCAGGGGCAGGATTCTGCTCTAATTATTACGCAACAGCCCATTCCTGTAGGGACTTATCAGAATCTTATTCTTCACATCAGTGATGAATCGGATGTTAACTTTGTCGTTGATGCTGAAGGCACTCAAGACTTGAAGCAGCCAAGTAACAAATTGAAACTTGGTGGTTTTGAAGTAACTGAGGATGCAACTCAATCGTTTACAATCGAGTTCGACTTGCGTAAATCATTGGTTATGCGTGGTAATACCGATTCCAACAAGGGCTACATTCTCAAACCGCATGGCGTTACGATTCTAAACAACAGCGAAGCTGCTAACTTAACAGTTACGGTAAATTCAAGTTTGTATGCGAGCATTGAAGAGTGTCCTACGACCGCAGAAAGTACTTTTGTATACTTATATCAAGGTACAGAAGGTACTCCTATTGATTTGGTTGACCAAACAGATAGCGATTATGTAGAGGGTGCGACTCTTCCAACCGATGCTGTAGCACCTTATGCAACTGCTAGTGTTAGTGAAGTTGATGGCACATACCAATTTGGTTACTTGCCTACGGGGGAATATACCGTTGCTTTCGTATGTGATGGTAGTGCTGATGATTCTATTCAATACGATGAACTTACTATTCCACAGCCGTCAAATCTGATAACAACAATGTCTTTGTCTGCGGGAAGTAATACTTTGGATATGGGCTCAATAATTGAATAAGCCTCCGTTAAATAATGATGAGTAAATAAAAATCCCCAGTTGAGCATACTGGGGATTTTTTGTTTCGAGCCTTAATGGATCCAACATAACCTCAAAAGAGGTGAGACGTTGTCAGCATTAAATATTTTCTAGGGGGAAAATAAGGAGACATATTAAATCTAGATACTGAATACTTAAACCGCAAAGTTATGAATGATTTTCCTTAAGCATTTTTAGTGGTCTGTGATGTTAATTCCAACTAGATGTAGTAGATGAAACAGATGATTTTATTTATGACACGAATATCCTGCTCTACAGGGTATCTGCAATTTGATCAAGATTAACCAGATTTGACTAATCTCGTGCAGGGGGGGGAGGAAACTGATCAAAAACTGATTTACAGCAATTCATACTTTCTAATAAGACGTACTATGGAATGCAATAAGCTGCGTATCACTAAATGCTGAGATACGTATTGTAGCAAAGAGTTTTCTATTGCTGCGTGTTAAAATGAAAGCGGAACTCGTTATGGAAAATCTTATTCAACGTTTTTTACGTTACGTTACTTACGATACTCAATCAAAACCCAAGAATCATCATTGCCCAAGTTCTGCAGGACAAAAAGTGTTTGCCCAAGCCTTGTACGAAGAGCTGCTTGAGCTAGGACTTAGTGACGTCACTATTGATAGTCATAGCTATGTGATGGCGAAGCTTAAATCAAATGTTGATTACCCTGTTCCAGCAATAGGCTTTATTGCTCACATGGACACCTCGCCAGATGCTTCAGGCAAACATGTTGTTCCTCAAATTGTAGAAAACTACCAAGGTGGTGATATTGCTCTCGGTAAAGGCGATGAAGTCCTTTCACCTATTCAGTATCCAGAACTGCATCAATTGCACGGCAAAAATCTGATCACCACCGATGGTAATACACTTCTTGGAGCAGATAACAAAGCGGGCATAGCCGAAATTATCACTGCGATTGAAATGCTCATTGCAGATCCTTCTATTCCACATGGTGATATCTGCATCGGTTTTACTCCTGATGAGGAAATTGGCCGTGGAGCGAACCACTTCGATGTCGAGAAATTTGGTGCAGAATGGGCCTATACCATTGATGGTGGTCCTGTCGGTGAACTTGAATATGAGAACTTCCATGCAGCCACAGCAGAAGTTATCTGCCATGGTGTAAGTGTCCACCCTGGAACAGCCAAAGGGAAAATGGTGAATGCAATGCACATCGCTTCTCGTTTTGTGCTGATGATGCCTGAAGAAGAAACCCCGCAGAATACGGAAGGCTACGAAGGCTTTTTCCATCTTTCTTCTGCATGCATGGGTGTCGCGAAATCGCAGTTGGATTATATTTTGCGTGATTTCGAGAGAGAAGGTTTGGCCGCTCGTAAAGCATTCATGCAGCAGAAAGTTGACGAATTAAATAAGCAGCTTTCGAAAGGCAGCGTCGAACTGGTTATTAATGACAGCTACGCCAATATGAAAGAGATGGTCGAACCGCATCCACACATTATCGAGTTGGCCAAAGTGTCTATGGAACATTGTGGTGTTGAGCCGCTGATTAAGCCAATCCGTGGCGGTACGGATGGCGCTCGTTTATCATTTATGGGATTGCCTTGCCCCAATATTTTCACTGGTGGTTATAATTTCCATGGCATTCATGAATTTATTACTATTGAAGGAATGGAACAGGCTGTGAGCGTGATTGTTACCGTAGCTGAGAAAACTGCTTTGCACTATAAACAATAAACTGCTTTATCAACCATTTCGGTCGGTTATACTTGTTTAAGCGTTGGCGCTATGTTGGTGGCCAACGCTTTTTTATATCAATACCGACAGAACTTAGTTTTGGTTTGTGGCTCTTAAGTTGTGCGGTGGTTTGTTGCAGTAGGAAGAATTATGGAAAAGTTTAATGCGGTGATAGATTTTCTATTCGCGCACAAAATGTTGTTAACCTTGCTAATTTTGTTTGTTGTATGGCTGGTGCGCCGATTAGTTCTTTCACATATTCGTGGTGATGTCGCTTTTATCACAGAGAAGCAAAGAAAATGGATGTCTCGGACTAAGAATGGCGCGTTCACAGTTGCAGTGATTGGTCTTTTTATGCTTTGGCAGTCAGAAATCAGTCAGTTTGCTTTGTCTGTTACTGCAATTGCTGTTGCTATCGTAGTGGCTTCAAAAGAGATCATTTTGTGTTTTACAGGTTCGATTCAGCGTGCCAGCTCACGTTCATTCCGAATTGGTGACTGGATTGAAGTGGGTTCTATCAGTGGCGAAGTTATTGAACACAATATGATGGCAACGGTTATTCAAGAAATCGCCCTGCAGAAAGCTCATTATCACTACACTGGCAAGACAGCAACGTTGCCTAACAGTATGTTTTTCATTCATCCGGTTAAAAACCTGAATTTTATGAAGCGCTATGTGTTTCATGATATTACGATCGTAGTTCCCGATTTCGTTAACTTGTTTCCACTGGTTCCTCAAATTCACGAGCGAATTGAAGTGCATTTTGCGCATTTCATGGATGTGGCGCGTCGCTATAACAGTGTTATCGAGAAGCATGCAGGAGTAGATTTGCCGGGTGCAGACCCACATGTTGAAATCACCAGTACTGCAGCTGGCGAGCAAGTTGTGCACATCAAAATATTTTGTCCAACAGATAAGGCGACTCATCTGGAACAACTAATAAGAAAAGATTTCATGGAGTTATATGAAGATAAATTCCCGAAAGCGGTTTCGGAAACTCAAGTGTAATTGCCGGAAAGTGTATTTGAAAGAAAGGTCTGTAGTTACAGACCTTTTCAATAATATGGAATAATCATTCAGAGCTATTCAGGCAGGTTTTGTAGTACTTCAAACGCAACTTCATGACTTCCCATATCACCTTCAACAAACAGTGATTGTCCGGTGATCATCACAGATAGATCTGCAGTTCGAGACGGGGATGCGGACAGAGTATCAATCGCTTCAGGATTGAAACGTACGATTTCAACTGGCAGGTAGCTAAACTTGCCTTTGTTCTGGTTCCACCAAATATCGGAACGTGTTTGGTAGGTATAAACCTTTACTACATCAGCGATACGTGTAGCTTTTTTGACACGATCAACATCAGGCTCGCCAAGCTCAATCCAAACTTCTGAGCGACCTTGCAGATTTTGTTGCCAAATATCAGGTTCTGTTGCCGTTGAAATACCTTTAGTAAATTGCAAATCCGGGTGGGCGTTTAAGCAAAATGACATGATTCGAGCCATCATGCGTTCATTGGTTTCCGAAGGATGCAAAGCAACCGTCAAATTTAGCGAATCATAATAGTCACGATTCAAATCCGTTAAGGCAATTCGAAATTTATAAATAGTGGGTTTAAGAGCCATATTTTTATTGTCTATCCATTAAATCAGGGTAAGCACGGCTGAAATGTTCGTGTGCATTGTGTTACTTGCGAACAGTATAAAGTAAGTGGTTGAGTTAGCGAGTACTTTTCTTGCAGTGTATGGTGCGTTTCATTCTTCCAACTCAAGTGTGGATGTGACTTAGTTCAAAATATTGGTGTTAAATATCGCTCAAGTTTGACGTCAAACAATAGTTAACCAAACCTTATGGTTCGTTAATGTTTTTTGCTCAACGTCATAAAGAAGGGAATTAGAATGAAATATACAGCCATACTTACAACAGCGGCTCTACTTACTTTATCCGGTTGTCAATCGACTAAATCACCAGAAGAAGAGGCTATGTTATCTAACCTCTGCATGACGGGTGATTCTGCAGACCAAATGATATCAATGGAAACATTTAACGAAGCCGTGATGCAATGCGGTGGCTATGAAATTTTTACTGAGGATATGTTGTCAGACAAGAAATTTAGCTTTTCGTTTTCTGATAGTGGTGCACGTGAACTAACCTTCAGCTCTGATGGAAGTGTCAAATACTATAAAGCTAAGAAAGGCACGACAGAAGCGCTGAAATGGGTAATTACGGATAAAGGCAATCTAGTCTTGACATGGGATGACGGCTATAAATGGGAATGGGTTTTAATGTCTGAGAAGAGCAACGTTATGGCTATCAAAACATTTGCCTGGGCTGCTGATGGCTCTGATAAAGAAATCATAACGTTGGTAGCCGTGTCTTCAGCTATTTAATTAGCTAGATACTGCTTTAAGAAAGGGGGGATGCTTTTTATTCCTCGAAACAAAAGAGCCAGCAAAAGCTGGCTCTTAAAGCATGATTAGCGAATAAAATTAGATAACTTTAATGCTTTCAGCTTGTGGGCCTTTTTGGCCTTGAGTTACAACGAACTCAACTTTTTGGCCTTCAGCTAGAGTGCGGAAACCTTCGCTTTGAATTGCGCTGAAGTGTGCGAAAACGTCAGGACCGTTTTCTTGCTTAATGAAACCAAAACCTTTTGTTTCGTTGAACCATTTAACGGTACCAGTAACAGGTGTAGACATATTGAGTATCCTAAAACATATTTCTTTAAAGCCGATTAGGGCGCTTATAGCGTGGAAAAATAAATTGCTATTGCGTACGACACGACGGGGGAGTTACGAGTAATCCAACGAAACAATGTGTAAACAAAGAACTTCTTTCTAGCTAAGCTTGAGTCTAGGCAATTGAATTAACTTGTCAATCGGATCTTGATGTCAGTCGAAGCAGTGAAACAAGTTTCAATCATTTTTTTGCACTAAGCACCATTTATTTGTCATCCGAACTCACATGAATGATTAATGGAATGTTATCGACTAGATGATGTGATTGACACTTTTTATATTCGGCGCAGAATACGCGTAATTTTTATAGGAGAGCGTGATGAAAAAATCATTATCAACATCTCTTTCAAACGAAGTTATTGAGACTGAATTTGGACGGGGTGTAATTAAAGACAACGCATTGAAAGCTGTTGTAACAAGTCGATTATTTAGACAACAAGTTGAGAAAGCGAAAAAAGGAAAAGGAAGTTTCAGTCGTAAAATGAAACATAAGGGACAAGAGCCCTATTCAAAAGCCGCTTAATTGCTGATTTTGAATAGGGCTCTTTCTTTACCTAACTGTTGTATAACTACCTATTTTATCTCTCTATTTTCGGCGAGTAGATGGAATATGCCGTAATTTGCCCAGCCACAATGGCTGAAAACATAAATAGGGCAGATAAGCCAATACTTGGAATGGGTAATATAGATTGCTCAAACACCGATTGGCTCGCACTGATCAAGACTCGGCTTCCTGGAACCAGAATGATGATGCCTTGTACAATGTAAATGGAGCCAGTTAGTTCCATCTTCTTTGCCAGCCAAGTACCGTACAAGGTAATAAGGACAGTTGTTATCCACGTCCCAACAACCCAACCCGCATCAAAACCAAGATAAAATGGTCCCCACATCCCCAATACAGCGACAGGCAGACCTAATAGGATGTCTTTTGGTCTCGCGTTGAAAATGACTCCGATAGAGACAGATAGAAGGAATAAGCCAAAGATATGCAGTAGCAGTGGTACCTCATTTTTATAGGTTGTAGCCACCGCTTGCCCCCAAATCGCCTCTCCTATGTTTAGTCCTATGACTATACCAACAAAGAGTTTAATAAGCGTTAATGCACTCTGACCGAGCAAACTAGTACCAGAAACTAAATCATTAAAAGCCAAGCACTCAAGGGAGTTTGCAATGGATAACCCGGGCACAAATAAAATTACTGCGGCGACACATAGCGCCCATACCGGAATCGGTAATCCTGTACTGGCTAAAAATGCTACAAATATACCTGTTAGCATTGAAGCAAGAAATTCGGCTGCTATTGCTCTTCTTGAATGGCAAATCAATTGGCTTAACCAAACGATGAGCCCTAAAACTACCGATATTGCTACAGCTTCAAGAGTGCTTCCTACTAGCATTAAATAAGCTGGAGGGATTCCCATGTTGGCTAAAGCAATCACCCAATTTGCATATCCAACGGGCTCTGGCAGTGGCTCACTACTTGGACGATTAATTCTGATAATAGTGTTGGCTAGCAGGCTAAGGTTAATCGACGCTGGCTTATGGCGTTTCATTACCACCGCGTTATTGTCATCAGGAAATTGATAATTGATGGCCGTAGGCGTTGCTTGGATCATAACATCGACACCGTGTTTTTTTGCGTAATACTGGGTGTATTTTTCGACTTTATACGGTGCACATCCACTACGGTGAAGTGTGTCGCCAATTTCTACAATTTTGTTAATTCTGTGTTGAGACAACATGGTTTTTGAAGGCTGGGATGAAAGTGGCGTAAAGGTAGCAGAGCGGCGCTAAATTGGCGAGTGGATAGTGAGTTTTGGTTGTGAAAATATACATAAAGTTTCTATTTAAGAGTATTTAATTGGCGTGAGTTATAAGTATCCAGGCTTTTACTCTGATGACGAATAGTGAAATATTAAATTAAGCGTAATTGTTACATTTTGAAATACTTTATTTGAAAATATTTTTGGTTAATTATATGTTAATTATTGAGCGATTGTTCATCCTATTTCTCGCAATTTCTTGTCCTTATCCTCGCTATATAGAATGTGCATTTAACGACTAATTAACAATTCAACCAATTGTTTAATAAGTATAAGTTTTGTTGATTTTCTGACCTTGAAATAAATATATGTTGAGCGAAAATAATTAAAAATAAATTACCAAAATTGAAAGGATTCATTGCTGTCACTTAATGAGGTAGGCATGTTATGAAACTATTGTTGATACTAATGACGTCACTTTCTGCTGGCGTTGCTTCTGCAGCTCATATTCATTCATTTCTATTAGGCATGTCTGTTGCTTCACTTGCTGTAGGCAGTTGCTATTGGTTTGCATTTAGAAGTACTCGAGTACCTGAACTGGCAGTTTTCTTGCTGGTATGTGGTTTGCTTTCTAAGCTGGCTGTTACCGTAATTGGTGTTATGTGGGGCTTATCTGCTGAGTTGATCACTTCACCACTTGTTTTCGCACTCTCTTACTTGTTTTTCTCGATTACTGTTACCTATTTGTGGTTCAGCTACAGAGAGAGTATTACAGAGTTGCCGAAGATCGTACGTAACCGTATGGCTCATTTGTAACACACAAACAATAAGACATATAGAAAGGGGCCCTAAGGCCCCTTTTTGCTGCCTGACGTACGACTATAGTCCTAAAGTAGCGGGCATCATTTACTTATATACTTAATTGTAAATGACGTACAAAGGGACTGTTATGGACATTGCATTGTTTTGGATAGAAAAAAGCATCTTAGTGGCTGGAATCATCTTTGTTTTGACCAGTGTTACGCAATATGGTCGCCGTAGCCATGATTGGAAGGGCGTCATCACTATGTTTTATAAGCGTGTTCCTATGTCCATTTCCGAATACAAGTGGTATAGATTGGGCATAGCCCTACTAGTCTGTGCGGTTCTATTACGTATTATAGTGCTTACTCTTTGGCCGTAATCTCTAAAGTAATCAATAACTAGTTATCTACTTTTATCCCAAATTAGATATTTGGGTATACACTTTAGAGAGTCCTAACAAATTAAAGGGAAGGTGATGATATGTCGTTTCCTGTACTCATCTGTGATGACTCAGCGCTTGCACGAAAACAGATGGCGCGTTCCCTCCCTGCGACTCTAAATGCAAACATAACATTTGCAGAGCATGGACTAGAAGCACTGCAAATTTTGCAACAGCAAACATTTAAGCTCATGTTTTTAGATCTAACTATGCCGGAGCTAGATGGTTTCGGAACGTTAGAAGAAATAAAGAGCAGAGGTATCTCAACACCTGTTGTTGTTGTATCTGGTGATATTCAGCCTAAAGCGAAAGAACGTGTAATGGCTTTGGGTGCTAAGGCATTCATTCAAAAACCTATTGATGTCAATGTACTCAAAGAAGTGTTGAGAACGCTTATTGAGCCTGCTTCGTTACCCAAAATCGTCACACCTGTTTCGTTTGAACTACCAGCACTTCGCCGACGCGATATATATATGGAAGTTGCGAACGTGGCTATTGGTCGAGCCGCGGATGCCCTCGCAAGACACTTTGATGTTTTTGTTCATCTTCCATTACCAAATGTGAACATTTTTGAAGTTACCGAGCTTCATATGGCACTTCGTGACCTTGCTGATAACGTACACGTTTCCGGGGTATGTCAAGGATTCAGTGGTGAGGGTATTGCTGGTGAAGCTTTAGTACTGCTTAGTGATACCAGTGTTTCCGATCTAAAAAAACTAATGAAAGTACCTGCGGAAAGTGAGGACCTTGAGGAGTTGGAGCTACTGATGGATGTCTCCAATATTTTGGTGGGTTCATTTCTCAATGGTTTAGGTGCACAAGCTGAAGTTCGCTTTTTCCAAAGTTCTCCAGTACTTCTAGGCCAACATATCACCATCGATTCCGTGATTGACTCAACAGCTGGTTCGTTTAGTAAAACGATGACCTTTGAAGTTAGCTATACAATTGAAGACACTTCGATTCGCTGTGACCTATTATTTATGTTTGTGGACGAGTCATTACCATTACTCGATAGCAAACTAGCATACTTGATGGAGGATTTTTAATGTTGTCTCTTCCTGCAGAATTTGAACAGTTTCATTGGATGGTCGACATGGTACAAAATGTCGATATGGGATTGATCGTGATCGATCGTGATTTCAATGTCCAAGTCTGGAACGGTTTCATGACCCACCACAGCGGAAAAATGGCTCAGGAAGTGATTGGAAAATCTTTGTTTGACGTTTTTCCAGAAATACCACAAGAGTGGTTTCGTCTTAAAACCAAACCAGTGTACGACTTAGGCTGCCGAAGTTTTATTACTTGGCAGCAACGTCCATACTTGTTTAAATGTCGCAACGTTCGTCCTGTGACACAGCAAGCTGATTTTATGTATCAAAACATAACATTAAACCCGATGCGTACGCCAACAGGTGCTGTTAATTCATTGTTTCTTTCTATCCAAGATTCAACTGCAGAAGCCCTAGTGGTTTTGAAAGCAAATAAAGCTTAGAACAAGTTTAAATTGTCTAGATTGAGATATTTCAGATTTGGGTTAGCAAAGAGGAATTACTATGCCTTTACCCAGCGTTTTTTATACAGCACAACAAGTAAAACAAGGTGAGCTTTTAGCTGCAAAATCAACTGGGCTAGAAATGTTCAGTTTGATGGAAAGAGCTGGCCAAGCGGCTTTCACCATAGCCTTCGCTCAGTACCCAGGTACACATCATTGGCTAGTTTGTTGCGGTGGCGGTAATAACGGTGGGGACGGTTATATTGTCGCTTGTTTAGCGAAATCTATGGGGGTTCAGGTTACAGTTTGGCAACATGGTGATCCTGAAAACCTAAAGGGCGATGCACTGTCAGCTTATTATCATTGGTTGGATCATGGAGGTGAGGTTTATCCTTTCGATGATGCTATTCCAGACGATATAGACCTCATAATCGATGGCTTGCTTGGTACAGGGCTAACGGGAACTGTTCGTGAACGTATTCAGGACATGATCCAATTGATTAACACTAGTAATGTACCAGTTGTAGCTATCGATGTCCCTTCTGGGTTATGTGCTAATACAGGTGCAGTGCTTGGTGTAGCCGTTAAAGCAAATCATACAATAAGCTTTATTGGACTAAAGCAAGGACTAGTGACAGGACAAGCTCGAAATTATGTCGGTCAACTGCATTTTGCAGGATTAGGTATTGAAGAAAGTTTCGAGCAGCAAAATGAGCCGACTCTAAGGTCTATCTCTCCTAAAACCATAAAGTCGATGCTCTCCCAGAGAGAAGCCTGTGCTCATAAAGGTATGTACGGTAAAGCACTCTTAGTAGGTGGTAATGAAGGCATGGGGGGGGCCGTAATACTTGCCGCCCAAGCGTGTGCTCGAGTTGGATGTGGTTTAACTGCTTCACTGCTACACCCATCTAATGTTTCATCCATCTTGGTATCGATACCTGAAGTGATGAGTGCCAGTTGGGATGATGAACAGCGAATTAAGCAAAGACTAGATTGGAGCAGCGTAGTCGCTATTGGGCCTGGGCTTGGTAGAGATTCAAAAGCAGAACGGATTTTCTGTCACATTCAAGATCTTCCAGTAAAGAAAGTTGTTGATGCTGATGCCTTATATTTTCTCGCACGAAACCCAAATACAGATGATTATCGAATTATCACACCGCATCCAGCAGAGGCGGCAAGGCTACTCGGTGTGGATGTTAGCGCTATTGAATCAGACCGATTCAAAGCTATAAAAGAGCTTCAGAATAAGTACGGTGGTATTGTGGTATTAAAAGGTGCAGGAACGTTAGTCAGTGATGGCAAAGAAACTTATGTATGCTTGGCTGGTAATCCAGGCATGGCAACTGGTGGAATGGGAGATGTGTTGACAGGTGTCATTACCTCAATTCTTGCGCAAGGTTTAAGCTGCTTTGACGCTGCTAAATTGGGAGTCATCATTCACAGTAAAGCAGCTGATTTGAATGCAAAAGAAAAGGGTGAACGGGGAATGTTAGCCAGCGATTTGCTTTGTCACTTGCGCAGTTTGGTTAATTAGCTTGTTTGGTTACTTAGTTCACAAGCTAAATCGAGCTCCTAAAGTAAAAGAAGTCGCCGAATATTCGTTCTGCAAATCCTGAAATTTGAGCTCAACACTTAATTCTAGTTTTTCAACGTACATAGGTTGCATTGTTGCACCAATACCGATGTATGGATTGATACCTGAGTAATCTTGGCTTAGCTCGGGGCTAAAACTGGTATTGCTTTCCTCTAAATTGGTCTGTCCAAGACCGCCTTTAGCATACACGCTAGTATAACTATTGATTGGCTGTTCAATTCGAGCTCCTGCAAAGAAACTGCGATATTTGACCAGCAGTGGTTCGCCATCATTATCAAAAAATGTAGCGCCGTTAGAAATAGTGTCGGTATAACCGAAGTCAACGCCCACATAAGGAGATAAATAATAACTGTAACCGAGAGTAGTAGTCCATGCGCTCTCAGTCGAGTTGCTATTTTCTATATTGTTATAACCACTATTGGCATAAAATTGATGTCGAGATATTGCTGCTAGAGTAGGTAAAGCTAAAAATAAAAGGAATAAACCAACACTAGTCTGCCCTAAATATTTCATCTTTTTCTCCACTGCACTCAGTAACAAAAGCTCTTGTGTCTCTATGGGGTCAGATACTCTATTATGATTTTGATTGAATATTGTTGTCTGTTTGTTTCCCAAAAGTTCAAATACAAAACTTTATAAAATATTAGCAATTTGTTTTTATCTTTACTCGCAGCAAAAAGCTGTGATCTAAATTTGATCGGGTGAAAAATGAACGAAAGTTAAGATTGAAGTGTCCTGGTTTTAAGTGAACTAATTCACATAGTTTCAATTCAATGTTGTAGTTCAACGATGGCACAAACGTTTGCCAAAAGAAGAAGATTTGTTGATGGTTAAGCTAATTTATTGATATGTAAGATTTTGAAGAGGTTTAACTTGATAAGGAAGGAAATGTCTATCCGAAGGATATGAAATCTTCGCTAGGATAACATAAAAAAAATACAAATATCAGACTTGTAGGAAAGAAATCACAACCTATAATGCTGAAAACCGGAGCGTCTGCCAACGCTCCGGTTTTTTTGTGTCCGAAAAGTGATTACGTCTGCCAACGTGCTCACTACACACTCTGTAAAAAGAGACACAAACTGTGAATTAATCAAGGAATTACACAATGCGTATCGAACAAGAACTTAAGTTAGGTTTCAAAGATGTACTGTTTCGCCCGAAACGTTCAACTCTTAAAAGTCGATCTCAAGTAAATTTAACCCGCGAGTTTACCTTCAAGCACAGTGGTCGTCAATGGTCTGGAGTACCTGTCATCGCTGCAAACATGGACTCTGTAGGCAGCTTTAAAATGGCCGAGGCTTTAGCAAAACACAATGTCATGACTGCTATTCATAAACACTATAGTGTCGAGCAGTGGGCTGAGTTTGTGCAAAGCGCGGCCGCTGATACGTTGAAAAACGTTATGGTATCTACAGGGACCTCTGATAATGACTTTCAAAAGACTAAAGACATTATGGCGATGAGCGAAGAGATAATTTTCATCTGTATAGATATTGCTAACGGTTATTCAGAGCACCTAGTCGATTACGTACAAAAAGTACGAGTTGCTTTCCCAAATAAAGTGATTGTTGCTGGTAATGTTGTAACTGGTGATATGGTGGAAGAGCTGATTCTCGCGGGTGCAGATATCGTGAAAGTCGGTATTGGTCCGGGTTCTGTTTGTACAACACGAGTGAAAACAGGTGTTGGCTACCCACAGCTTTCTGCCATTATTGAGTGTGCAGATGCTGCCCACGGCCTTGGTGGTCGTATTATCGGCGACGGTGGATGTACTTGTCCGGGTGATGTAGCTAAAGCTTTCGGTGGCGGTGCTGATTTCGTTATGCTTGGCGGCATGTTAGCTGGTCACGAAGAAGCTGGTGGTGAGCTAGTCGAGAAGAACGGAGAGACCTTCATGAAATTCTATGGCATGTCATCTAAGAGCGCCATGGACAAGCACTCTGGTGGTGTTGCTGGTTACCGCGCAGCTGAAGGAAAAACCGTATTAATTCCATTCCGTGGTCCTGTTGAAAATACCATTCAAGATGTTCTTGGTGGCGTGCGTTCAACGTGTACATATGTAGGTGCAGCCTCGCTTAAAGAGCTAACGAAGCGCACTACGTTCATCCGCGTACAAGAGCAAGAGAACAACGTTTACGGTAAAGAGTAAAATTCCAACTCTTCGGGAAATGTTGTTGAAACAACCAGATATTTACAACCATATATTGATATTTGGTACAACCATAATTTGATATTGCCTCTTCATAGTCTAGACTTATGTAAGTTTACGACAAAATCGTGAAGAGGCAATATTATGTCTGCTCTGCCTTCCCCTTCTATTTCCACTCTAATTGCACTTGAAAGTGCATTTGTTACTCCTGCTCGAAACTGACTACTACGACAATATGCTGTGGTGATATTTCTAAGTGTATTGAGCGTTTAACTATCGCCTAGAAGCTATAACTGTGCTTTAGGTCACTTACAAATCCAACTGAAAACCTCTTCCATTATTGTGATCAACCTATCTATTACGACCTATGTTCTAGGGCATTTAAACTGTTAGCCCACAGTTTGCAAGGTTGGTCATTTAGAGATGCAACATCCGTTATTACGGTATTTAGTTGATGTTTTTATGATTTGGCAGACGAGATTACTACCGAGTCTTTCGATTCGGTAACAATAAACAGTTATAACAACTTAGTGAAACGGTCGAAATTATGAACATTGATACAACTAAAATGCAGGATAGCTTAATGGCTATTATGCAGAAAATTGGGCAAAACAGATATTTGCAATCCATTATGAGAGGCATGATGATGGTGTTGCCTGCAACCATCATGAGTTCTTTCGCAACCCTGCTAAAAGTACTACCAATACAGGCTTACCAAGATTTTATCTTGAAACATAATCTGGCTCAGTTCTTTGATATCCCGATTAACTTCACCAACAACTTCCTAGCGGTTCTTGTCGCCTTTTCTGTTGCTTACACTCTTGCAAAAAGCTTCGATGTTGATGGATTCACCGCAGGTCTGATATCTATGATATCGTTCTTCATTCTTACACCTTACGAACTGGGTGAGATGGGACCACTGGGGCAAGCGTACTCCATTCCGAACACATGGCTGGGTGCTATGGGCTTGTTTACCGGTATCATGGTGGCGTTTATTTCCGCGCGGACGTTCGTTTGGATCACCAAGAAAGGGTTGATTATTCGTATGCCAGACGGTGTACCTGAATTTATCTCTAAATCGTTCTCAGCTCTTGTTCCTGGTTTAGTTATCTTAACTTCTTTCACAGTACTGTCTGCGACTATCACCATCAATGAGCTGGGGAGTGTACACCAAATTATATACGGTATTATTCAGGCTCCACTAACGGATCTTGGTGCTGGTATCGGCTCGGTAATTATCGTTTCACTTGTTGCACAAACGCTGTGGTTCTTCGGTTTACACGGTCATGCAATCACTCTGGGTATTGTTGCTCCAATTTGGTTTGCAATGGATGCAGCTCAGCTAGCAGCATTTTCAGCGGGTGCACCAACACCAAACATTACTGGTTTTGCGTTCTTTATGACTTATACCGCGGGTGACTTGCTACCTCTTGCATTCATGCTTGCGTTTATGGCTAGAAGCCAGCGTTACAAAACATTGGGTCGCATCTCACTACCGCCAGCAGTGTTTACCATTGGTGAACCAATGGCATACGGTGTGCCACTAGTAATGAACTTTGCGCTTGCTATACCGTACATTCTGCTTAACTCAGTTCTTCTTGCTGCCGCTTACTACTTAACGTTGGCCGGTGTTCTTCCTGCTGTTGCGGGTGTGATGACCCCTGCTGGTATGCCAGTTATTGTATCGGGCTTTATGCAGGGTAGTTGGAAGATTGCAGCATTCCAGTTCGTTGCTCTGTTTATCCGCTTTGCTGGCTGGTACTTCTTCTTCAAGATTGCAGATCGCATTGCTTTTGCTGAAGAGACAGAAGAGGAGCGACAAGCTCTGATTGCAGAACAGAAACGTGCTCGTGAGCAATTAGAATCAGAACCATCATCAGAAGTGAGCGCATAAGCTTTATGATGATGAACAGCCTAACAGTTAACGGGAAGCTTGGAACTGTAACTATCGACACACTGCCAATTCAGTGTCGCTGGTTGGTGGATTTCAAACAGTCACACTTTACCTTCAAGCTTTCCAGTAATGGTCAAACGGCTCACATCACGGAAGAGTATAGCAACGAGAGTTGCTATACCTTGTCTGATATAGAGCTAACCGCAAGTCGCTACTACGATATTGAAGTCACCGTGTATGGTACAAATAGTGAGGTTGAAGTTCTTAACGCTTCTTTAATCAGTGGTAATAAAGGGGAGTTCCAAGGTCGCTGGATTACGAGTCATTCAGAGCCAGTCTCGGATGAACACTACTATCAGGATTGCCCTAACTCTATATTTAGAAAGCAGTTCACAGCAGGTAAACCAACTTATGAAGCGCTTATTCATATCGTGGGCTTGGGGTATTACACTCTTTTTGTTAATGGTCAGAAGGTTTCAAACTATGAGTTGAATAATGACTGGACCAATTACTCGGAGCTTGTGTATTACGATACCTTTGATATTTCAAGCTATCTTCAACAAGGCGAGAATGAGATTGTTGTAGAACTTGCAAATGGTTGGTACAACCCTGCACCTTTAACTCTGTTTGGCAAATATAACTTACGACGTAATCTCACGACGGGTCAGCCGACGTTGCTTGCTGATGTTGTGCTTAAAGATCACGATAATCAACGTGTAATATCAACAGACGTGAGTTGGGAACGTACTGCAGGCCCATATCTTTTCAATAACCTATACCTAGGTGAAGTGATTGATTTTCGATTGCTTGAACAAATTGAAAATCGCTTAGTTAATCCAGAATGGAAACCTGCCCTTGTTAGTGAAGGGCCAACCGGTACACTGAAGCCTAGCTATCTTGACAAGATATGTCGCGGAGAGGAAGTGGCTCCTAAGCATATTCACTCGCTTTCTGCTACTGATCATATAGTTGATTTCGGTACTATGATCAGTGGTTTTATCTATGCAGAGTTCACAGCACAAGAAGGTGATGAAGTCGAGTTTCTGTATAGCGAGCAGCTTGCACAAAACGGTACTCTGGATACGGACTCAACGTTGGCAGGTTTTGTTGGTAAAGACGTGGAACCTGATGTGATCGTGCCAGGAGGTGCGGGAGCACCAAAGCGTGGAGAGCAAAGAGATCGCTGTATCTGTCGCACAGGTAAAATGCACTTTATTAACCGTTACACCTACCACTCATTTCGCTTCGTTCAGGTGACAGGTATAACGCTTGAGCAATTGCATCAAATTAAGGCTGTGTACGCGAATACGCTGTTGTCTCCAACAGGTCGTTTTACCAGTTCAGATGAACATATTAATCGCCTATACCATGCTGCCGAAATCACGAAGCAAAATAACATTCACTCTGTTATTGAAGATTGTGCTCGTGAAAGGCTTGCCTACGGCGGCGATATGGTCGCACTCGCCCATTCGCAAGCAATGATGTTTAACTCAGCACAGCTTTATGAAAAAACCATTAAAGACTTTATTGCTGAACAGAGAGTTAATGGCGGTTTCCCTGAAACGGCTCCTTTTATGGGGATTCAAACAAAAGGGACCGGAGAGGGTGCAGGTCCGCTTGGCTGGCAATTAGCTGTTCCTTATTTGCTTAAAACTCATTATCAATATTATGGTCAGCAAGCTCTGGTGATTGAATTGCTACCAGCTTTAGAGCGCCAAATGAAGCATTTGGATTCGCTTGACCAAGACCAGCTTGAGCAATTCTGCTTAGGCGATTGGGGCAGTAAAGTCGCGGATAAGAACAATATCAAGAACGGTTCGCCAGCACTCTCTTTTACCGCTGCGTGTTTTTACTATTACCACCTCACGCTACTGGTTGAACTTTGTAAGGTTGCGGGTTGGGATGATAAGTATGGCAAATACAATCAACAGGCTTTGGACTATAAGCAAAAGTTGATTAACCGGTATCGTAATAATGATGGTAGCTATGCAGATAGAAGCCAAACCAGCTATGTATTCGCGCTCTATTTTGACTTAGAGGCAGATCCTCGCCATCTGATTTTGGATCTCAAAGGCTTAATTCAAAACGCTGGGTTTGATATCGAATGTGGCATATTTGGTCAAAGTTTCTTGTACCAAATTGCAAACCGTTGCGACCTGAATCAACTTATTTACCCTTGGTTGAGTAACTCAATTGGCATTCCAAGTATGTTGCAGGATGGTAGTGGCTCATTGAATGAATTTTTTGGAGAGAACTACAATGGTTCGTGTAACCATGCCATGTTTAGTTCGTATGTCTCATGGTTATATAGTGGGCTAGGTGGTATCTCAGTAGATAGTAATGCCTGTGCGGCAGACCGAATCACTATTCAGCCATTTTTTGAACCCAATATTGATGGTGTCAATTGTGCTTTCCAATCTGTCCGTGGGGAAATCAGTTGCGCTTGGCAGCGTGAGAAAAGCGGTAATATCACCTTGACCGTTCGTGTTCCGAAAGGGCTTAAATCAGCGCGTTTGATACTCCCTAAAGAGTGGCAAGAAACCATTCACCAATTACCAGTGAAAATAGTGAATGAAAACCTTGTGCAGTTCAACATATCTGAAACGCCAAAGTTGCAACTTACAATGAAGACTGGTTTATTAGCCGTCAACGAAAACTGCTAATAAAAGGCTCATTATGCTTGATGCAAAAGTACATGAACAATTGCTTGTACATACTGACAAAGAGTTAGAGGTCCTTGAGAACAAGCCTGACTTTAGTCCGGTGTTTTTTAAACGTTTAGAGGGTGACTTCTATCGTGACCGGCATATGTTTATTGAGAAGCATACTCGTTTTATAGCAGTTCCCATGCACTCTCATGACTTTATAGAGTTAGTCTATGTTTATAGCGGTAAAATGCGTCAAGTTGTTAACGGCAAGAGTGTTGAATTAAAAGCGGGCGAATTATTGCTGCTTAATCAATACGCTCAGCACGAAATAGAAGTTACAGGTGAAGACGATATAATAATCAACTTCATTATTGAAGCTGATTATATTGCCAGATTAATATCACTTTTTGATGATGAAAACTTGATTACTAAATTTATTTTATCTTCTATTAACGGGAGAAATAAATCTGGTGAGCATGTTCACTTTAAAGTGAGTCATGATAATGATATTCAAAAAGCAGCCTGCAAAATTATCAATGAGATATACAGTGATAAAGTTTTAAAGCAAATGAGGGTACATTTTCTCGTTGGTTTACTTATTACTAATTTATTATCAAATGTCGATAATAGTGACTATTACATTAGCTCTAACTATATTGATTCTTTAGCTTTATCCGTGTTGAAGTATATTGATGAAAATTATCAAGACGCTAGCTTGAAAGTGATAGCAGATAAAATTAATCAGCCGAATTACAAGGTAAGCCGTCTTCTCAAGAGCTATACAGGTAAAACATTCAGTGAGTTAGTGATAGAAAAGCGTATCGAAAGAGCTATCTACCTATTGACGTATACTGATTACTCTATTATTGATGTGATAAATATGACAGGGTATGAAAACGCATCACATTTTTATCGTGTATTTAAAGATAAATATAATGTGAGTGTAAAAGAATATCGTGATTCTATAAAAGCTAAAGACGATGTATCATTTGATTGTTAATTTGTCATGTTAGTTAAAAATAAAAGCCAGCTTAATGCTGGCTTTTATTTTTTTAGATTGAAAACAACCTATTCATGTTAATAAATGTGAGCTTACTCAACACTTATCACTTCTTACTCTATACGATTTGCTTACTAAATCACACTGTGCACCAACCGACAAACACAAGTGCAACATCAGTTATAACAATACTACCTCCTATTAATTCATAATGAATTTATTGATTAATGACTAACTGTAAAGGCTACAGATTAGGTCTGTTCAATAAATATGAGATGAGCAAATAAATAAGTAAAAGTACATCTCAGATTATAAAAATAACGGAGTGAAATTAATGAAAAAGTTGAATTTAGTAGTGGCTATTTCAGCGGCACTTACTGCAACTGCATCCCTACCAACAATTGCTGATGATTCTGTACAGTTCCATGGTTTTGCTATGGCTGCTGGTGATTTTCAAAGCGAACTAGATAGACCAAAAAACCTTGCTTTACATACAGATATTACCGGTCCAAACCAAGATCCACGCGGTAAGATGGGTGACCTTGGCAACACATACTGGCATGACTACTTTACTGCACTCTCACTAAACAAACGCTTTGATGGTGTTGAGGAAGGTGAGTGGGCTGATTTTACTTTTGAATTGCTAGGCTATGGTGATAAATCTGTTGAAGCTTCACAAATGTACGTTCAATACGGTGGTTTGGATTTCCTACCGGAGAATGCTCGTGTTTGGGCGGGTCGTAAGTATGCTGGTGAGCGTATCCGCAATCTGGCTTACAATATTCGTGAAATCAATGTGGATTCCGGTATTGGCTATAACAGTGACAATTTGGATGTAACTATTGGCTACAACCAAATTGACTGGGCAGACCTAAACGATAATCAGATGGGATTGATTCAAGCTGTAGAAGGTTCACGAGTAGTATTTGATTTTGCTTATCGCTTTGGTAACGCCGAAGTGGGTGCAAACTACATGCAAGAGAAAGACGATCCGATTTTCCAACAAGAGCGTGAAGCATACAGTGCGTTTGCTAAATACAAATTCGGTTCATTCTTGGGGCTTGCTGGTAATTCAAGTGCGATGATTCAAGGTGGTAAAGGTCTGATTGCTCAGTATCTAAGTACTGCTCGCATTAGTGGTTTAAGTGAAGAAGACGACAAATCTATGCGTTTTTCTTACTACGGTATGATTCACCAGTTTGAAGGTTTCACTATTGAACCATCATTTGTTTATGAATATACCGATCGTGCAGAACAGCGCCGAGCGACTAGTGTTCCAAATACTCAAGCTGGTGGTACTTATGAGTTTGGCAATGCTGAGGAGCAAGGGTTATTCGCTGCACTGAGTGTACATCAAGCACTAACCAACAATATTTCTATGCAGTACGAAGCTGTTTACGCAAACAAAACTAACCGTGATGGTGTCGAAGGCGTAGATGGCAGCATGTACAAATTGGCAATGGGTCCATCACTTCAGTTGAAGAGTGTTCCATGGGCAGTGCCTGTAACTAATATCAGCGTTGCATACGTTGGTGGTGATGAAGAAATAACGGATCTTCCTGTTGAGTCTGAGTGGCGCTTCGGTTACCGCTTTGAAGTCTTTTTCTAATAATTCGTTGTTAATCTATGTGTAGTAAGTTCGATCCCATTTGGGAGTGAACATATTCAAGGGATAAGTATATGAAAGCGATAAAAAAAGTATTGTTTGTTGCAACATTAGTAGCTACATCAACCATAGTAGGTGCTGCTACTAAAGAGAGCCAAGAACTATCAGTTGAAATGACCGTTCCACCGATTCGTTTGAACTCTGATTTTGTCTATTCAGAAACATTTAACAACATGGGGCGTCCAATCAAATTATCAATGGACGTGATTCAACCATTTTCTCCTGAGCCTTTACCAGCAGTACTATTTGTGACTGGTGGTGGCTTTATGGATGCGCCAAAGACTAAGTTTATTGGTCAACGTGTAGACATGGCTCGAGCGGGTTATGTCGTTGCAAGCATCGACTACCGTGTTGTTCCAATGGTTAAATTTAACGGTATGGTTGAAGATATTAAATCAGCTGTTCGTTACATGCGTGCTAATGCTCAAAAATTTGGTATCGATCCTACTCGTATTGCGGTAATGGGCGAGTCTGCGGGGGGGTACTTGGCAGCAATTACTGCAACAACTAATGGTATGAAGGAGTTTGATAAAGGTGCCAACCTAGATCAAAGTAGTGATGTTCAAGCGGCGATTGATTTGTACGGTTTATCAGATTTAACTCGCGTTGCTATGGATTATGACAAAGAGAGACAAAAGAAACACGAGTCTCCAGCAGTGCCAGAAGCAATGTTGGTTAATGGTGTTCCATTTATGGAAGGCGGCTCAATCCAAAGTGATCTAGAGAAAGCGGCTTATGCTAACCCTATTACTCATATCTCTAAAAAGACACCGCCATTTTTGTTGATGCACGGTGACAAAGACCCAGTTGTTTCTCCAGGTCAAACCAAGATTTTGCATGAAGCTTTAGTAGAAAAAGGTATCGATTCTACTCGCTACGTTGTGAAAGGCGCAGACCATGCTGGTTTCCTTTGGTATCAACCAGAGATCATGGAAACGATCATTGCGTTTTTAGACAAGAATCTAAAGTAATTTAATGAGTTATAAAGCTGTCTTATTTGGGTTCATGTAAAGTCCCAATCAACTTCATTCTTGTATTGCCGATGTGCTGATAACACCCACACATCGGCCTTTTTGTTTTTAACGCCTAGATAAGCAAGCTGATTTTGATTACGCCAATGAAAGTACAAATCGCTTTAGCGTAAGCCTAGTTCATGAGCCATTTCATTATAATTGGCTTCAATAGCATTCCGAGCTAGTTTTTTTCGAGCACCTGCGGGGGCGATATCATTTTGGAACTGGATCATGGGTGTTGAATCAATTTTTGCTAACTCTTTGGCCTTCCATTGTTCAAGAGACAGTTGTATTTGCTCTGGGGTGAGTGTTTCCTTTATAACTTGAGCACTCATATCTTCAATTGCATTACAAGCCAGCACATTCGCTGATAAAAACAATCCCACGAAGGATATCAATTTGGTTGTATTCTTCATGTCGAACTCCTTTCTGTTGATGCCAAGTAAACTTTAGCTTAAAAAATAATCGATCGTTAACTTTCTCTTGGGTTAAATACACGAGTTTCGTTATGAATATTTTGTTCATACTGTGACGACCTCTTCTCTTTGCACCAAACGACATATCCGATTGCAACAGCAGTTATAACAATCTTTAGGCTCGCAACAGATAATGATTTCATCGAAGAGCGAACAGCTTAGTCCGATAGCAAGAGGGTAATCTTTGGGAGATAACCAGAGTAAAAGATATCCAATTCAAAGCGGTGTTGTTTGTTCTGCTGTTAGAAATTTAATTCCGCAATGACGAAAATTTAAGGTAGAAACTTATGGCTAAAATTCTTCTATGTTGTGCTGCTGGCATGTCTACAAGCATGGTTGTAAAGAAAATGCTTCAAGCTGCTGAACAAAAAAATATTGCAGTTGAAATCAACGCAGTTGGGCTGGATGAGTTTGATGCAAACCTAGCGAATTACGACTGCTTCCTGCTTGGTCCACAAATCAAATACAAGCTGAACGACTTTAAAGTTAAGGCTGATGCTGTTAATAAGCCTATTGCTGTTATCAACCAAATGGATTACGGCATGATGAAAGGCGGCAAGATCCTTGATGAAGCTCTAGCGATGATTGGCTAATTTAAATTCAATATATTTATAACGAGGGTTCGTTTCCAAAACCCTCGTCATACCAAATTATAAAACTTAGAAATATTTAGTGGGAGTTGTTATGGAT
The DNA here is from genome assembly GCF_011064285.1 of Vibrio ziniensis. Lineage (NCBI taxonomy): Bacteria > Pseudomonadati > Pseudomonadota > Gammaproteobacteria > Vibrionales > Vibrionaceae > Vibrio > Vibrio ziniensis. Next base: position 821,780 of record NZ_CP049332.1, read on the forward strand.
CTCGAAGCTACCGTAATGGAACTGATCATCAACGCTGGTGAGTCAAAAAGTTTAGCAATGCAGGCACTAGCGAGTGCTAAAAAGGGTGAGTGGGAAGACGTTGATGGACTTTTAGAAGAGTCTACGGCGGCTGCTAAACGTGCTCATGGTGTTCAAACTGAACTTATTGGCTTAGATGAAGGCGAAGGTAAAGTACCAGTGAATCTAGTGATGGTGCATGCGCAAGACCATATCATGACTTCAATGCTTGCTCGTGAATTGGTTGAAGAGCTAATCAACATACACCGCAAACTTCAATCTTAATCCTTAGGTCTCACGATCCTAGCTAAGCCGCGCTGATAGTTCGGCTTAGCGTATCAATTTCAAGAGTAAGTAAAATGAAAAAGACATTCCCGGAAAACTTCCTTTGGGGTGGTGCAGTTGCTGCCCATCAGGTTGAAGGTGGCTGGAACCAAGGTGGCCGAGGCCCAAGCATCATGGACGTTTTAAGCGGTGGTGCTGTTGATAAAGAACGTGAAATTACAGATGGTGTATTAGCCGATACTTTTTACCCAAACCATGAAGCGATTGATTTTCACGGTCGATACAAAGATGACATTGCACTTTTTGCCGAGATGGGTTTTAAGTGTTTCCGTACTTCAATTTCGTGGACTCGAATTTTCCCTAAAGGTGATGAAGTTGAACCGAATGAGGAAGGCTTACAGTTCTATGATGACTTATTTGATGAGTTATTAAAGCACGGTATTGAGCCTGTTATTACCCTCTCTCACTTCGAAATGCCACACCATTTAGTGAAAGAGTACGGCAGTTGGCGTAACCGTAAAGTTATTGATTTCTTTGTTCACTACTCTGAAACAGTGATGAAGCGTTACGCTAAAAAAGTAAAATACTGGATGACTTTCAACGAAATCAACAACCAGAAAAATCATACCTATCCACTATTTGGTTATGCGAACTCTGGCGTTGTTTTCAACGATGACGAGAAGCCAGAGCAAACCATGTATCAGGTTGTACACAACCAGTTGGTGGCGAGTGCGAAGGTGGTCAAACTGGGTCGTCAAATTAATCCAGATATCCAAATCGGTTGTATGATTGCGTTTATCCCAATCTATCCTTACACCTGTGATCCTAAAGACGTTCTATTTGCTAATCAGTCAATGCGTGATCGTTTCTTATTCAGCGATGTTCATATTCGTGGTGAATATCCGTCTCACATTGAAAGTGAATGGGAATCTAAGGGCTACAAGATTGAAATGGACTCGCAGGATAAAGGCATCCTGAAAGAGGGTTGCTGCGATTACATCGGCTTCAGCTACTACATGTCGGTTGCGGTATCTGCAACAGATAAGAGCGAAGCCAAAGGTTTAACAGGCTTCCCTGGCAGCCTGCCAAATCCACATGTTGGTGTTTCAGACTGGGGCTGGCAGATTGACCCTGTTGGTCTTCGTTACTCATTGAATATGCTGAGTGAGCGTTACAAAAAACCATTGTTCATTGTTGAAAACGGCTTTGGCGCGGTGGATAAGGTTGAGGAAGACGGCAGCATTAATGACGACTACCGCATTGCTTACCTTGAAGCTCACATTAGTGAAATGAAAAAAGCCGTTGTTGAAGATGGTGTAGACCTTATCGGTTACACGCCTTGGGGTTGTATTGACTGTGTTTCATTTACCACTGGTGAATATAAGAAACGTTATGGTTTCATCTATGTTGACAAGCACGATGATGGTAGCGGTGATATGTCTCGCTCAAAGAAAAAGAGCTTCCATTGGTATCAGGGTGTTATTGCCAGCAATGGTGCAGATCTTTAATTAGAGTCACTTAATTAAAATGAATTAATTAAGAACTCACTGCTAAAGCTGCATCCAATTACGGTTGCAGCTTATTTTATTTTGAGCTATTTCATCTTTGTTTTTAAGGCTGCTTATGATTTATTTAAAATCGAATGAATTCTTTGTTAGCTCTGAGATTCCGTTCGCAACCGAGTTAAGAGCGCCCCAAGAACCCTATCCAGAACACTCGCATGCTTTTGAAGAGCTGATGCTTGTGTCTGGAGGCTCAGGTACCCACGTAATTAACGATATCCCGATGAACCTGAGTAAAAATTACGTCTGTTTTATCAAAAGGGAAGACCGCCATCTGTTCGAGAACGTGGAGGGGCTGCATTTAAGTAATGTGTTGTTCGACCAAAGTAAAATGGCAGTAGATTCGTCCATCGCAAAGTATATCCCAGACACCGCCGATCATAGTCGAGGTTGGTTCATTAATGAGCAAAGTAGCGAAATGGCCAATAGCCTTATTATGCGTTTGGACAGTGAAATTGGCGTCGATACGCTTGAATCCAAGATTGTTTGCCAGTCGCTGTTTAACTTATTGTTGGTTGAGTTATCGCGCGGTCGTATTCACTCCCTCGACGCTGAATCTGAGGAAGAGAAAGTGTTGTCTGTGATGCAATATCTACATCAAAGCTATGCAGAGCCAGTAACCTTGCAAGACTTTACCGAAAAGGTGAGCATTTCGTCTAAGCAGTTATCTAAGATTTTATTTCGCATGACAGGAATGAATTTCAATAAATACCTGAATCACATTCGTATGAGTAAGGCACTTGAAGCTTTGAAATACAGTGACCGCTCCATCACTGATATTGCTTTTGAAGTTGGTTACCAAGATTCAAATTATTTCTCAAGCAAGTTTAAGAGGGTGTTTAATGTTACGCCAAGAGAGGTGCGCTTGGGGGCAAATATAAGGAATTAAGATGTTTAGTGTAAATCAGATATTTGGCGACCATATGATCCTCCAGCGTCATAAACCTATCGTCATTTGGGGGATGGGCACTTCGGGTGACACAGTAACGATTACGTTAGAAAAAGTCGCTTCTTTGGAATATGACATGCTTGTTACGCTGGATGTGATTGTCGAGGAAAGTGGAGAATGGATAGCAGAGCTGCCTGCGCAAGAAGCAGCTGTTGAGCTTGTTTTGTCAATCTCTGATAGCACCAATAAACTCAGCTTTAATGATATTGGTATTGGAGAGGTGTGGGTCGCAGGCGGGCAGTCTAATATGGAATACCACGTTCACTTTGATGCCAATAAAGCAGACATAATACAAAATCAAAAAAGTCGTGATATTCGATTTTTCAATGTTGCACAAATTTCAATTCCTGAAATGGAAACTCAGTTCGACTATAAGGAGTTTTATGTTTGGCGTTGCTGTACACCAGAAGACTTACCCCATTTTTCTTCCGTTGCTTACTACTTTGCCCATGATTTAAACCTAGCACTGGATATTCCCGTAGGCATTGTCGGGTGTAACTGGGGAGGAACACCAGCTTGTGCTTGGGTAGAAGAGTCATATCTAAGAGATACAAAAGCTGAGATTTGGCTCGATGAGTATGAGGCTAAGCTAGAAGGGATCGACTTAGCACAAGATAAAGAGCTTTACTTAAATCAGCCAAGCAGTGATACCAGTCAACCTTTGAAATCGATTGAAGGTTTAGCTGGCAAAATTATGTATCCCGGTTTAAGTGAAGCAGAACAAGCTCAAATGGTAGATGAAGCCGCTAGTATCCCGAATCAACAAGCAGCAATAAGTGGAGGTCCCCACCATCAATACCGACCGGGCGGACTATACGAGAATATGCTGACTCGAATTACCGCCTTCACAGTGCGTGGAGTAATTTGGTATCAAGGTGAGAGTGATTCGCCGCATGCGGATGTGTATTTCTCAACATTTAGTCAATTAATTCGTTGCTGGCGTGATGCGTGGGGAGAGTGTTTACCTTTTCTTTTTGTTCAGTTAGCCCCGTTTTCTCGTTGGCTTTCTCTTGATGGCGGTGCATTTCCTGAATTGCGCAGGCAACAACAAAAAGTGGCCGATAAAATCGAAAATACTTGGATGGTGAGTTCGGGTGACGCCGGAATGGAAATCGATATTCATCCAAAGATTAAAAAGCCTATTGGTCAACGTTTAGCTTTGCTTGCGCAAAATCATATCTACAAGCAAGAGGTTATGTCGCAAGCGCCAAGATTTAAAAGTGCTACCAGAACGAATGAATCTATTTGTATTGAGTTTGAATATGCTGATGGTTTGCACCTAGTAGGAACCAGCGTTAATGCTCTTTCTTTAGAAGATAAAAGTGGTAACAGTATTTGTTATGAGAGCTTTAAGATTGAAGGTCGTTGTTTAGTGTTATTTGGTCACTTTGAAGATGCGGTTTTGATTAAATTTGCTTCAACACCGTACTATCAAGTCAATCTATACAACAAATCTAAGATCCCCGCGCTGCCATTTGAAGTGGGCTGTTAGTGTTTATCAGAGTTCGTTTGCCTATACGTTGTAGCAAAATTATTAAAGTGTGAGCTATGCATTTCTACCCTAGACAAAAATGCTCGATGAAAAATCTCGGGGTAGAAAATTAAAGTTATTTGCCACGTTACTTCGCTTTAATACTTCTACTGATTATGAGGGGCCTGTGAAATTAGGTGTATCAGTTGCTGTAGACGAGTAATGCGTTTAGCAACCCTCACTGATGTATTTCCCCCAAATACAAACCTCCTGAAACCAGAGGTTACTTAGTAGCCTCTACTTCACCAAAGGTGATCTTTATGTATTTAAAAAAAACATCTGTCTATCAAAATGAAGTTTTGTTGCTGCTGCATGAACTGATGTATACATCAAAAGGCTGTTTGAGTTTTAAACAATTGCAAGCCAAGCTAGGTTCGAAGGTTGAGAGTGATATGCGTCATTTGTGCTTACACGGAATGCTTTCTAACTACATCGAATTTAAGAGTTCTTGTATACAGCTTACGGAGCGCGGTATGCAGCATTACCTTGAGAAGCAAACGCCACCGCCAATATTCGATTTGTGTTCTTAACACCGACCGAAAAGGCAGATAGGGTCGTAGAATTCATATCGTAATCGTAATTTCTCTATTAATTCAATTCACATTGACGAATTGTAGAAAAGAGCTATTCATCATTCGCTGAGTCTATGTGTTTTATAAGCTTTGCTGGTACTCCTCCTACAACAGTATTGGGAATCACATCTCTGTTTACTACCGAACCGGCAGCAACTACAGCTCCATCACCAATGATGACTCCTTGTAATATGGTTGCATTAGAACCTATCCATACGTTATTACCAATAACAATCGGTTTAGGAATTGTAGTGCCTCGTTTATGAGGAGCCATTTCATGATTGAGGGTTGCTAACACCACATTGTGGCCGATGAGGACGCCATCACCAACAGTAATCCCTCCCTGATCCTGAAAACAGCAACCGGAATTGATGAAGACGTTCTTACCAAAGCTAATGTTTTTACCGCAATCGGTATTGAATGGTGGAAACACCATAAAAGAGTCGTCGATAGGTTTTCCGATTAGTTGAGACATAATCTCTCGGATTTCCTCTGGTGGATGGTAGCTCCCATTAAGTTTCGCGGTTATTTTTAGAGCTTCCATTGCGAGTTCATAGCATTGCTGGTGTATTTCTGAATTTCCTTCTATCACACCACCTTCACGCATGTATTGTAAACATTCTTCCAGAGTCACTATGTTTCCTTAACTTTGTGAATAGAGTGATTCCAAATCATGGAGGTGTAGAGCGTTTAGGTCAAGTTTTAGCTTTATGGACTGTTTCTTTTGTTTATCAATACTTAATCTTCACCTAGAACGGGAAGTACGTATTGTCCCATTTCGTCGATAATTTCATCTGCGGGTCTGCGAGAAGGTTTTAGATTAAGAGCAATATGATTAACCCCTAACTTTTTATGTTTGATTAGGCGATCTATAAGCGCGTTGCGTCCGATCCTGACGACGTTATAAAAACGTTGATAAGGGGAATCGGGGTTTGCATCGAGGTCGAAAAACGTTGCATAGCCGTACTTAGGTGCTGGATTATCTCCAGCAGCAGTTTTTAGTTGTGAAATAAGCTGTTTAATTGCATGTTCATCATCAACAGACCATATCCAGGCGTCTACATTGTTTGCTAACCATTCAATTGGTTGGCGAGAGCGACCGACAGCTATCATGGGGATCCGCCCATTTACGGGTTTGGGATGGAGATCGAGATTGCCTTTTACGTGCCATAATGTTGGGTCGCCATTTGTGGGAAATGATCACTGTGTAAACGGTTAATGACATCAATAGACTCACGATACAGTTCTGCACGTTTATCAAAATCAATTCCGAAAGCCGGATACTCGACAGGACGGTCACCCGTTGATAGACCTAGTACAAAACGTCCGCCAGTGAGCAAATCTATTGACGCGGATTGTTTAGCTACTGAAATCGGGTCACGTAATGGTAATACGATACCTGCTGTCCCAAGGGTTATCTCATTTGTTACCGCTGAGAGGTATCCAGCATAGACAAATGGGTCTATGATTTGGGCCGCGTCACCAAAGTTAGGGTCGTAAAATGGGACATCACGTGCCCAAATACTGGCAAAGCCGGCTCTTTCTGCTTGTTGAGCAATTCTTAGATGGTCCTTTAGAGTCGGGAATGGTTTACTTGGGTAAGCTTCCAGCGGAGTTAGTAATCCAACAGATACCTTATTGTCGGAAAACACGCGCTGAAAACTGGTTGGAAATGATAGTTTGCTTTTATTCATCGCTTTTGAACTCTTATTTTTCTGGGATATTAATGAGACTCTTCTGGCCATAAAACATCTAATTCACTGCGTGAAATTCTCCATTCTCCGTTTACACGAACATATTGATCTACGTAATGTCCTAAGAGCAAAAATGGATGTTGAGATTGTTCACGGTCAGTAACGAAATCTAGTAGGTAGCAGCTACCTGATGCATTGTTTTCGTCGATTAAAGTAATATCGTGATTAGTAACCGCGTGTACGAAAGGAAAATGTGCACGGTTTTTTGTATCAAATGTGTGGTACGCCTCTTTTAGGCTTTGTTTGATTTCAGTTAAACCTTTCATTGAGCCAACGGTAACTTTAACTTCGGCATCTTCAGTAAAGACTTCTCCCATTTTTTCAGCTTCGCCACCATCAAGTAGCTGGCTGTAGCGTAGTCTTAATGCTCGAATTTCTTCACGATCAAGAAGGGCGTTAATACGTGTGTTGTTGTTGGACATGGTGTTTCTCCGGTTAATGATTTAGGTCAGGTTGTTTCATCTAACAGGAGATATTGTATTGACTTGTTTTAAAATGATAATACAGTTTAAATTCCATTAATTGCATCTCATGGTTCCATAATGAAGGTTGTCCAGACTCAATTCTCAGGTGTGATTGAATACGTTGAAACGCTACGAACTGGTTCATTTACTGCTGCTGGCGAACGCTTAGGGCTTACTGGTTCAGCGGTTGGTAAAAGTGTCACTCGGTTAGAAAAAAAATTAGGTACGAAGTTACTGCATCGAACGACACGCAGTTTAACTCCAACCCCAGAGGGCCAGCGCTATTTTGAAGGTTGGATTGGTATACTGGATGAAATCGACAGTTTGGAGCAAGGTGTTGTCGCTGGAAGTGTTCAGGTTTCCGGAAGCATGAATGTCCATCTCCCAGCAGCATTTGGAAGAAGGCACGTGATGCCAGTTTTGCTGGAATTAACTAAGAAATACCCGAATCTCGATTTGTCGGTTGCATTTAGTGAAAGGCGTATCAATTTGATTGATGAAGGTGTTGACCTCGTTGTGCGCATAGGGACATTGGCTGATGATGCGGATTTAATTGCAAGACGATTAGGGCGCCAACGATTAGTTTTGTGTGCCAGTCCCAAATATCTTGAAAAGAAGGGGACTCCTAAGCTAGTGACTGAATTGACAGAACATGACTGTATTGTCGGCGGTCAAAGAAGTTCTCAACCCGCATGGTTGTTTAGGCGTGAAAACGGTGAAAGTTTCGCACAGATAGTTCATGGTCGGTATTGTTTTAGCGATGGTGACGCAATGCTCTCTGCGGTCTTAGAAGGTGTGGGGATATCTCAGTTACCAACTTGGTTGATCAATGAACATCTTGCGACAGGTGCGTTAGTGACTATTTTAGATGAATATGCCGGTGCCGAAATGCCAATACATGCGGTATGGCCGCGTTCACGATATTTAAAGCCGAGACAACGAGTAGTGATTGATGCATTGGTAGAAGACGCTGAAAAAACAGGTTCGATTTATCAATTATGACTTAGTATTCTCCCCTAAATGTATTGCTTTAGCTGTAACTCATTGTGTTTCATTTTAAGATACTGGCAAAGTTATTGTGAGTAAGTTTGCCAGACTCAAACTAATCCGGATTCTGCTAATTTAGAAAAGTCGCAGACAAGGTTTTGTCCAAAAACCTGTTACAAACTTGCAATGACATTTGGTATGTGATGGGGAAATAGTGTGAGTAACTATTTTCATCGTATTTTTCTTGATTGATTCAGCACCCTAAACACAAGCATATTTATGGTGTAGAAAGAGGGCAGGTGTTAGTTGCCCTCTATTACTTAGTTAGATAGAGATTTAGTTCATTTCTTCAATCGCAGTTTGTCCTGCAATTCGACCAAACGTAAAGATGTCAGCAAGTGCGTTACCGCCAAGTCGGTTACCCGCGTGGATACCACCAGCAACTTCACCAGCAGCGTACAGATGCTTGATAGGTTGATTATTCTCATCAAGAACGCGAGTCGCTGTATCTATCTTCAAACCACCCATTGTATGGTGTACTGCTGGTTGGCGTGGTGTTGCATAGAAAGGCGCTTTTTCCACTTTCAGGCTAAATGTATCCTTATGGAACTCAGGATCATTTTCCGCTTCAACGTAGCTGTTGTACTTGTTAACGGTATCAATGAGTACTGATGGTTCCATACACACTTTGGCTGCCAGCTCTTCTAGCGTGTCAGCTCTGTATAACGTACCTGCTTCAACTTGACGGTCTATTTTCTCCTGACTAGTGTTCGCGGCAGTTTTCTTGATTTCATCATCAGCAATCAGATAGAACAGCCCACCTTCCGCTAAGGCAGCTTTAGTCAGTACGTCACGTCCCGCGAACTCGTTGACAAAACGTTTACCGTTTTTGTTCACAATGACAAAGTTTTCTGGAGGAACCTGCAGTCCGCTAAACAGTTCACCGGTATTCGGATCAGCTACAGGCATCATTTGAGTGAAGCCCATGCCTGTTAATCCAGCACCTACTGATTGACCAAGAAGAATACCATCCCCTGTCATAGCATATGAGTTGGTTGTCTTGATATCGTCAGCAATGTTGCTCCAATAAGTGTTGTATTGTTTGAGCATCTTTGTATTAGCACCAAAACCGCCACTAGCCAGAACAACAGCTTTTGCATGAACGGTAATCTTCTGACCGTTTACACCGGTAGCGATAATCCCTTTTATTTCGCCATCTTCAATAAGGAACTCTTTAGCAGGGCTATCGGTAATAATGGTGCCTTTCATTTTCTCTATGTACTGGCTCAATGCGAGAATGAATGCTGTGCCGTATTTTTTCACTGGCTTATGACCACGACGCCACAAAGCACCAACCGGAGCAAATACGATATTTTTATCGTATTCGACACCGATCTCTTCGATCCATTGAACGCTCTCTAAAGCACGGTCGGTCAAAATCTTAACCAGATCATATTGTCCATAGATGCTGTTGCCCAGCAGGTCAGTACGCTTACCACCGAAATAAGTCTGCATTCTGTGAAGCAATGGTGAATCAAACAAGTGACCTTTAGCATCACCAAATTTTTCTTGGTATACGGCAAACTCTTGTTTCAGATCGCAGAAGTCTTCACGATATTCTTCATGAATATCACTTTCAGCAGTACTCAGCAGAGCTTCAATTGTTTGTCTTTCACCTGGGTTTTCGTCGAAAGTACGTTGCCATTCAGGATCCGCCGCATTTATTGGACCACCAGTACGTATCGTGTTACCCCCTACAGCAGGGTATTTTTCCAGTACAATAGCGCTCTTACCTTGTTGTAAAACTGTTGCTGCGGCACTTAATCCAGCGCCGCCTCCGCCAATGACAACCACATCGCAAGTGTACTCTTCGTCACCTTTATTTAAGCTACTGGCTGGTTTAGGACGACGTTTCAAGATGTCAGGGTTAACACCTGCAAGCTTCACAGCTTTTGCAACGCCATCAAGAACTGCGTTACTGGTTTCAGAAGCACCAGACAAGGCGTCCACATTCAGTGTCTGGCCTTCGATGATTTTATCTGGGATACGTACGAATACGACGTCCGCTAAACCTTCTGTCTCACTACCTGTGTCAATATCAATGCTTTCGATTCTCTTGTCGCTAAACGACACTTTCATTGGCAGTGCGCCACCATGCCCCAGAGCGTGGACATCATATGTACCAGGAGTAAATGAAAACTCTTCTTCTTCGTTCAACTGATTTGAAATTTTGGCAAATCGCATAAATCTTAAGAAACAAATTTCTAAAAAGTCGATTGTGCCATCACTAATTAGTTGACCATTTTCATCAAACGCTTTGTGTGCATTTCCGAGTAAGAATTCGTACCCAGGCATAACGTTCGCGTTAACGCCAGGTGCATCTAGGATCTGACGTAGGTGCAGCTGAGCACGAGAAGAACCTTGAGAATCGATAGATGCACCAAGGATCATAACTGGCTTACCATCAAGTGGATGAAGCTCGTAACTCAACCATTCAAGCACGCTCTTGAGACTAGATGGGATTGAGTGGTTATACTCAGGCGTCGCAATGATTACGCCGTCACTAGCAATAATTTTTTCATTGATTGCCAATAACTGCGGGTTGTTAGACGGATTGTCCTGATTAAACATTGGAACTTCGTTAATTTCCAACAACTCGATTTCTGCTTTATCTTTAAAATGCGCCTGCATAAATTCAAGCAGAGTTCGGTTATGAGACTTTGGAGAAGTAGTTCCGATGATTGCTGTAAATTTCATTTCTCTTATGCCTCTTGAGTTTGCCAAACGTATTTTTTGTCTTTTTTGATTGCTGCTTTCTCTGATAATAATTTTGTTATCAATTGTGTAAACAGCACAAACTCTCTAAAAATCTCATCAAGTTCAGCTAACTTTTCTTCCACGATTAAAGTACCACTTGAGTTAAATGCGGCTTGTGATTTTCCTAGTAGAAACTCGCTGCTTGGCATAAGGCGTGCCGCTAATTCTGGAGAGTCCAGAATTTGACGAAGATGAGCTTGAGCTCTTGAAGAACCCAATGAACCATGGGATGCACCTACGATCAGTACTGGCTTATCGGTAAGTGCCTGACTGGTATAACTGATCCATTCTAATGCACTTTTCAGTACTGCAGGGATCGCGTGGTCGTACTCCGGCGTCGCAATAATTACCCCATCAGCTTGAAGAATCTTTGAAGATAGAGCCTGTACCTCTTCAGGTACTTGGTCATCTTTAGCTTCATAAAAAGCAGGCAAGTTTTTTACTTCATAGAGTTCAAGCCCAGCTTCCTGCTTGAAATGCTCTTTCATGAATTGCAGTAACATTCGGTTTGTTGACACATTAGAATTGGTGCCAACAATTGCTAAGTAGTTCATATTAAAAGTTTTCCTGTATTTCTTAAATAACCATAATTAAATTCTGGTTACTGTTTTAACACAGTATGAAAATGCTATCTAATAGCAATACATTCGCCTTTAATAAGTAATTTGTTATAGTTTGGTTTTCGTGAGAAGTTGGACACTGGAAGGGAAAGAAAATGTCGAAGTATCACAATCAAAACACCTTGTATTACATTGATGCTTTGCTGCGTTTTAGCAATTACAGCAAAGCAGCTGATTCCCTCTATATTTCTCAACCGTATTTGACTCAGGTAATAAAACGCATTGAAGGAGAGCTTAACTGCCAGATCATCAATCGTAGTGAGCTACCATATCGATTAACTGAACAGGGCAAAATTTATTACGATTATCTCAGCTCTCTTGAAACGGTTTATTCCAACATGCGAAGACAGATCACTGCTTTGACAGATGTGGACAAGACAACCATTAAAATCGGTATTTTAGGCAGTATTGGTAGCTACCTTATTCCATTGTTTTTACCAAAGTTTTTATTGCTATACCCTAACTGCCACATAGAGTTGGTAGAAGATATACCGGAAAATAATGAGAAACGACTTTTGAAGGGAGAAGTCGACTTTTTTATAGGGCAAAACTCGAACAATATTGCGCCAAACTTATTTGCAGTGACATGGGGAAAACATGGCTATTTCGCGGTCATACCGAAATCATGTGAACTTTATCAAGATAACGTTTCAACCTTAGCCCCCAATAGTATTGCTATCGAAGATCTATTGCGTCAGAAGCTGGTTTTGACTGCAAGAGGGTCTGCTATTAGAGCGCAAATCGACCATTTATTAAGTATTTATAAAGTTAAGCCCGATATCATTTTGGAAAGTACAGAAATAAGAACAGTGAAACACCTAGCAATGTCTGGCTTAGGCGTCACGGTTGTACCCGAAAGTTTGGCAATTTCACCTCGTCCTTCTGAGTACAACATCTATGATTTGCCTGTAGAACAGTTGAACCTCGATTATTTCATTGCCTATCACAGCGAGAGAAAACTGTCAGAGATAGACAAAGGTCTTCTTGATTCATTTATATATAACAAAGATGCAGTTGCACGTTAACTGGGGCGCGAGCAAGCAAATAGATGGAAAGGAAAAATATGAGTGAGGTCAGCCAATTGATTGAGTTAATGGGGACGAAAATCCGCCTTTATTTTAAAGGAGAACAGGCTGAGAAATGGATAGATGAAGCTTGTGTAATGTTAAGACATTACGAGCAGGTTTTTAGTGCCAACAATAAAGACTCACAACTTTTTTCTTTAAAAACTAAAGCGGTCAATCAGCCTATAGTTGTTGACCGAGAATTATATGAGCTCATAAAGATTGGAAAAGAACACAGTCTTACTACTGACAGTTTCTTGAACATAGCAATTGGTCCCCTGATTAAGCTATGGCGCATCGGATTTAAAGAAGCAAAGGTGCCTAACCAAGAGGAAATCAACAACGTCTTGGGTTGTTTAGATCCTGCCAATATCATATTGGATGATGAACGTAACTCAGTCTTCTTTGCTAAGAAAGGTTTAGAGATAGATCTGGGGGCAATCGCTAAAGGGTATTTTAGTGACAAGGTCATGGATTTCTTCAAAGAAAAGCAGCCTGTTTCAGCCATGATTGATATTGGCGGCAATCTTCTTGTTTACGGCGAATCTCCTAGAAATAGTCTTGACTGGGATGTTGGTATTCAAAACCCCTTTCTACCGAGAGGACACAGTGTTGCTAAGGTAAAGATAAGAAATCAGTCGGTAGTAACTTCTGGTATCTATGAAAGAACTTTTGAGTACAACGGCAATAAATATCACCATATTTTTGATAGTCATACTGGTTATCCTGTGAGTAATGATATCGTCTCACTAACTATCATTGCCGACAAATCTTTAGATTGCGACATCTACACCACCAAGCTTTTCGGGTTAGCCCCTAAAAATATCTTAGAAACAGTGAACAAAATCGACGGTTTGGAAGCCATTGTAATAACGGTTGATGGGCAGTTTGCGGTAACTGGCAACCTCAGGGGTAGGGTAACCATGGCGTAGGTTGTTTTTTTGGTTCATAAGTAGTTTAAGTTCATTGGCTCACGCCCTTTGCTGTACTCACTCAACTCAGTGTCCAAACTGCTGTGACGTCTAAATACAACCTAGGCGTCAAGCGCACCCATACAATGACAATACCTATTGGGAAAGTTGACGGAACTCATTGGTGTAAAAAAATAGTTTTATATTTGGAAAAATAGGCAACCAATAGAAATAAATAGGCTAATGATTTTTAATCAGTATGGTTAGACTAAACCTATTGAATGACTCAAGCTCTAAGCTGAATAAATTGGCAAGATTGCTGAGCTAGATGACGTCGATATCCATTTAAACAATGATTTTTAACTCTGACAAATAGGTATGGAAATGGAATATACAGTATTAAGTAATAACATTAAGATGCCGATGGAAGGCTTTGGTGTCTTTCAAGTAACAGATAAAAAAGAATGTAAACAGTCGGTACTTAGTGCTATCCGTACGGGCTACCGCCTTATTGATACAGCAGCCGTTTATGGCAACGAAGATGCTGTTGGTGAAGCAGTCCGTGAAGCCATCGCTGAAGGCTTGTGTACTCGTGAAGAGTTATTCATCACTTCAAAGTTGTGGGTTCAGGATATGGCTAACTATGAGATGGCTCAAACTGCGATTGATGCTTCACTCGAAAAGTCGGGCTTGGAATATTTTGATCTTTATCTGCTACATCAAGCAATGAGAGATTACTTTAGCGCTTGGCGTGCGTTGGAGGATGCGTATGAAGCTGGAAAACTTAAAGCCATTGGTGTTTCTAACTTCTATGCTCATGTTCTAGCAAACTTCTGTGAAACAGTAAGAATCAAACCTATGGTGAACCAGGTTGAGTTGCATCCATATTTTGCTCAGCCAGAAGCATTGGAAACAATGAAACACTATAATGTTCAGCCAGAAGCATGGGCTCCACTTGGTGGTGGTCGCTATAAGCCTTTTGAAGACGAAATGCTGCAAGGTATTGCTAATACTCACGGTAAATCGGTAGCACAAGTTATTCTACGTTGGAACGTGCAACGCGGTGTTACTGTAATTCCAAAATCAACGCGTTTAAATCGTATCGAGGAAAACTTCGCTATCTGGGACTTCGCTCTGACTGACGAAGAAATGCAAAAAATTAATAGTCTAGATATGGGTTATGTAGCCGAGGCTGTTAAGCACTTTAACCCTCAATTTGTTCGTGGCTGCCTTGGTGTGAAAATCCACGAATAAAATATTTTGCTAATTCATACCTAACACAATGTTCAGCCTGTAACACGAGTGTGTAGATGTTAGGTATATAAAAAGACCTCTTTTAGACAAGAGGTCTTTTTTTATCTTCGATAAGTATATTAAGTGCATTATTTGATTCAACACATCTCATTTGCTTGCTCAAAACCTTGGACGAGTGAGCAAGAATTCGAAATAAATAGGCAACAGTAATTGATTCAAGCTCCCATAAGATAGCTAAGTGAACTTTGTTCGTCGCCTTGTCATGTAAACAATGGCAAGGCTGGTAGTAATGTAAATAGGGTTAATAAAGGCTTTACAAAAGGAGTTTTGCAAATGGAAGAAAACAAAACTAACGGTCGTCGTGACTTCCTGAAAAAACTGTTTTAGCAACGGCTGGTGTTGCGTTGGCGGGCAGAGCTGCGTTGCAGTCTTCGAGCGTGAGTGCTGAAGAGCTAAGCAAAAGTATTAAAAGCAGAGGTCTTGCTGCTTTTGATGAATCAGGTGAGCTACGTCAGTGGGAGTTTGAACGACGTGCTCTCGGCGACAACGATGTTCTTATCGAAGTGAAGTACAGTGGTATTTGCCACTCTGACATTCACCAAGAGATGGGACACTGGGGACCTCAGAAATACCCGCAAGTCCCGGGCCATGAAATCGCTGGAATCGTCACTGCTGTAGGCAAAAACGTTACCAAGTTTAAGGTTGGTGATAAAGCTGGCGTTGGTTGTATGGTCGACAGTTGTATGGAGTGTGATAGCTGCACTAGCGGAGAGGAACACTTATGCGATCGCGGTCAGACTGTGTGGACCTACGGTTATCCAGACGCAACGTCACCATCTGGTATTACCCAAGGTGGCTATACCAACAATCTAGTTGTTCGCGATCACTTCGCAATTCATATTCCCGATAGCATTGATTTACAACATGCAGCGCCACTGCTATGTGCCGGTGTTACGACATATTCACCTCTTATCAAGGCGGACTTCAAAGCTGGTGATAAAGTAGCTGTCGCTGGTATTGGTGGGCTAGGGCACATTGCGGTGAAACTTGCTGCTTCAAAAGGTGCGGAAGTTTACGCATTTACCACTTCGCCTTCGAAAGTCGATGACATCAAGGCATTTGGTGCCAAAGAAGTCATTGTCGTTGATAATCTAAGTAAATTAACGCCATATAAAGGAATGATGGATTACGTGATTTCTACTATTCCATATGATTTCGAAGTGGCATCTTACACTAGCCTTGCGAAGCCATACCATCAGTTCACTCAGGTTGGGATGCCAATAGGTGGCAAGTTAACCGTCAATAACTTTGTTATCATACGAAATCGAGTCAATATCAATGGCTCATTGATTGGTAGTATTGCTGAAACTCAAGATGTGATGAACTACTGTGCAGAAAACAAAATTTATCCACAGATTCAACTGATTGATGCTTCAAAAGTGAATGATGCTTGGAAGAGCGTAGTGAATAAAGAAGCGCGTTATCGCTATGTCATAGACTCATCAACAATGTAGTTAAAGCCATAAGCCTCAACCGTTGTGTCTGTTGGGGCTTTGTTGGAGTTGAGAGTGGATGATATTAAGCACCACTGTAACACTAGGTATTTGGTGGATTAGAGGAGCAAAGGTATAAGCGATAGTTCTACCAAAAGCTCCACATCTACAAACCAATATGAATGGTATGCTTGCAAGTAGGTTTAAACCGTATGCCTTGTCGGTTCTGAGCATTAATAAACCACACGTATCAATAAAAAAACAAGGCTATGACACGCGTTCAATAGCCTTGCTGCAGTGGAAACTGATTATCTGTAGCTGTAAAGGTACTCAGCTACCATTTCAGCGTTTGCAGGGACGGCAGTTTCAAAACCATAATACTTGCCGTATTTAGGACGTAATTCGTCGGTAGCTCTTTTTGCAATTTCACCGTACCACGCTGGTAGCATCACTGTGTGTGCGTTGATTTTGTCAACTTCAACGCCGAAGCCGAATGGAACTTCACCCATTGCTTTGCCTACTGCTGATTTTAATTCTTCAATGAATTTTAAGTGGAATGCAAAGTCCGCGTGGGAGCCGATATTGCCATGACCACCGTTGAAGTAATCCCAGTTTAGTGCGTTCGCTGTTTCAAGGTTTTGTTCTAGAAAAGTGAAACGCTCAGAACCAGCGAAGTTCCAAAATGGTGGTTGGTCTGAGTTAAGCAAATCTGGTGCGTGTAACACTTTTTCCTGTACCAACAACCATGCAGAATGGTCATCCGTGTGGGCTGCATGTTGGAAACCATGCAGCTCTACATCCAGATTTTCAAACTTGAATGAGTCATTTGGCCATGAGATAACTTTGGTTGGTTTTACCAAGCCACTCTTTAACAATTCCATTTTGGTCGCAGTTGCTTGAGAAGCAATGATCTCAGGGTCCTCGCTTTGTGTTGCTTTTAACATATCCAACAGTTGACCTGTCGCTGCAATATGGTCCGCGTGGTCATGAGAATAAACAATCGTTGTAACTGGTTTGTCCGTCACTGTGCGAATAGATTTAAGGATTGGTTCAGCTCGCATTTCTAGCGGATCAAACAGCATTACGCCTTTGTCACCAACATAAAAAATGGTGGCGTAAAATCCAGACTCATACCAATAAGTATGTTCAGTGATTTTTTGTAGCACGTAGGGTGTATTCATGTTCAATTGAAAAAGATCAGCGACTTTTTCACCCGGCGCAAGTGCTTTGGTATGCGATTGAGTGACATACGTTGCATTCACTGTCGATGGTGCGTCTTCTACAGCGTTTGATGTTGTTGAACATGCGGATAGTAAGCCAACTAATAATGCTGAATACGCAAAGCGATGAGTTTTTGCCATTAATTTTTACCTTTAAATCTATGGAGTTAGTTTGGCGTCACTGTATAAGCGCTTTGTAGTTTGATAAATTCCAAATTAGTTAACTAATTATTGCGTGGATTGAAATAATGGATCGATTAACCGCCGCGAGGGTCTTTATTGAAATTGCGGAGCAAGGCAGCATGACTAAAGCAGCAGAGCATTTAAATATGTCTACCGCTATGGTAAGCCGTTACCTGCAAGAAATAGAAAGTTGGTTTGGTGCGAGGTTGTTGCACAGAACGACACGTAAAGTCAGTCTAACGGATGTGGGTATTGCAACATTGCCAGCATGCAAGAAGATGCTTCTTGAAGTCGATAATGCAAGGAATATTGCACTAGAGCGAAGCAGTAAACCGAAAGGCGTTATTCGGGTTGCATCCTCAGGTTCATTTGCAGACTCTCAGCTCACTCCAGCACTAGTTGAGTTTCAAAAATTACATCCCGAAGTGGAAATCATCCTTTCTGTAGGGCATACCGCAGCTAATTTGGTTGAAGAGAGGGTCGACCTTGCGATTCGAATTACCAATACGTTGGATCCCATGATGATTGCTAGACCACTCGCTGTTTGTCACTCTGTTTTGTGCGCCTCTCCAGAATATTTAAATAAACATGGGGAGCCTCAATGTCTCGAAGATTTAGATAAACATTACTGTATTACTCATGTTTCCGGAACTCACAGACACTACAGGTTTATTAAACAACGCGGCGTTATAGAAGTTCCGGTGAAAGGATACTTTCAAAGCAATGAGACGGATGCGGTATGTCGTGCTGTATTGTGTGGTGCAGGTGTAGGGATGTTACCGACGTTTTATATTGGTGAGCACATCAAGCAAGGTAGACTTGTTCCGATTTTAACCGCTGAGAAACCAGAAGCATTAGGAATTCACGCCATCTATTTATCGAGGAAGCATCAACCGTTGACGTTGAGACTGTTGGTCGACTTCTTAGTTGAAAGGTTCGGTGGAGAGACTGCACCATGGGATCTAATGTTTGAGCGTCAATAGTGAATTGTCGGGTAGCCATTTGCTAAGATGGATTATTTAACATTTTAAAAAGCCAAGGCAAATACGCAGAAATGTTAATAACTAATTGAAAAATATGCTAATTGTATGAGTTGGCCAGATTCATTCTCCGATTGAAAAATTTAAATAAATGTCGATTTAAGATTATTAGGCAATAATTACGTAGAATCTGGCTAACGTATAGATTCAGTTTATTGCAAGAATAGCATCCATAGAGGAGGGCAATTGAAGCGTCAATTGCTACTCACGTTGGTTTGTTAGCAAGCTTTGTATGTCGTGCTAATGAATTGAACATAGTAAAACTCAATCAGGAGAAGCTACGATGAACAAGCTCAATGATATTAATCCAAACAACTCTAATTTAGACATTCCAGATGTTGGTCGCCGTAATATGATGAAAATGACTGGTGCAACCGTTGTTGCAGTAGGTGTTGGTGCTCTAACTTCCGGTTCTGCTTCAGCACATTCACAAGTCGCGTTAAGCAATGAATGGGACAAAACCTTTGCTAAGAGTGACAACGTTGATCACAAAAAGGTGACGTTTAAAAACCGCTACGGCATTACTTTAGCCGCTGATTTATATCAGCCAAAAAATGCAAATGGCAAGTTATCCGGTTTGGTATTGAGTGGTCCATTTGGCGCGGTAAAAGAGCAGTCTTCTGGTCTATATGCACAGACTATGGCGGAACGTGGATTTGTTACTCTGGCATTTGACCCTTCCTTTACGGGTGAAAGTAGTGGTGAACCTCGTAACGTGGCTTCTCCAGATATTAATACTGAAGATTTCAGTGCAGCGGTTGATTTTCTAGGTTTACAAGCGAATGTGGATCGTGAACGTATCGGTGCAATCGGTATTTGTGGTTGGGGTGGTATGGTGCTTAACGCAACAGCTATCGATAAGCGCATTAAAGCTGTAGCAGCAAGCACTATGTACGATATGACTCGTTTATATTCTAAAGGTTATAACGATAGCGTGACGCTAGAGCAGCGTACTCAAGGTCTAGAGCAATTAGGGCAACAACGTTGGAAAGATGCGGAAAATGGCGCGCCAGCATATGGTCCGGTTTCTCTAGAGCTACAAGGTGGCGAACCTCAGTTTGTCGTTGAATACGCGGCTTACTATAAATCACCAGAACGTGGTTTCCACCCACGTGCTATTAACTCAAATGCATCGTGGACACTGACTACACCGCTGTCATTCATGAACATGCCAATTTTGACATACATAGCAGAAATTTCGCCACGCCCAATGCTTCTAGTACATGGTGAAAAAGCGCACTCTCGTTATTTCAGCGAAACCGCTTATGCGGCGGCGGCAGAACCAAAAGAGCTGATGATTATTCCAGGTGCAACCCATACTGACCTATATGATCAAGTAGACATCATTCCATTTGATAAGCTTGAAGAATTCTTCAAAGCGAATCTAGCGTAAGCGTTATTGAAATTTCGAAGCCGTTGCTCAATGAGTAGCGGCTTTTTGTATTTGACGAATTTATTCGTCGTTCAATTACTAATCACTCGATAACCGCGTGCAAAAAAGGTCAATTAAAACTGCAACAGACGATATTACCCATGTTGGGGGGATCTCTTAACATGACAAATATTGGGGTTCTCGTGAATTTGCTTAAAACGCGGTTGGCCCTTTGAAATGCAGGAACATAATAGCTGTTTAATCTAGCGTTATATGAATGTGGCATGGAGGTACACGAGTACCTCCATGACTATAGATGGATTATACGATTATTTGTTTGCCGCCGATTTTTCAATTGCATCTATGATTTCATGCAGTCTTACGGCATCCGCGAATGTAGGTGCTGTAGCCGTTCCATTTTGAATATCGTTGTACAAGCGGTCATAAATAACAGCGATATTGCGAGCTGCGGCGAATTTAGGTAATCCTTCATACAGGGATTGTTCAGGTATTAAAGGTTCTAGTTGTTTAGCATCTCCGTTTGCACCTTTAACGGTTAGTTGAACCATTTGAGCATGACCCAAATCCGCAGTGACCTGAATATCACCTTCGGTACCGTTGATTTCCCAAAGCAGGTTAGTACCTCGTGACACGCCGCCACGGTAGTGAATAGAGATTGCAGCACCGCTCTCAAGTTGACCTTGCACCATAATTTGGTCTGGTACGGATTTTTCACGAGTTTCGTTAGCATCTGAAACTTTTACTGTCGAAAAGTTGCTGACGAATTGAGCATTAAGCTGTGCAAAACCACCCAATACATCTTTAACTGCCGCTAATGTATGAGCAAGAGGAATCGTCTGCATGTTTGCACCGTTTTTCTCTTCAAACAGATAGTAGTATTCTTCGATGGTTTCACCAGACCAGTTACCGCCAGAGCCGATAAGCGTAGATGAAAGCACTTTGCCTACGTAACCATCAGCAATCAGTTTGCTCAAGTGCTCAATTTCTAATGCCGTTCTTGCCTGAGTACCAGACACAGCAACAACGCCTTTTGATTCAGCAAGAGCTGTCAAAAGACGAGCTTCTTGTAAGCCGTTACCTAAAGGCCATTCGCAGTAAACGTGCTTGCCAGCATTAAGCGCTGCAGAAACAAGTTCAAAGTGGTAAGGAACTTTAACTGTCACAACAACTAAATCAACTTCGTCACTTTTTACTAATTCTTCTGCAGAGGCAAACGCATAAGGTAGGTTTAACGCTTTTGCTGTTCGTTCAGAACTTTCGAGGCTGCTGTTAGCAACCGCAACCACTGAATATTTATTACCTAGAGATTGTAGAGCAGGTAGGTGAGCGGTTGCAGCCCAATGGCTGTCTGGATTGAGACCAATAAAGCCTACGCGAATAGTTTGATTTGCCATAGTTGAGTCCTTCTAAAGTATGCTGAAGTAATACGTGATGCCACGTTAGCTTATTTGTTAAGACTCAATTTACTTTATCTGTTCATCCACTTTCTCTCCTGATACTCTCAAATACTTGCCTAATCCTATCAATGTGTGAGTAGGTAATTTGAACAATGGAATAGGTTAACAATGATGAACGAAATAATCAGCCGATTGATAGATAAGGTTCAACAACACGCTTATTTAGGTAAAAGTGTCGAGTTTTATCCTGGTTATAGTGTGTTTACTGCCTCAACTACAAATTGCCCAGTTACCGTGCTGTATCAACCGATGTTGTGCTTGGTTTTACAAGGCTCTAAGGAAGTGATTGTTGGCGAACACCAGTTTCAATATAAGCCGGGAGACTATTTCATTAATTCTGTGGAGCTGCCTATTGCCACAAGAATAATCGAATCGGACGCTAATCACCCCTATATGTCTATTAGTATCCAGCTCGATCCTGACAAATTAGCTCAGATCATGACAGAGACGGTTATTAGTCATCGGAAGGTGATGAACGATGAATGTTTCTTATTGAGTAGAGCCGATGAAAACTTGTTAGAGCCTCTTTCACGCATGCTTGATTTATTCAAAAGTGAGCAAGATGTAGCCTTCCTCGCTCCCATGGTGGATAGAGAGATTTTGTATCGTTTACTCAAAGGAGAGCAAAGCTCAGTTCTGCGCCAAATTTCCGGAAATGATTTTAGAGTCAATAAAGTAAGAGAAGTGATTAACTGGGTAAAAGATAACTTTAGCAAAGCGATTTCGATTCAAGATCTCATTGAACAAGCAGGCATGAGTCAGGCTTCGTTACATCGTCATTTTCGTACAGCAACGGGAATGACTCCGTTGCAATACCAAAAAACCTTAAGGTTGCAAGAAGCACGCAAACTACTGTTGGAAGGTAAGGAAGTGAGTGAAACTGCGTATGATGTTGGGTATGAGAGCCCATCACAGTTTAGTCGTGAGTATGCTCGAATGTATGGTCGTTCACCTTCGCAAGATGCCAAACGTCTAAATGACTTAGGTGCCAGTATTCAGGATATCAGTAATGCTCCATGGTAGGTTTTTAAAGGGTATTTAGAACAATTGAGCAAGGATTAGCGACGATTGTGCAATGTATAAATCGCAGATTGTCAGCAAAATATAAGAACTTTAAACAACATGCAGATTTTGGGTTTACTGACAAAAACAGAAACGCATTTGTATATTGAACCCCCAAAAAAGCCCGACCATAAAGTTATCTTTAGGTTGGGCTTTTCCTTATAAAGGAAGGAATTATTACTCCCACCAATGTGAGTTAGGTTTAACCTCGTCATCTAACATCAACGGTTGCCCAATGATGGGTGTATAGAGTTGATAGGGCATGCCTTGAGTCTGAGCAACGATCTGATTGAATGGTTCTCTCCAATCGTGCTGAGCCAGAGTAAAACGCCCAACGTGAGCGGGTAACAATGCTTTCGTGTTGAGGTCTAGTGCAGCTTGTGATGCTTCTTGCGGAGTCATATGAATATATGGCCAACGTGGATCGTATTGACCCATGTCTAATGCCACTAAATCAAACGGACCAAATTTCTGACCGAGTTCTTTGAAGTGAGGACCATAACCAGAGTCTCCACCAAAATAGAGTTTCTTGTTTTGAGATATCAAAACAAAGCTTCCCCAAAGCGTTTTGTTCTTACTTAAACCACGGCCAGAGTAGTGACGTGAAGGCGCGAGATAAACGGTTAAATTAGTATCAACGAACTGTTCACTATACCAGTCAGATTCATTAATTTGTTTGTCGCTAAATCCCCATTTTTCAAAGTGTGCACCAATGCCAAGAGGCACAAACACTCTGTCTGTTTTAGGCTGCAACTTAGTGACGGTGTCGTAGTCTAGGTGATCCCAATGGTCATGAGAAATAAGCAGTAAGTCGATGTGTGGAACTTCATCAACAGAATATAGAGATGTGCCACTGAACGCTTTAATTGCAAAAGAAACGGGGGATGCATAGTCACTCAAAATAGGGTCAAGCAACATCCGTTTTCCGCTAAGTTGAATATAGAAAGAAGAGTGGCCTAACCACACGATGATATCTTTTTCAATTGGTAGGCTTTTTAGATCAACTTTTTCGGTCGGCAATGGATGATCAGGCTGTAAATTTTTGGCAGAGCTAAACATATTGCTGACAATTATCGACAATGTATTTTCACCCTCTTTTAATACGGGCGTTGGTATCTGGTTTTGAAATTGACCTTCAACATAGTTTGAAGATAACTCAACCTTTTCTAGGCGTTCTCCCGTTGGCTCTGCACCAAAACGCTCCTGTTGCATAAAGGTACAGCCGCCAAGTAGCAGTATTAAAATCGTTATTACAATAACACTTACATAAATCATTATTTTTATCTTCATAACTATCGGTAGAAATATCCCAGTAGATTGCTTTACAACGTAATTCCGGCAACAGGTAGCTTTGTTGCACATTACTTACTCTAATGATTTTGTTTGGGCAACGGTATCTAGATTCTACAAATTCTTTGCCTAATACTCCTTGACATAGCTCTGCGGGGACAAATAGATGTTACAAAATATTAAGCCCCGACAATCTGTCGAGGCTTAAAGTGTGAGTGATGTTTGACTATTACATGCACTGATAAGAATCTAGCGCGTTCACATCACCATTGCCTTTATATTTGGCAACAAGTGGGTAAGAGCAAATAGGCATGTTTTTATCTGGAAATGCCTCACCTTTAGCCGGTAAATAATCAGGTGCCTTTTGGTTTTCTACCCAATTCTGCATCGCTGTGAGTGGATCAATGTTATCCAATGCAGGACCGCCACCACAGTGTGTCATACCAGGAACCATAAATAGGCGGTTCCATTCTTTCATAGCGGTAAGATCACCTTTTGATGTGGTTTGTTGTGTTTTCAAATACCAGTTTTCAATGTCATCTGCCGAAAATACTGGGTCAGATACACCTTGAATAATCATTAGCTTACTGCCGTTTTGTGCAAAGGTATTAAGCATGGTTGAAGTTGCGTCGTTTAATGCGCCCGTTTCGCCGACTAAGAATTCTGCTTGGTCAAAATCAAATGCCGCTAAATCAGCTTGAGGGTTTGGTGGCGTCATGAAGTAGAACATTAAAGAGCCTGCACCCAATACTGCATTTAAAGCATCAGCCTTTTCTGCATCTTGAGAAAAACCAAGTTTCCAAGCACGCCAGCCCGGTGCACTGATCCCTGCATCATAAGGCCAAGTGCTATATAGCGGTTTACCATTACTGTCTTTGGCACCATCGAACACAGTCTTCACTGCTGCGACTTTATCTCCACTCAGACAAGCTGCATCTGAGGTATTTTTGCAAATAAGACTATCGGGATTAAAGTTGCAGCTTTTGTAGTCGTTGATGATGCCGTCTTTTATACCGTCGTTTGCATCGCACTTCTTGAGTACTGCATCAGAAAGTGTTTGTAACTCTTTGCTGGTTAGAGCGTTCGCTAAGACTTTTTTCCCTTTATCATTTTTGGGAGCAATAGACATCAATGTCCGGGTATCCCAAACTTCGCTAATTGCTGCTCGGCTCAAATGAAACCCTGGGTTTGCTGCAATGACGCCGTTGTACTCATTTGGATAACGTTGCGCAGCAATCATTGCTTCGCGACCACCATTCGAACAGCCCATGAAGTACGAGTAAAAAGGTTCTTTATTGTAGTAGTGATTTACTAGGGTTTTGGCTGCTTGGGTCACTTTACCTAATGCTGCGTAAGCGTAATCCAGTCTCGCTTGTTGATCCAAACCAAAAGTTGGGTCAACACCGTCGTGTCCACCATTCATAGAGGTAACTGCATAGCCTCGGTTTAGAGCCGGAATTGCAGTTGAACCTGAAATCGGGGTTGTGCCGATAGCATTGGCAAGAAAACCGTCAGTGCCGCCACCACCTTGAAATATAAACCGGTTTTGCCAATCTGTTGGTAATCGAACTTCAAACCTCAACACGTTAGGTTTACCTGTAGCGTTAGTTCGAGATTCAATCTCTCCTCGTACTAAGCAATGTTCTGGTAAATCGAATTCAAGGTCTGGAGCGCCAGTGAACATACGGAATGGATCTTTTTCTGACTTTCCTGCTGTGATGTATTTCGTTTCAGTGACTTTACCGTTGTAAATAGGTACTGATTTAAGATTCTCACAATCTTGTGCGGGGGTAGCATGAGCCATGCTGATACTTGCGAAAACACATACTAGCGATGCTAGTGTTTTGCATACACTCTTCGTTATACGATTAAAGTCTTCCATCTACATTTCCTAGTGGTTTTATCTCTTTTATTTATAGCTGAATTTCAAATTAATTCGGCACCAGTAAACCTTGATAATTTACTGAAAGAGTGGGGAATACTAGAAGGTAGATTCGTGTTCATTTCTTGCCTATTCGTGCGAAATAAGCGAATAAAAAAGCCGCCGAACTGTTTAAACAGTGCGACGGCGAACCCTTGGGTTTATAGATCAAAGACCTAGCAGGTGTTTATTGAGATCTGCTTGCTGACTACCTGAAGCAAAGTCATCAAAAGCTTTAGCTGTTCTATTGATGAGATGCTTGCCGATAAATGGCGCTCCTTCAGTCGCTCCCTGTTCGGAATCTTTTAAGCAACATTCCCATTCAAGAACTGCCCAGCCATCGAAACCGTATTGCGTCAATTTGCTAAATATTTGCACGAAGTCGATTTGACCATCGCCAAGAGAACGGAAGCGGCCTGCTCGTTCTGTCCAACCGGAGTAGCCACCATAAACGCCTTGAGAGGCACTTGGTCTAAACTCAGCATCTTTAACGTGGAATGCTTTGATTCGGTCGTGATAACGATCAATGAAGCCTAGATAGTCCATACCTTGTAAAAGCATATGACTTGGGTCGTATAAAACATTTGCTCTAGGGTGGTGGTTCACACTATCTAAGAAATGTTCAAAGCTGGTTCCGTCAAAAAGATCTTCACCTGGGTGTAGCTCGAAACAGACATCGACGCCGAACTTATCGAACTCATCCAATATCGGTAACCAACGTTTAGCTAGCTCTTCAAATCCTTGTTCTACCAACCCTTGAGGGCGTTGTGGCCAAGGATAAACATATGGCCACATTAGTGAACCTGAAAATGTTGCATGCGCGTCTAATCCAAGATTTGCAGAAGCGCGAGCAGCCAGCTTCAACTGTTCAGTTGCCCATAGAGTTCTTGCTTTTGAATCGCCTTTTACCTCATCAGGTGCAAACTGATCCATTAGCTGATCGTAAGCGGGATGAACCGCGACTAATTGTCCTTGAATGTGGGTTGATAGCTCACTAATTTCCAAATCGAATTGGTTTAAGGTTGCTTTAATTTTCTCGCAGTATTCTGAACTTTCTGCTGCTAATTCTAGATTGAAAATCTCAGGATTTAGCGTAGGCATTTGTAGCGCTTTATAACCTTTATGAGAGGCCCATTTTGCTAGACCTTCCAGAGTATTAAAAGGCGCTACATCAGAAATAAACTGAGCCAAAAATATAGCGGGACCTTTAATTTGTTTCATAATCAATAACCTAATAATTACAGAGTGTTAAGCGCGAGCTTGTTGAGCAATAGCTTGTGGTTTTTCTTTAAAGAACAAGACAAACAGTAGAGCAACACCAGCAGCAAACATTGCAGGTAGCCACCAGAAACTTGCCCAGTTTTCAGGTGTTAGTTGAGTTGCACCTTGTAGGAACTCGTTGTAAACCATACCTGCGATTTGAGCGCCAACAAGCATACCGATACCGTAAGTCACAAGAACAAGTAGACCTTGAGCCTGACCTCGGTTGGTATCGTTACATTGTTTGTCGATGTAGATTTGACCGGTAACGAAGAAGAAGTCGTAACAAACACCGTGTAAAGCAATACCAGCCATGATCATCCACACGACTGAATCAGGAGCACTCATTGCAAATAATGCGTAACGTAGAACCCAAGCTCCCATACCAACAACAAGCATCCATTTAACGCCCAAGCGACGGAAAAATAGTGGCATCAGCAACATAAAACCAAGCTCTGAAACTTGCCCAAGAGTTTGAATACCAGCAATGTTCGCCATGTCCATTGAACTTAGGAAAAGCTGAGTAAAGTTGTAGTAAGCAGCTAGAGGAATACAGATTAGGAAAGACGCCAACATGAATACGAAGAATGCCGGGCTAGCCAGTTCTTTAAATACGTTGATGCCAGCAATTTCGCTAAATGATGTTTTTGTACCAGCGGCTGCAGGCTTAGTATCTGGAAGCATGAAGCTGAACACACCTAAGATCGCACTTGCCGTAGCAGCAGTATAAAGTGGCATTGCAGTTTGCTCCGCAGCGACACCGAACATACCGCTTAAACCAAAGCTGATAAACAGACCGGCTACAATCCAACCAATAGTTCCGAATACACGAATGGTAGGGAACTGTTTCTCTTGGTCTTCAATGTTACGAAACGCAAGTGAGTTAGAAAGCCCAAGGGTTGGCATGTAAGCAAGGTTGTATGCCAACAAAATAACGATAAACAACGTTGGATTTTCAACAGTCTGTGGGGCCGCGAATAGGAATGCAGCTCCGAGTAAGTGAAGAGTTCCCAATACTTTTTGTGTTGCAAAGTATTTATCTGCAATTAAACCAATGAAAAAAGGTGCAATAACCGCAGCGAGAGGGTTAACAGTGTATGGCCAGTGAGTAAGGTCACTCATGCCTACATGGGACATATATACGGCAATAGACGTATACCATGCGCCCCAGACAAAGAACTGTAAGAACATCATTACGCGTAAGCGTGGCAGAATAAAGTTATTAGTTTTCATAATCATATCCATATTAGTGTGTAGGGATTCATCACGAAGTTGAGTCGTCGATTAATTAAGTTATTGATTAATCAATAGAGACCCACTGTTTTTGTTTTGAAGAATTCAGAGCAGCATCAATGATTTTAGCTGCACGAGCACCGTCATCGAAGGTAGGCAGACCTTCAGGCGTAGCGCCCAAAATGGTGTCGTAGAAATCAATAATAAAAGCATCAAAGCAATGGCTGTAGCCTTGAGCATGACCCGCAGGTGTAAGTGACAAGCGCTTTTGTTCATCACTGCCTTGGGTTGGATCGCGAACGATTAAAGATTTCGCTTCACGGGTGTTAACCCATAGTTGTTCCGGTTTTTCTTGGTCAAATTCTAAGCTGCTGTTGCTACCATCAATTTCAAACCAAAGGCGGTTTTTTCGACCGGCAGAAACTTGGCTAATTGTTAAGGTTGCAGGAGTGTTGTTCTCCGTGACAAGCAGTAGGTTGGCAATATCCTCTGTTGTAACAGATGCTTTTTGACTGTTATCAATGGCTTGGTTATTACGATCACTGAAGGTTTCAGTTGCCGCCGTTGAACGTTCTTTTTGTGCGGTATGGAAGTGACTGGTGAGCTGTGTGAATCGTTCACCTGTTACCCATTCCATCAAATCACACCAGTGACTGCCGATATCGGCGAAAGCACGTGACGCACCACCTTTCGTTGGGTCTACTCGCCAGTTGTTGTCACTTTGCTCTAATAGCCAATCTTGAAGATAACTACCGTGGATTAAATGTAGCGAACCAAGCTCACCACTTGCGATTCGAGCTCTAGCTTCACGAACCATAGGGTGGTAGCGATAAACGAAAGGAACGCCAGTAACCACATTTTTTTCTGCAGCAAGCTGTTGTAGTTCGATAGCATCAGAAAGGTTGGTTGCTAATGGTTTTTCACAAATGACATGCTTACCCGCAAGTAATGCTTGTTTTGCCATTTCATAATGGAAGATATTTGGAGTACAAATATGAACAACATCGACAGCATCGTGCTTTAAAGCTTGCTCAAGCTCTTCAAATACTTCCACGCCCCATGCCTTCGCCACTTTTTTTGCTTGCTCTGGATTTGCATCGACTAAGCCAAGTACGTTAACACCAGCAGTTTTTAGCGATCGGAAATGAACGTGTGCAATCATCCCTGTGCCAATTATTACTGCATTGATACTTGATTTGTTCATCTTAGGCTCCGTTATTTACATTTCATGTAACATTACATTTGTTACATAAAATATAATTGCATTCGTTACATTGATAGAAGTAAAACGAGATTTGGAGCTTGAGATTTATGTAGTTAATCACAGTCTGACTACTGTTTGAGATTAAGATCACAGCAGTTTTGAAAATGAAATCATTGCTATGAATATGAAAACATAGTGAGGTAATACATTTCGTGTTACATTCGTTTCATAAGTTAAAGAGATGAGGTTGTAAGGGTTTATGCGTCCATCTGTTGCAGATGTTGCTAAGTATGCTGGTGTGTCAACAGCGACAGTGTCACGAGTTCTAAATGAGAACCCGTCCATTCGTCCTCAGACGAGAGATAAAGTTAAAAAAGCTGTTGAAGCCCTGGGATATCAGCTCCCAGAAAATAATCCGGTACCCAAGATGAACAGCTCTAAGCTGATAATGGTTTTAGTACCTAACATAGAGAACCCATTTTATAGCGGTATTGTGAAAGGTATTGAGGCAGCGGCACGTGAACACAACTATTCGGTTTTATTGACTAACACGCAAGGAGATAGTTGGGTTGAGCTAAAGTACTTAGATATGCTTGAGCAAAAACAAGTGGCGGGTGTTATTAGTCTTGACCCGATGACTGCACAGCTAAATCTTCCAAGTCGAATTGTTGAACTGCCATGGGTTGCATGTTCTGAATATGTTCCCAACTCCGAAGTCGCTTATGTGAGTATTGATCACAAGCAGGCAGCGAAAGATGCCGTCTTATACCTAGTTTCCAAAGGACATAAGCGAATTGCATTGGTCAATTCAGATGAACGATACATCTATGCTCAACAAAGATTAGAAGGTTATATCAGTGCGATGGAAAGTGCAGGTTTAAGCATTGAAGATGGCTATGTTCAGTCGATGGGCGGAATTGATTATCCTTTAGGTGAACTTGCTGCAAGGCGTTTAATGACGCTACCGACTCCGCCAACTGCTATTTTTTCTGTGTCAGATACTTTAGCAATTGGGGTGATGAAAGCCGCGTTCAGGATGGGCAAGAAAATTCCTGAAGATGTCGCAGTAATAGGCTTTGATGACATTCCATTATCAGACATGTTTGAACCATCGTTAACAACCATACAGCAACCCACTTTTGAAATGGGGCAAGCAGCGATGAAGATGTTGAGCCAACGTATTGATGGCAATGCGGTTTCGTCCAAACTTATTCATCATTCCTTGATTGTTCGCCAATCTGCCTAAATGAACACCTGATTTGAAAACGGTTGCCTCAATGTAACAAATTGAAATGTTACATTGAGGGCGGTTGTTTTTCACTTTAGGAATCTAAAACGACGAATTCCACGTCAAATTTCTGCAGTTGTTCGAGGATGTTCTGCGGCGGTTGTTGGTCTGTAATCAGAAAATCAATCTCTTCCCAACTGCACGATTGATATAAAAGTTGAGTGTTAAATTTGTCGCTGGTTGCGACGCAGATTACTTGTTTTGATTGATGGCTCATTGCTAGCTTGAGTTCCGCGTCCAGCTCGGTATCCGTAGTAATTCCACATGAGGATAGGGCACTAACACCAATGAAAGCTCTATCTGCTTGGTACTTTTTTATGTGCTCAATCGTCATGCTACCCAAGACAGCGTGAGAAAACTGATCAAACATACCACCTAATACACACTTCTTAATTTGTGCCTTGTGAGATAAAAAATTCAAACTTTCTAATGAGTTGGTGATAACACTAGATTCAGTTTCCAAGCATTTTGCGATTAAAGCATTGGTCGTACCGGCATCCAAAAACACAATGTCATTACTTTTGACTAAAGTAGCGGCATAAGAAGCAAGCTTTCCTTTAGTCGGGTCTGTGTTATCTCTTTGAATATATGAAAGACTTGCTTTGTTTTCGTTAGCGATTGCGCCGCCACGTATCCTCAAAATTCCCGGGACTTCTCCTAATTTCACTAAGTCTCGTCGCGCAGAATCATACGAAATAGCAAATCGCTCACATATAAACTCCAGAGTCACTTTACCGTGTGTTTTTATATGGCGTTCGAGTTCTATTAGTCGTTCGTCTTGTGTCATACCGTGCTGATTCAGGTTATTTTGGGGTTGATATTGTAAGTGTTTTTAAGTGTTTGTGCATCAGATTATTTATTTTTAATGCACAAATAGAATTGAATCCACGTGATTATCTTGACTCAAGCTTTCATGGTGATAGTCTTTGTGCAGGTATGTAATTGATGTTAAGTGAAGGTGCTTGAAATGCAAGTTGGTATTGTTGGGGCTGGCAATATAGTAAGAATGTGTCTGGATGCGATTAATCAGATAGAAGATATTCATCCGGTAGCTATTTGTGTTCGGGAAGGGAGCCGTGAAAAAGGTCAAAGCCTTTGTGATGAATTCAATGTGGCAAAGCTTTATACCGACTATAACGATATGTTGGCGGATGAAGAGATAGAGTTTATCTACATTGGTATTCCAAATAACCTGCATTTTGATTATGCGCGATTGGCTCTAGAAGCAGGCAAACATGTTATTTGTGAAAAACCTTTCACCACGACCGCACAGCAGTTAGTGGAACTAAGTGAACTGGCACATGCACGTCAACTTTTCTTGTTTGAAGCGATTACCAATATTCACTCTCCAAACGTACAAAAAATGAAGCAGGCAATGGCTGATCTTGGGGCGATTAAATTGGTTCAAGGAAACTATTCCCAGTTATCGAGCCGCTATGCCAAATACCTCGAAGGCGAAGTTCATCCTGCTTTCGATCCAAGTGCATCTGGTGGCGCCTTGTATGATATTAATATTTACAACATCCATTTGTGTTGTTACTTGTTTGGGGCGCCTTCAGATATCCGTTACGCGTATAATGCGGGGCACAATGGTATCGATACTTCTGGTGTAATGACACTGCAGTATCCTGATTTTGTATCAATTTGTACTGGAGCTAAAGATTCGCAAAGTCCGGGACATTTTACAGTGCAGGGTGTTAATGGTTATGTTTCCATCGTTGGAACGCCAAATGTTGTTCCATCTGTAGAAGTCAACATCGCTGGAAAGCGAGAAATTTTTAACGCTCACGATGTTGATAATCACATGGTCTATGAGTTTAAAGACTTCAATCGTTTATTTATGCAGAACAATTTAAGTGAGTGTTATCAGTTATTGCAACATTCTATAACAGTCATGAAGGTACTAGAGGCTGGTAGACAACAAATGCAAGTGTTTAAGTAATTAACTCTCTGAAATTTTTAATAAAATACTCACTAGCTAGCGGTGGGTATTTTATTGCTGGAAGTCTGATAAAAATTAATTTGTAAAGAATATAGTTGACTTATGACAATATAGTTGTGTATACAACTATATTGTCAGTTTATGTTATTTGTTGGAATGTTGAATGCCTCTTTACACTCATCATCAATCTCTGGGACACCTTACTGGTCTCGCAAGTCGTTTGTTCAACCGTTTACTCACTACTCGCTTTAAAGAAGCAGGCATTGATTTGACGGCGGAGCAATGGGGCGTGATTCTGCTTTTACAAAACAGCGGAGCACTGTCTCAAAGCCATATTTGTGATCTCCTGTATTTGGAAAAATCGAGTGTCAGTAGGTCAATTGATGGTCTTGAAAAGCGAGGCTGGATAGAAAGAAAACGTTCGCCAACAGATAGCCGTAGTAAGTTGGTTGTGTTAACCGATAAATCTTTAGATGTTGTCGAGAGCTGTTCGAAAATAGCCTCATTAGTGCTTAATGATGCGCAGCAAAATCTTGCAGAGGAAGATTTGGAAAACAGCAGGCTACACCTTTCAAGTGTTATCACCAACCTACGTAAGCTTAACGGACAAAATTAATTAAACAGGGTCTTCTTGACCATAGCGGATTTTAAAGTCTGGCTCATATTTGGAGAAATACTATGACAAAACGTAATGCTTTAATTACTGGCGGCGCGCGCGGTATTGGCGCAGCTACTGCGAAGGCACTTGCTGCTGATGGTTACCGTGTTTTTATTAACTATGTAAATAGTACGGCAGTCGCTGAAGAGTTAGCGCAGGAAATTCAAAAAGCGGGTGGTGAGGCTTATACGCTTAAAGCGGATGTTCGTGATGATGCTCAAATCCAAGCTATGTTTGACACTATCACTAATGAACATGGTGGTGTCGATGTGCTTGTTTCAAACGCAAACATGAACTTTACTGCAAAACCTTTTATGGATCAGTTATGGGAAGAGTTTGCACAAAAACTTAACGATGAACTGCACGCAGCATATCAAACAGCTAAGTTAGCGGCTGAAAGCATGAAAGAGAAACAGTTTGGACGTTTGGTCTTTATTTCAAGTACCTTGTCAGAAGCTCCTGCACCAAGCTTTATTGCACACGGCAGTGCTAAAGGCGCACTAGACAGCTTCAGTAAGTACCTAGCACAAGAGCTTGGTCCATTCGGCATTACTTCTAACATCGTTGCACCAGGTCTTGTTGAAACTGACGCAACGAAAGGTGCTCCAGAAGAGTTTAAAGAAACAATTCGAATGTTCACGCCAACGCAAAAAATTGCAACACCGGAAGACGTAGCAAATACGGTAAGCTATTTGGCAAGCGAAAAAAGTGGTCATATTACTGGTACGTACAATCCAGTCTGTGGTGGTGCTTACTTACCATAAGCTTGAAATGAAGAGATTCGAAAAGGCATGTTATACATGCCTTTTCTTGTCTTTAACATATTGGATTTAAGCCATATTCGCTTCGCGTAGGGCTTTGATGTCTTTCGACGGTGGAGCTCCGAAGAGTCTGCTGTATTCACGGCTAAACTGAGAAGGGCTTTCATAACCGACTTTGAACGTAGTCGCCATGGCGTCCAAATTCTCAGTAAGCATGAGTCGTCTAGCTTCGCTTAATCTTAGTTTCTTTTGAAACTGCAAAGGTGTCATCGAGGTCATCGATCGGAAGTGTGTGTAAAACGCTGACTTACTCATACCGCTGTAAGATGCGAGATCACCAACGCTCAAAGGCTTAACGAAATTGTTCTTTAACCAATCAATGGCTTTAGATATTTGATGGCTATGGCTGCCGTTGGTCACTGTTTGGTTTAAACGCTGACCTTGTTCACTCATGAGTAAGCGGTAAAAGATCTCTCGTTTAATCACAGGGGCAAGAATCTTTATGGATTCAGGCTCGTCCAATAGCTGCATCAAACGATAGAATGCATCGAGTAATGATTCGGATAACGTTCCAACAGCAATACCTTTTTGCGCTTCTTTTACCGGATGGAACGAAAATTCACTTTCAACAATCAGTTGAGAAATTTCTTGTAGATCCAACTCCATAATCAAACCCAAGTAAGGGTGTTCATCGCTTGCTTCCATGATATTGGCGGTAATTGGCAAGTTTACTGATGAAATCAAGAAGTGGTTTGAATCGTAGATATAGCTATCTTCCCCCAACAAAACTTGCTTTTTACCTTGAGCAATCAAACAAATACTTGGTTTATGAGTATAACTGGTCGGTGGGGTGGGATGTGTCCAACGGCTGATTTTGACCCCTGGAATTGCCGTTTCATACTCAAGCGCACCGTTAACCCATTTTTCTAATACGTTAACCAGTTTATTGGAGAAATTAGCGTCATTTTCTGTATCGTTCATAGCAACTCCAAGAAAAATGTGAAGAGTGTTTAAGGCATTTAATACTTTTATTTATAACAGCAATTTTCATTATGTAAAGAGTATTAGGCAAATTGCTATTGACAGGATTGTCACCTTTATTTGAAGCGGATCAACCAATGTTTTAATGCGAAATGTAGATACTAATTCTATATATAACAGGTGGTTATATTATGTTTTTGAGATGTTTTTTCAGTTGCTGTTTTTACATGCATGTGAGGTTAGATATATTAGGTTTGGAAAAATAGGCAAGTAATAGAAATGAATAGGCTAACGCTTTTTATCAGTGATCGTTAAATTATCAGTATATAAATACTTCAACGCTATGCTTAACAAAACGATCCGTCCAATCAAACACAAATCGGGTCGAACAATGGCGTGATTTTACTATCTGAATGCGGAGGCGCTTATGCAAGACCAATTAGTCACTACCGAGAAAGCTATCATTCCTATTGCGGCGTTTGCTGCAAATGGTGACATGAAAAATCTACAGGTCAGTTTGGTTAAGGGATTGGATGCAGGGCTTACTATTAATGAAATAAAAGAAATTCTCGTTCAGATGTATGCCTATGCAGGTTTTCCTCGCAGCCTAAATGCGTTGGGTGTTTTTATGGGTGTTGTAAAAGAACGTCAAGAGAAAGGTATCTTAGATGCAGAGGGAAAAGTATCAACTCCTGTATCCCAAGATACAGACAGTCTGACATATGGTGCAGAGAACCAAACAAAACTCGTAGGGCAAGTTGTTTCTGGTCCTCTGTTTGAGTTTGCTCCAGAGATAGACCGCTACTTAAAAGCTCACTTATTCGGTGACATTTTTGAACGTGATGTTTTGACATGGAAACAGCGTGAGTTAGCCACAATTGCTGGATTGGTAAATATAAGTGGTGTAAATAGCCAGCTTCAATCGCACTATTTCATCAGTTTAAACAATGGCTTAACGCCAGCGATGTTGAATGAGTTCGTAAGCATATTAAGCCAGCATTGTGGCGAAGAAATCTCGTCAAATGCCCAACAAGTGCTTAGTAACGTATTTGCGATAATCAAAGAATTATAAGTTTTGTGTAAGGTCTATTTTTTATCCACTGCCAATGAATATCAGTATTCCTTACCTTTTTATTACAGATGAGTGGCAATAGAACCACAAGTCAATGAAGCAATATTGAGATGTCAAATAAGGTGTTATGCGTAGCACCTAGGCTTTGTAATTCCCCAATATTTATATTTGCGTAAACCTAGGTGTAATTATGTCTGCATTAACAATCAATCTAGATAAATTTAGTAATTATCAAAAAATCTCTGACCGATTTTATGAAGGTGAAAGACCTTTGTATGCTGAAGAAAACAAATATCTTCACCGTGTACGCTTTTATCCGGGCGAATCTGCGCTAAAACACACCGACAATATTATGGTTAAGCATTGTGAATTTATGGGCAAGTATCCATTTTGGCACAGTAACCAAATCGTCATTGAGCAAAGTATTTTTACTGTTTATGCACGAGCGGCAATTTGGTACACCAATAATTTAATAATGAATAACTGCGTTATAGAAGCGCCTAAGATGTTCCGTCGTGTGAACAACTTACAAATTGAGAACACTCGATTTCCTAATGCTGGTGAAACTTTGTGGAACTGTGACAATGTCACTATGAAAAACGTTGAGATGCGAGGCGCAGATTACGTATTCATGAATTGTGAAAATGTAGAGATCGATGGTTTCAAACTACAAGGAAATTACTCATTCCAAGATGCCAAAAATGTCACGATTAGAAATGCATATCTAGATTCTAAAGATGCATTTTGGGGTACAGAAAATGTGACTGTTTATGATAGTGTTTTGGATGGTGAATATTTAGGCTGGCACTCTAAAAACTTACGTTTGGTTAACTGTACCATCCGTGGTGAACAGCCGTTGTGTTACGCAACAGACCTAATTATGGAAAATTGTGTGATGGAAGAAACCGATCTTTGCTTTGAGTATTCTTCGTTAGAAGCTGAGATAGTTTCTGACATCATTAGCGTTAAAAATCCATTGTCTGGTTCAATTAAGGCGTATTCAATTGGTGAAATTATCCTTGATAAAAACAACAAAAATCCGGGTGGCTGCACCATTCAAACAGGAGTTGAGGCTGGCGTTTAATGAAACAATTTGATTTTGATGAAGTTGTAGATAGGCAAGGTACTGGCAGCGTTAAATGGGATAGTGTAGAGAATGCTTCTATTCTACCTATGTGGGTGGCGGATATGGATTTTCGCACCGCACCAGCCATTGTCAACGCTTTGCAAAAGCGTGTTGAACACGGCATCTTTGGTTATGCAAAGGTGCCAGATGCGTATTACGAAGCCACTATTAACTGGTTTTCAAGAAAGCACAGCTTTCATATTGAGAGAGACTGGATACTCTATACATCAGGTGTTGTCCCTGCTATTTCTGCCATTCTTAAAGCTCTTACCAATCCCGGCGATGGAGTCATCGTTCAAACGCCAGTCTACAACTGTTTCTTCAGTTCCATTCGAAATATGGGATGCCAGTTGGTTGAGAACCCTTTGGTGAACTGTGATGGGCACTATCAAGTAGATTTTGAAGATTTAGAGAACAAGGCTTCAAGATCGGATGTGACAGTAATGATACTGTGTAATCCACATAACCCAGTTGGTCGAGCTTGGACAAAGCAAGAATTGTTTAGAATAGGCGAAATTTGCTTTAAACACGGGGTCAAAGTTATCAGTGATGAAATCCATTGTGACCTAATGTTTCCGGGCAATCATCATCAACCCTTTGCCGCTTTAGGTGATGAGTTTTTGATGAATACAGTATCGACACATTCACCAAGTAAGTCTTTTAATATTGCCGGACTGCAGATTGCTAATATTGTTACCGCAAACAAAGGGTTAAAGCAAAAAGTTGATCGTGCTCTTAACATCCACGAAGTCTGTGACGTCAACCCGTTTGGTGTAGCTGCATTAGTCGCAGCTTATAACCAAGGAGAAGAGTGGCTAAACGAATTAAACCACTATTTATATGAAAACTATCTCGCCGTGGTTGAGTTTGTTCAACATCAATTACCAAAACTTAGCGTAGTCCAGCAAGAAGCGACGTACTTAGCTTGGATTGATTGCAGAAAACTGGATATTCCATCAGACAAAATTGGTGAAATGCTGCTGAAAGAAGGCGCGTTGATGATTAACCAAGGTACCGTTTACGGTGAATCGGGTGATGGATACATTCGACTCAATATGGCTTGCCCGAGATCGCTCCTTATTGAAGGGCTGAAACGCATGGCAAGTGTATTAGGTGACAAATAATACTAAATGGAGTGTGTGACATCATGAAGAGAACAATCTGGGCAAAGCCTATAACTGCTTTATCAATGGTGTTGTCAGTCATGTCGAGTTCACATAGCTTTGCCAATACCATACCCGCTAATGGCGGAGAAAATATCGGAGAAAGAACGATGAAGATTCGTTTTGTGTTTGACGATCGAACTGTTACGGCGACACTGAATGACAGCCCAAGTACAAGAGATTTTATTGCGCAATTGCCTTTAACTTTTGACCTTGAAGACTACGCAAGTACTGAAAAGATTGCTTACTTACCAAGCAAGCTTACTCGTGAAGGTGCGCCTACTGGTGTGAGTTCTAAAGCGGGTGATATTTCCTATTACGCGCCTTGGGGCAACTTGGTCATTTTCTACAAGAATTTTGGCTATGCTTCGGGTCTTATTAACTTAGGTAAGTTAGATGGTGGCTTGGATAGGTTTACATCTAACGGTTCTATGAAAGTGACCATTGAATCTGCCGAGTAAAGCAAACGAATAAAAAACCACCATTGGCACGGTGGTTTTTTTATGGGAGTTATTCAATCGTGCAATAGCATAAAAAGATGCGACTCTTATTCGACAGCACGTTTCGGGGTTGAGCGTAAGTACTTAACTAAAACTACAACAGAACCACATAAAGCCAACGCACCGTACCCATAGGCAATTTGTAGAAGGTCTAAATGATTGGATAATCTTCCCGCGATTAGTGTTGGAATTGCTGCGCCAACGTATGATGACGCATAGATAACGGAAAAGACATTAGCTCTTTCCTCAGCCTTCAAACCAGTAACCATAGTTCCAATACTTCCTGTTAAAACAAGCCCCTGAGCAATTCCTGCAAAAACACTTGCCAAAAGAAATGCACTTAAAAGACCTAACTGCAATGAAAGCAATATACAGCCAACAAACAGCGTGAATGACAGCATCCCAGTACGTTGAGCTTGTGTGCTTGACATTCGCCCAGCAATTGAAGCACCGATCGAGCTTGGTGCCATTATGGATGCAAATACAAATGCGGCCGCTACCGCGCTTTGAGAATGAAGTTGTTCACGCGCCATGGCTGGGCCAAAAGCTTGGAAGAATCCGCCGAGTGCCCAAGTACAAACAAAGGTACATGCTGCAACAGGAAATGCCTTTCGAGCGGAAAGCGGTATCTCGAAATTAGGCTTAATAGAAGCAATAGCACATCGTTTCTTTACTTCTAAAAATGAGAAATAGACAGATTAGATTTAGCAGCAACGCAATCACGAATCCGATTTGACGTGGGTAAGGGGCGTGCTCGAATAGAATTCCCGAACCGACACCACCAAAAGTTAACCCGGTCATAGGTCCACAGCTAATAATCGCGGGAGCAATCCAAGAACGAACGGAATGCGAATGATCAACTAACCAAGAAGTCAACGCGGTAGAGGCTAGTCCACAAGCTAGTCCCTGTGATAATCGCCCCAAAAGCAATGGCGCTGCGCTATGAAGATTGAGAAAGAACAGCGTGGAAAGTCCTGCTAGCAACAATGACAAAACTGCAACTGGTTTTCGCCCCATGTAGTTGGATAGGCGACCAAATAAAACTAGCGCAGCTACCGCGCCAATAAAATAAACAACTGAGCTGAGTGAAAGTTGGAAATAGGTAATGGCATCTTGTGCCTGGTAAACACCATACAATGGAATAGGAACTGCTGATGTTACGTATGTCACCATCAAAGACAGCGCGGTGCTTACGAATGAAAATCGATGAGATGTATATTGCAACGAGGTACCCCCACAAATTCGAATTAAAGAAGACTCGTGAATGGGACTGAAGACTCTAACTGCAAGCGTTAAAGTATAGCGATTGGTGTCGAGTACAAAGCTTATGACGAGTATGAATATTTTAAATCTCTCGATGACAGCCAGTAATGCCTAATCTTCCTTAATCGTTGTCCAATCTTGTCTTTGTTTTAAGGGGTGGTGTACCTTAAAATCTAAGGAAATAATAATTTAAATATAAAAGACAATCTAAATATCTGGATTGTTAAAATAAAAAATTTTTATTTAGTCAATGATTATTGGTTGTGTTATTTGTATCATTTTGTAAATTACTGTTTTTATATAATTCTGAAATATATTTGTCATTTAAGATGGGAAGATTAGGCAATAATTAGATTTTTCTAGGCAATAGAGTATCTGCTTTTCATTGTAGATTAATTAAATCACGCAAGTATGTCGTGATTTGATAGTTATTGGTATAGGGAGAATCATATGCTCAGTTTGAACATTGTTATTAAGAAATTATCTGTATTTGTTTTGGGAACATCACTACTACTTGCAAGCCATCTAACTGTCGCAGCCGACAGTTTCACACAGAAAGAAAAAGCTATTATTCCAATCGCTGCCTTTGCCGCTAGTGGCGAGATAGACAAGCTAAAAGTGAGTTTAGCCGATGGTCTGGAAGCTGGTCTAACTATCAATGAAACGAAAGAGATTTTAGGTCAGTTATATGCCTATGCAGGCTTTCCTCGTAGTTTGAATGCGTTATCAGCATTTATGCAAGTGGTTCAAGAACGTGAAAGTAAAGGCATAAAAGATGTTGTAGGCGCAGAACCATCACCCCTACCAACAGACAGAACCAGTTTAGAATTTGGTAAAGATAATCAAACAAAATTGATTGGTGTTGAAGTTAAAGGTGCTTTATTTGATTTCTCTCCTCAAATTGATGAATACCTAAAGTCACACTTGTTTGGCGATATTTTTCAACGTGATGTTCTTTCGTGGAAACAACGTGAAATTGCAACAATAGCAACGTTGGCAAATATAAAAGGTGTCAACAGCCAATTAGCTTCTCATTACAATATCAGCATGAATAATAATGTCTCTGTAAGTGAGCTAAATGAATTTATTTCGATTCTCTCAACGCAAGTTGGTCAGGAAGTGGCTGATAATGCTCAGCAAGTATTAAATACCGTATTAAATAAATAATAAGGAGATATTATGAAAAATAACTTGGCTTTAATAATGCTATCTGGCGTTATTTCTTTATCTTCATTTGTTTCTAGCGCAGTTGCTTCTGACAGCAAGTCAAATGAGCAACAGGTCTACCGAGCAAAAGATCTTAATTCATTTGTTGGTCCGGAAAATCTGTTTACTGGGCATGTCAAAGTGGACATGTTGTTTCCAGAAAATGATGTGGCTAACTACAGCGCTGCCTACGTCACATTTGATAAAGGCGCGAGAACAGCTTGGCACACGCATCCGGCGGGTCAGCATATGATCGTAACATCTGGCGTAGCTTTAACGGGAACAAGAGATGGCAAAGTTATCCGTTTTGCAGAGAATGAAAGCGTTTGGTGCCCACCAGGTATCGACCATTGGCATGGTGCTACACCTGAAGCTCCAATGACACATCTTGTTGTTACTGCGTCAAAAGATGGCAAAAACGTAATTTGGAAAGAGAAAGTTACTGACGAGCAATATACATCAGGTCAATAACTTATCATTTAATTAAACAACAACTCATCACTGACTAGAGCGGTGATGAGTTGTTTTAACTTGCTAAATAATAGGTGTATCCATATGGGTATAAAATTAAGTTTTGCAAAATTATCTACTCTACTTTTCACAATACAGATACTGTTTATTGCTTTGACAAATATGGCTAATGCCACCGAAGCACCCAAGACTAACATTAAAACTCTAGTGATAGTTTCTCACCCATATCCAGAACGCTCAGTAATGACAAAAGGTTTGCAACAAGCTGCCGAAAGTGTTGAAGGGGTAACCGTAAGAAACTTGGAAACGCTTTATGGCTTTGATACAAGAGCGATTGATGCACAGAAAGAAAAGGAACTCACTAGAGCGCATGACCGTATTGTTTTTATGTTTCCTACACACTGGTTCAATATTACGCCGATGATGAAAGCTTATATGAATGATGTCTGGGGTAGCGTGGGACCTGGATTGTGGCAAGGCAAAGAAATGCTCCTTGTTACTACTGCTGCTGGCGGCAGTTCAACATATGGTGAATCAGGAAGAATCGGTGTGGCTCTAGAAGATGTCTTTACACCAATGAAGGCAAGTGCATTGCACGCAGGGATGACTTTTTTGAAACCATTAGCTTTTCAATCGGTTTCTAGTTCTAAACTTTCTGATTACCAACAGCAGTTGATTGAGCGTTTGCAGCGTTAATGTCGAATAACTTTTGAACCTTCTCACATTGGCTCTTGGAATATATAAAGACATAGTTAAATGAAAAAGTTATTGAAAAATATGGCTGTTTTGTTCGTTGGATATACGGCATTTCAACCGGTAGCCTTTGCAGCAAAGTCACCCTGGTCAATTGGTGTCGGTGCTAGCTATTCTCCCGCTGTATATCGGGGGACGCCAACAAATAGAATGGTAATACCGATTCTAGGTTACGAAGGTGAACATTTTTTTATGCGAGGGTTCGGAATGGGCTATCGGATTAATCCTCAAGGTTCGACTCATAATCTGGTGATAAGGGCGATTTATGACCCGAGAACATTTAAGCCTGGTGATTCTGACATAGAAGAAATGAAGTTGTTAGACGAACGGGACGACACTGTTTTGGCTGGTTTGAGTTATCAATATTCAACATTGTTCGGTATGTTAGAAACGTCGGTAGGTGCGGATGTACTAGGCGTTCATAATGGGGTATACGGAGAGGTTGCCTGGCGTTTACCATTGCGATTTAAAAATGCGGGAATTACGCCTGCTTTTGGCTATTCATATAATGACAATAAGCTGAATCAGCACCTTTATGGCGTATCTCAGGCAGAATCGAATAGAACTAACGGCAGAATAAATGCTTTTGATATAAACGGAAGCGGTCAGTTTTTTGTGGGCTTATCAGCTTATTACGTGATTGCTGATCAGCTGACAGTAAATGGAGGAGTACGTTACACAAATTTAGAGGGTG
This sequence comes from Vibrio ziniensis, assembly GCF_011064285.1. Lineage (NCBI taxonomy): Bacteria > Pseudomonadati > Pseudomonadota > Gammaproteobacteria > Vibrionales > Vibrionaceae > Vibrio > Vibrio ziniensis. The sequence goes on from NZ_CP049332.1 coordinate 865,202, forward strand.
GTATTGAAAACAGCCCAGTTCTGGATTCCACCGAAGCTACTACTGCAACTATAGGGATTACTTACTCTTTTTAATCTTAAATATATGAATGTAGATTTATCGGCTGAGTTATAAAGAGATAGCGGTGAAGTGTACCTTAATTACCAAGCGACTTTGTCATGTGTTAATTCGCTACTGAATTTTTCGGTGAGGTGAGGGGAGTTCAGAGTCATTTTTCTGTAAGAAACTTTCTTACAGAAAATTTAACTCCCAAATCCAATTATCACAAAAATATCAACATATGGTTGTATTTTTTATAACTATCTGAATTAAAGTAAATCACAAATATCATTTTATGGTTGTATCAACAAAAATGATGAAACAACCATTACGGTTGTATCAACAGGAAAATTCGAGTCATTGAGAGCCGCTTTTAGCGGTTCTTTTTTTGCTACAAAATCAGCAAATGGCGACAATGTGGCGACACTCAAAAAATTTTGTGGAGATAGTTATAAACCCGCTATAGGGTTTTTGACAATTGCTGCAGAAAGATGGTCTGGTGCAACTAAGATGGTCACTACTCAGAAATTCTATTCTTCAGATGATGCAATTGCATTTTGTGAAGACAAAGATTTAACACTTGGAAAGCTAAATCTATATAAACCTACAGAGCAGATAACTGTCTGCTATATCAATCGCAAATGGGGGTTGACCTATATTCTATGCAAACGGTAGCGATTGATGTTAACAGTAGTTTTGGATTTAAGTATGTTAATTATTCGGAGAAAGGTGCTCTGATTGTTTGCGAGTAGATTAAGGTATAGACATTTAAAGATATGCTACTAATTAAACCTCTGTGACATTGTCACATATTATTGGCGTGTATAAGTGGTGTAAAGAATCCCAGAGCATAAAGATACTACCGGGATTCTTATCGGTTTTAGCTCATCGCGAAATGCTGAATTGCGTACGCTACCGGTGAACTTAACAGCAGTGTTAATACTGTACGTTGGAACCAAACTACAACGATCTGTTTCACTGAGATAGGAATCTCAGTCGACAAAATACAAGGGATCGACGCAGAGAAGAACAAGATGGAAGAGATAGAAATCTGACCAATCACGAAGCGAGTTATGAAGTCACTTTTCGCAGCAATCAGTGCAGGTAAGAACATCTCTGCAAGGCCCGTCGCTGAAGCTTTTGCTACCAACATAGGATCTGGCATTTGCGCTATCCAAGCAAATGGATAGAACAGGATGCCCAACCATTCGAAAACAGGTGTGTATTTAGCAAGTAGCAAGCCGATCAAACCCACAGACATGATTGATGGCAAAATGCTCATCGCCATTAACAGACCTTCTTTCAGGTTGTTAATAATGCTGCTCAGAACTGGCTCAGATTTGTCTGCGATTTGTAGACCTTCATTCACGGCTTGCTTGATGCGTGGTAGATCACTTGGAATTTCATCAGCAACCGTCTTTGAATCATCTAAACGAGCAAGTGGACGTAGACGTACCGTAATAGCGGTAACGACAAAAGTTAGAACCAATGTACTCCAGAAGAACAGGTTCCAAATCTCCATCAAGCCCAACGTCTTAGCCACGATAACCATGAAGGTTGCAAAAGCCTGTACCGATAATGGCTGCTTCTTTTGCTGAGTACTGACCGGATTTGTATACCCGGTTGGTAATAAGAAGACCAATTGAGTAGCTGCCAACAAAAGAGGCTACCGCATCAATTGCTGACTTTCCTGGTGTTTTGAAAATTGGTCGCATTACCGGTTGCAACAGCACGCCTACCAGTTCAAGCAATCCAAAGCCGATGAGAAATGCTAGGAAGATTGCGCCGACAGGAACAATCAAACCTACTGGCACAACAAGCTTGCCAAATAGAAACGGCAGCATGTCTTTTTCAAACAAGACTGCAGGGCCGATAGAGAAAAATGCCATCAGAGCAGTAATCACACCGACAACTTTAAGTACAGAGAGCACTTTTTGCGTTGTGTTTGCGTTCCAACTACCTGTAATAAAAGGGTAGACGCTACCAGCGATGATCATCAGCAGTGCATAAATCTCAACACCTTTAGGTGATACTGCACGTAGCCAAGAAACCATGTGGTCGAGTGGTATAGTGGATTTTGCGTTAATTTCGATGGGTACAAAGAAAAAAATGATGCCGATAAGGCTAAACAGCATCAGTTTTAGTGCTGAAGACCAAACAGGCTTCGTGAGCATGGATTCGGTTGCTTCCATAGTTACCTTCCTTAGTGGGTTGATCTTTGCACATAGGCAGACAATCTGGCCTACATGCAGTGATTTTTTCCTGACTGAACTTTTAAGCTCGGCGTTTAAACGCTCTTGCTTGCCGCTCTTCTAAACGGCAAGTTGCAAATTATGTTGTGTAATTAAATCTCTGCTTTTAGAACGGCAGTTAATATCGCGTTGAGTTGCGATTTGATTGCGATGGCTTTATCCGTATCTAACTCGTATCTCCCTTGAGCGATTGCGTCATTGCTTAGGTAAGTATCTTGTGACATTTCAAGCTGAATGGCGTGAATGTTTTCACTTGGTTTTCCAAATCCTCGAGTAATGAAACCGCCTTTGAAGCGTCCGTTGAGTACTTGGCTATAGCGATCAGAAACCGCGCCCATCACAGCTTCGACAATCGCGCTGCTGCATGATTCGCCTTGGTTGGTTCCCCAGTTGAATTCAGGCAACGTTCCTTCGAACAACATAGGTACTTGCGCAGCGATACTGTGGGCATCAAATAAGATAGCGTAGCCGTGAATAGATTTAAGGCGCGCAAGTTCCTGTTCGATGGTGGAGTGGTATGGGTGCCAAATCTGCTCTTTATAGCGTTCGTGGTCACTTTCGCTTGGTGCTTTACCATCAACGAAAACGGGGGTGGAGTCGAAAAGGATCTCCGGGAATAAGCCAGTAGTCTTTGTTGTGTAGAGTGGTTTGTCGTCACTTGGTCGGTTTAGGTCAACCACGTAGCGAGAATAGTTGGCTGATATGACACTCGCACCCAGTTCTTTCACACATTCATAAAGCTCTGGAATAAACCAGTCAGTATCTGGAAGTTTCTTGGCGGCTTGCGTTAAACCTTGTTCAACTTCTGGAGTCAGACCTAGACCAGAGTGAGGCATACTCACTAATAGTGGGACGCTTCCTTGATGAAATTCGAATGGTGAACGCACACAATTTGGCTGACTCATTTGACAGATACTCCGTTATCTTTATTAAATGTATATACATTTAATAATCTAGCTGTCATAAAACATTGTTGCAAGTGAGAAGTTAATTATTTATTGCGTTTATCCCATTTTTTCTCGTATTAAATTCCCTTGTTTTTGTAGGTGAACTGAGTGGAAAAATATAACTTGTATATACATATAAAGCTAAATTACACTTATTTTAAACAGTGCAAGTGATTACTTTTTTGAACTAGGAATTCACCATGACAGGGACTCAAACACGTCATTATTTCTTTGCTGAGCGAGCTTGGCTTGCTGATGGTTGGCATAACAATGTCTCTTTCGAAGTTACCGACGGAGTGTTTACTCATGTCGAATCGGATACTTCAGCGGTTGAGGGAGCAACAAAGCTTATTGGCCCAGTATTGCCGACTTTAGCAAACGTGCATTCGCATGCATTCCAACGTGTAATGGCGGGAATGGCAGAAGTGTGTTTGAACCCAAATGATAGCTTTTGGAGTTGGCGTGATCTGATGTACAAAATTGTACAAAAACTTTCGCCAGAACAAGCCAACGTTATCGCGACTCAGCTTTATATCGACATGCTTAAAGCGGGTTATACCCAAGTTGGTGAATTCCACTACTTACATCATGATGTTGCGGGTAAACACTATGCCAACCGTGCTGAGATGTCTCACCAGCTAATCAATGCCGCGGATCGCTCTGGTATTGGTCTGACGCTGCTACCTGTGCTGTATTCTCATTCTGGTTTTGGTGCGCTTGCTCCGAACGAAGGTCAAGCTCGCTTTATCAATTCGTCACACTCTTATTTGGAACTGCAAAGTCAGTGTGAACAATCCTTAGCAGGTTCTGAGCTGCACAACCTTGGTATCTGTTTCCATTCACTACGTGCGGTAACAGAGCAGCAAATCAAAGAAGTATTGAGCTCATTAGACAGCAACAAAGTTGTACACATTCATATTTCTGAACAGCAGAAAGAAGTGAATGACTGTTTGGCATGGAGCGGTCAACGTCCTGTTGAGTGGTTGCATGAACATGTGGGTTTGAATGAGCGTTGGAACTTAATCCACGCGACACATCTGAATGAATACGAACTCAATGCAATTGCCAGCAGCAAAGCGGTAGTGGGTTTGTGTCCGACGACAGAAGCAAACTTGGGTGACGGTATTTTCCCTGGTGTTGAATTTGAACGTTTGAATGGTCGTTGGGGTATCGGCTCCGATAGCCATGTGAGCCTGTCGATTGTTGAAGAATTACGTATTCTCGAATACGGACAACGCCTTCGCGATCAACAACGCAATCGTCTATATCGAGGCGAACAAACTAGCATTGGTGACAACCTGTTTACGCAAGCGTTATTGGGCGGCAATCAGTCATGTGGTGTAGATCTAGGTTTAGCGGTTGGTCAACGCGCAGACTTTATGGTGCTTGATGATACCCATCCGTTTATTGGCGCAAGCGAAACCAAAGATGTACTGAATCGTTGGTTGTTCGCATGCAGCGAAAACGTGGTGAAAGATGTGTTTGTTGCAGGCAAGCAAGTCATTAGCGAAGGACGACATGAGCTAGATGTTATAAGCCGTTCAGAGTTCTCTAAAGTGATTAAGAAGGTTATTTACGATGTCTAATCACTCAAATTTGTTTAGCGTAGTTCCTCAATCTGACTATCTGCGTATGCCATGGAAAAATGGCTTAGGTGAAACGTTAGAAATTGCGGTGAGTCGAGAAAACGATGAGGTGTTGTATCGCGTTAGTCAAGCCGCGGTGGTTGAAGATGGCGCGTTCTCAGATTTTTCTGGTTTGCATCGTACGCTTGTTTTGCTAAAGGGCAATGGGATGATTCTGTCCCATAAAAACGCACAAAAAGAATATCAACATAACCTTGAGCAAGAGTTGTCTGTTGCGCATTTCGCTGGTGGTGATAGTACCTATGCGACCCTATCAAACGGGGCCATTGAAGATCTCAACATTATGGTGCGAGAAGGCAAAGCAGGTTCGGATGTGCAAGCCATTTTCTCTCCTGCCTTTTTTGATGTTAGCCGTGATTCGCACACGCTATTCACGGGCTTCTACGCTAATAGTGATTGTGTACTGGCGTTGGACTTTGCTTCAGAGCTTCACACGGTCAAGCTGCAAAGCCAATCAATGTTGCTGTTTAGCCACACCGCAAAAGTGACATTGGAAAGCGGCTCAGGAGTGGCTATTTCCATTTACTCAATTGACTAAGTTTACGCGATGGTCGCAATCGTAGGGTTGAGCATGGCTCAACCCTAAGTTTTCTATTGCTTATCTTTTAGGATTTGAAGATTTTCATTGATCTTAAAGATAACGATCATCAGTTCACACCAGATACGAGCGCCAATTGACCCTAGAATCATAGTGATTAAGCCTAAGAAGAAAGTGCCTGCAGTTAATCCCTCATAACCGCTGAACATGGTGCCTAATCCAGAAATCACCGCAATAATGATAAGCAGCCAGTAAAGACCTGTTACGAGTTTTGGCGTTAGCATTGAATCGAAGGTGAACATTGATTTCATAGTTACATTTCCTTGTTTAATTTATTGTTTTTCTTGGGTGAATAGACATAGATTGTCGAGTAAAGATATTAAACGGATTGATTATAAATACCATTGTTAAGCTGTAGGTAAATCTCATTTATTCAGATGGTTAGATTCTTACTCGAATTGTTTGAGCGAATAATTTAATAAGTCATCATGTTGTAACTGGATATTTACATTCTTCGGGCGTATATTTCTGTTTCAATTCTGCGCAGTATATAGAGGGCAATATGTTAGAGGCGTTTGGCGTTATTAATATTTGGACGTATTTAGTTGGTCTGACAATGATCATTCTTGCTCCGGGTCCAAACTCTCTTTATGTATTGAAATCAAGCTCATCACTGGGTGTGAAAGCTGGCTATCAAGCAGCGTCTGGTGTGTTAATCGGCGATGCTGTTTTAATCCTGCTCTCTTATCTGGGAGTCGCGTCACTCATTCAAACTTCTCCAGTTTTGTTCACTATCATCCGCTATCTTGGTGCGGCTTACCTGCTGTATTTAGGTATTAAAATCATCCATCAACTGATGAGCAAAAAAGGTGAAGAGGGGGCAGAAATGGCGCGCCCTAAGAAGAAAGAGAACGTGTTTGCTAAGTCACTTACTTTAAGTTTGACCAACCCAAAAGCGATTCTTTTTTATGTGTCGTTCTTCATCCAGTTTATTGATTACACCTATGAGCACACTTGGGCATCTTACCTGATTTTGGCAACCATTTTAGAAGTGTTCAGTATTGTCTATTTGAGTGTGCTGATTTTCCTTGGTACCTCTTTGACTCAGATGTTCAAAAACAACAAGGTATTGGCGAATTTGGGCAATGGCTTGCTGGGTATGTTCTTTATGGGTTTTGCGGCTCGTCTGGCGAGCTTGAGTTAATTGAATAGTTACAAAAAGGCCAGAACATATGTTCAGGCCTTTTTGTTTTCATCGCGCCGACATAGAGTAAGCGACTCGAGTAACTTAAAGTTCAGTAATGAACGTACCTTCTGGCATAACTGGCAGGTAGTTTTTGTAGAAGTCTAAGTAAGCTTGGTTTGGATTCAAGTCTGCAAATACTTCTGGGTACATTGCTTTTGCGTAGAACTGAATCATTGCACCATCAAGAATGGTACGACATGCGCCATGGTAGGCCGCGTACATGCGGTTGTTCTTAACTGCTGAAATTGAAGACCAGCCAGTACGCTTCTTAAAGCCTTCTAAACGCTCTTTCGCTACAGATTCTTGAACACCTTGCCCCATCACCATGGAATCACTGCCTGTACCCGTTTCGTAACCAGTAATGACGATAACATCTGGGTTTGCTGCGATGATTTGCTCTGGGTTTAGTTTGCCCCACCATTCAACATACGGTGCTGAAATGTTGTTACCGCCAGCCACAGTTGCGATAGCTCCCCACATGTTCTTACCGAATGTGTAGCCAATCTCGTTGATGCCAGACGCACCGTACTCAGTATAGATTTTTGGTTGAGGAAGGTTTGCTTTCTCTAAACGAGCAGTAATCATCTCGATATTCTGCTTATATTCATTGGCGATTTTAGCGGCACGCTCTTGTTGACCAGTGATCACACCAATAAGCTGGGTACTTTTGATGTGGCGATCTAGAGTTTGAGCGTTGTAGTCAACCACAACAATTGGAATGCCAGCGCTTTCAAGACGTTGGATGTCACTACCTAAGCCTTTGTATTGCCAGTCAGCCAACATGATAAGGTCTGGTCTTAGGCTGATCACTTTCTCTACTGAGAACGTATTGGTATCTACACGACCAATACCCGGAATCTCGTCGAGTGAAGGGCGGTGTTTGACGTTCATTTCCCAGTTTGCTGGGCGTGCTTGCCAAATGTATTTCGACATGCCAACTACGTTGTCGTACGCCGCTTCAGTACCAATTGCCATGTAATCTTCTGGGTAGAAGCCCACGATGACACGCTTCGCAGGAGCATCGAAAGTCACTTCGCGGTCAAGTACGTCTGTAATGGTGGTTGTTTGAGCGAAGCTGTAAGAAGCAAACAGCAAAGTTGAAAGGCTAAACAGTTTTTGAATCATGTAATGAAACCTTTTATTGTCCTTGTTTAAAAGATCGTTATTTATGCCGCTTGTCTGGCGGTTGGCGCTGATTATATTGTCAATATAAATGCACATGCAAACTATTATCATTTATTTTTCTATAATTTTGTTGTCTAACTCATAGCGTTCATTGTTCATTGCTACAAATCGCTCATTCCAGTTCAAAGATGTGTGATTCTGGCAACACCTATCGAACTTTCGTCGCTATTCTGTACGTATGGAAATCTGCAGATATGAAAAGTTTGCTCTTGTTAGTTGTAAGGAATGAAAATGGAAGATTTTATTTTGCCAAGTAACAATCCTATGCCTCGCTTAGGCTTGGGCACTTGGTATATGGGTGAGACCCCGCGAACTCGCAAACAGGAAGTAGAAGCGTTGCGCTTTGGTATTGAATACGGTGCTCGTTTGCTGGATTGCGCAGAAATGTATGGTGAAGGCGAAGCCGAAAGCATTGCTGGTGAAGCAATGAAAGGATTCCGTGATCAGCTATATATCGTAAGTAAATTTTATCCTCATAATGCCTCTAGAAAAGGTGTGATTACCGCTTGTGAACGCAGCTTACGTCGTTTGAATACCGATTACTTAGATATGTATCTACTTCACTGGATGGGTTCTGTGCCTTTTGAAGAAACGCTTGAAGCACTTTATTTGTTAAAAGAGCAGGGCAAGATTCGCGATTATGGCGTCAGTAACCTTGATATCAATGACCTGAAAGACTTTTGCTCTGCTGATTCACAAGGGCTTTGTGCAACAAACCAAGTGCTTTATAACTTAGCGTGTAGAGAGCCTGAGTGGGCGGTCAAGCCGTTTTGCGATCAGAAGGGAATGTCAATGATGGCTTACTGCCCATTAGATCAAGGCTCTTTATTATTTGAACCTGCACTTCAGACGATAGCAGACAAGCACAATGCCACTCCAGCCCAAATAGCGTTAGCTTGGTTGCTTCATCAGTCTGGCGTTATTGCTATACCTAAATCCAGCACGGTTTCTCGAGTAAAAGAGAATTTAGATTCTGCCAACATAACGTTAACCGTAAGCGATATTGAGCGGATTAATCGAGAGTTCCCAGCTCCGACAAATGATTATGAAGGGCGAATAGGGATCCGGTAGAGTAAAAGAAAGAGCCGCATTTGCGGCTCTTTAGCTATTTAATGTTCAAGAACAAACAAACGTTAGTGGAAGAAATCTACTTGCTGTTTAAGATGCTTGGACAGTTCTGAAAGCTGCTGAGCACTGTCAGACGTTTGTGCACTTGTTTCACGGCTTTGAACATTTAAGTCTGAAATTTCAGAAGCACTTGCTGCAACTTCTTGTGACACCTGAGCTTGTTGCTCTGCAGTTGTGGCAATCGCTTCGGCTTGACCTGCGATGCCGCGTACTTGTTCTGCTATAGATTCGAGTGAAGTGCCTGCTTCTTGCGCCTTGTCGAGCACCTTGTTGGCGTTTTGCTGGCTTTGATGCATTAAAGAGACAGCATTGCCTGTTGAGCTCTTCAACTGGTTAATAATCTGAACTACGTCTTTAACCGACATTTGCGTGCGAGCAGCAAGAGTCCTTACTTCATCGGCAACTACGGCAAAGCCACGACCTTGTTCACCAGCTCGCGCCGCTTCGATTGCAGCGTTAAGAGCCAGTAAGTTCGTCTGTTCGGCAATATCATCAATCATTTTGGTGACGCTTTGGATGCTATTGCTGTCGTTGTTTACTTGCTCAATGGCTTTTGCTGATTGATCGAGCTGATCGTTGAGCTGTGCCACATCTAAGCAAACTTCTTCCACTTTACCCAAACCGTTTTGCGTACTTTCGTCTGCCTGACGAACGTTTTCGGCAATCGCTTCAACTTGTTGTGCGACGGATTTTGCTGATGTTGCCATCTCTTCAATAGCTGTAACCACTTGTTCTGCTTGTCGCTGTTGTGCATCCGACTGACGCAGGTTGGTTTGTGCATCAGTCAACACACTACTTGACTGACCGTCGAGCTGCTCACTGGTCGAACGAATATCCCCAACAAGAGAGTTAAGGCGGTTTGCCATGTTGCTGACACTGTTTGTAAGCCTTGTTACTTCGTTCTGTGAATTCTGGCTGCCTTGCTCAACTTTGATGCTCACTTCACCTTCGCCCAATCGCTCCATATACCCACTAAGTATGGTCAACGGCTTGGTACTGCGATTGATGAAGAGACTCATGATGACAAAGGTTAATGCGCCAACCACAAGGGAAATGATAGCAATCAGTTTGAGAAGTTCTGTACTCTCTTTGGTCACTTCACTAACAAAAGTACCCCCAAGAATCTTCCAATCCCAACCCGGAACAGTGGCGTACACAATGTATTTTTCTCCGACTGAGCCGTTAAATTCCCATGGATAGGTGAGGATGCCTGTATCTTGACTAAAGATAGCTTTAAAAGGCTTATCACCGTTGTAATCGGCAACATCTAAGATAGATGGGTCATTGGGTTTAAATTTGGGGTGTAACAGATAATGACCAAGGTTTGCTTGTTTGTTGTCTAGAACAATCGTATAGCCAGTGTCACCCCAAGAAACGGAACGTAAAGACTCAAAAATAGATTGGGTGGCATCTTCTACTGGCAAGGCGATACTGGTAATGGCTGTTACTTTTCCTTCATCACTCAATACGGGGTCATAATAGGCGATATAGTTCCGACCTAATAAAGTCACCACACTATAATAAGGCTGACCATTCATGATGTTGTTATATGCAGGGTGTTCTCTGCCTAATAACGTGCCTATTTCTAATTTGCCTTCTGAGTCGCGAAGTGAAGTGGAGATTCGAATCCAATCGTCTCCTACTGGCGCAAATATAGTGGCAGCAGCACCTGTATCCCGACTGAAAGCATCAGGCTTACGTACATCGCTTACAATGCTCTCACCCCAAATTGTAATATCGCGAATTTGGTAGCCATTGTAATTGACTTCGTTATCTTCAACATAAAATCCCTCTAGGTACCCATTACGAAGAGTGGATGCAAGGATACGAGCGGTTTCTAGGTAAGCGTTATACTGACCTTCAATGGTCTTACCCATAGCTTGGATTTTGGACTGTTGTTCCGTCAGTGTCGTATTCAAAAGTACTTTGGAAGCATTTTGATAGACCAATGCAGCTATGCTTGAAAATGCAATCAGCAAACATACCGTCATGACGGTGCGCAACTGAAACCCCAAGTTTCTGTTTCGGTAATATTGGATCATAGACATTCCTAACCTTTTTATACTCAAACCACTTTATGTAGTGATTTATGCATATGTGTTTATTCTTCGTCGTTTTATTTATAGATTTTGTTGAATCTCGGTTGTTACATTTTGCTGAGTTCAGCACTTTGTAGGGGTGTATCTGGTATAAATAAAGGGTGATTCCTCCCGATAGATTTCAAATCCCATGCGTTTGTAGAGGCTTCCTGCATGGCTGTCTTTAAGATAGCTCAGAGAACAGGGTTTTCCGGTTTGTTTAGAATATCGGATGACATATTCCATAACTTTACGTCCGATCCCCTGATTTTGATAATTAGGTAGAATAAAGAACCTAGAAAAGTAGATCTGGTCACGTTTTTCCAGCAACATGTAAGTTCCAATGGGCTTGTCTTGATGACAGATAACTGTAGGCAGACCAGTATTCCATTCGTGTTGATGCAAGGCCCATTGAAGCTCTTCGTCCCAACCATGTTCAAGCGTTAGCAAATCGAAGTCGACAGCCTTCTTAAGCTCATAAGCAAAAAGGCAGTCGGCGTCAGTAGCTGGACGAAATCGAATCTCGCTTAAAACTGAATTACCCTTCAATTTGTGCTCTGTTAGCGCAATTTGCCGAATAGTCTCCATTTAATGCAGCAATGATGTTATCGACAGCACACTGCACCATGCTGTAACGAGTTTCTGTGGTTGCAGAACCTATGTGCGGTAACAAGAATGCATTATCCAATTGGTTAAGGGGTGATGATGCTGGCAGAGGTTCAACTTCAAACACATCCAAACCAGCGGCGCGAATCGTTTTGTTTTTCAACGCTTCGATTAATGCATTTTCATCAACCACTTTGCCACGTGCAGCATTGACAAATATGGCGCTAGATTTCATCAGTTCAAATTGTTCTTTGCCAAACATTTTTTCCGTTGCTGCGCTGAGAGGAACCAATACGACAACGAAATCACACGTTGAAAGCAGCTCATTAAGTTCTAAGCGCTCTGCTGCAAAATCGCGTTCTGCTTCAAAGTTGGCGGAACGGTTGTGGTAGCAGATAGACATACCAAATCCCATATGCGCACGTTTCGCGACTGCGTAACCAATACGACCCATTCCGACAATGCCCATCTTCTTGTGATGAAGGTCAACACCAAAATATTCAGCGGGAAGATTTCTGTCCCAGCGACCTTCTCTCACCATGTTTGAAACCTCTACAGCTCTGCGAGCGGTACCTAAGGCAAGAAGGATGACGGTGTCTGCTACGGTTTCATTTAATACGCCAGGCGTGTGCATTAGGGCAATTTTACGTTGGGAGAGATAGTCAAACCCGAACTGGTCGATACCCACGGAAATGGTCGATACTGCTTCAAGATGTGGTGCAGTATTGAGCAGTTCATCGGACATTACGACACCAGAACCTATGATTCCATGCGCTTGAGTCAATGCTGCGTTGAATTCTTCGCGATTAGCATCATTAAGTTCATTAAACACGGTTAGTTCGAAGTGTTCATGCAGACGGTTGACTTCATTTTCAGGGATACTCTTGTACAGAATGACTTTCTTTTTCATTTACTCTCTCCTAGACAACTTCGCGACCGCTTCCAAAAACAACAATTTGTTCAAGTTTACAGCTGGCAAAGCCAGAATTATTTTATTTTGCTCTTACCTTATATCGTTCTATTATCGTGATCCATACCGACAAAAATAGAAACAGATATTTGAATAAAAAATAAAGTTAACTAAACGTGAATATATCTAACATTGTTACGAAAACCTGTATTTGTAATTAATTACAACTTGATGCGATCTTTTGATGTGTTTATAAGGTATTGTTTATAAATGATTATTTTTATGTGTTGTCTAAGTGAATAAATTTCGTAGTTTAGCAATAATTAATTTAAACAATATTTTTTCTAACTTGACACAAATATATTGTGATATAGATCGCTAACTACAGCTTGAGTTTAATTTTTAAAAAATATTTGTAATTAAAGAAGTTAGACTAAGGTATACAATTTTGCGTTTGGTTGTGATTTAAATCTCTGGTTTTGTAGTTTTGAACAAAACTGGATAAATAAAAAACAGAATAATTTGATAATACTTATGATGTAACTCTTCCCGCGATGAACTAATTTTTATGACATGAACATCACTCAAAGAAGCTTGTGAAATGAATAATACGTTGCCTCGTTATATTAAAGTACATCCTAGCGATAACGTTGCCATCGTTGTTAACGATGGTGGGTTGCCTAAAGGAACTATGTTCAACGACGAATTTCAATTGCAGGAAGATATACCAGAAGGGCATAAAGTAGCTCTTGTTGACCTTGCGCCGGGCGATAAAATTCGCCGCTATGGTGAAGTGATTGGCTACGCCAACACGGCAATTGTTAAAGGTGGTTGGATCAACGAATTTCTCGTGGACATTCCTGAAGCACCACCATTGGAAGATATTCCACTAGCAACTAACGTCCCTGCGCCGTTGCCACCATTAACCGGCTACACCTTTAAAGGTTACCGCAATGCGGATGGTAGTGTGGGAACGAAGAACTTGCTTGGTATTACGACCAGTGTGCATTGTGTTGCGGGCGTGGTGGATTACGTAGTTAACATTATCAAGCGTGACTTACTACCTAAATACCCAAATGTGGACGGTGTCGTTGGTCTGAACCACTTATACGGCTGTGGTGTCGCGATTAATGCGCCAGCAGCGGTAGTGCCAATTCGTACTATTCACAACCTTGCATTGAACCCTAACTTCGGTGGTGAAGTGATGGTAGTGGGTTTAGGCTGTGAAAAACTTCAACCTGAAAAGTTACTTAAAGGAACGGACGACGTTAAAGGCATCAACGTTGATCCGGATGACATTATTTCGCTGCAAAGTGACAATCATGTTGGTTTCCAATCTATGGTTCGTAGCATTTTGCAAACGGCTGAAAAGCACCTTATTAAATTGAATACCCGCCAACGTGAAGATTGTCCTGTGTCTGAACTAGTTGTTGGTACACAGTGTGGTGGTAGCGACGCGTTTTCTGGTGTGACGGCTAACCCTGCGGTTGGTGTTGCTGCTGATCTATTCGTGCGTGCTGGCGCTACCGTGATGTTCTCAGAAGTGACTGAAGTTCGCGACGCGGTATATCTGCTTGGTCCTCGCTGTGAAAGCAAAGAAGTGGGTCAACGCCTAATGGATGAAATGGCTTGGTACGATCACTACCTAAGCCTCGGACAAACAGACCGAAGAGAGAATCCATCTCCGGGCAATAAGAAGGGAGGCTTAGCAAACGTAGTTGAGAAAGCTTTGGGATCTATTGCGAAATCGGGAAGCAGCGCAATCGTAGAAGTTCTTTCGCCAGGACAACGTCCAACGAAAAGAGGTTTGATTTACGCAGCGACACCTGCGAGTGATTTCGTATGTGGTACACAGCAAGTATCTTCAGGCATTACTGTTCAATTGTTTACAACTGGACGTGGTACTCCTTACGGACTAGAGGCAGTTCCTGTCATTAAAGTGGCAACACGAACTCCGCTTGCTAGACGTTGGCACGACCTAATGGATATTGACGCAGGTACAGTTGCAACTGGTGATAACACATTAGAAGAGATGGGTTGGGAAATCTTCCACTACGTTATCGCAGTTGCGAGTGGTGAGAAGAAAACCTACTCAGATCAATGGGGTCTGCATAATGCGCTGGCTGTATTTAACCCAGCACCAGTGACTTAAAAATAATAAGGGTCTGTGTTCTAACGAATGACAGACCCTACCTAATACCTACATATTTTTAAATTAAGTGAAACAAGAGGAATTTATGAAAAAATTCGTAAGGAACGCAATTGCACTTTCTCTAATGGCACTGCCAATGGTTGCGATGAGTGCTGACAAGCCTAACTTTGGTAATATTCGTGTTGTAATCGGTTCTAAATCAACAGGCGGTGATACTTACCAAGCCGCTGCAATTGTTTCTGAAGCACTCGCGAAGAAATTGGATGCAAACGTAAAAGTTGATGCTGTTGGTGAAACCGCTGCATTCCAAACTATTCGCCGAGTGAGCAATGGTAGCACCATTATGATCTTCCACGACCAGTCCTACCTAGGCTACTTGTATGGAACTAAAGGGTACTACGACATCTTTAATGAGTTCACTATCGGTCCAACTTTTGCTATCAACCCTGCAAACGCATACCTAGTGCCTAAGAAGTCTCCATACAACACACTGGATGACATCATTGATGCTGTTGGTAAAGGTGAAACTGTTCGCGTTGCTATCCAACCAGGTGGTGTATCTGAAATCGGCTACAGTGCGGTTAAAAACGCAATCAAATTGAAATATCCTGGTAAAGAGTCAAACTTCATTGCTATTAACACGGGTTCTCAGTCAGACAAAAACCAACTGTTGTTTGATGGCCTAGCAGACCTTATCCAAGGTAGCTTGCCTGCTAACGAACAGTTCACTCGTCTAGAAGCATCTGACCAAAAAGCGATGAAATTCGTATGGTTAACTTCAACTCGTGACACTATCGCGAACGTTAACAAAAACGGTTTTGGTGGTTTAAGTAAAGAGCAAATCTACTCTTATGCAGAGCCAGAAGTACAAGTACCAATGGATGCAACAACGAACTTCACATTCGATAAAGAGTTCTTCTTCCTATACAACAAGAAGATGCCAAAAGACCAAATCGAATACATCGATAAAGCTCTGAAAGAAATCTACGCTGAAGGCGAGATTCAAAAGACTTTTGAAAAAGCGTTCTTTGTACCTAACTTCCGTGATTCAAAAGCAGCACTTGAACACTTACAAGCTAAGAGTGAGAAGTACAAAGAAGTACTTAAAAACATTACTGAATAACTGTCGACTCGTCCTCGATAGTCAGCAAAATGCCCACATTAGTGGGCATTTTTTTATAATAAAGAAAACCAATTTATAAGCCATAAGCTAATTAAGCTGACGCACGTTAATCTATTCATAAGTTAAGAGACTGAATAACCACTTGCCTTAGGGCTGGTTGGGTATTCAATTTTATCCAAGTCTCCCACAAACCAGACAAAGCAGACAATGGCGATCAGTGCATGTAGGCCAGTGATGTAAACTGCCACATCAAAAAACCCCGTAATCTCAATCATGTAGGCGATAACGACCGGTGTAATAATGCCAGAAAGGTTTCCAGCAGTATTGAAAATACCGCCGCACAAGCCGTATAGCGGTTTTGGAGCGATATCCGCAACGATGGTCCAACCTAGTGAACTGAATCCTTTACCGAAAAATGCAAAAGACATAAACATCACAATCAATATCGGCGAATCGGTAAACAGTGAAAAAAGCATAAAAGTGGAGAACATCATACCCACGATGATAGGCAGTTTACGTGCCTTAGCAATGGAAAACCCAAGTTTAACCATACGATCAGAGACTAACCCTGCACAGAGGTTACCAAAGAAACCAAATAATGCTGGTATGGAAGCCATTATTCCCACACTCACTAAAGACATACCTTTAACTTCAATAAGATAGAGAGGAAACCAAGTTAGGAAGAAAAAGGTAATCGCGTTCATGCAGTACTGCCCAAGGCAAACACCTAACATGGTTTTATTGGTCATAAGGAAAGTAATTCGTTCACGTACACTCGATTGCTCAACTTTGGTGCTCGCTGTTTTCACAGCTAGATGTTGATCTAAATAATCCAGTTCTGTTTGCGAAATAAAAGGGTGGTCTTTTGGGCTATGTAGCCAATACTTCAAAACTATCCCTAGTAACAATGCTGCTGACCCAAGGTAGAGAAAGTTAAACTGCCACCCCTGATGATAGGTTACCCAAGCGATGATGGGGGAACAGATAAAAATCGACAGATATTGCGATGAGGCAAATATCGCAGAGGCGAAAGATATTTCATGTTTTGGAAACCAACAGGAAACGATTCGGCTGTTAGCTGGAAAAATAGGCGCTTCAAATAATCCTGCTAATAAACGGAATACTATTAGAGCTGGGAAAATGAAGAATGAGTTTGGAATAAAGGTAACGAAGAATGTGCCTAAGCTGACTACTGACCAGAATATTAAGAAAAAGAGATATAGAAATTTTGTTTTAATTTTGTCCAATAGCAGGCCGCAAGGTATCTGAAATAGTACATAGGTCACAGAAAATGAGGAAAACAAATAACCAAGCTGAACAGTTGAGAGTTGTAAATCCTTACTTAGGTCACCACCTGATATCGATAATATCGATCTCCCACCAAAGAAAATGGTGGTGACAAACATAAGCAAAAATACAACAGAGTATCTAACGGATATCGATTTCATATAAGTCACATTAATTAGAGTTTTCCCTATTTTATGTGAAGAGATGTTTGTCCGCTTATGAGCAGCAAGGCTTTGTGATGTGTTGGATTACATTTGTACAAATCTCCAAAAACCAGTGTTAAAGGCAATGTGCTTTTTGTTTAATTATTTAATTGTTTAAAAACAACAACTTAACCTCATTGTATTGT
This sequence comes from Vibrio ziniensis, assembly GCF_011064285.1. Classification (NCBI taxonomy): domain Bacteria; kingdom Pseudomonadati; phylum Pseudomonadota; class Gammaproteobacteria; order Vibrionales; family Vibrionaceae; genus Vibrio; species Vibrio ziniensis. The sequence goes on from NZ_CP049332.1 coordinate 882,688, forward strand.
GGTCACACTGGCTTGTTTGTTTGTACAAAAAAAACAGTCAACTTACTTGTTTTTTTGTATAAATGAATAAAGCGAAGGCAAGTGCTATCCTCCATACTATTCACATCCAAAGTTCTTAAATTACCTTACATAAGGAAAATGCTATGCTAAATGTGAGTATCGATTTTGCAGAATCGCATTGGTTTTTCCCCAAGATAGTGATCACGTGTATCCTTGTTTTATTCGCGATTATCTTGGTGAAAGAAAGAAAAACAATTGCGAAAAGCGTTGCTGGTTTTTCAATGAAATCAATTCTGAATCATGAAAACTACAAAGCGTACCTATTTTTGGCGTTGATCAGTGTTTATATCTTGGTGATGGAAGCGTTAGGTGAAGTATTTCCAAATACAGGGTATGCATTTTTAATTACGACTATCCCTTTTCTATTCTGTATCCCTTTACTAATCGAAAAAGAAATCAACAAAAGAAAAATTATATATATAACCATTAACTCGGTTATATCACCAGTAATTGCCTGGGTAGTGTTAGGTCAAATTTTTGGAATTACACTTCCTTAAAATTTATATTTGAAACAAAAACTTGAATGTGGAACTTCTTATGGAAATATTGTCACATTTGTCTATTAATATGTTTCTGCTGAGTTCGATTGGCGTATTAATAGGTATTATTTTCGGTGCCATTCCGGGTATGACAGCAACACTTGCTGTAGCGGTTTGTTTACCTTTAACTTATTCACTTGGCTTAACTGACGGTTTAGCTCTACTACTTGGTCTATATGTTGGTGGTATCTCAGGAGGTTTGGTGCCTGCGGTACTGATCAATATCCCTGGTACCCCTTCGTCTATTACCACCACTTTTGATGGCTATCCTATGGCTCAGAGAGGCCAGGGTGAAAGCGCACTGAAAATTGCTGTTGCGTCTTCACTTTTTGGTGGCTTATTTAGTGCAATTGTTCTCTATTTTTTCGCGCCGTTCCTTGCGAACTTTGCAATTAAATTCTCTACTGTTGAAAAATTCCTGCTTATTTTCTTGGCTCTGACGGTTATCTCGTCTCTGTCTAAAAACATGTTGATGGGTATTTTCAGTGGCCTGTTAGGTGTATTAGTTGCTTTAATTGGTGCTTACGATATCTCTGTTGGTGGTAACGGCGAATACCGCTTAATGCCACAAGCGTTTGAAGACCAATTAAGTTTCGGTTTCTCACTACTGCCAGTACTTATCGGTATGTTCGGTCTGTCTTCTATTATCGTTGCTTGTTTGAATAAGAAGTCTGACGATGATGTAACGAGCGACATGATCAAATTGGATGCAAAACAAAAGTTCAACTGGTCAGTATTTAAAGGTCAATTCTTCAACCTAATTCGTTCTTCTTCTATTGGTACATTCGTTGGTCTTTTACCTGGTATCGGTGGTAGTGCGGCGTCAGTACTTGCTTATACACAGCAAAAGAACATTTCTAAAAACCCTGACCAAATGGGTAAAGGTGCACCTGAGGGCATCATTACCTCTGAATCAGCAAACAACGGCCTTACAGGTGGTGCGTTAATTCCGCTTCTATCACTGGGTATCCCTGGAGACTCAACAACAGCGGTTCTGATTGGTGCATTTACACTGCAAGGTATTCAGGTTGGCCCATTGTTCATCAATGAAAACCTAGAAACTTGGGATTTCATGATCATCTCATTGTTCTTCGCTAACTTTGTGATGTTCGCAATCATGTTCTTCGCTATCCGCTACGTTGCGAAGGTAGTACTGATTCCTAAATACATTCTGTATCCAATCATCGTGATGATGTGTGTTATCGGCGCATACGCAATCAACTACGGCGTGATGTTCGATGTATGGACACTAGTGTTGTTCGGCATCTTTGGTGTGTTGGCTTCGAAGATTGGATTGGAAGTGGTGCCATTCATCATTGGCTTCATCTTGGGTAAATCGGCAGAAGTGTACTTCGTGAAGAGTATCGAGTCTTACGGTGATCTATCCATCTTCGTTACTAAGAGCCCAATTGCGATGTTCTTGTGGGTAATCATTCTGGCTTCAGTTGGATATACGATTCGCTCGGCATTCAAATCAAGCAAAAACAAAAAAGTAAGTAAAACTGCGTAACGTACGGTGAATGTGATGAGTCCTGCGAAGTTTATGCCAATGGTCGAGAGTATGACGGTAATCCCTGTTGCAGGGTATGACAGCATGCTACTGAATCTAAGTGGTGCACATGCCCCTTACTTCACTCGCAACATTGTGATTTTGCAGGACAACTTGGGCAACACCGGATTAGGGGAAGTACCGGGTGGTGAGAACATTCGCAAAACGTTAGAGGACGCACGTGGGTTTGTTGTTGGCCGTAGTATCGGTGAATACAAAAACATCATGAACGAAGTCCGAAATGCGTTCTCAGAACGCGACGCAGCGGGTCGTGGTTTACAGACATTCGATTTGCGAACCACGATTCATGCAGTAACAGCGATTGAGTCAGCAATGCTCGATCTTTTGGGGCAAGCGCTAAACGTTCCGGTAGCCGCGCTGCTTGGAGAAGGTCAACAACGCGATAAAGTCGAAATGTTGGGTTACCTATTTTTTGTCGGTGACCGTAACAACACGGATCTGCAGTATCAAAGTCAGCCTAATGACAATTGTGATTGGTACCGCATTCGTCACGAAGAAGCATTAACGTCGGACGGTATTGTTCGCTTAGCGGAAGCCGCGTTCGACAAATATGGGTTTAGCAATTTTAAGCTGAAGGGCGGCGTTTTCCGCCCTGATGAGGAAGCTGATGCAGTCTGTGCATTGGCAAGCCGATTCCCAGATGCGCGAGTGACGATCGATCCGAATGGCTCTTGGTCTTTGCAGGATGCCATTCGAATCGGGAAAGGTTTGAAAAATGTGTTGGCGTACGCCGAAGACCCATGTGGTGCTGAGGCTGGATATTCAGGACGCGAGACGATGGCTGAGTTTCGTCGCGCAACGGGTATCCCAACAGCAACCAACATGGTGGCGACAGATTGGCGCGAACTTGGACATTCGATTTCGCTGCGAGCGGTCGACATTCCATTGGCGGATCCGCATTTTTGGACGATGGAAGGCTCAGTGCGCGTTGCGCAGTTGTGCCACGAATGGGGGCTAATGTGGGGCTCTCACTCGAACAACCATTTTGATATTTCCTTGGCGATGTTTACGCAAGTTGCCGCCGCCGCACCCGGAGAGATCACTGCCTTAGATACACATTGGATCTGGCAGGAAGGTAATCAACGTTTAACAAAAGAGCCATTGAAGATTCAAGGTGGCTTTATCACGGTGCCGGACAAACCTGGTTTGGGTATCGAAATCGACATGGCTCAAGTGGAAAAAGCGCATGAGCTTTACAAGAACATGGGGTTAGGCGGACGCGATGATGCCATCGGTATGCAGTACCTTGTCCCTAACTGGAAATTCGACAACAAAAGACCGTGCTTGGTTCGATAAGAGCAGGTAGAGGAAAGTTACATGAATGAAAACATTTATCCAAATCACTTTAGACGCGCGATGATCAATCAAGAAAAACGTATTGGTTGTTGGAGTGCTTTAGCGAGCCCAATTACCACTGAGATCCTTGGTTTAGCGGGTTTTGACTTCATCCTTCTGGATGGCGAGCACGCTCCAAACGACGTGCAAACTTTCATCCCACAGCTGATGGCATTGAAAGACAGCCGTAGCGTGCCAGTAGTTCGTCCACCAGTGAATGACCCAATCGTACTTAAACGTTTATTGGATATCGGTTTCTACAACTTCATCGTTCCTTTTGTTGAAACCAAAGAACAAGCAGAACTTGCAGTTGCGTCTACTCGTTATCCGCCAGAAGGCATTCGTGGCGTATCTGTGGGTCACCGAAGCAATGCGTACGGCACGATTACCGATTACTTCAAAAACATAAACGAGAACATCTGTGTTGTGGTTCAAATCGAAAGCCAAGAAGGCTTAGACAATCTAGACGATATTCTAGCGGTAAAAGGTTTGGATGGTGTGTTTGTTGGGCCAAGTGACTTGGCAGCAGCGTTGGGTCATTTAGGCAATGCAAGCCACCCAGATGTGCAAGCAGCGATTAAGACCGTATTTGAAAAAGCGCAAGCGGTTGGTAAATCAGTCGGTATTTTGGCTCCAGTTCAAGCAGACGCAGAGCGTTACCTTGAATGGGGTGCGAACCTAGTCGCAGTGGGTAGTGACCTAGGTGTGTTTAAAGCAGCGACACAAGCATTGTGTCAAAAATTTCTAAGTGAATAAGGGCGAAGAGGAATAGTTATGAAAATCGGATTTATTGGCCTAGGCATCATGGGCAAACCAATGAGTAAAAACCTACTTAAAGCAGGTTATTCATTAGTGGTACTAGACCGCAACCAAGTAGCGGTTAAAGAGCTAACAGATGCTGGCGCGGTATCAGCGACTTCGCCTAAAGCAGTGGCAGAGCAGTGTGATGTTGTAATCACTATGCTTCCTAACTCACCACACGTAAAAGAAGTAGCGTTAGGTGAAAACGGCTTAGCAGACGGTGCAAAGCCAGGTCTTGTATTTATCGACATGAGTTCAATTGCTCCATTAGCTAGCCAAGAGATCGCTAAAGGTTTAGCAGAGAAAGGCGTTCTAATGCTTGACGCACCAGTAAGTGGTGGTGAACCAAAAGCTATTGACGGCACTCTTTCTGTCATGGTTGGTGGCGACAAAGCAGTATTTGATAAGTACTACGATGTAATGAAAGCGATGGCTGGCTCCGTGGTTCACACTGGTGACATCGGCGCTGGTAACGTAACCAAACTTGCTAACCAAGTAATCGTGGCACTGAACATCGCAGCAATGTCAGAAGCTCTTTCTCTAGCGACGAAAGCAGGCGTAAACCCTGAATTGGTTTACAAAGCGATTCGTGGTGGTTTAGCGGGTAGCACCGTTCTGGATGCGAAAGCACCAATGGTACTTAATCGTAATTTCGAACCAGGTTTCCGTATCGACCTTCATATTAAAGATCTTGCAAACGCGTTAGACACTTCTCACGGTGTGGGCGCACAACTTCCTCTTACTGCACAAGTAATGGAAATGATGCAAGCGCTTAAAGCTGACGGTCTTGAAATGAAAGACCACAGTGCACTTGCTCTGCACTATGAAAAACTAGCTAAGGTAACTATCCAAAGCTAATGGTCTAGCAGCAGGTTTGTAGGGAACCTGCTGCTTCCTTTTTTTATCGAGTGGTGTCTATTGATGAAGATTGTAATCGCACCTGATTCGTACAAAGAGAGCTTAAGCGCGATTGAAGTCGCTGACGCTATCGAGTCAGGATTTAGACAAGTATTTCCCGATTATCAGTATGTGAAATGTCCAGTTGCTGACGGTGGTGAAGGTTCAGTTGAAGCCTTAGTCGACGCGTCAGGCGGAGAGATGGTGTACACTGAAGTGATAGGTCCGTTAGGCGACCATCACAAAGCATTCTACGGTATTTCTGGCGATAAAAAGACCGCATTTATTGAAATGGCAGCAGCCAGCGGTATTGAATTGATTGCTCCTGAACATCGAGACCCTTATACAGCGACCACTTTTGGTACAGGACAGCTCATCGACCACGTCTTAAATCAAGGTATTCGCCATATGATTATCTGCATAGGTGGCAGTGCGACTAACGATGCAGGTTGTGGAATGATGCAAGCATTGGGCGTTTCGTTCAAAGATGCACAAGGCAACGAACTTGTTTACGGTGGCTTAGCACTTGAGACACTTGCTCATATTGATGCGAGTAATCTTGATAAGCGTTTGAGTGAATGTCATATCGAAGTCGCCTGTGATGTGACCAACCCACTAACCGGTTTAAACGGCGCCTCTCATATTTATGGTCCACAAAAAGGAGCAACACCTGAGATGGTGAAGCGTCTTGATGCAGCGTTAGCTAATTTTGCCAAAGTGGTTGAGCAAGACCTAGACAAACAAGTAGATCATATTCCTGGCGCTGGTGCGGCAGGGGGGATGGGTGCAGCATTCTATGCATTTTTAGATGCAGACCTTCGTCCAGGCATCGACATCATGACTCATGCTGTTGGTTTGGAAAATATGGTGAAAGATGCCAACTTGGTGATCACTGGTGAAGGTCGTTTAGACAGTCAAAGCGTTAACGGTAAAGTGCCTGTGGGTGTGGCAAGAATTGCCAAACATTACCAGTTACCTGTGATTGCGATTGCCGGAGCGCTGGGTGATGAGATCGATGAGGTTTATCAGCACGGTATTGATTGCGCCTTTGACTCTGTATACAAAATCACCACTTTTGATGAGATTAAGAAAGAAGCAAAAGCAAATGTTACCCGCAGTGCGTTTAACATTGCCTCTGCAATCCAAGTTGGTCAAAGTTTAACGTTATAAAATCAAACTAAAATACAAACGGCACATATCTCTAAAGTTGTGCAAATCAATATTGCAAATTTCTTCCACCCGTTTCATACGATATCTAAGGGTGTTGGGGTGAACATAGAGAACGTTGGATGTTTTCTTAATGTCACAGCTGTTTTCAAACCAACACAAAATTGTGTGGATCAGTGTCGGATCAGCCAGCTCTAACTGTTGAACGTGAGTAGAAAGCTTATCTCGTTGCCAGCGAGATAAGCTGCTCTCAAACAGAGCAGGAAGTTCATACTGAGCGAATGGATAAAACTTCGCTTCTGGATTCAAACGTTGTCCGGCTTTCATCGTCGCCATTGCACTTTCAAATGCGTAATGAAGATTCTGCGGTTGGCTATAGATAGCACCAATCGAGCAATGGAAATCCACTTTAAGTGATTCTGCTAAATAGCTGGTAATGCTTTGCCAGTCATCAATGACGATTTCACCGCTTTTCTCTTTCTCTGTCACATTGAGCAACACTAAGTTTGTTTTGTAAGAGTATTCGGCTTTGAGGCGTTTACGTGACCACTGATTGAGTACGCGAACGACTTCTTTTTGATCACCAGAGTTACCAACTTCAATTACACAAATAGCGTGATGATTGAAAATATCGACTTTTAACTGCGCCGCCATATTGGTGATGTGTTCTTGTGATGCATTCGGGTCGATACACTCAAGCAGAAGCTCTTCAAGTTTGCGTTCGCTCCAGCGCGTCATCTCCATCATTGAGGTGTATTCAACCACCATTTCAGCGGCCATTTTTACCATTTCACCGAACGGGCGGACTTCCTCTAATGGACCTGAAATGCCGATAACACCAATTGGTTCATTGTTAAAAATGATAGGTAGGTTTACTCCCGGTTTTACGTGGGGAAACTCAGGCAACATACCTTCGGAGATTTCAATTGGTTTTAGCTCACTTAATGCGAGTACAGCACCACCATGCTTTTGATATTTGCGAGCGGGGTTGGTTGAAGCAATGATAATGCCTGTCTCATCCATAACATTAAGTGGGTACTTAATGATTTTTTGCGCTCGGTCGACAATTCGTTGTGCTAATTGTTCATGTAACTGCATATATTCACTTGTGGCTTTTTGTTCGCTACGTCAAAGGTTGATACCTTGTTGAGACATAAGCCCTATTAGGGAGATAACCAACAATCATAATGCACAACAATAATTTTAACTGAGATCTCAATCGCATCGAGGGATTGGCAGCTATGTAATTGAGTGAGTTCACCACTGGTTGTATATCTGCAAGGTTTAGAGGCTGCAATGTCTTAAGACTGCTATGTTTTAGTGATACATGTTATGTGCAGGGAGCAGAAGGAATGCAGGTATGAAGAGATGGATAACGCTATTGATGATATCGGTACTGCTTGCTGGCTGCGGTACCAAATTTGTTTACCATCATATTGATTGGTTTGTACTTGAATATCTGGATGACTATGTGACTTTAACCGACCAGCAAGAGAGCTTGGTCAAAACCCAGATTCACGCCCTTAGCCAGTGGCATCAAAGTGAAGAGTTAAACAACTACATTGTTCAATTTGACGAGTTGTTGGAACTCAATCCCAAAACACTCACTCTGGAACAACTTCAACAACACAGAGATTGGATTTATCAACATTATCAAAGCTTAGTTACTCGTATATTCCCAAGTATCTATCCGCTTGCCAACGATCTATCTGACAAACAGGTGGAGGAGTTTATGCAAGCGATGGCTAAGCGCCACCAAAAGTATTCAGACAAATATGCAGGTTTGAATGAAAACGAAACTCGAGCCAAATACCAAGAACGTATTACTGAGCGGATGGAGCAGTGGCTAGGTGAATTAAACAACGAGCAACAGCAATTCGTTAAGCTATGGGCTAGATCTTTGCAAATTACCACCGACGACTGGATTGTGTTTCAAACCATTCAACGAAATGAGATTAAGTCATTGCTAGAAGAACGCAATAACAAAGCTGAGTTTAATCAAAAGCTTTATAAACTTCTTTATTCTCAAGAGGAGTCATATAGCCCCGTGTTTAAGGCAAAACTCAATTACAATCAACAAACGTCAAATGAATATATTCTCAATATTGTTCATCTCTCCACACCAAAGCAGATAAAGCACTTCAAAGAAACCATTTATGAATGGCGCAATCTAGTACGCGATTTATACATGATTGATAGCTAAAGTGTTTTTACTCTTACTTTGAGTCCAACGATCAATAATGGATAATATGTTGTATTTCTGTTAGTTATGCATTGAGAATATTATTAATTAATATCCCCGATAGATGTTACAATCGCTCTGCAAATGTAACAACAAGTAAGCTTGTGATTAGTGCATGTGCATCCGCCATGGTTTTAACTCCATGATAGCGGAGCAAATTGAGTTCTAATCATTATGTCGTAGGGATACTGAAATACATGAAAACCTTTTCTTTTAAGAACAAGATAATCGCGCTGATTGCTAGCATCATTGCGGTCACTATTTTTGTTTCATATATGAGTGTGAACCATTTTATTAGTGGTTATATCTATGAATCAGACACCGCAAGAATCAAACACAATATTGAGTTGGTGACTGCTCAGCTAGAGCGGGAGCTGCAAGAAAAACTCTCACTGACTAAAAGTCTTAACTTCAGCATGATGGATATTGCAGACACGAAAGCGTCGACAGGTTTTGCAAGTATTGTATTGGTTGCTAATGGCTATGCATTCGATGATACCGCGAATTCGCTTGAAGATGAGCAAACAGAAATATATCTAAAGCTAGCTGAGCAATTAACAGAAGAGCCAACTATGAGCGGTGTGGAAATGGTGGATGGTAAACCAACCGTCAACATCGCTCTGAAGAAGTTTGATGGTTCTGCAAACTTCTTTACGATGGATATCAGTAAGCTAAAAGATATTATCAAAGCCTACTCACTTCCAGGCAGTTATATGGAGCTGATATCAGCAAACCAGATTACCATTTTCACTGATAAGGTGAGCGATCACGTTATTCCAGTATCAAACCAGTTCACCATTGATAGCCAAACATGGTCTCTGAATGGTTATATTGATCTTGATAATATTCAAACAAATACTGACAGTTTGAACTGGGATATTACACTGGCATTACTCGCTGCTGCGGCAATTATTATTGTTCTAAGTATTGCGATGCTTAACTTCGCATTTAAGCCGTTGTTGCGTCTAAAAGATCTTGTGGCCGGCCTTTCCCAAGGTAATGGTGATTTAACACAGCGTCTAAATGTTACGTCGAATGATGAAATTGGTCAGATCTCAACATCGATTAACCGCTTCATTGAACAACTACAGGGTATGTTTATTGACGTCTCTAGCTCATCATCGAAAATTGATGTTGCCGTGAGCAATCTAAGCAACCAATCTCAATCAAATATCCAGATGTTGAATGCACATACTATTGAGACGGAGCAGGTGATCACTGCAATTGACGAAATGAGTGCGACGGCTGGTTCGATTGCACAAAGCGCTGCTGATGCGGCTAAGTTGACTGAGCTGACAAACACCTATGCAGATGAGTCTAAACAAACAGTAAATCAAGCTGTGAGAAGCGTGACGGAATTGGAAGCGGACGTCGCGGAGATGTCAACTACCATTAGTGCTATGAATCAAGATACTAAGCAAATCAGTACTGTGCTTCAAGTGATTGGAGACATTGCAGAGCAGACGAACCTACTGGCATTGAACGCAGCGATTGAAGCGGCGCGTGCTGGTGAACAAGGACGTGGTTTTGCGGTTGTTGCGGACGAGGTTCGTGCATTGGCGGCGCGTACTCAACAAAGCACAGCGCAAATCAATGAGATGCTTTCTAAGCTCAATAACACCTCTGAAAATGTGGTGAGTAAAATGGAAACCACTCGTAGAAGTTGTGAAGCAACTTCGCAAAGCACACATAAAGTAATGGAATCTCTCAACACCGTTACAGCATCCGTGATTGAAATTAATGACCTGAACACATTAATGGCAACCTCAGCAGAACAGCAAAGTCATGTTACAGAAGAAGTGAGCCGCAATATGGCGGCGATCCAAGAACTCATAAATCAGTTAAATAATAGCGCTTCACAGACCAATGCGATAAGCCAAGAGTTAAAAGGTACTTCAACGGATCTATCCCAAGTAGTAAATCAATTTAGAGTTTGCTAGACAGGCGAGTTAGTACACCTAGTAGAACGAGCACCCAAGGGGGCTCGTTTTTTTTGTAGCCGTTGTGCTGTTACAGTATTACTTTAAAAAATGAAACATCGTGTTAGAAAATCTAGTTGAGATAGACTAAAAACATGACCGAAGTCTCATTTACCGAACGATGTAGGATCATCTATGAACTACTCCTCATCGTTTCATATTAAGTTTGGATACAATGAGCCGAAAACAATAAATGAGGCTTAGTTAGGTGTAGGAAAACTCGCTCTATTCGGATCATGTGACGAATAGTTGAAAGTCAGCTTGATAGGGCGTTTATATCAAGCGTAGCCAACCAGCAGTTAACTGATAATCCGCATAATAATAAATATTCTATTCACCACCAGCTCACGGTTTTATCGGGACCCGCAGGCTAAGAACTTTGTAAAGGATGCGAAGACTTATGAAGAGTTTTTCCTTTAAGAACAAGATTATATCGCTAATTGTTGCCATCATTGCCATCACCATTTTTGTATCCTATCTCAGTGTTAACCACTTTATTAGTAGCTATATCTATCAGTCAGATACGGCCAGAATAGAGCACAATATTGAGTTGGTTAATAAAACTCTGCAGGGTGAGTTACAAGACAAGTTGAACCTTGCGAAAAGCCTCAAATTCAACATGATGGATATCGGTACGACGAAAGAATCGGCTGGTTTCTCTCATATCGTCCGCTTGGCAAGTAGCTATGCGTTTGATGATACTGGCAGAGTGCTAGAGCAAGATGAAACGCAAAAGTATATGACCCTTTCAGAAAGCCTAACGGCTGAGCCTACAGTGAGTGAAGTGATTGTTGTTGATGGTCAGCCAACACTTAATATCTCAATTAAACATCTGGACGGTTCATCGAACTTCTTCACTCTGAATCTGAGTGGTCTAAAACCAATTCTTGAGGCCTATTCGCTTTCAGGCAGTTATATGGAATTGATATCCGCGAATAGCATTACGATTTTCTCTGATAAGACGGGTGAAAACCTGATTCCAGTTGAACGTAAATTTGATCTTGGCGGTCAAACATGGACACTGAACGGTTATATTGACCTAGACAATATTCAAGCCAATACAGACAGTCTGAACTGGAAGATTACTTTGGCGTTACTTATTTGTGCAGTGATCATTATCGGTTTAAGTGTGACAATGCTGCACTTCGCGTTCCAACCTTTACTACGCCTAAAAGACCTAGTAGCTGGTCTTTCTCAGGGGAATGGTGATTTAACTCAGCGCTTGAGCGTGGCTTCTCAAGACGAAATTGGTCAGATTTCAACATCGATTAACCGTTTCATAGAACAGCTTCAGGGTATGTTCATCGAAGTATCTAACTCTTCATCGAAAATTGATACTGCGGTTAATCACTTAAGCAGCCAGTCTGAATCGAATATGCAGATGCTAAATGCGCATACCATTGAGACAGAGCAGGTCATTACTGCGATTGACGAAATGAGTGCTACAGCAGGATCTATTGCACAAAGTGCAGCTGATGCAGCTAAGTTGACTGAGCTAACCAACACTTACGCTGATGAGTCTAAACAGACGGTAAATCAAGCTGTACGAAGCGTAACAGCATTGGAAGCTGATGTGGCAGAGATGTCAAATACCATCAGTGCGATGAATCAAGATACTAAGCAAATAGGTACTGTGCTTCAGGTGATTGGTGATATAGCGGAGCAAACTAACTTACTTGCGCTGAACGCGGCAATTGAAGCGGCGCGTGCGGGTGAGCAAGGCAGAGGCTTTGCGGTTGTTGCGGACGAAGTTCGTGCATTGGCTGCTCGTACTCAACAAAGTACTGCACAAATCAATGAGATGCTTTTTAAGCTCAATAATACCTCTGAAAATGTGGTGAGCAAGATGGAAACTACTCGTAAGAGCTGTGAAGCAACATCACAAAGCACTCATAAAGTGATGGAGTCATTGAATACTGTAACCACATCTGTGGTTGAGATTAATGATTTGAATACACTTATGGCAACATCGGCTGAACAGCAAAGTCATGTAACGGAAGAAGTAAGCCGTAATATGGCGGCCATTCAGGCTCTGATAGGTCAGCTAAATAACAGTGCAACTGAGACGGATAACATCAGTAGAGAATTAGGTGGTACGTCTAGCGATCTATCACAGGTTGTTGGACAGTTCAAAGTTCATTAATAACTTGCTTTAAATGTCATGAAGAGCATCGTTTGGTGCTCTTTTTTTATTCACTTTTCAATACCATGTATAGGGTAGGTAATATGATTGTCAGTGTTGTACTGGTCATATTGAGTGAGTTGTTAACACTCGTTTAAATTGGTGACGAATCAGCTTAAAAGGAACCAATATGAAACGATACGGGACAACTTCACCATTACTTCTGCTAGGTGCATTAATGTCGACACACGCGCAGGCGTCTGGCTCACAAGTCGATATTGAATTAGGCTGTGTTACGGTAGCGAATAAAGATGTTTCTATTAAAACGGGCGACTGTAATACTAGAAGAGTCGAGACGGTCGAAAGAGTGAAAGTAGTAAAAGTGGTGGAAGAGGATCATTACTATGGTCATCCTGTGCATGGAAAACACCCGGGTAAAAAGAAAGGCCACAACAAAGAAACGTACATTTTAGTGCCAGTGGATAAACACAAACACTAGAGATTTAAGTAATACAACAAAAGGGATGCCCATGAGCATCCCTTTTGCTTTAAATAACTTTTGACAAATTAAACGTCATAAGTCGTTGACGCAGTGTCGCCGCCTGTACCAGTCCAGTTAGTGTGGAAGAACTCGCCACGTGCACGGTCTGTACGCTCATAAGTGTGAGCACCGAAGTAGTCACGCTGAGCTTGTAGTAGGTTCGCTGGTAGACGAGCAGTTGTGTAACCGTCTAGGAACGTTAGAGCAGAAGTCATACATGGCATTGGGATACCTGCTTCTAGTGATTTAGAAGCTACTTTACGCCATGCAACTAGGCTGCTTTGTAGAATGTTTTTGAAGTACTCATCAGAGCCAAGAAACGCAAGTTCTGGGTTCTTCTCGAATGCATCACGGATATTGCCTAGGAATGCAGAGCGGATGATACAACCACCACGCCACATCAGTGCTACGTTACCGTAGTTTAGATCCCAGCCATTCTCGTTTGATGCTTCGCGCATTAGCATGAAGCCTTGAGCGTAAGAGATGATCTTAGAAGCAAGTAGAGCTTGACGTAGTGCATCAACCCACTCTTGTTTGTCGCCTGCAACTGGAGTAATCACTTTACCGAACAATTTTTCAGCTTCAACACGTTGGTCTTTTAGTGCAGACAGACAACGAGAGAATACAGACTCAGAGATTAAAGTTAGAGGAATGCCTAGGTCTAGAGCGTTGATACCTGTCCATTTACCTGTACCTTTTTGGCCAGCAGTATCTAGGATTTTCTCAACAAGTGGCTCACCGTCTTCATCTTTGTAGCCAAGGATGTCAGCTGTGATTTCAACTAGGTAGCTGTTTAGCTCAGTCTTGTCCCAATCAGCAAATACAGCTTGCATCTCGTCTGCAGACATACCAAGACCGTCTTTCATGAACTGGTATGCTTCAGTGATTAGCTGCATGTCGCCGTATTCGATACCGTTGTGTACCATCTTGACGAAGTGACCAGCACCGTCGTTACCAACCCAGTCACAACATGGCTCGCCAGCATCAGTTTTTGCAGAGATACCTTGGAAAATAGGCTTAACTGCTTCCCAAGCTTCTGGTGCGCCGCCAGGCATGATTGAAGGTCCGAAACGAGCTCCTTCTTCACCGCCAGAAACACCAGTACCGATGAAGTGGATCCCTTTTTCACGCAGCGCTGCAACGCGGCGGTTAGTATCTGGGTAGTTAGTGTTACCGCCATCAATGATGATGTCGCCTTTGTCTAGAAGTGGTACTAGTTGGTCGATAAACGTATCAACAACTGAACCAGCACGGACCATCAGCATCACTTTACGCGGTGTTTCTAGTTTCTCTACTAGCTCTTCTAAAGTGTATGCACCAATGATGTTAGTGCCTTTAGCCGGACCTTCTAGGAACTCGTCAACTTTTGACGCAGTACGGTTGTGAGCAACAACTTTGAAGCCGTGGTCATTCATGTTAAGGATCAGGTTCTGACCCATAACTGCCAGGCCGATTACACCGATATCACCTTTCATCATTTGCTTTCTCCTTCACGCAATCTTTGTTGCTGCGTCTAAATCTAAATACCACTCTGTTTCACCAGTTTTAGACTGGATTTTCGCTGCTGGATAAGGCAGTTCAGCAGCTGGAGTAGTGTGAATTTCATGTACGATATCAATTTTGCCTGCACCAAGAACGAGGTAACTAATACGTTTCGCTGCTTCCAGAACTTTCGCTGTTTTTGACACTCGAAGTTGACCAGATTCTGGATGCGTAGCCACTACAGACAGGTTTTCATCTGCATAGTTGGTTACATTAGGAAATAGCGATGCTGTATGACCATCGGCGCCAACACCAAGCAGTATCCAATCAAAAACAGGGGTGCCGTTTTCGCATGGGATAACGTCTGCCATTTCTTTTGCAAAACGTTCAGCTTCTGCTTGTGGCTCATCTTCACCACGAATACGGTGGATGTTCTCTGCTGGAAGGTTTACTTGGCTAAACAGTAATGCGTTCGCTTCGCCGTAGTTGCTTTCTGCATCATCAGGGGCCACACAACGCTCGTCACCCCACCAGAAGTGTAGGTTTTGCCATTGAATCGCGTCTGCATAAGGAGCACTCGCCAGTAGCTTAAACAGCATTTTTGGTGTGCTACCGCCAGACAGTGAAATATGTACAGGCTTGCCGTGTTCACTGTAGCGCTGCATTTCATTCGCTAGTGATTCAACAACCTGCTCGGCTGTTTGAAAAATCTTTGAATTGATCATAGTTCGCAGTAATCCGTGTCTGTAAGGTTTTTGCATGGGAAACGCCATGCTCTTCCGTCATTAATGAGAAGGTTGTCCGACTCTTTTGGTCCCCAAGTACCACATGCGTACCCATATAGGGATTGAGGGTCTTGTTTGAAGTCCAGAATGGGTTGAACAAATTTCCAACAAGCTTCTACCGCATCGGTACGAGCAAACAGTGTTGCATCACCATTCAATGCATCCAGCAGCAAGCGCTCGTAAGCGGTTAGCATCTTCGTTTCTTCTAAAGATGCGTAGTGGAAATTCATGGAAACTTCTTTGGCTTTGAAACCTGCCCCCGGTTCTTTAAGGCCGAAGCTCATCAGGATGCCTTCATCTGGTTGAATGCGAATGATCAGCTTGTTCTCAGGCGCATTTTTACCAAATACAGGGTGAGGTGTGCGTTTAAAGTGAATAACCACTTCAGTTACACGTGTCGGTAAACGTTTACCACTGCGAACGTAGAAAGGAATACCGTTCCAACGCCAGTTATTGATAAACATTTTTAACGCTACATACGTTTCAGTACGAGAGTCTTCCGCTACACCAGGTTCGTTACGGTAGCCTGGAAGGAACTTACCGCGTACTTCTGATTCAGTGTATTGGCCAAGTACTAGGTTATTGCGTAGGTCTTCTTCAGACAGAGGCTGAAGGCTTTGCAGAACCTTGTTAACTTCGTTACGGATAGAATCCGCGTTGATTGCCGCTGGTGGCTCCATACCGATCATTGCTAATACTTGTAGCAAGTGGTTTTGGAACATGTCACGAACGGCACCAGAGCCGTCGTAGTAACCACCGCGCTCTTCTACACCTAGGAATTCAGCTCCTGTGATCTCAACGTAATCAATGAAGTTACGGTTCCAAAGTGGCTCAAACATACCGTTTGCAAAGCGGAACACGAGTAGGTTTTGAACAGTTTCTTTACCTAGGTAGTGATCGATACGGTAGATTTGGTGTTCTTTGAAATGGTGATGAATTTCGATATCCAGTTCTTGCGCTGATTTTAAATCGTAACCGAATGGTTTTTCGATGATCAGACGTTTCCAACCATCTTTTTCACTGTTTAAGCCGTGAGCAGCAAGGCAAGAAGGGATCACGCCATAAAGGCTAGGAGGGGTAGCAAGGTAGAACAGGGTGTTACGTTCTTCAAATGCGTATTGGTCTGAAAGTGCGTCTAAGCGATCCTTCAGTTTTACATAATCTTCGACATCCGACGTATTGATGGCTTGATAGTGAATATATTCACAAAAAGCATCAAGAATCTCTGGTTCGGTTTTCTCTAATTCTTGAAGCGAGCGTTTCAACTTTTCTCGGTAAGAGTCGTCACTGTATTCAGTACGACTTACGCCTAAGATTGCAAAGGATTTTGGCAGTTGGTTGCTTGCAAATAGGTGGTATAAAGCAGGAATCAACTTGCGGTAGGTTAAATCGCCCGAAGCACCAAAAATCACGATGCTGCTGTTTTCAGGTATTAACATCTTCTTTCCCTTAGAAACTAGGTGTGCCCAAAAAACAATAGAGTTATTTGGGAGCTATTTAGCAATGTGCTTACCCTAGCAGCGCAATGCACAAATAAGTAATTGGTTTTGTCTATTTTTGTCATTAGAAAAACCGAAACGCCCTTTGTACTCAATGTCATTATTTTACATTGGACATCGGGACATGGCTGATTTGGTATCAAGATGAAATAACCAAACCAACGTGAGCTCAGTATTGTCTACGACAATTTGACACACATCAACTATTGTTCGCGCAATCGATTAACTTTTGTTCGATCTGTAACCATAAATTCATTTTTAGCCGTTAATAGAGCCAAAATTTGTGACTCTTTTAACCAGATTAGAATTGTTGTTTCATATACGCTTTCACTGTTTTAATGTGCTGTTCCTTATCTATGTCACTGTGCTGAAATTTTTCTAAGAACATATCAGCATATTTCTGATACACGTCTTGCTCTAGGAAGAGCAGATAAAGCTTCGGATCGATATGACCGGAAGTTGCCATCTTGGTCATTATCGAAATTGATTCTTCAATGGTTTTGGCTTGTTTGTATGGTCGGTCATTGGACGTTAAGGCTTCAAATACATCGGCTATAGCCATAATTCGTGCCTGAACGGAAAGCTCTTCTTCGGCTAAGCCTCTCGGGTAGCCTTTACCATCCATTCGTTCATGGTGCCCACCAGCAATATCCGGTACATTTTTAAGATGTTCTGGATAGGGTAAGCGCTGCAACATAGTGATGGTTTGAACTATGTGATCGTTGATCATAAAGCGTTCTTCATTGTTTAAAGTGCCGCCGCGAATAGATAGGTTATAAAGTTCTCCTCGGTTATATTGATGCTCTCCCGGCTGAAGAACAAAAGGTTCTTGCCATGTGTCTTGAGGCTTGTTGTTGGCTTCCCATTTCACTTGGTGTACCTGTTTATCGGCGATGATATTTTCCATCACAGGTAAAGCTTGTTTTTCGCCAGCACGATGAGATTCAATCCAAGATATGCCCAACTGATCATCAATGGTGCGTTTCCATTGTTTTTGGGCTATAGATTCTAGGCGAGACACATCTTCATCCGACATATATTCACCGCCAATATTGCATTTAGCGATGAAGGCAAAATCGTCGTCTAGTGCTTGCTGTGTCTGTTCTAATGCTGCTTTGAGTTGACCTTTATCACCGCCTTCAACAATACCTTGCCAGTAGTCAGACTCAGCCTGAGTTTTCAGAACCTCAAAGCGCATACGGACTTCATGTATCCGGTCGTAAATGGTTTCTAGCTTAGTAGCCTTATCAACTACGTACTCAGGCGTTGTCACTTTACCGCAGTCATGTAACCAAGCCGCTAGATTCAGCTCCTCCCACTGAGGTTTGGTCATAGAAAAATTTCGATAGTAATGAGTGTCTTTGTCGACAGCTTCTGCCAATATTTTGGTAAGGACAGGAACTCTTTGACAGTGTCCGCCAGTATAAGGAGATTTAGTATCGATGGCGGATGCGATTAAGGTAACGAAAGCATTCAACATATCTTTTTGTTGTTGAATCTTATCAATATTGTCTTTGGCTATTTCAGCAAAGCTTAATAACTCTCGTAAGAAAGCATGCTTATCAGATTGCTCTGAGGTTATGGCTCGCTCATAGCCTAGATTCAGTAAACCGACCAACTGCTTTTGACGGTTAAGCAACGGGAAAAAATAGATGTCAGAGTTGTACAAATAATCCAGATGCTTACGCAAAATGTTGTCATTCCGTGTTAAATGAACGGTTTCTCCTTTGTTTAACTCTGCTAATAGCCAAGGCGTCGCATTTACTAAAGTGTTGAGATCGATCTTAAATGGAATGATGGCGTGGTCGGCTATATTGGTAAATACCTCTTTCTCTGGTGAATATGTGTAGAGCTGAATTGTCTCTGCCCGCGTTACTAAATAGCTCTGGTGAGTAATAGTTTTAGCAAGAACCCCGAAATCTTGGTTAGAAGCCGTGTCTCTCAGCAATCTCAATAAGTCATGTAATGTGTGTTCCATTAACTCTATGGATTTAGTGAGGTTAGCAACTTCCTTAATCATGCTTTTGGGATAACGCGTTTTTTTAAAATCAAAACGCGCTATGTTGTGAGTTAGCTCCATCAAGTTGACTAATGGTCTGGCAAGACGAGACGAAATAAACCATACAGCGCCAAAGCAGATCAACATCAGAGCAAAAGCTGCTTGCAGCTGCTTGTTTCGCATAGAGAGCAGGCTAGCGATCAGGTCATCTTGTGGTGTCGCATCGGCTAGCAGCAGATGAATTTCAGGGCTTAACGCGACAGGTGTCAGAGTTACAGACCAAGACTCACCATCTTGCTCTACGGTTTCATACAAAGTTGAACTGCTGATACGGTTGGCTACAGGGGTGAAAATACTGGTATTTAGCTTCTGCTGAGTTGCTTCTTCATCGTCGGTAAGACTTAAGGATGTATTGTGCTGCGCCAGTACTCTGAACTGATGGTCAAACAACGCAAGCTTAGCATTTTGTGAATAGCCAATAATTGATAACTCTTTTGACAGCGAATCGAGTGTAAAGTCAGCACCCACTACCTTTTTGCCATCAGATGAACGACGTGCCAGTGTGACACCCGGAGTCTGGAATAGATAAAATACATAGGGTTCGGTTAGACGAATAACATCGTCGTTTTCGGCAGAGGTATACCAAGGGCGTGTACGCGGGTCGAAATGGTTACTCTCTTGCTTAACATTGCCAACTTGAGCAAGGTCCTCATCGAAGAATATGTATTCGTTCGTACCATCCACTTTGGTGAAGTTGATAAACAGTCGAGCTGTTTCAGGTGCTTTAACGCGTTCTCTGGATAGTGAATCAAACAGTGGACGAATGATCGTGAAATCTCCCTCTTCGTTGCCGAAATAGAGTGCGACCAGACTGGTTTGACGTTCGAATAGCAATCTCATGGAAGAAAGCCAACGAGCCTGTTCCGAAGGGGGTTCGTTTTCATCGATAAAACTACTGTATGCCATAAAATCCAAAGTGGATAGGATAGGGGCAATGCTTTTTTGAAATATGGATTCTAGTTTACGGCTATTTTCTTGGCTTAATTCTTGAGCGCTACCACTCAGTAATTGTTGTGCATGTTGTGAGCTGATGCCAATAAGCACTGCCCCTACGATGGCCGTTAAAATAAGAAATAGAGTACTAATGTGAATACTGAGTGGGTAGCGGCGCTTCATGCAGAATCCCTTCAACAAATGTTAGTTTAAGTATTGTCTAACTTAGAAAAGTTGCAAAAAATTATCTGTTGAAAATTTCACAAAATCATTAACTTATTGACCATTCTGTCTGTAATAGCATTGTTTTTCTCTCTTATTCTAACGATAGGAGAGAAAGCCGATGGTATCCATCAATCGCTGCTCATCCATTTTTACTTATGCGGTACGGTTGTAGTTCATAGAGGTGCTGATAAACTGCGTATATCGCGATGTCAGGAATGAAAAAATGAAATTTGAAGTAGACACCCACACCCACACTTACGCAAGCGGCCATGCATACAGTACTTTGATCGAAAATGCCAAATCGGCAAATCAAAACAACCTTACCATGTTCTGTATGACAGACCACGCAGAGACTATGCCTGGTGCACCACATTACTGGTTCTTTGCTAACCAACGTGTGATCCCTCGTTTCCTTGAAGGTGTGGCGATTATTCGCGGTATTGAGTCCAACATCATGAATGTTGCTGGTGAGGTAGATATTCATCCGACACTCGATGAAAAACTGGATTGGGTGATTGCCAGTTTCCATGAAGCGGTTTTCAGACCTTCGAGCAAAGAAGATCACACTCAAGCTCTTATCAATGTGATTAAGAGTGGTCGCGTAGATGCCTTGGGTCACTTAGGTAATCCAAATTATGATTTTGATTTTGAAACAGTGATAACCTGTGCGGTTGAACATAACGTTGCTATTGAAATTAATAACAGCACGCTTAAAGGTCACAGCAGAGTAGGAAGTGTTGAACGGTGCTACCAAATCGCTGAAGTGGCAAAACGATTAGGTGCTTGGATAACCACCGGTAGTGACGCGCATTTTTGTGAAGATGTGGGTGTGCTGACCAAAGCAGAAGAACTTCTTAACAATGTTGGTGTTGATTCCAAGCAAGTAATTACTCATAGTGCACAACAGTTCTTGAGCTTTTTGGCACTTCGCGGAAGAGAGCCGATTGAAGAGTTTTCGAACTGGTATTAATAACAAAAATTATTCTGGCTTGCGGTTAACGCAAGACGAACACGGAAGAGAAAGTAAATGAAGAAACTATTAACGCTTGGCCTAGGGTTGTTGCTCTCAACTCAACTGTTTGCTGCTGACTTCGACCTAAAAGCGACCATGAAGCAGATGAAGCAGGCATTCAAACAAGCTGCACAGGCTGAAACAATTGAGGATATGCAGCAACCTATCATTGATTTAAATGAGCTGGTGGAACAAGCCAAGTTAGGTGACTATCCGCCAGAGAAAAAAAACATTTATCTTGAAGGTTTTAATAAGCTGACAGTGACGCTAGAGAAGATTGAATCAGAGCTTCAAGCAGGAAAGTTGGAAGAGGCTAAAGCCTCGTTGAAAAACATCGATAGTCTGCGTGAAGAGTACCATGACAAACGTAATCCAAGTATTTGGGATCGTATATTTGGTTAATCTTTAAAGAACTGACACCACAGTAATTATTTAAGGCAGCCGATGGCTGCCTTTTTTGTTGTATAGAGAAAACCCCCAGCTAGGCTGGGGGTTCCGTAAAGCTTACAGCTATAAATCAGTTATATAACCCCTTTCAATTTGATAAAAACGTCTTGTGGTCTGGCAACTACAAGAGTTAATTAAGAATTGAAAGGGGGTCCCAATGGGGGACGAAAAGAGCTTAGCGCACACGCGCTGGAACTGTAAATACCACATAGTCTTTGCACCGAAATATAGAAGACAAGTGTTCTACGGAGAAAAACGTAGAGCAATAGGTGAAATATTGAGGAAACTATGTGAATGGAAAAATGTGAACATTCTTGAAGCGGAATGTTGCGTGGATCATATCCACATGCTTTTAGAAATACCGCCCAAAATGAGTGTTTCAGCGTTTATGGGGTATTTGAAAGGTAAAAGTAGCCTAATGCTTTATGAACGATTCGGGGATTTGAAGTTTAAATATCGGAATCGTGAGTTTTGGTGCCGAGGTTATTATGTAGATACGGTAGGTAAGAATACGAGCAAGATACAGAATTACATAAAGCACCAACTAGAGCAGGATAAAATGGGAGAGCAATTGTCGATCCCGTATTCAGGTAGCCCGTTTGCGGGCCGCAGGAAATAGTCATATGCAAATGTCAGATCACTACGCGCCTGCTAGGGCGCTGCCAGTAGGAGAGCCTTATAGGCGCATATGAAAAACCACCGGCTATGCCGGTGGATACTTTTTTTTCGAAAGACTTCCAACACTCGTAGTTCTATATATTTGCCTCAACATCTGAAACTCAGTCGCTCTATACCAAGTGGCATGTTGTAAATGATAGTTATTATCGATGTTATTTCTCAATGTGACTGGTATAGTACGCGCCCATAAAATGAATACTTCCAATAATAAAAGTCACAAGTGGTCAGTAGACCTAAGCCTTCATGCACTCATTAGGAGTGTGCAACAGTAAAAAGGAAAGCTCATGTTGAGACACTCAACACCTCCTCAGCCCAAAGCGACTTCACGGGCGAAATCACTCTATTTTATGACTTGGCGCTGGCATTTTTACGCTGGTCTGTTTGTTATCCCATTTATTCTAATTTTGTCGCTGACAGGATTGGTGATGTTGTTTGATGACGAGATTGAACAAGCTCGCTATCAAGAGCTACTGATGGTGACGCCACAACATCATGAATTAGCTGTCTCCGCTCAAGTTGCAGCTGTTCAGCAGCGATTTCCAGATTATGCCATTACTCAGTTTATCCATGCGCAGGCTGATAACGTTGCCAATAAGGTATCCATTCGTTCTCCAGAGGGCGTCAATCTTTTCGCAACGGTAGATCCCTACACCGGACAAGTACTTGGCACCATCGATAGAAGCGAAAGCTGGTACTCATTGGCTAACGGCATTCACGCCACACTGTTGATTGGCGATTTGGGGGATTACTTAATCGAAATTGCAGCAAGTTTGGGCGTGCTGTTACTGGTGACGGGCTTGTACTTGTGGTGGCCGAGAGATAATGCATCGAAAGCGGGATTCTTGAAGTTAAGGGCGAGCCAAGGTGTGCGGATTTTTATGCGCGATTTACATGCAAACCTTGGCGGTGTGTTATCGATTGTTTTGCTGTTTTTCCTGATCTCAGGTCTCTCGTGGACAGGGATTTGGGGTAAAACATTGGTTCAAGCTTGGAACACATTTCCGACTTACTATACGTGGGGAGAACAGCCCGAATCGGCATTGACACATGCGAGTCTTAACCATGGTAATGAAGAAGAGATGCCGTGGAACTTAGAGCTTGCACCAATGCCAGAGTCCAATGCTGCGCATGATCATTCTGCAATGGATATGGCAATGCCCGAGATGTCCCATGGTTCAATCAGTGTTGACAAGATTGTAGCTAAAGCAGAAGAGCTTGGTTTCACACAATACCGTATCTATTTCCCGAATGGAGATAAGGGCGTTTACACGGTGGCTGCTAACACCATGGCTGGTGATATTACTGACCCGAGAAATGATCGTACTTCCCATTTCGACCAGTACTCCGGTAAGTTACTTGTGGACGTCACTTGGGCGGATTACAACTTGTATGCTAAAGCAATGGCAGCGGGCGTTTCTTTGCATCAAGGCGATCTCAGTTCTCTCAATAAAGGGTTAAACGTGTTCTTTTGTATCGCTTTTATCGCGATATCTATTACCGGTGTTGTGATGTGGTGGATTCGTCGACCTTCAGGAAAAGCAGCGTTAGGTGTGCCACCTCGTTTCGCAACCAATGGCATTTGGAAAGCAGGTTTAGTAACTCTGATTGCTTTAGCGATTCTCTTCCCACTAGGAGGCGTTACCATCATTGCAACCTTGATTCTTGATTGGTTGCTGTTTAGTCGAGTTGAGAAGTTACGTTTAGCACTGCGTTAAGCCGCTAAACCCAAAAACTAAACAATAAAAAAGGTCAGAGTGTTCTGACCTTTTTACTTTTTAAAAGCGTTTTTTACAGCATGACAAGGCTGGCTGTACCTAAGAATGCAAAGAATCCAACCACATCAGTAACCGTGGTCAAAATTACCGAACCCGCTAGCGCAGGGTCTAATTCAAATTTGTCGAGAATAATCGGAATCAGCACGCCGAAAAACGCCGCAGTGACGATGTTTACCACAATCGCCAATGCGATGGTTCCACCAATAAGCGGTGACTGGAACCATAACGCCGCGATGGCGCCGATGATCAACGCCCATAGCAATCCGTTAATAGAGCCGATTCCTATTTCATTTTTCAGTAATGCGAGACGGTTACCGACAGTGATCTGATTGAGCGCCATTGCTCGAACCATCAATGTCAGTGTTTGACTGCCCGCAATACCACCCATCGAAGCAACGATAGGCATCAATACCGCTAACGCCACCACTTCGGAGATAACATTTTCAAACATACCGATAGTGATTGAAGCTAATATCGCGGTGACTAAGTTTATGCCTAACCAAACCCCACGACGCTTAGAACTTCGCACTATAGGAGCGAAAAGGTCATCGCCTTCGTCCATACCGGTACCCGCCATCAAGCGAGCTTCGTAAATTTCCCGTTGCGTGCCCAGTGCAAACTGCCAGTTGATAATCCCAACTAAGGTACCATCATTATTGACGACCGGTACCATAGGAAGCGTTGCATGTTCTAGCATTTCAACACCTTCAGATAACGTCAAATGAGCGTTAATAAGCGTAATGTCTTCCAATACTAATGTCTTAACGCGTTCCGTTGTTTCAGCCAACAAAATGTCACTGTAAGCAACTACACCGATGAGCTTTTTCTTTTTGTTGATCAGATAAATGTATTGAGGCGACTCGTAGTGATATTTCTCCAGTAACATCTTTGCACGAGCAACGGTGATGCTAAAAGGTAGGGTATACACTTTACGATCAGCCCAGTGACCGATTTCGTCATCAGCAAACTCGTTTGCTTGGTCATAGAGTTCCAGTTCGTCGCGACTGATTAAACGCAGTGCTTCCGTGACAATCTCATCGGGAAGAGAGTCTTCCCATTCGATAAGAGATAAGTTGTCCAGCTTCGCAAGTGTTAGTTTTAACTCTATTTCTGAAAGACTTTTAATAACCGAAATACGTACGTCCGCACGCATCTCAGTTAACACGTCAATATGCATTTCCAGTGGCAAGCTTCGCCACATTCTGACACGTTGCTCGACAGGGAAGGCTTCGAGAATAAGAGCAACAGAGCCTGAATCTAAAACGTTTTCAACCAATTCACTTAAAAGGCTAATTTGCTGCTGGTCATCATCTGCTTTTGCCAGCATTTCAATGTGTTGTGCTAAGTCTTGATATTCGCTCAACGTGTAACTCCGATTAGCCAAGGTTGTAAAGAGTATTTTAATACCGTGATGGTGTTGACAACGTATGGTTTTGACGTGCTCTCAAATTATAGATACGTCTGCATATGCCGCCGTGTTCCTAGCGTGGTTAACTTATCATATTCTTTTTATGAGCATGGCTATTTTTGGAGTCCGTTCGGTATAAATTTATGTGTAAGTGCTTAAAAAATGGGCTTCTATGTAAAATTAGTACACTTGACTAACAATAGTGTTTCAATTTTAACGCTGTTAAGTGAAATGAATGTTTTCCGAGCCTAACGCGATCAGTAAGTCTTCTGGCGGTATTTCAGCAGAATTCATCATGCGGGAAACGCGTTGCAGCGAAGAAAGAATTTGCGTTTGTTCCCACTGATCTAACGCTTGAAATTGTTCAATGAAATCATCTTGTAGCAACTGTGGAGCTTGTTGCAAAATACGCTCACCTTGTTGGGTGATGACCGCGTGAACTTTCCTCTTGTCTTTCGTATCTCGCTCTCTTTGGATGAATCCTCGTTTCTCTAGCCGATCAAGAATGCTGGTGGCCGTCGCCTGACTCATATTGCTGATATGGGAAAGTTGGCTCAGCGTAAATTTGGGAGAAGCCTGAATGGTTCTCATCAATAACAGCTGCGGACTGGTTAAACCGAAGTTCTTGTTCAACTGCTTGGAGTGTAAGTCTATAGCACGAACGATTTGTCGGATGCTGACTAAGACTTCATCGTGGGTATTCAAATAAACCTCCTATTGTCGCAGTTGTTAAAAAGGGCAGCTAACTGCACTGCTGCCCTTAACAGTATCGGTAATTACATCGCCGCTTTTTTAGCGGTTTCTATCCATGAATCAAACAACTTCTGATTAGCCTTAATCCAACCATTGGCATGGGCTTCAATGTCTTTTGCTGAATTGTGACCTTGACTCATCATCATGTTTTCGGCGCTGACATCATTGATGTTGAGCTTCATGATTTCAAACAATTTCGCAGCAGCAGGGTTTGCTTCAGCAAACTTTTTGTTCGCCACAATTTTCATTGAATTCATTTCAAAGCCATAGTTTTTACCGTTTGGTAAAGCCGTATCTACATTCAAGCGTTCACCCGGTAGTGAAGAGAATGGAACTTCAAGCCAAACAACATCTTTGCCAGGTACCAAGACACCACTTACCCAGTATGGTGTCCATGTGTAATACAAAATGGACTCTCCTTTTTTGTAGCGGGAGATAGTGTCAGCAATAATTGCCGCATAGTTACCTTGGTTATGAGTAATTGTGTCACGCAAACCAAACGCATCCATCTGGTGTTCAATAACGCCTTCACAGCCCCAACCGGGATTACAGCCGGTTAAATCAGCTTTGCCATCGTCATTGGCATCAAATAGCTTGGCAATTTTAGGGTCCTTGAGTTGCTCGATATTGGTAATGTTATATTGCTCTGCGGTCTTTTTATCGATCAGATAACCTTGAGCAGCACCCGAGATATAGTTGCCTTTACGGTAGAACTTATCGTACCCGCCAGAGGCTTCGAATTTATCATCATGTAAGGGTTGCCAGTTAACCGCTAAATAGGTGGCATCACCTTCAGCAATTGAAGTGTAGCCGACGTTGTAGTCCACTTCTTTGGATGGCTTGACGTCGTAACCCAACGCTTCCATTGCTTTGTTAACGATTAACGTTTGGAATGTTTCTTCCGCGACTGTTGATTGTACTGGTTGGACTGAAATGCCTTCACCTGGCAAAGATGCGGCATATGCGGATGCGCCCACTATAGAGCTCATAGCTATGCTGCTGGATAATAAAGTCTTCCATGTCAATTTCATTTCTGTTCTCCTAGTTTTTTATTTCCTTCGGTATGGGTCAGTTTCTGTTTAATGCGATATACAAAAGAGGCTGGGCCTTTTTGATACCAGTGAGTTCGTGATTTGCGACTTTCGCTGCCAATTTTCTGTGTGATGCGGTCAAGAAGGATGGCAAGGATAACAATGCCCAATCCTCCCACTGCCGCGAGTCCCATATCTAAACGCCCAATGCCACGAAGTACCATCTGACCTAGTCCTCCCACCGCAATCATTGAAGCAATCACCACCATCGACAGCGACAACATCAGTGTTTGGTTAATACCAGCCATTATGGTTGGCATAGCAAGCGGTAACTGGATTCGATACAGCATTTGTTTCGGGCTAGCACCAAAGGCGTGTCCAGCTTCGATGAGTTCATCGGGCACCTGCTGAATACCCAGTATGGTCAAACGAACAATCGGCGGCAGGGCGAAAATAATGGTCACGACAACACCCGGTACATTACCGATGCCAAACAACATCACAATCGGTACTAAATAAACGAATGCAGGGGTTGTCTGCATGGCGTCCAACATCGGACGAATGATTTTTGCGGCAGTATTACTTCGTGCCAGCCATATTCCCAATGGCAAACCGATTAACAGACAGAAGAAGACTGACGTTAATACCAACGCAAGTGTGACCATCGCTTCGTCCCATGCACCGATAAAGCCGATAGCCAGCAGTGACAACAAAGAGCTGATACCTAAACGTGGACCGGCAAACTGCCACGCTAGTAAAAAGAGTATGAGCAGCATAAACGGCGCCGGTGTTGAAACGAGTGCCCCTTCAAATGAACTCAAAATGAAGTCAATCGGTACTCTGATGGCTTGAAAAATGGGGCGACCATGTGTCACAAGCCAGTTAAGCGCTGTTTCTACCCAGTGATCGAATGGGATAACGGCGTCTTTGAATGGGTGTAACCAGTCAAATGATTCGGGTTGTACTTGGGCGGTGTTCAACCACTCACTTGTTGAAGATGTTGCATTGCTCGCAGTGGACCAAGGGTCGCTGTTTGCAGCATCATTTGCGGTTTGTGCTGCTGAACTCCATGGATCTGCAGATTGTGGAGCGCTAGAAACGTTTTCTGTAGCCATGTTATTCCCTGTCTAAAGTTTGAAGTAAGCGAGATTTGGTAATGACACCAAAATACTGTCCTTGATCATCGACGACTGGCACGGCATACGGCACTTCAGCCACTTGGCTGATGAGATCTCCGACGGAAACATCGGGATGTATCGTAATGGTGTCAGCGAGAAGGGCGCTGCTCAGTGAGCGCTGTTCTTTTTTTGCTTCATTTAAACTGTTGATTGAAACAATGCCGCTATATTTATTGGCTCTATCAACGACGATGCCGAAGTCGCGATCGTTGTCCATCAGCAGTTGCAAAGCAGCAGCAGGACCTTCGTTGTCGTGCTTCTTGAAAACAGCAGCTGGTTTTTTACGAGCAATATCTTTAGCGCTAAATACCGATGCAACATTGACACCTCGAAAGAAGGAACTGACATAGTCGTTTGCTGGGTTATGCAGAATTTCATCAGGCGAGCCTACTTGCACTACGATGCCGTCTTGCATAATGGCAATACGATCACCGATACGCATGGCTTCATCTAAATCGTGTGAGATAAAGACAATGGTTCGCTTATCGTCGTTTTGCAGACGAATCAGCTCATCTTGCATTTCAGCTCTTATCAATGGGTCTAAAGCTGAAAAGGCTTCATCCATCAATAGAATATCTGGGTCATTGGCTAGAGCGCGAGCAAGACCCACTCGTTGCTTCATCCCTCCAGAGAGCTCGTCAGGGTATGAGTTGCAATAAGTATCCAATCCAACACGTTCCAGCGCATTTTTTGCACTCTCGTGTCGAATTGATTTGTCAATACCTGCTAATTCAAGCCCGAATGCAGTATTTTCTAGCACTGTCATATGCGGCATGAGAGCGAAATTTTGAAAAACCATCGAGATGTTTTGACGACGAACTAATCGCAATTCTTGCTCTGAGATATTTGCAATGTCTTTGTTTTTGATGAACACATTGCCTTTGGTTGGTTCAATTAATCTGTTGAGCAACCTTACTAAAGTGGATTTTCCAGAGCCGGACAAGCCCATAATGACGAAGATTTCACCTTCGTTAACGTTAAGGGAAACGTCTTTGACGCCAACAGTGAGACCAGTTTGTTCAAAAATTTGATCTTTCGTTAACCCTTTTTCTATCAGAGAGAACGCTTCATCTGGTGAGTCGCCAAATACTTTGTAGAGGTTTCTTACCTCCAGCATGGTAGACATGATTTTCATCCTTGTTACTTAACTATTTAGGCGTAAATATCGAAATATTTATTAGTACACTAATTATTACTTTGGTGAATATCAAGGGTGTGAATGGTTTTGTGTAAGTGTTTTTAATTCATATATCTGTTATTAAAGGGGAAAATAAAGTAATTATTTTTTAAATATGATTTGAGTAGAAATGTTTTGTATGGAAATTATCTGGCCGTAAAGGTAGAGTGTAACAGTTAGAAATTGAGTGAGTTTCGACCGAAAGAGAAGGCTGGTTTTAGATCAGGAAATATTGAAATTGGAGACTTTTGAAACAACAAATTTGCGTTTTTTTTACTAACATTTATCAGGTGTGTAGAAACAATAAAAGTTTGTCTTAACGACAAATTATTATGATTAGACACACCCCCTAATTTGTCCGATAAAGCGCGTGACATTTAGGGTGTCAGGTGTGGCTCTCGAAGCCACTTCATTCTCTCTTAGTGTGTGAGATTAAATGTGGAACAATCATCTAAATTAGATCGCGTACGTGCTGATTATAACGTTCATTATTGGAGCCAAGGTTTCTTCGGAATAGATAACCATGGTGAAGTCTATGTGTCACCAAGGAAAGATGGCCAATATCAAACGCAATTGAGTTCAATTGTGAGTCAGCTAGAAACACGCGGTTTGAATTTACCGGTGCTTGTTCGTTTTCCTCAAATCCTGCATCAACGTGTTCACAACATTTGTGACGCATTCAATCAGGCAATTGAAGAATACGATTACCCAAACAAATACCTGCTGGTTTACCCAATCAAGGTTAACCAACAGCGTGAAGTTGTTGATGAAATTCTAGCGAGCCAAGCTCAGTTAGAGACTAAACAACTGGGTTTGGAAGCGGGCAGTAAGCCAGAATTATTAGCAGTACTTGCAATGGCGCAACAAGCAAGTTCTGTCATTGTTTGTAACGGTTATAAAGACCGTGAGTACATGCGTCTTGCGCTGATCGGCGAAAAGCTTGGTCACAAAGTATTTATCGTATTAGAAAAGCTTTCTGAGCTTGATTTAGTACTGAAAGAAGCAAAAAGCTTAGGTGTTAAACCTCGCTTAGGTATCCGTATTCGTCTTGCATCACAAGGTGCGGGTAAATGGCAATCAAGTGGCGGTGAAAAATCTAAGTTCGGTTTGGCAGCAGCACAGGTGCTGTCTGTTATTGAACGTTTGAAAGCAGAAGATCAGCTTGATGCGCTACAACTTGTGCATTTCCACTTAGGTTCGCAAATGGCGAACATTCGCGACGTGCGTAACGGTGTAAACGAGTCGGCTCGTTTCTACTGTGAACTTCGTGAATTGGGTGCAGGCATTCAGTACTTTGACGTGGGTGGTGGTTTGGCTGTCGACTACGACGGTACTCGTAGCCAGTCTTCCAACTCAATGAACTATGGTTTGGCTGAGTATGCTCGCAACATCGTGAGCACTGTGAGTGATGTATGTAACTTATACAATCAACCAAAGCCAACCATTATTTCGGAATCAGGTCGTTCGGTGACTGCGCACCACGCCGTTCTAATTACCAACGTAATTGGTACGGAAGGTTACTCGCCAGAGGCGATTGTTGAACCAGAAGCGGATGCACCAACGCTACTACAGAACATGTGGCGTAGTTGGGAAACGTTGAATGATGATACTGATGCGCGTGCGTTGATCGAAATTTATAACGATACGCAAAGTGATCTCAATGAAGCACATACGCTGTTCTCAACAGGCGTAATTAATCTGCAACACCGTGCTTGGGTAGAACAGCTTTCTCTACGTATTTATCATGAACTACGCATGAAAATGAGTGCGAAAAACCGTTTCCACCGTCCGATTTTGGACCAGTTGCAAGATCGCTTGGCGGACAAGTTCTTCGTCAACTTCTCACTGTTCCAATCGTTACCAGATGCATGGGGTATCGATCAGGTATTCCCAGTTCTGCCTCTGTCTAACTTGCAGAATGTGGAAGACCGTCGTGCAGTTATGTTGGATATTACTTGTGACTCAGACGGTGCGGTTGAGCAGTACGTTGAAGGTCAGGGTATTGAAACAACGCTGCCAGTACCAGCGTGGTCAAAAGATACGTCTTACCTAATGGGCTTTTTCCTAGTGGGAGCATACCAAGAGATCCTTGGTGATATGCATAACCTGTTTGGTGATACTCATAGTGCTGTAGTGAACATTACAGACGAAGGCGAATCACAAATCACTTTCATCAACGAAGGTGACACGGTTGAAGATATGATGCGTTACGTGCATATCGACGTAGACGCAATTAGAGCTAATTACCGCCAGTTGGTGTCTCAGCGTGTTGCTGACCACGAGCAGCAAGAAGTATTAGCTGAATTAGAGCATGGTTTAAATGGTTACACCTATTTGGAGGATTTTTAAATGAATGATTTGTTTACTAAAACGGATTATTCATTGTATTCAAATGCAATGACGTTCCTTCGCCAGCCGTACCAGAGAGATCCGCTAGAATCGGATGCTGATGTTGTGGTGTTAGGCGTGCCTTTGGATATGGCGACTTCTGGTCGACCTGGTGCTCGTATGGGACCAGACGCGATTCGTCGCGCCTCAGTTAACTTAGCGTGGGAAGGCAAAAAATTCCCATGGGATTTTAATCTATTCAAACGTATTAAGTTAGTGGATGCTGGTGACTTAGTATTTGACTGTGGTGATGCGGAAGACTTCACCTACCGCCTAGAAGCGGCGACCAGTGAAATTCTAAAAAGTGGCAAAACTATGTTGGCATTGGGTGGTGATCACTTCATCACTCTGCCAATCCTACGTGCTTATGCGAAACACTACGGTGAAATGGCGTTGATCCACTTTGATGCCCACACTGATACTTATGCTAATGGCAGTTCGTATGACCACGGCACTATGTTCTATCATGCGCCGAAAGAGGGGCTGATCTCTGCTCGTCACTCAGTTCAAGTGGGTATCCGCACTGAGTACAAACAGGAAGGTCACGGCTTCAATGTTATCAACGCGATGCAAGCGAACGATATGTCTGCGGACGAAATCGTAGAGCAAATTCGTGGAATCGTTGGCGACAAGCCAGTGTACCTAACATTCGATATTGACTGTTTAGACCCAGCATTCGCACCGGGTACAGGTACACCAGTATGCGGCGGTTTAACTTCAGACAAAATTCTGAAGATTATCCGCGCACTGAAAGGTATTAACCTGATCGGTATGGATGTGGTAGAAGTGTCTCCACCGTACGACCAAAGTGATCTGACTTCACTTGCTGGTGCGACAATTGCGCTAGAGCTACTTTACGTTTGGGCTTCAAATCCAGAGCGTGAATAAATCTAGTTCAGTGGAGTAGCTAAATGTACTTACATTTCTATAGTTACTCATATAGCTAAAAGTACTCCGTTAGCTAAAGCACCAGCAAAAACTACTGAGGCCGAGGGATGTGATTCTCTCGGCTTTTTTATTTGGCGCGTCTCTTTAGAGATCATTCAACAGGGAGATACAGACTCTGTTTTGGCGTATCTATCACTACGTTAGTTAAAACGCGGCGAATCTGGGGGAACTGCTCCATAATGTGCTCAATTAATCCATCGTAACTTTTGGCGTTTTCAGCGCAAATCACCAACATTAAATCAACGCTACCCGTGACGTAAAATACTTGCTGTATTGAGGGCTGGGTATCTGCCCAACGTTTGAATTTATTGATAACACTGTAATTGTCTCTACCAATTTCAATGCCGGCGATAAACGTCATTGGTTGCGTAGAAAGTTCGGAATTGATGATCGCCACTTCCGATTGGATAGAACCTTCTTCTCTTAAACGCTTTATCCTTCTTTGCACTGCTGATGCAGACAAACCGACTTGTTCAGCAATGACCTCACTCGCCATACGGCAGTTACTTTGCATCAATTCTAGAATTTTCTTATCGAAACTATCCAGAGTGGTTTCACCCATGGTCTTCCTCTTGTCGTTATTCCGCGTTAGTGCAATTTAAATGCGGCATTTCTTCCACGTGGAGGCAAGAATAGCGGATTTTACTCACTAATTGGAATCGACAATTAAAGAATTCGTACGGGTTAGAGCCCCAAACTGCTACTAGCCAAAAATTGTTTATGGCTAATGACAACGACTGGATTAAAAAAATGCATAAAGATGATATCGAATTTGGACTGTCCTCTGAGAGATACGCTCCGGAGACTCTCGCTGTACATGCCGCTATTCTCCCTGATCCTCAAACCAGAGCTATTGCACCTAACATTGTCATGTCAGTTAATCACAGCTTCTTACCTAATGAAGGCGCTTTTTCGGCGCAGGGTTTGGAAGACATTTCAGAGTCACCATTTTTATATGCTGGATGGACAAATCCTACGGTTCGATTACTCGAAGAACGTTTAGCTATTTTGGAGCACGCGGAAGATGGACTAGCGACAGCGAGTGGCATGGCTGCAATAACTGCGGTATTTATGTCTCTTTTAAAGGCGGGAGATCATCTGGTTATCAGTGACGTTTGCTATGCCGCTGTGTATGAGTTCGCGACTCAGATCTTGCCCCAATTTGGAATTGAGGTCTCAACTGTTGATACGTCATGCATCAATAATGTGCAAAAAGTCTTACATGAAAGCACTAAATTGGTGCACGTAGAGACGCCATGCAATCCTCTATTAAGACTCACTAATATAAAAGAGCTGTCTGAATTGCTTAAACAACGTGGAATTTTACTCAGTGCGGATTCGACGTTTTCAACACCGGTTATAACGCGACCACTTGATCTTGGGGCAGATTTAGTTATTCATTCTTTGACCAAATTCATCAACGGTCATGGAGATGTTCTAGGTGGATGTGTACTTGGCTCCAAAGCCTTAATTAGCAAGCTTAGAAGCGTTGCTGGCGTCTATTTTGGTGCATCGTTAAGTGCGCAGAGCGCATGGCTAATTATGCGCGGAATGGAGACTATTTATCCACGTATGAAAACCTTGTGTGAGTCGGCTTATACCATCGCAAACTGGTTAGAAAATCATCCAAAAGTGCTAAGAGTTTTATACCCCGGTCTTGAGTCTCACCAACAATTTTCGCTGGCAAAACGGCAAATGGCATTTTTTGGCGGCATTATTGCATTCCAAGTAGAGGACATCGAACTGATTGAGCAACGCTTTGCACATGAATCGAAGATGTTTTATTACGCTTATTCGATAGGACATCAGCGCAGTTTGGCGGTGGTGTTGAAAACTGACGATTTGGACAAGTCTACTTACCGATTTAGCCCAGAACAAAAAGCGAACTTCTGCCGTGATGCAGGTAAAGGCGTGGTTCGGCTTTCTATCGGTCTTGAGTCTCCGGTCGATTTGATTCGGGACTTGAGTCACCTTCTTAGGTGAAAAATGAATACCTATAGCACATTGTTGGTTTTAAATTCGGAAGGTTATTGAAATGTTACTAGATTGTGTTGCATTATCTTGTGGTTTTTGATGTCAGTTCGCGTTTGCGTGACACAAAATACAACATCGTATTTGTCATTGGACGAACAGAAAAATAACAAAATTTTTTATAAGGGATATTATGAAAAAATTTATTAAATCTTCAGCAGCTGGACTTGTATTTGCTTGCTCTCTACTTGGTGCTAATCAAGCGATGGCAAAGTCTGACCTAGAAGGTGTTCTTAGCTCAGGTGAGCTAAAAGTATGTTTTGATGCTGGCTACATGCCTTTCGAAATGAAAACTAAAGATGGCCGTTTCATTGGTTTTGATATCGATTTAGGTAAGCACATGGCGCGTTCTATGGGTGTTAAATTCACTCCAGTGAACACAGCTTGGGATGGTATTATCCCTGCGCTACAAACTAACAAGTGCGACATCATCATGGGTGGTATGACTATCACTTCTGAGCGTAACTTGAAAGTTAACTTTGCTGACCCGTACATCATCATCGGTCAGTCTATGATCATCTCTCCAGCGCTTGAAGGTAAAGTTAAGAGCTATGCTGACCTGAATGATCCTAAGTACACAATTTCTACTAAGCTTGGCACGACGGGTGTGGAAGCTGCGAAGAAACACCTTTTCAACGCAAAAGTTGACCTTTACGACACAGAAGTGGATGCCGTTCTACAAGTTGTTAACGGTAAAGCTGACGCGTTTGTTTATGACTTCCCATACAACGCTATCTACGCTGCACAAAACAAAGGCAAAGTTGCACACCTAGGCGAACCGTTCACTTACGAGCCTCTAGGTTGGGCAATTCGTCAGGATGATGCTAACTTCCTAAACTTCTTGAACAACTACCTACGTCAAATTAAAGGCGACGGTACTTACGATCGTATGTACGACAAGTGGTTCAAGTCTGACGACTGGTTGAAAGACGTTCAATAATTCACGTTTTAAACTTGAGTTTGCTAACACTGCTTAAGTGATAGTGAATCAAAACTCTAGTCAACTGGGCAGCGAGAGTTGCCCAGTTCATTAAAAAGAATAAAGAGAATCTGAGTGATGCAGTCAAAATCCTCAAAATGGATAGGACACGGAATTTATGTCCTAATTATGGCCATGCTGATTGGCGCGGTCTATTTCTCTGGGAAGAGTATCAATTATAACTGGCATTGGGATCGTCTCTGGCCGTATGTCGTCAACACCGAAATGCAACAGCTCCGTGCAAACGGTGACGGCACAGCAGTGGTTAAAGCAGGTCAGTTAACGATTGAGTTTGAAGACTCTAGCCAGCCTCAAATCATAGATCATTACACAACATTAATGGTTGGTAACGGTGACTTGGTATTCCAAGGCGATACGGTTGCACAACTGAATGAATGGAAGTTCGGACCGATTGCTCATGGTTTATGGGTGACGGTAGAAATCTCCTTTATCTCCCTCATATTCGCTGTTTTGCTCGGCCTGATATTTGGTCTGATGCGAGTTTCTAAGAATCAAACAGCAAGAAACTTAGCGCTCACCTATGTTGAATTGATTCGTGGAACGCCGCTTCTGGTGCAAATCTTTATCGTTTACTTCTTTATCGGAACGGTACTCGATTTTGAACGATTCACAGCAGGTGTTGTTGCGTTATCGGTATTTACTGGTGCTTACGTTGCAGAAATTGTTCGTGCAGGTATTCAGGCGATTCCAACAGGGCAAATGGAAGCCGCGCGTTCATTGGGTATGACTTATCCAAAAGCGATGCGCTACATCATTCTTCCACAAGCACTTAAACGCACTTTGCCACCGTTAGCTGGCCAGTTTATTAACCTTATTAAAGACTCTTCGCTGGTATCAGTTATCTCTATTACTGATTTAACCAAAGCGGGTCGTGAAGTTGTCAGTGGTAGCTTTGCACCGTTTGAGGTGTGGTTCACTGTTGCAGCACTTTACCTACTAGTAACCGGGACTCTGTCTTGGGCAATTCAACGTTTAGAGAAGAGGTTATCAGCCAGTGACTAGTGAATATAACGGCGAAGATATGGTTTACACCAACGATGTAGATAAGTTCTATCCTAATGGTTGCCATGCTTTAAAATCAGTTTCGACTACGGTAAAGCGTGGTGAAGTGGTAGTTATTATTGGTCCTTCAGGTTCTGGTAAATCGACGTTTTTACGTACCTTGAACCAACTAGAAGAGATCAGCTCAGGAACTATCATTGTTGATGGTTTCGATATGTATGCGAAAACCACGGACATCAACGTACTACGCCAAAATGTAGGTATGGTGTTCCAAAGTTTTAACCTATTCCCGCATATGACGGCGTTAGAAAACGTCATGATCGCACCGATGAAAGTAGCGAAGCGTCCTAAACATGAAGTGGAAGGCGCAGCGAAAGTGTTGATTAAGCGTGTGGGTTTGGAAGATCGCATGAACAACTACCCAACGCATTTATCGGGCGGTCAACAGCAACGCGTTGCGATTGCTCGTGCATTAGCAATGAAACCGGATTTGATGCTATTTGATGAACCAACTTCAGCACTTGACCCAGAAATGGTGGGGGAAGTACTGGATGTTATTAAGTCTCTAGCAAAAGAAGGTATGACCATGGTTATCGTTACTCACGAAATGGGCTTTGCCCGTGAAGTGGCTGACCGAGTGTTGTTCATGGAAGACGGCAAACTATTGGTAGATGACAGCCCGCAAGCGGTGTTTGATAATCCTGCGCATCCTCGTCTGCAACAGTTCTTAGCAAAAGTGCTGTAATAGTCTGGACGATGATTACGCAAAAACCGAGCTTTAAAGCTCGGTTTTTCTTTTTCTAAGTTACCTTACTTCGAAGCTACATAGTCCAAAGTATCAAAGCCAGTATTTGTGGTGACAGTATTCGCAAACACATCACCAAAGGGTAAACCGTTGCGTAAGCGAGCGCTGAAGCTCCACTTGATTCGTGCAAAGCATTAGCGAACGCTAGTGCTGGTGGATCGGTCATTGAACCAGCTAGCATACCGCAAATGGTGAGATAGTTGATATGTCCAAGCACTCTTGCCAATATCCCAACAGTAATAAGCGGAATAGCGGTAATGGCGACACCGTAACCCATCCAGCTAACTCCATCGCCTTGAACTAGGGTCTCGATAAAGTTACCTCCTGATTTCAAACCTACCACTGCAAGAAAGAGTACGATTCCGATTTCTCGCAAAGCTAAGTTCGCGCTTGGGGGCATAAACCAATACATCTTACCGATACTGCCAATTCTGGCGAGGATCAAGGCAACAATCAGCGGTCCGCCAGCTAAGCCTAGTTTGATAGCAGCGGGAAAGCCCGGTAAGTAAAAAGGTATAGAGCCAAGTAGCACGCCCAAACCAATACC
This sequence comes from Vibrio ziniensis, assembly GCF_011064285.1. NCBI lineage: Bacteria > Pseudomonadati > Pseudomonadota > Gammaproteobacteria > Vibrionales > Vibrionaceae > Vibrio > Vibrio ziniensis. The sequence continues at coordinate 921,104 of NZ_CP049332.1, forward strand.
CACAAATACAGGTAGCATTTGTACTTGCTGCAATTTTTGATGTGCATTACCCACCATACCGCTCACAGCTTCGATGGCTTCTTGTCGACCGACGAGGTTTAAGATGTCTCCAAATTGAAGGGTAGAGTTGCTAGTCGGAATCAGTTCAACACCCGCGCGGTTAAGTCGAGAGACAACGACGTCGTATTTCTCTTTTAGATCTAAGTCTCGCAATTTTTTACCGAGTACAACTTCGTTGGTCACAACTAGCCGTTGTACTCGCAGTTCTGTTCCTCTTGTGGATAATGAAACATCAACCTCATCCCCAATGACTAAACGTGCTTTTTCCAAAGCATTCTTATCGCCGACGAGGTGGAGTAGATCATTGACCTCAACACGAGAATCCGGTTTTGGTACATACAATTGTTCATTACGCTTTAGACGAGAACAGACAATGTTGCCATCGCTAAGAGATGGAATATCTTTTAAGAATAGCTCGTTCAAATTTGGGTTTTTCACTGAGATATTCATCGTATGTAAACTGGATTTCTTGTGACCATTTTTGATTTCGAACTCTTCAGCTTCCTGATCCACATTGACTCTGAATACGATTCTAATTAGCCACATGGTAAGCAATATGCCACAGATGCCAAATGGATAAGCAATGGCGTAACCCATGCCAGTCATATCAAGAAGATTCTCGTGGCCCCCGAGCTCGGTGAGAATTTGCTGACCTGCACCAAGAGATGGAGTGTTCGTCACCGCACCCGAAAAGACCCCTAGAATGACGGGAAGAGGGACATTAAATAAGTAGTAGAGTGCAACGGTCACCAGACATCCCAACAACACTATTAATGAAGCAAAGGCGTTAAGTTTGAGTCCTGAACTTCTTAGTGAAGAGAAGAAGCCGGGACCAACTTGGATACCGATGGTGTAGACGAATAAGATTAATCCAAACTCTTGGATAAAGTGTAAGGTATGATAGTTAAGCTCAACGCCCCAAGCACCAGTGAAGTGACCAACGAAAATGCCACCAAACAGCACCCCCCCAATCCCTAAACCAACCCCGTAAAGTCGCCAATTCCCTATCCACAGACCCAACACCGCTACCAGAGCGAGGATACTGATAGAGAGTGCAATATCACTCATAGTAAGCCTCCTGAACAATTATAAAACGGTTGACGGGCAAACGTTGATGAACATCAGGCAGGGGTAGGCGTAAGAACTTTAACGTGGTTATGTCTACGGCTGGAGGGTTCAGATATAGGCGTTGAAATTGCACTAAATAGACAGGAACTCAACGTCACTTTATTGCCCTAACTTAGAGATTAGTAATACTGCAATAGACTTAGATTGTTAACTCTAGTTATACAAAAATGTGCTGTTTCGCAGGAAATAGATTTTGCGATTAAATATATGTTAAATAAGGGTAAAAAGCGTTTATTTATTGCAGGAAAAGTAAACGATGATGCTCTAAATGTAACATAATATTTCACTGCATATTATGATCTTATTAGTTCCAAAGTATGCAGTGAAAGTGACGGTTATACCATTCTGGAAAATTTCCTGATCAGTGAATGGGCGTCGATAAGCAAACCCTCCGAGCCATGGATGGCTCGGCAGAGCTTCAGGGACGAATGAATGCGCGTTTGCATTTGATGCCCATTCGCTGTTCTAGATGCTCAGTCTGGTCATATTTTTATCTAGGATGGTATTATGTTTCGAGCATCTGACCGCTAGCATGTTGTAGAAGGTGACAAATCAATTCTGTCGATGCCGCAGGTTGACCTGACTGACGGCAGTAATCGATCACTGGGCCACATATCTCTTGGATTTCCATTTGGCGACCTTTCTCTCTGTCCACTAACATTGAAGTTTTGATAGCATCAAATTCACATATCAGCTTAAACATATCTTCAACGTCATCTTCGGTCATATTGACATTAGCAAACCTTGCTGCACGTGCAGTCTCTTGCATTATCTGGTACACGGTCTGTCTTAATATGGGATCACGAGTGACAGTTTGAGTGTCTTTCATGGTGAGAGCTGTAATTGGATTCACTGCGTTGTTAATGATGAGTTTGCGCCACAGAGCATAGCTGACGTCATTGTAAAGTTGGTTCGGAATACCTGCCTCTTCAAAAACAGCGCTGAGTTCGATGAGAAACTCTTTGAGATTTGGATTAGCAGATTCGGATGGCCATGCACCAAAGTCGATTTGTGCCATACCAGTGGCTTCGATTACACCGGGTTCTAAAACGTGAGCACCAATTTTAATCGCTAAACCGCCTATGGTTCGTTTTACTCCAACGGTGTTTGCAATAAGACCTTCATTCATTACACCGTTTTGAATGGATAAAACAGGGGTGTCACACTGATCGAGCCAAACCTTCATCTGTTCCATAATTGCAGATGTGGTACTACCTTTAGAAGCGATGAACAACAAGTCAAAATCACTGCCTTTATATTGCTTACATAGACCTTCTACATCCGTTGCTGAAACAGAGCCTGCAAATGAAAAATATGGATGTTCTAATGACAGGCCATTTTGTTGAAGAGCTGTTAAATGCTCACCTCTGGCAACAAATACAACTTCATGTCCAGCGGCAACGAGTTTGGCTGCATAATAGCAACCAATGCCACCTGCGCCGATCATAGCGAATTTCAAGATACTCCTCCTTAAGTGCAGTTTGTTTAACTCGATCAGATTAAACGTTCACGAAGATGATCACCAGTGCTAACTAATTTTGAACAATAAGTAACAAGCTACTTGGAGGAATAAAAAAGTCACATCAACCCTGATGTGACTCTCGCAAAAATGCGTAATTAATAAGAAAAGTCAGTAGATAAAAGAGAGATTAGAACGAATATTTAGCTACAAATTTGATTGCATTACCGTCTTCTTTCACACCTGATTTGTCAATTTCACCAGTTTGCAGTACGAAGTCAGTTTTGAACTCTTTAGTTACATCGTAACCTAGACCTAGGTATGCCGTTTGAGCATCAAAGGAATTGCCCTTGTAATCACCTTCAGCATATTGGACTGAGCCGTACATGCGGAAAACATCGATAGTGTAAGTCGCTGCAATTGAGTACGTATCACCGTTATTTGGTAGTTCAAGTTTTAGCTCAACACTGTCATTGGCTTTTAAAGATGTAGCATTTTCAAATGAGATGTAACCTGCAGCAAGTTTTAGAGAGCCAAGAGTTAGGTCTGCTGCTACACCAACAGAATCAGCTTCGTCACCATCAGAGCCATATGCCACTGCAACGGAGAATTTGTCTGCTTTATAGTTTGCAGATAGAGCATAGTTTGACTCGTTGCTAGATTCGCTATCAGTTTCGTAGTTTGCAGATAGTTCTAGTTTATCGATAGTTTTCTTGTAACGAATACCTTGCCCGTTTACGCCACCTTGACCAACGATGTATAAGTTTGCACCTTCACCTGATTTTGCCTTTTCAATTGCGCCAAATGAGTTACCAGTGTCACCTAGCGAAAGGTTACCAAAACCAGTATGGTCAAACTCCAATTTAATATCTTCAAATTTAGCTGTTCGGTCACCAGCGCTGTCGCCCGTATTGATAGCAAATGAACCAATAACTTTAGTATCTTCATTAAGGAAATGTGTTGCTTTTGCTTTTAAGTGCGCATCAGTGCATACATGAGACTCCTTATCTGCTTGGTCAGCATTTACATATAGACCAACTGCTTTTGCCCAACCTGAAAGCTCAACGGTGTTAGTATCAGTTGCGTATATTTCTCCCGCCGTTACTGAACCTGCTGCTAAAAGAGATACCACTGCTGCTAATGGTTTGATTTTCATATTTTACTCCATATATATATTGATTACTCAAAAAGCAATCGAGTACATTAATTTGTTTAATAACGTAATTTGTTTGCTAGTGAGTAATATGTTTTATTAATCAAGTTGACAGGGGAATCTTATACAAAACAACTTTTAAATATATTGAAAATTAAATTTATAAATATTTTTTACGATCTACTTCATAATGATGTGTTATTTGTTATCTTTATTGTGTAATTAGTTTTATGAAATTGATTAAATAAGATGATTAAGATTATTTAACGTATTTGCGAATTTTATTTACATTGATAGATATTATGGGATTTGCCTCGCGTTCTCAGATTGGTCACTATTTACATTGCTTTAATTAGCTTGTCAGTCTTGGCTTTGTTTCGTTTGTGTGGCTTTATTCTGGATGGTGTTGCGTTTAAATTGATGTAGATATTTAGAATGGTAAATGACAGAGGTTAATAAACAGCATACAAGTAATTTGCAAATTATATCTCGATCGCAAAATATAATAATTGTCATTGGTTATGTTGAACATGTTTTCATTTTATATTGATTGAAATGAATGCTTATCTATAATTGTCACAGTTAATGAATTTGTTTTTTGTTTTTTGTTTTTTGTTTTTTGTTTTTTGTTTTTGATTTTTCGTATAAGTGTGCTGTGTTTCGCATTTTTAAATACAAGCGTTTTAAATATAAGAGATATTATGAGAGAGCAGTTGTTAACAGTATTAGTTCGTTATTTTCCTTTTATGGTTTGGTTACCTCTAATTAATAAGGAAAATTTGAGAGCTGATTGTTTAGCCGGTTTGACAGGTGCTGTAATCGTAATGCCTCAGGGTGTGGCGTATGCAATGTTAGCAGGGCTTCCTCCTGAATATGGACTATACACAGCTATCATCCCAGCAATATTAGCTGCTTTATTTGGCTCCTCTCAACACCTGATTTCTGGGCCAACAGCAGCGTTGTCCATTATCGTGTTTAGCACAATTAGCCAGTTTGCTGATGCAGGAACATCACTCTATATCCAACTGTGCATCACGCTAACTTTCTGTGCCGGTACCGTGCAGTTACTCATGGGTTTGATGAGGATTGGTGCAGTAGTCAATTTCGTTTCCCATTCTGTAGTCATCGGTTTTACCGCAGGAGCTGCAGTTGTAATTTCTATTAGTCAGTTAAGGTATGCACTGGGATTAAATTATGCTTCAGCAAGCACAGCCATAGAAAATTTGTGGCGTGTGGCAACACATCTGCAGCATGTTCAAGTTTTCTCGGTGCTACTCGCTTTGGTAACAGTTGTTAGCTGTGTTGCCACAAAGCGCTTTTTTCCTAATATGCCGAACATGTTGACTGCAATGATGGCTTCAGTTGTTGCTGCTTTATTACTAACTGAAGGCGGTATTGATGTTGAGTATGTTGAGCAGATTCAAAGTACTACGGTAAAACTATCTTCACCTGATTTAGATATTAAGTTAGTCAAAGAGTTGTTGGGAGGAATCTTAGCGGTTGCTTTGTTAGGTTTGGTTGAAGCTATTTCAATTGGTAGAGCTGTAGCTTTAAAATCTAAACAACGTATAGATAGTAATCAAGAATTCATTGGACAGGGGATATCAAACGTCGTAGGTGCATTTTTCTCCTGTTATATGTCATCAGGATCATTTACCCGTAGTGGTGTGAACTATAGCAGCGGCGCGAAATCACCACTAGCTGCTGTGTTTGCTGGTTTAATATTGCTTTTGATGATGCCTATTATGGTCGAGTATATCCACTACATACCTTTAGCTGGCATGGGTGGAATTCTATTGGTAGTGGCTTACAACCTTGTTGATGTACAACACATACGTTCAATAATGCAACAAGATAAGAAAGAGTCTGTGATTTTAATTGCCACTTTTTTAGCCGCTCTCTTCCTTCATTTAGAACTGTCGATTTATGTTGGCATCACGATGTCTATGTTCTTTTATCTGCGAAGAACTTCACGACCAGTAGTAGATAAAGTTGACCTTAGTGAGCTGGGTTTTAGTGAAGAAGATCGACTCAATACTCAAGTAGTCAGAATCAACGGTTCTATCTACTTCGGGTGTGTCGCTCACCTACATAATGAACTGGATGCCATCAACGCTAAGAGGCTGATTATTTTGGGGCGAGGAATCAACTTTGTTGACCATCTCGGTGTACAAATGCTGGCTGAAGTTGCTACACAAGATGATCGAGAAGTCTATTTTTGCCATTTCAAAGCGAACGCTAAACAAGCCATGCTCCTTGGTTCTCCATACTTCAAAGAATCCCATTTTTATGAACATTTATCTTCACTACCAATAGGGTGGGGAGTGGTTTCTTGCTAACGGACTGGGGCGGAAAAGTTTGTCTGAAAGAATTTTTACACGGTATAGAAGGATATTGAGTCATTATGAAAGCAACTCAATTTGATGAAATTGAGCACCCTCATCGCCGCTACAATCCTTTAGTAGGTGAGTGGGTTCTTGTGTCTCCACATCGAGCGAAACGACCGTGGAGTGGTCAGCAGGAAGCGCCTGCGCTTGAGGTTTCATTGAGTTATGAAAAATCATGTTTCTTATGCGCTGGAAACGAGCGTGTAAGCGGTGATGTAAACCCAAACTACACTGGCACATTCGTATTTAAAAACGACTTTGCTGCTTTGACAGGTGATACACCAGCTAAAGAGATAAATGACGATCCTCTATTCAAACTGCATAGTGCGAGAGGAGAAAGCCGAGTCATCTGTTTTTCTCCGGATCATAGTCGTACATTAGCCGAGCTCACGCACCAAGAAATAGAACAAGTCATCGAAACTTGGATTAGTGAGACTAACAGCTTAAGCAAGCATTATCCATGGGTGCAGATTTTTGAGAATAAAGGAGAAACCATGGGATGCTCTCAGCCACATCCTCATGGACAAATCTGGGCAAACAGTTTCATTCCTACCTTGGTTAGCAAGAAAGATCAGCTTCAAGCAGAGTATTTCAGTAAGCATCATTCCCCGCTATTACATGACTACGTCCATCGCGAATTACGGCATAAAGAACGTGTTGTTGTTGAAACTGAGCATTGGGTTGTTGTAGTACCGTATTGGGCGAGTTGGCCTTTTGAAACCCTTGTGCTGCCAAAACACAAAGTGAGTAGAATTACTGAGCTTTCTTCTCAACAAAAGTCTGATCTATCTATTGCTTTAAAAGAGATCACAATCCGCTATGACAACTTGTTTCAATGCTCTTTTCCGTACTGTATGGGATGGCATGGCGCACCATTTTCACTAATTGAAAACAGTGAGCATTGGCAAGTGCATGCCTCATTTCTTCCACCTTTGCTACGTAGTGCAACCGTTAGAAAATTCATGGTTGGTTATGAGATGTTTGCCGAGTCTCAGCGAGATTTAACGCCAGAGCAAGCTGCAGAAAAGTTGCGTGTTGTCAGTGCTGCCCACTATCGCGAGAAGTAATTCTGAGTTTTTAATCAAAATCTAACAAGAGTGTTTTCTATGACCGAGAAAGTCTTTCTACGTCCTTTGCCGGAAGCATTAGACGAACAAAGTGTAATGAATCATTTGCCAATTGTTGTTGAGGCGATACGTCGCAACATTCCAAAAATAGGTGAGCGTAACCCTAAGATCGGCACAGCATCATACCAATGGCTTTATTGCGACCAATTTGATTGGGTTTCGTCGTTCTGGACTGGAGAACTATGGTTAAGTTATCAAATGACAGGCCATGAGGTATTTAAAAACAGTGCAAAACTACGTAAGAGTTACTTTTCTAACATGCTGCTCGATCCATTCTGGCTCGATCATGATTTGGGGTTTCAGTTCAGCTTAAGCTGTGTTGCAGATTACAAACTGACGGGAGATGAAGAATCAAAAATGATGGCGTTAAGAGCTGCTGATCATTTGGTTCATCGCTTCAGGAAAATAGGTGGATATATTGTGGCGTGGAACGACACTCATCCATTAGGTCCTGAAGTGACGTTAGGTAAATCAATCATTGATTCTTTACAAAATACGGCACTGTTATTTTGGGCCTCTGAAATTACAGGTACTCCGGTTTATGCTAATGCCGCTAAGCGTCATTGTGAAACACTGGCGAAGAATATCGTTCGTGATGATTTTTCTACCTATCACTCATTTAATTTCGACCCAATCACTCAGCAACCATTAAAAGGCGAAACTTTCCAAGGCTATGCGGATGCTTCTTGTTGGGCTCGTGGTCAGTCTTGGGCCATTCATGGCTTTGCTCAGACGTATCTATATACAGGGGATGAGCAATTTCTAACATTGGCCAAGAAGCTAGCTAAATACGCGACCGATCATATCACTAACGATGGCGTTCCAGTTTGGGATTACTTACTTCCTGAGCATGAAATTCAGTACAAAGACAGCTCGGCAGGTTCCATTACTGCCGCGGGTCTTCTGCTTATCGCTCAATGTATTGAAGATGCCGATGAAGCAAAAATGTATAGAGACTGGGGATTGTATTTGCTTCAAGGTCTAATGAAACAGTGTGATTTAACACTCAATGACGGTGCACTTGGTTTACTGGCTAATGGCGCTTCTTTTGTCAAAGTAGGGCTATGTGACAACATGCTTCCTTACGGTGATTATTACTACCTCGAAGCGTTAATGCGTGCCAATGGATATCAGAATTTCTTCTGGTAATTCTTCACTGACATTTTCTTAGTTCATGCGGGTAAATGTGCCCGCGGATTTAACGTTTTGGAGTTTTAGAATGAAACAGGTTTCGGCAACCAAGGGGCACATGACTTTGCCAGTTGAGGTTGGTCAAGAAGAAGTCGTATTAGATTTGTACCAACGCTGGCACGCTGACGCTCTGCGAGACAGCGATGGTACGACAATGCCTGAGTCGCTAGCGGAGCAAGATAGTGATATTTACTCTGTAGTGTGCTTGGTTCGCGCTGATCAGCAATTTGCCAATCAACATCCTGAGTATCTGCATCGTAAGTATTTGATGTCATTTCCAGTAACAGCCATGGCTGAAACGCTAACTATTCAGCCTCTTGATGGCTATAGTAAAGACAAATACGAGCTAGATAACGACAGCGACCCTAAGTGCTGGTGGGAAGTGCGAAATCGTACTACCAACACCGTTATAGATGAAGAATTGTGGCAATTTGATTCGGCGACTCAGCAAGTAACTATCCAACAAGCGGAGCCATATCACGAGTACACGGTGACGTTTATGGCTCGTCAGGTGTGGGACAGTGTCTCAATGTACAATGCATTAACTAACGATTGGAAAGGACCACGAATTAAGAGCTTGGATCCCTACCATCCAGAGTGCCGTGCACATTTGATTCAACACTTCGCCCGTTGGTTGAATGAGCATCCAAAAACCACAGTCGTTCGTTTTACCACTTTTGCTTTTTTGTTCGTGATTGATACTGGTGAACAAAATCAGGATATTTACCGGGATTGGACGGGCTATGGTGAAACCGTAAGCCCACGAGCACTAGAAGATTTTGAAAAGCGTTTTGGTTATCGATTGACGCCAGAAGATTTCGTGGATGCAGGTTATTACAACGGTACATACAAAGCACCTTCTCAGCGTTACCAAGATTGGATGACATTTGTGCAAGAGTTTGTTGTTGATTTTGCTGCTGAGCTCGTGAAAATGGCGCACGAAAATGGGAAGAAAACAGCGATGTTCCAAGGTGACCACTGGATTGGAACCGAACCTTACCTTGAGAGCTACCAAAAAATTGGTCTTGATATCAATATCGGTGCCGTTGAAGACGGGGTTGCACTACGCCGTCTAACTGATTCTACGGGAGAACAGACACGTGAAGCGCGTTTCTATCCTTATTTTTTCCCTGATGTCTTTCGCGAAGGAAATGACCCAGTCGTTGAGTCGATGTCTAACTGGGTCAAAATACGCCGAGCTATGTTACAAAAGCCGCTGGATAGAATTGGCTACGGTGGATACCTTTCGCTCGCAAATAATTTTCCGAATTTTGTTGACCATGTTACTGACATATCGAAGGAATTTGGGGATTATTTGCAAAATACTCAAGGTACTGAGTCGCAAAAGTTACCGGGAAAAGTCGCAGTTTTAAGTGCTTGGGGTAAGTCTCGCAGTTGGCTGCAAAACCAAGCACGCGACCAACGTTTTTATGTCCCACCGCGCCCAGATGTGATGGAATTTGTGGGTAATAATTTGTTGGAATGTTTGGCTGGTTTACCATTCGACGTTGAGTTCATTAGCTTTGATGACATCATTCAAAATGGCATTGGTGAGGATGTTAAAGTGATTATCAATACGGGTGATGCAAACTCTGCATGGAGCGGAGCTGATTGCTGGGATAACAGTGATGTTCTGGTGGCTTTGCGTAAATTTGTCGGTCAAGGTGGTGGTCTGCTAGGAGTATGTGACCCATCAGCATTCCAGAAAAATGGCCGTTATTTCCAACTCGGAGATGTCTTTGGGTTGGAAAAAGAGACCGCATTAACCATGGGGCGTGTTGCTATGCCTCTTTCTATCTCGAAAGATCACTATCTTAGCCAGTTCGTTACAGATGAGCTCGATTTTGGCAATCCAAGCTATGTTTATCCGCAGGCGACTGATATTGCTGTGCTGGCAGCACAAGGGCAACACTTAGCGCTCACTGCTCGTAATTATGGCAAAGGGCGCTCAGTGTATATGGGAAACCTATTATTCAATATGAAGAACGCGCGTCTGTTACAACATGTGTTGATATGGTTAAGTAGTAATGAAACACAGCATCATGTATGGCTATCAGACCACCCATTTGTGGATGTTGCTTATTACCCTAAAACAGGAAAAGTGACAGCAGTGAACTACTCTAGTGAGCCTCAGACTCTGACTGTTCGTAATACAGATGGTGAGTTGGTGGATATTAGGTTAGCAAGCTATGAGTGGAAGTGGATTTCCCACTAATACCATTCTGGAAAATTTCCTGATCAGTGAATGGGCGTCGATAAGTAAACCCTCCGAGCCATGGATGGCTCGGCGGAGATTCAGGGACGAATGAATGCGCGTTTGACGCCCATTCGTTGCTCGCCGATGCTCAGTCTGATCATATTTTTATCTAGGATATGGTATAAGTCATCTAGATCAAGTTGAAATAAAAGGTGCATTTTTATGCACCTTTTTTTGCCTTTTAATTTGTCGTATTTCTTATTGACCTTAAATCTTCGTCCTAACGCGGGGGAAAGAAATGCGTTTACGAATAGGGGCACGAGTTTTTTCTCGTGAAGTTAACTGATCGAATAGATTTTGCATTTCTTCAACTTTTTCGGGCATCACTTCAGCAAGGTTATTTAGCTGGCCAATATCATCGAAAAGGTCATACAACTGTGGTGATGGGAGATTGCCTTTTTCATTGCCAGTGTACTGACAGATAAAGTCATCATCATGAGCGGGAATATATACATAGCGTCGATCTCGGAATACTTTTTTGTACTGCATCCCTTCCAGAATCATGTTTTTTCGCCCATAGGGATGAAGACCGATTAATGTACATAGTTGGTCTTCACTATCTGGCGCTTCATTTTCGCTTAACTGATAGCCAATTAGTATTGCCAGACTATGGTACAGATCAACTTGGCTGATTAATGCGTTGCTTAGTTTTTCTGTGGTAACGTTAGGCCAGCTTACGATAAATGGAACTCGGGTTCCGCCTTCAAACAAACTGTATTTCCCTCCGCGTAATGGCCCAGCCATCTTATGGTCTCCATTTAGTTCAATCGCTTGATCCTTATAACCATCATTGAGTACGGGACCATTATCGCTAGAAAAAATCACCAGAGTATTTTCTTTTAATCCTAATGCTTCAAGTTTGTTCAAAACCTGACCAATGCACCAATCCATCTCGACAATGACATCGCCACGAGCACCATGTGGTGTGGTATCCCTGAATTTAGGGTTTGGGATGCGTGGTACGTGTGGCTGATGAAGTGCGTAGTAGAGAAAAAATGGCGTATGCTGGTTTTGTTCGATGAACTCTATGGCTTTTTCGGTAAATCGCTCACCCATGGTTTCATCATCCCAGATCGCCGATTGACCACCGCGCATATGACCGATACGGCTAACACCATTGATGATGGTACCGTCATGACCATGATCGTACATCATGTCTAGTAGTTCCGGATGGTTTCGTCCATTGGGTACATCCGTAAACGCCTTGTTCCAGTCATAAGTGACTTCTATGGGATCGTTTGGATCAAGGTTTTCGACATTTCGGTTATCAATGTATACGCAGGGCACTCTATCGTTAGTTGCCGCCATGATAAAAGACTGATCGAAACCAACATCATTCGGTGTACCAGATATCAATTTATTGAAATCAAGATTACCGTCTCCTAAGCCCAAATGCCATTTACCAACAATACCAGTGCGATAGCCTTGCTTTTTGAACATCTTAGGCAGTGTAGGCTGATTTTTACCGATGATTTGTGGTGCATCACCGGACAACACAGCCGCATTAGGATTTCGCCATGGATAGCTACCAGTAAGCAAACTATAGCGAGAAGGGGTGCAGGTTGCAGCAGTGGCATAACCTTGGCTAAATTTAGTGCCTTCTTCCGCAAGCTTATCAAGGTTTGGCGTGGGGATATTATTCGCACCATAACAGCTTAAGTCGCCAAAACCCAAGTCATCGGCATAGAGAATAATTACATTTGGAAGCGTGTTGGTCATTGGAACTCCTTAGAGTTTGGGTAAGGTAGTAGTTCGTCTAAAATTCTTTGTTGTGCCCACGGGTCATCAATACGAGATAGCTCTGCTGCGAGAAGGGTAAGCAATTCTTTGGCAAGACTGGCACTGCATTGCCAAGAGATGTCAGCTAGTTGATAGGGGTCTGTCTTATAGTCGAAAAGCAACATATCATCAAGATTCATATCGCGATCGATTGTTAATGCGAAGGTATAACGATCAGTTCTAATTCCCCTACTTTGAGGAAAATAGCTGATAACTTTACCGTTATCGTCTTTATCACCATCCAAGTTGCGAATGTAGAGTGCGCAGGTAGGAGCTTCACTCCTGGTGTTATCGAGAATAAAAGGCGCTTTGCTTTGACCTGTAATGCCCGAAGGTAAGCGTTCTTTTAGACCTAGCATCTCTAATACGGTGGGCATGATATCTGCGCTATTTAGAAACGTTGAAGAGACTATAGGAAGAGATTGTCCGATATCTTTGATTAAGAATGGCACAAGAAAAGCTTCTTCATAAATCACGTTTTTCGCGTCTGTCAACCCATGACTACACAGGGTTTCACCATGATCACTAGTGAACACAACGATAGTGTTGTCCCACTCACCAATATCTTTTAACGCCTGGATAATCCGTCCAAATTGCTGGTCAACGCCGCTGACATTGGCAAAGTAATACCGTGCGCTAGAAGCTTTATCTAAGTCTAAATTTGCGTTATCTCGTACTAGCAATTGTTCATCAATGAACTTTTCGTATAGTTTTAAGTCTTGCTCGCGGCAGTCGTTGAGACTTTGATAGGGGCTGTGTGGAGGATTCATTGAGACAAACAAAGCAAATGGCTGACCGACCTCTCTTTCACCGAATTCATTTTTCAAATAGGAAATCGCTTTTTCGGCTTCGTGCTCAGCAGACCAAGTGTGTGGTTCGTACCTTACACCGTGTGTGTCGTAATAGTGAGGGTTATGGTGATTGTCAAACGTTCCGTAACCATACCAATAGTGAATTCCGTGCCTACGAGCTAGCTCAGTATAGGAATCCCAAGCTGGGACAGATGGGTCGACGTATTCACCGGGTCTATCTGGAGCATTAGGTGTAGGCAAATCAAGATGCCATTTTCCTATATATCCTACGTGGTAACCTGACTGAGCAAGAATATCCGTAAAACAGGTTATATTTATTGGTAGATTAGAAATAATACGGTCAGAATTACAATTAAGTGGTACACCGCTTTTATTTGGATACTGACCGGTAAATAAACTTCCTCGATGTGGACTACATACAGGGCAATTACTTACTGCGTTCGGTAAAAGATAAGCTTGTTGAGAAAAACTATCCAAATTTGGTGTGTAAACTGGATCAGGAACTCCAGAACAATGTTTATTAAATAAGAGTTCATTCCATAAGCTCATCGACATTTGTCTAAATTGATCTGGGAATATATAGAGGAGGTTAGGTTTATTCATCATTAGTACTTCAATATAAAAATACATATGATTTTATCGCCAATTAAATTGTTTTTTTGATGACTTTATTTTAAGTCGATCGCAAACGGAAATTAATGTCTCTATCTAAATGTTATTATCAACACCTATTATTTACTCCTTTGAATGTTAATAATCTATAGAAGTTATCAATATGTATATTACGACAGTGAAACCTTCAGCTTGCAACCCTTTTCATGTGTTGGTCAAACCCATAGGTCCCTTGTGTAATCTGGATTGTGACTACTGCTTTTATCTTGATAAATCGGAGCTTTTTCCGAATAAAAATCGTTTTGATATGAGCGACGAAGCGTTAGAAGCACACATTAAGGCCTATATTGAAGGTCAACCTAGTGGCACTAATGAAGTAACGTTTGGTTGGCAAGGAGGCGAGCCAACGCTTCGAGGTATTGAGTTTTATAAGAAAGCAATAGCATTTCAGCATCATTATAAGCGTCATGGAATGACAGTAGTGAACACGTTTCAAACGAATGGAGTATTGCTTGATGATGATTGGGCATTGTTTCTGAAACAACATCACTTCTTGGTGGGAATCAGTATTGATGGTGATGAACAGTTGCATAACCATTTTCGTAAGTATAGAAATGGTAAAGGCTCTTATCTGCAGGCTGTAAGAGGTCTGCGTCTACTTCAAAAATATGGTGTGGAATATAACGTGCTTACCGCTGTGCAAGCGAACAATGGCAGTCATGGTCGACGGGTTTACCAACACCTAGTGTCTTTAGGGGCTGAATTCATTCAGTTTATTCCTGTCGTTGAAGCGGTGGTTGACGTGGGGATTTCTGATCGAAGCGTAGGATCAGAGCAGTTTGGACACTTCATGATTGACGTGTTTAACGCATGGCGCGAAAAGGATATTGGAAAAATATTTGTTAGCCATTTTGATAATGCACTGGGCATGAGCTTGGGAATGCCGTCATCTATTTGTGTCCACTCTCCCAAGTGTGGATACAATTTAGTGATTGAGCATAATGGTGATGTATACAGCTGTGATCATTTTGTTTATCCCGAATTTAAGCTTGGTAACATCGAGCGCAACAACTATCCAGATCTAATTGAAACGCCTATTCAACAGAGTTTTGCTTGTGGGAAGCTGGTGGCAAGTGATTTGCACTGTGTTAACTGCTCACAACGCCGCTTGTGTCATGGCGCTTGTCCTGCGCACAGAATCACGTTAAGTGGAAGAATATCCTTTAAAGAAAAACAATATCTTTGCGAAGGGTATTTTATTTTTTTTACCTTTGTCCAACCGTATTTAAATGCAATGAAAAAGTGTTTGATGAAAAAATTACCAATTACCTATTACTTAAATATGATTTGATAAAAATATTAGATTTCAAATTGTGATTATACATTTGCGACGAGCTTAAAGAAATTATCTTTTTATCTTATTTTGAAAGTTTTTTTGTTAAATTTAACGAGTTGATTTTATGAAAGTGTAATTTTATATTTTATTGTAAAATGCGATTCAATCTAAAAATAATCGAGACAAATAGGTGAAGTTATGACTCAGATATCGAAAATATAAAAAGTCGTTTTAATATTAATATCCTGTGATATTTAATTATTTCCAACAAAACAGATTACTTAATTGAGTGAATATTTATAATGTCTGTCTGCTGGAAAGATTTAACTGAACAAAATAATTTATTTGCCACTCGCCAGAGTGTTGCCGAATTAGCCAAAAACGTGTTGCATCAGCACGCCATGATTATTTCTGACCAAGTTAAATTAGATGTTCAAGCGAATAGTGCGGCGCATTATACCCGCCAGACGGCTGATATTGAGTATGTATGTCGTTTACTATGGTTAGCGGTTCCTTCTAAGCACATACATTCAGAAATCAATCATTTATTGAGCCAGAGAATCATTGATGGCACTACGCCAGAGTTGAGCAACTTCTGGCAGCATGCGAAGGACTACGACCAGCGTGTTGTTGAAATGTCTGCCATTGCGATGGCATTAGTAGAAGCACCTGAAATTTATTGGCAGCCACTTAATGAAAAGCAAAAAACAAACCTCTCTGATTGGTTGCTATCGTCAACTTACATCGCACTTCCACCGAATAATTGGTATTGGTTCCGTGTTCTTATTTTGGAATCGCTTTCTGGTTTGGGTATTGAAATTGATACCCTGAACTTAGAGTTTGATCTTCAATCTATCGACGAAATGCAGCTTCAACAAGGCTGGTTTGAAGATGGTGCTACGGGGGTTATGGATTATTACAACCCTATGGGATTCCATCTTTATGCGTTGATGTATTGTCGATGGAATCCCAATTCACCTCGTAAAGAGGTGCTGCTTAATAACGCGTTAGAGTTTACAAAAACCTATCGGAATTGGTTTGACTCAGAAGGACGCCAACTAGCTTATGGTCGTTCTTTAAACTATCGTTTTGCGGTTTTAGCATTTTGGGCAGAACTAGCCAGAGTAATCCCGAATCATCCAGACATAAGCTTATGGCGTACTTTGTGGACCAATGGTATGAACTGGTGGTCGAATCAACCCATTTCTGATAGCAACGGTATGTTGTTACCAGGGTTTGCGTATCCCAATTTGCTCATGAGTGAGTTCTATACCAGTTCTGTGTCACCGCTGTTAGCGTTTAAGGCATTTAACGCCTTAGCGATGGAAGAGACTCATCCATTCTGGCAATCAACATTGGAATCTCTGCCTGAAATGGCTGAAGTGCAATGGATCAACGATAGGCATCTCCAGTGGCGAAACGGTGGAACTTATTTGCTGACGAATGCTTCGGGCAGCAACGAGCTAAGAGAATGTGCTGATAAATACTATAAGTTCGCATATAGCTCAGCTCATGGATTTTGTATCGATAGTGTACGTTGGATAAATCAAGGGTGGGTTGGTGATAATATTTTGGCTTTTCAACATCCAGACACTATGCAGTGGTATAGCAGGACTCACCACATAAGTGCTTTTCGAGAAGCAGATACGTTAGTTTCAATTTGGTCTCCTTTTATGGGGTGCCGAGTTATTACCTGTCAAACTTTGCAAACAGATCGCGAAGTTCGAATTCATCGCATAACGAGCGATCGAAATTTGTCTTTCATAATGACGGGATACTGTGTGGATGAATGGCGAAGTTGGTTTAGCCATGTTATCGCCGCTCCGTCTCGTATTGAATCAAAAAATCTATTTAGTGAACTGCGGTTAGTGAAAGGCCAAGGACATGCTTGTTGTTACCCATGTGCTCCAAACACTAACGTTGTATATCCGCATTCCAGTGTTCCCGCTATTTCTGGCGTTATCCAAGCTGGTAACTCAGACATTGAAGTACAAGTACTGGCAGGAAGTTTGGGAGTATTACACGAGTAATACTCTAAGTGCCTCAAATAATTACATTGAAAACAAAAACGTTGAAACACTAGTCATCTTATGGAGTTAAATATGAGAAAACATAATAAGATACCTCATCTAGGAAAAGCAGCCGTCGCAGTTACTGTAGCTCTGTCTTTCTCTAGTTGGGCTGGTTCTTATAACGAAGCCCCTCAACTTGCTGAGTTAGTAAAATCGGGCAAGTTACCAAAAGTTGAACAGCGTCTACCTGAAAACCCACTCATCGTTGAGCCCAATGAATCTATTGGTCAGTACGGTGGCACATTAAATTTAGTGGGTAAAGTGGTTGATAACGGTCATCGCACTCGTACTATTGCTTATGACAACTTATTCAACTTCGACACTACTTACTCGAAAGTTATTCCCAACTTAGCGACAAGTTTTACTTCAAACGCTGACAATACAGAGTTCATTATTCATCTGCGTAAAGGTGTTAAGTGGTCTGATGGTACGCCTTTTACCGCTGAAGATATTGCCTTCTATATCAACGATATCGTAGGCGATCCTGAGCATTCTGGTAACCGTCCTCTGGTTCTTCCTAATCATGATTCTGCAAAAGCAGAAGTGTTAGACACATACAGCGTAAAAATCACGTTAGCTCAACCAAATGGTTTATTCATCCGCAGCTTAGCGACAGTGGACAGTGAAAGTTATACTGCATTCCCGAAACACTACTGTTCTAAGTTCTTGCCTAAGTTTAACGATAAAGCGGTAGGGAACGCGAAAGCTGCAGGGTTTGATTCATGGCGTCAATACGCATCAACAAAATGCGAAGCGCATTACTTTATTGAACACTATGCAAACGTTGAACGCCCAGTCCTGACTGCATGGAAAGTCACTACTCCTCCTGGGCCAAATGCGAGCTATGCGGTATTTGAACGTAACCCATACTACTGGCAAGTGGATACCGAAGGTAACCAGTTACCGTATTTAGATGCTGTTCGCTGGCGCTACAGTGAAGATCAAGAGGAGATGGTACTTCGTGCTGCTAATGGTGAAGCAGATTATCAGCATCGCCATATTGGACAAACTTCTTACCGTTCATTGTTGATTGAAAACGAAGATAAAGGCGGTTACAGCTATGAGTTTCGTCCAAATACTCAAAGTACTGAGTTGGCTATCGCACTGAACCAAACAGTGAAAGACCCACTTAAGCGTGAACTCTTTCAAAACAAAGATTTCCGTATCGCACTTTCACATGCTATTGACCGTGAAGAGATCAGTGAAACGGTTTATTCAGGTGCTGTAGGAGCTTTTCAAGCTGCGCCGCTTAGCATTTCACCTTTCTACGATGAAGAAATGGCAAAGCAGTACACGGAATTTGATCTTAAAAAGGCGAATGACATTCTAGATTCCCTTGGCCTGACTAAACGCGACAGCGAAGGCTACCGTTTACTGAAGAATGGTGAGCGTTTGCGTATTGAAGCGCTGTCAAAAGTTTCAAACAAAGGTGTTCTTGCCGACTCTTTAGAGCTAGTTAAGAACCAATGGAAAGAAGTGGGTATTTTCTTGGATATTCGTGTTCTTGAAATTAACCATGTAATTAACTTACGCCTGACTAATGACTTCGATCTTATTCCCATTATCGGCGATGGTGGTGTAGGTATTATTGATGAAGCGCGTTTTTACTTACCATTTAGCCCAGAATCGACTTGGGGATTGGGATACTACCTATGGGCAAGTGAACCTGACAACGAGTATGCAGTCGAGCCACCTAAGCATATCAAGCACCAAATCGATTTATGGAACAAATTGAAGCAGACCTCTTCTCAAGAAAAACAACAGAACTACATGAAAGAAATTATCCAAATTGCTAAGGAAAACTTCTATGTTATGGGTACTGTTGAAGCAATGCCTGCTGGTGTCGTTGTCAGCAATAAGTTGCAAAACGTTCCAGAAAATATGCCGCAAAACTACAACTTCCCAACTCCGGGACCAATGCGTATGAGCCAGCTTTGGAAAAGCCAATAACAAATAACTTTTCTTAATTTTTGCCCCACTTGGGTGTGGGGCATTTCTATGGATTTTCATAGCAATTATTAAATTTATCAGTGGTGCGTTTTATAAATCTACTCATATGGAATGATTCGGTTTAACGCATCCTTAAGCATTGTTCAGAGTTTGTTGTCACTATTAAGGAACAGTAATGAACAGTTTTTTTCTGTTTGCAGGTAAGCGGCTAGTGTCGATACTCGTCACATTGTTAGCTGTATCTATTGTCGTATTCGCTGTCATTGATCTTCCTCCTGGTGATTTTGCTTCCGCCAAAATTGCCGAGCTTCAATCTATGGGGCAAACGGTAGATCCACAGATGATTTTTACTATGCGAGAGATGTATGGTCTAGATAAGCCTCTCTGGGAGCGTTATCTCAATTGGATATCTGGATTATTAGTGGGGGACCTTGGTATTTCGTTAACCACTAACCAATCTGTATGGACAACGATTGAACCTCGGATATGGCCAACGGTTGCACTTGCAGCAGCAGTCTTCTTCTTTCAATTTTTAATCGCTATCCCAATTGGTATGTACTCGGCTTTACGTCAGTACTCGTGGGGTGACTATGTCGCAACGATTTTCGGTTTTATTGGTATGGCAACGCCTAACTTTGTTATTGCTATTGTTGCATTGCTAATCGGTTATTACAGCTTCGATACTGTTGTGTCAGGCTTGTATTCTGACGAATATCTAGACCAACCTATGTCTTGGAGCAAACTGATTGATGCAGCTTCAAGAAGCTGGATTTATATCCTAGTTGTCGGTACTGCAGGTATGGCCGGTATTATTCGAATCATGCGTGCAAACTTACTTGATGAGTTGAAAAAGCCATATGTAAAAACGGCTCGAGCCAAGGGACAAACGGAAGCAAAACTCATTTTGAAATACCCAGTACGTATCGCTGTGCTTCCTATCGTTTCAACTATCGGCTGGATGCTTCCAGCACTTCTTGGAGCTGATATTATCGTAAGCCAAGTGATGAACATTCCAACACTAGGCCCATTAATGCTTGCATCCTTACGCTCACAGGACATGTATGTGGCTGGCGATGTTCTATTGATTATGTCCATTCTCACCATCATTGGCACATTGATTTCTGACTTTTTACTGTACTGGATTGACCCTCGAGTACGTGTCGGCGTTGCGAAGGAGTTTTAATTATGACTACGTCTGCTATTCGAAATCTTGGGCATCTGTTTAAACGCCGCAAGAAAAATATCGATTTAAGTACTGCAACTCAGTGGCAACTGATCGGTTTGAAAATGCGCCAACACAAACTGGCTTGGTACAGTTTGAAATTTCTAGTGATTGTTTATGTTATCGCAGCATTTGCTGAGTTCTTTGCTCCATTTGACCCCAGTGAAAACTGGCGACGCTACACTTATTCTCCTCCGCAGTCGGTTAGTTTGTTTGAAAACAGCACTGAAGGATGGCGTTGGGCTCCACATTTGGAGTTGTATCAAAGTAAAACAGATAAGCGCACCTTAAAAAGGCATTATGTGTTAGATCTAAACACGAAAGCTTACTTCTCATTCTTTGGTAAGACAGAACCATATGAGCTAATGGGTTTTATTCCTATGAGTTATAAGTTCATTGTGCCGCATGACACAAAGCAACCTTTCTTTATCTTGGGCTCTGATCGTATGGGGCGAGATATGTTGTCACGCCTTATCTATGGTGCGCGCATTTCTTTGTCCGTTGGCTTAATGGGGGTATTAACGACTTTTGTATTGGGTATTTTGATCGGTGGCATATCTGGTTACTTTGGCGGTACCATCGATAATATCATTCAACGTACGATCGAGTTTATCAAATCGATTCCTACGCTTCCGTTGTGGATGGCTCTGTCAGCTTCTTTGCCAGCAGAATGGAGCTCACTTACTAAGTATTTTCTAATCACCATCATTCTGGGGCTCGTCTCATGGCCAGATATGGCGAGGGTGGTGCGAAGCCGCTTTATGTCTTTGCGTGGAGAGGAATATGTAGCTGCGGCTTGGTTGGATGGTAACAGTCCGTTCGAAATTATCCGCCGTTATATGGTACCGAACTTCATGAGCCACATTATTGCAGTTGTGACTCTAGCCATTCCTATGATGATCCTTGGTGAAACAGCATTAAGTTTCCTTGGACTAGGATTACAAGCTCCTATGGTGAGCTGGGGTGTTTTACTTCAAGAGGCACAAAACATCCGAGCGTTAGCTGAAGCAACCTGGTTACTTATCCCTGCGGTGGCTGTAATTATAGTAATTCTAGCGATGAATTTCGTTGGTGATGGTCTACGTGATGCGTGTGACCCATACCATGATCAAGGGACAAAATAATGAGCGATAAAATTCTACAAATAAAGAATCTCAATGTGAGTTTCCCAACCAGCATGGAACATTTCCATGCTGTCAAAAATGTTTCGTTCGATTTATATCGTGGTGAAACACTGTCTGTCATCGGCGAGTCTGGGTCAGGTAAGTCGGTCACATCATCCGCCATTATGCAGCTCTTGGATAAACCAGGCCGTATCGATTCTGGTGAAATTCTTTATACAACCGAAACCGATGATGTTATTGACATCGCACAAATTGATCCTCGTAGTAAAAGCATGCGCTCTCTACGCTGTTTCAATTTCTCTTTGGTTTCGCAAGAGCCAATGGCGGCATTAAGTCCGGTTCATACAGTGGGTGATCAAATTATAGAGGTATTGTGTTTAGTTGACCCTAGCATGACCAAACAAGTCGCGCATTTACGTGCTATCGAATTACTCGAACAAGTTCAGATGCCCGAACCATCGAGTTTAATCAACAAATACTCATTTGAGTTGTCTGGTGGGCAGAGACAACGAGTAGTGATTGCTATGGCGATTGCCTCGCGTCCAGATGTTTTGATTGCCGATGAACCCACCACGGCATTGGATGTAACAACGCAAGCAGAAATCTTGCAGCTATTCAAAAAACTACAAGATGAAATTGGTATGGCAATTTTGTTTATTACTCATGACTTAGGGGTTGTCGCTCAAATTTCGGACCGAGTTGTGGTGATGGAAAAAGGAGAGGTAGTTGAATGTGGTAGCGTTCGACAAGTGTTTGAATGCCCAGAGCATCCATATACCAAGAAATTAATGGAAGCAACAAGGTCATTAGAAAGGCCTTCAAAGGTGAAAGTACCGTATCGAATGCAAGAAGGCCATGAGATACGCCCAATTTTGGATTTGAATGGCGTGACGAAAGTCTTTCATAAGCCTGCAAAAATGTTTGAGAAAAAGAGTACGATGACCGCTGTTGACAACGCACAACTCAAACTTTATCCGGGAGAATCACTGGGGATTGTCGGCGAATCGGGATCGGGTAAAAGTACCCTTGGTAGAGCCATTTTGGGAATGTCACCAGCGACATCAGGTACGATTCAATATGTTGATAAAAAGGGTGGAGTTGAAATCGAATTGTCCAACTATAAGCGTGTAGTTCGTGATCCACTATTTGCAGACCTTCGTTTGATTTTTCAAGACCCTTGGTCGTCTTTGAACCCTCGTATGACAGTGTTCGACATCATTGAAGAACCACTGATTAAGCTACGTACTGAAATGAATAAAGCAGAGCGTGAAGAGCGTGTACGTAACATTATGAAGTGGGTGGGGTTGTTGCCTCAATTTTCTAGTCGCTATCCTCATGCATTTTCTGGAGGTCAAAGGCAGAGGATAGTCATTGCTCGGGCATTAGTCACTATTCCTAAAGTTGTGATTGCTGATGAGGCTACTGCTGCTCTTGATGTATCTCTCCGTTCTCAAGTATTGGATTTGCTTATTGAGTTTCAAAATATATATGGCACGGCATTCATTCTAATCACGCACGATATTGCTACCGTGAAGTATTTCTGTGATCGGGTGTTAGTGCTTCAAAACGGAAAAATTGTTGAACAGGGTTCGGTAGACAGAGTGATATATCACCCTGAGCAAGCCTATACACAACAATTAATCGCGGCTGTACCGATTGCTGAATTAGCATCAGAAACATCAGCCGAGTTAGTTTAATTTTGTTAATTGAAGCCTTCTCATTAGGGACACTGAGAAGGCTTGTCTCGTTGGAGATCTAGCATGAATGTTTGGCACAGAATGTCGATCGTTGGTAGGTTTTATTTTGTCACTAGTTTGTTGCTGGTGGTGATTGCGATGATTGGTGGTATTGGCTTTTGGCAAAGCCAGAAATTAACGGATCAGTTAGATTACATAGCCAAGTACTCTATGGATGAGCTAGCTCTTTTATCTGTTGTGGAGAAGGAGTTAGTGGAGTTAGAAACAGATATAGCTAATTTTAATGCCGATACATGGAAAGACATTAGTGAACATGTGTTAAAACACATCATTTTTTCCAAGCAAACAGTTGCCAATATAGATAAGCAGAATGATGGAGCTAGTCTGGAGTGGGTGGTACCAGAATCCTTTGAACAGGATTTCCAACGCTTGACCAACATGATGAAAGCACATGATGATTTGCGCGTAGATCAAGCAAAATATATTCAAGAATATCGTTTAGTTTCTTCACAAGTTAAACGTTTCATCTATACCGTTACCGCGACAGAGACTGACATGAATAATGCAATGTTAGCTGAAAACTTGAGCAGTCGTTTAGATTCATTGATGTTCAATACAGATAAAGCACTAGATTCATTTCGACTAGATGATACAGAGGAGTTTTTTGAAAAAAATAAAGCGATTAGTCGAGATATCACCGCAATGGTATCTGATCTTGCTTTGCGATCAAGTCATGTGACGAAGAGAAATATTAAGCTAGTTGAGTTATTGATAGATCATAGTCTTAGTATAGACGGTGTAGCTTACAACCATTTACAGATGATTAAACTGTCTCTCGAAGAAAAAAGCATGACTGAGAAAATGTCGTATGATATTAGACAGCAAATAAATTCTTTAGAAGCTTTTAGAGATGTTGTCATCGTTGAAGCTCAAAACAAGGTGTTGGAGGTAAAAGAGCAGCAAAACAGCTATATGTTGCAGCTAATTGCCCTAATCATAGCGACTGGATTGCTATCTTTAGGATTAGTAATCGCCACTTCTCGAAATATTCAATCAGGATTGAATGCTCTCCGGATGGTGCTAAATGCGATGGCAAATCGTGACCTCACTCTTCAAACAATTTATAGCAAAAGTAGAGAAATGGCTTGGCTAGGTTCGCATGTTGAATCGGTACGTACATCGCAATGTGAATTGCTAAGTCAGTTACAGAAATCTTCACTAACACTCAACGAGGTGGTTGAGCATAACAGTATTGATGTTCATCAGACCGGGTGTTTTGTAAGGCAACAAGTGGATTTATCTGACGAAATCGCTTCTCTTACAGAACAAATGGAAGAAGTTATTAACCAAGTAGCAAAGCAAGCCCAAGAAACGAACGAAAAAATGGTATTAGCTGTACGAGAGTCTCAGAAAGGATATGAACATATTTCACTAAACGATTCGTGTATTAGCTCTACGTCTAGGCTCTTGGAACAGGCGGTAACAACCATTGAGCATTTAGTAAAAGACGCGAAACATATAGAATCAGCATTATCAATGATTGAGGAAATTGCAGCTCAAACTAATTTGTTAGCATTAAATGCGGCGATAGAAGCTGCAAGAGCAGGGCAGCATGGTAGGGGCTTTGCTGTTGTTGCCGATGAAGTTCGGCAATTAGCGACGAATACGACCAAATCTACGAATGGTATACTAGGTAATATTCAGTCGTTACAACGTAGTGTTTCTCAATCAGTCAGTCTTATTCAACAATGTAAAACCAGTATGCAGGAGGCTCAGCTTAGCTCGAATATTTCATTTGATTCAGTAAAAGAAGTCAAAATGTGCATAGATACGGCGGCTGAAATGTCGGCTTCGATATCTGTTGCTACCTCACAACAATTAGCAACTAGTCATGTGATGGTTGAGAAACTTGCAGCGATTAAAATCAGCTCGAATAGCAGCATAAGAAGTGTTGAATCACTTTCTGATAGCATCAATGAGATAAAACAAGTGTCTCTAAGGCAACGTGAGTTAGTGAGAGATTTTATCATTTAGAGCTCATGATGATAATGTTTATTAAATGATATGTAATTGTTTGACTACCTAACTTTTTTTGTATGAAAGGCAATAAAAATCACTAAAACTGTTAAATCCAGCGATAAATTGCGAAAAAAGATAACTGAACCCTATTTTTTTGGAGAACATTATTTTAAATTATTGGCTAGACGTTTATTCGTTTAGAAACGTGTTTTAGTTTTGGGAGTGCTGCAATGTGTGGCAGTCTATTTGAATCGAACTCATGTCAACTGTCTATTGGGCGATACAGAGTATGTCGATAAAATGAATATTAAAAATAGGTAAAACAAGATGACAGCTGACAAGCAACCCGAATCGGTTTCATCCGTATTAAAAACATTCGGTATTTTACAGGCGCTTGCGACTCAAAAAGATATCGGAATCAGTGAGCTAGCTCAAAGATTGATGATGTCGAAAAGTACGGTGTATCGTTTTTTACAAACGATGAAATCTCTTGGTTATGTATCTCAAGAAGGTGAAACCGAGAACTATTCGCTAACTCTAAAACTATTTGAGCTTGGCGCGGCTGCACTTGAGTACGTTGATTTGGTTGAATTAGCGAATGGCGAAATGCGCCGTATTTCGGATTTAACTATGGAAGCACTTCACTTAGGTGCTCTAGATGGCGATAGCATTATTTATGTGCATAAATTGGACTCTAAGTACAACCTGCGTATGCAATCGCGTATTGGTCGTCGTAACCCGCTTTATTCAACTGCAATTGGTAAAGTTTTGCTTTGTGTTCGTCCAGAACAGGAAGTTCGCGATATCCTCTCTGAAGTTGAGTTCGTTCAAACTACAGAGCGCACTCACAAAGATGTCGATTCACTATTAGTTGAATTAGCATTGGTTAAAGATCAAGGTTTCGCTGAGGACGTTGAAGAACAAGAAATCGGTCTAAGATGTATCGCTGTGCCAGTTTATGATCGTTTCAACCAAGTGATTGCTGGCTTAAGTATTTCTCTTCCAACCATCCGTTTTACTGAAGAGAAAAAAGCAGAGTACATCTGTGAATTACATGCAGCAGCGCGCCGCATTTCAGAAAAATTAGGTTGTACAGTTTACCCGTACGCAGACTAAATTAATTCGATTAAATCGTAAAAAGCCGTATGTTGTATAGTGACATACGGCTTTTTTATATTCTATTTTTTACGTTTAAAGAAGATGGTTTTATACCAATGTCACTATTAATCTGTTCAGTATTAGACAATGAGCACCGACCATAAACATGCACTTATCGTTTACTCCATCTTTGGGGCCCCGTCGAGTCTTCTAAGACTCGGAGGTGATGCTTATCGGTACTCGATTGATTAGATGATGTGATTGGTATTACAAACTTCTTATATATCCCCGCAAGATTGAACAGAATCTCACTCTACATTGACATATTTGTCTTAATGAT
The DNA here is from genome assembly GCF_011064285.1 of Vibrio ziniensis. NCBI lineage: Bacteria > Pseudomonadati > Pseudomonadota > Gammaproteobacteria > Vibrionales > Vibrionaceae > Vibrio > Vibrio ziniensis. The sequence goes on from NZ_CP049332.1 coordinate 947,927, forward strand.
TTGGCATTGTATTCATATGAACAAGTGATGGTTTAAGGGAATTCGAGTGGAGTTTTGTCAAGAAGATCGCAAAGCGTTATATGACGTGTGGATGTCGCAGAAGGCGAAGATGCATCTAACTCAAATGGAAATAACAAAGCGTCTTGGTGTGAGCCAAGTTGAGTTTTCAAACCTTCTACGTGGTACAGAGCCACTATCAATGTCCTTTGTAACCAAGTTTTGTAAACATTTACATGTGGAACCAGCAAATGTTTTACCAACTTTGAAGTATAGTTGCGGTAAAGTGGAATCCTCTGTCTATTTACGAAATAGAATTTGTGTAGATGGTGAAATACAAAAAGTGTATGTCGAAGGTAACCAGGTAGTAATCGAGTATGTACATGTGACTCAATAGGTTACGTATATATCAATCTATTAGCTGCTTAAATGCCATCCACATAAAATGGATGGCATCTAGAAGTTTATCTATTCAGTTACTAAACATTGCTAAATGCTTAGAGCTCAGATGACGCTCTAGTTACAGATATCATTGGATTTTCTATGCTTTCATTTGCGTTTAGGATAAAAGTATAGCTTCCAGTTTCTGCAACACTTAGAACGCAATTATCACTAGTTCCAAGCTCAAGAGAATCACTGGTTTGTTCCGATAAGGCACAACCTATGTTTGGATTCGACCAACTGGCATCAGCAAACTTAAATTCATGGCTGCCTGCTGCTAGTGCTCCAGTTACTGAGTATACGCCGTTACCGATAAATGTCATTGCCCAGTCCTGATTGTCGGACCATCCGTTCATTGTTCCTTTTACGTAAACAACAGTTTCGCCGTAAGGTGGGATGCTTGAAACGTCTTTGTTCGACGTGTTTACAGGTAAACCGGCTCCTTGTGCGCCAACTTGAGGTTGTACGAAGACTGCTGTTGTCAATGCTGGTACTGTAAAGGTTTCTCCAGAAAAATTCGCACCTTTAACTACGTCATCCGCTGAGTTTTGCTGAATTTCGTGAAGTTCAAAACTGCTTGAACCCGTTACAGTAAACGATTGTTCATCCGATGAAGCATTAATAATTACGACGATAGCATCGTAGATTGGGTCTAAGTCTTGACCAGCAGATATCCCATCATCTATAGACATAACGATTAAGCCTGATTGCTGCTCTTTGCCAACGTTGTGAAAGTCGACTCGGTTCATCACTTCTTGAGCAGTATCTAGACGGAAAAGTTCACTGGATGTCCGGATTTTGAGAAGCTCTAGAAATTGTTGTTTAGTTAGTTCAATGTTAGTAGTATCAGGTTTAGCTGTACTGTCACTTACAATTGTTTTTATAAGATCCCAGTTGTCGCTGTCTTTGTCTTCTCGAGGCAATCCTACATTCCAGTTGTTTTTACTCCCATCGAAAAAGACACGGTTGAACCAGTCACCAGAATCATAGGAATCGCGTTGCATCGATTTAGAACGAAGTAACTCAGAGCCCATATGTATGAAGGGAATACCTTGACCTAACATTACCGTTGATAGTGATACGCTTTGCATACGCGCACGATTAGCAGAGCTAGTGCCCGTTGCGATTTTATATGCGTTGTTGTCCCACAAAGTTTGGTTATCGTGTTTTGAAACATAAGCGATGTTTTCGGATGGAACTTTAGTGTAACCGGCAGGTGCTCCATTATAATCTATATTCTTACCAAGCTTGGTTTCGCCTGTATAGTCGATAAGGACATACTCAGCTAAGTTGCCTGCCATACCTAGTCGCACTAAATCTTGGTTATGTAGACGTTCATTGATAGATTCGTCATCCATTTTAGTTTCTTCGTTTGCATAAGCTGCATTACCAAAGCCTTGATTGTAACGAAGTGAGTGGTTTCCTTCTGAATCAACACCTCCGTCAAAAGGACTACCACCGCGGACAGCGTCACGTAGACGGTCAGAGAAAGTTCCAATCTCTGTGCCAGCCATGTTCAGTTGTGTTGCTTGATCAAAACGAGCATTGTTAGCGACTTCACCAAAGTCCCAACCTTCACCGTAGAATAGGGTATTGGAGTCGATTTGACGGATTTGCTCTAACGCATCGACCATAAGGTTTTTGGGTTGATGTCCCATTAAATCAAAGCGGAAACCATCAACCTTGTAGTCGGATGCCCATACCTTGAGCGAATCGACCATGAGTTTTCCCATCATCAAATTTTCGGTAGCAGTATTATCACAACAAGTTGAGTTTTCAACGCCGCCGGAATTTACATTTAGACGGTGATAGTACCCTGGTACAATTTTATCGAGTACGGATTTATCGTTAACACCTGATGCATTAGTATGGTTGTAGACAACGTCCATGATCAGTTTTAGATTCATTTTGTGTACAGATTGAACCATTTCACGGAACTCGAGAATGCGTTGAGAGCCGTTTGGATTTGTCGCATAGCTGCCTTCGGGCACTGTGTAATGATAAGGGTCATAACCCCAGTTGAAGCTGTCAAGTCCTCGCAGATCACTCATCAGTGATTGAGCAGAACCTGTAGTAGGATCATAACTGTTGAGTACATCTTGGATACTGCTTGCCTCATCCGCTGATTCACAGACAGATGCGTCCGGTTTGATGGAACATAGCTTGCCAATGGTGTCATTAATGTCAATACGGTTAGCTTCGTTTTCGTCTACGGTTGCAATATCGAATGCTGGTAGAATATGGAGTGTTGTTAGGCCTGCGTCCCTCAGCGCTTGTAAGTGAGTCACCGATTCGCGATCTGCTTCCGTTAGTGCTAGGTATTTGCCGTTGTACGCTGCAGTTCCTTTGTTGTCATTGAAGCTAAAGTCCCGAAGGTGAGATTCATATAATACATGATCTTCGTCTTTCTCTAACGTTGGGCGAGCATCATCGTCCCAGCCTTGTGGAAGTAAACTTGAGTCGTTTAAATCTACAACTTGAGAATACAACGAATTAGTTGACAGGCTTAATGAGTATGGGTCTGTGACTAGGCGAGTCTCAATAACACCTGTAGTTGGATGGTAAACCTTAACTTGGTAACGGTAGAACTTATTCACTAAGTTATTTAATGGATCAGAAATCCAAATGCCAGTCACCGTGTCTTCAGTCATCGGAATGATAGACTCTTCCTGTAGGTCCTCGTCGTAAGTAATCAGAGAAACGTTTTGGGCTGTAGGCGCCCACAGTTTGAAAGTTACCGCTTCACCTTCCAACACCGCCCCCAATTCTTGCGATACTGCATTACCTGCATCTGCGTTTGCAAATACGTCGTCTAAGACTCCTGATTTTTGTACTTGTGTAGCAGATAATATATCGCCGTCTGAGTTGTATGCCACCATCACAATTTGCGATTTGAGAATTGTATGAAGTGTTGCGTCGTCGATATCTATATTTACGGCGGGCAAGCTAGATAGATGGCGAAAGCGAGATTTTAACTGGTCAGATAGAACGCCGGATTTACTTAGTTCTACTGCAGACCCTGCGGTGATTTGTTGATTTTCGTCGATTTGTATTTCGTTGTTTAAGCTGTAATGAAGTTTAATTGAATCAGCATTTGCGACTGCTTCCCATGCAATTGTCGTTGCATCCAACCAGTGTGCTTTTTGACCATCGATTCCTATGGGTAGTCCTTCGATTGGCTCATAGAAAAGTTCACTACTTCCGTGAAAGCCAAACACTCCTTTTGAAGCCCCAAGTTGAGATAGTTCAACTTTAGAGTTGGAACTGCCGAACGCTTTATCATCGCCGTTGTGTAAAATGAAATTCATACATTTGTATGGGTCATTAGCGTCTGGATCAACTTTGAGCACGTAGTATGCTCCATAGGTTGCGCTAATTCCGTCGTAAAGGCGTGGATACCCCCAGTCTGTTCCGCTGCTCTTAATACCCATTGCTTCTAAATCTGTACTTGTACAACCTTCTCCATTCCACAGATGCAATCCCCAGCCTTCATAGTCGCTTGATGTCGAAGCCGCATCGCGTTTGTAATAGATAACGACTTCATTTTCAGCTGTAGAATAAAAATCGGAACTAGAGTTGGACGTTGTTCCGTTCGAGTTGTCACTGCCACAGCCACTCAGTATTGCAGTAGAAACCAATGGTAATAGGCTTTTTGCAACTATTGATAATTTAAATGTTCTTTTGTTCACGTTTGCAAATCCATTTTTATTGAAATCATTTAAAGGGATGACGATTTTTGAGAGCAAACAGCAAGTAGCAAAATAGGTACTGTTAGGTACAAAAACCGAAATGAAAAGTTCAACGAAATGCTAATACAGTGAATCATCAGCAAAATGTGAGAGTTAGCGGCTTAGTTTTTTACGCATGAAAAATTTGTTATTCCATAGATTTTTGTCACAAATTAAATAACAAATTGGATGCATAGCGAGAGGTTCTACACAGACTTGTATAGCAATTTTTCGAGGGAGTAGTGAAGGGGGATGACTTGGATGGAGGATATCTAAGCCTTAAAAGCGTGATAAACATCCATAAAAATTAGATGGATAATTTTTGAACTAAAAGAAGTAAGAGTGAAAATAAAAAAAACCACTCGTATGGAAGCGAGTGGCATTAAGGCAGAAATCGTAGTTTCTCTAGATTTTGAACTTAAAGTTCAAATTAAGCTTTGAAAGATGCTGGTAGGTCTGCGATGTAAACCGCTGGAACACCTTCGAAGTCACTAGTAAATAGTACGCCGTCATCACCTGGAGTGAATGATGGGTGTGGGTGTGTAATTTGACGATCACCGTCTAATACGTCCCATGAAGTACTGTGTTTACATAGTTTAGTCGCTGTTTTCGCTTTAGTATTTAGTACATATAAGAACGGGTCGTTCTCGATGTCGTAGCTTTCAGCATCTGCAACGTCAACTGGTGCATCACAACCGTCACCAACCATTAGAGAACCATCAAAGTTACTCATTAGGTGTGAACATGGTGGCATTACCATTACTTCTTCGTTTTCTAGTGTTTCAGGGTTCGCTTTGTAGATCACGCGATCAGATTGACCTTTGAAGTAAGATACGTAAGCCATTGCGCTGCCATCTGGAATCCAGAATTCATGCGTGCAAGACTCACCAGGAGCGTGTTCTTTGATCTTGCGAACGTTGCTGCCATCTTCGTTTACTAGCCACATACGAGCATCAACTAGGTCGTGTGGACCTTCGTGACAGAAGCCAACAGTTGAATCGTCAAATGGACGGTAGATAGGGTGACCTAACCATGCTTTGTCTTGGTGAACAACTTCAAGTTCGCCAGTTGCGATGTCAACTTTGATTAGACGACATGTTGGGTTTGTATGGTAGAACTCAGCGAATTTTTCCCAAGAAGTCAGTGGTGCCCAATCTGCTTTTAGGATCTCGATGCCCACTAACTTAGTACAGTCAGAGTTTGCAACCCAAGTACCGTAACCTTTCCACTCTGGATCAACCGTGTACACAACACGTTCTTCTAGAGTTTCTAGGTCAACCTGCATTAGGTTTAGCTCAGCTTTCACATAGAAGAATGATTTGTCATCAGTAGAGATGAAACCACCGAATGTGTTGTCGCCTTTACCTTCAGTAAGCTGAGTCGCTTTTTGAGTTTTAAGGTCAACAAGGTAGTAGTTACGGTTACCGTCAAAATCACCAGCTAGAAGCAGTTTTTCACCGTTGTTAGTGAAACACTTTTGGTAGAAATAGTTACGATGACAGATTACGTCTTTAGGGGTGATACGCGTTACTTTTACGTTAGTGTCACTATCAGTAAAAGTTTCGAATTCAAGGTTTAGGATGTCACCTTTAGCCACGATAAATCTCCTAATATAAATGAAGTAGGCAGCCTCATGCTGCCCACTTTAGATTGATTAACGAACAGAAATTGATTCGTTTAAATCGTCAATTTTCGCACTCTTCTTCAGACCGTAACCAACAGCGAATACTGCTGCCGCACATGCCAAGAACAGTAGGCGTCCCCATAATGGGTTTGGAATTAGAACCATTGTTGTTAGACCAGCCGCCATGTAGATAACTAGAGTACCTAGTTTAGCGCGTTGCATACGGTCAACAACGTCTTGTCCTTCTTCTTCAACACATTCAGTGTCAACGTCTTTGAAGAATTCTGCAGTTACTTCTTTATGTGTGTCTTTCTCTTCTTTGTAGAATAGAGTGGTTAGACAGAAGAAACCAGCAGTTAGGAATAGGTGAGCTGCGATTGTGATCATAGTCTTCATTTCGCCAGCTTCACGACGAGTTAGCTCTTCAATACCGAACCAGTTTGCTACGTAGCTTGGAGTAAATACGTTTACTACTAACCAAGATACAAACATACCGAATACTACTGTTGCCCAAGGAGCCCATTTAGGCGTCTTACGGATCAAGATACCTAGGAATAGTGGTACTAGGATTGGAGATTGAAGTAATGTCGCAACTTGCATCATTAGATCGAATAGGCTTAGGTGCTTCAGTGAGCTGAAGAACTGAGCCATTAGGATTACTAAGATACCGTTGATAGTACAAGCGATTTGACCTGCACGTAGAAGCTCTTTGTCGTTTGCTTTGCCTTTACGAACGATAGTTGCGTAGAAGCTGCGCACGAAGATACCAGAGTTACGGTTCAGTGCTGAGTCCATAGAAGACATGGTTGCAGCGAACAAACCAGCCATTAGTAGACCAACAGTACCAAGAGGCATTGTCTCACGAGCAAATACTAGGTAAACAGCATCGCTAGCTTTAGCGCCTAGGTTAGGGTATGCCGCAGCTGCATCAGGATACATGATTGCAGAAGCCCATGGTGGGATGAACCAAATGATTGCACCAAACACCATCATCACTAGAGCCATCAACGCAGCTTTGCTTGCGTTTTTAGAGTCTTTAGCGTTTAGGAAACGGTAAGATTCCTGCATGTTGTTGATACTTTGAAGCTGCTTCACGATGAAGAAGATGAAAGAGCCAACAAGCAGTAATGGGTAGTTCATGTCAGGACCCATTACGAAACCACCAGGGAAGTTGTTGATGATTTCAGAAGGACCGCCAACGAAGTATAGAGCAACACCCGCACACGCAATTGAAATAACAGCAACGATCAGAGTTTGGATAAAGTCTGATGCTACAACACCCCAAGCACCACTCAATAGAGAGATGATAAGAACTGCTGCACCTGTTACATAGATGGTGGTTGTGATGTCTGCATTGAATACTGCTGAAGCAAATACACCTAGACCGTTCAACCAAACACCAGCGTTAATTACGCTAAGTGGGATGATAACCCAAGTGAAGAATTGCTCGTTCGTATCACCGAAACGACGTTTAACAGCTTCCGTAGGAGTGTCAACGCGCATTTGACGGAAACGACGTGCAAAGTAGAAGTATGCAAATACGTATGCAACCATGTTACCAACGAACACAGCTAGAATTGCAAAGCCATCGCTGAAGGCTTTACCTGCTGCACCTGTAAAGGTCCAAGCAGAGAATTGGGTCATGAATGCTGTAGCACCAACCATCCACCAGAGCATTTTACCGCCCCCACGGAAGTAGTCACTGGTGCTATTGCTAGCCATCTTTTTGAATAGCAGACTGATCGCAACCATCAGTGCGAAGTAGCCAGCTATTACAATGTAATCATATTGCATAGTGATATCTCATAAGTTTTACATCAAAAAAATTTTTCGTACATTCTCTACCAAAAAAATAGAAATGTATGTGATTAAAATCAAAACGTCGGTTTATTTTTAGTAGGTTAGCATTTTCGAAATGATTTTTGCAATAAAAATGCGTTACAAATTGTATGTGTTTATGACTGAGAATTTCTTATTAGTTATTGATAAAAAAGAGATTTATTTATCATCATGTCAGCCATTTTGGTGTGTGTTTTTCAGGCTAATCTAGCTCTAATGTCATAACCGGCTTCAATGTTTTGAGCATAATTAATACAGCTGATTTTAGACTAAAGACGTTCCTTAAGAATGTCAGATTTTGCTGATTTAAGTTGTAGATGTCTTAACTCTCACTATTGGTACAAAAAACAGTGAGAGTTATGGTTAATTAATGAGTATCAAATTTGGCAACATGAGAGGTGGGTTGAGTGTGGTTACTCATCTTTTAGTTGAAGTCTTGCGCCAATAGGCTTGGTGCCCAGCCGCTGAAAATGTTTTTTAAGCTGTAATTCATTTTGTCATCAGTGCTCATTTCAAAATGATCACCTCCATATTGAGCTAAAGGTTGGTTGTTAAAGGTATGGAAACGAGAGTCTTCAGCATAGAACCAAATGGATGCTCCATCTTTTGCTTTGCCGTGCATCTTGTCCCAGCCATGAATATGATTATCAAACTGACATTCGATATAAGCACAATGTCCAATCGCATTTGGGTTAGCATACGACCCATCCGAAAAATTGGTTGTCGGATGCCATGGTCGGCCAAGTCGGTAACTTGCATTGGGAACATGTTCGTTTTCTTTAGTTAAATTGCAGCGATAGAAAACTAAGCCGTACTTTTGTTCGATAAGCGTGCTTGGTGCACTTACGAATCCCAGAGGTTCGTGTCCAGAGCTATCTTCTCGCCAGCGGCAAACTAACTCGCAGTGATTAAACAAGGCTGTACCGCCGCCGAAAATGAAGTCTACAGTGCCCCAAATATCGGTTGATTCGAAATAGCTTCTTCCAGAACTTACATATAGGGTGTCTTGATAACTTTTCAACGTACAATCTCTACATTGAATTTTATCACCTTTGTGTCCAACCAGCAGTGCCACAGCTTGAGTTGCAGAAATTTTAGATGAGTCTGTGTTTTCTTTTCGTTGGTTACCAATGAAATCGAAAGTGTTTTCAATGGTTAATGATTGGAAAGTGATATCAGTGGCATCGGCATTCACTACATAGCTATTGTATGTTGCCCAAATCTTACCATCATTAGCGAGTAATCCGTTTGCCGAAGTATAGCAGATGAAGGTATTGGCTTTTGACGCGCCAACTAAGTGAGTATTAGGACGAGTGATGTGTAATTTTTCTTCGTAGTGACCCGGTTGAATAAAGATGGTGTAGGGTAATGAATTGAGAGGGGCCAAATCCAAAGCTTGTTGAATTGACTCGACATCGCCTTTACCTGATATATCAACAGTAATGTCATACGTTTTCGACATGTATTCAGTCCTTTGTATATTCGCTTAAGATCACTCTAACTAAATAGAGAGAGAAAGTTTAGAATTAAAAAAGGCTCAGGATGACTGAGCCTTACACTTTAATATGAGCGGGAGCAATTAGTTTAACAACGCGTGGACTTTTTGCACTTGTTCACGCAATGATTCATCATCAATAGAAGTCACTTCGCTTGCATTTTTCAGTAAGCTAACATCTTCTTGAACAACTTTACCTGCTTGGTCAACTGTATTGCCATTTACATAAAAGTGATTGTTAACCAAAGAATCACCATTCACAACATCACTGTACTTGCTTGCTACAAAGAAACGGTATGAGCGGTTACCTTCGAAACTACCTTGCTTAACTTGTTCTGTATACGGACTCTTACGGAATAAGAAGTTAAAGCGAGTGTTATCAATAGATGTGTTGTTTTCAAGCACTAATGAACCTGGGTTAAAGTTATCAGTAAAACCATCCATGTTATTTTGGAAGGCTAAGCTATTTTTAACCACGTGAGCGACAGGTAGTCCCTCTCCACCAAGTTTAAATCCGTTACCTCTTGTACCACCTTTTGCATCAACAGTTAGTGTTTGGCCATTTTTGTAAGCAATTGAATCTAAAATGGTCACAACACCATTAGCGCCGTCTTCCACTTTGTTGAAAAGATCCCAACCGTCATCAATGTTGTGGTGGGATACGCAACGGATGAAAGTATTGCCATCTCCAATACGCATTTTAGCTGCAAAGCCGTCAGCGTTAATTTGTGAATCATCCATGTTGTTGTAGCTTTCACTGTCACTAACAATATTATGGCTAGCCCATAAAGCACGACCTAATTTGTCCGGTGAAGTGATTTGGAATCCTGTGTCTTGGGCTCCGTGCGTAACAATATGACTAAAGTTGTTATAGCTGCCCCAAACAATATAACGAGCACCTGCTACTTCTAAGTTAGATACATTCCAGTAACTGGCATTGTGTTGGATATCCCCAATAAAACGCACGTTGTTACCTTTTGCCACCAAGGTTTTTGGTGCTTCAGCTGTTCCGCTAACTGTTACAGGAATGGTAATGCCTTGGTAGTCACCATCTTCTAGGGTAATTATTCCACCAGGAGCAACGAGTTTGATTGCAGTCTCTAAATCCAAATTGCCATTACTGCCATCTGGGTTTACAGAAATATTCATTGGATCTGGAAGAACAACTTTCTCAACCAACTGTTGATACGTTTTGGATGTTAAGTCTGGACCTTCAGAGGGCGTGTAAGTAACTGAAAACTCGTTATTGCCAGCATTTAAAGATGTATCAAATTTGAAAAAATCGCCCGCATTGACACTTTGCTTATCAATCAGTGTATTACCTTCGCGGCTAACAGTGAATGTACCAGCATAGTTTGCACGGGATTGTAGGCTATAGTTGGCGATTGTGCTTCGATCAGGTGATGCTTGCTGTAAGACAACGTCCTGTAATTTTGCTGAATACTTTGGTGCATCAATTGTGCTTGCGTCACTTATTTCAAGTTTCACATCGCTGACTGCAATTTTTGCATTACGTGAGGCAAAGAAACCCACGTATTGATTGTCAGGGTCTTGCATTTCAACAATGTTAGCGTTGGCATTTTTGACTTCGTGTGTATTCACTGTGCTACCGTTGTCATAGCTAACGATATAGCCAGAATTAGTGCGAGTCAGTGACATTTTGAATGGAGTACCGTCAGTAAACGGAATACCTTTAATGAATTCGTTACGGCTCATTCTATTGCCGCCGGTACCCCATGGTTGGTAGATACCATCTCGGAATTGAGCGTCAATATTGACTAAACCGTTATGTTCTTTCTTATTAGCACGTAGAAGATTTATCACCATATTTGAAGCGGCAGGAAACTCTTCTAGTCCCTCTGGTTGAGGGTTTTGGCGAGGTTCACCGATGATATCGCGCACCATAATACCAGCGCCTTCTTGACGGTTCGGCGCAGAGCCAGTTTCAGGCCCCAATTGCTCAAGAACAATCGTAGCTGAAAGAGTGAAATTTTTACTAGTTGGTAGTTTTGTATAGTAAAAAGTACCACCTTCGTGTGAGTTAGCTAACTTGCCGCCGCGACTCTCAATAGTGAATGATTCTGCAACTTTACCTCGTTGAACAGGTTTACCATTTACTAGAACTTCGTTGGTGCCCACTTTTTCTGGCAGTATTGTAGAGCCAAAATTTAAATCTGTTGATTGACCAAAAGTCACAGCCTGCCAAGTCAATTCATCAGGATTATTTGTTGTTGACGAACATGCACCAAGTGCTAGTACGCTGCTAACAGCAAGAGTAATTTTGGAAAATTGCATAAAACACCTAACGTATTGTAAATTTTAAAATTTAATAGAGAAAAAAGGCTAGCTCAAAGGTACGTTGAGCTAGCCTAAAAAAGACAGGACTATGAGTTCAGATTAGAACTTGTATTTGAGACCTACACGGTAGTATGGACGCCAGCTATCCTTAACACTTGTATCTTTTGATGATGGATATAGACCGTATTCTGCATATGGAGATAAGCCGCTATCAAAGCCTGAGTATTCTGCTTTGAAGTTAATTTCGTTGATACCTTTGTTATCTTCATCAACAGTGTTTTTTTCTACGCCATTATCTAAACGAGAACGCTTGATTCGGTAATCAACAGCAGTGCTTAGTGCTAAATCTTCAATACCTTTGTAGCTAGCTGCAACTGAGAACTGGTTGTAGTGTTCACTGTAATTTTTTGCACCTGTATCATTACCCTTTGTATCTTCTTCAGCCCAAGTGTCATAGTTGTAACGGTAACGAACAGACGCACTAAAATCACGGCTAAACTTATAAGCTAGTGTTAAGTTAGCTTGTTGTGACAGTTTATATGTATCGTTGGTTTCAATTTTTAGCTGAGGAGTTAAAGTAAAGTCGTCAGCGAATTTCCATGCATAGCTGATGTTTGCTTGAGTACCTGCTGTTTGAAAATCTTGCAGGAAACTTTGGCCAGTAGGAGAAAGATATTTAGCTTCAACACCGAAACCGATACCGTTACTTAGACGGTTGTTGAAAGCGATACGATATTTATGTTGGTAATCTGGGTTCTTTTCACCGTGACTAGGGTTGTACTCTTCACGAATATCGAAATCAGCAGCGTAAACCACTGTAGAAGATGCAAGAGCCATCAGAATTGCAGAGGTAAGGACTTTTTTCATATTAAAACACCGTTTTTTTATTTATGACTTGATGTTCAATTTAACTGAAAAAAATTTTTTTAAAATGGAACTTTCTAAAATGTGTGATCTTTGAAACAGTGTTTTATATATTAAAGCTGATTCGGTGTGATCAGTGTAACATTTGTATCGGTTTTTAACGCAGTTACCAATTCTATTTTGATGATTTATTAGTTTTGTGAATTGATTTAATCCAAGCTGTAGACTTGATTAGGTAATGGATAGTACGTTTTCAGGTATTAAATAGGGGTTGGATTCATTGACAAGGATATTCAGATACGGAAGAAAATCTCACGTTTATAGCAAGTCACTCATGATGATTATTCAAAAATGTAGTCTGATGCTTATTTGATAGGTAGGTTTTGTCTGATAGGTGAAGTAGCGGCAGTGGGAAGCGGTGTTAGGTTTTTGTTATAATAGTATTTCTGTTAAATCAATTTTTCTTCAAATGTATTTTATTATTCAATATTGATAAAACAATCATTTAATAAACTGCTGATAATTATTTTATAAATGTGATTTGTTTTTTTGTTTAATAAAAACGCTAACCGTGATTAAAATTGATTTATATCAATATTTAGTGTTTGTGCATTTGGCTGCTTCATCAAGGATAGCTATTTATAACTATCAATATAGCTTTAATTTACAATACATTCTGGTCAGACCTGGGATGTTTCCATGGAAATCAAGAAAATTTTAAATTTAGAAACATATAATCGCTAAAATAGGAACTTCGTTTCATTTTTTTATTACTTTAATAAAAAAATAATATCCAAGATCACAAATAATGAGTTTTCGCATGGTAATCGTTATAAATTACGGTTTAATAGATAGCGGAAGCCGATGGGTCTCTGGGAGAACGTATCTAACCCATCGGTCATTTATCTATACGAGGACGAGAAAATGTATGAAAATCGTAAGCTTGGATTAGCGTACTTATCTCCCTATATCATAGGGTTGATAATGTTTACCGCTTTTCCGTTCATTTCATCATTCGTGATGAGCTTTACCGATTATGACATGATGACTTCACCAGAATTCATCGGTATTGAAAACTATCGGTACATGCTCACAGAAGATGATACTTTTTGGAAATCAATGAGCGTTACATTCTTGTACGTTTTCTTGACCATTCCAGTAAAACTAGCATTTGCACTTGGCATCGCGTTTATCCTTAACTTCAAGTTAAGAGGTATTGGCTTCTTCCGTACTGCCTATTATATCCCTTCAATTCTGGGTAGTAGTATTGCAATCGCGGTACTTTGGCGCGCTCTATTTGCTATTGATGGTGTACTAAACGGTGCTTTAGGCTTTATTGGTATCGATCCTATCAACTGGTTAGGTGAACCTGCATTCGCGCTATTCTCTATTACATTATTGCGTGCGTGGCAATTTGGTTCTGCGATGGTTATCTTCCTAGCAGCACTACAAAACGTACCACAATCTCAGTATGAAGCTGCGATGATCGACGGTGCAAGTAAATGGCAAATGTTTATGAAAGTAACTGTGCCACTAATTACACCAGTTATCTTCTTTAACTTCATTATGCAAACAACTCAGGCATTCCAAGAGTTTACAGCTCCTTACGTAATCACTGGTGGCGGCCCAATGAAGTCTACTTACCTGATCTCTCTATATATCTATGAGACGGCGTTTAAGTTCTTTGATATGGGTTACGGCAGCGCATTGGCATGGGCACTATTTATCGTAGTTGCAATCTTTACGTCAATCACATTCCGTTCGTCGAAGTACTGGGTGTTCTACTCAGGTGATAAGGGAGGCAGATCATAATGACAACTGCAATTTCAGAGACTTCTGTTTCTAACGTAGAAAATGAGCGCACGATTCGTCGTGAAAAGATTAACGCAGCAATTCGTTACATCGTATTGATTGCTGTAGGTTTCCTAATGCTTTACCCACTATTGTGGATGTTTACTGCAGCAATGAAACCAAACCATGAAATCTTCTCTTCTATGAGCTTAATTCCAAGTGAGTGGAGTTTAGAAGGTTTCATTAACGGTTGGAAAACCGGTACTGAATTTACGTTTGGTCACTACATTATCAATACATTCTTGTATGTATTACCAAAAGTTATTCTTACTGTAATTTCTTCAACTATTGTTGCATACGCGTTTGCGCGTTTTGAAATTCCGTTTAAGAAGTTCTGGTTTGCTACGCTAATCGCAAGCATCCTGCTTCCACAATCTGTACTACTTATTCCGCAATACATCATGTTCCGCGAAATGGGTTTACTTGATAGTTATCTACCATTGTACTTGCCATTGGCATTTGCAACACAAGGTTTCTTCGTATTCATGTTGGTTCAGTTCCTACGTGGTGTACCAACTGATATGGAAGAAGCTGCAATGATTGATGGTTGTAACTCGTTCCAAGTGCTATGGCACGTAGTGGTTCCTGTTATCCGCCCAGCAATCATCTCTGTTGCACTGTTCCAGTTCATGTGGTCAGTAAACGATTTCTTAGGTCCACTTATCTACGTATCAAGTGTAGAGAAGTACCCAATCGCACTTGCTTTGAAAATGTCAATCGACGTTACAGAAGGCGCGAAGTGGAATGAAATCCTAGCAATGGCATCTATCGCTATCATCCCGTCAATCGTCGTGTTCTTCATGTCTCAGAAGTACTTTATCGAAGGCGCAGCTAGCAGCGGTATTAAAGGTTAATTTTTTGGAGTAAGTAAAATGGCAGAAGTTAAATTTAATAAACTAGAGAAAGTTTATTCAAACGGTTTTAAAGCAGTACACGGTATCGATCTAACAATCAAAGATGGTGAGTTCCTAGTAATCGTAGGCCCATCAGGTTGTGCAAAATCCACTACGCTACGTATGTTAGCGGGTCTAGAAACAATCAGCGGTGGTGAAATCACTATCGGTGGTACAGTAGTGAATAACTTGGCACCAAAAGATCGCGGCATCGCGATGGTATTCCAGAACTACGCGCTATACCCACACATGACAGTAGAAGAGAACCTAGGTTTTGGTTTGAAACTGCAAAAGCTTCCAAAAGAAGAAATTGAAGCACGCGTTAAAGAAGCTGCTGAAATTCTTGAAATTGAAGAGCTACTGGATCGTCTACCACGTCAGCTTTCTGGTGGTCAGGCTCAGCGTGTAGCGGTAGGTCGTGCAATCGTTAAGAAACCAGAAGTGTTCCTATTCGATGAACCTCTATCAAACTTGGATGCAAAATTACGTGCATCGATGCGTGTTCGTATTTCTGATCTACACCGTCACCTTAAGCAGTCTGGTAACCCAGCAACGGCTGTTTACGTAACGCACGACCAAACAGAAGCGATGACAATGGGCGACCGTATCTGTGTAATGAAACTTGGCGAAATCATGCAAGTTGATACACCTACTGAGCTATACAACAGCCCAGTGAATATGTTCGTAGCTGGCTTCATCGGCGCGCCAGAAATGAACCTACTTGACGTAGAGCTAACAGATGAAAATGGCCAGATGTTTGTTTCTCTAGGTGGCCAACGTCTAGTTCTTCCTGAAGCGAAAACGCAAGCAGTACGTGGCAACGGTTACGACAAGACTGTGTTCGGTATTCGTCCAGACAATATTACTCTTTCTCTCGCTGATGATGAAAATGTTCAAACTATCGTTGGTGATGTTGTTCGTATGGAGAACATGGGTCATGAAGTATTTGTTTACTTCCGTGTTGGTGATAAAGAGCTAACTGCACGTGTACCTGTTGACGATGTTCGCACTAAGTTAGACATGAAACTACAGAAAGATGTGAAGTTTGCTGTTGAAATGAGCAAAGTGCATATTTTCGATAAGAAAACAGAGAAAAATATTTCTCTACTAAAATAAAACTGGAGACATTTCCATGAATCAAAAGGTATTGACTACACTTATCGCTGCTGCAATTGGTGCTACGTCTGCTTCAGCATTTGCTGATGTAGAACTACGTATGTCTTGGTGGGGTGGTAATGACCGTCACCAATCTACACTGCAAGCATTGAAAAAGTTTGAAGAGAAGTACCCTGGTATTAAAGTTAAAGCTGAATACACGGGTTGGGATGGTCACACTTCACGTATGACTACTCAGGTAGCAGGTAACACTGAACCAGATGTAATGCAAACTAACTACAACTGGCTACCTCTATTCTCTAAGAATGGTGACGGCTTTTACGATATGAACCAGCAGAAAGATGCTCTTCATATGGCTGCGTTCCCTAAATCTGCACTAGATATGACTACTATCGGCGGAAAAGTGAATGGTCTTCCAGTAAGTATGACTTCTCGCGTGTTCTACTTTAACAAGACAATGTTCGAAAAAGCAGGAGTTGAATACCCAGAAAACTGGGATCAGCTAATGGCTGCTGGTAAAGCATTCGAGAAGAATCTTGGTGCTGATTACTACCCGCTAGTTATCGAATCTCGTGACGTGTTCGCTATGAACCGTTCACTCATGATTCAAACTATGGGCAAAGACATTATCGACGCTGAGAAAGTTGTTCTAAACTACGATCAAAAAGAGATGGAAAAATTCTTCCAACTTTACGTAGATCAAGTTAAGAGCCACGTATTCCCATCAACGAAAGAGTTCGCGTCATACGGTAAAGGTAACCTTTACGAAATGCGTCCTTGGATTGATGGTCGCTTCGGTGGTCTATACATGTGGGATACAGCCGTTGGTAAATACGCCGCTAACCTAGATCCTTCAATGACTCTAGAACTAGCTCCATACCCAATGGCACCAGGCGCAACTGACTCTGGTCTACTTGCTCGTCCATCAATGATGTTCTCTATGGGGCGTAATACTAAGCACCCTGAAGAAGCTGCGAAGCTGATCAACTTCCTGATGAACGATCCTGATGGTGTTAAGATCCTAGGCTTATCTCGTGGTATTCCTCTAAGCTCAGAAGGTCTGCAAGCTCTACATGATGCTAACGCAATTGACCAAAACGGCTTGGGTTACCTAGGTTACCTACAAGGTCAATCACTACCTAAAGTAATTCTTCCAACAACTTACACTGATAACGCTCAGCTAATGGAGCTATATGGTGAAGTCATGGAAAAACTAGATTACGGTCAAACAGATGTTAAATCTGCAGCGTCTGACTTTATCCGTCGCGGTAACCGTATCCTTAAACGTATTAACTAATAATGCGTGAGTTTAGTCTCCTTTCGGGGAGACTAAATACCCAAGTGACGTCACGTCACTTGGGTATGCTTGTTTATAGCAAACGAAAAAGTATACGAGTTATATTTTCTCGCTTGTTATCAACACCTTCCTGCTTTTGGAGAGAGTATTATGTCTGAGTCTCGAGTTTCTCTACTTCCCATCATCAACCGTTTCTATCAACAGTCTTTAGAGCTTGGAAAATCCTCTCATAGCCCTTTAATTGCCGATGGTATTAATATTAAAACGCTAAAGCCAGTTGAATGGATTTACCCAGATGGACACCATGTCCCGATGAGTAATTTCGCCAGTCAGCAGAACTTAATGCGTGGTTTTCTTGCACTGAGTATGTTAACCGGTAATAACTTGTATTTGCATGAAGCGCAGAATATTACGGAATACTTTTTAGATAACTATGCTGACAAAGCAAGTGGGTTACTTCAGTGGGGCGGACATCGTTTTGTCAATTTGGAAAATGGTGATATTGAAGGGCCTGCAAGTAAAGAGTGTGTGCACGAGCTTAAGCATCACTTCCCGTTTTATGATTTGCTATTCCAAATGCAGCCAGAAGCAACAGAAAACTTTTTAAAAGGTTTTTGGGCTGCGCACGTAACGGATTGGGAAAAGTTAGACTTAACTCGCCATGGTGAATACGGTAAAGAGTGTCCTGATGACCTATTTAAATTGCATCAGCCAAAAGAAGTGGTTGATCCTAAAAAATGGCCAGAGTTACCAGAAACTGTTGGCCTAACTTTTGTTAATGCTTCCACGGACTTAATTTATGCAGCTTGTCATTACTACCGTTACACAGGTGATGAAGACGCTCTAAAGTGGGCGAAACACCTTTATCGTCAGTTTGTTGCTGCTCGCCATCCAGAAACTCATATGCCAGTGTATCAGTTCTCTTCACCGAAACAGCGTGAGCCAATTCCGGAAGATGACCGAATTACTTATTCTTGGTTTGGTG
Source organism: Vibrio ziniensis (assembly GCF_011064285.1). Lineage (NCBI taxonomy): Bacteria > Pseudomonadati > Pseudomonadota > Gammaproteobacteria > Vibrionales > Vibrionaceae > Vibrio > Vibrio ziniensis. The sequence continues at coordinate 966,355 of NZ_CP049332.1, forward strand.
ATCGCGCTAGACGCCAATTTGGCCCTGAGTTTGGAAAGATCGCATTAGAGGCTAATGTTCTGTTCCGTGACTGCTGGGCTGTTGTCGTAGATAACCCACTAGCAATGCTTTCTTGTGTACAAAACTTGAATGACGAAGAATGGCTTAACTGGGTTATTGAAGGTATCGTTGGCTATTTTTCTCACGCATGGGATACAGAAACTAACGAAGTACTTCCAATGTGGACTGATGGTACAGATTTAACGGGTTTCTCATTCAAACGTCATGGTTATTATGGTGACATGGGTACAACGTTAGCTCGTCGTCCGGCGGATCCAGCATACCTTTTAACACTGATTCGAGCTTCACGAGCAAGTTCTGATTCCCAAGTGAAAGAATTAGCGGCGAAGATGTTTGAACGTTTTGGGCTTGGCTCACTAGATGCAGAAACACTGGTACCTTCATCTGTGGCTAAAGACACATCTATTGCGTCTACCTATCTGTTATTTGCTCTACTGGAACTATTCCAACATAGTGACGATAAACGTCTTCTTACTTTGGCTGATTGTGTAGCTCAGAACTTAATTCATCAGCACTACCACAAAGAGAGCGGACTGTTTGTTGAAGATCTTTCTCAAGAGCACGCACGTTTAGATGATCCAATTGCATATGCTTTGTTGGCATTAGAAGCCGCGTATGCAGGTGTATATGATGATATTCCTCAGATGATTTCAACTGGTGGTTATTTACATGGTGATCGCAACATTAACGGTGAAATAAAAGTGGTATATGACCGAGATGTGATATATGGTCAGCCACACAATGAAATGGCTATGGTTGCGCGTTAAGTAGGAGTCGCCATGTCAAACTCTTCTTCGGAGCCTGGACCCACAGAGAAAATGACTCGTGGGCCTTTGTTTCCAAAGTTATCTTTAAAAGTTCGTTATCGTCATAAAGTTTTATTAAAACGTAATGTTTGGCCATTTACTTGGCCAATTATATTGGAACTCTCCTGCGTGGTACTGATGGGAATCATCAGTACTGTACTTGTTGCACGTCTTGGTGCGGATAAAACCGCCGCTGTTGGTTTAACTGATGGTATTACGTGGATCATCATATCCGTGATGACTGCCGTTGCACTTGGTGGATCAGTTGTTGTTGCTCAATCATTTGGACGAGGTGATAGGGCATCTGCATTGTCCGCTGCCGGGCAGGTGATGGTGCTAGGGTTGCTTGTAGCCCTTGTATCTATGTTCTCTATTTTCCTTTTCTCTGACTCAATGCTCTATATCGTTGCTTATGGTGCGGAAGAAGAGGTAATTGCCTTGAGTGACAAATATTTAAATCTTGTCGCGTTAAGCTATCCTGCCTTGGCGATAACTCTGGTAGGGAGTGGCATTCTTCGCGCTGTTGGTAACTCTCGATTGCCAGCTATGTCTAACATCGTTATGAACCTGCTAAACATCCTGTTCAGTTATCCACTGATTTATGGCATGCATGGATTTATGGGTATTGAATGGCAAGGCTTTGGGATGGTTGGTGCTGGGCTAGGAATAACATTAGCTCGCTGGGCAGGTGCCGCGATTATCTTGCTTTGTCTAACTCGAAACAGTACTTTTATTGTTAGCTTCCGTCAGTACTTCTCTGGTTTCGAAAAGAAAATACTGTTTGATATTTTAGGTGTCGGTGTGCCGGCGAGTGTTGAGTCTTTAATGTTCAACTTGGGTAAACTTATCACCCAAATTATGGTCGCAGGTTTAGGAACAGTAGCAATGGCAGGCAACGTCATTACGTTTTCTTTGTTATTACTACTTAATATTCCCGGTAACGCACTGGCGATGACTTCGACAGTATTGGTGGGGAAAAGGTTAGGGCAAAATAGGCCTAAAGCTGCTTTTCAGGAAATGCAGCTTATATTTTGGACTGCTACCATCGTTTTGTGCTTGTTTTCCGCCGTATTTGTACCTCTGTCACCTTATATGGCTGCTTGGTACACAGATGAAGCGGATGTTGTTGAAGTAATACTCAATCTGGTATTTATCAACGCGATAATGATGCCTGCTTGGGCAGCCTCATGGGTATTACCCGCTGCGTTTAAAGGTGCCAAAGACGCCAAGTTTGCCATGTACATTTCGATTGCTAGCATGTGGGGTGGGCGTATTGTCCTTGGCTACATATTGGGGATTTATTTTGAATTTGGTATTTATGGTATCTGGTCGGGTATGTTTGCCGACTGGTGGATACGTGGATCTATCTTCTATTTTAGGATGATGAGACTTGGATGGCTGAAAAGCTATCTAAAAGTAAAAGTCGCTTCAGCATCAATCAAGTAAATGAAAATGGCCCCTGCAATGTTGCGACATCAGGGGCCATGTTGTTGTTAGCTAGGTTAAGATAGAAAAGTTATACCATTCTGGAAAATGTCCTGATCAGTGAATGGGCGTCGATAAGCAAACCCTCCGAGCCATGGATGGCTCAGCGGAGCTTCAGGGACGAATGAATGCGCGTTTGCGTTTGACGCCTATTCGCTGTTCTGCCGATGCTCAGTCTGAGCATATTTTTATCTAGGATGGTATTAGCAGTATTACTAGATCTTTAAAATATAGCTGACCCATTTATGGAATAGAGTAGGCCATTGATGTGCAGGCTTATCTTTCACTTTTGTAATGCCAAATCCGTGTCCACCTTCGTTGAACAAGTGCATTTCTACGGGAACTTGTTGCGAACGTAATGCTTGCCAGAGCACTATGCTGTTTTCTACTGGTACTGAGTCGTCATCGCTGGAATGTACTAGAAAACATGGTGCCATTTTTGCGTGTACACATTTCTCAATCGAGTAACGTTGTAATGTTTCTTCAGTGATATCTGAACCTAGTAACTCAATCGCAGAACCTTTATGGCCGAACTCAGTATCCATAGTGACCACCGGATATATTAGACCGCAAAAGTCTGGTTTAGCAGAAAGTGTGTCGGTATTATCCAAAGCGTCATAGACAGTGGTATTAAAACGCGTAGCCAATTGACCTGCGAGGTGTCCACCGGCTGAAAAGCCTAATATTCCTACCTGTTCGATGTTCCATTTCTCGCGATTTACTCGAACCCAACGTACAGCACGTTGAGCATCGGCTAATGATGTTTCTGAGCCGTAGCTATGACCTTCTCCAGGCATACGGTAAGTTGCGACAAAAACGGTATAGCCAAACTTTGTGAAGGTGTTGCCTATATCACGCCCTTCATTATCAATCGATAATCTTTGGTAACTACCACCGGGAAAGACAACGATACCAATACCGTTAGACTCTTCGGGTGTAAACACCATGAGTTCTGGCGAAGATACGCCAGCAATAAGTCTGTTTGAAGAGAGATCTAGAGGATCTCGATGCCAAACCGATGCAGTTGTATTTTCTTCACAAACCGCAGAGGGCCAATATTGGTAAATATTGTTGGTTAGATCCAGCTGTGCTAGTGAATCAAATTTTTGACTAGACTCCATCTTCCCCTCTCATAAATATGAACTTGCTCAGCGTCTTACTATAGCAGTAACGCCCTTCATGAAAATGTATGGCGTGCCGTTTTAGACAGATAAAAAAAAGCCAGTCTAAAAGACTGGCAAGGAGATCCATTAGTCCCTATGCGTCGGGATTAGGAATATAGTTGTTATAAGAAATTATTTATTAAGCGACGAAGTCTTTACGCATTGGCGTGAAGTTATCTAGAAGAACGCCTTTTTCTAAACATACACAGCCGTGCATTACGTTTGGCTCTTTGTATAGTGCATCACCCGCTTTTACGATTTTCTTTTCGTCACCGATAGTGAACTCAAATTCGCCAGAAAGAACGTAAGTTAGCTGCTCATGTGGGTGGTTGTGTAGAGTACCAACAGCACCTTTTTCGAAGTAAACTTCTACGCTCATAATGTTTTCGCTGTATGCAAGGATTTTGCGAGAAATACCATTGCCTAGATCTTCTAATTTCACGTCTTTGTTGTATACGAACATAGCTTGCCCTTACTTATATTGCTTCTGATGGAATTGCAGTTTTCTTTTTATCGCTGACTAAGCGATAAATGGTAAGCAAGTTAACACAAATTAACGTTGCTTCCAGCATTGTCCCGCCAATCGATCCGACGATTATGTTGTTAATCAACCAACAAATGCCTCCAGTTAAGAAGGCGATACGCATGATTATACCTTTAAGCATAAATACAGCGTATGTACCGATAACTGTCCCAAGGATAGGCCACATGTCCCACCAATGGTCAGTAATACTCAAGCCTAAACCAAGGCCTAAGACTACAAATATAGCAGCGACATATTTTGAAGACGTATAAATGGATGTCCCCGTTCTAGCCGCTGATAACGCCGCACTTAATGTCGACGTCATGGAACCGAGTAAAAAGAAATGAATCAAATGATTGATGTTAAAAATCAACATGATTATTTTCAATTTACGATCATCTTTCTGATAAAAAGCAGAAATACCTAAAGCAAAACTGACAAAACCTAAAGCCTGAGCAAACGAAAATTCCATCCAACTCTCACACCCAAAAGGTTACAAACAACTGAGCATAACCACGAAAGCTACTCAGAACCGTTTTTGACTGTACATCGCCGAAAATCTGCGAGTCATTAAGGTCATATTACTTTTGCCACTAATGCTTAGCTAGCGATTAACACTAAACTTAATGAATTCGGCACTAGTATCAGAGTGTTCTATGTATCGTACAGTACATAAAAATTTTATTTTATGCAATTATTTTTAAAACTGCTTTTCATTTTAGTGAGTTGTAACACTTTTCTTGTATAAACATACAAAGACAAAATAGAGTGGATAGCAACGTTTATTATTAATAAATCATGTGTTAAAACAAATAATTAAATAATGTTTTTAAATTTCGTGAAGAAGGCCTATACCGTTGTTTATCTATGAGATTTTGCTGATTTTTTGCATAGCAAAGCAGCAATTAGTTACTATACAATGGTACTATTAAAACAGCGTTTCAGTATTGTAAAGGTTAATGATGTTAACTGAAATACATCTGTGGAAAGAATTACTCCGCTTGAGTAGAAAACTGGTTCAATTCATTGTTAATAAGAAGATAGGTAAATATGAGTACTTCAATTACTCCTAACATTCACAGCTTTTTGGTCAAAATCGACCCATTTGATCGGCTACCATCCTCTGTTGTGACTACTATCGCCAATTCAGTAAAAATCAAATATTTGGTTGAAGGAGAAGTGATTGGTTTCAGTGCGTTGTGTGAAAAGCGTTACCTATACATTATTAGAACAGGCGCAATTGAGCAAAGAACACCTTTAGGGGAACTGCGCGCTCGCTTAGGTGAGGATGACCAATTTGGTTTTACATTCCTTCAACCGTTGGCGCATTCTGAAGATGGTTATCAAGCAGAAGCGATTGAAGATTCGTTACTCTATCTTATTCCACATCAAGTGTTAAAAGATGTATGTGAAAGCCATCCTGAGTTTGAAGATTACTTTGCGGCTAAGGCGAATATACGTTTGAGCTCAGCTGTTAAGCAGGTCTTCCGTAAAGAAGACAAAGGATTGTTCTTCCGAACTGTTGGAGAAATAGCCAGTGAAAATATTGCGATTGTTGATGTAAATAATTCTATTAAAGACGTTGCTCGTGAAATGTGTGGCAGACAGCGCAGTTCGTGTGCCGTTGTTATGAAGAACAGTGAGATTGTCGGTTTAGTTACGGACCGTGATATGACGCGTTCTGTAGTTGCAACCAGTATCGATACTAGTATGCCAATCTCTATGGTGATGACACCGAATCCTGTTTTGGTAGAAAGTAGCTCTAAAGTGATTGAAGCCATTTCACTGATGCTGCAATACAATATACGTTGCTTGCCAGTGGTTAATGATCGTAAAGTTGTGGGTCTATTAACAACGTCACACCTTGTACATAATCACAGAACGCAATCACTGTTCTTAATTCAGAAAATCAAATATACCAGTTCAATCAGTGCATTGGCCACATTGAAAGAAGAGCGTGAAACTATTTTTCAAGCGTTAGTTGAGAGCGGTGTAAGCGCAGAAATTCAAGGTCGAGTTATGTCGACCATAATGGATGCGTTCACTCGACGCATTATTCAGTTAAGCGAAGACCTTCTTGGACCCGCACCATGCGATTATGCATGGATTGTCGCAGGTTCACATGCGCGAAATGAAGTACATATGCTTTCAGACCAAGATAGCGCTTTGGTTCTATCAGATGATGTAACTGATGACCAAAAAGCATATTTTACTCATTTAGCAATGAAAGTATGTAATGGTCTGGCTGCGTGTGGCTATCCTCTTTGCGATGGCAAATACATGGCTGCAACACCTAAGTGGTGTCAACCAATTTCAGTATGGAAAGACTACTACAGTAAGTGGGTTTCGAGCCCTGAATATAACAAGCTGCTTAGTATCAGTGTGTTCCTCGAAGTACGTTCTATCTATGGTAACCGCGATTATGCAGAACAAATTCAGCAGCATCTGCATGACTGTATTCAAAAGAGCGGTAAGTTCATTCCAGCTCTGGTGCGTGATGCTATAGATACTCAGCCGCCACTAAGCATTTTCAATAGCTTAGTTTTGGAGAAAGGGGGCGAAAATAGCAACACGCTGAATATCAAAAAGTACGCGTTAAATCTTATCATCGACTTAGCTCGCATATTTAGCTTGGCTGCCGGAGGTTCTTTAACGGGGACAGAGGAGCGTTTTCGTTATGCTGCTGAACATGGCACTTTATCTGAAGACAGTTGCCAAAACATTATTGGTGCATATCGCTTCCTTACACAGGTACGTTTCCGCCATCAACTTAATGCTATTTTGTCTGGCCGAGAGCCTAACAATCATATCTCACCAGCTGAGTTCAGTAGTTTTGAAAGAAAGCACTTGAAGGATGCATTCAAAATTATCAGTGAGCTACAAGATGTGGCAAAACTGAAGTTCCTTGTGGGGTAACAATATGATTCGTCGTATGTTTAAAGGGACGGAGTCTCATTCGGCGTCTGAAGAGCTGAGAAGGTCAGTAGAGTTCAATGAAAACTGGCCTGACGCTTTTAAAGAATATATGTCACAGCCTTTGGCCGATTTAGATACACCGCTCAATCAGCTTGAGTATTTGGCTATCGATTTCGAAACATCGGGGTTAAATGTCCAAAAGGACAAGATTCTATCGATAGGTATGGTTGAATTCACTTTAGATCAGATTGAACTCTCCAATTCTGAAGAGGTGCTAATTGATAACGGTGAATACATCAAAGCGGAATCTGCGAAAATTAATGGCTTAACACCACAAGCTTTAGCTAATGGCGTTCCTTTAGAGCAGGGTATGGAGCGTTTGCTTGAAAGGGCAAAAGGAAGAGTGATTCTTGCGCATAGCTGTAATATCGAAAAAAGCTTTATTGAAGCATTTTTAGAACAATACTATCAGCTTGATGTGTTTCCAGCGTATTTCATTGATACGATACATATTGAAAAACGTTTTAGCTATGCGGGTAAAACAGGTACACATAAAAGCTATCAGCTTAATGACATGCGTCGTCACTACAAACTGCCGAATTATCTTGAGCATTCAGCCGGGAGTGATGCACTTTCTTGTGCTGAGCTGTTTTTAGTACAGTACAAAAAGCTTAAGTTAGGACACATTAAGGGAATGACCCTTAAGAAAATCCAGTCTTAGCAAAAGAGATCGCAGAGTTTCATGTAGAGTATTCAGATATACATAACCGCCTAAGTGGCGGTTATTTTTTTAATTCATGACCTTCTCGGGTAGCTGACAATATTCTGAAAAACAGTCTTCTCGGCAACTGCTTGGTAGCCATGTGGCTGGTCTGCCATAAAGCGGATATTTTGTCCTTGAAGTAAACGATGCCACTGCCCCTCGAAGTAGAGATTAAGGTCACCATTAAGAACGTGAACATGTTCTATTACGCCCACATCGTGCGCTTCTGACATCTGTTTATGTTGATCAGTCAGGGTAATTTCAAACATTTCGAACCCTGCGTCTTCTCGATATGGGAAAAGTGTATTTACCTTCATCTTGTGATCATCAGGGAAAGTGAGTTCACTGCTGCGAAGTTGCGGTTCATCAGCAAAAAAGGCTGAAAATGAGGTTTCCAACCCGCTGGCTATTTTCCATAAGGTTGAGATAGTCGGGCTTGATTCACCTCTTTCTATCTGACCAAGCATTGCTTTGGATACTCCAGTCAGTTTGGAAGCTGCATCGAGACTCAAGCCTTTGTCTGTTCGAAGTGAGCGTAAATAACTGGCTATCTGAGTTTTGAAAATAGTGTCGTCCACAATTTGATTTCCTTGTTGTGCGTTATAGCGCACGGTGATATTATCAACCACGTACGTTATAACGCACAATAGGTAGAATTTCTAGGAATAGGGAATCAAATGCAAAAGGGATTGTTCAATTTAGGTCATATTTCTGCTGGATTTACAGCGGTTTTAGTAGGCTATACCAGCTCTGTTGTTATCATCATACAAGCTGCAACGGCTGCTGGCGCAACATCTTCGCAAATTGAGAGCTGGTTAATGGCGCTCGGTGTGGCAATGGGTGTCACTTCTATTTTGTTTTCTTGGTATTTTAAGAAGCCTGTATTGACAGCATGGTCAACTCCTGGGGCTGCTATGCTTGTTGCTGCTGTTGGGCAGTACGAGATGCCTGTAGTGATAGGGGCGTTTGTTATTTCAGGATTATTGATTGTATTAACAGGTTTGATCTCTCCATTAAGTAAAGCTCTTGCACATATCCCAGCGCAATTAGCGACAGCGATGTTGGGTGCGATATTGCTTTCATTTTGTGTAAAAACGTTTAGTCCAGTCATGACTAACCCAGCTATTTTCTTTTCTATGTTTGCGGCATTTTTAATCGGCAAACGGTTTTTACCTCAATACACCATGGCAATCTTACTGGCTGTTGGGATTGTTTGTTCAATTACTGGGGACGCATTCGACAATCAACACATCTCTTTAACTTTTGCCAAACCTGAGTGGATCACACCGGATATCGACATATCTGCCATGATTAACTTAAGCCTTCCGCTTTATATCATCACTATGCTGTCACAGAACTTGCCGGGTATTGCCATGATGAGATCGCATGCTTATGAAGTGCCTGTTAAACCTCTGCTTTTGGGTACAGGCATTGTGAATATTCTATTTGCGCCTTTTGGCGGCTTTAGCGTGAACTTAGCGGCTATCTCTGCAGCAATTTGTATGAACAAGGATGTTGATGAAGATCCTTCACAAAGATACCGAGCGGTAATCTGGGCTGGAGTGTTTTATCTGATAGCCGGCATTTGGGCAACAACGGTCGTCGCAATTTTCCTTGCTCTACCTAAAGAAGTAACGCAAATTCTGGCGGGATTAGCTCTGTTAGGGACTTTACTCATGTGTTTTCAGACAGCCTTTAAAGATGAAAGCTTACGTGAATCGGCGTTGTATACGTTTTTGATTACGCTATCAGGAGTAACATTTCTTGGTGTTAGTTCTGTTGTGTGGGGATTGGCTGCAGGATTGCTACATATTCGGTTTCTTACGAAAAGACCACAATAGACGGTTTAATCAGTCTTATTTCGGTGTAGATATTGGTATATGAAACGGGTATCTACGCCTCTGATTTTCATGCGTAATTCAATCTCGCGTAGCTTTTTAATTGTTTCAACCTCGGCATAGGAACTTTTTCGGCACTGGTCTAACAAATCGCACATTTTAAGGGCGCTATTTCGGTCTTCAAGTTCTGGTGGTATGTAGCCTGCGTTTTTGAGAATACGATAACCAACACGAAGGTGTTCAGGCACCATTCTGTCATCCTCAAGTTCAAGAGGTTTTCCATGACCAGCAAGATATTTTAACTGACCTTCTTCGATGGCTTTCATAATTCTTTGCTCGGCGATTTGATCAATCAATGAACTCATATTTTTCCCTACATATAATTAAAGTCTAACTATTTGATATAAAACTGGAAAATGCATTACTGCACCGATGCTTAATCTGATCATGTTTTAACCCAGTATGGTATGAAAGGTAGAATCAAGACGAGCTGCGATGTATATGCAGCTCGATAAAATTAAGCCATGAATTGACCACCATTGATGTTGATAATCTCACCCGTGATATATCCAGACATAGCATGAGATGCAAGATACCCAAAAGTAGGTGCCATCTCATCTGCTGTGCCTAAGCGTCCCATTGGGATGCCTTGGCTGATAGCAGCCTTTGCTGCTTCATCTTTATCTGCGTGGAAAGCTGTATCAACTGTCCCTGGAGCTATAACATTGAAACGAATATTATCTTTGGCATAAGCTTTTGCCCAAGAGCGGTTGATCGTATGTAACCAAGCTTTAGATGCAGCATACAGTGAAGCTCCGGGGCCACCGCCATTATAAGCTGCAATAGAGCCTACATTAATAACCGACGCAGACCAGTTTTCTTGGGTTGCAGATTGTTTGAGATAAGGCAGGCATAAACGGACCATAGTTTGAGCGGAACGCATGTTCAAGTAAGCCACTTCATCAAAAAATTCTTCGTCAATGTCCTCTGTACTTTTCCTGCTAACCAGACCGCCAACGTTATTAATCAACACGTCAATGCCACCATTCTCTGCTACAAATTGGTGAACAAAGTCTTGGCATTCTGCTTCATCAGCAAAATTCACTTTATAGAAACTTGCTGTTCCTCCGAATGATTCAATTTTGCTAATAATATCTTCAATATCCACATGGTTTCGATAGGAGGTAAGAGTAACATGAGCACCAGTTTTAGCGAGAAACATAGCGGTAGCTAAGCCGATACCACCTGTCGAACCAGTGATGATGACTTTCTTATTCTGTAGGTCGTTTATCATGGTAAACCTTTATGGGCTATTAGAAATAGGTGTTGCTATAGTCTCATTTTTGAAAAGTGGTTTCAATTTATCCAGCTACTAGAAGCGCATTTCACATAGAAGGGTGATAATCCTGTTTACGACGACGTTATAAATTCAATTAATGCGAGAAAGATCTAGACGTTATATCGGTCTGGTAGCTAGGATTATTAAATTATTTGAATGTGCGTTTTATTACATACTCTATATGTCTGTTACAGTTTAGTGAGCACCCAAATCTTGGAGAGCTAAAGTGAATATAAAGTTAAATCCCCAATCGATTTTGACGACGTTTTTGTTCGTTATCGGGTTACTTGTCATTGCTAATCTATTTGGTATTTATGCAAGGTTTAATCTAGATTTTCCACATATTCAGAGCGTCATTCGATTAGTTGATGTCGATACTGAAATGAATGTACCAACGTTGTATTCCTCCTTTGCTATGTTCGTTGCCAGTGCTTTACTCGCGCTTGTTGGATATATGCATCGATTGAGAAAAGAATCTAGTTTCCCTTGGTTTGGTTTGGCATTCATTTTTACATTCTTATCAATTGATGAATCGTCAGAATTTCATGAAATGCTGGTTGGCCCTGTAAGGGACACATTACATACGTCAGGCGTTTTCTATTTTGCATGGGTGATTCCTTACGGTCTTCTAGCTATCGTATTAGGTATTGCCTATTTCCGATTTTTGCTTAATCTCCCGAGAAACATTTTAGGTTTGTACGTGCTTTCAGGTTGTGTCTTCCTAGCTGGTGCATTAGGTCTAGAGTTGATTGGTGGTGTTATTGCCCAGCAATCAGGCACGGATTCTTTTATTTACGCTATGAGTTATACCTGTGAAGAGACACTTGAAATGGTAGGGATCGCACTACTTATTTATACTACTGCTCGTTATATCGTTCAGGTGTTCCCTGGTACTCAGATTGAATTTGTAAAGTCTAAATAAATATATCCTTCTTCTTTATGAGGCTCTCGTTACAAACGAAACGAGAGTTTTTTTGTACTCTCATTCCATTATTTTTTATGACTATGATTTAATCAGGTTATACCACTACAGTTGCTGTTAACTGCTCTATGATTAAAGTGTCGTTAGTCACGAGTAGGACATAACTATGAACAAACTAAGTGTAGGAATACTAATAGGTGCGAGCATAGTCTCTTTCAGTAGTACTGGAAGTGTGGAAACGGACACTAGGCCAGTAAGAACTATGCCGTCATTCGAAAGTGTTGATACAGATGGAGATGGAGTGATCAGTGTTTCTGAGTTGGATGCATATCGTTCGTCTATGCCGATGAAACAAGCAAAAGGTTCAGCATCTTCAGCTAAACAAATGAACAGAAAGGATTCAGTAAGTGCTTTCGCTTCCTATGACAAAAACAAAGACGGGGTGATTACTCAAGAAGAGTTTGCGGCTCATAATCGTTACTTAAATCCGGATAACGGAATGAGTAATATGAAAATGTATAAAGAAGAAAACACCAATCGTAACAAATCAAAGAATCAAAGTGACGGCAACAAAAGTAATTAAATAGGTGTGTCTGCCGCCCTGAAAAGGCTAATATGGGGCGGCAGATAGTACGAAATTAAGCTAGCGCTTTTTCAATCGCTTTAGATAGAATTTCGTGATTTGGTGCCATATCAGGTGCGAAATGACCAATCACTTCACCATCTTTACTTACGAGGAACTTTTCAAAGTTCCACAAGATATCACCTTCTTTTGCTTCGATACCATAACCTTTAAGTTTTGCAACAAAGCCGCTGTCAGGTGCAGTAGTGCGCTCTGGTTGAGCTGAGAACAGTTGTTGATAAAGTGGATGACGACCTTCACCATTAACTTCGATTTTGCTAAACAGCGGGAACGTCACACCAAAGCGCGTAGAGCAGAAAGACTGGATATCTGCTTCTTGACCTGGTTCTTGCGCGCCAAATTGGTTACATGGGAATCCCAAAATTTCCAAGCCACTGTCTTTCTTAGCTTGGTAAAGGTTCTCTAAACCTTCGTATTGTGGCGTTAAACCACATTCAGATGCAGTGTTAACGATAAGCAATGCTTTGCCTTTAAAATCAGCCAATTTTTGTTGTTTGCCTTCAATTGTCACTAATTCAATATCGTAAATTGAGCTCATTATTCTGTCCTTGTATTCCAGTTGAAGTATTTTTTCTAGATTTCTATAAGAAGTTGTAGCGGCAACAGCCAAAACTTCAAGTTTAGTTAAGTTTTACTGCATTAAGATATCGCACAATTATATTGTGTGCAATTGTAATGTTGGCATGGTTATAGCCCTAGGTATAATATTGGTCACCATTTTCAACCAATGATCGTGGTAGCATCAAAGGTTATTACACTGTGGAATACCAATATGTCATCAGACTATTACGGAACGAGTGCTAGTTATGCACGCAAGGAAGCCGATTATAGAGAGAAAGCACTTAAACTTTATCCTTGGGTATGCGGGAGGTGCGCACGAGAGTTTGTATATTCAAATCTACGTGAATTAACAGTTCATCACAAAGATCATGACCACACTAATAATCCAGAAGATGGAAGTAACTGGGAGTTATTGTGTCTCTATTGTCACGATCATGAACATAGTAAGTACCTAGAACATGAACGTTACGGCAGCGAAATCAAGCCCGGTGAAGATGAACATCGAGGAGCTACATATAATCCGTTTGCTGACTTAGCGAAGATGATGAAGAAATAATTCAGGTTTTGCGGTGTTCAATAGCATATGCACTGCCTCAACACCCCAAAGTTTCATTAAGATATATATTGCCCTTAAAGGTTACTCAAGTCAGAAGACATAGCTTTGAAAGTAATGCTGCTAGTTTAGGGGAGGTTTACATTGTGATGTGGACTATGAGCAAAATCATGCAGTTAACAAAGGGCAATATAGTCCATCTAATAAATAACCTTCGATAGATTGTTTATAAGTATTTGTTGTTATATGCAGCTTTTATTTTGGAGGACTGTCAGTAACTCATCTAATGGAAGAGAACGATAGAAATACCAGCCTTGTACGTAGCCAGTGAAACAGTGCTCTTTGATCATGTTATATTCGCGCTCAGTCTCTACTCCTTCAAATACCACGTCTTTACCTAAACTAGCGACTAAGTCCATAATCGCACTAGCCATCCCTTTCTTAATGTCAAAATTTAACGCATTTACGAATACGCGATCGATTTTTATATAATCAAAGTTGACTTCCGTTAGCCAAACTAAGTTGGACACGCCAGTACCAAAATCATCGAGTACTACCATAAAGCCTAACGAGCGAGCTCGGTCTGAAAAATCAGCCAAAGAACAAAGGTCGACGTTAATTCTCTCTGTTATTTCTATTTTAATCTGGTTAGGATTAACGGCCGTCTTGGTCACTACGTGATCAAGAAAAGACAAGAATTCATCATCTAATATTTCGTAGCTGCCAATGTTAATACACAATGCGAATGTTGGATCCTTACGCAGTATTGGTGCGATCTCGTTTATTGAACGCTTAGCAGTGAAATGAGCCAAATCAGGATACAAAGACAATTTTTCTGCAATATTGATGAACAGATCCGGTGAAACGCGTCCGTATACTTCATCTGTCCATCTTACTAAACTTTCTACAGCTTCAATTTTTCCATTCTGTATGTTCACTATTGGCTGGTATTCCATAAAAAGAGAACCATCTACAAGCGCTTTTCTAAAGCGAGCTTCAATGGTTTGTCTGTTTGCCAGCACTAACTTAGCTAGATGGGTAATTAAGTAACAGAATGTGAGTACAATTAGAAATACGATGAGTTTGGTGCGGAGGCTGTAAAAGGTCAGTCCTGCATTTGAGTTTACTGTTTTTACGCAATACCCGTAATGGTCACTACAGATATTGGTTTCAAGAACTAAAGAAAGGAAACTACTTGAACTCACTTTGGGTGAGTAAGTATCAAACACAAAGTCTGAAACGCTGGAGTATATCTTAAAATGATACACAGGGAGTTTTTTTAACTGGAATGAGTAGGGGGTCGTAATGTTTACGGCAAAAAAATTGCCTTTTACTGTAATATTGTAGCGCTGGGTTATGTGGTACAAATTTGTTTCATCTGAGTAAAACTGATAACCATTCTGTTCACCTAAGCGTTGTGCTTGGATCTCCGTTGGTTCGATCGCTCCCCAGTTAGCGGTGCAATACACAGTATTATCGATAATGTATCCTGCATCGAAAATTTCAGTATTCTGTTGAACAAGTTCTCTCAATTTGTTGATGTTACTTTTTGTACATTGGAAATTTGGCAATTTATTGGAAGTAGAGAGTACGGTTACCAACTGAGAAGTAACAGTTTCAGCGCTTTCTAAGACCTCTGTGGCGAAATCTTCTTGTTCTAACTTTTGTAATTCGTAGGAAAACAGCGTTGCTATCAAAAGCGACACTATGAAAGACAATGTGAAAATACAGCACAGCACCAATCTCGTTTTCAATATGCTCACAAATCAATCTTCCTTGGAATAAATACTCGAATTCTTAACAGTAAATGTTTGAAGAACACTGTATGACATTAGCGCGAAGATATTCACTTAGTCTATGATTGGATGAAGTATTTCCGTGATGCTATTCAAATTAGAGCTTTTTAGTCTGAAAGTTCAGTGATAAGCAGGATCTTTATGACGTCGAATATGACAGGGTGGATAATATTTGAACATCAAGAGGTTTCGATTTGGCCTTAGCGTGAACTTATAATATTGAAATATTGGCTGGGAATGGCGGGTGACTCCTATTATGACAATCTTACTGTCAGTCAGTACTACTGTTGAATCATTCTCCCGCTAATTTCATCATTGAGCTAAGTTTGTTGCCTACATCCTCACCGTTTTTATTTCAGTCTGAAATCAAATCAAAACAAAATAAACGCGCATAAAATTGAGATAAATTTATGCGCGATTTAGAACGATAGCTTCTATCAGATTTTAAAGCGTCCGATTTGCGTTTCTAGCTGAACAACTAAGTCTCTTAAAGCGTGTGCTTCATTTTCGCCAGCTATTGCATCTTGGGCGAGGCCGTTGCTCAGCTCACGTACGGATTCCGTATTGGTATTAATTTCTGAGGTGACTAAAGACTGTTCCTCCGCAGCAGACGCAATTTGAGTCGCCATGTCACTAATCATGCTTATTGCTTTACTAATTTCCTGCAATTGATCTCCCATGTGTTGAACATCATTAACGCTGGTAGTGACTAATGAATGGCTGTGAGTCATGGCTGAAACTGCATCCCCCGTCACTCTCTGTAATCCTTCGATTTTTGATTGTATCTCTTCAGTAGATTGATGTGTTCTTTGCGACAGTACTCTTACTTCGTCTGCAACAACAGCAAAACCACGGCCATGCTCTCCGGCACGGGCGGCTTCTATGGCTGCGTTGAGGGCTAGTAAGTTTGTTTGTTCAGCAATCGAACGAATGGTAGAGAGGATAGTTGATATTTCATGGGTATGGTTTTCAAGGTCGCCGATAATTTTGGCAGAACTATTAAGTTCCGATGCCAACTGATTGATTGAACGAATGCTTTTTTGCATTTGTTCATAACCATGCTGACCAAGTGTAACGGATTGATTGGCACTTATGGCGGTATTCTCGGCGTTGTTTGCTATCTCGGCTGTTGCCGCTGCCATTTCGGTTACCGCGGTTGCGACCATTGTAATTTCGTCTTGTTGCATTCCCACTCGTGAGCTGCGTGTTGACGCAGATTTTGCTGAATGATCTGCATTTTTGTTGATGGATAACGTGATATCACGAACGTTCAACATAATGGTATGTAAACTGTCCACAAACTTATTGAATTTTTCCGCTAAAATACCCACTTCGTCTTTGCTGTTGACATCGAGTCGTTGAGTAAGGTCGCCATTCCCTTCTGCTATATCGGTCAAGGCAAGGGTAATTTGGGACAGCCCCTTGAGCTGCCTTGCAACAACCGTAGAGGCAATAAGTCCAAGTACGATTAAAATTCCTGCTGCTATTAACAACTGATGTAATAAGGTGGCTTGGATCGGTTCTTCTAAGGTTTTCTTATCCAGAACCATGACTAACACCCAGTTCGTATGAGCGATTGGTTCACTAACAAGGATCTTTGTTCGACCTTCTAGCTGAATTTCAAACTGTGAGCGGTTATCAATCGACTTTTTAAGTTCATCCCAAGTGAGATTCGGGTGGATATCCGTAATGGGTTTTAGAACCAATTTTGAATCATTGTGGGCAATAATATTACCTTTGGCATTGACTAAAAAAGCATAGCCATTACCCGGAACGGCAATTGATAGTATATCTGACGCCAGCTTATTTAGTGCCAAATTTGAGCCGACAACTCCTATGATTTTGCCATTAACTATGACTGGAGAAGCCAGAGTTACTACCAGTGACTTCATTGTAACGCTAACGTACGGTTCAGTAGTGACAGCTTGCTTTTCTTGCATTGCAAGTTTATACCAATCTCTAACTCGAGGATCATAACCAGCGGTGTTGAGTGAAGGATCTTGCCTAAACATTTCACCTTGTTCATTACCATAGTAGCTGAGACCAAATCCACCTGAAGTCATGAGTTGACGAAGATGAGGAACTAGCTCTATATCGGGGTTAGCGGTAATCTCATTTTTCATGCCTTCAACGGCCTGTTGTTTATCATTAAACCAATCACTGATTCCACCGCTATATGCCTTTAGTGTGTTGTGGCTTTCACTATAGATGCTTTTCCAACTCTCTTCTTTACTGGACTGAAAACTCACGATAACCAATGCTATTGCGGTAATGGCGATAGCAATGAGTGTAGATAATAAGACCTTTGTTTTAAGCGTCAGACTCATAGGTTTCATTCCTTACATTGCTTAGGATAAGTAATTATTTGTTTTAATGATTTATCACTCTATAACAATTATATGAATGATGTATGCCGTTTGTTTTTTTATTAGTGAGTTTTGTGCGTTTGGTTAACTCTCCATGCACCGGACATGGAAGCATTTTAGCCATATGTGTTGATAGAGTTTTTGTGATTCGATGATTCGTTAAAGGGGTTAATAAAAATAATATTAATTGTTATAGGCAATTGAGGTCTAAAATTAGAGAAATGGTTTGGAAGGTGGCTATAAAGCAATTATTTTATCGATGGTTTAATTTAATCTTCTGATAAATATATAAAATTTAACGCGTCAGTCTAGTGGTTAGCTCTTAATCGAGTATCTAAGGCAATATGTTAGGAGGTTGATATGGCAGAATATCGACATGCATTGCCTCAGCTTAAGAATGATTTCTTTATGACTGATGGCGGATTAGAAACCACACTTATTTATTTAGACAATTGCGATCTTCCTTATTTTGCAGCATTTCTGTTACTGCAGTCGGATGATGGAAGGCGAGCACTACGCAAATATTTTAACTCCTATGCAGAGATAGCAAGAAAGCACAAAGTTGGCCTTATTTTAGAAACACCTACATGGCGTTCTAATCCCTATTGGGGAGGTTTGCTAGGGTATGATTTGGCGCAACTTGAGAGGGAAAATAGAAAAGCAGTAAGTCTTTTGTTGGAAGTGCGTAAACAATATCAATCTGCAGATACTCCCATTGTCATCAGTGGCTGTATCGGCCCAAGAGGTGATGGTTACGTTGCTAATGAGTTGATGTCCTCTGAAGAGGCACAAGACTACCATGATTTCCAGATTCAAACTTTTTCTGAAGATCACGTAGATATGGTGACAGCTTTAACACTGACTTATTCGAAGGAAGCTATTGGGATTGCTAAGGCTGCTAAAAAGCGACGTATACCCGTAGCGATCTCTTTCACCGTAGAAACCGACGGATGTCTTCCATCTGGAGAGACGCTTTCTGAAGCTATCATGAAGGTTGATTCGTCTACGGATTCATATGTGGCTTATTACATGATTAACTGCGCTCATCCAGAACACTTCCAGTTTGCGGTGAATACGCAGGATACATGGGTTAATCGGATTCGAGGCTTACGAGCAAACGCATCGAAGCTGAGTCATGCAGAATTGAATGAGAGTGAAGATCTTGATGATGGGGACCCAATAGAATTGGCGAGAAATTATGCAGAATTGCTGAAAAATCAGCTTAGAGGTGTTAACGTTGTAGGTGGCTGTTGTGGAACTGATCATCGCCACATTGACCATATCGTCTCGACTTGCTTACCTATATTTCTCAATAGGTAATTAGGGTGGTTCCACCAGTGTTTCAATAAGCAAATATGTAAGGGTTTGCTTATTAACGCTCATTCACTGATCAGGAAATTTTCCAGAATGGTATTACACATACTCTAAAAGTAAAAAAGCGAACCCAAGGTTCGCTTTTTATCATTGAGTCATATCTAAGTTTGTTTCCGACTTGATATGACCTTTCAAAGTCAGATTTGATTACTCGTAGCTATCGATGCTCGGGCAAGAACAGATCAGGTTACGGTCGCCATACACGTTATCGACACGGTTTACTGTTGGCCAGTATTTAGAGTCTTTCGTTTGCTTGCTCGGGAAGCAAGCAACTTCACGTGAATAGGGGTGATCCCATTCTGTGCTTGATAGGTCAACTTGTGTGTGCGGAGCATTTACCAATGGGTTGTTTTCCAATGGCCAATTGCCAGCATGTACTTGATTGATCTCTTCACGAATAGCGATCATGGCATCACAGAAACGGTCTAGCTCTGCCAAATCTTCAGATTCAGTTGGCTCAACCATCAAAGTACCTGCAACTGGGAACGACATTGTTGGCGCGTGGAAACCGTAGTCCATTAAACGCTTCGCGATGTCTTCTTCGCTAATGCCTGTCTCTTCTTTTAGCGGACGAATATCGATAATACATTCATGCGCTACACGACCATTCGTACCACGGTAAAGAACTGGGTAGTGAGGGCGTAGACGTTCCATCACATAGTTAGCGTTTAGAATCGCTACTTTTGTTGCTTCTGTTAAACCTTCTGTACCCATCATAGCAATGTATGCCCATGAGATAGGAAGAATAGATGCACTGCCGATATCTGCTGCAGAAACCGCATAAGCTGTACCTTCAACGCCACCTTCAATATGACCTGGTAGGAATGGTGCTAAGTGAGACTTAACGCCAATTGGCCCCATGCCTGGACCGCCGCCGCCATGTGGAATACAGAACGTCTTGTGAAGGTTTAAGTGTGAAACGTCAGAACCGATGAAGCCCGGTGAAGTTAAACCAACTTGCGCGTTCATGTTTGCGCCATCTAGGTAAACTTGACCGCCTGCTGCGTGTACCATATCGCAAACTTCACGTACTTGCTCTTCATAAACACCGTGTGTCGAAGGGTAAGTGATCATGATGCTAGATAGACTGTCTTTGTGTTTTTCAATCTTATCCGCAAGATCCACTAAATCGATGTTTCCGTTGTCATCACATTTAACCACAACAACTTTCAAAGAAACCATTGAAGCAGTTGCTGGGTTAGTACCGTGTGCTGAGCTTGGGATCAAACACACATTGCGATGACCTTCACCACGGCTTTGGTGGTAACGTTGAATCGCTAGTAAGCCCGCATATTCGCCAGAAGCACCTGAGTTCGGTTGAAGAGAAAACGCATCGTAGCCCGTGATCTCACATAGCTTCTCTTTTAGATCCTTAGCTAAAGCTGTGTAACCGGCTGCTTGTGCTTTCGGTGCAAATGGGTGAAGAGCACCAAATTCTGGCCAAGTCACAGGAATCATTTCAGCTGCAGCGTTCAATTTCATTGTACAGCTGCCGAGCGGAATCATACCGTGGGTTAGTGAAAAGTCTTTATTTTCAAGCTTCTTCAAATAACGCATCATCTGAGTTTCACTGTGGTGTGTGTTAAACACTGGGTGAGTCAGATATTTAGAAGTACGGCGACAGTTCTCTGGGATTGCCGCGAATTCGTTATTTGCGATTGTGTTTGAAATCGCAGTGATGTCTTCTTTTACATCAAAGATAGCAAACAGTGCTTCAATATCGGCTAGAGTTGTTGTCTCGTCTAAGCTAATACCAAGCTGTGTTGACAATTTGCGTAAGTTGATATCAGCTTGTTGAGATTTCTGATAAAGCGCTTCAGTATTGCTAGCAGTGTTGATAGCGATGGTATCGAAAAAGCAATTGTGTGCTAACTCATAACCAGATTTTGTTAAACCTGCAGCTAAGATAGCGGTTAGGTGATGAGTACGACGAGCAATCTTCAATAGACCTTCTGCGCCATGATATACAGCGTAGAAAGAAGCCATGTTTGCTAATAGAGCCTGAGCAGTACAAATGTTCGATGTCGCTTTCTCGCGGCGAATGTGCTGTTCACGAGTTTGCATCGCCATACGAAGGGCTTGATTACCTTTGCTATCGATAGATACACCGATTACGCGACCTGGCATTGTACGCTTATAAGCTTCGCGAGTTGCCATGAATGCGGCGTGTGGACCACCGTAACCCATAGGGACACCAAAGCGTTGAGCCGAACCGATCACAACGTCAGCACCCATCTCACCCGCTGGTTTCAGTAGTGCGCTTGCAAGTAGATCCGTTGCTACAGTGACTAGCGTTTTGTTTACGTGAGCTTTTTCGATGATATCGGTTAAGTCACGAACTTCGCCTGTCGTGCTAGGGTACTGAAGTAGGGCACCGAACACATCTTGCTCAGAAAGGCAATCGATTGCGCCGATAATAACTTCAAAACCAAAGAATTCTGCGCGAGTCTTCACCACTTCGATAGTTTGCGGATGTACGTCATCTGCTACGAAGAAGCGGTTGCTTTTACTTTTACCCGCGCGTTGACATAGTGTCATTGCTTCTGCTGCCGCTGTTGCTTCGTCAAGTAGAGAAGCGTTCGCGATGTCCATAGCCGTTAGGTCCATCACCATTTGTTGGTAGTTCAACAATGACTCTAGGCGACCTTGCGAAATTTCTGGTTGGTATGGCGTGTAAGCAGTGTACCAGCCTGGGTTCTCAAGCACGTTACGTAGGATTACGTTTGGGGTGAACGTGTTGTAATAACCCTGACCGATGAATGTTCTTTTAACTTGGTTTTGCTCTGCGAATACACGCATTGCGGTAAGCATGTCTGCTTCACTTTTTGCTGGAGCAAGCTTAATTGGAGACTCAAGACGAATGCTTGCTGGAACAGTTTCTGCGATAAGTGCGTTTAAGCTTTCTGCTTTAATGGTTGCAAGCATTTTTGCTTGATCGTTAAGATTAGGACCATTGTGTCGAGCAACAAATTCATTTTGTGTGCTTAGGCTATGAAGTAATTCAGTCATTTTCCCTTTACCTTCTAAAACCACGAGACAACTCGATAACGTGGCTTTGAAAAAAGCTGCCCCAAATGGACAGCTTTCCTGTTGTATAAATTAGTCTTCTTCGATTGAGTTCAGATACTCTTCGGCATCTTTAAGGTCATCAAGTTCTGCTGGATCAGACATTTTTACTTTAACAATCCAGCCACCTTCATAAGACTCTTCGTTGATAAGCTCAGGGCTGTCTTGTAGCTCTTCGTTCACTTCTACGATAACACCTGAAACTGGTGCGTAGATGTCAGAAGCTGCTTTTACTGATTCAACAAGAGAAAAGCTGTCGCCAGCATCAATTTCAGTATCGACTTCTGGTAGTTCAACGAAAACGACATCACCCAACATTTCTTGAGCATGTTCAGAAATGCCGATAGTTACAGTGCCATCACCGTTGTCACGAACCCATTCATGGCTTTCTGTAAACTTCAGTGTATTGTCCATTGCTAATTCTCCAAAAAAATATCCAAACTGTTGCCGCTGATTGAATGTGTACTTACGATTTAGTGTCTCATCCAATCTCACAGCTTCATTCAATGTTTTGTTGCTGACAGACTTTTTAGATAGACCCAATCAACAACGATTTCAAATCCTAAACAGCTTAAACCTATTTATTACGACTGATGTATCAAATTCACATCAAAAGTAATGATAGGCATCTCTGGTGCAAATAGAGATTTTTACTATATCAATTTGGGCTAAAGGTATCGTCTAATCTCGTGCGCTCTTAGTTTTAGTTTATGCATTGAGATTTGCACTCCGAACTTGGATACCTAATTAGCCTTTCGTTAGTTAACAATCTTTAGTGCGACCACAATCTAATGATGATGCGAAAAGTAGTATGGCTAACAAGCCAGTAACATACTCTCTGGTGTGACAACAATCAATGAAAAATTTCCTATAGGAAACATAGGTAATGTTTTTGTTATCTAAAGCACGCTTTATTTCTGTACGTACTCTTTAAGGGGACGACATCTTTGTGCAACAATGATTTTCAAATACAGGAATGCTATTCATTAGAGGGAAAGCATGTCAGAAGACATTTATGATGAGTACCCATCAATGATACTTGCCAAAGAAGCAAGTGAACAAAATATAGAGCCGTTAAAGCTCGGACAACGTATTAAAGATATTCGTACTAAGTTAGGCATAACATTAGAAGAAGCAAGTAATAGAACTGGTCTAGCACGGTCTACTCTAAGCAAAATCGAAAACGAACAGATTTCACCGACGTTTCAGGCTATGCAAAAATTAGCGCATGGTCTGCAAATAGATATGCCACAATTATTTGAACCGCCTAAGAAAATTCTGGCAACTGGGCGAAGGGATATTACTAGAAACTCCGCGGGTAAACCGCACCCAACACAAACCTACGAGCATGAGCTATTAGCGACACAACTCTCAAATAAGAAAATGATGCCGTTTAAAAGCCGTGTTCGAGCTCGAGCTTTTGATGAGTATGGTGACTGGGTTCGCCACGATGGCGAAGAGTTTCTGCTCATCCTTGAAGGTGTCGTTATGTTCTACAGTGAGTTTTATGAACCAGTTCGCTTAGAAGAGGGTGATAGTGTTTATTACGATGCCAATATGGGACATATGTTAGTGTCACTGAGTGAAGAAGACGCACATATTCTTTGGGTAACCTCTAAATAAGTAAGTTTCCTATAGTGAAGGCAAACGTTTGCATTTTGTTTTTATTTGAAGAAAAATACGCCGCATTGATGTTTAATGACACAATGCGGCTTTTTTATTGAGTATGGATAATGTGATTGAGTTGTTAAGTTTGACTTTGGTCACTGTTTGAAACTTGTTAAACGGCTAAAACAGGCGCATTCTTGTTTATTATTGGAAACTTGGTTTCCGCTTGATGGAACTTTTGCTTTTGAGATGGCTAACTCTGGATATAAGAGCTTGGCAAAATGGAGAATAAAATGACTCAAGAACATGCGACTCAGGAACTTTTGGTTACACCTCTACACGCCCTACATATAGAAGTAGGCGCTAAGATGGTTCCTTTCGCAGGCTACGATATGCCTGTTCAATATTCGCTAGGCGTAAAGAAAGAGCACTTACATACTCGTGAAGCTGCGGGGCTGTTCGATGTATCTCACATGGGGCAGCTTCGCCTGCATGGTGAAGCCGCTGCACAAGCGCTAGAAACTTTAGTTCCTGTAGATGTTGTTGACCTACCAGTAGGCAAACAACGTTATGCCTTTTTTACTAACGAACAGGGCGGAATTTTAGACGACCTAATGGTTGCTAATTTGGGTGATCATTTGTTCGTTGTTGTTAACGCAGCATGTAAAGAACAGGATATCGATCATTTGCAAGCGCATCTACCATCAGGCGTCGAGCTTGAAATCATCGACGACAGAGCGCTATTAGCATTGCAGGGACCTAAAGCAGCTGAAGTTTTAGCTCGTCTACAGCCTGCTGTTGCTGACATGCTGTTTATGGATATTCAACAAATCATTATTGATGGTATTGAATGCATTGTTAGTCGCAGCGGATACACAGGTGAAGATGGTTACGAAATCTCTGTACCAGCGGATAAAGCTCAAGATTTAGCTCGCAAACTGACTTCGTTTGATGAAGTTGAATGGATTGGTTTGGGAGCGCGTGACTCGCTTCGATTAGAGTGCGGTTTATGTTTGTACGGACACGATTTGGATACAACGACCACGCCAGTTGAAGCAAGCTTATTATGGGCTATTCAGCCAGTACGTCGCACGGGTGGTGTTCGTGAAGGCGGTTTCCCTGGCGCCGATATTATTTTAAATCAGATAGTGACTAAGGATGTTGCTCGTAAACGTGTTGGGTTAGTGGGTCAAACCAAAGCCCCAGTACGAGAAGGCACTGAACTGTTTGATGCTGAAGGGCAACAAATTGGTATCGTTACTAGTGGTACGGCAGGACCAACTGCCGAAAAACCAGTATCTATGGCATATGTTCGTTCTGAATTCTCGGTAATAGGGACACAAGTATTTGCAGAGGTTCGTGGAAAAATGCTACCTATGCAGGTAGAGAAAATGCCGTTTGTGTCGCAAAGATATTACCGAGGCTAGGTAAAGTTAAGTAAATAGTTTTGTCTTAGAAGCTGTAAGTCTATTCTTACGGCTTTTTTTTATTTACAGTAATGGGCTTAAATTATTATGGATTAATGTAAATAACGGATTCTTGCTATGAAACGTAGATTTGCTTCGCTTTTAGCAATCATTGCTGCCAGTTATCAGGTGAGTGCTGCTGAAGACTACCAGTCCTATATCGTGAATGGTTCTTATGCCAATATTACGACTTTCTCTTCCTACGCTGCCCTGTTCATAGACCTTATTGATTACAATGGTACGTACTACGAAGGTAGCTATTGTGGCGGTACAATACTAGATTCTACCCATATCCTGACTGCTGCCCACTGTGTCTATACTAGCGATCCAGATAATAGTCTTTATTCACTATTTACAACTGTGGTTCCAAACTTGCAGTACGAAAGCTATTTTCCTTACAACATTCCTGAAAAGACACGCGTAGCAAAAATTTATTATCGAGATGACTATGATAGTTCAAGTTTAAACAATGACTTAGCTATTTTGGAGTTAGAATCAGAACTCTTAACTATTAGTGAAAGCAATTATTCAATTCGGCCTTCAACTGGCTCAGATTATCGAGACGTTAGTGAATCTTTTGTTGCTGTTGGGCATGGCAATACTGAAACCGGCGTCGATCAAGTGGATTATCTTCAGCGGGCTACGTTGTCATACGTTCCTAACAGTTCATGTGAATACGGCAACATAACTGACACTAAGCTATGTATGGAAGGGGCAGTAAGCTTATCTAATGGATTGGAAACCAGCACTTGTCAAGGTGATTCCGGCGGTCCGTTATATTGGTACAGTGGTGGAGAATACATTCAAGTTGGTTTGACTAGCTATGGCCCAGGAACATTTTGTGGTGATTCAAGATACAGTGCTACATCGGTTTTTACCGAAATATATAACTATGCAGACTGGATTGATAGTGTATTAGCAGGCGATGAGACTGCGAAATATGTTGTAACAGAAGCAACAAGATTAGCCTATGTGGGCATTAGTGACTCTTCTTCTAGCACTAGTGACAATGGTGGTTCATTGGGGTCATGGTTTCTAGTGTTTATGAGCTTATTTGTTGCCATTAGAAGAAACTACAACGCCTAAATTATCAGTTAATATTTTCCAATACTAAATGTCGTTATGATCTGTAGCTAAGGTTATAACGACATTTTTTTCACATCCCCTTTTTTATAGTTCCCTCTCTATCTAATTGTGCGGCCCAGTTCACTAGATGGTTTACTAGGTCTTGTGTAAGTCGCTGTGTCATGCACAATTTACATTATTATTGATATGTTAATATATTAATGTAACTGATATATAAGAGAAATAACTTGGTAAAACTTAAATATGTTTTGGGTCCAATTTACCCATTAGTTGCTACTGCATGTTTACTAATCGCATTGTTCATGATTAGTCGCGTCGGCCTTTCTCTATGGCATTTTGAGCGAGTAGTCGAAGCCCAAGGATGGTATGAAATACTCCTTAGTGGTTTGCGTGTTGATATTGCTTCGATATCTTATTTATTGATTCTTCCTGCACTATTGGCATCACTTATTTCAGGCGAACATTTTGTCGGGCGTATCTGGAATTGGGTGCTTCGCATATGGATTACAGCGGGTATTTGGTTTGTTGTTTACATGGAGGCTGTGACACCGCCGTTTATCATGGAATATGATCTGCGACCAAACCGTCTATTTGTTGAATATCTCATTTATCCTAAAGAAGTGTTCGGCATGCTTTGGTCTGGGTATAAATTCGAACTCTTTAGCTGTGTGATTATCACTTTTGTGGCGTTGCTATACGGTTGGAAGTGGAGTAAAAGAATTACGGCCAATATACACTATCCGCGTTGGTATTGGCGGCCTGTTACAGCCGTTTTTCTTGTTAGCTTGTGCTTGATTGGGGCAAGGTCGACGTTCGATCATCGCCCTCTTAATCCAGCGATGGTCGCTTTTTCTACTGATCCACTTATTAATGATTTAGCATTAAATTCCTCTTACTCAATGCTCTTTGCTGCTAAGCAGATGGGTTCAGAAGCGAGCGCATTTAAGTTTTACCCTCCAATGGATAAGAAAGACATCATTGCGCAAGTTCAATCGTCAATGAATGTCGTGCCAAGTGTCTTTCTTGACCCCAGCAAACCCACATTAGTTAACCATAATGCAATGTTTACAGGACGACACAAAAACATTGTCATTCTATTAATGGAAAGCCACGGCGCTCGGTATGTAAAAAGTCTTGGCGGTAGGGATTTGTCTCCAAACATAGATAAATTGATGAAGGAAGGCTGGGCGTTTACTCGTATGTATGCCAGTGGCACTCGTTCTGTTCGTGGTATTGAAGCCGTAACAACAGGCTTTTCTCCTACACCAGCACGTTCAGTGGTTAAACTTGGTAAAAGTCAGACGAACTTTTTTACTGTTGCGGATTTGCTAAAAGAAAGGAAGTACCATACACAATTTATTTATGGGGGAGAAAGTCATTTTGACAACATGAAGAGCTTCTTCTTGGGTAATGGTTTTGTCGATATGCAAGATTTTCCAACTTTTGTTTCTCCAAAATTTGTTGGTTCGTGGGGAGCATCTGATCAAGACCTTTTTAGCAAAGCAGATGAACAATTTGCTCTATTTTCGGCACAAAAGCAGCCGTTTTTTAGCCTAGTGTTTACTTCTTCTAATCATAGTCCCTTTGAATATCCAGATGGTGTTATTGAACCTAATGATGGACCAAAACAATCGGTGGAAAATGCAGTTAAATATGCTGATCATGCCTTAGGTGAATTTATAGAAAAGGCAAAAAAATCAACCTATTGGAATGATACTGTTTTTGCTGTTATTGCTGACCATGATGCACGAACATTTGGGTCATTACCTGTTCCGATTGGTCATTTTAGAATACCAGCGGTTATTTTTGGTGGAGGTATTGAAGCTCAGCTGGATACCCGATTAGTGAGCCAAATTGATTTAGTTCCGACACTGCTTTCTCTGGCAGGAATTGAAAGTAGAAATCCTATGATCGGTCATGATTTAACCAAGGTTGTGCCGAAAGAAAAGCAACGAGCAATTATGCAGAGAGATAAAAACTTCGCTTGGATGACGCAAGACAATCAGGTTGTCGTTATACAGCCTGAAAAGGGGATATCAACTTATTTGTATAATCCTAAAGAGGATTCATTAATTGCAGCACCAGTCAAAGAAGATGTTGTGTCTAAAGCACACGCTAACGCTATGTGGGGAAATTTAGCATTCGAGAATAACTACTACACTGCCCAGCAGAGCTATTTCATTAGCCAATAGCAATTTAAGTCGTTACTGTAGTTTTAGAGGGGATATTGGTGCTAAGTAACGTATAATGGCTAGCACTCGCTAGAGTTAATGGCTTAGAAAACCAATATCCCTGAAAGTAAGATGCTCCCATATCTTTATATTTTTTGTACATACTCTGGTCTTCAATTCCTTCAAAAACGATGTCTATCTCTTTTGAACGACACAAATAAGTAATGAACTGCAAGTACTGCTCGTAAGCTGCATTAGACATCGATTTTGTAGTCATAACTTTGTCCACTTTGATTTGTTTTAATGGCAAACTCAGAAGGCTGTGGATTGAGCTATAACCAGAACCAAAATCATCTAATGACAGAGAAAATCCCATACTGCTAAGTATGTAAATTTGGTTTATTGCGTGCTTATTTCCATCGAGCATAACCGTTTCTGTTAGCTCCAATATGACGGATTTAGGCGTGATCCCTGAACTTACCGCGAGTGTGTATAGATTTGATGGAAAGTTGGTATCTAAGAGTTGCAATACAGAAACGTTTACGTTCACGCGTATACTGGTATTGTTTGATTGGTTATATTGATAAATAAATTCACATGCTTTGCTGAAAACTAGATATCCAAGTTCGTTGATTAATCCTTTCTTCTCCGCGATTGGGATAAACTCATCGGGGTATATTTCTCCGTAACCTTTTGAGCGCCATCTGACGAGTGCTTCAAAACTAGCCACCATTCCATTGGAAGCATTGATTATCGGTTGGAATTTTACAGTAAGAGAGCGTGAGTGAACGGCTTCTTTAAGTTCCTTTTCTATAAAAAAGAAACGATCAACACTGTACTGAGTTTTACCAGCATAAATTTCGATACGCGAGCTTTTGTTTTCACTTGCAAACTGGCAAGTTCTAGACGCGATGGCAAGACATTCATTTGACGTTAACTGTGCATCGATATACGGATAAACACCAATACTGATTTTGTCGCCATACAATTTACCATACTCAAGAGTAGACTCGGCATAATGTTTGAGAATTTTCCGGCAAAGGTGTTGCAGTTCGCCGGTGGTATAGTTGCCGAACAATAGTACTGCAAAATCGTCTGTCCGGACTCTATAATGCTCACATGAACTGTCTGGAAGTACTCGAAGCGCATCCATCAAATGCTCTATAATTTGCTGAAGAACATCCGTGCCATATTGATTTAAATACGTTTTTATATCGTCGATTTGTATATAAATAAGAGTGGCTTGGTTTTTCTGCGTTTTTGATATGGTCTCGATATCGTGTAGCAGCTTAGCTTTATTTGAGAGTCCGGTAGCATTATCGAAAAATGCAGCCTGGTGTAAGTAGGACTCCATCAACTTTTGGTCTGAAACATCACGATGACAGCCAATCATAAACGTTTGTCCGCATATCGTTTTTGCGGTTGCGACACCTTCAACCCATATGTATTGTCCGTTGGCTTTTCTTAAGCGGTACTGAGTAACAAAGTTGCCACCTTCATCGATATGCTGTCCGATTCGACTGTCAAGTAAAGTTGCATCTAAGGGATGAACAATATCAAACCATTCTGTTAGCTCAATGGTTTTGCTTTCGAAACCGAATTGATGATAAAACTCAGGATTATAAAATGTCATTAAACCTTGTTCATCCATATAGAACACACCGTGTTTGAACACGTCGAAAATGTGAATCAAACGCTTCAAATAGGTGTCATCTAAGACATTTTCTATCACAGACAACTTATCTTGTGTTAACGACATAACCACATACCAACTCTACCTACCGTTATTAAAACAAAGAGAAATATTGGCGGAAGAAACTTAAATTCGAAATACATCAACAAAAGGCATTAGATCAATAAATCTAATGAATGGTTTAATGTAGAGTGATTTGAATTTTGATTCAATTATTGATAATAATGATTGTTGCTATTCGTGCTATAGCGCAAGTTTTGATGACAAATATGTCCATTTGTAATGGACAAAAGTCGTGATTATAGAGCTATAAAAAATGCGGCTATAAGAGCCGCATAATTATACCTACGAGAAGTGTGATTAACGTTCCCAGTAAGCTTCTTCTAGACTGTCTTCACGCTCAGGTAGAGAACGTGACAAACGTGGAGAATGTTGTGTTAATACCTCATAACTTACACGGTTTGCGTATTTACATACTTGAGACAAAGAAGAATAGGTTAAATATGGTTGGTCGTGCTTAACTGAATTAGGAACATTGACCAAATGGAAATTATTCGCTGCCATATCATGCAACAGTGCTGATAAAGCACCATCACCAGCGCCATTTGTATTCTTAATTTCTAATGGACCCCCAAGATATGGACCAATATGCGAATAAACTTTAACTGGACTTGCACAATCATTTTTACGCATTGCACGGCTAAATTCGTATTTATTGAATTCTGGAATATTGCCTGGAAGCAGAGGTAACTCAGTTTCTCTTTTACTTGATTCATCTGTATAACCAGCCATAAATAATCCAACAGGACCTGAGGTGCAAAGCACTAAATCAACCCATTGCAATGCTTTATCTGATGCTAGTAACGGATCCTTTTCACCTGTTAACGCTTCGCCTTCTTCTTCATTCATCGCAACAATAGTGACATTTTCTTTAAGAAATTCTTGCCACCATTTCTCGTTACCTTCAATTACGTATTTAGTACCTAGAGTCAAGACCACTGGAATGTTGTTTGCTTTTGCCAGTCCAATTGCGCGTTCAACCGCTTTTGGCATTGGGTCTTCAGGCTTGCCACGCATAAGATAAGAGGAAACCACAAGTGCGGATGCTTTTTCGAAGACTTGCTCTGGGATACTTTCCGGGCGTAGTTTATTCATATGCCCTTCATTGATAGCAAATGTACGTTCACCATCTTCAGTGATTAGCGTATAACAACGACCAATAGGACCATCAACAGTTTGAAGATGATTCAAGTTCACACGAGATGAAGTTCTGCATAGGTAACGGTAAGCAAATGATCCGACTTCGATATTTTTTGACATGACGCCGAGGAGTACGGATTTACTGTCTGCGAGTACGGAGTAGTTATGAAGGGTGTTACCAATAGTATCACCTGGGTGTTGATGGGTGATCAAATCAAATTCAACTAACTCCTTATACAAAGCATCCGCTTTGTTCTCTTCAAGAACAAGAGAGTGGCCTTTACTTAAGTCGTATTTGGCTAAGAAGTCATCGTTTACTCGAGCTTCAATATCAACAATTGTTTGACCTACACCGACGATAGTCGGTCTGTGTAGCTTTGGTGCTTGCTGAATATGATTAAGCAATGGATCTCGAGCATGTGTCGGAAAGTAGTGCTTAGATTTACGCTGTCCGGGAAACTTCATCTTTACTGTTAGGCAATAGAAATATTTCGTGCATAATATCACAAAATTATTTTGATATTTTCATTTTATTACACGAGAAATGGTTTTATTTTGGAACCATTTCTCGTGTGGCTTAGCTCTACTGGTCTGCAACTTGGTTCGATTGGAATGCGTTATATGCTTTTGTTCCCCATAGTGGCACTGTCGACAAGCTGTGTTTGAAACTGCCGTCAGTTTCTTTAGTTGTATATGACAAATAAAGAAGAGTTTGGTTTTCAGGATCAAAAATACGTCTTACTTTCATGGTTTTGAAAAAGATACTCTTTGATTGTTTGAAAACAACCTCACCAGATTTACTCTTATCAATCGCCGCAATCATCTCTGGCGTAATGTCACCTGTCTGTCTACATGAGATAGAACTATCACTAGGGTCTGAAAGGCTCAAATTTGCTTCTATGGAAGCAATATGGCAGGTAACACCTTCAATTTTGTCATCATGAAGCGAAGTTATTTTAATGTCTTTAAGAGTAAAAACACCCAGTGACACATCACCAACTTCGTTATCTGAACAACCGATTAGCAGCGTAGAAAGACCTACCGCCAAAAGTAATTTTCTCATTTTTCTTCCTATGGCGTTTCGTTCAAAACTATGCCCATCATATACCAACTTGAAAGCAGATACAGAAGCAAATCTCTGACTACAAACGCAGAAAGATCTATTAGATGAGACATCAAGACTTGTTAGATTGGTTCTAGCTAAGTATCCTTCGCTTATTCATTACGGCTAAACAAAGCATTAGCGTAAGCACTTCAATAGAAGAAAATTACATGACAGATTCCTATCTAAGCGTCGTAAAAGTTAAAAACCAGTGGTTGTTCGATCAAGTAGAAGTCGAGTTTCCTACGCCAGAAAGTTTAAAAGGGCGAGCTATCTACCAAGCGATTTGTGAAAGTAGCAAGATTACACCGATGGCTAGAAATATTGAAGGAATAGGCATTAATTCGGATGACATATATCTGGTTGATTTCCATCGTTTGACCGTCATGTTTTCACTACTTCAAGCTTCTCGTGGGTGTAATGAACAGGAGAAACATTATCTATTAGAGTTTTTTACTCAGATTATTTTCTCCGAACCTTGTTATCTTTATGTCGGTTTCAACCAATCTGAGCCAGTCGCCGCTGCGTTAGTAACACACTTTGAAAATGAATTATTGGTTTCGGACATTGTAATTAAAGATCCAAGCTACGGTTCCAACGAGCAATTCGCGCAAGCTGTAACCAATAAATGGTTAAAAAGTAATGAGTTTGCAGGATCGTTCTATATTGAGTTGTAATAAAAATCAGGGAATGCAGTAAGAAATTTCTGCGTTGATTTAAACAGTGACAATGCTACAAATTATGAACATTGCTCCATAAGCTCATTTCAAATTGTTAACTGAATCATTTTTCCTCTTTATTTTGTATTTAAACTGCAAGGAAAGGAGAAATATTATGGTTGGCAAAAAGACGAACTGCGTTATTTTTGATTGCGAAGGTACATTAGTCGATAGTGAGCGTTTGTGTTGTGAAGCCTTAGTACAGGTGTTTCATGAAATAGGGGCGGATCTATCTATTGAAGATATCATTGATAACTTTGAAGGTGGGAAAATAGCCGACATCATGCACTCAACTTTGCAACTTGCCGAAAAAACAGCAGATGTTGATGTTTTAGAACAAAGATATCGGGAAGTACTGGAGCCTCTTTTTTCACAGAAACTGATGCCAATGAGAGGAGCTGTTGAGCTTTTAGATTGGCTACGTGAAACAGAAACGGAATTTTGTGTTACGTCGAATGCTCCCAAAGAGCGAATAGAACTTGTTCTAAAATCAGCAGGGTTGTATAGCTATTTTCAAGGCAAAATTTTCTCAGCGTTTGAAGCAAATAGCTGGAAGCCCGAGCCAGATCTTATTCGTTATTGCGCTATGAATATGGGCTTTATGCTTGATGAATGTGTGTATGTGGATGATACTGAGAAAGGAATAAAAGCGGGACTCAATGCTGGAGTGAGTACATTTCAAATAACGCCTTTAACTTGGCAAAACCGAGTCTCTGATCCTAACGTAACGGTGCTAGATAGTTTAGAACAGTTGGCGCTCTATTTATCTTAACTCTGATTTCAATTTGCTAAACTAATGAAGTGTATTCTCTGACACATGGATGTATGGGGTTAACACTGTATTCGCAGATAAAATGGTTGGAATGACGTTGCTCAGTTCCAGAGTTTGGAATCCACATTTCCCACAAACAAACTTTTCGCCACTTTCGGATATCAGAAACTCATCGCCTTGGCATAGAGGGCAACACTCGATCATATTCATCACACATTCTCTTTAAACTGTTTTTTATTATGTAGTATTAGCTATTGCTTTATTTATGTTCAGAATAAACGGAATGTCGGTCGGTGATTGTTATAATTACACTATTCTTTCATTTTTTGAGATTCATTTCATAAATCTATGAATTGAGCTTATTGATGGTAGAGCCTTTATTAACGTAGATAGTGATTTTGATAGAAACTTATGAAAACGAAAAGAAAAATATTTAAGTGGAGTCGAATAAATGAATGATAAATTTTGTATTGTTTTAACCACAACAAACAGTCAAGAAGTTACCCAGCAATTGATTCGTAATTTACTATCAAATCAGTTGGCAGCCTGTATTCAAACATTACCGATTAATAGCCATTACATCTGGGAAGGGGAAGTGTGTAATGATGAAGAGATACTTCTAGTGATAAAAACACAAGCCCATTTATTTTCCCAAATCGAGGGAGTGATTGAACAAATTCATAACTATGAAGTCCCACAGCTTGTTCAGGTGCCGATAACTGACGGCTTCAATCCCTATTTAAAATGGATTGAAGCCAATACGCTTTAGGAATGGAATCGTTGGGGGTTGATGCGACGTTGTACATTAAGCAAAGTGAGTGAAGCCAACGCACCTAAGGTATCGCAAAGCATGTCTTTTTGCGCGTCCCAGATATCGCCTTGCGAGCCCAAAAATGCTATACCTTCGTCACCGCCCGCAAGGTCCGCATACCACCATTCAACTATTTCATAGCCAGCAGCAATACTCATAATACAAAAAAGTGCATAGCTTGCGGCTAGCCAAGGTTTCGCCAGTCGTTTTCGGATAAGTAGTTCAGCAATGGGGTAAGCGTATAACCCAATAGAAAAGTGAGCGACACGGTCAAAATTATTACGATCTGAAGCAATTAACTGGTTAAACCAATCAAATGGAACCTCGGCGAAAGTATATTTTGCTCCGACAGTGTGAAGCGTCAGCCAGATAAAGAACAGCACGTATGACGTTGTACTCAGCGTTTGTTTGATTGACACCCACCATACAATCATAAGTATCAATAGAGCTGGAATAATTTCAGCTATCCAGACAGCTCTAGAAGATGGACATATGGCTGAAAAAACAAAGACGCCAGAATACGCCACACTCAAAACTGATAGGCTTTTAGGTAGATTCATAAATCATCAATCCTTTACTCATTTTTCATGAGTATGTTTACATCATTAGAAACAGTGTTCAATTAAGTTTTGTGAAAAATTGAATAGAATAATCTTACACTCATTTATAATTTTACTTGTCGCTAGTGGTAAAAATTGAATAAAGGTCAAAGCCTTAATAGTTTCGTTCTAATCTTACTCGACAAAAAGGAACACATGGCTTTGAATAAAAGAAGGGAAGATTGAGAGAAACTATATGACTGAAGCACAGCAATTGTCCGCAACGTTTCAAAACTATGTTGAAAATCCTTTATTGTGGCCAATTTTGGAAGTGTTGAAACGTCAACCGTCAGGTTGGAAAGTTCATAAGCTAGCCGCGCATTTAATTGAACTAGAGTTGATGCCCACTTTAGATGAAGCACCAGAGAAAGATCTATTCAAACGAAACTTTCTCATTATGAATGCGCTCTACCAGTTGCAAGAGACATTGTATCCGAAGCAATGGCTCCAGGTCGAAGCGATGGATATCATCCTGATGCCCATGTTTCGTAATGCTTCACACTATATTGATGTAGACGATCCATTACGTGAGTATTATTGTCAGTGGGAACATTACGAAGCGAGTGAAGGGGAAGTGAAGCGCTTGCTCAATGAGTTCTGGACTCGTTATCGCAAGTTTGTGGGTGGCAGTAGTAAAGATCTCAATCGACAGCAAGCACTTAGATTGTTTGAGTTGAATGACAATGCCACGCATTTTGAGATTCGTAAAACATGGCGAAAGCTAGCGCTAAGATGGCACCCTGACCGCGATAACGGAAATGCTGAGAAGTTTAGGATTCTATGTGAAGCATGGAATATCCTTCGCCAAGAAGCTTAAGAAACGTAAGATGAAAAA
The DNA here is from genome assembly GCF_011064285.1 of Vibrio ziniensis. Taxonomy (NCBI): domain Bacteria; kingdom Pseudomonadati; phylum Pseudomonadota; class Gammaproteobacteria; order Vibrionales; family Vibrionaceae; genus Vibrio; species Vibrio ziniensis. The sequence goes on from NZ_CP049332.1 coordinate 1,002,591, forward strand.
ACAGCGCGGTTATCGCGCTGTTTTTGTTTGAAGCGTAATGAACTATCAGTTCCTGAACTTAGCTTTACGGAAACGGTTAAGAGCTGCCATCGTATCTAAGACTCGTGGTTTAGCAAGGTCGCCATGGTTTGGCATATTCTCATGCCAATTATCTCCAAGCATTGCTACTAAATCTTGCGCTGGATTCTTTGACCATCCTGGTGTTTGTGCCAGTTGGAACCACAGCCAGCCGATAGCATTGATTTCAGACGGTGACTCAATCTGCTCTAAGGCTGATAACTCTGTAAACTCTTTACCAAAACGCAGTGAATCGGTGCCTTTTGCTGAAACTCGAAACTTACCCTCTGCCAGTATTGCTTGTAGAGCCATGCAATTTAATGAGCGAGGAGTAATGGTCTCCAGTGGCGTTTCACATTCATTTTTGCGCTCAGTAGGGTGAAGAACAATAACTTGCTGCGCTTTCTCTGTTACATCGATAGCTTGGAAATCATGCATTTGAATCACGGTGTCTGCGACATCCAGATAATCACCTGAACCTCCCATAACCACTAAACTTGAGATACCCATTTCATCGCGTAGTTGTCCAATACGATCAACTAAAGGTGTAATTGGCTCATCTCCTTTGCTGACCAGTGCTTGCATACGTTCGTCACGAATCATAAAGTTTGTTGCTGATGTATCTTCATCTATAAGCAGAGTTGTTACGCCTGCTTCAATTGATTCTTGAAGCCATGCCGCTTGAGAGGTTGAACCGGATGCATCTTGAGTGCTGAAATCACGGGTGTCTCTGCCTAATGGTAGATGGTTGATGTAGTTTGCGAGATTAAGGTTATGAACACAGCGTCCATCTTCGGCGCGAATTTTCATAGAATTGTAGTCTGAGACAATCCCTTCACGGCCATCGCCTGGAATATGGTTGTAGATCGAACGCTCTATCGCTGTAAGCAATGTGGATTTACCATGAAAACCGCCACCAACTATTAAAGTGATCCCTTTAGGAATACCAAGACCGCGAATCTCTCCTTTATTCGGTGCAACCATGGTGGTTTCCAGTTCTTTAGGTGACTGGAATTCTACGGCATCTTTCATGGGTAGATCGCAGTTACCTGCGATACGTGGCAATACGCTACCATTTGCGATGAATGCTACTAAATTTTTGTCTGAAAGCTGTGCACGCAATGCTTCTTGGTCTTCGACGATTTCACAGTGCTGAGCAAGTGCTTCCATATCTAGTTCACGTGAATTGGTTGCTTTACGAATGAACTTAGGCATATGAAAAGTCAGTGTGTTCAATGCTTTTTTAGCTAGAATGTCGCGGCCTTCAGCTGGGAGTGACATACGAAAACGTAGTTCAATACCGTGCTCAGTAAATAGTACCGAAGTACTATCCATAACAGTTTGACCGGTAACGTGGATAGTCACAGAGTTTTCCTGCTTAGCAAACTCGGCAAATGATCGTGCGATAAAGTCTCTCGCTGCCATTTGATAGGCAGCAGACTTGTCTTTCAGCCATGCTAGACCAGTTAGTGACCAGGCTCTTGTTGCGCGTAAGCGTGAAGCAGACGCGAATGGATCTGACTGAACATAATCGATATACAGATTGTAATCACCGAAGTCATATTCGCCTTTGATTTGCTGATATGCGCGATAATTCTGCTTCTCGAGTTTTTTCAGTTTTGCTGTTAATACGTCCATCACGACTGCTCTTGGAATAATAAAAAGGGGGCGATTATAGGTAGCCCTATCAAGGGAGTAAAGCCATGTGTTGCTTAATCCTTGTGGGATAAACAAAAACTGTACTCTATTTAGGAGTACAGTTTTAGTGGGAGTAGGGTATTTGTCAACACAGACAGTCTGTCTGCTAGTGGCTTAAAGACGAATGTCCTTTAAGTTCCGACTTCTATTATCAATTATCTTCAGTGACGAATTGTGTGAGATCAACCTGTTTGGAATAGTCGATATCTTCAAAACCAAAGCCGTTCAAATTTAGGAACTCTTGTTTGAATCCGTGGTAATCACCCAACTGCTTGAAATTGGATTCGTTCATTTCTTTTAGAAGTAATGACACTTTCGCTTGAGTCTCTTCATTTAGTTCTAAGTCATCCAGGCGAATTAGGCGTTCATTATCTACAGGTGTAGTAACGTCTTCTCCTAGATAGAGTTTCTCGCTGAATAAACGCTGCATTTGCTCAATGCATCCTTCATGCGTGCCTTTTTCTTTCATCACTTGATAAAGCGCCAAAATGTATGGGCTTAACCCTGGAATAAATACGCTCGCTTTGGTTACCAAAGCTTTACATACAGAGGCGTATGCGCCGCCATTGTAATTTGCCAATTTCAGGTTAAGCGAATGGCTAGTCTGGTGAAGATCTACTTTTGCGTAACCCAGAGTGCCATCTAGATAGATAGGATGTGTGATTTCAGGACCTATGTACGAGAAAGCCACAGTTTTACAGCCTTCAGCGATAGAATCAGCATTGATCAGAGTGTCAATCCAGTTTTCCCAATCTTCACCGCCCATTACTTTGATAGTGCTGGTGATTTCTTCGTCCGTTGCAGGTTCAAGCGTACTGTTTACCCAGCTATCGTTTTCGAGAAGGATAGTGGATCCTGATACAGCTTCGCCGATAGGCTTAATAGCTGAACGCCAAAACTCGTTGCTGTCGCCTTTACGTCTCATGCCGCTTGCAATGCTGTATACGACCAGATCTACTTCACCTTCGAAGTAGGTTTCGATCGCTTCGATCACTTGCTCGCGAATTTCTTTAGAAAACACATCGCCATCAATATTCACGGCAACATTGCCATTTTTTTCTGCGTGTTTCTTAAAGAAATGGTTGTTGTAGTAACCAGCGCTGCCTACACCTTTTTCAGATGGACCTCGTTCCATAGAAACGCCGATAGTATCTGCGTTTGCTCCGCCGAATGTTAATGCGATACGTGCAGCTAACCCAAAGCCGGATGATGAGCCAAGAATCAAAACACGTTTGGGGCCGTGTTCAATTGGTTTTGCTGATTTAACGTATTGAATTTGTTTTAAAATGGCTTGTTCGCAACCGAAAGGGTGTGCGGTACGTGCAACCACACCCTGTATTACGGGTTCTATGAGCATTATTGGTACCTTTTGGTGCTAGGGGGCAGTAACAATATCGTAAAGCTAAGTAAAGTTTATTGAGCTGAGGCAACAGACCTACATATTTTTAGTCATAATGTAGGAAATGCTTTAAAGCAAAGGTTCTAACTGTTCTGCCATAAAGTCCGCTATCCAAGGTTGAGCATCAGGTTTTGGGTGAAGCCCGTCTTGCATCATCCATTCTGGTTTGACAATGACCTGTTCTAGGAAAAAGGGAATAAGAGGAACCGATTTTTCACTGGCGATGGTTGGATAAAGTTGTGAAAACGCTTCGCTATAACGTTTCCCGTAATTTGGCGGAATGCGAATTTGCATCAGAATGACTTGGCTATTTTGTGCCTGTATGGTGTCGATCATCGTTTTCAGGTTGTTTTCAACCAGTTGTGGAGGAAATCCGCGTAGACCATCATTAGCACCAAGTTCAATTAAAACGGAGTCAGGATTGTGTTGTTTTAACAAAGAAGGTAAGCGTGAAAGGCCGTTGCCTGTCGTATCACCAGAGATACTTCCGTTAATTACTGTTACAGATTTACCTTTGTTTTTTAAAGCATCCCCAAGCAAATTAGGCCAAGCTTGTTCAATGGACATGTTATAGCCGGCGCTCAAACTATCACCCAACACTAAGAGTGTGTTACTACTAGCGTTGGCCGAGAAAAGTACAACAAGAAGCAAGGAAAGTAGTCTAGTCATGCAATCATCCGTTATTTCAGCTCAATCTTTATCAAAAGTAGTCTCCACCAATCAGGAGCAATTAACAATCCTCAAAGAAGTGAATCTTGATATTCACCAAGGTGAAAGTGTCGCTATCGTAGGAACATCCGGAGCTGGCAAATCTACCTTGATGACACTTCTTGCCGGTTTGGACACGCCAACCAGTGGAGAAGTTCATCTTTTGGGCAAATCACTGACTGAGTTAGATGATGAGGCGAGAGCAGCTATTCGAAGTCAATCTGTGGGGTTTGTGTTTCAAAGTTTCTTACTAATTCCAAGTTTATCCGCGTTAGAAAACGTCACTTTACCGTGTCTATTAAAAGGTGAACCTGAAGACAAGCAGCGGGCTGAAGCACTGTTAAGGTCGGTTGGTTTGGAGCATCGAATTCATCATTCACCAAGTCAGCTGTCTGGTGGGGAACAGCAGCGTGTCGCTTTAGCGCGAGCATTTATGATTGGACCGCAAGTGCTATTTGCCGATGAACCTACAGGAAATCTTGATCAAGAAACCGCAGCAAAAGTGATCGATTTACTTTTTGAGCTCAACTCTCAACACGGAACGACATTGGTTTTAGTAACCCATGACCCTGTACTCGCGGCAAGATGTCAAAGACGTTTTCATATGGCCGCTGGCATGTTGGAGGAAAGAGTATGACTGTTGCTCCATCACTCAATAAACGCTTATTACGATGGAGTTTTAGTGAAATACGCCATGGACAACTTTGGCCAATTTCGATTGCTCTAACCTTAATTATTGCTTGTGTTTTTGCGCTAACGGCATTGGCAGATCGAATGGAGCAGGTGATTGTTAAGCAGGGTAAAGATGCCCTAACAGCAGACAGCGTTTTCGTATCGGCAAACCCGTTACCAACGCCGTTGCTAGTGCTGACGCAGAAAGATAAATTGCCAACATCAACGATGACTCGCTTTTCAACCATGGCATTTAGTGACAACGGTATGAAGTTAGTGACTGTTAAGGCTGTTGATAGTCAATACCCTTTGCGTGGCGAACTCGAATTGTCGGACGGTCAAACTGTTACACATCAAATTGAACCAAATCAGCTGTGGCTTGATGAGAGAATTTTCAACGAGCTCAATGTTAATATAGGTGACAATGTCACTATCGGTGATGCTGACTTTATGGTATCAGGGCGAGTGCTACAAGAACCGGGTTTAAGCTTTAATCCCTTTCAACAAATGCCTTCGGTGTTTATTCATCTGTCTGATGTAGAACGCACGGGCGCGATTCAAATCGGTAGCCGAGTGCAATATCAGTTGTTCATTAATGCTGAAGAACCCACGATAGAAAAATTGAAGAACGCTATTACACTAACGCCGAGTGAACGTTGGAGAGATCAAGATAGCGGCAGTAGAACCAACGAGGTATTTGAAAGGACTCAGCAATATTTATCTTTAACGGTTGCTATCGTCATCATCATGGCTGCCACTACTTTGGTACTGACTTGCCAGCACTATGTTTCAACACGTCAGCGCACTATAGCAATGCTTAAAAGTTTGGGTGCAAGTAAACGATGGGTTGGGCGATGGTTGGCTATTCAGGTTGCTCTGCTACTTGGATTTGCAGCCGTTAGCGGTATTTTTATTGGTATGGGGCTGGAATATCTGCTCAGAGTTCCATTAGTCGATTTGTTACCTACGCCTCTACCGAGCTACGGTTTAAAACCTGCTCTGGTTGCACTTACATCAAGTATCCTGATTGCGGTCCCTGCTTTAGGTATCCCGCTTGGTCATCTGCTAAATGTCAATGCGGCTAGTGTTATGCAAGAGAGTCGAAAGCAGAACCGAATGCGTTGGAATATCGTATTAATTCTTGTGCCTCTAGTACCAATGCTCACTGTCTATTGGCAAAACAAATTAGTGTGGATAGTGTTTGCTGGCATTTCAGTACTGTTTTTGATTCTTGCAGTGATCAGCGTGGTGGTGACGCGCTCACTGGCAAAGCTGCCACTTAATACATCTATGAAGCTTGCTCTGAGCCGAATTAACCGTTCATCGGTTGCCACAGGTATTCAGTTTGGCGCCTTATCACTGTCATTGATGCTGCTCGCTGTAATGTGGTTAGTTCGCACAGATTTGCTTTCAGACTGGCAGAAGACTCTTCCTGCAAACGCAGCTAACGCCTTTGCATTCAACATTGCGACATATGAAAAAGATGTCTACTTGGCAACGCTGGACAAAGCCAATATTGAACGTTCAGAAGCGTATCCAATTATTCGTGGGCGTTTAACACAAATAAATGATGTTGAAGCTAAAACTTATGCACATGGAGAAGGGCGCAGTGACGCATTAAGACGCGAACTTAACTTTACATGGAGTGACACCCTACCGACTTACAACGATTTAATCGCTGGAGAGTGGAAGCATTCTAACGGTGTGTCTGTAGAACAAGACGTTGCGGAAGATCTTGGTCTGAAAATTGGAGATAAGCTGACTTTTGTTATCAACAGCCAATCGATAGAAGCAACCGTAAACACGGTTCGTCACGTTGAATGGCGAGCGATGAAACCTAACTTCTACTTTATTTTTACCCCTGATTTATTGAAAGATATCCCAAGTTCGTGGCTAGTCAGCTTCAGAATTGAACAGCAACATGACGGAATACTGACTGAACTTTCTCGTAACCATCCAACGGTAAGTTTGATGGATATTCGGGCTATGGGAGCGAAAATTCAGGATTTGCTGACTCAAATAGTCTGGTCGATAACGGTTCTTGCTTTAATGGGCGTAATTTCTGGTATACTCCTGATTTTTACGCTATTACGCTTGAGTTTGAGTCAACGTCAGCAAGAAATTAGGCTTTATAGAACATTAGGAGCAAGTCGTCGTAGAGTGACACAGACGATATGGTCTGAATTTGGCTTAATGGCTTTGGTTGCAGGAATGGTTGCTGCTCTTAGCGCGGATGTAGTGGTTGCGAGTGTCATGAAATTTGGTTTTCAATTGTCACCATCGTTGCATTTGAATATGTGGTTGGTGCTACCAATCATCACTTTTTGCACATTAGCCGCTGTAGTGAATAGTTTGATTAGACGTTTGTTAGTTCCTATAAATAAAGCATTTAATTAGTGATTCCTTGAGTAAGTGAGAGAGTTATCCACAAAAACAGTGGATAAATGCTGGGATAACTCAACTCGCTTATACTATGTATTACGTTGTTAGCCCCGTAGAACCGAAGACCGCAGACAGTTCGTTATGCACAAGGTTAAAAAAACACCGATCACGAGATAGTGAGTCAAGAGATTTATTTGATTTTTTTGTATTGCAACTTTCATTCAGTCGATCTATAGCCGCGTAAAAAATGTGATTTTAATAACGTTTTATAAGCTTTAGAATGGGTTCAGTTTGAATGACTATCGGTAGCGAAATGTCACAGAATACTCAAAACTTTCCGTCGCCTCGTGTTGCCATCATTGGTGGCGGAGTGGCAGGAGCAACAGCAGCCGTTCACTTGGGTGAACTCGGCATTAATGTGCTCCTTCTGGAAAAAGGGCCTAGCCTTGTTAATGGCCCGCCAATTTGCCATCTCCACGCTGGTGGCAATTTATACAGAGAAATTTCAGAACAGCAGTGTATTGAGTTATTACGTCAATCGGTTGAAACGATACGTCTTTATCCACATACTTTGAACAAACGTCCTACAGTGATTGCCATTCCTGATACCGATTCAGGTGAGCCACATGACATCATTCCTCGTTTGGAAAAGATACAGGCTTGTTATCAACAGTTGGTTGATGAAGATCCTCGAAACCAAATCATGGGTGAACCGAGGCAATACTATTCTCTCTATCAGAGAGAGCAGCTAGAACAGCTTTCTCTGTTAGCTCAGCCAAAAGAGCCAGTAACAAGCGAAGAGTGGTTAATTCCTTTTGCTAAATATGCTGATTTAGATTCCATCAAGTATCCGGTTGTCGTTGTTCAGGAGTATGGATGGAGTGTTTTCAGGCTCGCTGCGAGTGCAGAACTGGCGTTAGGTTCGATGAAAAATTGTCAGGTAATGACTCACGCAACCTTAGTGAGTGCTGAGTTCGTTGAGCAATGTTGGCAGCTTATATATGTCGATATTGTGGGCAAACGCCACCAAATCGAAATTGACTATTTGATTAATGCTTGTGGTTACGAAACAGGTAAAGTCGATGACATGGCTCACTATCAACGTAAGCGCATGGTAGAGTTTAAAGCCGCCTACGTGACTCACTGGCCTGAGTGTCAACACGAATGGCCTGAAGTCGTCTTTCATGGCGAACGTGGTACACCAAAAGGAATGGCTCAGTTTACACCTTATGCTGACGGTGTTTTCCAACTACATGGTATGACTGAAGATATCACTTTGTTTAAAGATGGCTTAGTTATATCTGCGGAAAATTCTTCTCAACCTGTCCTCCCTAAGTACCTAGAACAAAAGATTCTCGAAGGTTGGCAGAGTGATGCGCTAAATGAGAGAACACAAAAAGCCATTGCTCATATCAGTCAGTATATGCCGGAATTTAAAGGTGCGAAGGTGGGTGGAAAGCCTTTGTATGGTGCTCAACAAATTCCTGGTTATGACGCCACGTTGCGAGCTGCAGACGTGACATTTGAAGACAATAACTATGCGCGAATGGAAGTAGTCAAAGGCTCATCAGCGTTGGAAGCCGTAAGAAAGATTGCATCTACTTGGCATCTGACAGATATGCAAACTGGGTATTCTATTGAGGAACAGCATCCTATCAGTATGTCTCTTACCGCAAGTGATATTGAATATCGAGCGAAGCAGTTAGCTCAAGAACGTGGTTATCCACAGGCTTTGGCTAAGTTTGTTGGCATGAAATAGCAATGAAAAGCCTCAGTTTCTGAAAGAGATTCTGGGGCTTTCTCTATGAACTTAGTTTGGGCTGGTTAGGCATCTAACTGAGCGCGAATTTTGGCGATCAGTTCAATCGCCGCATCATTGTCACCGTGAACACAAATCGTATCGGCTTCTATTGGAATGATCACACCATCAGAAGTACTAACTCTACCATATTCAGCAATTTGTTTAATTTGACTCAAGATAGTATCTTCACTGGTTAACACTGCGTTTGGCATAGAACGAGGTGTTAACTGTCCATTAGCTAAATAGGTTCGGTCTGCAAATGCTTCAAACAGCAGAGGAACATCGTAGTTATCCGCAATATCCAAATAACGCTGATTGTTACCGGATGCCAATATCATTAATGGAATGTTGAAACAGGAAACGGCATCGGCAACCGCTCGAAAAACGTCTTCATTTGCCATCATATCGTTATATAAAGCACCATGAGGTTTCACATAACTGACGTCTGTGTTTTTACTTTCGCACAGAGCTTTCAGTGCCCCAATTTGATAGATCAGTATTTCGCAGATTTCCTCCTCAGTAAACGACATCGAACGTCGGCCGAAACCTTGCAAATCAGGGTAGCCGGGATGTGCACCGATCTGAACATCATGCTGAATAGCGAAATCAATCGTGCGACTCATAACATGAGGATCTGATGCATGAAAGCCGCAGGCAATGTTTGCCATATCAACCCAGGGCATAACAAGTTCATCGTTGCCCATACTCCAATGACCAAAACTTTCGCCCATGTCGCAGTTAAGCGTGATAGTCCGTTTCTTCACGTGAATCATCGTTCCTTAGTATTTAACTTATTATAAAATACAGAATTAATTATAGATGAACAACGACATAGCTCATCGTTTGTTGCAAGGTTTGGCGTGAGTAACTTACAGCAACTGAATATCTGTATACTCGGAAGAGATCGTGAAGGAAAAGCGACGTGTATTAATGTTACGTTAGTGGTTATGTCATCAATAGGATACGACGACAACATTTTTGAGAATCTTATGAGTCTTTCATTAGAAGAGCTTTCAATGTTGAATGTAGAGATGGAAACGGCCACTAAATCAGCTCGGAGGCTAACGGACACCCCATCATCCGTTACTTAATGATATCATTACGGAAAATAAGCTTCTGTTTCGCCTATTTTGTATTCGGTCACTCCGACGCTGATGAGGCTCGGAAGCCGGCATCTGAACGATTACTTTCTCTGGTGCACCAACAAGATATAGTGGCACGATTATCAGGCGACGGGTTTGTTATCGTGATCAACCGAGTGATAGACAGTGTGTGCTGTTAATCTCACAAAGGTAGATCAAAACGATTGGACAAGATATTCAATATAAACAGCATTGTGTCAATGTTGGGGCAAGCATTGGCGTATACTATTCTAGATATCAATGAAGATAACTTAGATGCAATGATTAAAGTTGCATAGAATGCCATGTATAAGGCCAAAAATTGGCATGGGGCGCTTCGCTCTCATAGAGCTTTGTTCTCACATCAGAATTAATTTAAGAAATAGTTCTAGCAACAACAGATGTAGTAAACGGTTAGGTAAGCGGTGTTCAACTGCTTTATGGAGAGAATAATGAACGTATTAGTAACTGGTGGCATGGGTTATATAGGTAGCCATACATGCATCCAGATGATTCATGCAGGTATGACTCCTGTAATCTTGGATAACTTATACAACAGTAAATCAACAGTACTTGATCGTATAGAGAAAGTGGTTGGCGTTAGACCTGAGTTTGTAGAGGGAGATATTCGCGACAAAGCTCTGATGGTTGAACTACTGACTAAGCACAAAATCGATGCTGTTATTCACTTTGCAGGTTTAAAAGCAGTAGGCGAATCGGTTCAAAAGCCTCTGGAATATTACGACAACAATGTTAATGGGACTTTAGTTCTAGTTGCTGCGATGCGTGAGGCAGGTGTTAAGTCGATTGTATTTAGCTCATCTGCAACAGTCTATGGTGACCCTGCTTCTGTACCAATCACAGAAGATTTTCCTACTAGTGCAACTAACCCTTATGGCCGTAGCAAATTAATGGTTGAAGAGTGTCTGACAGATTTTCAGAACGCTAACCCAGACTGGAGCATAACTCTGCTTCGCTACTTTAATCCGGTAGGTTCTCATCCTTCAGGTGAGTTGGGTGAAGACCCGCAAGGTATCCCAAACAACTTAATGCCATTTGTTTCCCAAGTTGCAGTCGGTCGTAGGGAGTTTCTTTCAGTGTTTGGCAGTGATTATCCGACTAAAGATGGTACAGGTGTACGTGATTATATTCACGTGATGGATCTAGCGGATGGACATATCGCGGCACTACAGAAAGTAGGGCAGAAATCTGGCTTACATGTTTATAACTTAGGTACAGGCACCGGTTATAGTGTGTTGGAAATGGTTAAAGCATTTGAACAAGCTTCGAATAAGCAAGTTCCATATAAGTTAGTGGAAAGACGCCCTGGTGACATTGCTGAGTGTTGGGCTGATCCAGCGAAAGCAGAAAAAGAACTGGGCTGGAAAGCCTCTCGTACGTTAGAAGAAATGACTCAGGATACTTGGCGTTGGCAAGCAAATAATCCACAAGGTTATCCATAGGTATAATTAGATGAGCAAATAAAAAGCGGCTAATTAAGCCGCTTTTTTACTAGTTTGTCTAATCAATTCGTCCTGTATCGGCTTAACGTTTCAACTAGGTTACGTGTCGCTTGGGCAATGTTGCGAATACCAATTGAGGATTGCTCTGCAACGCCACGGAGTGAGTTTGATTGATTGCGAATGTCGCTTAGTTCTGACGCAATATCATTCGCTACAGAGCTTTGTTCTTCAGCTGACGTTGCGATTTGCACACTAAGGTCGTTAATCAAACGAGCAGACTCTGCTATTTGGTTTACATCGCTACCAATCGACGTCACTAGTTGACTACTGGTTTGAGCTTGGCTAACTGTTTGATCAGTAATTTTAGCAATATTTTGGGTTTCAGTTTGCAGCTTGCCAATCATAGATTGAATTTCTACCGTTGCAGCTTGAGTGCGGCTTGCAAGAGTTCTTACCTCATCTGCAACAACGGCAAAGCCTCGACCTTGTTCACCAGCACGAGCTGCTTCAATTGCAGCGTTCAGAGCAAGTAAGTTTGTTTGCTCTGAAATCGCATTAATTGTAGTAATAACATCGTTAATCTTTATCGCGTTTTCATTTAACGTGGTCACTGACGAAGAAGTTTGAGCTATGTAACCCGTTAACTGTTCAATTTCATTGATAGCTTGTTGAACTCGGTTATGACTGCTTCTAACTTGCTGGGAATCACTCTCGGTTTGTTGCGTTGCTTTTAAAGCAATATTTGAAACCTCATTAGCAGATGCGGTCATCTCTTCCATAGCGGTCGCAACAGAATCAAGAGAAGAATACTGTCTTTGAATTTGCGTTTCACTTTCCTTCATCTCGTCCGCAAAAGAAGCTGACGTTTCGCTTAAGGTTGTGGAGTTTTCTTTCACAGCCACTACAAGGGCACTTAAAGTATCCATTGCATTGTCCATAGCACAACCAATCGTACCGAATTCGTCTCGGCCAGCGTGGAATCCTAAACGAGAAGTTAAGTCACCATCTGCGATTTTCTTTGTGGTTGTATAGAGCACCCACAGAGCGCCACCGATAAAAGTGGCTACCCAATAGATGAAAATGGCGAACGGAATCACCCACAAAAATGAAAGTAAGAATGTGTTGAATGCGTCCGTTCGAGCCTTTTGTTCTTGCTTCGCAAAATTGCTGGTGAGCGAGTATATCTTACCATCTGCTGCTTTCGCTGTAGCGGTAACAACGCCATTATAATACTGGGTTGCGCTTAAAGATGAACGAGTCTCTAAGCCTGCAATCGTATTGATGTTTGATTGAGAGACGATACCTTGCAGCTTGTATTCAACAGCAAGTTTTGATTGAGTTTGAATACTATTCAACATATCGAAATAACGAGCGCCAGATAGACTTGCGACTGCTAATAAAAATAGTGCGAATATTACCCACATTTTATCGTTAATAGACATCTTGATGAAGATTCGATCTATTGTTCGAAACTGAACTTCTTTCATTGGTACTCCGAAAAGCAACTTATAGTGATTCTGATGTAAGAAGCATCCTACTATTTGTGTGCTGTGTGTCGTATTTGTTTTTGCAATAATTGAAATTAAATTTACTAAAATGAGATATTGATCAATTCATTTATTATTGAACAAAAAAGGGCAAATACGTTGGTATTTGCCCTTTTACTTTTCAACCAGCTTAAATTATCCCAATGATGGAAGTACACCTGCTGTAATTAATAACTGTGAACCGATAATCACAATACCCACCGCACCCGTTGCGATAAGAGCGACGTTGCCACCTCCAACTTGATAATGCTCGTCTGTAGCCGTTTGACGCACACGTACAACCATAACCAAAGGGAGGAAAATTGCTAAAACTGCCAACGCGATAGCTGCGTAACCCAGTGCCATGATAAAACCTTGAGGGTAGTACAAAGCAAAGATCAAAGGTGGTGTGAAGGTTACAAGCGATGCTGCGACTCTGTTTATTCCGCCATTCTTCTTACTAATAGTGTCACCCATGAATTCAAACAAACCTAAACTTACACCTAAGAATGAAGTGAGCAATGCAAGGTCAGCGAAAATACCGATCACGTTACCAAGATTTGATTGATGTACTGTTTGAGAAAGTGTTGCGATTAATGCGCTAAGACCTGAGTTGTCGATAAGATCTGGCTGACTTACCACACCAAGCGTTACAACTTGCCAGAAAATATACACAATCAATGGAATTGCAGAGCCGACGATAATAGCTTTGCGTAGAGAAGGTGTGTGACCGTCCAAGTAGTTTACAATCGCGGGAATGCTGCCGTGGAATCCAAATGAGGTAAAAATCACAGGGATTGAAGCTACAACAAGACCTTGACCTACAGGCATACTCAGTAAATACGATTGAGTAACGTTTGGTGCAAGAAATGTAAGGACAACAACCATGGCAACAATTTTACCGGCAAATAGAAGACGGTTTACTTTGTCTACAGTGGCTGTACCGATAGTGACAATCGCTGCTACGATTAAAGTGAAAATCAAAGTACCAATTTGGCTGTTGATCTCAGTGCCAGTAAAACTTGCAATACGATGAGTGAATTGAGCACCACCTCCTGCGATGTAAGCTGCACACAAAGCGTAAAACAAAAACAGCATGGAAAATGTCGCCACCCACTTGCCTTTATCCCCTAAAATTTGCTTTGCAAGGGTATGCAATGTCGCATCTTTATCAGCGTATTGATGAATTTCTACCATCAGCAAAGCGGTAAAAGACATCAATGCCCAAAGACCAAGCATAATAACTAAAGAAGTCGAAAATCCAATTCCTGCGGATGCAAGTGGCAGAGCAAGCATACCTGCACCGATAGTGGTGCCCGCAATAATCAAAGTACTGCCTAAAAGCTTTGATTTCATCATCTGTAAACTTATTTTTACTCTAGTTGTGTTGTTTGAGATTTTGTTCGAATAATAATCAATTAATATGGTTTTATTCGCTAGTTTTGCGATATTCTGTAGAACTTAACTGTGAGCGTCAATTATTTTGTACATATTAAATTCCACTCATGTAAATAAAAGTGTACGAATATGACTTAAGTTAATGTGAGGGCTTATAATTTTGGAACTTAAATTGAACAGCTCATTATGTATGCACATATAATCAAGCAAACAAAGAAAGGAATAGTCTAAGTATTTTGGAATGAATTATCTCGCTCATTTACATATAGCTGAAGAATCTGACAGCAACTTACTCGGTAACCTGCTCGGCGATTTTGTCAAAGGTGATCCGAGTGAACAGTATTCGCATGAAATTGTGCAGGGCATTCGACTTCATCGATGGGTGGATGCTTACACAGATAGTCATGAGTTAATGCTAGAAGCTAAAACCTTGTTCCCCAAATCGACTCGTCGTTTTTCACCAATAGCATTGGACATGTTCTGGGATCATTGTTTAGCAAAAAACTGGCAACATTTTCATTTACTGTCTTTACGTGAGTTTGTTATTAGTGCAGAAGAGAGAGTAAGAGGCGATCACTCTTCTTTGTTACCTGAACAATATATTAAGGTAAGCAATAGAATGTGGCAGGGTAGATGGTTAGAATCTTACACCGATTTTGAAAACATTCGTTTTGCTTTGCAGAGAATGTCTACGAGAAGAGAAAGGCTGAAGCCTTTGGCAGAGTGTCACGAGAGTCTTGCGGACTCTTATCAGGATCTTGAAACACTTTTCTTTGCTCTATATCCACAAGTATTAGAGAAAGCAAAAACCATTCGCTTTTGATACAATCCGCCGCCCAAACTAAAAGCCATCATGTGGTAAGGTATAATTGCTCACAATTGGCTATTAGGGACTGAATCTTTTTCGCTGAATTTAAATGGTATCCAATGTCTGAACAGATCGCTAATTTTCAACAATTAGGTATTCAACCTGCCTTAGTCACAACGTTGTCCGCCATTGGTATTGAAGTACCTACAGCTATTCAAACGCATGCCATTCCACAAGTGTTGGATGGGCGAGACGTATTGGCTGGCGCTCAAACCGGTACGGGTAAAACAGCTGCGTTTGGTTTGCCACTAATACAACGCTTTATCGAAAATCCAAGTGATTTAGAACGAAAAGGCAAAGATATACGTTCATTGGTTTTGGTGCCAACTCGCGAGTTAGCGCAGCAAGTGTTTGATAATTTGACCGAATATGCCAAAGGTCAAAATCTCAAAATTGTCACGGCTTATGGAGGCACAAGTATGAAAGTGCAGGTGGACAATCTGCGAGGTGGTGCAGACATTTTAATTGCTACACCGGGGCGACTTTTAGACCATGCTCATGTCAAAACACTTTATTTAGGTACCGTAGAAGTTCTGGTTCTCGATGAAGCCGATCGCATGCTAGATATGGGGTTTATGCCCGATATTCAAAGAGTACTCCGAAAACTCAATCGTGCTCGCCAGACATTGTTTTTCTCTGCCACCTTTGATAAAAAAATCAAAGAGATCGCCTATAAAATGATGCTCGATCCAGTTGAAGTGCAGGTATCACCTAGCAATTCAACAGCGGCGACAGTTAGACAGATGATTTACCCCGTCAACAAAAAGCGCAAAAGAGAGCTGTTAGCGTATTTGATTGGTTCTAGAAACTGGCAACAAGTGTTGGTGTTTACCAAAACTAAGCAGGGCAGTGATGCCCTCGCAGCAGAGCTCAAATTGGATGGTATCAAAGCTGCCTCAATTAACGGGGATAAGAGCCAAGGAGCGAGACAAAAAGCGCTTGATGATTTTAAAGCGGGGAAAGTGAGAGCGCTTATTGCGACTGACGTGGCTGCACGTGGTTTGGATATCGAACAACTGGAACAAGTTGTTAACTACGATATGCCCTTTAAAGCTGAAGATTACGTACATAGAATTGGACGCACAGGCAGAGCTGGTAAAGAAGGCTTAGCTGTTTCATTGATGAGCCAAGATGAAGAGTCTTTATTGCATGCTATTGAACGCTTATTGGATCAACGACTGCCTCAAGAGTGGCTACAAGGGTTCGAGCCAACGATTGAACCCGTGTTTGATGATAGTCGACCAGTAAACCGAAATAGCCGATCTGCTGAAAAAAGAAAGATGAAAGCAAAACTAAAAATTCATGCTAGTCGTGGCAAGAAGAAATAGGTTTACGTAGGGTTTCCGATTTGAAAGGGCTGCATCTTGCAGCCCTTAGTCATGTTTAGACGCTATAGTTAAATTTTTATATATAACGAGTTACGTTTGTCACGTTAACGAATGTTAGCAAGCAGTTCATAAGAACGAAGTTTGCTTTGATGATCGAATATCATTGCATTTATCATAATTTCATCAGCCTGAGTTCGAGCAACTAAACTCATAATTCTCTCTTTCACGGTTTCTGGACTGCCGTGAATCGACTCGCGTAATTGGGTCTCAATATGATGTTTTTCATGTGGTAACCAAATAGGATCCATGCTTTGAACTGGAGGAGCAAGTTTGCTCCTTGAGCCTCTAATCATTGAAAGAAACTTCTGCTTTTCCGTTGTACCAAGGTACTTAGCTTCATCATTAGTTTCGGCCACTATTATGTTTACACCGATCATTACATACGGTTTATCGAATTGATCTGACGGTGTGAAATTGTCTCGGTAAATTTCCAAAGCGCGTGACATCGAATCTGGTGCAAAATGTGCTGCGAAAGCAAAAGGCAGACCTTTGATTCCTGCCAGGCGTGCGCTGTAGGTACTGGATCCCAATAACCAAATTGGTATTTGTGAGTTGTTGCCCGGATAAGCCTTCACGGGTTGATGAGTCGAGATAGGCCCCATAAAAAACTGCAGTTCTTCCAGTAACTCATCAAAATCTGGTTCCATTCGTTCTGGCTCTCTTCGAAGTGCGTGCATTGTCGAATGGTCTGTCCCTGGAGCTCGCCCCAGTCCCAAATCGATGCGATTAGGATAAAGGGCTTCTAAAGTACCAAATTGCTCTGCGATGACCAAAGGCGCGTGATTGGGGAGCATTATTCCACCAGACCCCAAGCGGATTGACTGAGTATGAGCGCCTACATGGCTTAATAGTACAGACGTTGCAGCACTAGCGATATCCGGCATGTTATGATGTTCAGCCATCCAGAATCTTTCATAACCCAGTTTTTCGGCGTGCTGGGCAAGTGAAACTGTATTCTTAAAGGTTGTATGAAAATCTGCACCTTCTGAGACAGGTGCCAAATCCAACACTGAAAACTTAGGTAGGAACATGATGTACTTTGTCTATCGATAATCATGCTGCCACTATGCATCTTTCCGTTGTTAATAAAAACCATGAGTTTTCGAAGGAAATACTCAAATAATGAAGTTCAGCTGGCATTTAATGAGTCAGATAAATCCGAGTTTAACGACTAACGACTTTGGTTATACGCTTATTCTACTGGCTAATTACGTTTATGTTTTTAGTTACCATATGAACCACACTGATTTATTGAATGTATTTTGACCATACAATACCGAGCGCATTGATCGTCAATTGTTCGTGTTGTTTATGTTATGAGCGCATCGGAGCGTTTATTAGTCATTCGATTGAAAAATAAAGATTTTGTTATTGACCCTTAATAAGAATGGGTTAAAGTAATCCTCGTTCGCACATGAAGCTGTGGGCAGATGGTGTCACCATCGCATTATGCGTTGCCCTGGTGGTGAAATTGGTAGACACAAGGGATTTAAAATCCCTCGACTTTCGAGTCGTGCCGGTTCAAGTCCGGCCCGGGGCACCATCGAATTTCTTATAAAGGCGCGTTAGCAGAGTGGTTATGCACCGGATTGCAAATCCGTGTACATCGGTTCGATTCCGGTACGCGCCTCCATTTCCTTTTTGTTTATTTTTCCTATCTTTTATAAATAACTACTTTTAAGAGAATAAGCATCAGTACCGACTGTATATTTAGCTAATTTTCTCTTTCCCTATACACATCTAAGCTGCGATTTATCTCGACAATTTTTAAAACTATGCACAATTTAATGGCAATTCTTTAGTTGACTCAGCTATGTATGATGGAATGTATTTTTTGTAGGAAACGGATTCTCCTAAATCGACAAATAAGTTTTTGTTTCACAAAAATATTCATATCACAAAAACGACAACTTGATAGTGTCAGCGATATAGTGAAAACGTTAAGACATATAGATAACGCTTGCCACAACGTCATTGCATGTATGTCGGAGATCCTGAAGGCATCGAGATTATATGAATTTGCACTGTAGGATAAATAAACAAACTGGTGTTCATCTGTACGCTAACGTTGGTTTATTCAGCAGTCGGTGAGTAAGTTGAAAGTTTTTTGTTGACCTCAGAGCTAATTTCGCTAAAGTACGCCTCGTTCACAAGATAAAGCTGTGAATAGATGGTGTCACCATCGCATTATGCGTTGCCCTGGTGGTGAAATTGGTAGACACAAGGGATTTAAAATCCCTCGACTTTCGAGTCGTGCCGGTTCAAGTCCGGCCCGGGGCACCATCGAATTTCTTATAAAGGCGCGTTAGCAGAGTGGTTATGCACCGGATTGCAAATCCGTGTACATCGGTTCGATTCCGGTACGCGCCTCCATTTCCTCTGCGCTTGCTCTCAGCTTTTACTCACACATACTTATTTTAATCCCATTTCACCAAATGTCTTAGTTACGATGTCACATATTCGTCTTTGTGAGAATTGAATGACTTTTCGTCGTCATGCTGTGGTATGGTCGCACATGAGTTTGGTTGTTTGTTTAAATCGTACACAAAGACCAAAAAAGCATGTCTACAAAGGTATTCACAGCAATATGGAAAAAATCGCCATTCTCGTAGATGTACAGAATGTCTACTACACCTGTAAAGAACGATATCAACTTAATTTCAATTACAACCAGTTTTGGGAAAAGGTGACCAATGGACGTACAGTGGTAAAAGCCAATGCTTACGCTATCGCCAGCAAAGATGTTGGTCAGCGTCAGTTTCACCATATATTGCGTGGTATTGGATTTGAAGTAATGTTAAAGCCATTTATTCAACGCCGTGACGGTAGCGCAAAGGGCGACTGGGATGTGGGTATTACTCTTGATGCTATAGAGTTAGCCGAGCAAGTTGACGTAGTGGTTTTGGTTTCAGGGGATGGAGATTTTGACTTACTTGCCAAACGCATTCAGCAAAGATTCGGCAAGCAAGTTGAAGTTTATGGAGTACCGGGTCTAACCGCCAATAGCTTGGTGGAAGCTGCTGACAAATACGTCGCTATTGATGATGAGCTATTACTCTGGTGATTGAGTTTCACCTTCAGCTGCGGTTTGTTGAGCTTCATCAGCCTCCAGCTTAGCACGCTCAGCTTTTGAAACGTAGCGAGGCTTATTGCTTTTATGTAGCTTCGCATTTTGTTGCTTCAGCTTCTTTTGTAAAATTTGATTGATTTTCTTTTTACGATTCATGATTTTCACATCTGAGGAACATGAGGGAGGGGAGCTTAATGGTTTTGACTAATAAGCTCAATAGTCAGAGAGAAATTAACTTAGCAGGTAATAATTAGGGGTGAGAATGACAAAACCTACAATGCTTTTGCTAGGTTCACTGCAAACTGAATTCAAAACAGTATCCGCAATGGTTCGAATTTATTGTCGTAAACATCACGCAAGCAAAACAGCTTTGTGCGAAGGGTGCAAGTCACTTCTTCACTATGCTGAAATACGGCTAGACAGATGCCCTTACGGACAGAATAAGCCAACTTGTAATCGATGCCCAATTCACTGCTATAAGCCAGAACCTAAAGAAAGCATGAGATTAGTCATGCGCTATTCTGGTCCAAGAATGCTGCTGGTCCATCCTATTCTTGCCATTCGTCATTTACTACACGAACGAAAAGAGCCTCCGCCACAGATAGAAAAAGACGCTTCTAATCGTCATCAGCGACTCAAAGCGTCCAAATATGAAAAGTAAAGGCAGAAATAATAAATTTATTCAGGGTTGACTATTCGCCAGCCACCCATTGGCGTTTTGTTTTGATACTGGATAACAACATGTAAAGACAGGTCGCCATCTGAATCACGAACAAATACCCCAGTAACCCTTGACCGCTCTCAAAGAACCAATCTGCAATCACAGGTCCCAATACTGATCCCACGCTATAGCTGAACAACATAACTTGGGTTGCAGAAACGATGTAACTGGCATCAAGTTTGTCACAGCCTAAATTGATTGCGATTGGATATAGAGCAAACGTTGCCATTCCTAATACAAATAAGCTTATTGCTAATATAGTGAGGCTCGCATTTAAGAAAGGCAAAATAGCGGCCGCTGAGCCGACTAAGCAGAACAATGCCATTAATAAGGTTCGCCCCAAGTATTTTGAAAGCCATGGAACACTAGGTTGAACCGCCATACCACCCAGAATAACCAACGCAAGTAGAGCGCCCATATTTGAATGATCTAAACCTCGGTTGTTCAATTCAACGGGCATAAGACCGTAAATGGCACCCAGAGTTAAGCCTGAAACAATACAACCCATAATTGCAGCATGGTTCAGTTTTGTTATTTGACGTAATGACAGGCTTGTTGCTTGTTGAGAAAGAGGTTGAGTTGATTTACCAAAGATCAAAACTACAGACGCAAGCAACAAAAGTGCTGATATGGTTAAAAATGGTACTGCGCCATTTATTCCTAGGTAACTAATACCTAATTGCCCAATGGCTGAGCCGCCATATAAAGCGGCCATATAGATGCCAAGGCGCTTCGCTCTACCAGCTTCATCACCATGTAGTAACCAAGATTCAACGACAACAAAGACTCCTGCTACCGCAATACCTGCAATAAAACGTGATACAAGCCAAACGGTTGAATGTGCAAATAATGGCAAAGTTACGATAGATATCAGTAGAACCATCAAAAATGCAATAAATGCATTCCTATGACCCAAACGATTTACCACAGGATCAACAAACATTGCACCGATGAGTAAACCGGCATAAAACACACTTGCTAACCAACTGGCTAAGCTCGTTTCCAACTGATAATGAGACAACATAAGAGGTATCAGGCTCATTAAGTAGCCTGACGCTACGGCATAGAAAGTCAACGCAATAACTGGAACAGAAATGCGCTGAGAAGAAGTTGATACCAACAAGTTGTCCAACGACGTCGCCTCAAAGTTATGGGGAAATAGAGAGAATTTGGGGCGAATATGGGACTTGAAATAGGAAAGGTAAAACTAAATTTTATGACCTTTACGATTAACAACTTTTATGAAGTCTCTAATCTATAAAAGTGTTAGTTAAGTTGGCATATTATCCTCAAATCTGCCAACTTAACTAGATATATTTCACAGTTCTTATTTTGATAAGGCTTGGCTCAACCATTGATTAAACTGAGACTTAGGCAGTGCACCATTAATAACATCGACTCTTTGACCGTTTTTGAACACCATAATGGTAGGAATGCTCCGAATTTGGAATTTAGCCGCAAGATTTTGCTGACTTTCGGTGTCTATTTTTACAAAGCGAACCTTTCCGCTTCTCTCACTAGCAATCTCTGAAAAAACTGGTGCGAAACCCACACAAGGGTTACACCAAGGTGCCCAAAAATCAACCACGACAGGTTGAGAGCTCTTCAAAATAGCGTTGAAGTTTGCTTCCGTTCCCTCTATTGGAGCGCCGTCAAGTAATGGTGTTTGACACTTGCCGCAATTTGGAATTTCTGAAACTCTTTCATTTGGAACACGGTTTAATCCGTGGCAGGATGGGCAGCGAGTATTGAAGGTTGACATAATTTCCTCTCAAATCGTGATTTGTATTTCAGGTCTTTACTTAACTCTATATGGTAAATAAGCGTATAATCCGCCCTTACGCCTAATGTTGGGGCAATTGATACAAATACAATAGACAATGGCATCAATGAATTAACCTTAGCTATTGGTTAGCTCATTACTGGCATTGCCATAACGATTATAGATTCGGAACGAGAATGACCAAGTTTTACGCTGAAATTATAGGTTGGGGTAAATGTTTACCACCAGCAATCCTATCAAACGAAGACCTAAGTACATTTTTAGACACTAATGACGAGTGGATTCGCACTCGTACAGGTATTGAAAACCGCCGTATTAGTCACGTTAACACTTCTGATTTAGCCACCGTTGCCGCTCAGAAAGCTTTGGCTTGTGCCGGTCTTGAAGCGAATGATCTTGATTTAATTATTGTCGCTACCTGTTCGCCAGATACTTTAATTCCAAACATTGCTTCTAAGGTGCAATTAAATCTTGGCAACAAAGGTGCCGCTGCATTTGATATGAATGCTGCATGTACGGGGTTTCTCTATGGTTTAGAAACAGCGACTCGTTTGATCCAAGCGGGTAATTACAAACATGCCCTTGTTATTGGTGCAGAACGTCTTACCTTCTATCTCGATTGGACAAAGCGTGATACCGCAGTTTTGTTTGGTGATGGAGCTGGAGCTGCAATACTAAGTCGTACAGAAGAGAAGTTAGGCTTACAAGACGCACAAATTGGTTGTGATGCCGAAGGTCGTGACATCTTAGCTGTTCCTAAATTCGGTACTGCGATGGATCGTTTCGCGGCTGACAACGGTCACTGGGACTTCAATTTTATTGGTAAAGATATCTTTAAACGAGCAGTTCGAGGTATGGGGGCTGCTTCTCAACAGGTACTTTATAGAAGTGGATTATCAAACGAAGACGTTGATGTTGTGATCCCACATCAAGCCAATATTCGCATTATTCAAACGTTATGCGATGTTTCTGGTATCAACCAAGATAAAGCATTTGTAAACATTCAAAACTATGGCAACACCTCTGCGGCTACCGTTCCGATTGCGCTATGTGAAGCTTTAGAACAAGGTAAAGTGAATCCTAACGACAATATTCTTGTCGCTGCATTTGGTGCAGGTTTAACTTGGGGTGCTGGCCATATTAAATGGGGACAGCGTGTTACACCTTTAAACTCTTGCGGTGCATCTTTACCTGCATGTGATAAAACTGCTTTAGAACTTCTGCATGATGCAATAGAGCACTGTAAAAATCACAACGCGTAACATTATGACCTATCTATCAAAGGGAGCTCAACGAGCTCCCTTTTTAATGTCACAGAAATGAGTCACAAATAAATTATCGCTAAGTTGTATTAAATATGAGAAAAGTCCTACTGGTGTCGGTGTGGCAATGTAGGACTTAAATATGGATAATCTATGCAAATGTTTGAATGTTCAGTAAAAACTGACTATATTTATATGCAATAGGTTTTCTAGTTACTTAGCATTTGTCTGACTATCCGTTGATAGTCCGTCGTTGTCTCATTCCGGAAACAGGTGCAATTAAAACAGTAATTTAATCGCGTTTAACTATTGTTATTCTAAAATTAAAAATAGTTTTATTAGACATTATTTACATTTAGAACAATGAGTAGACCACAGACACAAGGTCAGATATAGAACAATAAATTAGTGACGTTTAAGGCGGCTGGGATTATGACTCCAAGAAAAGTATTGAAGTTGGCGGATGATGGCTACGCAACACTATTAAAAATGGTCGACTTCCTTCTTATTAACCTTATGCTCACGAGTATCATCGAATCTCTAGGCGATCATGAGACAGCCATTGATATTCTTGCGGCGTTTATATTCTCTGTAATATTTTTGTTGGTTGGCGAGTACTGCAAACTGTATAGCTATCGAACTCTACGTCGTATAAGAGCTTCGTTATTTCGCCTAATAGCCACTTTAGCGATTTCTATTATAGTAATGGAAATTGTGAAGTATTTTTTCAAACATCTCGATGGTGTCACCATCAATAATTTAAACCCCACTGTTTTTGCTTCATGGTATTTGTTTGCGTGTGGTGTATTAATTGCCACTAGGGTAATTCCTATCATCTCTGTTCGAATATTCCGGCAAAAAATGAACCAAAAACAGCGTATTGCAATTATTGGTATGACACCTGCTGGTATTGCCATTTCACGTTCACTACTTAGTGAACACCACCTGAATGATATTGATGTTGCCTATTATGATGATCGAGGCGAGAAACGTTTTGGTTATCTGACCAAGATTCCCTACAAAGGCAAGGTTGATACTTTGTTAGAAAAAGCCCGTAAAGGCGAGATTGATGAAGTATATGTTGCTTTACCAATGGTGGCCAAAGACCGCATTCGTTACTACTTAGAACAGCTATCTGACAGTACTGTCGACACTTATCTTGTTCCTGATCTGTATACGTACAATATCAGTATTTCCAAGGTGAAGTCAGTCAATGGGGTACAGACTTTCAGCGTATTTGGGTCGCCGTTTGATGGTGTTGGCGCGGCAATAAAACGTGTGGAAGACATTATTATTGGCTCCATTATAACTCTGATGATCTCGCCAATTCTCTTGGCTGTTGCTATAGGTGTGAAAATGAGCTCACCCGGTCCAGTACTATTTAAACAGGATCGCTATGGCTTAGGTGGTAAAAAAATTAAAGTGTGGAAATTCCGTTCCATGAAAGTCATGGAAAATAGTGAAGTAGTGACACAAGCAACAAAAAATGACCCACGTGTAACCAAATTCGGTTCGTTTATTCGCAGAACATCATTGGATGAACTACCTCAATTCATCAACGTACTTCAAGGCTCAATGTCAATTGTTGGACCTAGGCCTCATGCGGTGGCTCACAATGAAGAGTACAGAAAGATAGTCGATAACTACATGATTCGACACAAAATCAAACCAGGTATAACAGGTTGGGCACAAATTAATGGTTATCGAGGAGAGACTGAAACCGTTGACAAGATGGAAAAGAGAATTCAGTTCGATATCCAGTACATGCAGAGCTGGACCTTATGGCTTGATTTTAAAATTATCTTTTTAACAATCTTCAAAGGTTTTGTGAGTGAAACTGCCTATTAGGTTACTGTTTTTTGGGACTTTGCTGGTTCATGTTTCTGCTCAGGCAGATTTGAAACCAAAGTCTCATATCGGTATCGGCGGAATCGATTTCCAGAGTAGTGTTGGCGCTACATATGGTGTTGATGACAACGTTACTTATCAAATTGATGATAAAGACAAAATAGAATCGAATTACTGGACGGTTTCGCCTGAATTAAAAGCTATCGGTCAAAGAGGCGAAGATCAGTATCTCTTAATGTATAAGGGAAGCTATAACCGCTATGAAGACTCACATGAAGACGATTCTGATAGCCATTTTATGATGTTCGATGGTTATTGGCGATATGGTTTAAAGCACGGGCTCAAATGGAATATTCAGCAGGGCTATGGTGTAGAGAAAAGAGGGCTTGGGTTAACCGAAGGTTTTGATGCGTCTCAGATGGAGCAATATGGTTTTGGTAATTCGGGTTTAAAGTTTTCTCAGTTTAACACTAGCCTTCGCTATAGTTATGGTGCCCCTAAAGGGCGTGGAAAGCTGGACGTAATGTTACAGACAAAGTCTTTTAACTATGAAGACAAAAATCATATTGAATCCGCAGATGCTGATTTTTATCAATATGTACTAGAACAAGAGTGGCAAGAGACAACAGGGCTTATTGAGTTATTTGATCAATACAGTGATGACAGTCGATTTCGATACAGCTTAATTACGAATCGACGGCACTATGAGTCCAATCAGAAAAAAAACAGTAACGAATACTACCTTCTGTTTGGTGTTAAGAGCGTCAGAAGTGGTAAAACAACGATAGAAGCGGATATCGCCGCTTTGTATAAAGCGTTTCCAGAAAACTCCAGTTCAGAAAGCTTTTTGGGTGTCAACTGGAATGCTTCGATGGAATGGAAGCCATATAGACATGATATTTGGACACTACACTCATCCCAACGAGTAAAGGATCCAAGGCAAGAAGGTGGCTATATCCTCGATGGGATATACAGCATTTCTTGGCAACATTATTGGTGGGTAGATCGATTTTCTACCACGCTTAGTTATGAATATGAGACGGAAGATTATCGTATGAAGGACAACAATCGATACGATAAAACCCAAACAGCGAAATTCGCGATTGGATACGATTTCAGACCGTCAATTCGTTTTGAAATGAACTATCAATGGAAGGAGTTTAGCTCAAACGAAGATATAGATGTACTTAACATCGGTGAGTTTGATCAGTACTCGATTATTCGACGATTAGGTTATGACCAATCGTATGTCGAGTTGCAGTTAAAGGTGCAAATATAGATGCGTACATGGTTGGTATTTCTTTTCGCTTTTGTTATGTCAGTACCACTAATGGCTGGTGAAGTGGCTAAGAATGGTACAAATGCAACAAGTGAACAACAGACAGATCCACAGCAAGCTGATTCCCAAGTCCATGAAAATTTGGACGATTATCTATTAGGAACAGGCGATAGAATTGAAATCATCGTTTACGGTGAGCCTGATATGTCGATGAAATTTAAGGTGAGTAAATCTGGCGTTGTGAACTTTCCTTATATTGGCGAAGTTGTGATAGCAGGGCGCCCACCAAGCGCGATAGAGACAGAGATTGAAGAGCGATTAAGAGGTGACTACCTGTTAAATCCTTCTGTGACTATTAACATGGAAGCATTTCGTCTGTTTTATATTTTTGGTGAAGTGACCTCTCCCAATGGTTACGAATTTCAGCCGAGACTAACCGTGGAACAAGCCATTGCGATTGCAGGTGGTTTTACCGACCGTGCTGACCGAGGTGATATCAGTATACGTTCAGGTACCACAAATGAAGTTATCGAGGATGTTGAGCTGACCCATCCTGTTCAGCCCGGCGATACCGTAATTGTAGAGCAGAGTTTTTTCTAATATGGCAGTTGGTATGATTGAAAGTGGTCAAAAGATGGAAAATAGCATCGATTTTGCACCATTCTTAAAAGCATTAAAGAAAAACTGGTGGAAAATACTGCTTTTCACTGTGGTAGTGACGGGCGCTTGCTTTCCGCTAATTTCAAAAATGACGTCTAAATATGTCTCTACTTCGACTGTACTTTTGAAAGCACAGGAAGATAATGCTACACCTATCGAAAATGTTGATGGCTATGACTCAACACGTTCACCTTACTACATTACTCAAGTTAACCTGATGGAATCTCGGGTTGTATTAGAAAAAGCGATTAAAGACCTTAAGCTGGATGATGATCCTCGTTATAACGGTGGCGTGACTGTTAATGACAACCTAAGAGAGTTGCCATTAACAGCGGTCGATCGAATGAAAACAACGCTTAAGAATATTCGTAAAAACCTCTCTATTTCAGAAGTTCGTTTAACCCAGCTTGTTCACGTTTCATTTGAAGCAGACGACGCAGAAGAAGCTGCTCGTATTGCCGACGGTATTGCTCAAGCGTTCATTGATTATACTGTTGATAATAAAATAGAAAAGGTCAAAGCGGCTCAGCAATGGAACGAAGAGCAGATGGAAGATCTGCGTAAACAAGTCGCGAATAAGAAAAAAGAAATGGAACAGTTTCTTAATAAAGAAGACTTAATTACGTTTAAAGGCATCGACGGCTTTGAAACCCAACAGCTAAGCATTATGACAGAGCGTTTAGCGAATGCCACAGAGCGTAGAATGCTCGCACAGTCTCAATACGAATTGGTGGTGCAGAATTTAGATGCACCGCTAGAAGATCTGGCTTCTATTCCTGAAATATCAAGCCATCCACAATTACAAGACTTACGTATTGCTATGATTCAGGCGAAGCGTACTCTGTTTGATCTGCAAAATCGATACGGGCCTAAACACAATAAAATTCTCGAAGCGGAAGCGCAAATTAAAGCGATTGAACTTCAATTTCGAAGATTGTTAGTAGAGCTGAAATTAGGTTTGTATAAAGAGTATCAAGCTCAGTTAGCGAAAGAAAATCGCTATAAAGCTCTGCTCAATGAACAGAAAAATGGTTTCAAATCGATGGTAGCAAAACGCGATACTTACGAAAGTATGCAGACCGATTTGCAAAAAACAGAAGAGCTTTATAAAGAGATGTTCTTACGCAATAAAGAACAAGAGCTTTCTTCTACATACCGTGAACCTGACGCCATACTATATGACCCTGCTTCGGTAGCGAGAACGCCCGCAAAACCTAATAAAGTTTTGTTGTTAGTAATGGTATTTATAATGTCATTCGCGTTATCGACTTTGTATGTAATTATTCGTGCCGCTATGGATCAGAAAATTTATAATCTGACCCATGTCCTTAAAAAATTAGGTCTGCGACCGTTAGCTGATATACCTGAAATGGATCTGGCGGAAGATCGAAACGAGTTAGTTAATTTGATTCGAAGTAATCAATATGCAATGGAATCGTTTCATGGGATAAAAACCGCAATTCAATTATCTTCTCCGACTGCGTATGTGCTTGGTGTTGTAGCAAGTACTGAAAATGAAGGTTCGACCTTAGTATCTCAGCTATTGGCAGACAGCTTGAGTTGTAACCATCGAACACTATTGTTAGATCTGGATTTTCGCAGTGCGTCGGGTTTATCGCTAATGCCTGAGTTTATGCCGCAAACCGACGTTGCTAACAGTAGAGCAACTGAAGCAAACGGAGCGGTTCAGTGGGATGCTGAAGGTGCTGATGAAGACAATAAACAGTTGATGATTGCGGTGAATGACAAACTTGATTTTCTTCCTCGAGGAATGTTGGAACAGTCCCCGTTGATCTATTTCTCAAGTGAGCAGTTTATACA
Organism: Vibrio ziniensis; assembly: GCF_011064285.1. Taxonomy (NCBI): domain Bacteria; kingdom Pseudomonadati; phylum Pseudomonadota; class Gammaproteobacteria; order Vibrionales; family Vibrionaceae; genus Vibrio; species Vibrio ziniensis. The sequence continues at coordinate 1,031,516 of NZ_CP049332.1, forward strand.
TATGATGCAGGAGCTGCCGGATATCTACGAACGTATCGTCGTGAACTTGCCAAGTTTGACTGACAATAAAGACACTCAGTTGATAGCTAAGACTCTCGATGGCGTCGTTGTCGTAATGCAAGCTGCACTACGTTCTGTTCCTGTGATTCGTCAAGACCTTCAGAAATTAAATCAACCGAATATTACGACCATTGGGGCTGTATTGAACCGAGTTCAAGCAGATAATTTGCAAAGTGAAGAGAGTAAGCAGTTTATTGCTCAAGGTAGTTTTTCAGCACTATTAGCTGAGGAGTAACTCCATGGGTCTAATCAAAAGTATTTCAACGATTGCCAGTTCATCAATGCTAACTCAAGTGATTGGTGCTTCATCTATTTGGTTTGTCTCCAATCGCTATGGCATGGATGAAGTTGGTATATATGCCATGGTGTACAGTATTGTACTTATTGGGGCACAGATATGTACGTTTGCATCGCAGCTTTTGATCCCTAAACAGAAAGATGAACACTTAGCTCAGAATATTGTTTTTTGTATTATCCAAACGGTCATTCTGGCTTTACCTTTCACTGGTGTCATTGTCTGGTTATTTCATAAACCGTTTATACTTTACTACCTGCTTACATTGGCTCACGCTTGGATTTTAATCTCCGAGAATCTTCTATTACGCGATGAAAAAATGAAACTGTTGGCGTTTCAGCGTCTATTAGCCTCCGGATTGGTTCTAGTGTGTGTGCTTGTTACACCAACGCCTGAGTTACTTTATTGGAGTTGGGCGATTGCACTGATTGTTATTGTATTTTTATGGTTGCTATATTCAATCCCATTTCGTTGTATGGCTTGGAAGCAATGGTCGTGGTCTTTAAATCGGGAATTCTACAAGAACAATAAGCAGCACATCATAAGTATTGGTAGTGCTGAAGTTTTGGCTATGGCAAACAGCAATTTGCCCACGGTATTAATTAATTACTGGTTTTCTGCGGTTACAGCGGGTTACTTTGCGATTGTTAGTCGGTTTTGTCTCTCGCCAGTTGTTATCGTTGGCAATGCCGTTAGAAATTCGATTTTCTCTAAATGGTCACTCGATTTTAGGCATCAGCGTTTTAATTACCCTGAGTTTAATAAGGTACGTAAACTCCTTTTCATACTTGGTCTTATCGCTACTGCTGGTGTATTTATTTTTTATCCTCTAGTAATGGAATTTGCTGCTGCTCAAAACTGGATTACTCATGAGTGGGTAGAATCGATTCCGACATCGCGTTATATGCTACCCTATTTGTTTCCTGCTCTTGCCATTTGCCCTCTGACCGTTATTGAGTTGGTGTTTGGTTCTCCCAAGTATTTTTTACGCATTCAATTTGAGCAATTAGCAGTTGTTATCGCTGCATTCGTTATCTTGCCGTATTTCTACAATGACTATGCGTATTCAGTGATGATTTATGCTGTGCTTTCGGCGGTTCGTTATGGATTCATTTACCTAAAAGTGAATCAAAGAGCGCGCTCCATGCGAGATGGAATGGAGGCGATGTGAACCTCAGTTTAAATAGTGGGCTGTATCTTCAGGTCGTCACATTAACAACATTGATTTTCTGTGGGATGGTTCAGTATTTCACAGGAATAGGTGCTGTGCTTTGGTTCCCATTTTTGATGACTTGTTTAATGGTTCTGTTTCTATTGATGCAAACCCGCTATAGCGCTTTTTACCTTGATAGTAAAGAGCGCGTGTTATTGGTTTTGTTTATCAGCTTGTTTGCTATAGCGATAGTTTCCACTGTATTGCAAAGCGGTATTAAAGTGATGATCGTTGGAATGAAAAACGAGCTCGCGATATCTCTGATAATGTTCTGCTTGTTGCTTGGCTTTGTTCGCGAATCACAGATCTACAGAATTACTAAAGCTCTGTACTGGGTTTTCTATGTTCAGTTCCCAGTCATCTTGTATCAGATTCTGATTGTTGTACCTAAACGTGTCGCTTTTCGTGGCGAATATGAAAAATGGGATGCGGTCGTTGGCACATTTGGTGGTGACCCGATGAAAGGCGGCAACACGGCCGCGATGGGGCTTTTTTGTTTGTTGATCATGCTACTTAAACTTTCTGAATATAAACATGGTCTTGCGTCGAAACTTAATACAGGCGTTCATATCGTTGCTGCGTTTTTTCTGTGCATACTCGGTGAAGTGAAATTTGTTATTTTGATATCTCCGTTTTTGCTCGCATTCGTCTGGTTTTCGCCAAGCTATCTTGCTGGTATGAAGCGACTAGATCTTAAAACTGCACTGATGATCATCGGTGGTCTGTTCGGGCTTATTTCCCTTGCCATTATGATACTGGCTGCGTCTTATGCGTCTGCATTTGCGGGAAGTTCTGATAAAGGTGCTCTGGATATATTTATCGACTCTCTTTCATACGTGTTCGACCCTAATTACATCATGGAAGAAACGGGTGAGCTAGGCAGGATGACGACAATATTCTTTTGGGGAGAGCACAGCGATTTATGGGGATTGCCTAGCCAACTATTTGGCTACGGGCTGAATGCAACAAACCGAGGTAGTACTGTAGCCCCTGGTTTTCTGAACATTATTTTTAATGTGTTCTTGGATTCAACATCTTTAAGCATGTTGCTTTGGGAGATGGGGCTGATAGGTACTTTGTTGTTTTTCGGTGTAATAGGATATGCACTACGCATCGTAATGCCTAAGCCTATGATCCCAAGAGACAGGATCAGCACAGAAGATGTGCGTCTGCTTTCTTTCCAGCCTGCGTTTATTGCGTTCGGTATGGCCGGTCTTTTGAGTCTTCCATACAGTCAAACACTAATGATAGTACCTATGCTGCAGTTTTTGTTTTATTTCTCAATAGGTGCAGCATTGGTTATCCGGAAGTCAGTGTTAACAATAAGTGAGCCTTCCTATGGGTGAAGAAATTAAAATTAGTGTCATTATCAAAACGTATAATGAACAGGCTGGGATTGCGAAAACTATAACGAGTATTCGTGAAAACTTAACCAATTACTCGCATGAGATTATTGTCGCCGACAGTCTGTCATCAGACGATACTCAATCTATTGCTATACAGCATGGAGCTAAGGTTGCCACTCTCGTACACGGTGACGAACGTTGTTGCGGTGTCGGACACCAATTGGGCTATCTTTATGCGCAAGGTGAGTTTCTTCTTCTCATGGATGGCGATATGGAACTGGCTCCAGGTTTCATCGAGCAGGGTATTGCTTATCTGGATGCACACCTCGATTATGCTGGCGTTGCAGGTATGGTTGAAATGGATGACGCTCAAAGCTACGAATTTAAATCTCGTAAGCAACGCATACACAAAATATATCCGGTTGGTGACACTTCTCATCTTGGTGGTGGAGGTCTTTATCGACGTTCTGCCATCGAGAAGATTGGCTATTTAACCAATCGCAATCTTCATGCTTATGAAGAGGCTGAACTAGGAATGCGTTTAAAACATGCTGGATATAAACTGCATAGGTTAGCAATACCATACTTTTCTCATACTTCTTATGACATGTCTTCGATCGAACTAATGAAATATCGATGGCGAAGTGGCTATTTGTTTGCCTCTGGCGAATTATTAAAAAGTTCGTGGGGAAAACCGCATTTTAAAGATGCACTTAATGTGGTTAAAAACGAAGCAGTTTTCACTATTTATTTAATTGTGTTGGCGGTGTCCATTTTGACGTTTCACCCCCAGATTATCGCAATTGCTTTGCTACCACTGGTCGCTTTTTTCTTGCTAAAAGCCATAAAAAACCGTTCGTTAAGAGACGCGTTGCAAAGTGTGATCAATTTAAGTGTGTTTTCTGCTGGGCTTGTTCGTGGGTTGAGTTGTCGTTTGAAAGATCCAAATCTGGCTCCGGATAACCAACTCATTAAAGGAGAAGAAAAATGAAAATACTGCTAGTAAATAAATTCTTCTTTATGAAAGGTGGCGCTGAAACGGTATTTTTTCAAGAACGCGACATGCTAAAACGCGCTGGAGCAACTATTGTTGATTTCTCTATGCAGCATGAGAAAAACATGGCTTCAGCGTACAGTGACTTTTTCGTTTCTAACGTTGATTATCATGGCGGCAAAACAGGTCCTTTGGGTAGCTTAAAGACAGCAATTAATTTTATACACAATAGCGAAGCCTGTGAAAAGCTGAAGAGTTTGATTACCAAAGAACGCCCTGAAATTGTTCACTTTCATAATATCTATCATCAGCTTACTCCATCGATTATTAAGGTGGCTAAATCACTCGGCTGTAAGACAGTATTGACAGTACATGATACTAAGATCGCTTGCCCAAGTTACACCATGTACCGTGATGGGCATACTTGTGAAGCATGTCTACAAGGTTCCGTTTGGAATGCGTTTAAAAACCGTTGTCAGGAAGGTTCACTGTTTAAGAGTGCGTTATTGTCTTTGGAAGCGACCTATCAGTCTCTAGCAAAAAATTACCAAGCGGTAGATGTCATTGTTTCTCCGAGTGAGTTTCTGGCGAACATCATACGTCAAAAGTTACCTCACAATCGTATAGATGTTGTTGTTAATGGTATTGATGAGCATGTTGACAGAAATGGTGTGAAAGACGGCAGATACTTTCTTTACTTGGGGCGTTTAAGTGTAGAAAAAGGCGTTGCAACCTTAGCGGAAGCGTATCAACGATCTGAGCAGCGCTTGCCTTTGAAAGTTGTAGGAGATGGGCCTCTTTATAATGAATTAACTTACCATTATGACAACATTGATTTTCTAGGTTTTCAAAGTGGGGATGCGTTACACAAGTTAATAAAAGAGTGTAGCGCGGTAGTTGTGCCTTCTGAATGCTATGAGAACTGTTCAATGTCGGTTATTGAAGCTATGGCTTATGGAAAACCGATTATTGGTGCCAACATAGGTGGTATTCCTGAACAAGTTAGAGAAGGTGTCGAAGGGCATTTATTTGAATCTGGCAACCCCGATTCTTTAGCGCAGGTGATGGATAACTTTGCCGGGCACCCAGAGCAGGTAGCGGAATTGGGGCATCGTGCTCGCCAGCGATTAGAAAACAAATATTCATTGGCTCGCCATGAAAACACGTTGATGAACTTGTACCAAGAATTATTGAGTGGGAATTAAGATGACAATGAAAATCACTGTGTTGGGTACTCGTGGAATTCCTGATGTGCTTGGTGGGGTGGAAACACACTGCCAGCATTTGTATCCTGAGATCGTTAAACAATCAGGTGCAGACATTTGTGTCATTGCTCGCTCGCCTTATGTTCCCTATCAAAGGTCTGAATATCAGGGCGTGAAAACCAAGGCGATTTGGGCCCCCAAGAAAAAGTCACTCGAAGCTATTCTTCATTCAACATTAGCAGCATTTTCAACTTTCACTGATGGTTCGGATGTCGTACATGTTCATGCAATTGGACCGGGTTTAGTTGTGCCTTTGCTGCGTCTAATGGGCAAGAAAGTTGTTTTTACTCATCATGGCCCTGACTATGACCGTCAGAAATGGGGGGGCTTTGCTAAGAAAATTCTGCAATTAGGTGAAAGGTTCGCTTCAAAGTGGGCGAGTGAAGTGATTGTTATATCCGAAGTGATCAATAATATTATTAAAGATAAGTACCAGCGTTATGATGCTAACTTAATTTACAATGGTGTGCTTGAAGCTCAGCCCCTAGAAGCCAGTTTAATAGATAAGTATTTGGTCAATCATGAGCTCACAGCTAAAAATTACATTGTGGCCGTTGGACGATTTGTCGAAGAAAAAGGCTTTCATGATCTTATTGATGCATACGCTAAGTCAGGACTTAAAATACCATTGGTGCTAGTAGGTGACACCGACCACGAAACGGTTTATAGCTCGGAATTAAAGGCTAAAGCTCGTATGACAAAAGGAGTCAAACTGACCGGCTTTGTCAAAGGAGATGAGCTGAAGGTTCTTTTCTCGCAAGCAAGATTGTTTGTTATGCCTTCTTATCATGAAGGATTACCAATAGCTCTTTTGGAAGCGATGTCGTTCTCGCTCCCTGCTATCGTGAGTGATATACCAGCAAACACCGAAGTAGGACTAGAGCAGCAAAGCTATTTTGCGGTCGGTGATGTAAATGCGCTAGCCAATAAACTGGCAAGTCTTCCTGATCAAACAGAGATGGATTATTCCACTTACTTAGAAAAGTATGATTGGAAGAAGATCGCTGCTCAAACTCTTGAAGTGTATAAAAAAGCGGTGGGTTCAAAGTAACTGGCGGGTAAGAAATCAGTGTCGTCTAAGAATTGGTCAGACAGGGTCATTAAGCAGTTCTATCATACTCTTGATAGTGATATCACGGAGAGTTTAAGCGATGAACAAAAACGAGGGATCGAAGATGCCGTAAAATCAATGGGGTTGGTCGCAAGGCACTCTATTGATATAAGAGAAACCGTACCTTGGTTTGGTAAACGTTTTTATTTTGTTTTCCTATGTGGAAGAGATCATCGAAAACAAGTTCGTGAACGTTCAAAACTTGTTCATTTCATTATAACGCTGTTGGTACTTGTCGGAGTGGTATCAATCTTCCTATTGGCAGTGCTAGCTTTGTACTTAATTAAGTCGGCGCTAGGCATTGATATTTTTAAGGGATTTTCATTCGGAATATGGGATTGGTTTAAAGGATTATTTATATAAATTAACCCCGAGGTATTTTATGAAAATACGGCCTTATAAAGCTGTTGTATTGGCAATTCTGACAATGTTGCCTCTTAGTTCTGGTTTAGCTAAAAAGCCTGCGAACAATCCGTCAAACAACAAACACAATCAAGAAACTGAATCTGAAACTGATAGTGGTGAAAACGAACTGGTGGATTTGAATAATCAGGTTTTTACTACTGTGTATCCAACTGCGCTTACTGGACCTGTAGCTAATCCAGGTATGGGGGTGGAAACTTTCCATGATAACTGGGGTTCTACTCTTAGCAGTGATGAATACCCTGATGCGGGCATCGACTACTACCGATTTTACTGGAATGAGATTGAACCAGAAGAAGGTAAATATGCCTTCGACATGCTGGATAAAATACTCAGTGAAAATCGCCATGAAACACCACCTAAAATGGTGGCGATACGTTTTATGACGGCAGATGAACCCGAAACAGGAAGTAAAGTTCCGCAATGGCTGATAGACAAAGGCATCAGTGGCTTTTGGACGGATGACCACAAAACCTTCGTGCCAAATATCAATGACAGCTTGTATCTCTACTATGGAGAAAAACTACTTAAGGCGTTTGGCAATCGTTATGACGGTAACTCCAACTTAAGCCATATTGATATTGGTATGGTGGGTTCATGGGGGGAATGGCACAACAGCAACTTCTCTGGTTTAGAACCTCTACACCAGAAATACAGTGACGATGAGTTAAATAAATGGGTGGATCTGCACTTCGAAGCGTTTCCTAAAACACCTAAAGTCATGCTCATTAGTGGCGGTAATAGCCTAGCTTATGCCACTGAAAAAGGGGCTGGCTGGCGAGCAGACTGTTGGGGCGATTGGCACCATTTTTCAACGTCTTGGAGCCATATGAGGGATGATTATCCGTACCGCATTGTTCAAGCGAAATACGAAGATACTAACTTCGAAACCAGTTGGCACCGTGGGCCCATCAGCCTTGAAACTTGCGGAACGATGCAAGATTGGAAAGAAATCCAAGAATATACTTACGATGAAGTAAAAGCGAGTTTGGATTGGGCAATTGAACATCACGCATCGACACTAAATCTGAAATCAAAGCCCATTCCAACTCAGTACCGTGATTTGCTTGATGATGCTCTAACCAAAATAGGGTATCGAATTCGCTTAGAAAAGCTCAATCATCAAGTGGAATTAAGTGCTGGAGGTATTCTTAACGTTAATGCAGTGTTTGTGAACGAGGGTGTTGCACCACCATATCAGGATCGTTACTTGGCGTATCGATTGCTGGACGAAAACGGTAATACAGCTTTCTTTGGGACATCCGATTATGACGTACGAACATGGCTACCAGGTGAGTACGAGACACATAGCAGTTTGACATTACCTAGCACGTTAGCGGCAGGGCATTATTATTTAGAGTTAGCCTTGGTCGACAGTCATGGAGATGCTCGCTTAAACTTTGCTAATGTTGGTAAGCAAGGATCTGGTTGGTATCGCTTTTCAGATCTAACTATATTGTAAGCGTTACAACGTAATGAATGTTGCGTTTGAGGTTTAATCCGATCCTATTTTTACCTAGGATGGTCTCATACCATCCTAGGTAAAAATAGGATCAGACTAAGCATCGGTAGAACAGCGAATAGGCGTCAAACGCAAACGCGCATTCATTCGTCCCTGAAGCTCCGTCGAGTCATCCATGGCTCGGAGGGTTTGCTTATCGACGCCTATTCACTGATCATGAAATTATCCAGAATGGTATCAGATATGAAAAAGCCCAAGTGATATAAACACTTGGGCTTTTCTTTTTAATCAGATTACAGCATGAATTACGCCGGGTTTTGAACCGCATCTGTTTCAGCCGCTTTTTTCTCTTGATACATCTTTGCTAGGAAGTATACGTTAACAACAGCAATGAAAGTGTTTGTAGCTACTACTGGCAGAGCATCGATCATTAGACCGTAAGCTGAGAATAGCGTACAACCGATAAAGTTCAGAATACGAAGCTTTACGATGTCTTTCATTGTTAGAGAAATAGCAACCATGATTGACGCTGCGTAACCCATGATTTCAATTGTTTGCATATCCATAATATAGACCCTCTTTATTTGCCGGACTTGGTATCTCCGGTACCAATCTTCTCGTCTTGAGATAAATGAGGGAGCTCCGTGCCTCGAATGGTCTAAGTTGATTAACGGGTGCTAATATAGCAAGAGTCAAAGTGTGATGAAAGCCTCCATATTTAGGAAATAGAAGGTTAGCGATTACGCAAACGTTTTACGAAATAAAAAACTACGTTAATGGAGATAGCGTACTTGGGGAAACAAATATTCTAATAGTTAAAAACCATGGTTAGTCAAACATGTCGATTTTCTTTCGAGTAAGAAGATACAATATAAGCGCTCCCATAAGACCAGGCGCTGCACCCAGCACACCAAAACCAAGATAGATATTAATGATAAAAATAACGACGACAATAGCGTATAGCCCGTTTATAGATTGTTTATTCCAGTGCCATACTCCAAAGGATAGTATGGTGTTTAATACCGATAACCAACCTAGAAAATAGATGATGGTTTTTGAGGCGTTTGGAATCATTTCAAGCATCAGGTCGACGGATGTAAAGTAGCTGAACGCGGTAATAGGGTTAGAAACCATCATCAGTATCAAAAACACACTTAGGGCGATGCCGCGTTTTTTCTCGTTTTCAGAATTCATCATTTTCATTGTATTGTTTATTCATTAATTTTTAGGGGATTGTCTTTGGGCGATAGGGTGATCTGGATTTAATTGCAGTAAATCCCATAGATTACCGTACAGGTCCTCAAATACAGCGACAGTGCCATACTCTTGTTCTTGTGGATCTCGAACGAATTTAATTCCAATGGACTTCATGCGTTCGTAGTCTCTCCAAAAATCATCAGTATTCAGAAATAAGAAAACCCTGCCGCCCGCTTGGTTCCCGATAAAGTTGTCTTGCTCAGGTTTTGAGGCTTTGGCTAATAGTAAAGTCACACCATGGGAATTGGGCGGTGCAACTACAACCCAGCGTTTATCTTGCTCAGGCTGATAAGTGTCTTCAATGAGCTCAAAATGGAGTTTATTCACATAGAAATCTATGGCTTCATCGTAATCTCGTACTACTAACGCAATGTGAACAATGTTTTGTTTCATTATAACTGCCCATATACATACTAAATCGGATGAAGACTACTTGATATGATATTTAATTCAACTATTAATTGGTAAAATGAGGATAGTTCTACAATAAATCGTATACGGCTATATTGGGGAAAGAAATAATGAAAGTTGAAGGGGACCATTTTGCAAATGATCATTAAGGAAACTAATATGTGAAATTTTACTATGTAAATATTTAAGATAATAGTATTGACTAATGTTTTGGTGGTTAGATAAGTCTTTGAAGGAAATTTCTGATTTTTCTGTAATTAGAAACCATTTTAGGTAACTCAATATCTGAATGAAGCATATCTATTTCTTTTAAAAGTTTTATGTCAGTTATAAGTGCTGCATTGAGCTTTTGATACTGGGTTAATTTATGATTAATGAGATTCTTTTGTTGCTCTATATAATTGATTCTTATTGATATATCATCAACAGATAAACGGCTCAGAACATTTTTCGAGTATTCGCTAATGTCTTGAAATTCATCCATTATTATCTGTTCACATATTTCAGTACGACAGGTAAGACTGCTTCGATACCTTAATACGGAATCCAAATAGCTAAGCTCTGCTTCATATTCTTTCAACTCAAATCTAAATTTCTCCGTACTTTCAGTTATTTTATTGATAGAATCTTCAGTGATTTTAATTACGAGTTTTATTTCATCATGACTGATTTTTCCTATTTTACATTCCATGATTTTCTCCTGATAATATAACTAAAGATAAATAATTAATATGTTTAACATTGTCTATATAGTATTGTGATGAACTGTTATCACTTTTAATAAATCAGATAGCTATAAGCAGTGTCTAGCGATCACATCTCTAAGTGCGAGCCAATTCATAGGACACTTACTCTTTGTTCATTAATGCTCATGAAAGTTTTAATGTTTATCGTTAATCGGAGATATGTAGAATATTGAAGAATTCGTTGTAATCAGTGGATTTTTAGAAATAAAAAACCCGCCAGAAGACGGGTCTTAGACAAAACTTTTTAACCTTATTTCTTCGGTTGGTATGCTTGCTTGTCTTGTTCAGTTAATTCGATAATACGGCGGCTAATGTCACGGCGTTCTTTTGAGATTTCTGCACTTTTGATGATGTGGTCATCTACTCGATCTTCGTAATCCGCTTTCATGTTTTTAACGATAGTCATGATCTCTTCTTGAGTCATTTCTGGCTTGATGTAATCAAGCAAGTTTTCTAATAGGTCAACACGTTTGCGGTTATCACGAACTTTTTTCTCGTTATCGATTAGTTCACGCTTTAGTTTGTTTTTACGACGAGCCAAGCTCACGATTTCAAATACGCTGTTCATAGGTCCCTTTTCCTATCTGAATGCAACTAGTAGTGATTAAAGCACATCGTTGCAACTCATAACAGACTTAAGATCAAACCTTACAGCAACTTGTCTAATTATTCGCCAGTTGAGTCTTTGCTTGATTGTACTTCATGTTACAAGCGCTATATGATGTGCCCAGTTAAATTCTAAGTATTGAAATGATCATGCAGCCCTCTGAAATTGTTGTTTCTAAACTCGATGCAGCACCAGTTGAAGACCACCACAACGTTAAACTTCGCCAAGCCTACCTTCGAGAACGTAAGGTTATGGAGCATGTTGATATAGAACTGAACCGTTCAAAAATCGTTATCATGGACGAGAATGGCAAGATTTTGAAATTTGCGATGATTCTGGAGCACTAAACTGTTAAAAAGGCGATGTCATTTCACAATAAAAGGAAAATTAAAATGAATATAGAATTGAGCCCTTTAGAAGCACGAGTTATTGGCTGTTTGATTGAAAAGGAAGTGACGACGCCAGATTATTATCCGCTAACCCTAAATAGTTTAACTGCTGCCGTTAACCAGAAAAGTAATCGCGAACCCGTACTGTCGCTTAGCGATGCTGAGGTTCAAGATGTAGTTTCAGAATTGATTTCTCGCCGTTTAGTTAGTGATGAAAGTGGTTTTAATAGCCGAGCGAGCAAATTCCAACACAGATTCTGTAATACCGAGTTTGGCGATTTAAAATTGAATGAAAAAGAACTTGGGATTGTTTGTTGTTTGTTGTTACGAGGTCCACAAACACCTGGAGAGTTAAGAACTCGCACCAATCGTTTATGCACATTTAACGATGTTAAAGAAACTGAAGCGGTATTAGAGCGCTTATCATCAAGAGAGTCTGGCGCACTTGTAGTGAAGTTACCGAGAGAACCAGGCAAGCGTGAGTCACGTTATCAGCATCTGTTTTCAGGAGAAGTGGACTTAGAAGCTTTGGCTACGGAAATCTCTTCAGCAGGTAATTATTCCACGAGCAAAATGGATATTCTTGAGGCGGAAGTTGCCGAACTCCGACAAGAAGTTGCAGATTTAAGAGCTATGCTAGAAAAGCTCATGTAATGACAACTTCAGGTAATACAGAAAAATTGTGGTGGGTGTATTTTGTGCGCACACCACAGAATTCCCTTTACTGTGGCATTACTACAAGTGTTGAGCGCCGCTTTAAACAGCATTGTTCTGGTACAGGTGCCAAGGCTCTTAGAGGAAAATCACCACTAGAGCTCGTGTGGTCATACCAAGTGGGTTCTAATAAAGGTGATGCCTTACGTTTGGAATGCATTATTAAACGCCTGCCAAAAGCTAAGAAAGAACAGCTGGTTATCAACCCCTCATACATAGATCTTTACCTGTAGTTCTACACATCTATGGCGGTAATCGCTAATTTCAGAGATTAAACTGCATTACTTATAGGTTCGAACTAAGACGCACTTTAGAGGAAGTTGCACAATAACTCAGCAATCTAAAATACCTAATCGGAATATTGGAGAGCAGTACTACCAATTGTGGAATATATGCATAATAATCCTTATAGACTCAATCGGCTGATTAACTCTTAGCTCGTGACATCACCGAATGCGTTTGGTGTTTTGCATCAATTGATTGATACAAGGCCGATAGCTTTCTTAATACACAAGTCGATGTTGGAATCGTAGGGCTTTTTGAGTGATTAATGAATTTCTAGCGTATAACATCAGTGCGAATAAAATGAAAAAAGCATTATTGCTATCTCTTATTTTTAGTGCAGTACCAGCTTCTTCGGCTCAAGTTTTAGATGGTTATTGGCACTATAAAGAATTTTTAAGTATCAACCCAGTTGAAAATGAATTAACTAATTTATTGTCAGAAACTGTTCGTAACAAACCTGTTTCGGTATCCGTTGTTCAAGAAAAGCCCGTCACAATCTCAGTTGTATACCCAGGCCAGCAAATCTCAGATTATTGGGTTCGTAATATCAAAGCTTTTGAAAGACGAATGGAAGAGTTAGGTATTAAATATCAGCTAAACCAAGTGTTCACTCGACCCAACGTGGATATGAGGCAGCAAAGTTTGTCTCTTATGGAAGCGATTAAAAACAATACGGGTTATTTAATTTTTACACTAGACACAACACGACATAGAAAGTTTATTGAACACGTATTGAACTCTTCGCAAACTAAACTCATTTTGCAGAATATCACAACGCCAGTCCAAGGTTGGGAAGGGCGTCAGCCTATGATGTATGTAGGTTTTGACCACGAGTTAGGCGCTCACCAAATTGCGGAGTATTACAAACAGCACATTCCTGAACAAAGCAAGTATTCGGTATTGTATTTTTCTGAGGGCTATATCAGCGATGCTCGAGGAAATAGCTTTATTCAAGTAATGGATGAAAGCAATAGTTACAAACTTTCTTCTTCATTCTATACAAAAACGACCGAACAAAGTGGCTATGAAGCTACCTTAAATATTGTAGAAAAAGATCCCGACATTAAATTTATTTATGCCTGTTCAACGGATGTTGCATTGGGCGCAGCCAAAGCACTTAAAGAATTAAATCGGCAGGATATTGAGATTAATGGTTGGGGTGGTGGATCCGCCGAGCTTGATGCAATCGCTAAAGGTGATCTTAACCTGACTATAATGCGTATGAATGATGATACGGGTATCGCGATGGCTGAAGCTATCAAGTGGGATATCGAGAAAAAGCCGGTGCCACTTGTTTATTCAGGGGATCTGGAACTTGTAACTCGAGATGATTCCCAAGAATCGATAGAAAAGCTAAAACAACGCGCTTTTCGCTATTCAGACAATTAATAGGAACTAATTAGTGGTCAGAAGTATCCATTCAATAAAGCCGAAGAAAAAAATTGCATCATTTATTAGCCATGCGATTGTTGTTGCTCTTGGTACTTTGATCATTATGGTGTTGTTTCAGAGCTACCAAATTAGTAGTCGTTTGATCTCACAGGAAGTGGTTAGAACTTCAAAACAGACTTCCAGTCTAATTCAGAGTCTTTTTGATTTTCGCTTGGCGACATTGCAGATACACCAAGATAGTAGTGCGAAAAACTCAACGTTAGTCCAAGCTATTCATAGTGGAAAAGAAGTAGAACTCGACCAGTATTTTTTAACGGTAGATCAACTTGAACTTTCAAATACGCCTGACATTCGTTTTATAACGAGTCAAAAAGATATGCTATGGGATGATGGCAATTCTCAGTTTTATGGGATTGAAACTAAAGAACTTGGAAAAATTGTTCGTCGTGTCTCAATTAGTAGTAATTGGCATCTGATTAAAAGCCCATCCCAACTTGGTCCTACTTATCTATTAGTCAGACGTTCTTCAATTGTTGATCCAGCCACAGGGGAAGTTCTTGGTTTCCTTTATGTGTCGATAGTACTTAATGATAATTACGCACTTATTGAAACTATTAAAGATAATAGTAATGCGCAGAATCTAGTGTTAGCGGTTGACGATAACGTTCTAGCTTCAACTCTTAATGGCAATGAGCTCTATACCACGCATGACATTATTCATAGCGTTGCGGGTGAGTCTTTAGACGATAAAAATATTGTCAGTAAAAACATGTTAGAAGTAGAAGGGGTTCCTACCTATCTTTCGGTATTTTCGGTACAGAGTAACCAGAATGCACTTAAGCTAAGAGACAGTTATTATTTTTGGATTGTCTTCGCATTAATTGCATTGTTAGCTGTAACTATCGTGACTCGCTGGTGGCTGCATAGAAACATTAAGCGTGAAATTGATCAGCTAATGTCTTATACCCACAAAGTTGCGGTACAAGGAAAAGAATACTTTTTCCCTGGTTCTGCTATTTATGAATTTGATCATTTTGGGCGTACATTAGAAAACACCTTCCAGCGCTTAGCTGAACAAGAGAAGCAGTTTGAAGACCTATTTAACTTCTCTCTTACCCCCATTATTTTATGGTCTACTGATGGGTACATCATTCGAATGAATCCCGCGGCTCAAAAAGAGTTCATAGGTTCAAAAGGCGAAAGTAAGAGATTATTTAGAGCGTTAGAAAAGCAATTAGTGCCAGATATTCAAACCGCAGCAACAGGTGATATTTCGAAAGAAGTCATGACTGAAATTGATAAGAAAGTATTCCGTTGGAGTATTTCACCAATTGTTATTGAAAACAAAATTGAATCTATTATCACACAAGGTCAGGACGTTACGAGCTTTGCCGAAGCGGAAAAGCAAAGCCGTATAGCAAGAAAAGAAGCCGAAGAGTCAGCAAGAGTTCGAGCAGACTTTTTAGCTAAAATGAGCCATGAATTACGTACACCGTTAAATGGTATTTTAGGCGTATCTCAATTACTTAAACGTTCAGTTACCAATCCGGAGCAGATAGATCAAATCAATGTGTTGTGCAGTAGTGGAGAACACTTACTCGCAGTACTTAACGATATTCTGGATTTTTCGAAAATTGAGCAAGGGCAATTCCGTATTGCGAATTCAGAATTTCCGTTAATCAATGTTGTTTGTGCTATTGAGCAAATATACAAACCAATGTGTGACGATAAGGGGCTAGAATTCAAACTAGAGTCAGATATTGATGCTGCAGTTGTCGTTAACAGTAATCAGGTTCGGTTAAACCAAATCTTATATAACATCATCAATAACGCTCTGAAGTTTACTTGCCAAGGAATGATTAGTGTTCGTCTATCGTTACAATATGGCGATCCAGACCAACTGCATGTCACAGTCAAAGATACTGGTATTGGCATAAAAGAATCGGATCTTAAAATTATATTTGAACCCTTTATGCAGGCAGAGCCAACGACTACACGTGAATATGGAGGTAGTGGGTTAGGTCTGACCATTGTTCATAGCTTGGTTGAAATGCTTGGCGGAACGATCAAAGTCAGTTCTGAGTTTGGTCAAGGAACTGAATTCAATATTTATTTACCACTAGAAGTGGTTTCGCGAAAAACGAATTTGGCCACTAAGCAAGAAGAAACGAAACGCTTTGCCTTGTTTAACAAAACCCTGAAAGTACTACTGGTTGAAGATAACCATACAAACGCCTTTATTGCTAAAGCATTCTGTGAAAAATATGGGATGAAAGTGGAATGGGTAAAAGATGGTATGCAAGCAATTGAGAAAGCAAAGTCTGAACAATATGATATTGTTTTAATGGACAATCAACTGCCGTTTCTTGACGGTGTCGATGCAACTAAAGTGCTAAAACAGGAAATGCAGCTAAGCACGCCAGTTTTTGCCTGTACTGCCGACGGTATGGAATCAACTCAGCAAGCATTTTTGGCTGCTGGTGCAGAGTATGTGATCGTTAAACCCATTCGAGAAGATAGCTTGTATCGAGCGTTGCTCCATTATAAAGAAAACTATTGCTAGCTTATCCTGTCAGCTCTTTTATATACAACCTGCGTTGAAAGCATGCTCAAGTACTTCTTTTCGCATTTCTTCTGACATATCAATGGTTTCATCAAACTTGATACCAATGGTATGTCCTTTAGGTTCCTTGCTTATTTTTACTATGTGACAGCAAATATTATCCGGCAATGTAGTAATCATTTCACAACGAACATCCACTCTAGTGTCCGTTATTAGCTCGTTTTCACCAGCAACGAAAATGCCACATCCAGATATGGACAGATCAACCATAATTCCAGACGTTTCGCTGTTTAAAGTATTGATACTAGCGGGTAGAGATATTGAATAACGTTCATGTTCACGAATAGTTTTGGTTGCAAAGTGTTTTGGAGGACGGAGAAAAAGAAGATTAAATGGCCTTCTAATCGACTGATAGGTCGATGTTTTAAAAGCGATAATATGGCCGAAGTCCTTGCTACAAATCCCTCTAACAACTGTCTGAACATTCGACAGTTTGCGCATGACTAAGAGTTCTAGTGCCTTGTTTGGCAGATCGATAATTAGGTATTGTTCGGTTTTATGTCCAACAAGAGATGTTGTGAAATCGTAGCTGTCGTTGGGACCGAATTGAAAACTGACGGACAGTTTCATTCCTATTTGAAGGTATTTATCGAGTTCAGATATATTGCTGGAACTTGATGTCGACATATTTGTTTTAGCCCTGCCTCGCAAATTTTGGATTAGTAACATACAAGGTGAGTATATGACAAAAAACTTCGAATTTTAGCTAAACCTAAATTAAATATGACGACATCTTCTAATTAGCGGCTGAGAAAGCTTATTTAATAGTTTAAGCGGATGCCCATCGAAAATTGAGGCCCCCAAAGACCAGCGTTTCTGGCTTCGGCTGAGAGAGAGAGCTGATCGGTAGAATGTATTCGTAGTCCTCCAATAAATACGCTGCTTTCATCTATTCGGCCAACTCTAACATGAGCTTCAATCTGATTCGTTAGCCATACACGTGATCCAACGTTAAGCTCATACATTCCTTTGATGTCGTCTTCTTCCTCTTCCTGTGGATAGGTAACAAAATGAAGCATCATTTGCCCATACACATCCATAAACTGATTTATGGGACCGTTGAATCCGATGCCAACTGCTCCATCCCAGCCTTGATCAAAACGGGTATCCGCACGCATGATGAAATGAGAGTTTTCGTTAATAGTGGTGTTAACTTCACCACCTAGTGTCTCTGGGCTGACGGCAGATCTAACTTCAAAAAAATTGTAGTTAAAGTTTGCTGCCCTAACCACCTGAGGATAAAGGAAACAGCAAGCGATAAAGCTAAAAACTGCGGCTTTTTTTAACATAAGAATATTCATCTTGAGTGAAATAAAAACTAACCATAATCCGATTTTAAGCAAATTACAGGCCGTTTTGAAAGATATTTACGTGCAATAGCTAAAGTTAAATTATATTTACCGTAAATATATTGCGTGAGTATTATCCATTTACTATTCAGTACATTAGAATGGTTTGAGATATAGTAAGTTAAAAAAGTTAAACAAGACACAAGATGAAATCAAAGACTCAAGCTTTAATGGTGCAAGGCACGACCTCTGATGCTGGAAAAAGTGTATTGGTGGCAGGAATATGCCGAGTGTTGGCAAGACGAGGTTGCAGAGTTGCGCCGTTCAAACCGCAAAATATGGCTCTCAATAGTGCTGTGACGGCAGATGGTGGTGAGATAGGTCGTGCGCAAGCAGTGCAGGCGCTCGCTTGTGGGATAGAAGCAAGCGTACATATGAATCCAGTGCTACTAAAACCGAATTCAGATACTGGTGCTCAAGTTATTTTGCAGGGTAGAGCCTTATCGAACATGGAAGCACAGAGCTACCATGACTACAAGAAAGTGGCTATGGATACGGTTCTTGATTCATTTGGCAGGTTACAGAACGACTATGACTATATCGTGGTTGAAGGTGCGGGTAGTCCTGCGGAAGTAAACCTTAGAGAAAATGACATTGCAAACATGGGCTTTGCGGAAGCTGCGGATGTGCCTGTAATCATTATTGCTGATATAGACAAAGGTGGTGTTTTTGCTCATCTATACGGGACGTTAGTCTTACTGTCTGAATCTGAACAATCCAGAGTGAAAGGATTTGTTATCAATCGCTTTCGTGGAGATATCGCTTTGTTGCAATCTGGGCTGGATTGGCTAGAGGAGAAAACAGGCAAACCTGTGCTAGGTGTGATTCCCTATTTACATGGGTTCGATCTAGAAGCGGAAGATGCAATTATGGCTAATCAAGTGAAAGCTGAACAAACAAAGCTGAAAGTCGTTGTCCCTGTATTTACACGTATAAGCAACCATACCGACTTTGACGCTTTGCGGCTTAATCCTGATATTGATTTACGTTATGCCGGCAAAGGTGAGAAGTTGCAGCATGCTGACCTCATTATTTTGCCAGGTAGCAAATCAACATGTGCAGATCTAGAGTATTTGCGTTCTCAAGGTTGGGATAAAGACATTCAACGTCACATACGTCTTGGCGGTAAAGTTATGGGTATCTGTGGCGGTTATCAGATGTTGGGGGATTGGATACATGATCCCGATGGTGTAGAAGGAAATCCAGGCAGTTCAAAAGGGCTTGGGTTGTTAAACATGGTAACTACGTTAACCTCACAAAAGCAGCTCACAAATGTGAAGGGTAATGTATATCTAAATGGTGACGTTGCAAGAGTTACTGGATATGAAATCCATGTTGGGGTGAGTACAGTAACAGAACACTCAGGTGCAGCACCTTTTATTGTTTTAGATAATGGATCTAAAGATGGTTTGGTGAGCGAATGTGGTCATATCCTTGGTACCTATCTTCATGGAATATTTGATGAATTTGACACAGCGAATTTAATTTGTCGCTGGGCTGGTGCACAAGGGTTACAGGAATATGATCATGTCGCTTCTAAAGAAAAAGCAATCAATAGAATTGCCGATGCAATAGAAGAGCATATGAATTTTGAACCCTTATGGGAAAATGCATTCAAGGTTAAATAAAATGAAGAAATACATATCGTTATTAGGAATACTCCTTTGTAGTCATTCAGTTTTTGCTAAAGATACAGTTACAATCTACGCAGCGTCTTCAATGACCAATGCTGTCGGCGATTTAGTAGAAGCCTACAAGAAACAGCATGATGTGAATATTGTTACTGTGTTCGGTGGCTCTTCATCGCTAGCCCGTCAGATTGAAAGTGGTGCTCCGGCAGATGTTTTTCTTTCTGCTAATGAGAAGTGGGTCAGTTACTTAATAGATAATGAAATGGTCGATGTGGGCAAGGTAAAGCTGATTGCTGGAAATCAGCTAGTTCTGATTAAACCTGTAAGTGCTGATATACAGCCATTCGACTTAACTCAAAAAGAGCAATGGAACACTGTCCTGGCAGGCTCAAGAATGGCCGTTGGAAATACAGATGCGGTACCAGTGGGGATTTATTCTAAAGAGGCGCTGACAAATCTTGGGGTCTGGGAAAGTGTTGAAGCTAAACTAGCTCAGACTAACAATGTGCGTAATGCGTTAGCATTAGTTGAGCGAGGTGAGTCAGCTTTGGGTATTGTGTATAAAACGGATGCTTTACTCACAGACCAAGTTTCTATTGTAACTGCATTTGATCCTTCGTTGCATGGGACGATCCATTATCCATTAGTTCAGCTTAACGATAAATTAAGTAGCAAACAGCTGGTAGACTTTGTGCTATCGGATGAAGCTAGAACCATTCTAAACAAATACGGGTTCCGTACAGACATGGGAAACGAAAAATTTGCTCAGTGACTATCTAACTGACTATGAATTAACCGCACTCCTGCTAAGTTTGAAAGTAGCCGCATACGCCGTAATGTGGCTACTTCCGATTGGTATCATGCTCGGATGGTTGTTTGCTCGCAAAGATTTTGTGGGCAAAAGTACTCTAGATAGCATTATTCATTTGCCACTTGTACTTCCTCCAGTCGTCATAGGTTATATCTTGTTGATCTCAATGGGAAAGCGTGGCGTTATTGGTAGTTGGTTATATGACTGGTTTGGCGTTTCGTTTAGCTTCAGTTGGCGTGGTGCTGTTTTAGCTTGTATTGTTGTTTCACTACCATTGATGGTTCGTTCCATTCGTTTAAGTATAGAAAGTATTGATCTTAAACTTGAACAAGCGGCTAAAACCCTTGGGGCTTCGTCTGTTAGGGTGTTTTTTACCATTACTTTGCCATTAACATTGCCAGGTGTTATCACCGGAGTGATGCTTGCTTTTGCAAGGAGCTTAGGCGAATTTGGTGCGACAATCAGTTTTGTTTCAAATATTCCGGCCGAAACTCAAACTATACCTTTGGCTATGTTCACATTTTTGGAAACTCCTGGTGAAGAGATGGCCGCGGCACGTCTGTGTGTCATTTCAATTGTTATTGCACTTTTATCTCTTCTCACTTCGGAATGGGTTAGTCGCCGGATAAGACGTCGTTTAGGAGTAAGTCAGTGAAGCAAGACATTGTCGTTAACTTTAAGAAACAACTTGAAAATGTCTATATGGATATTGACTTTGCCGCACCTAGTTATGGTATTACCGCAATTTTTGGACGTTCTGGTGCGGGAAAAACGTCGATTATCAACGCAGTAAGTGGCTTATTGAATCCTCAATGTGGTGTAATAATCGTCAACGGTCGTCATTTATTTGATAGCACGCAGAATATCGATGTCGCTGTTAATAAACGTAAGCTTGGATACGTATTTCAAGAGTCACGCCTTTTTCCACACTATACCGTTCGAGGTAATCTAAATTATGGTGTGAAAGAAACAGACTCTAGTTACTTTGAGGCTATTGTAGAACTTTTATCTCTTAAGCCTTTACTTTCACGTTACCCTAACGCACTTTCTGGTGGTGAGAAGCAACGCGTTGCTATTGGTCGTGCGTTATTGTCTAAACCTGATTTATTGTTAATGGATGAACCTTTGGCATCTTTAGATTTGCCAAGGAAACGTGAAGTAATGCCTTTTTTAGAAATGCTGTCTAAGAAGATAAAAATACCGATTTTTTATGTTTCGCATAGCTTGAACGAAATCCTTAGGTTAGCGGATCATTTGGTCGTAGTTGATCAAGGGCAAGTTGTGGCGGCAGGAAAAATTGAGGAAGTATGGTCATCACAGGTGATGAGGCCTTGGCAATCGTTCAGCGAGCAAAGTACTCTGTTTTCAGCTACGGTCTCCCAACATAATTTAGATTATGGGCTAACGCAGTTACGATTCGTTGAAGGTCTGACATTCTGGGTACAGCAGATCGACGCTCAAGAGGGGACTATTGTTCGTCTACAAATCAGGGCAAATGACGTTTCGATTGCTTTAGAAAAAAATGAAAAAACGTCTATTCGAAATATTTTGCCTGCGCGCGTTGTGAGTATTGAATACCAGCAGCATGGTGAGAGCAAAAAAAGCGTCTCGATAAAACTGGATTTGAATGATGGCTGCTATTTATGGGCGACGATTACTAAGTGGGCGCTAGACGATCTTCAGTTGAAGGAAGGTATGCAAGTCTATGCTCAGATTAAAGGGGTGAGTGTTTCACAACGTGATATTGCGATAGCGAATATTTGAGGGTCGTAACAACTTGTTCAAGTTAGATATGGATATCTAACAGACTACCAATCATAGCTTGTTCGCGTTGAATAACACTGGCACCGACGCGATTGTATTGACTAGCTTGATTAAGTTTCAACATCGGTTCGATGTCACTTTTGGAATGGTGTGCTTGTTTATTTTCTATTGCGTTGAATTTTAGCTCGTTACTACTCTTAAAGTCATTTTTAACAGACTCTGACTCTTGAATATCTATTGCTGCTTCATCAGCCAATTTGTATGACTGCTGTACAATAGGGTAACCAGATTGTAGAGATGAAATCGACATACGCTATTCCTTTCTAGTGGTAAAAGCTTATGCCTTGTTCATATATTATGCAAGTTAACGGGATTAAAAGCGCTACTACGAAAACAACTTAGAAATAAGTTCTAGTTCTTCAGAAGTAACCAATGCAGTTTGGTCGCTTTCTAGAGATTGCGAAATTTCGCCTTGAAGCGCACGCAACTGCTGGATAGTTAGCTGCTGAAGCTGTGATTTGTAATTATCAAACTGAACGCTGTTCATTCTAATATCCTGCATTAATCTGTTTTCACTTTTAACCATTGTCTTGTGGTTCATGAGTACCTAAACCTTACGCTGTAAGATAAGACTGATGCTAATGTTAGTATTCGTACAGGTGCTTATGTCCGAGTATTGTCATGTTATATGCTAGACATTGTAAAAATCTTATGTTGGTGCCAATTTATGCGTCGCACCTATGTAAGAAATGTTTACTTATTGTGTTTGCTAGGAGGAACACGAACAGCGAACTTAGCGGCCAATGAATGAAGCTCTGGCAGCATTCGGTAGATAAGGTGAAGCTGTTGAAGAACTAAACGAGCTGAGCTATTGTCCTCTTCTCGCCATTCACTCAGTCTTTCCTTTAAGCCTGAATCATCAATGTTGATAGCTTCTGTTTCTGTACAATGATTAAACAACTGCTGATAAAGCGCATCTAAATGTTGATGAATAACTCGATGTGACTGCAAAACTAATTGATGAACCGTTTCATCATCAATCCGAGTGCGGTGTGCACCTAGCGTAGATGTATAGCTTAACAACGCATGATTGAGAGTAAGAAAACGAAAGCTTTCATCTGTCGCTGCACGGTATTTACCGGGCTCAGCAAGCATGTTACTGACAGCTGCCGCCAGTGCGGCATCTTGGTTATGAGCCTGACGCCTAGCAATACGGTAACTCAAATTGTCTTTTTTACCAATTCGATATTGGCCAATGATTTGCCCTAAATACTGCTTGTTCGCTTCTATGGCATCGGCCATCACTTTGTGCAAACGTTTTGACTGCCAGTCAGGAAGAATGAAATAAACGGCAAACACTGCCAGTGCACAGCCTGTTAAGGTATCAGCTAGGCGAGGGAAGACAACGGCATAGCCTTCACCCAGTTGATTGAAACAAAAAAGAACGAGTACAGTAATAAAGCCCGTTGCATAACCATAGTTATTTATACGGAAGGCAAAGAACATGACGCCTGAAAAGACAATAAATACCAATTGGCTTTCAAGTGAAGGAAACAGAGTTAGCAGAGGCACTCCGATTAAAAGGCCGGAAAGAGTGCCGATGATCCGCGCTTTAAGTTTCTGGCGTGTAGCGGCAAAATTCGGCTGGCAGACAAATAATGTCGTTAACAGAATCCAGTAGCCACGTTCTATGCCTAAGCCTTGAATAATTCCATAACCCGCAGTTAACGCAAGCGACATTCGTACTGCATGGCGGAACAATAAAGAATCGGTATTCAGATTGGATTTGATTCGAAGCCATGCCGTTTTCAATGTATGTGCTTCTGTATCTTGAAGAATATTGTCTTCAGGTTTAGTTGTGTCAGGGTTACTGACATTGCACAACTGCTTTTCTACCGTTGCTAAGTTATTGAACAGATACCCTAACTGAGCAAGGGAGACCTTCCACTCTTTATTATTTTGTTCTTGAAGATAGTTGATAGACAGCTGAAGCTCGTCAAGAGCGATGATCGAATCGCTATCATGGTTATACGGTAATCCCAATTGGATTGACTGAGCTACCTGATGACAAGCTTGTGTTTGTTTTTGCAGAAGATGCTTAAATCGGAATAAAACATCTGAACGCTCAAACTGACCTGCGAGTTCTTGATAACGATAGTGAGTAGAACTAACACGTTCATGAATATCCTGAGCAAGGAAATAGATGTTTAGAAAACGGTCGCTCGCGCTATCCACATGGCCTCGTTTAGAGCGAGTTAAAAATACCGCTTTACATTGGTTCAACGCTGACACAGTTGCTGAGTTTAAATTGGCTTCCGTAATCCGATGAGGTTGTGGCAATAAATTGGCGACGGGATGAAACAGCTCTGCTTTAGCATCAAGATAATTTCCAAGCTGTACAAACACGGTGGCAAGGCTTTGTTGAACAGGCTGAAGAGGCCAAAATGCATGCCAAATCATCGATAAACAGAAATACCATGCAGTACCTGTCAATAGAAGCAGTGGTTGGAACCAGATGTTGATGCTTTGATGCGCCCCTAACATGGTGTAGATAGCAATAAGCAAAGAACCAAATGCAATACTTGCATATCGGCTACCGATAGCGCCAAGCATGATAAAGCCAAATGTTGATACAAATAGGCCAATCGCAAAAATAATGGGAGTTTTAAACAGCAGTTCAATGGAGAAAGCTGCTAATGCAAAGCAGAAAAATGTCAGGGTGATAGCTTTTAAACGGCCTGTGAAGCTGTCGTCGCGCTCAGCAAGCGCTGCAGCAATAACGCCTAGGATAAGTGGTGTTACCCAAGTATTTAAACTGTAGTGCCAAGTCGGAACAACAACACCAATCAATGCAATGAAAATGAGTACACTGTAATTGATGGTTTTATTAGCCCAAAGAACGCGAAGTCGTTTTAACGAATACACCATGATCCATCACTGTTTAAAATAAAAATTGAGTGTATCAGACTGAGTTGATAACTTTTTGATCAAATTAAATAAATATTGCCATATGAGTACAAAGTAAACATCAAACATTATTGACATTATTTTAGCTTCGCGCAAAGTGGTTAAGGTATGATGGTTGGCAACGAATTCGAAGAGCAAATATCAATGCAGCTGAAAGCAAATAAGACTGCACAGTTTTTTATTTCTGGTGAATACAACCAAGTTGATCTTGGTGACGAATGTGTGATTCTCTCATCTTTGATGAGTGAAGAGCACATTCCTTTTAATATTTGGAATGGCAAGGTAAAAATCGAACGTGGTGCCATTTGGGGATCATTGCAGTTTTTTGCTCACGAAGAGTACGGAAAACAACGAAGCTGGTTGGTTCAAGGTTTACCTTGGCCGGAGTGTCGTAAGTTCGCTCATAAAGCTGTAGCGATTTATCAAAATTGGCACAACCAACAGTGTGTTCAACTGAGCCAATATCTTCCCCGTTGGCAGCAAGAGTTAACCCGCTTAATTCGCTTGCCCTCATTCTTACCACATTCTCTAACAGATAGTTGGGTTAACCGTGTTTATGATGATCTCACGACTATGAGCATCTCTTTTGAAGAGGCCCATAAGCGTTTACCTGAACACATTTCCAGTTTGTCTCCGTGGATTCTCAATACGTCGGATCAACTCGCTGAGCGCAACAGTCGTTGGATTGAAAACGAGAGATTGAATTGGGAAGTATTGTTTAGCCAAATTGAATCCTCACCTCTCAATCTATCGCAACAATATGCAGTGTTACTTAATGATGACCACAACTTGGTGCTAGCTGGTGCTGGCTCAGGTAAGACAAGCGTGCTTACCGCGAGGGTTGCATATCTTTTGCAAAGCCATTTAGCACAAGCTGAAGATATCTTATTAGTTGCGTTCGGAAAGGACGCTGCAAGTGAAATGGAGTTGAGATTAAAGAACAAGATCGGCCTCGCGGCAGAGAACATTCGCGTGAACACGTTTCATCAGCTTGGTTTAAGTATTTTGAATCAAGTTGACGGGGGGAATGTGGTTATTTCTCCCATTGCTCTAGATGAAAAACTTAAGAAAGCGTGGTGCATTGATTGGCTTAAGCGTCACTGGATGACTCCCACTAATTTTAAACGTTGGCAAAAGCATTTAGCGCAGTGGCCAATAGCCTATTTAGCAGGTGATGATGAACTTGGAAGTCATGTTGAAAACCCTAAACTGATTGCATGGCTAGAAAAACAACTCGATCAACTGACTTTGTTAGCTATCCCCAAAAAATCAGTTCAGGAACGATTGGTAGAGTATCCTGATTACTCTCGTTTGAACAGCGAGCTTTCTTTGTGTTGGCCTTGCTATCAAGCATGGCAAGATATGTTAAAAGAGAACAATCACATCGATTTCAATATTATGATCAGTCGGGCGACAGATTATGTGACCAAGGGTAAGTTTTCATCTCCTTGGAAGTTCATAATGATCGACGAGTATCAGGATATTTCTCCACAGCGGTTAGCTCTTATTCAGGCATTATGTGAGCAAAAGTCCAACCAGTGTAATTTGTTTGCAGTGGGAGACGATTGGCAGTCGATTTACCAATTTGCAGGCTCTGATGTTGATTTGACTACAGGGTTCGAATCACGTATGCCGTATTCAACAGTACATCATTTAGATACAACTTATCGTTTTAACGACAAACTTGGAGAAGTCGCTAATCGATTTATTCAGCAAAATCCACAGCAGCGCCAAAAAACACTTAACAGTGTGAAATCTCAAAGTAGTAAAGCTGTGGTTCTTTCGCCGAGTACAAGTGTAGAAAAGATATTAGATGGCTTAAATCGAAGAGTTTCCGGTATCAAAACGGTATTGCTATTAGGCAGAAATCATTACCATAAACCCGAATTGTTACGTGATTGGCAAAACAGGTTTTTGTCGTTGAAATTGGAGTTTATGACATGCCATGCGAGTAAGGGAAAAGAAGCTGACTTTGTTATTATTCTTTCCGTCGATGAAGGACAATTCCCAGCGAAAGTGAAAGCGTTACATTTGGATAGCGCTTTGACAGAATCTAAAGACGATTATTCTTTCGCTGAAGAAAGACGATTATTTTATGTAGCGATGACTCGGGCACGTGAAAAAGTATGGGTTACATATTCAGGAAGTGGCTCAGTATTTGTGCAAGAGTTGTTGAATGGTGATTATCCAGTGACTAAGAAAAGTTAAAAGGATTCTATATGAGCCAAGCATTATTGTTAGTAGATGTGCAAAATGATTTCTCTCCTTCAGGCGCTTTGCCTGTAGCGGAGGGCGATAAAATCGTTCCAGTGATAAATCAATTAATTCCTCATTTTGACCATGTAATTGCAACAAAAGACTGGCATCCAGCAGGGCATTCAAGTTTCGCCTCGTCAAACAACCAAGCGGTTGGTGATGTGATTGTTTTAGATGGCACACCTCAAATAATGTGGCCAGATCACTGTGTTCAAGGTACTGAAGGGGCTGAATTTATCGATGGATTGAATGTTGGTGCTATTACACAAATTATTCATAAAGGGACCAACCCTAATATCGATAGTTACAGTGGATTCTTTGATAATCAAAGACTTCAAGCAACAGGCTTGGCAGAATATTTGAATGCTCAAGACATCAAAGAGTTAGTGATTGTTGGTCTTGCGACGGATTACTGTGTCAAGTTTACGGCTATCGATGCTGTGTCTTTGGGATTTAAAACATCCATTGTACAAGATGCATGTCGAGGAGTAGAAATGGCTACAGGTGATGTTGAAAGTGCTTGGAAGCAAATGAAGCAAGCAGGGTGTAAACTTGTCCAATCGCGTGACTTTGTTAATCAATAATCATCCGTTGAGTGTAAATAAAAAATCCCCTTTAACAGGGGATTTTTTATGCTTGCAGCTATAGACGTTCAGCCAGGTAAGATTCGTAATCAGGAATCTCTATATCTACCTGCTTATCAATAAATTCTGAACTAAATAAGAATTTTGCAGTTGCACGGTTGGTTGCCACAGGAATGTTCCATACGCCAGCAATACGAAGTAATGCTTTAACATCAGGATCGTGTGGAACGGCATTGAGTGGATCCCAGAAGAATATCAATACGTCAATTTTACCTTCAGAAATCAAAGCTCCTAATTGTTGGTCTCCCCCCATTGGGCCACTGATTAAACTCTTAATTGGCAGGCCTGTCTCTTTATTTAGCATGTTGCCAGTAGTGCCAGTTGCATATAAAAAGTGGCGCTGTAGCTTTTCTTTATTCTCTTTTACCCAGCGCAAAAGTTCAGGTTTGCAGTTGTCGTGCGCAACGAGTGCTACGTGTTTAGAAGCCGCCATTGTGCGAGTTGTTGCTTTCATTAATTCTTTCCCAACAAATAGATTTGTTATTTAAATAACGAAATAGACCAAGTAATTCAATCTCTTTTATTAAAAATGTTGTTCTGTATTCAATTCAGAACCCTAAAATCATGATACGTGTTTAAATTGGTTAATTTATGACAGACTCTGTAAGTATTGGCTAGGCATTGCATGTTTGAAAGGAAGGCTAAGCACAATAGGAATATAAGATGACAAGGAAGCTTTTAAAACTAGCTGGACATTGAGGAGTAATGACCAGCTAGCGCAGTGAGTTTAGAATACTTTGCTACTAAAATTTATAGCTTTCAGGGACAACAACGATGCCTTTTTCTGAAATTTTAAAACGTTTAGCGTCTTCAATCGCGTTCAGTCCAATCTGTGTATTAGGCGGAATTTTTACATGTTTATCAATGATACAGTTTACCAACTGGCAGCCTTCTCCAACTTCAACATCATCGAATAGAATACTATCAACGACAGTAGCACTATCATTGATCACCACACTCCCTGAAATGATCGAATGATGAACTGAGCCTCCAGAGTTAATGACTCCGTTGGAAATGATAGAATTAATAAAAATACCTTCGTTACCAGTCGCTGAGGACACTGTTCTAGCTGGTGGTAATTGAGGCTCATAAGTTCTAATCGCCCAGTTCTTTTGATACAGATTCATTGGAGGAACTGGCTCTAATAAATCCATGTTTGCTTCATAGAATGAGTCAATAGTACCAACATCTCTCCAATAGCAATCTCGATCAACACGACCTTTCTCATTGCAGAACTCATAGGCATAAACGCTACGGGTTTCAATAAGCTTAGGAATAATGTCTTTACCAAAATCGTGCGTTGATGTTTCTACCTCAGAATCCTCATGCAGCGCTTGCTGCAACACATCCATAGAGAATATATAGATCCCCATAGATACTAGACTTGAATTAGGACTATTTGGCATTGACGGTGGATCATTTGGCTTTTCAATAAACGAAGTGATGCGGTTCTCGTCGTCGACGCCCATTACTCCAAAGGCAGAGGCTTGAGCTCTCGGAACCTCCATACAAGCAATCGTCAGTTTTGCACCTGTTGCTTTGTGCTCCTCAAGCATTGCAGCATAGTCCATACGATAAATATGGTCACCGGAAAGAACCACTACATGCTTAGCATCACTACGTGAAAGTAGCCACATGTTATGAAATAAGGCATCTGCTGTACCTTCATACCATTTGCCGCCTTTACGCATTTGCGGAGGGACCACTGTGATGAATTCACCAAGTTCAGGGTTGAATATCGACCAGCCATCACGTAGATGTTTCTGCAAAGAGTGAGATTTGTATTGCGTTAGTACAAGTATTCGACGCAATCCGGAGTGTAGGCAATTGGTTAAGGTAAAATCAATAATGCGATATTTTCCGCCAAATGGTACAGCGGGTTTGGCCCGATCATCAGTGAGGGGGGATAATCGTGAACCCATACCGCCGGCTAATACTACCGCTAAGGTGTCTTGCATCTTATTTCTCCCTAAATATGTGCAATTCGTATTCACTTTTTAGAGAGTAGTACAAGTTTCGAGCCAAAATTGAAACCTATGTCATGTCTTGAATTATTAATATGAGAAATTTCTAATGCACCATATTGATGCGGATATGGTTCAAGTTGCGCAATAAAATAGTGCAACTACGCACGTATTGAAACGGTGGTATATGAGAGAACTTTTCCTACGGATGAACCGTTCAAGAAGACCTAAGTTTACAATGTAAATCTTATTCTTGATGCGGGATTAAAGCTTGTTGCGAGCTAATATTTTTCAAAGTGAAAATTTCGTTATCATAAGAACGTCTCATTATCTCAAGCTGCTTTTTTAAATGAGTAAAATCCTGTATTAGTTGCTGGTCTGATCTTATGTAGTGCCCTGCAGCAACTTCGTTGGCTATCAGTTTGTCGCTTCCACATGCCTCTTCAATATCACGCCAAGTTTGTAATTGCTCTAAAACCTCATCTGGGAGTCGATCTATGTATTGAATTAGGCTATTGAGTTGCTGGCGAGACTCCGATATCGCGAGAATTTGTTTGTTTACCTTATCTTGAAAATGATTCGTGTCCTTACTCCAAAGGTAAGATAACTCATTATTCGAGAATTCTACGTGTAGAAAAATGGATTGCTGAAAACTTGGTAGCCACTCGTTGTATTTGGATGCTAATAGATTGTACGTTTGATCCCAAACTCGTTGAGAAGCAAGTGCTTTGTTCCATTCTTGCTCGTTACATTGGCTAGCCTGGCTAAGCCAGGATAAAGTTATCAACATAACGGTCGATACAGAGCGTAAGTGTGTTTTCAAACTTTTCATTGTCGAAGGATATGTACGGTTTAGATTAATAATATTAATGCTGCTAACCCAACAATATAGTTAGTATTATTATAGTTAAAGAAAACAAAATATTGGTAATTCACTAGGCTCAAACCATAAGGTATGACACAAAACATGAAAAAATTTCTGATGGTTGTATTTTTGCTTATCGGGATTGTAGGTGCTGGTGCCGGTTACTACCTGTTTTACTATAAACCTAAACAAGAATTGGCTAACCAAGCGGCTAAAGTTGATGAGAAAAATGATGAGATCGAAGAGGGTGAGCCTCAAAGCATTGTTGAGATAAAACCAGAGAATATGGAATTTTACGTAGATGTTGAAAAGCTAGGAATCCGAGAAGCTGCCAATCTAGATACGTTTGTAGAACGCTATTTGTATAAAGGTGACAAAGTTCGTTTATTAGAAAAAAAGAATGGATGGGGACGTGTCTCAGCATATTTTGTATATGAGCAAGGTGGACCTGAAATTGCTGAATGGATTCCGTTAGAAGGGTTAGTGGAAGATGCACCGATTATTACACCTGAAGAGCGGAAAAAAACGGTACAGGGTTACATATCGGAGTCTGACGATCTCATACAGTTCGAAGAAATGTTCTTAAAAACGACGGACAAGCTTCTAAATGATGGTAGTTGTTCACCTGTAGATTTTGAAGAGCTTGGAGGCTGGGTTAAATCCACTAAATATGCTGGGCGAGATGTATATTTCATTTACTGTGGTGGCATGAAATTAGCTGACAAAATTTATCTAGATGTTCGCACTGGTGAAGTGTTTTACTGAAGAATCAGTTAATTGGCCAAATATTTTGGTCCAAGTCCTATAAGAAAACCACTTTTCATATACTGCTTAATTGAGCGTTAATTGCTGTTGATGTTTGATATCGTTTCGTCAAATAGTGATTTGCTCTCAATTCATATCATTTAATGTCAACTAATCTCTAAAGTGGCAAGCGTGGAGTGCGAGTTGTTGCATTTCTACACTTTTCCTAGATTCAATGTTTAGGAGGCACTATGAGTAATGAACGGCACGGCCTATCTATCGGCCTTGATAGAGTTGGTAATGAGTTTTTCGTATCAATCAAAGCAGTTGGTCGACTTACCCATGAAGATTATCAATTGATTACGCCAATGATCGATGCTGCATTGATCAAAGTAAACCAGCCCAAAGTAAAAGTTCTTTTCGATGCAACTGAGCTTAAGGGGTGGGAGCTTAGAGCAGCATGGGATGACTTCAAATTGGGACTAAAGCATGGCTCAGATTTTGACAAAATTGCCTTGTTCGGTAATCGCGATTGGCAAGAGGTTTCGGCAAAAATTGGGAATTGGTTTGTTTCAGGAGAAATTAAATATTTCGAAAGTTATAGCGATGCGATAACTTGGTTGAAAAACTAATACTGAAAAATTAGTCTAGATCAAAACCAATCAGAGTAAGGATACTTGGTTGCTATAGATAGGGAAAGTATGGATAAGTTAACGCCAATGACGTCGATGTACTTTGAACAATTGCTCAGTATTGCAAGACGTAAAAGTGTCATCGACACCGCTAGTGATTGGTTCGAAGGTTCGCAGACATACCTTAGCGAGATGCGAACTGAACTCGATGAAGTTCTTGAAGAAATTCCCCTCAACCGGCGTTGCTATCTGGAGCAGGAGTTGGGGGATTTACTTTGGGATTATCTAAACATTTTACTTGCTTTGGAATCTGAATCTGACATCAAGTTAGAGAGCGTACTAGAACGAGCATGTCTGAAATTTGAACAAAGAGTCAGCGGGCTAGAAAATGGGGTTTCATGGTGTGATATTAAAGCCAAGCAAAAGCTCTCATTAGCAGAAGAACAACTGAAATGGGAGCAGCAAAACTGCCTCATGCCTTCTTGTAACTTAAGTAAATAACTCACCTCTTACAAGAACGATAAGGTTTGTTAGTTCACACAAGATTTAATACTTATGAATAAAGGGCGGATAGCTATGTCTAAACATACTGCTAAAGTGTCGTGGTGTCGTAGGGACGGCGAAGTATTTAGCGATAACAAATATAGCCGTGCACACATATGGGAATTTGATGGTGGCGTCGTCGTTCCTGCCTCTCCTTCTCCCAGCGTTGTTCCTCTACCTTATTCCGTTGAAGCCAATGTAGATCCTGAGGAAGCATTTGTCGCAGCTCTGTCTAGTTGTCACATGCTTGTTTTTCTTTCTATCGCTGCGAAGAAACGCTATGTTGTTGACGGATATAGTGATGAAGCAGAAGGTTTGCTTGAGCTTGATGAGCAAAATAAAGAATCTATCACCAAAGTTGTGTTACGACCCAAAGTAACCTTTGTCGGGGAAAATAAACCAAGTATACAAATACTGGAAAAAATGCATCACCAAGCGCATGAAAACTGTTTTATTGCTAACTCAGTAAAAACGAAAGTTATTACAGAAATTGTTTATTAAGGATTAAGGGCTAACAATGAAAATAGGGATATTTGTTTATGACAACGCTGAAGTGTTGGATTTTGCTGGCCCCTTTGAAGTGTTCAGTACAGCTAAGAGGCTTGCAGGCAATGATTGGGAGGTACTACTTATTGCCGAACAGCAAACTTTGGTCAGGGCTCGTGGTGGGTTTGACGTTCAACCGCATTTCTCGTTCGATAGCACACCAAATATAGATGTTTTGATCATTGTTGGTGGTGTTCATAATGAAGAAGTGAAAAAGTCAAAAGTCATAGATTGGATTAAAAACTTGGTACCCAATACGAACATGGTAGCTTCAGTTTGTACTGGTGCATTTTTGTTAGCTAAAGCGGGTGTAATCACTGATCATTGTGTGACGACTCATTGGGAAGATATCGCTGATTTGAGAGCGGAATTTCCGTTGTTGGAGGTTAAGGAAAACGTACGATGGGTTAAACAAGGAAACATAGTTACTTCTGCTGGAATTTCCGCGGGCATCGATATGAGTTTATTTTTAGTATCTGAGATTGCTTCTATGGACTTAGCATTAAAGACAGCCAAACAAATGGATTATGATTGGCAGAAAAATTCTTAAAATATAATGGGTTAGAACACTACTTTATCGAGTCTAACCACATGCAAGCTGAACTCTTGGGATTACACGTTCAGGTGTACCAAGGAAATATCCTTGATACATATTTAGATTCAGTTCTTTCATAGCTTCAAACTGCTGCTCAGTTTCTATACCTTCGACAACCGTTTTTGCCTTGGCATTTTGGGCGACTGTGATTGCATCCAGTAAAGGAGTGGTATCACCACTCATATATTTATTTAACAGTGTGCGATCAAACTTGATAATATCTGGAGTTATAAGGTCAACTCGTTCTGAGGTAGAAGCGTGTGAACCGTAGTCATCGACGGCGATATGAAATCCATAGTTGGAAAGTGTTTGTGTCGCTTCTTTTAGCAGCTCATTGTCTTCGGAGTGTTGTTCTACTATCTCCATAACTATCTGGGGACGTCTAATATTAAGTTCGTTAATACGTGTTGATAAACGGGTTGAGAAGCTTTCGTTTTGTACCAAAAATTGGCCAACCGAAGGTAATAGATTTAAGAAAAGCCTAATATTTTTAAAAGGGGAGTTAGAAAAATTTCTAACATGAATAGCTCTGCTTAATAATTCGACATTAATTTGATCAATTTGATTAAATTGATCTGAGTGAAAGAACAAGTCAGGTCGGATTTGTCTTTGCCCATTTGTATATATTCTAACCAAAGCTTCTACACCAACGATTCGTTTTTCTCTCGAAAAGATTGGTTGGAAAACACTGCGTAGCGTCATCTGTTTATAATGAGCTATATATTGTCCCGCATTATCGATACTAATGTGTTTATCGAACTGGTGTCTCTGAGTAAGAATCATATAATCAGCTAAATCCCAAAAATAATATTTAATTTACGCATCCATACGTCAATTTGTTTTGATTCACGTCATAGTATTGACGATATTAATATTCTGTCAATAATTAATAAACGGATCATGAATTTCAGAAGATCTAAATAATGATCCTTGATGTGATCTGTATTTGTCTAGATCATGATCTAAAAATAAATAATTTTATCATATTGATAATGCTGAATTAAATTTATTAATAATTTGTTTTTTAATGATCTGATGACTGAAATTACAATACGATCACCTTTATTTAATTGAGTAATAAAATCTCTGAAAGTTGATATGCTTCAAGTTTATTTTTTAGCGATCGTCAAAAAAATCTTTATTTCTTATGTAGCGGCTCATTAAATGATATGAAAATGGTCTTATAGCCCATGAAACGATACTTTTGCCCAATCGAAGAAGCGTTGGTGTATTTTCATACACTCTTTCATTATGTAACCATAGCAATTTTCCAACATGCCAATAATAAAACGGTAAAGGTGGTAGAAAAGTAACAATATCAAGATCACAACATACACGATAAGTTTTATGAGCAAGTAAATATCGCTTTCTAAATTGGTATCCACCTATTGCAGGTTGGCCAAATGTCACGACTCTCTTAATTGATTTAGGATATTTCTTCTCAACTAAATCAGCGAGTACCGTACTAATTGCTCCTCCAGATGAATGACCCGTAAAAGTGATTTTCTTATTTAGTTCAATGTGAGGGACAATGTAGCTCAATAACCGCTCGTAAACGCTTAAACCTAGTTTGTCACTATTGTAGCCAGGGAGGCTTTCTTGCAATATCAACAATGAATAACCAGCATGAATAGGATAATTCGTACCCAGTGTTTTAGGTGTAATCTGCCACATACCAAGATTTAATAGCCAGTCCCAAAGAGAATGAGATCCTTTGATTACGACAATAACTTCATCACTCTTTTTGCTCCAAAGAATGCGCATCATCACTTTACCGAAACGGTTATAAACAATACGTTGTCCGTTAGGGTCAAATCCGTAGTTGGTTTGCTTAAACACTCTGGGATATGCGAGGTTACACAGCACGGCATATCTTTCGTATTGATAGCGCTTTAGGCTTTTCACATTCAAATTAACTGGTGGTTTTTACTTACTATGAGACAGAAATATGTAAGGAAAGTGACAGAAAAATAAAAATGGAAGCATATGAAAAAAGGGCTAGAGATCATTCACTACGCCCACTGTAAGACTGCGTATAGCTGGATATATTTTCTTACTAACTGTTGGTTTTTAGAATGTTTCAAAGGATGGCCGAATTTGATGTAACAAGGACTAATTTTATAACGCGCTTCTAAAGCTTGAGTTAATAGTGAGTCACTCTCGTAAAGAGTAATGCCTTGAGCATTGTATTCATCAATTTCATCCGGGAGTTGACCTGTCCACCAATGAAGCAGTTCACGGCTTTTCTGGCTTTTGCTTATCCAATGATCGGTGAGAAGAATAAGTAGATCGTTAGGTTGAATGGCAAATGCATACTCTTGTTTCCACTGTGAGATGTCACGCATCAGTTTGTCACGACATGTTTTACCTGCACTGACTAAATGATGAGTTAGTATCCAAACGGTACCCATCTCACTGGTTACTCGAAAATGATGTGGCATATCACCATCAAAAGTAGATTCGATGGAATCGTAATCACAGGCATGACCGAACTCAGTTAATGTTCGTGATAAGCGGCGAGCAAAAGCTAAACCTAAGTGATGTTCACTCATTCCTTTGTTGTGAATGGTAGGATAGTGCTTTTCACACAACCTCAAGCAATCGGTTTGGAATTCATTGACGCTTTGTGTGACCAAGTCCAGTAACAATTACTTATTCTCCATAATTTAAGCCTAGTTAGAGTATCACAGTTACATTTTCTCTCTAGTGCAAAATAGCCGTTTTAGGTCACCAATTCTTGAAATTTATATCTCTCTAAAGGTCTCGTTGAAAACTAGAAGTAAGTTGGCGTGAAATTCATGATTTTTATTGGCTATAATATCTCCCTAAATTTACTGGGGGATATTGCGATGAGTGACATTGAATTTACTCAACAACAAAAAGAAGGTTTGACTGCCGCTTTACAGAAATACTGTGCCGATGAGCTTGAAATCGAGATCGAGCAGTTCGATGCTTGGTTCTTGTTAGAATTTGTTACAAATAAGATAGGGCCAGTTTATTACAATAAAGGACTCTCAGATGCTCAATCTGTAGTGGAAAGAAAGATGCTAGATATTGCAGATGAACTCTATCAAATTGAAAAACAAAGTGAATTTTAAATCTATCTTCAAATCTATACTCAAATAAGTCATTCAATTTATTTGAACAAGTACTTCAATCTAAATGTATAGCTGCCTGGTAAATATTGGTAAATACTCTGTTAACACTATGTATCTAGTGATACTGTCTTGTTGATTAATGGTATCTAAATGGTTTTGAGAGAAGCTGACATGAGTTCCCAAGTTACACACTACAATGTTGTATCGCGATATATTCACTGGTTCTCGGCAGTTGTGATTGTTGGAATGTTCGCTGTTGGTCTTTGGATGACGGATCTTTCTTATTACAGCTCTTGGTATCAAACAGCTCCACATTGGCATAAGTCAGTTGGTTTGCTTTTAGCAGGCTTAACCGTCTTTCGCATCGTTTGGAAGTTGGTGACAGTGTCACCTGGAGTCGAAGGCTCTAAACTCGAACGCATACTGGCAAAGATTGTCCACCTGTTTATCTATTTCGATCTTTTTGTTTTGTTTGCCTCTGGTTACTTCATATCTACTGAAGATGGACGCGGTATTGATGTCTTTAACTGGTTTACCGTTCCTGGGGCAGGAGCTCTGTTTGAAGGACAAGCAGATCTAGCTGGCCTCATTCACTTATATGCTGCATGGACTTTGATTCTAGTTGCTGTGGTACATGCGCTTGCAGCATTTAAACACCACTTTGTTAATAAAGATAATACGCTACGCAAAATGATAGGAGTATAGTAATGAAGAAAACGTTATTGGCAGTTGGATTGACGGCAAGTATGATTGCATCTTTTGGTGCAAGTGCAGCAGACTACGCAATTGATTCTAAAGGTGCACACGCTTCTATCAACTTCAAAGTTAGTCATTTGGGTTATAGTTTTATTAAAGGACGCTTTAATAAGTTTGATGGTCAATTCTCTTTTGATGCGAACAGCATTAACACTTCTTCAGTACAAGTAAATGTGGATACAACAAGTCTTGATTCAAACCAAGCTGAACGTGATAAACACATTAGAAGTGCAGATTTTATTGATGCAGCGAAATTTAGCTCTGCTACTTTCAAGAGCACTAAAGTAGTGGATAAAGGCAACGGTAAACTTGATGTAATAGGGGATTTAACGCTGCACGGGCATACAAAGAGTATTACAATTGACGCAGAGTTTATTGGCGCTGGTAAGGACCCATGGGGTGGTCAAAGAGCTGGATTTACGGGAACAACTCGTCTAGAA
Source organism: Vibrio ziniensis (assembly GCF_011064285.1). NCBI lineage: Bacteria > Pseudomonadati > Pseudomonadota > Gammaproteobacteria > Vibrionales > Vibrionaceae > Vibrio > Vibrio ziniensis. The sequence continues at coordinate 1,069,714 of NZ_CP049332.1, forward strand.
CTTAAAGATTTCGATATTGCAGTCATGGGACCCGCAAGCTATGTAGATATGGAACTTCATATCGAAGGCATTCAAAAGTAAATAGGTTTTGATAAGAAAAGCCCCTGTTACTTTTATACAGTAACTTAAAGGGGCTTTGTTTTATTAGCCAACTGATATGTTATTTTTAATATTCGCGGTTATGCGCTTTCAAGCTGTTTTTCTTCGACAATGCTTAAACGTTCACCATAGATTGAGCGAAGAGCTTGAAGTACATGATATCGTTCAACCATTCCAATAAAATGTCCGTCTTCAAGTACGGGTAATTGATGTGGTTTTTGAACTTTCATACTCTTGGCCCGTTCTTCTACCGATAAAGTGGTGAAGCGAGTAGCAATGCCCATACTGGTAGTCGGATAAAGTTGTTCTTTATCTATGCATAGGAATTCTGCTACATCGACAAGCTTGTCATTTACGTCTATAGCGATGACGTCTCGAGACATCAAGTCAACGACTTTTTGATCTTTAGTTGGAATGTAGTTTTGGCACCATAACTCAACCATAACGTCATGAGCAGAGAAAATACCAACTAGACGGTTATCCATGTTGACTACCGCTGCAACCGTCACGTGATTATCAAGAAGTTTATCGATAGCGGTTTGAACTGGCATATCTGCACTAATTCTAAGTGGGTTTGGATCCATAATGTCTTTCATTGTGATGGTATTGTTCATAGTTATATCCTTAACTGACGTTACTGGTGTTGTTTGAGTAATTGTTGATATTTGGGTTGAGATAAGCTTCGGACGGCTGTAAATAGACCAGTTTGCTAAACCAACTAAAACTGCACCGCCAACGATATTTCCGAATGTCACAGGTATTAAATTAGCTGTAACGAAATGAAATACGTTGAGGTCTGAATACGCCGAAGCGCTGGTGCCGATTTGCTGCCAGAAAGAATCTGGTGCAAAGTTTTGGATCACTATACCTAGTGGAACCATAAACATATTGGCTACACAGTGCTCAAAGCCACTTGATACAAACATTGCAACGGGCATAATGGTCATCACTGCCTTAGTCATTGCATTTGCAGAACTAAAAGTTAACCAGATTGCAAGGCACACCAATAAATTACAAAGAACGCCAAGAGCAAAAGCTTGCAAAGTAGTGTGGTGTAATTTGTGTTGAGCGATGTTTAGTGCATTTAAGCCCCATTGACCATGATCTAATTGATACAAGCCTGCCGCTGTAACCAGTAAAAGTAAAAACATTGCCCCAATAAAATTGCCGACATAAACCTTCCCCCAAACAGTAAGCATTTTTTTAAAGCTAATTTGCTTGTTTGCCCAAGAGATGCTGGACAATACTGAACTGGTAAATAGCTCTCCGCCACAAATGACAATTAGTATCAGACCCATGCTAAATGCTAATCCACCAACAAAACGATTAAGTCCCCATTCCGCATTTGCGTTACCGGTAGTCACTGTGATGTAAAACAGAAATGCTAACCCAATAAATGCTCCAGCCATGATGGCTAGGCTTATCGTCATACCGCTGGATTTTTGCGCTTTGCTGAGTGCGAATTTCTCAGCTTCCACCATCATCTCTTTTGGCGAAAAATAATGTTGATTGTAAGACTCAGCTGACGCCATATCTGGTCTCCATTTTGCTATTCATATTTATCTCCTTTTTTATAAAACAACACGTTATGTGTCATTTCGTAACTAGGTTAGCGTCCTACATTTGGCTAAGTAAAATTGATAATATTAAAAGACCCTATCAATTCTGTTGATATGCTCGGTCTAGTAGGTAGAATGGATATGTTGCTCAAAGAAGAGCAAGGCTTTGACTAATGGAGAGATGGTGCGATGAGATATTCACTGAAGCAACTGGCTGTATTTGATGCTATTGCAGATGTCGGTAGTGTCAGTGTTGCTGCTGAGAAATTATCTTTAACTCAATCAGCGACAAGTATGTCTTTAGCACAACTCGAAAAAATGTTAGGACGACCGCTTTTTGAACGTCAAGGTAAGCAAATGGCGTTAACTCATTGGGGAATGTGGCTTCGTCCAAAGGCTAAACGCCTATTACAAGACGCCCAACAAATCGAAATGGGTTTTTATGATCAGCATTTAGTCAGTGGTGAGATTTCTATAGGAGCAAGTCAAACTCCAGCAGAACATTTAGTGCCTGATCTTATCAGTATTCTTGATAATGACTTTCCTGAGATCCGAATTGATTTGAAAGTGAAAAGTACTCAAGCAGTAATAGAGGGCGTTTTGGACTACAAATTTGATTTGGGCATTATTGAGGGGCGTAGCGATGATAACCGAATTCATCAAGAAGAGTGGTGTCGTGATAATTTAACTGTTATTGCTTCAGCTCATCATCCTTTTGCTAAGCGTACCACGGTGAGTCTTGCCCAACTAGAGCAAGCGAAATGGGTATTGCGAGAAAGAGGTTCTGGCACAAGAAAGACTTTTGATAGTTCTATCCACCACCTGATAGAAGACTTGGATGTGTGGCGTGAGTATGAACATGTTCCTGTTTTGCGTACTCTCGTCGCGAATGGTCCTTATCTGACTTGCCTACCTTATTTAGATGTCGAACGTTTTATTGAAATAGGAAAATTGGTCGCATTAAATGTTCCAGAACTCAATATGGAACGAACGCTTTCATTTATTTGGCGAGCAGATATGGCCGAAAATCCTTTAGCAGAGTGCATTATGCGTGAAGGCTTTAGAATGATGAAAGGACGCTCTTTATTTTTATAAAGGTTTTGGTGACTGGCGTTACATCTGCAGTATGGATCAACGAGTTTTCTTAATTACTATTTATGTTGATTTATCATTTACGTCACTAGATTTCTGCAAATGCAATATTAATTACATTATCAATGTGATTTGTATCACATTAAAATAATTGAGCAATCATTAGTATCTCACCTCGATTCACTGTTGCGGCTTTTATTCACTAGAAGACGTTTCGTAGAGGGTATGATGAGTACACTTTTAGCTATAGCAATCACAACTGGAATTCTTTCTGGTATTTGGGGATGGGTGGCTATTTCATTTGGCTTGCTTTCGTGGGCTGGTTTTTTGGGCTGTACTAGCTATTTTGCCTCACCTAAAGATGGGGTTCGAGGCTTGTTGCAAAGCTATGCTACAAATTTGGCTGGCGTATTCTGGGCTGTGGTGATCATCAGCGGTTCACAATACATGTCTATCGAAATCTTTGGCTATGTATTAACGGGTATTGTCTCATTCTTAATGTGTATCCAAGCTAAAAAACAATGGCTGAGTTATATCCCAGGCACATTTATTGGGTGTTGTGCGACGTTTGCCGCTAATGGAGATTGGCAGATTGTTATTCCATCTCTGTTATTAGGTGGTGCTTTTGGTTACTCCATGAAAGCAAGTGGGTTATGGCTACATAAGCAGTCGAATATCGAAAAGAATGGCACTCAAGCATTGATGAAAGAACAAACTCCGTAACTCAGTTGTCGTATCAATATTTTTTATCCATCGATTCAATAGATATTTAATAGATTTATTAATCAAAAAGGGCGTACTGAAAAGTATGCCCTTTTTGTTGCTAAGCTTGAAGTGATTACACTCGTCATGTATTTCCATTTGCCATAGTGATAACTCGTTTTAACGTCCATCTAAGAAGTACGGGGATACATTCCACACCACCAGCTTCACAATGTGAAACGATGGCTAAGGCTAAATCAGGTTTAGCGTGTTTTTTTAGCACCCTTGTGACCACTTTTTTAGCTGGAATAGGTTGATCGTGGGGGATCTTAACCATGTCTTTAAAGAAAAACTCAAAACCGTGCGAATAAAGAAAATGTTCAATATCTTTATCAGGTAATTCTGTTAATCGGTGCCTTTGTTGATCATGTCCTAGCATATTAATGACAGTGGCTGAGTATTTTTTTCCCGCTGAATCACCATCTGTCACGACATGCCAATCGATACCAAATGACTTAGCGACTTTAATTAGAGATTTCAAGCCAGACTGAGCAAATTCGATGATCTGCACTCCTTCTGCGGCCAAGTTATAGCCGCATTGTCGTGCTAGTTCACTGAACAACCAAACTTCCGTCTCCCCTTCAACTAATAACCAACAACGTGCAAATAGGGCTCCAGTGCGGTGGAAACGGATATGAAATCCTATCCTTCTTAGCTCATCTTGACCAAATCCTTTGATTGGCATTGATGTTGCGATTGTTCTATCAGATTTTCGTACCAACCGACGAATAGAATGCATTGGTACTGCGCCTAAAAGTTCTCCACTGTTGGTCGTGAGTATTTTCTGCATTGGCAACAGTTCAAGCAAACTCCAAGCTCGTGCGAGATGCGTAGGATGTAAGCGACCTTCAGGGTCTTCAACAATCAGTATCGGCCTTGCGCAGCGGCGTATATCAGCAGGACCTTTGGCTTGCAAATAAGCGTTGAGTAATCCCAAAAAAAGCAGTCTTGTTTGTCTGTCTTTAGTTTCACCAACAATCTGTTTCAAACTCTTATCATTCGTAGGTGTAGCGTAAACGAGACTGTCTCTTTCTAAACGTGGGTTGTTGCGGCTTTGACTTTTGAAAGAGAAATAGTGATCAACCAATGCATTCATTGCGTTCAGGCTACTACGCATTTCTCCTTTATTGACGTGACCAGGGATCGCCATTAACCGACGACATGTATTATCAATCCGTTTTTCTACTCGTTCGTTTTCATTGCTAGTTTTACCAAATGGTCTTACAAATCGGCGTGAGTCTCGTAAACGGATAACAGGATGCAAACTCATCAACTCTCTAGCCAACTTTTCGCTGTGATGGACTGTAATAGGGTTACCTTCCAAATCTAAAAAGGTGTATGTAGTGGAAATGTCATATTTAACGCGCGAAGCACTAACTCTGTAAATGATGCGATGGGTGCCGTCTTCGTCTTCGCACCATATTGGCTTCAGCTTTCTATATCGTCCCGCTCTATGTTCATTTTTATCTGTAGTAACAAAACTTAATATGATTTGCAGATGCTGGGTTTGAGGGTGAGAAATAGAGTAGTCGACATGAAAATCTTGTAACTCAAATTGATAGGGTTCCGAAGACGTTGGAAGCATAACCGACAGCGCGTCGAGTAAGGAAGACTTCCCCCATGTGTTCTCGCCAATCAAAGCCGTCAGTTCATCAAATGAAAGTGATAAGCGACGAATACCGCGAAAGCCAGAAATTTCGATACGTTCTAATAGCATCGGCCAACTCCTCATGCCTCATATATCAACGAGGTCATTATCATTTTTCTTTAAGCATAATGTAAAACTGCAATGTAAGCAGATGGTTATCTCACATAAACTTTATAAGCTATATCAGTGACGATTAAACTAGTTGTCTCGATGATGTCAAACTGTCTAACTTTGTTTGCATTACCGTTTCATTACTATCACGATTCTGTCATGATCTGTACGCTAGAATTAGAGTGAAAGAAAAGAGAAAAGACAAATATGAAAAATATAAAAGACACTAAGAAAGTAACATCCATCACTCTGGCCCATATCAACGATACCCATTCTTACTTTGAACCAACGTCATTACAGCTAACTCTAGATATCAATGGTAAGACATTAACTCCTTTTGTCAGTGCAGGCGGTTTTGCTCGTATAGCAACTCGTGTACAACAGCTCAGAGAAGATGCTCGTCGTATGGATAAAGGTTTTATCTTCTTGCATGCAGGAGATTGTTTCCAAGGAACACTGTATTTCTCGTTATTTAAAGGAAAAGCGAACGCAGACATGCTTAATGCTATTGGTTTAGACGCAATGGCATTAGGTAATCACGAGCTCGATATGGGCAATGAACCTGTGGCTATCTTTGCTCAACGTGCCAATTTCCCATTGCTATGCGGTAACTGGGATCTTTCTAAAGAACGTTTGGATAAAAGACATCGCTTATCAGATAACGAGTCGGTTAAATCTTTTAATCCAATATTACGTTGTGCAAATTGGATTACCAAACATGTTGATGGTAGCGAAATCGCTATTTTTGGTCTCTCGTTAGACAAAATGGTTGATATTGCTAACCCTGATAGTGATACACCGTTTAGGAACGCTTTGGAAACGGCAAATCGAACCGTTGAGCAAATTCACAAGGCAGGAATAAACAAAATTATTCTTCTTAGCCATTTAGGCTATGAAGCAGATAAAGAGCTTGCACGACAAGTTAATGGCATCAGTGTGATTGTTGGTGGTCATAGTCATGTCCTTCAGGGTGACTTCAGTGCGCTGGGGTTAGAAACACAAGAAGAATATGGTCAGCGTATCAATAATACTTATGTTGTTCAGTCAGGCTTATATGCTCTAGCTCTTGGACATTGTCATATTGATTTTGATGATTATGGCAATGTTGTTGGTTTTGCAGGTAGAAATGAATTATTGCTTGGTCGCCGTCTATTTTTAGACGCAAGCATGAGTGAGACAGGTAGTGATTGTACGCATTTAGAAGCGTGCGAGTACGTAAACAATCATCCCAATGTTGTCGTATGTAAAAAAGATCCAGAAGTGCAGGGTATTTTGCTCAATAAGTACATACCGCGAGTAAGAGAGCTGCAATCTCAAATGATTGCCGAAGCTAAAGAGTCACTGAGACACGTTCGAGTACCTGATGAACAAGGACCAAGCGAACTGGCTCCGCTCGTTGCACAATCATTTGTGCATGCAATGCGTGAGCGTGGCCATGAAGTTCAATTTGCTATACACAATGCTGGTGGTGTACGAACTTCTATTCAACCCGGCAAGCTGTCCGTTGCCGATATCGCAGGTAACCTGTTGCCGTTTGCCGTTCCGATTGGTGTCTATTCGGTCAAAGGTGAAACCATAGCCTTGACGTTAGAAGGTGCAATCAATAATGCAACTAATAACGGTATCGAAGGGACTGGGTCTGGCAGTTATCCCTATACTCATAACTTGAGTTTCTGTTACAACGCAGATAAACCGATTGGTCAACGTATTACAGAACTCAAAATTAATATTAATAGCGAATGGCAACTTGTTGAATCAGAAGCTTTTTATTGTGGTACATCTTCAGCTTATACGATGAAAGGCAAAGAAGGTTATGATGCAATAACGGCAATGATTGGCGAGGGCTATGTAAGCAATGTATCGATGGCAGATGCGTTTATAAGCATGTTGATGGATCAGCCTGATATTCTTAATAATCGATCATTAAAACAACGTCATACTCATCAGATGTAAAACGGCATAATGTTTGCTCATTACGTTTCAGTCTTAATTTCTCAATAGACAGAGAGGGAAAGGGGGGAAACATGTGGGTTCAAGACTGGCTCGATGCAGCCGTTGTGGTTGGGTGGATTGGTGCGTGGTCAGCACTAGTTTATTTACTACCACTTGCTGGATTTTGAAATGTGCTTTGTAATCAAGGCAAGATGAAAAATGGAGCTAACAAAGGCTCCTTTTTTAATTAGAGATCTAGAGGATTTCGGATGTGTAGAATAGACTACCTCTGTTTTGGGGAGTAGTCGCCTCGAGTATATTTGTCGTCATCACGTTAAGTTATACTTATCCGGCAAGTATAAATATCTGTTCAACTGAGTAACGAATATTTCGACGAGACCAACGCATTCAGCACTGTGTAAGCAGTGGCTTTTTGGTATGCCGAAGGTTTCTAACTCATCTATTGATGTTCCTTCCGATTTAGGAGGAACGATGTCCGTATCGACCTATATTAGTTTTGCCGCGTTGACGGTAATACTTGTTTGCCTTGATATTTGGCAGACTCGAGGTAGTCACATCACTATTAGAAAAGCTGTATTGTGGAGCCTATTTTGGTTTTCTCTGGCTTTTGTGTTTGCTGTATCAATCTATCATTTGTGGGATATATATGCCCCTGATAGCAACTATACACCGCAGAAAGCAACAATATCTTTTATTACTGGATACTTATTAGAAAAATCTCTTAGCGTCGATAATCTCTTTATGTTTGCTGTAATTTTCCATCAGTATAATGTTCCAGAACATTTGCGCCCGAGAGCGTTATTATGGGGCGTTGTAGGCGCATTACTTCTTCGAGCAATCATGATTGTACTAGGTTCAGAGCTTTTGTCCCACTACCATTGGGTAATGTATCTTTTTGCAGCATTCTTGATATGGACGGGCTTCCAACTGATGGGGTCGTCGAATGAACAGGAAACTATTAATCCAATGCCTGAAAGACTAATGCGTAAAGTTATTCCAGTAACGAATGACTTTAAAGGGCAAATGTTATTTCATCAGTCTAAACAAGGATGGGTTGCTACACCGATGTTGGTTGTTATCGCTGTTATAGCATTCATGGATGTCATGTTTGCTTTGGATTCGATACCAGCAATATTTGCTGTAACACAAGAACCGTTTTTAGTGCTAGCCGCAAACGTTTTTGCATTACTAGGATTACGTTCATTGTACTTTGTTTTACAAGGTATGATGGATAAGTTTATTTATTTGAAGCCTGCTTTATCATTCATCATGCTGTTTATTGGTGTAAAAATGATATTGGTAGGTTCAGAGTGGGAAATTCCTACCTATATATCTTTGTTTGTACTATTAGGAACAATGACAGTAGCAGTAGTGTGTTCGCTACTTAAGCAGAGAATTATCCGTAAAAATAAACTAAATCAAATAAAATCAATAGAATAATTCATTTACCCAATGCTGTCTTCTCAGTAATTGAAGTTGAGATGGAGCTAACAAGTTATTAAAAAGGCTGCTGTTAATAAATTGTATGTGAATTATGTTTCGACTGGTTATCTTGAATTATTATGCGCTATTATGTTCATTTGTTGCTTTTTTAGTCGTGACTTCTGATTTGATATTTTAAGAGTTGTAAATGGGTTGTTTCATTAGTTTAACTTATCTGAATGTCCAATTTTTGTCATTTCTTAACTGGTGAATTATTACCTATCATTATTGCAAATACAGAAAGTTACCGATTTATTAAGAGAGGCTATCATGGCACAAGCAATGTATATGGGTAGTGTAGCAACGACCACCTCTATGGATAAGAAAACCTATGCGGTTAACTTCAAAGGATTGATAGCTCATTTGATTGACATTTTATTTGTAGATAACAAACCAGCAGCTAGCTACTACAGTGTTGATTTGTCAAACCATATTCAGCGTGATATTGGCTTGAATCGATAATCAAATGTGTAAGAATTAAAAAAGCCGAAGACTCTTAGAGTGTTCGGCTTTTTTGATCTCAGCAAAGAGATAAGTGGCTTGTGAAATGGCTGGATTAAGATCAACGATTTCATAAGCAACGCAAGTCACTATTTCTTACGACAATATTCAGCGATGATGTACATTGACTGACCGTTAGCTTTACCAGATATAAGTTTAGGATCATCCGCTAAGCTAATACCACGAACCACAGTACCTTGTTTAATTACTTGAGAAGAACCTTTGATCGGAAGGTCTTTAATGATGGTTACGTCGTCACCTTTTTTAAGTTCTACACCGTTTACATCACGTGGTTTCTCTGCGTCATCGTCCATACCGATTGCAGCCCAGTTTGCGATTTCTTCTTCCATGTACATCATGTCTAGAAGGTCATGAGCCCAACCTTCAGCCGCGCTCAGACGCTTAAGTTGACGCCATGCAAGAACTTGCACTGGTGGAACTTGGCTCCACATACTGTCATTCAAACAACGCCAGTGATTTGCATCTGCTGTTTCGGGATCTTCAATCTGACTTTTACATGTGTCACAAAGCATCGCAGAGTGATCTACGGTAACTAGAGTGTGTGGTGCAACCACATATGGAGTTAAAGACGCTTCAGCGGCGCAAAGCTCACATTTCGATTCGCAGCGTTCAAGCAAAGTTGCTTCAGTAGACATATTACCCACCTTTGTAAATTTCGTAAGCGCGTATTATCCACTTTATGCTCAGGATTTAAAGGGGTATTCATTCAAACCCTAAATATCAGACACATATATCGCATAGTTTTACGTTTATCTTACAAATGGCATAATCACGTTCCAAATTACAATAAGAGTAGAACAGATTTGTGGAACTATTAAGCACCGAATTATTCGGTAAACCTCTTCGTCTTGAGGGCTCAATGGCTGGTTGGCAGCAATTGTTCTGGAACAATACTTTGATTTCTCAAAGAGAAGCTCAAAACGATGACTCAAATGAAATTAGTCACCACTTTAAATTGCAAAAAGGTGAGCAGCTTATTGAGTGTCGACTTGAAGTTGATCTTACTTGGCAGCCATTTAGCCTTGCATATCGAATTGTTGTGGATGAGTTACTTGTCGAGGAAAACATCAGTACAGTAAAAGATATAGAGAGACAAGTTCCAGTTACTCCGCCACCCGTTGATAGACGTTTTAGTCTTATTGGTGTTGTATCCTTGGGAATGAAAGCGTTAAAAAGTGCTAAATTAATCAAAGTGCTGCTTGCTTCTGCAAGTCTCGCTGCATATTCGTGGTTGTTTTCGTACCAATTTGCGATCGCTTTAATACTTTGTTTAGTGTTTCATGAATATGGACACGTAAAGGCCATGAAGTATTTTGGTATGCGTACCAAAGGTATCTATTTGGTTCCGTTTTTAGGTGGACTCGCTCTTAGTGATGAAAAGATAAATACTCGTTGGCAAGACGTTGTTATTTCAATCATGGGACCTTGTTTCGGTTTTATTCTTTCTCTCGTTTTTGTGATGATTTATTGGATGACGGGAAGTCATTTATGGGCGGCGCTTGCGGCTTTTAATGCGTTCTTAAACTTATTTAATCTGTTACCTATCTTGCCATTAGATGGTGGTCATGTTCTAAAGAGTATCAGCTTTTCGATGAACAGCCGTCTAGGCATGATTATTTGTCTTGCCACCATTGTTGGTGGCATCGCACTAAGTTATTCACTCGGATTAACCTTATTAGGTTTCTTGTTGGTGATGGGGTCACTTGATTTAGTGTTTGAGTGGAAAAATAGGCATCACAGTCATTTGTTACCGTTGGATCGATATGGACAAGTGGTTTCGACAGTCTGGTATATTGGTCTGTTGGTCGGTCTCATTAGTATTATCGTTGGATTTGCGACAACAGGTGACACCTTATTGAGCTTGCCGCTGCTTATATTAGGTACGTAATTCTGTGAATTAAAAGGGAGCTTTCGCTCCCTTCATCGGTGGTTAAATTTGACAGCTCGGACGCGCTGCGGTGCTAGCTGGTAACTTACTTATTTTATTTGTAAGGTCTTGAATACGGGTGCTATGTGATGGGTGCGTTGAGAGCAACTCCGGTGGAGTATTACCACCTGAAGCTTTAGCCATATTTTTCCACAGGTCGATACTTTGTTTTGGAGCGAATCCCGCCTTTGCCATTAGTTCTAAACCAAGGATGTCGGCCTCAGATTCTTGGGTTCTGCCATAAGGCAGTAGAACTCCATATTGGACACCAACACCTAGTGCCGCCATGGTCAAGCCTCGATATTGTGAGTATTCAGAAGCACCAAGTGCGACGTCTGTTATCTGTAATCCTGCATTGGCTATCTGTGATTGAGACAGACGTTCATTGCTGTGATCTGCCAACACATGAGCTACTTCGTGTCCAATTACTGTTGCAAGTTGATCCTGATTGACAGCGACTTTTAATAGACCAGTGTAGACACCAATTTTACCGCCCGGCAGGGCAAAAGCATTGACTTGATCACTCTCGAAAACAACCACTTCCCATTGAGAGAAGCTTTGTTGTTTCGGTACGTATGCCGTAATGGCTGTAGCGACACATTGAACATAAGCATTGGTCTTTACATCTTTACTGATAGGGGTTTCGGTCTTCAACTGTTCAAATGAACTGTTACCCAAGCTACTCATGTCTTGATCAGAGAAAAGGATCAATTGATTTCGTCCTGTCGGGGAAGAGCTACACGCTGTCAAGCTAAGACAAGTTAAGATCAAAGAAGCTTTAATTTTGTTATTCATCGTTCGTTCCCAGTCTTAAATAATATGTTTATAGTATCATTCCATATAGGTACTTCGACAATAATAAATCTTCAACTCTATTAGGGCGTTACGATGGAAATATGGAAAAAATCAATAAGCTTAGACATCCTTAATGCTAGTAACAAAAATACGCTGATGGAGCATTTAAGTATTGTCTACACAGCATTTAGCGAGAACACAGTGACTGCGACAATGCCAGTATGCAATTTTACTCATCAGCCTTTAGGTATGTTGCATGGCGGTGCTTCTGTCGTGCTCGCTGAGACTTTAGGCTCTGTTGCAGCAAATTTTGCTGTTGATGAAGAAAGCTATTGCGTGGGTCTAGATATTAATGCTAACCATATTCGTTCGATGCGTTCTGGGTATGTGGTTGGAACTGCAAGCCCACTACACATAGGTGTGTCTACTCAGGTATGGCAGATCACTATTACTGACGAAAGAGATCGATTGGTCTGTACTAGCCGTTTAACGATTGCTGTTAAGAAAAAGCGCAACGACCGTCAGCAAATAAAAACTGAGGAATAAATGGTTATTGAATTCGAATACGGAAAAATAATCGCCACCCAACACGAAGTTGTGATTCGTTTGGAAGGAGAGCACCGAGCAACAATGCAAGCTGCCGCTGATGCTGTACAGCTAATGGGAAAAGGGGCAAACGTAGTCGTGGTAAATTGTAGTGAAGCAAAGTGGTCTATTAAATTAGACAACGAAACTCAACTACGACAGCTATCTCAAATCTTAGGTTGTTCTATTCACTAAAATTTTCATTAACTCACTTGCATGAATAAATAAAAATAGGGAAACTCACTGATAGTATGAATCATGTGAGATTTCCTCTTTATGAGCAGCCCCCGCTTAAGAGTCCAATTCGAAACTTTGTTCGAACACTTCAATGGTCAAGACGCTGATGCCCAGCTAGAAGATGTTGTTGATATTCTCTTCTGTACACGCCGAAATGCGCGAATTGTACTTAATAAAATGGAAGAAGAAGGCTGGATTGAATGGCATCCGGCGGCTGGTCGAGGAAAGCTATCCAAACTGATATTTAAGCGTAGTAGGGCTGATGTAAGTGAAAATTTAGCGAGACGTTATCTCGATGAGGGGAAAATTGGTCAAGCGCTTTCTGTACTTGATCATGATGCAAGCAAATTAACGCAAGTTATTCAGAGTTATCTTGGCGTACAGCACCAAGAAGGGCTTCAAGTTGTTCGCCTTCCGTATTACCGCCCCCTTTCTATGTTGAACCCATTAAAGCCAATGCGTCGTTCTGAGCAACATATTGCTCGTCAAATCTATAGTGGTTTAACTCGCTTTGATGAAGAAGAACAGCTTAAACCGGATCTCGCACATGCTTGGCAACTAATCACACCTCTACACTGGCGTTTTTACTTGCGTCCGGGTATCCGTTTTCATAATGGCAATTTACTTACCACAGAAACGGTTGTAGAAAGCTTATGGAATCTACGCTTCGTTAACTTGTTCTCTCACATAGACAAGGTGCAATCACCAGCGGACTGTATCGTTGATATATTTTTACAAAAACCAGATACCAGATTACCTCTATTGCTAGCAGAATGCTGCGCGAAGGTTTTATTGCCTGAAGCAGAACGTGGTGAAACATTTGATCTAATGCCAATTGGAACGGGTCCATACAAGGTTGTTCTAAATGATGAAAAGCGATTGGTTTTGCAAGCTTTTGATAGCTATTTTGGTTTCCGCTCATTGTTAGATCGAGTAGAAGTGTGGGTGATTGATGAAGCGCACTCTTCAATGGTATTTCCTAGCCTTTCTAGTCCGGTTAAAAACAAACGCGGCTCCTCTGCTGAAGATGTCGATCTTGATCCTGGCTGTACTTATTTATTACTTAACCGCCGTCATGGTGTTGCAGCAGACGAAACTTGGGCTGAGTATTTGTGTCACAAGCTCAGTGCAATGAACTTGTTTAAGTTGATGCCAGAGCAAAATATTGTCGAACTCGGAGTATTGCCTGCTCACGGTTTAAAGCCTGGTTGGTATCACCAGGTGCCAGTTAGTCACAGTGTCACGCCTAGTGCGCCTAAACGTCTTACCGTCGCATATCACGCACAGCATCCAACGTTTCCTATGATAGCAAAAGCGATTGAACAACTTCTGAAAGAAGATGGTATTGGTGTTGATTTTATCAAATATGAACTTACGGTAGAAAATGCCAGCGAAGTGGATATTTGGATTAAACCAATGGGAATCGCTAGTCATCGCGATGACGCATTAGCGGGGTGGTTGCTCAACGATTCGGATATTGAACATTTGAGTCGCCCTGATGATTTTCGTTTGTGGTCTGATTTGATTGATCAATGGCGTGCTGAAACTCAAGCGAACTTTCCAGGTAAAGAAATTGGCAAATGTCTAGTCGAATCACGACAAGTTATACCTATGTTTCATTGTTGGTTAGGTGTCAGTAAAGATCAGTGTGGTTCGTTACAGAATGCAAAATGCAATGCTTTAGGCTGGTTTGATTTTAGTCAGGTGTGGGTTAAACCTGAGTTTTAGTTTTAGTTTGGAGATAGTAATTAAGAAATGGCTTAACCAAACAAGAAACAACCAGAAAGACAATAGATATTTTTTGTAGTCAATGTCGTGTACAACTATTTAAGTATAAAAAAGGAGGAAAAGGAGCTTTAGTTAAATGCTTTAAAGAGAGGATTGTACAAAGCTATGTCTTAGAAGGCGCGAAATGTGCAAATTGCACCAGTGAGTTCGCTCGTGAAAGCATGATAATAGGAGTCCCTGCCTATAAAATCATTGGTTGAAAGGTACTAGTCAAATAGTTCATTCATATTAGTTATCTTTCACTTAGGAACCATAAAAGCTAACAAAAACTTAAAAATATTGGCTGAAATATTCTTAAATTGACCAAGCTCGATAAAATCGTTAATTTTTGTACTAATGAGTATCTTAAATTCGTAAAGATGTTAAAATCACGCCGTATAAATTTTTAAGCCAAATCATTCTCAATTTCTTGGAGTTGTCATGGAACTAGCGCTTATCATTACTTTTATCGTCGCGGCTTTGGTCATGGTGAAAAAAGAGATGGCAGAAAACAAATAATTTATCGCATTTAGTTCATTTTTATTTTCCTTTTTGAATGCAATGAATAATTATCATGAAGTCAGCTATAGCTGGCTTCATTTGTTTTTAGCCACAGGAAACCATTTCTTAAGTATAAATTCATATAAAATATCGTTAATATCGATTCGTCATTCATTTATCTAATCAATAACAAACCTGATGGCTTATTGTCTGAATGGTTTGGTGATTTACCTTTAGAATAAGGATATCGTCTTGCATAGCCCGATTACTCTTGAAGCACTGCATATTCTTGATGCTATTGATAGAAGAGGTAGTTTCGCATCTGCTGCTAACGAACTGAATAGAGCTCCCAGTTCTTTGAGCTACCAAATTCAAAAATTGGAGCAAGACTTAGACATCATGATCTTTGACCGTTCTGGTCATAAAGCTAATTTCACGGAGGCTGGTAAACTAATTCTTGATCGAGGCAGGGCAATTCTTTCAGCAACAGAAAAGTTGGTTAATGATGCGACGTTGCTTGCTAATGGTTGGGAACTTGATATTACGGTTGCTTTTGATGGCATCATTCCTGTTGCGTGTTTTTTCCCTTTGGTTGAAGAGCTGGGTAACGTAAGCAAGACCCGTATTAGGCTGCAAGAAGAGATCTTAGCGGGGTGTTGGGAATCACTCGCTACTGATCGTTCAGACTTATTAGTTTGTCCAAAAGTCGATACGCTACCTCAAGATGTTAAGTCAGAAGTATTAGGCACTATGTCTATGGTTTGGGTCGCGGCGACTAATCATTATGTTCACAAACGCAGTGGTGAGTTTAACGAAGAAGCGCGGCAAAAATACCGCGTGATTGCAATTGCTGATACAGCTCGAGATCAGCCTGCAATGAGTGTTAACATTCTTGAAAAACAGCCTCGCTTAACGGTTACGAATTTTAATGCAAAATGTCAGGCGCTAGTGGAAGGATTAGGTATTGGTTCTTTACCAAAACATGTCGCAGATCCATTGATAAAAGAAGGGAAGTTAAAAATAATCAGTGGTACTCAGGCGTGGGATATGGAGCTGATTATGGCATGGCGACGAAACAAGATTGGCGAAGCAAAATCTTGGTGTATTCAATATCTTAAGAAAAATTGGAGGTTGGTTTGAGATCAAATCGGGGCATAATGATCGTAAAGATCTTTATGCCCATTTAGCTATTAGGAATTAAGCGGCAATACCATATCCGCTGTACCATCCTCGAAATGAACATCTATTTCAAAGCCTAACCTTTGAGCTAATGTGAGCATTCCGCGATTTGTTGGCATTGTCATCCCTGACATTTGTTTAGTGCCTTTGGCTTTACAGTACTCAATAATTCTACTCATCAATATTTTACCCAACCCTTTACCTTTGACATCTGTACGTATAAGTATTGCGAACTCGGCATCGGTGTTCTCTGGGTTAATCAGTGCTCGTGAAACGCCAATAATTTCTTCTTTAGTTCCGTCGTTAGTTATCGCTACGAAGGCCATTTCTCTGTCGTAATCAATTTGAGTTAAATTGGCTAAAGCCTCATGGTTAAATTCACCAACATCTGAGAAGAACCGCTTATACAAATCTTCTTTACTGACTTTCTTTATGAATTCTGCGTGATGTGGTTCATCTTCAGGAAGGATAGGTCGTACGGTGATTATTTCGCCATCTTTCGCTGTACATTTTTCAACTAACTCAGTTGGGTATGGGCGTATTGCCAGACGGCTTTGTGTATCGCCCTTATATGTTTTTAAGGTTAAGTCGGCGTCAAGAACTGTAAACTGGTCTCCATTAACAAGTACTGGATGAATATCCAGTTCATAAACTTGAGGGCATTCGACGACCATTTGAGATATTCGCACGAGAAACTCTGACAAACCGTTTATATCAATAGGGACTGGCTGTTTTTGAAGGCGAATCTTCCCGCTACGAATAGCACGGACGATAAGATAACGTGCTAATGTTGTGTTGAGCGGAGGAAGTGCAGCCGCTGCATCTGAGGCTTCATTCCATTCTGAGCCTCCTTGACCAAGTAGAATTACGGGGCCAAATGTATTGTCGTGTTTAACTTTAATCCGAAGTTCTTCACCGCCAGCGAGTTTTGCCATGCCTTGAACTAATAATCCGTGGATATTTGCAGAAGGAAAATGCAGTTGTGCACGATCAAATATAGCATCCGCAGCGCTGGAGACTTCGTGTGAATTTCTTAAATTCAACATTACACCTTGAACATCGGATTTGTGGGCAATATCAGGTGACCTTAACTTAACAGCTACAGGGTAGCCGATAGTTTCTGCAATATGTACAGCTTCACTTGCATCTGAAGCAATCCAAGTAGGTAATAAATTGAAGCTGAAGCATTTCAAAAAGCTGCCAATTTGATGAGTATCCAAATGCAGTTGATCGTTTTCCGCTAGGTGTTCATCGATCCACAACTTTGCGGCATTGATCTCAGAAACATGAACTGCTTCTGCTGTTGTAGGCGTCTCCATTAATTGCTTCTGATTTCGTCTGTATTCGACCAAATGCATGAATGCGACTACAGCACTTTCTGGTGTTCTGTATGTTGGTATCCCAGCTTGATTAAACAGTTGTCTTGCTGGTCTTGCAGTAAGCTCACCGGACCAATTCGTTAATATATTGAAGCGTCGAGCACGGGGATGGGATTTGACGATATCAATAATTGCCTGTGCGGTTTGTTCTGATTGTGCTATCGCAGAAGGGCTATGCATTATCAAAATAGCATCGGCATTATCACTATCTAAAACAGCTTTTAATGCGTTGATGTAGCGGTTGTGGTCAGCATCTCCAACAATATCTATCGGATTACCGTGTGACCAACTCTGTGGCAAGCATTGATTTAGCGCTGCGAAAACAGATTCTTCAAGCTCAGCTAATCGTCCTCCATGATCTAGAAGGGTATCGGTGGCCATAATGGCGGGACCACCGCCGTTCGTAATAATAGCAAGACGTTCACCACGGAGCGGCACGGAATGGGTAAGTGTTTCCACGGCAGCAAATAGTTCGTGAGTATTATTTACTCGTAGCATACCTGTACGGCGAATTGCAGAATCGTAAATAATATCTAACGTATCATCTCCGCCTGTATGCATTTGAGCGGCTCTTTTCCCTGCTTTAGTTCGCCCACCTTTTAGCACCAGAATTCTTCTATTCCTTGAAGCTGCGCGAGCTGCAGACATAAATCGTCTTGCATCTCGTATGGTATCTACGTACAACAATATCGCATCGGTATGCTTATCTGTACTCAAGCAATCAAGCAAATCTGCAAAATCTATATCGGTTGCATTACCTAAAGAAACAAATGCTGAAAATCCAATTTGTTTGTCATTTGCCCAGTCTAAAATAGTCGTACATACGGCCGCAGATTGTGAAATGAAAGCGATATTGCCTTTAGTGGCAGTAACTGGCGAAAATGAGCCATTGAAATTCGCCCAGGGTAATATCAATCCTAAACTATTAGGCCCTAAGATACGCATTCCATATTGTTTGGCTATATCATTGCATTGTGCTTGTATCTCAAAACCTTGAGCATCAAGAGTGTACATGTCTGAAGACAAAATGATGGCATTTGCTACGCCAAGTTCTGCCAGCTGTTTGATAATGCTTAGGTTTCTGCTTGCATGGGTGCATAGAATAGCAATATCAGGTACTAATGGGAGTGAAGCAATAGTCTTGTACGCTAGGACACCACATACGGCAGGGTAATATGGTGTGACAGGCATTATGGCTCCATCGAACCCACCTTGAAGCAAATTCTTCATGACAATGTTGCCAGAACGGAAAGGGCGAATGGATGCGCCAATTACAGCGACTGATTGAGGTTTAAGCAACTGACTTAAATTGTTCATAATGATCATGCCATAAATTGACTGTGTTTATATCGTAACCAATTAATGCTGATTCTGGTTGCGTATTTACTGTCACTGTGATCATCACAGCACGTAACAACTGCGACTTTGTGTTCTAAATCACACCGTATCAATATATATTAATGGCTTAAGCTTGAATCTGTGTCTCTCTATCGGCATGATTTAAATTAATTATCACCAGAGCGTTTATATCAATGAATAAATTATTATTAGTAGGTTTGTCTGCACTTTTAGCTGCTTGTTCTTCTGGAACATATACCACAGATGTTAAATCAGAAAGTCATCGTGAAGAGTATAAGATGGCTACTATTCAACAACCTGTGGTGTCAGAGTCTGGTATGGATTCCAGTATCGTAGAAAAAAATGTTGAAGCATTAAATTCAGAGCAACAAGCTACTGAAATAAAAGCTGTAGCAACACAGGTGACAGAGGAGAAGAAAGCGACTGTAGCTACTTCGAATAATAATTTAGTCTCTATTATACCACCTACAGCAAAACAAGTTGCTATGAACCCGCGTTTTGGATACACGATTCAGGTAGTCGCTGTAGGCAGTCAAAGCAAAGTTGATCAATTTGCCAGCAAGTTACCAAAAAATGGGCAGCCTATTTGGGAAAACTACAAAGTTGTAAATGGCGTTAAATGGTACACGATCCTTTACGGTGATTACGCAACTCGTAAAGAGGCAACAAATGCTATCTCAAGACTTCCTGCAGATTTTAAGGACTTTAAACCATTTGCAAAAAGCATTGACGAAATTAAAAATTCGGAATTCCCAACTCTCAACAAGTTAAATTAAGTTTTTTAGAGTGGATTTAAGGGGCATTTTGCCCCTTTTGATTGTTATATGAGCAGTTAAACGAACTATTGCTAATCAACTGTGTAAGTTTGCTATGAATTTACTATGATAGAGGAGCAATTTACTTAAAAAGATGTCACGGATATATCAATGACAAAGACAACAATCCTTCTTTTATGCGGCGGTGGATCTTCTGAGCATGCTGTATCTCTTGTTTCTGCTAACTATTTGCAGCAGCAATTAGCCTTAACTAGCGAGTTTGAAGTCATTCGTGTAGAGATGAATAAAGATGGCTGGTTCACAGAAAAAAATGAACTGGTATATCTAGATACGAATACCGCTACGCTAAATAGCGAAAACTTCATGAAGAAAGTTGATTTTGTTGTGCCGTGTATACATGGATATCCGGGTGAGACCGGCGATATACAGTCAATGCTTGAGTTGGCCGGTATTCCTTATCTTGGCTGTGCGCCAGAAGCTAGTAGCAATAGTTTTAACAAAATCACGTCGAAGTTATGGTACGACGCTTTAGGTATCCCAAATACGCCTTATTTATTTCTAACCGAGAATAATGAATCATCGTATAAGCTTGCAAAAGACGCATTCCTTAAATGGGGTAAAGTCTTTATTAAAGCGGCTCGTCAAGGTTCATCAGTTGGTTGTTACAAGGTCACTAAAATTGACGATGTGGAAGGTGCTGTTGATGCTGCGTTTAGTTACTCAGAGCAAGTGTTGGTTGAAAAAGCAGTTAAGCCTCGTGAACTTGAGGTAGCAGCTTACGAAATGAATGGTGAACTTCAGATTTCTAAACCCGGTGAAATTATTGCACCTGAAGATGCGTTCTATAGCTACGAAGAAAAATACAGTGCTGATAGTCATTCAAGGACAGAGGTAGAAGCAAAAAATTTAACTGATGAGCAGCTAGAAACTATTCATCAAAGTGCGTTAAAAGTGTTTAAACATATGAAGTTAAGACATTTATCGCGTATTGATTTTTTCCTTACTTCTGAGGGGGATGTGTATTTGAATGAAGTAAATACATTCCCTGGTATGACCCCTATATCTATGTTTCCAAAAATGCTTGAACATAATGGACACAAGTTTTCAGAATTTTTGGCTCAGTGCGTAAACGACTCACTTATTCCCAAGGTTTAAATGAAAAAAACTTGAGTTTTTCTTTCTCAGCTGTGCCCTTGCAACCTATGTATTGATAGGGCATGGCTGGACTTAGCCATCTTCCAAACTCTTGAATTTCTTTTATTTTATATCCTTGTTCAGATAATTTATGAACTGCTCCCACTCTAGCTGATTGACCAGAAAACTTTAGCTCAGGCTTCCCTAACAGAGTTCCTGCATTGCGCAAAATTCGGAAAATTGACGAATCATTTAAGATGTTGTTTGCTACGTTTCCATGTTTATCAATAGATCTAAATACATAATTACTATCCCTAGGTACTAGGGTTAGCCATTTTCCTAAACAACTTACCGCATTTTTAGATAGCTGATACTGAGATTGCCCAAATGATAGGATTAAATGCTCACCAATAGTTTCAATTTGACTAAACAATAGATTTTTTAGTTCAGAACGTTTCAGTGCGCATTCAAACATCACATGGTAGATTGCTAAGTCTCGTATAACTTTAACTGATTTGCTTTTTGAATATTTTGAATACAATGCGCGTAAATGTGCATTGGTTAAACTGATAGCTTGAACCTCATCGCCTTTTTTATTTAGACGTAAAGTCATAAGAGCCTGTCGTACTTGAGGATTATCTGTAGGGTCTTTAATTGATAACAGACGATGCACCAAACTAATTGTTACACTGTATCGCCTTATCGAGCTATATTTACGTTTCTTTGATTCCATTTCTAGGAATAGGCGAGTGGCGGTAACTGACGCTGGAATTGCCTTAACAGATTTACTCTGGCAAAAACTAACGAATAGATTCCAATCATTCTTAAGAGCTAATAGGGAATTATGAGCATACGAATGCTGTGTTAAATCATCCATTTGTTCTAAGCTTATTAGCTCATTAAAATCAGTAACCTTTTGTTTTAGGATATGTTGATCTGTGACAAAAATTAGTTTTTTTTTCATTATAAGGCACTATAACTTATAGAATGGCTTAATAATATACTTGCTAACCATGCATATACAATTATTATTTAATAATACATTGATATGAGCAGATTAAAGTATGGCTAATGCGAGTTATCGTGGTTTCACACTACAAACAGCTAAACAATCACCTGATATTTGGCAGGTTCGAATTAAAACCCATGTTTTGTCAGGTAACTTAGCAGCAGTTAAGAAAAGTATCGATTGGTGGTGTGATACGGCTTCGTTAATCGATCCGAGCGAATTTGAATCTGTAGGTAAAGCACGAGAAGCTGCTAGTTCAGCAGCAGCTGAAGATCACTTTAACGGGTTTACGCTAAAGAATGACACTGGAGAGGCCAATGCATGGTATTGTTTTTTCAATGGTCGTTTAATTAAAGGTTCTAAGCTTGCATTGCAAAAACACATTGAAGCGTACCTTATAGCAAAACAACGAGCAGAAGCTCAGCAGAGAAAATAGTATGACTCTAGTATATTCAACAGAAACTGGCCGTATTAAGCAAGACGCAGAAAAAGTAGAAAGACCTAAAGGTGATGGCATTGTCCGTATTCATCGTGAGACTAAGGGGCGAAAAGGTAAAGGCGTTAGTATTGTAAAGGGCTTAGATCTTGACGATGCTCCGCTTAAACTTTTAGCCGCAGAGCTTAAGAAAGTCTGTGGCTGTGGTGGTTCAGTGAAAGATGGAGACATCGAAATTCAAGGTGATATGCGCGACAAAATTAAAGATCATCTCGAGAAGAAAGGAATGAAAGTAAAACTAGCAGGCAGTTGATCTTCTCGTATTTAGATTTAGCAAAGAAAGAGTCGTTATATTCTTTAACAGATGTCTTCAAACAGCAACCTAATAGTCAGTGATCCGCCCCAGCAGTTTTGGACACCGAGTTAAGTGAGTACAATCACTAACGAGGTGAACAATGACAACTAAGAAAACTAGAATTAAACATTCCCCTGAATTTAAGGCAGAAGCCCTGAAGTTAGCAGATAAAGTAGGAGTAGCTGCGACAGCAAGACAGCTTTCTTTACATGAATCTCAAATCTACGGGTGGCGGAAGAACTCGAAGAAAGACACCAATACTAGTCAGCGAGAGCAAGAGCTAGCCGCAGAGGTTGCCAAGCTCAAAAGGCAGTTGGCTGAGCAAGCAGAAGAGCTAGAAATTATAAAAAAGGCCGCCACCTACTTCGCGAAAAATCTAAAGTAAATTTCTATGAATTTATGCTCGAACACCTGCTGAGCTTCAGTATTGTGCGTATGGCTAAGGTGTTCGGGGTATCCCGAAGTGGGTTTTATTACTGGGTTAAGCATCGCCATAAGGCCATCCAACACGAGGTAATTCGCCAAAAGCTTGATACAAAAGTCAAAGAAGCTTTCGACAACAGCAAAGGCCGAGATGGCTCAAGGCGTATCCAAAAAGAACTGTCTGAGAGCGGTGATAACTACAATGTTAAAACCATTGCTGCCAGTATGAAGCGTCAAGATTTAACGCCGAAAGCTGCACGCAAGTTTAAGTGCACTACGGACAGCAAGCATCAAATGCCTGTTGCTCCAAACCTGTTGGCTCAGAACTTTAGCGCATCGGCTTCGAATGAAAAATGGGCTGGAGACATCACCTATATAGCGACAAGCGAAGGCTGGCTGTACTTGGCGGTAATTATTGACCTTTACTCAAGACAAGTAATTGGATGGTCTATGGATACCAGAATGACGGCTACGCTGGTCTGTGATGCGCTATCAATGGCGTTGTTCCGTCGCGGATTCCCCGAGCAAGTTATCGTTCATAGTGATCGAGGTAGTCAGTACTGCTCAAAAGATTATCGAGATCTCATAACTGCTTATAATCTAAAGCAAAGTATGAGTAGGAAAGGAAACTGCTGGGACAATGCTTGTGTTGAGAGCTTCTTCCATTCTATGAAAGTGGAAGCGATACAATATGAGCCAATTATGACGAGAGACCAGATGCGCCAAACGATCTTCGAGTACATAGAGGTTGATTATAATCGGACGAGAAGGCACAGTGCTCTTGGGTATCTAAGCCAAGTTAACTTTGAACAGCAAAATGTCGCTTAATGAAGTGTCCAGTCTGGCTGGTGCAGATCAGTTTGTTACGCAGGGTAATCCTAAGTCAGATGTTACGGTGCAACACGTCATCAATGAAAAGACTTCGAGATGGTCGGTCGGTTCCGTTGGTTAATATCCATATGAGTGAATCAGAATTAACTCATATGGATATTAGCTATTTTATGGTAAATCTCTTTATGTTTAATACGTTAGAGGGAAGAGTAGTCACTCAAATTAACAAATCTTAATAATTTGGGAATTACAGTAATAATAGTGAATATTCTCAAAAGTACCGGATCCAGTGTAAAAATGGCAATACACAATTAAGCATTAACTAATACAATGCTTAACATACTGAAATATTGCCTTAAATTTTTGACACCATAGACTGGATCAATCCAGTTTTAAATTGTCATTAACAAAAGAGATGAGTATAACTGTAGGCTCATAATAATATCATTTAACATAATACATATAATGCGCACTGGTTAATAACCTGTAAACTCGTAACACTTCCTATCATAATAGCTCCGTAACTCATTGATAACCTTTGCAATCCTTGCTTACTGTACTTTTTTGCAATGCGTTCCCACATGGCTTTTATGGTCACATTATCATTGCGATCAGCGTGTATTCCCAACAATGCTAACTCTGGTGGGATTCCTGCATTTTCCGCTAGAAAAACTGCTTCTGAATCAGAGATATAGCGAGTTCCTTTGCGCATTTCACTGATTCTAGACGGTTGCAGGTTTAAATCATGGGCAATTTGCTTGTCTTGTATGTAGTTTTGCGCCTTTTTATAGGCATCTAATAGCTGGCTTTGGTACATAGCGAGACTCCTTTTTTACCGATATTAGCTTATTTATTGCGCAATTGCGCATCTTGAACATCCGACAAAACGGAATTAGTCTTCCGGTAAATCGTATCTCAAATTGTCTCGATTATAGGCTGGTATTCGATAAATGCTCAAGCACGCTACCAAGATTTACTATGACTTACTGCCCGACTATTCGGTTTCTGTACTCGTGTACGGCTCGACCGAATGGGACGTTTTTCGCAGTATGAATCATCTGTACGCTTGGGCTGATGCGGAAATGACGCAGTATGAGTTGGTTGACATCACCAACACGACCGCTCAACAGCGGATGAACTTGGGGGTATTCGATGGCTGTCAGTATTGATTACCTCTGTTTCACCATGAAAGTCAAAGATTTACGCCACTGTGGACGCGCCACTTTCATGGATACTCATGAACACGATCCGAAAGTAATGAAAAAGTTACGGCGTAATACGGTAATGATGAATCCGTTAGCGCGCCTTTTTCCACAAGAGCCGGTATTTCTCACCGACTTTCGTGCGCACAGCGCCGACGACATTGAAACGTATCGTGAATTTTTCCGAGCGCAGTACACCGAGTATTTAGAACGTTGCCTTCGATTGTTTACCACGCACGTACTCGGTTTAACCATGACGGCACCACGTGGATTTGGTTTTCAGTTCTACACCGAATCGATGAAACTCACTACCGCCGATGGCGAAGACTTTTGCGGTTTCGTGGGGATCGGTGGCAACCAAGACACAGTGCATTTTCAGATTAACGGCACCGGATGCAAACACGTGTTTACCAAGCTGCCGGCTTGGGAGCTCCACGGTTGGTTGTCTAACGTGTTAGGTATCAAACAGCTGGCGCGTCTGGATTTGGCGTTCGACGATTATCACGGTTTGTTCGATTGTAACTACGCACTCAAAGCCGCTTATGAAGATGCATTTCGTACCGCCTCCCGAGGCGTTTCACCGACAGTGAATGAAAACCACAAGTACCGTTTTGGTGAAAACGGTACTAAGCACTACAGCCAAGAAATGGTCACCGTCGGCTCCCGTACCTCTCGCATTTACTGGCGTATTTACAACAAAGCCCTTGAACAGAATCTCGCTCAGAACGGCATGGTTTGGTATCGCACCGAGTGTGAGCTAAAAAAATGGGACATCGACGCCCTATTAAATCCTGACGGCGCCTTTGCGGCATTGAATGCTTTTAGTTCATCGATAAGCAGTGCTCCCGCCTTTAATACCAAGCCTCAGCCTGAAAAGCGTGTCGCGTGTGATGTGTTAAGTGCTGCCTATTGGATGCGTCGCCAGTACGGAAAGATCCTTAACGCGCTGATTGAAGAATTCGACGGCGATATTCCCAAGGTCATTGGATTATTGCAACGGGACGGACGCAAGTTCCGCTTCCCTGATACGTATGCGGCGTTAATCCAGTCCATTACGAACCGGTCTGTCTCAGACCCATTGGAGTGTTAATCATGAGTAAAGGTGTATTTGTGTTAGGCGTGGACATCATCTGGAACAGTTTTCGGGGGGATGGTGCTCAGCTCAATATCTCGCGTCCACTGCGTGAAATCAACGTAGAGAAGTTCAAACGCCGCACATTAGGTGAGTCGGGCGATGTCAATCCGCAGTTTGACCACCCTATTCAGCTCGATTATCAGTACGCGCTGAAACTGGAAAAAACTGGCGCGTTAGTTCCGCGTCGTGAATACGAACTCAAGATGGAAATCAACCCGACCGACCCATTATCGGGCGCTATCGTAACGGAGTTGATCCCGATTGATGATGAAATCAAAGCCCACTTTAAAGCATCAGGTATGACCAAATAATGAGTCAAAATTCAGGAACTTACATTATCACTTGTGAGTATCCCGATTGCTCAAGTGGCTATCGTTTGGTGACGTTGGAAGAGATCTCCACTCAACTGGCGCCGCCTTATATGACCCTCGACCAACTCAAACAGGTCATGCCTGAAACAGTATTGTTTCTTGCACTCTGTTGGTGTTGGAAGAAGGTTCTCCACCACTAAAAAGGAAATCATTTTATGAAAACGTTGAATGTAACAAGTGTTGTCTCCGCTGTGTCTTTGGCTTTGGTTTCAGGTGCGGCTTCAGCTGCGGCGCCCGATGTCACAGGGGCGGTGGCGAGTATTGGTGAATTTGGTGTAGTGATTGGTACGCTTGGCGGTGCTTATCTGTTGTTGACCATTGCTAAAAAAGCGTGGGGCAAAATCGGTGGTTAATGGCGCCTTTGCTTGCTAATTCAAGGGCTGTTTACTCAGCCCTTTTTTGATCAATTAAGAGGGTTTAAGGATGGTTCATTATGACGTTAGAAATGTATGTCATTTGCGTATTTTTACTCGGCTTATTTGTGCTGCACTCCTAGTCTGGACACCGATTTGCACGGCATTAGAAGTTAAGGCCACTTGGGTACTGAAGACCGAAGACTACCGTGATTGCCTTATCATTACCGAAGAGGAAACGGCTACGGAGGCGTTGAAGGAGCAATGCAAAAGCCAAGTATATGAATCACTGACACTACCGAGTCCCGAAACCTATCATGTTGAATTTACTTCTGATCTTTACCAAATGAAGTTTTATTGGGGCAAGTTTTCTGCCTCCATTCGATTCGCCCGCTGGCAGCTCATCAATAGAAAATCCGCGCCAAATTGCAAGTCAGATCAAGCACCTACGTTTCCCAATACGTCGTGTGATCCCCCGATTCCAACCTGTGCCGATTCGGACATCCAAAAGGAATTTCAGCAAGCACAGTATGTGTGCCAGATAAATAACCCTAATAGCCAATTGTGGAATACCGATTACCGTTGGTCTTGTGAGGACGTTGAGGGAGAATCTCCAACCATGTCGTCAAGTTGTCACTATAACCCCAATAACTGTATTGTTGGCTTGAGTTGTAAAAGCGACAATGATTTACCCTATTGTGATCCCAGTAAAGAGGAGTGTGAACTTCCCCCGCAGAGCACCACTCCGTCAGACTTGCCGCCCATCGGTGGCAGCACCTACGATACGGTCGAAAACATTCCTAGCTTTTGTGATATGAATCCGCAGTTGTGTGAGAAGCAGCAACCTCCAGTAAACCGCGCTGAGCCCAATCCCAATCCCGTGAGAAAGCCGCCAATCAACTCCACATTATCGGCGGGTGACAGCGAGATTGTGCAAGAAATCTCAGTCACTAATCAGCATTTGGGCAATGTAAACGCCAATCTCAAAAACCTCGGTGGTCAATTGCTTGATCAACTGGCGCGAGGCAATGAGTTCTCCCAGCATCAATTGGGTGTGCTGCGAGAAATGCTTGAGTCACTGAGCCGAACTAAAGTGGTGATCCCGAATGAAATAGGAAACGACGGTAAACCTACGACAAAGCCGATGGCGAGAGCCGATTGTGACAAGTCTATCTTTGAGTGTCGCGGCGATGTCATTCAATGTGCCCTGCTCAAAGTTCAGTACGACAACACATGCACGGCTGACGAACTGGTGCAACTGGAAGAGGCGTTTAAAGGCATCAAGTTACTCAACAATGAAACGCTGTTGGTGCAGAGCGACATCGTTGATTACTCACGCATGAATCAAAAGTACCTCAGCGGCGGCGTTTCTTTTGGAGGCGGCGGCTGTCCTGCACCTGAGCGCATTTCGTTTCGTGCCTTTGGTGAATCCAAATCCATCGAGTTTAAGTTTGATCCCGCTTGTCGTTACGCCGAATTGTTAAGACCCCTACTTATCGCGTTCGCCTGGTTAACGGGATTGTTCATCATCGGACGGACACAAGGAGCCGTTTAATATGCAGTATTTCATCGGATTCTTAGCCACGGTGTTGGTTCCACTCATTCCAAGTTTGGCTAAAGGACTCGCCACCTATGTGGCGCTCTCGGTTGGTTTCTCGCTTGTGGCTTATACCGGTGTTTCAATGGCGATCGATTCGATTGCCGACTACATACAGTCGAACATGAACGGCGTGACACCCAAACTCGCGGCACTCATGGGCATGGCGGGCGTCGATACCTACATCAATGTGGTGCTCACCTGTGTGGTGTTCTCGTTTACGCTGAACGGCTTAATGTCGGCGACCGGCTATCGCCCTTCATGGCGTAAACCTATCGATCCCGCATAAGGAGACGAGCCAATGTTGCACGGTTTCAGTGGTGGGATGGGAACAGGCAAAAGCCTTAACGCCATCAAGTTTATCATCGAGAACGACAACTTCGCCGACCGCCCTGTGTACTATCACGGTATTCGGGTGATGCTGCTTGATTACAAGGTGTGTGACAGTTTTCAAGGCTGGCTGTATGGCGTCTATTTTCCAGCCAACAGTCACAACAAAGAGCTGGAATCAAAGCTGCTGCGCATTGAAACCGAGCAACGTCTGGCAACCCTTGAAGATTTTCCCTATCTGGCGTTTCATTACAAGAAACATGAGCCGTTTAAACAGTGGATGTACTGGTTTAAGAAACTCGCATCCCCTAAGCGACTCGCTGCGTTTAAAGAAGCGTTAGCGGTGCTCGAACTCGATGAAGAATCGATCACCTATCAGGACATTGAACACCTGAATCTGTCTTGGACGGCGTTTGATGATCCAACGGAGATCCACACACTTCCTGCCGGTTCGGTGATTCTGGTTGATGAAGTGCAAAACATTTGGGGCAACAGAACGGCGGGTAAAGCCATGTCGCCTGATGTGAAGTTCGTAACCACGCACCGGCACAAAGGCATTGATTTAGTCTACATCTCCCAAGACTTTAAAGATGTTGACCAAATCATCCGCCGGCGTATGCAGTATTACGTCCATTACGAATTCATCGGCGGTGATTGGCTGCATCGATATTTCCACATCGAAGGCTTTGACCCTGCCAACAAGACCGAACTAGCCAAGGCTGAGAAAGAGAAAGTCAAACGCGATAACAAATACTATGGCGTCTATCTCAGCTCCATCAAGCACACGCAAAAGGTCAAAATCGACCCGCAGTTAAAGAAAGGCATCATCGGCTTAACGGTCGGCATTTTAGGTATCAGCGCGGCGGCGTTCTACCTCTATTCGTGGTTTCAAAAACAGGTCACACCGGCTTCCGTTGAAACGGTTCAAAGCGAGATTTCAACCGCTGAAAGTACCGAAAATATGGAGGAAACAAAAATACTGGATATAAACACAGTATATATAGAAAAGTTTCTTCCAAGGCTCGATGCCCTACCTTTTTCAGCGCCGGTGTATGACGGACTAACGCACGAAGCCAACCATTATCCCGAGCTGACTTGTGTGATTATGCATGATGAATGCAGTTGTTTTACCCAGCAAGGCACCGCCTACGCATTGGAAGATCATGCCTGTTTTAATATCGCCCGCTATGGGTATTTTGACCCGTTTGAAGTCTCAAGCGACAACCATCAGCGCCGTAAAACTGCTCAAACTCGCTCTAATGGTGACAATGTCGTACTTAACAAAGGTGGGCTCTATTAATGAAACGCATCCTTGCCCTCGCCTTGTTGTGCCTCGCTTCCCGTGCCTTTGCCTTTGAAGCAAACCTTGCTGGTAAGACGCTCAATGAGTTCTTTATTATCTCAAGCAAAGTGTTTGATAAGACCATCATCGTTGACCCGTCAGTGAACGGTGACTTGAAGCTCTATCAAGCCTCGGGCGCGGCGAACTTTCGTGATGTGTGGTTCAGCGTTATGCGCGCTCACAGCCTCACTTACATCGAATCGGGTTCGGTCATTCGCGTAGACAAGCGCAACAAACTCACTGGTGGCAATGAAATCATCACGCGCACCTATAAGCTGCTCTATCTGACTGCTGATGATTTACTTGAACCGCTGAGAAAGTCCCTCGTAGTGCAATCGTCCGTGCTCGATGTGCCTGATGTGACCAATGTAGACAGTATCATTGCAGGCTCTGCACTGATGATCACCGCGCCCAAGTCCATGCACAGTGATATTGCCGAGTTCATTAATACGGTCGATAAACCACTCAAACAAGTGAAGATACGCGCTGTGATTGTCGAAACCGTTGACGGTGACTTACGAGATTTAACGGTCAATCTCGCTGCCGGTGCGGGTGCGATTAAAACTGCGTTCGATGGTTCAGCCATCGCGTTCTTGACCGGCTCGCCTAACTTTACTGCGACGAGTGACGACTTTAATGCGTTTGTGCGTTGGATTGAGTCCAATGACAAAACCGATATATTGAGCCGCCCTGAAATCAGTATCCTGCATGGTCACAGTGGATTGATTAGTGTTGGTCAGGAGCTGCCTATTATCACCGGCTCGTACACCACGGAGACTGATGGAAGCAACAAACCGTTTCAGACTATCGAGCGTAAAGACGTAGGCTTATCGCTTTGGGTTCAGCCTATGATTGGTTTGAATGGAGATATTAAACTTAGGGTAAAACAAGAGCTTAGTCGTGTTGATAAATCTGTGGAAGCCAGTGACATTGTCACGAGTAAGCGTCAAATAGACACCGTTCTCACGGTCAAATCCGGTCAAACCATCGCACTAGGCGGTATGATGGCGAGAGATTCGCAAACCGTCACCATGAAAGTGCCAGTTCTTGGTGATATTCCCTATCTAGGTGTGTTGTTTCGTTCTGACTCGGAGAAAACCAGTAATCGAACTCTTGATGTGGTGATCCATGTTGAGTAATAATTTTCTAAATATCAGATGTTTAACTCTAATACTTAACCACAAAATCTAACTAAGAAAGACCGCCTTAAGATTAAAACGCAAATTTTTAGAATTAAGTTGTATTTTCAGGTTCATGATATAAACTCAAATATTAAAAATTAAGCTATAAATAATTATGAGGGTTTTGTATGGCAAGAATTAGAAGTCCTAAACCACCCCTAGTTTTGATGGAACAATTTAAACCTCAAGAATTTATTCCGTTATTTGGACGTTATGGTGTGACTGATGAAAATGGTAACTACCTGCATTGGGATAAGTTTCAATGGAGAGTTCCCAGAGGCACTAATCCGGAATTAGCTTGGCTACTAACTAAAATGGCTCGTAATTCTATTTCTAAAAACTTGACCATATTGCACGCAAAAGAAAACACCAGTTTTAAATACTGTGTTCCAGATTCACTTTGGGCAATGCTTCACCGCATTGACACCGTAACAGGTGGTGGTCACAAAATTGGTGATAGCTCATTTATTACGAATAGAGAGAAAGATCGTTATCTAGTGAGTAACTTGATGATGGAAGAAGCTATTACATCTTCTCAATTGGAAGGCGCTTCAACTACTCGGAAAGTGGCAAAAGAAATGTTGGAAACCAATCGGACTCCCAAAGATATATCTGAGCAGATGATTTTTAACAACTACCTATTAATGAAAAGAGCAGTTTCATTAAAGGATAAACCTCTAACAATAGACTTGATCTTAGAGTTACATGAAATTGCTACATTTCAAGCCATTGACAATGGGGCTATGTCTGGCGAATTGCGAGAAAACAATGATATTACAGTTGCTAATATTTATAACGAGGTAGCACATACGCCGCCATGTCACTCTACTCTTAGAGATCGCTTAAATGCTCTGTGTGATTTTGCCAACGAAAGTCCTAATGAGGATGGCTCTGCTGAGTTTATTCATCCGATAGTCAAAGCTATTATTCTTCACTTCATGATCGGTTACATACACCCATTTGGTGACGGAAACGGAAGGACAGCAAGAGCGCTGTTCTATTGGTTCATGCTTAAATCTGGTTATTGGCTGTTTGAATACGTTTCTATAAGCAAACTTATTCAGGAGAAAAGAAGTGAGTACGATACTGCGTTTTTATATACAGAAACAGATGATTTTGACCTGACTTACTTTATTTATCACCAAGTCGACATCGTAGCGAGAGCTGTTAATTCTTTGCATGAGTATATAGAGACGAAGAAAAACGAGTTCTATCAATTCATGGAATGGATAGATAAAAGTCCAATTTCACAACGATTGAAACGGGGTTCGTTAGAGATCTTGAAAACAGCTGTCAAACAACCTGGCAGAACATTTACAGCTAAGGTAGTCTCACAAGATTTAGGGGTAAATGAAAATACAGCTCGTACGTACCTAAATGATCTTGTTGAGGAAAATTTGCTTTTACCTTCACATAAGAAAGGAAAACGAGGAATAACATACATAGCTCCTGTGGGGCTAAGAGAACAACTAAAACTCTGAACGAATGTCCCGTAGGGATAAGGGAGCGTCTTACGCGACCGAGGCACCAAGCCCCCACAAATGCTGAGTGTCTCGTGTCGTTAAATGGCGCGGAGCTTCCCTAGTCTTTTGATGGCATCAAATCCCCCCTTCCTGCCAAGCCAGACGACCTAATAACCTAAAACGCCAAACGTTGCTCATAGCTTTGCAGCATACGAATAGCCGCTTTCCATCTGACAGTTAAAGCGCATCACGGTTGAGTGTGTGCTCGGAACGAGCGCACGCACAAGCGTGATGCGCTTAAAGGAAAGGCAAAACCCCCGAATCTGTATTACGGGGGTAAATTCCACCTAACTATCGGCGTTCTCTGTTTTGGGGACTGAAATCGCTGCGCAGGACTAGGATATTTGCCAACGCTCTAGCGGTTTTCATTAAATATAAAGATGTCTTTCTAGTGGATTCAGATCCTTCGGTGATTAATGCAGCACCTAAAAGGATCTGTTGTGGTGTGATAAGTAAACCTGTGGGCAGTTCTAGCATTCCATTAGTAATCTTAAACTGATGCCAGTTTGCTTCTTTTGACGCATCGCGTGTTCGATACATGCGCATAAGTCTTTTGCATTCAGGTGGTATTGCTCTGCCTTTGTCCCACTCTTTTACAGTTTTTATGTGCTTAAAGCATAGTTCTGCTGTCTCTTCTATTGATAAGTTACATTCAAACTCTCTAAATATATGATTTTTAGTTATAAACATTCGTGTCATTATCTTCACAATAAAAAAAGACAGCCTTATAACTGCGATGAGTGGATAAATCAGCAAATACATAATATCTATGTTTGATTATGCGATGCTATTCATACATTCACTGTTATCTAAGTTCTTTAGTTTCTTTATCGATAAATATGTTCACTGATTCGATAGCTTCGCTTAAATCGTCAAATTCATCAGCTTCTTTTTCAATATTACTATGTGTAGAATTTGTACCCAAAATCCTGCTAATTGATTTAAATTCATGTTCTAATAATTCTGGTTTTACATTTTTCACTAGAATTTTTTTAATTAACTCTCTCCAAAAATTAATTTCTTTTTTATGTTCAACTAGGCGTTTAATTAGAATGTAACGTAATCGTTTATTCATAACCTTAAGTTCAGATAATTCTTTTCTGATGCCATCACTTATTTCTTTTGCAGACTCAAGTTTTTTATTTAAACTCTCGTTGTTATCTTTAATTTCCGCTTTATGGTTTCTAGTCTTATGATCAATATCATTTTCCACTTCTTTTAAGCGATTTCTAACACTATTTGTGTCTGATCTGGATTTAAGGTAGAAAAATCCATATATAATTCCATATATTAGCGTCTGCAATAAAGTATCTAATAATATTTTACGTAAAGGATTTTCAATATCTGAATCGGATTCAGTGTAAAAACCTAGTTCTTTTGCATTACTAAAAGTACAACAATCTAATTTATTAATATCTAATGGAATTAGAATCCTAGTCTTGCTATTAGGACTTATATTTGAAAATTGAAATAAATACTTATCAATAGGCAGTAAGAAGTTGTCTTTAGACTCTATTAATATCGGATTAGATACAGATATTAAATCTATATTGAAACTGTAATTAACAGTAAGAAATAGCCCGTCAATTGTACTTTTAGAATAATTTGTTATTTCTATTGGTTTGTAGTAATTTTCAGCTATCTTCATTGGTGAACCAAGCGAAATAAAACCATTGTTTTTATTTAACGTATAGTTTAGACCGAAATTAATAAAAAAAGTAATTACAGTTACTATTATTATATTCGTTATATCTTTTACCATCCCTATCCCTTAACCACTTACGACATGTCATTCCATTTCTGTATAATAGCCTTTAAAAATAAATATTTCATTTAATTGTTTTTGATTGAAGATTGGTTACGATTTGATTTTTGACTCAACGAGCATTCGTGCTAATGACCTAGAGTACTTAATGAGTTTGGAGGTTGTTTTAAGTTCTAGTTCTGATTGTATGCTTAACAAAGCTATACCAATTAAAATTTGTTGTGGTGCAACCAACTGACCTGTCGGTAATTCCAATTTATCTTTGATCATTGTGAATTGATCCCACGACTTATGATCACTGATTTGGCGCTTTTTCGCGTACCGCATGAGCCGTTTACATTCCGGTGGAATAGGTTTTCCATTATCCCACAGTGTGACCATTCTCGAACTTTTGAAACACAATTCTGCCGTTTCTCCGATACTCAGATTGCACACAAACTCTCTGAATATCTTATTTTTATGCATTTCGTGACAATCTTGGAGAATTAGTATATAAATACAACATATGATAAGTTATTGTTAAATAACGATTATTTGTCATAATCCAATATAATGCGTACTGTCTTATGGGTTCTAAACTAGCTGCCACAGCCCCGCAAGCCATTGAAATCGTTGTTAATCCTAGCCCGTTATACTTTTTTGCGATGTTCTGCCAATACAATTTTATTTGCGGATTTTCGTTTCTATCAGCGTGACAACCAAGCAAAGCCATCTCTGGGTCGATTCCTGCATTTTCCGCTAAAAAAACTGCTTCTGAATCAGAGATATAGCGTGTTCCTTTGCGCATTTCACTGATTCTAGACGGTTGCAGGTTTAAATCATGGGCAATTTGCTTGTCTTGTATGTAGTTTGCGCCTTTTTATCGGAATCTAACTAACAGAGTATTTTCATACATAAGCTAACTCCATACTAATTATTTTCATTGATAACGTTATCTCTAGTTACCTCAACTGGAATCTGGTTGGCTTAGTCATATGACACAATCTTCCACAATACTACTGTTCATATATGACAATGTAACAGTTATGTGCCTGTTTTAATTAGTTAGTGATTTAGTTCAATTGCCAATATGACAGGCGGAATTAACCGTATCTCTCATTTATATATATCGATAGTCATTTTACCGTTCAAGATCCACACATATTTTCAATAAAAGCTGTTTAAAGTCCCTCATATTTGGTGCTTTCAATGGAAGTAAGTAATCACACTGTCACTCAATAGAATTATCCACTAGCTATTTATCGGTTGTGAAACTTGTGTGTAATTTTATTACAAACATGACTTTTGATTTGTTTCTGTAGCATAATAGTCTGCACTAACATGTTGTAAAATAAAGTTAATGTATTTTTTTGTGACTTTGTCGGGGGGTTTGGGTGCGGAATCCTGTTTGCTTATAGGCAGATAAGCAAGTTGTAATTTTTATAATTAACTGTGTGGAAGAATTTAAATGAAAGTAAAAGTAACGTTGGGATATTACAGGTAATAAAAAAGGCACTTACGTGCCCTATTTGTTTGGTTGTTCTTGTTTCTTTGACTGTCTAATTTGCTCGGCGACAATTTTTATTGCTTGTGCAGTGCTGATACCTTGAGACATTAAACTTTGTATTTTCTCGACAGCTTCTTGTTGCTCTTTGTGAGTTAGTGGTGGGAAATCATCAAACATAAAAAAGGCTCCTACTTTAGGAGCCCTACTATAGTGAGTTGATCAATAACTCGCAAGAAAGTTAATGTAGGCGCCCATCGCGTTTTCATTTGTGTAGCTTGCTGCAATGTCTAGCTGAAACAAATTAAGCGGAGATATTCCTACCCCGGCTGTTAGAGTACCTTCAGTATTTTCATATGCTAGGTTTCTGTAGTAACCAGCTCTTAGCTTCAATTGACGCAATAAGTCGACTTCGCCACCAATTCGGATCATTTGTGTATTGTCGTCAAAAGCAGCATAACGTTTCTTTTCGTTAAGATCATAATCAACACTTAAAGTGAAGTAATCTGCTACTATACCTGCGCCTACCGTGTACTGAGGCCTCATTTCATACTGATAGCTGATATCAGGGTTTCCTGAAATAGATGATGGGATAGTTTTTGTTTCTATGTCTCGACTGATAAGATTATTTGCGGTCATACCAACTCGAAACGGACCATAAAACCACAGTGCGCCAGCATCCAAATTGAATACAGTCTTACCAGTGCCATTCTCTGCAACGTCGAATATGTTGTAATCTGCCAGACTTGCTTCATAAACATAGGTATATACGCGCTGGAGTTTTGGGGTGATACCAAATGCCATATGTTGGCCCATAAAGGTTTGGTATTTACCCAGTGAAATTCCCAATTCTGTTACAGCAACAGATACTGCATTAACAGTGCTATTTTCCGCTTTTTCAGCCGTACACTCAGCCGTGTTAGATGGATTACTACATGTATTTGCTATTTGCGGATTCACGAAGGTTTCTGTAAAAGCCTTCCCGTACACGTTTGCAGAAATGAACTGATTAGGTATAGCAAACGCGACTACGCCACCAATTTCTGCATTCAAGATGCTTCCATCAAGATTATCCATAGCGGTCTGGAGTTCGTCTATTCTTGATAAATCTTGGCTATCAAGGATATCTGTTACAGTATCTAGGTTATCGACCATATTATTTTGGTCGTTGTATGAGATACCTATACTCGGAAGTATCATTCCAACATCATCATTTCGTCTATAAATCGCGATTAAAGCCGGATTATAAAAAGGTGCAGTTAAAAAGTTACCTGAAACGACACCAACTCCTCCCATAGCGTCACCTCGTGCCTCGATAGCATAGTTAGCAGCGAACACAGAAGGTGTACCCAATAGAATAGACAGTGTGATTAGTTTGATTTTGTTGTTCATAGCGATATAAAGCAGTAATTCTTTCCAAATATAGCGACTGATTGTTTACTAACTTTAGCTATTCCTCTGAAGAAATATCGTATGTTTTACTAATAACTTGAGATATTTCAATAGAAATAGGTCCTTGCCAGCGTAGATGGGTCATTGAAACGGCAAGTATATATCTATCTGGTGATAGTTCAGTAGCCTCTAGGTTGGTTGGATAATCTGATTCGTATTCTTTTGACCAAACTTCTTTATATTTGCCGTCGATGTAGTCATAGACATTAATGTCTAGTTTCGGTAAAGGGCAAAAGCGATTTAGAAGTGCATTTTTATCAACTGTCCATTGATCTTTTGATGCCCATCTAACTGTTTGTTTGGCTTTACTCTCCGTGAAAATGACCCAGGTGCTCCAAGTGTCATTGTCTGATGTTGAAATGTCTAATCGATACAATCCCATTTCAGGCTTACTGTTTAAGTTGTATCTTTTGATGAAAGAAATGGTATTTCCAGTGACGTTGTCACGATTTATCTTGCTAAACGACGTATCTCCTGATAATGGCTTGTCAACCCACTGAGTCAGTTGAAGAGAG
Source organism: Vibrio ziniensis (assembly GCF_011064285.1). NCBI lineage: Bacteria > Pseudomonadati > Pseudomonadota > Gammaproteobacteria > Vibrionales > Vibrionaceae > Vibrio > Vibrio ziniensis. The sequence goes on from NZ_CP049332.1 coordinate 1,107,884, forward strand.
TTAATTTCTTTATGGCTCTTAGCATCAATCACAACTTGATATGCGTCCCTACCTGGGCTTCGTATATCAAGACGTCTTATGTTAATTGAGGAAATCCAGCTGGGAAGAGCATTTGCATCAAGCCCTTTACCACAATCGACGGTTAAAGCTTGTATCAATAAATCGTTTAAATGATTCTTTATGTTCTTGTTATGCTCGAGTTGCCATACTTCTACAAGAGAAGTGAACATATTTTCTAGATCATTATTTAAAAGGCGTTGATGAGCTTGCGTCAGTGGTGAATTGCTTTCAAACCACTCTACGCCATTGGCAGTTAATGGCACGCTAAAAAGCGTGCCTAATATTAGTGCTAATCTTCGCATTGATTACGCTTTCATCTTGTACCCTACACCGCGCAGTGTTTCGATTTCAAGACCTGGCAATTTTTGGCGTAGTTGAAGAACGTGCGTATCTACTGTACGTGTCGTTGGGAAATGGTTGTAGCCCCAAACATGATCTAACAGCTCATCACGTGTAAATACTCGTCCTAAATTACTCGCCAAGAAGAGCAGTAAGTCAAATTCAGTACGAGTGAGAGTCACTGACTCACCTTTGTAAAATACATCGCGAGTAGCTTTATCAATCGTTAATTCTGGTAACACAACCTTCGTGTCATCTTGACCATCTGATTCAGGAGAACGTAGCTGAGCACGAATACGAGCAAATAACTCTGCTTCAGCAAAAGGTTTTGTTAAATAATCATTAGCGCCAGCGTCTAAGCCTGCTACTTTATCTTTTACTGTTACTAACGCTGTTAATAAGATGACTGGTACATCTTTTAACTTTTTCCAATCGGGCAAATGTTGAACAGAATCACCATCTGGAAGTTGTCGATCTAGAATAACTAAATCTGCATTTTCCCAATGTTGCTTAACATCAGCGATTGTTTCTGCATGTAAACAGTCATATCCTGCTTGCTCTAAGCTTACTAAAAGACCATCAGCTAGGTTTTTGTCATCTTCAACAAGAAGCAACGTCTGTTTCACAGGGTATCTCCAATATAAAAGTAGTGGGTGGGCCAATTAGGGTCATTTTTCCGCCCATTCTATCGACCATTGATTCTACTATAGTTAAACCAAGTCCTAAGCCACTTTTACTGACAAATGGCTTGCGTAAGTGACGCCAATCCTTGTTTGTTAATGTCCCTTGGTCGGTAACTTTAATCGTGACAGAATCAGATTTTGTTATCACTTCCAACGTCACCGGCGCAACGCCATATTTCACGGCATTGCGAATTAAATTGTCTATGCATGTGCCTAGCCAATATACGTTTAATTTTGCTGCAATATCATCATTAATGATCAGATCTATTTGATTATTAAACTCTTCCTCAACTTTGAATTGGAGCCATTCTTGTACAGATGGAACCCAATCAGTCGCTAGAGGTTTATTATCAGACTGCAAATAATCCTTACTTGCTTCAGCTAATTGTCTCAAGCGTCGAGAGTCTTCACATAAGCGGCGAAACTCATCGTATAGGGAATTTGGTAAGTGTTCAAATTCCCTTCTAAATCCTTCGACAGTAAGAGATAAACTCGCTATCGGAGTTCTCAACTCATGTGTCAGTATTTGCAGTACTAACATTCGGCTTTTCATCTCTTGGCGTTTACTGTTCCAACGGTATATAGACCAACCGATCACTAAAAGAATGTTAGCAATAACGAGTGCGATCATACTCATGCGTAAGAGATCTGAATGATCTTCTATGTTCCAACAAATGTTACCACGTTGGACAAAGCAAGTATTATCAACTGATGCAATACTGTAGGTTAATCCAGCTTGAGTAGCATTTGTATCCCATGAATCTTTATCAAAAATGTAGTATTCGTCTCCTTTTCTAAGCCAAAGTTCATTTCCTTCTGCAAACATCATAGCGCCAGAAATTAAGGCGGTGATGGAATCTTCATCCATTGCTTGTAAGCGCCCTAATAATGAGTCAGACGATGCTTTGGCTCGTTCCTGAATATGCATGTACTGCTCAAGCTCTTTGAGTTTATCCGGATATTTCTTCACGTATCGCTCTGCATAGGTACCGCCACCTGGATGGATTAACCCACTGCGTGCAAACCATCGAGAAGAGAGTTGAGTCCCTTTACATGTCGCTCTGGTAAAAACTAGCGGCTCTGTCACAAGTGGATTCAGTGGAAGATTTCCTGCGCAATTCAACGCGAGCTTATACAGCATTTGAATATCTTTAATTGGGTATTCTGCTGTTTGAGGAAGCATGCTATCAGGGGTAAGCAGACGTGTTGGGTAATCGGTTTGAATTCCTCGAATATCGTAAAAATCAACAGCTGAGTCATAATCAAATAGCGACACGAACAGATCAATACGCTCGGGGAGCGAAACTGCAAATGTACTGGCCGAAAAAGTCGTTGCGATTAAGGCAAATGTTAATTTTATCGCTTTTATCAATTTGATTATTCGTTAAATCATAAGTTTAAAAAAACTATAACGTATTATGCTTAAAATGAACATGAGCGATGTTATATCGATGTCAATAATACTTAATTGCGGTTTTGTTGATTGTTATGTGTACGAAATGGCTGAAATTTAATGTTTGTGACAACGTCGCAACAGATCAAAAAAAAGAGCAACATAAAGTTGCTCTTGAATGCTTTACGAATATGGCTTAGATATGGCTTAAAATATCATTACAGCTCTGCTTAGCATCGCCAAACAACATTTGTGTGTTTTCTTTAAAGAACAATGGGTTTTGTACGCCTGCATAACCTGTATTCATAGAACGTTTAAATACGATTACGTTTTGTGCGTTCCACACTTCAAGTACAGGCATACCTGCAATTGGACTGTTTGGATCTTCTAGAGCCGCAGGGTTAACCGTGTCGTTAGCACCAATGACTAACACAGTATCTGTATCAGAAAAGTCATCATTGATTTCATCCATCTCAAGAACAATATCGTAAGGTACTTTCGCTTCTGCTAGCAATACGTTCATGTGCCCTGGAAGACGTCCCGCAACGGGATGGATACCAAAACGAACATTGACGCCTAGCGCTCTAAGCTTCTCTGTAATTTCATACACAGGATACTGAGCTTGCGCAACAGCCATACCGTACCCTGGAGTGATAATGACAGATTTAGAGTTTTTAAGCATATCAGCGACATCTTCTGCATTCGTTTCGCGATGTTCGCCCTGTTCTTCATCCTCGCTAATAATCACTTCTTGTCCAAAGCCACCCGCAATAACACTGATGAAAGAGCGGTTCATGGCTTTACACATGATGTACGAAAGAATTGCACCTGACGAACCCACCAATGCACCTGTCACAATTAACAGATCATTTGCTAGCATAAAACCTGCTGCGGCAGCTGCCCAACCTGAATATGAGTTCAACATAGAAACAACAACTGGCATATCAGCACCACCGATAGATGCCACTAAGTGGTAGCCAAAAGCAAAGGCAATTAGCGTCATCACAATCATTGCAAACATGCTGCCATCAGCGTTAATGAAATGGAACATTAGTAATGTTGAAACGACAATCGCAGCCAAATTCATTTTGTGCTTATGAGGTAAATTTAATGGCGATGATTTAATTATCCCGCGTAACTTACCAAAGGCAACGATTGAACCTGTAAAGGTTACAGCACCGATGAATACACCAACAAACACTTCAACTAGGTGAATAACATGCTCGGCATGCGTCGCAACTTCAGGCGCAGCTAAGTAGCTGTTATAGCCAACAAGCACGGCGGCCATACCTACAAAGCTATGAAGAATCGCAACGAGCTCTGGCATTTCAGTCATTTCTACTTTCTTAGCGAAATGCATACCGATACCACCGCCAATTACCATCGCAATGATAATCCAAATGAAACCTTCAGCATTAGGGCTAAAAATTGTCGCAATCAATGCGATAGCCATACCCGTAATACCGTAGTAGTTACCTGCACGTGCCGATTGCTGTTTCGACAATCCAGCCAAACTCATAATGAAGAATAAAGCAGCAACAATATAAGCTGCTTGTACTAATCCTGCAGACATTGCTTACTCCCTTAGTCTTTGCGGAACATTTCAAGCATACGTTTAGTAACAGTAAAGCCACCAAATATGTTTATGCTTGCGATAAGAATGGCGATAAATGCCAAGAAGCTTACAACGCCATTACCTTGACCTATCTGTAGCAACGCGCCTACAACGATAATGCCAGAAATAGCATTGGTTACTGACATCAGTGGTGTATGCAATGAATGAGTTACGTTCCAGACAACGTAATAGCCGACAACGCATGCAAGAACAAATACAGTGAAGTGTCCTAAGAATGCAGCAGGAGCTACACTTGCTACCCATGCAAATGCACCAACACCTACAGCCAAACCGATGATCTTCTTAGCTGGTGAAGTAGGCTCTTCGACTTTTTTAGCTTTAGGTTCTACTTTTGGTTTCGCTTGAGGTTGAGCTGAAACTTGAATTGGTGGTGCAGGCCAAGTGATCTCACCTTCTTTCACTACAGTGACACCGCGCAATACCACATCATCAAAATCGATATTGATGTTGCCATCTTTTTCTTTACACAATAGTTTTAACAAGTTTACTAAGTTTGTTGCGTAAAGTTGTGAGGATTGTGTTGGTAGGCGTCCGACCATGTCGGTATAACCAATGATTTTTACCCCGTTTGGTGTCGTTACGACCTGATCTTTAACGGTATATTCACAGTTACCGCCGTTAGCTGCCGCTAGATCGACAATCACACTACCCGCTTTCATTGAGTCTACCATTTCTTTGGTGACTAATTTTGGCGCAGGGCGTCCCGGAATAAGAGCTGTGGTAATAATAATGTCGACATCTTTTGCTTGTTCGGCATAAAGTTCAGCAGCTTTCTTATTGAACTCGTCAGACATTTCTTTTGCATAGCCGTCACCTGAACCTGAGTTTTCTTGGTAATCAACTTCCAAGAATTCAGCTCCCATAGACTGAACTTGCTCTTTTACTTCTGGACGAACGTCAAATGCGCGAACAATGGCACCTAGACTGCCAGCTGCTCCGATAGCAGCAAGACCTGCAACACCGGCTCCAGCGACAAATACTTTAGCTGGAGGAACTTTACCCGCAGCGGTTATTTGGCCAGTGAAAAAACGGCCAAACTCATGAGCCGCTTCTACAACCGCGCGATAACCTGCGATATTCGCCATTGATGATAGAGCATCTAAAGACTGAGCACGAGAAATTCGAGGTACAGAATCCATCGCTAAAACGTTAATGTTTTTCGTCGATAATTTTTCCATCAACTCTGGATTCTGGGCAGGCCAAATAAAACTGACTAATGTCGCGCCCTCTTTGATCTGGGCAATTTCATCAGTCTCACCATCAGAAAGTGGTGCATTTACTTTCAGAATTAAATCGGAGTTCCATACATCGTCTTTTGAAACGATAATTGCTCCAGCCTGTTCGTAAGATGCGTTATCGAAACTGGCAAGATCTCCTGCATGAGATTCGATAGCAACCTCAAAACCTAGTTTAATTAACTGCTGAACCGATGACGGTGAAGCAGCGACCCGCGTTTCTCCCGCGAGTATTTCTTTTGGTACACCAATCTGCATAGCGATTCCTTGACTATTGGCACTGTGGATATTCGTTTTTTATCTAACGCCTGATTTAAACTCAAGATATTTGTAATAATATTTTAGGTTTATTGGTTATAACGTTAACTAGCGACTGTTTATCAATTTTACAGAAAATACAAAGTGTTTATTTCATGTAAGAGCTCAAACCAGTATAGGCAAGTATTGAATTTACGTAGTGCCAAAATAAATAAAGAGCTATAAGGTTATCCACTTATAGCTCTAAAATTTATGATTTCTGTCAACGACTTGATTGGTTATTAAAAGATCCGACCAGACATTTGATCTATGAACATTTGTGCTTTCTTGAGCATGAGTTCTTCAGCGTCAGCTTTATTTGAAAGTACATCAGAACGAATGAAACGGTGCGTCTTCAGCTCTCCATCTTCTTCCTTGGTTATTCTTCCTGCTACGCGATATTGCCCGCCTTCAGCAATGACTTCTTGGTAAATTAAAAAATCTTTGTATTCTACAGGTTCAACCGTTGCTGCTTTTGTTTCTGATTTACTACCAAACAAACGAGAAAAAAATCCCACAATAGCTCCTTATGATAAGTTGTGTTGCTTAGTCCCAAGAATTGGTTTTTCGTACCATTCTAACTCAGCATCTTCGTCAAATTGGGTTTGAGTCATAATAATAGGTATATCGGCATCGCGATTTTTTCGTCTGTCATCAACTATCATACTTTCCGCTGCTTCGACAGCTGTTACAGCATGTTGTTTTAAAATGACCAGACGCTCTTCAGGCAAAGCTGACAGAAAATCAATATCAAATCGGATATAGATTGGCCGAAGTTGACTTAAAGCAAGGCACGCGAGATCCGCTAACTGGTCGTGACTATATGTCGTAGCGTATTTATCTTGTGCTATCACTTGTCCAACGAGTGTTTCCATATAGTTGTGCACTTCAACATTCAGTTGCATTCGAATTCTCCTAAACCGATGTGTCGGTGTGATACGTTCAAATAAAGTTATTGCATCAATGATCTTTAATCAAACTAAGATCGAGCTAACTTGAACGAATTTTGCTCAAGCGCGCGCTTTTATAACTAAAGTTTAGCAAAAAGCTTGGAAATTCATTAAATAAAGTTATTCTTAGCTCAAGAATCATAATCACAATTAGTATTTATTTTGCTGGCTAGATTATAAGCATGTCGTCGAGTTTAGTTACGTCGCCTTGGTTTCGTTTTGCATTCCCTTTGATGCTCCTTGCGGCTATGTGGTATGGAATGAACAACGTAATTGTTCTTACCCGAGCCAATAGTGGTCTTGCGGGTGGTTTACCGTACGCGTTGTTTCTTAGTTCTATTGCGATTGCATATATTTTCAAGCAAAGCAGAATGGCCATGGTCGCATGTGTTATGTTGATAAGTTATTGGATTATTCAATCTCGTTTGCAGTCACCTCTATACACCGGTTCTACTTTGCTTGAACTTTCAATCCTCAGTTTTTTGTTGCCTGTTGCCTGTTTGCTGAGTTACGCCTTTAAGAACGGTGACTTGTTAAGCCGTGCCTTTTTTGTCTATCTGATATTTTTGGCGCTCTTTGGTATATGGGCATATATTACTGTCGACTATTATGTCTCTGGTGGCTTTGGTAGTTTGAAAGACACCTTTTTGTTCTCTGTGCCAGAGATATCAAAACTTCCGTTTATATTAGTTCTCTATTTGTTAGCCATGATTGGAGTCACCGGTATTTTTGTATTGACGAAAAACCGTATTATGGATGTATTTATCTATACTGCAGTTTTAACATCTGCGATGACATTTATATTTTTTCAACTTCAATATGTCTCCAGTACGATGTTTTCGTTATCAGGTGCACTGATGATGCTCTACTTGATTTCTGCCAGTTACGAGATGGCATTTAATGATCAGTTGACTCAGTTACCTGGGCGACATGCCCTTGATATCGATATGAGAAGCCCCGGCCGTAAATTCGCCATTGCTATGGTCGATATTGATCATTTCAAGTCCTTTAATGACTCTTACGGTCATGACACTGGCGACGATGTGCTAAAGCTTGTTGCAAGTCGTATTCGCTTAATTAAAGGTAAAGCTAGGATATATCGCTACGGCGGTGAAGAATTTACTATTTTATTTAAAGGAAAAACGGCAGCTCAGGCTTATGACTATCTTGAAGCTGTCCGTAAAGATATTGAGCAGTACGATCTAGTGATTCGAGATGCAAATAGCCGTCCTAAAGATGATAAATTTGGTGCATCTAAGCGTTCAGATAAGCGCAGTCGTTCCGTCAATATTACGATTAGTATCGGTGTGTGTGATAGCTCATTGGAGAGAAACGCCAAAGAAGCAATCAAACTTGCTGATGAAGCCCTCTATAAAGCGAAAAAAGGCGGCCGGAATAGAATTGAAGTTGCGTCTTAGTCTTGGTTGAAAAACAAGACGAGGCTGCCTCCTTTAAACGCACTCCCATAATTAAATGTTAGTCCCAAGCCAATGTTGTCAACAAAGCTAATTTCAAATGGTGGCGTCATTAACCATCCCACTGTTGCTTCATAGTAAAAACTGGTACCTAACGGTTCTGAGACATCACTACCCACGTCGACTCTTCTGACAGTGCTGTAAACTGACTGAATCGAACGACCAATTTGTTCAATGTTATAGACGATAGTGGCGCTATTGACGATGTACCACCCTTCACTATTACCAATTTCGCCTTCGTTGGCCTCACCCCAACCATAGCCATAAAAGTAATGTCCAGCAGCGGAATATTGCCATTTGCCCCAATTTTCATTTTTGCTATACGTTAGCTTTAAATGGGGTTCATATATATTTGACCACGCAGTAGTGTTAAAGAGTAAGCCATCAAAAATGGGGGCATAAGATTTACCAGTGGCGCTATTGTAATCCATAGTATTCTCATAACGCATCAAATGTACGCCAAATCCTGGCGTTATCCTCCAGTGATCATCAAATTTATATTCATAACGATAGGCTGTATAGAAGTCAGCTATCACTTGTTGAAAATCGTCTTCGACAGTCTCATCTCCCCATCTAACTTTCTCTTCGGTCCCTAATCCTGAAAGTCTAAAAAACAGCTGGTGTTTATTTCTATCTTCTTCGTTATTCAATTGAAAGGACATAGGAAGCGTGGATATGGCGTATTTTTTTCTATTTGCTAATGAATCTTCGGTACCTAGATCTGGATTGTCAGTATTGAACAATTCGTTTGGGTTGAAATCTTTAATTCCCACAGTAAATACGTCACTATCGCTTAGTACGACGGTATAGGCAAAGCTCTGCTCAAGGAATGTTTCAATGAAATCGTACCCTTTTGCATAAGCAGTAATAGGGAAAAACAGTAGGTAAACGGAAAACTGTATGAGATTTTTAGTTAACACAGAGTACAAGTCCTTTGCTAATGTCTGGTTGGGAAAATGAAAATATGCAACCATAGTAATAATTTAGCAGTATTAAACCGATTTGTAGTCACTCTATTCAGGAAAATTGGCAATATCTCAAACCTAAAGCTAATCTAGGAATGTGTTCCATAACAAAATTCATAATATTAATAAAATTTATAACTATAGAGTGCTTTCCCTAAAGGAACTAAAGCAATTATAAAGGAAGTCTAGGGATGGAAGGATCATGCCAAGAAGAACATTCGATGTTTGTTAGTAAATGGTTTGGTGCTATTTCAAAGTTGGTCCTGATTACCCTCGCATGGGTGGTATTGTGGCGCGCAGCAGCTTTGATGGAGTATGCGCCTCACGCCAGTATCTGGTTTCCGCCTTCGGGCGTAACTTATGCCATATTTCTCATATTGGGGTGGCGATCTATACCTGTAGTATTGGCCGCATCGGTCTGTACTACCTTTTGGGAAGATAGCATTTATCAAGGACAGCAGAGTTTCTCCACTTTGCTTCTCACTGGGTTACTCTTCGCTACGGTGCATTGTTTTTCCTATTGGGGTGGTGCTGCCATTCTGAGAAAAATAAGTCACACCGGAAAAATCTACCGAATCCCCTACCTAATTTTGCTGTTCCTGATTATCGCAGCAAGCTCTTCACTAGTTGCTGCGATTGGTGGGGCAAACAGTTTGGCTATCACAGGTATTATTGCGTCAGATGAAGTCATGTCTATTTGGGGGCCATGGTGGGTTGGTGATCTCGTTGGTGTTGTTGTTATTGCTCCGATCATGGTGGGTATTCTTTCAAAATTCTATCCTGAGCAAAGTCAGTGGTTAGTTGAGAACTTTACCTCAGTATACGAACAGTCTCCAATTCAAAACTACATATACAAACAAGCAATCGCGATTGTATTGTTAGTATTAATCAGTGTGTTAGTCGCTATATATCCATCTTCAAGCATTGTGTTCTGTGTCTTCTTCTTAGGCATCGCTCAAATGTGGATAGTTTTTACAGAGAGCGCTGCTCGAGCATTCTTGAGCTTGGCTTTATTGAGTACGACTACGGCTATTTTGGTGTCTTGGTTACAGCTGGGTAATCACGCAATGGTGTACCAATTTACGATTTCATTGCTAGCCGCCAACACATACTTTGGCTTATGGGTTCCGCACATACTTATCGATAATCGAAACCTAAGAGTACTCGCGGAAAGGGATGTATTAACGGGTACTCAAACGAGACAATTTTTTATTAAGAATGTGAAGAATGAAATAAATCGCTGTCGTATATTGAATCAACCGCTTTCTCTGGCTTTGTTCGATATCGATGGATTCAAACAAATTAATGACACTTTTGGTCATACTATTGGCGACAAAGTTCTTACCGTGGTATCACAGCATGTTGGTAAAGAAATAAGACCTGCGGATCTCATTGGTCGTTTTGGAGGGGATGAATTTATGTTGCTATTGCCTGGCGACGACTTGTCGCAAGCGATTCAGGCGGCTGAACGAATTCGAGTTAGAATTGAAACTATGAAGTTCCCTTCTTTAGATAAAAACATTACATGTAGCTTTGGTATTGTTGAAATTCAGGCGAATGACACTTTCGTATCAGCCTTTGAAAGAGCAGATAATTTCCTTTTGCAAGCAAAGAAAAAAGGTAAGAATCAGGTAAATCCTCCATTGCAATAGATAGGTTAGCTCTCATTTGTTACGTTGTAGCAAATGAGAGCTAATTGTAAATATTTAACTAATTAAACCATGTTTTTATCTTCTCTAACGTAGGCACACCTCCAGCATGAATGACCTGCTCATCGACGACGACTGCAGGTGTAGACATTACGCCGTAGTTCATGATGGCTTCCATATCCGTCACCTTCTCAACCTGAACATCAATTCCAGCCTCTCTAGCTTCATTCTCAATAAGTTTCGCTGTGTTAACACAATTGGCACACCCGGAACCGAGAACTTTAAAAACCTTCATAGTTAAACTCCTTCAAACTTGCCAAGTAATTAAGTTGAACATCCAACCAATAATAGTGAATGCAGTAAGTAATAGAGCAAAAAGCATCCCTAGTAATCGCCACTGCATAACCTGCTTGAGCATAACGAATTCGGGAATACTTGCGGCCACTGTGCTCATGCAAAATGCTAAAGTAGTGCCTACTGGAAGCCCATTTCTAAGTAAGCTTTCCATGATTGGAATAACGCCCGTTGCATTGGAATACAAAGGAATACCTATTAGTACTGATGCAGGCACGGACCACCACTGCTTGCTACCTAAATGGCTTTCAATCCATCCGTCAGGTACATATCCATGTAAAGCAGCCCCTACTCCAACACCTATTAATACCCATTTCCAAACGCGTACAAATATTTCGCGAGTTTCATTTTTTGCAAATGTATTACGCTCGCTAAATGACATCGAATTTGATGAGTAATGATTATCTGTGTTTGAAGGTTTTGGGGATTTATGCATTGCTTTAGCTGCAAAAGGCTGCAGCCAGCGATCTGCTTTGATCATATCGAGAAACCAACCACTGATTACACCGATAACCATACCGGATAAAACGTAGAGAAGCGTAAATTTCCAACCTAACAAGCTGAGGAGTAGTAATACTGCAATTTCATTGACCAGTGGTGAAGTGATCAGAAAAGCCATTGTGATACCCAAAGGAATCCCAGCGGTGGTAAAGCCAAGAAACACTGGGATGCTAGAACATGAGCAAAAAGGTGTAATTGCACCAAATATGCTTCCCATAAGGTATCCAACAACACGTTTTTTGCCCGACAGGTAATCTCTTACTTTTTCGACTTTTAACGATGCACGAATGAGTGCAATCACGTAGATCATTACAAGCAATAAAACGAGGATTTTGCTGGTATCTTCAACAAAGAAATGAATGGCTTGCGCCATTTTCGATTCAGCGTCTAAGCTCAATAATTGGTATGTAAACCAATCAGCTAATGATGTGAAAACCCAGAACATCTTGTACTCCTCTTACATGCGATAAATAAACAACGGTCTTTGTGAGTTGCTATCTAAGACGTACATAGAGTTAAAAAGACGCAATAAATTACAAAAATAAATTCAAGTCATAGACTTGCCTCTATTTATCGCCGCTTTGGAGTGAAGCAACAGACTTTGTTATGTTCGTCGAACTTAATATGGCAGTTCACTTTAAGTTGCTCGCGTAGTTTAGGACGAGCACGCTGAATTCGTGATTTTACAGCGGTAAGAGAAAGATAATGCTTTTGAGCATATTCTTGTTGGCTATGCCCTTGAAGATCACAGAACTCGATGATGGAACGATCTTCGTCAGTTAAACATGCAAGGGCTTTAGGTAGACATTGTGCCAAGCTTTCAATTGGTTCTCGTTCCAATGCTCTTTCGATTGGTTGTTTATCATTAGTGTTAGATAGTTGTTCTAATCTGCCAGATTTTCTCCATTCATCTATGAGTAAGTTTTTAGCAACTGTAAATAACCAAGCTCTTTGGTTTTCAATATCACAAAACACACTGTCTCTCTGCAACGCTCTAAGAAAGGTTTCTTGCAACAAATCGAATGCAAGGTCTTGGCATGAGCAATGCTGAGTTAACCAACGGTAGAGATCCGTTTCTGTTGCTGCCCATGTATCTAATAAGCAAGGTACTGGAGAGGGTTGAGTTGAATTCATAGATCAAGTTCGCTCCCAAACAATAATGTCTAAAGGCTTCAAACAACACCAAATGATAGGCCGTATTTTTAGATTAATTTGGGATCTGACGATTGTTCTGATAATTATAAAAAAATCCGGAAGAATATTTTCCTCCGGCTTAAATCAACATTTAGATTATGTTACGCGTCTGGCTTCAGTGCATATTTCCCTGAACCTAGGAACATTGTAGCAATAGCTGCGAATAGATAAACGGCAACACCTTCTACAGCCCATGCCCCTACTTTGTTTAGAGTGAAGAAGTTATCCATGTGCATTAGATAAACAACCATTAAACATGTGCCGATAACAACGATTGACGATAAGCGAGTGAATATACCAGCGATAATCAGAATTGGAGCAACCACTTCACCCAAATAAACCCCATAGGCGATAAATGCAGGAAGCCCATTTTTAACAAGCATACCTTGGATGAACTCAGTCCCGCCGTGTACCTTATGGATCCCGTGTAATAAAAACATTAATGCGAAACTGACACGTAAAATCAATTTTCCTAGATCTGGTTTTGCTAATAGCTTATCTACTTGATTTAAAATTTCGTTCATGACAACCATCCTTTTAGGTCTAATAATCATTACTATAGAGCTCTATAGTGTTCAATATCACCTAAAAGTATTAATCATCTTCATCAATTTTTCCGAATAATATCGTTGACGTAAATCAATCCATCACCTGAACTCATATTGTATGTATAAACGGTCACACATCACGTTTATGTTAAATGAAATAAGCACATAGCGATCGATAAGGAATAGCGTCCAGTTAATGAATAATAATTCATAATTTTTAATTATCTTTTCGATAAAAAAATTTTGGTTTCATCGGGATATTTTTTATTGCGTGAGAAAAAGTATGACTTTATTATCGCCCTGCTTCTTGATGATAGCCAATCCGAGTACATCACAGTAGTTTTGTGGCAAGGCGATAGAGCAACTATCCAAGAGTGACTTTGACGGCGTAAACACGCTTTTATTGACGCTCCACTTTTCATCATCCAAGACCATGAAAAGTGCCTTGTTATTTTGGAGAATTGCTATGGCTAATTCAGCTTCTGTATTGGATTTTCAATCTTTTTCTTCTCAAGCTCTATCTGCAGAAACTATCGATCTAATCGAAACTTCTGTTGCACAGTTTGGTGCTCCTCTACTTATGCTTGATTGCGATATTATTCGCGCTCAGTACCGTGCACTAAGCAATGCACTACCGAATGTAGCTCTTCACTTTGCTCTTAAGCCGCTACCTCATCCAAATGTAGTTAAAACACTTTTGGAAGAAGGCGCATGCTTTGACTTAGCTACTACTGGTGAAGTTGAATTAGTGCAACAACAAGGCGTACCAGCGGAACGTACAATCCACTCTCACCCAATTAAACGTGACCGTGACATTCGTGACGCATTAGCGTATGGCTGCAATGTGTTTGTGGTAGATAACTTAAATGAGTTAGAAAAATTCAAACCTTATAAAGACGAAGTTGAATTACTCGTTCGCTTGAGCTTCCGTAACTCTGAGGCTTTCGCTGACTTGTCGAAAAAATTTGGTTGTTCTTCTGAGCAAGCCTTAGTGATTATCGAAACAGCGAAAGATTGGAACATTCACATTAAAGGTCTGTCATTCCATGTGGGTTCTCAAACAACTAACCCGCAAAAATATGTGGATGCAATTCGTAGCTGTAAAGAAGTGATGGATGAAGTGTTTGAACGCGGTTTACCTGCGTTGAGTACACTGGACATTGGTGGTGGTTTCCCTGTTACTTATACTAAACAAGTGATGCCAATTGACCAATTCTGTATGCCGATTAACAAAGCGTTAAACGAGTTACCAGAAACCGTTCAAGTGATTGCAGAACCTGGTCGCTTCATTGTAGCTCCTGCTGTAACCAGCGTTGCGTCAGTTATGGGTCAAGCAGAGCGTGAAGGCCAAATTTGGTACTACTTAGACGACGGTGTATATGGCTCTTTCAGTGGTTTGATCTTCGACCATTCTGAATACCCTATTGTGACATTGAAACAAGATGGCGAGTTCGTACCAAGTGTACTGTCAGGACCAACATGTGACAGCATTGATGTGATTGCAGAAAACATTATGCTACCTAAGCTGGAAAATGGCGACTTGGTTATCGGTCGAGTGATGGGCGCATACACAAGTGCAACCGCAACAGATTTTAACTTCTTCAAACGCGCTCAAACTATTGTGATTAATGAGTTTGAAGAAAATAGCCAACGCATGATTGGCTAATAAATTGCTAATATTGGCTTATAAATTGCTGATAGTTGAAGCTCCCTAATTAGGGAGCTTTTTTGTTTCATACCGTTCAATTAGTTTTTATTCCAGCGTTCTCCATATGCTGAGCTGTAATCTGGGGTTGGAATAACTCCACTCATTTCTTCAACAGGTTTTAATGGCCCAACGACTGTTCTATACGGCATATAACCTGCCCAAACAGGCAGATCTAAATCCTCTTTATCATCGTTAACGATACCATTACTGACTTTTACAGAAGCCTCTGTTAGCGGAATACGCAGTAGCATAGTTGCAGTTAGCTCTTTTTCATTGCTCAAACGAACATCTTGAGTTCTTCCCGGTGCGATATGTTCAACGAAGTGATTCAACAAACGGTCTTTATCCCGATTGTCTTCAACAATTGAGAAACTACCAAACACAACTGCAGAGCGATAATGAGCACTGTGATGGAAAGCAGAACGAGCCAATATCCAGCCGTCAAACAGGGTAAAGGTCAAACAGGTTTGAGCGCCATTTTTCAACGAGCGTAGCAATCGACTATTGTTTGCACCATGGATATAGACGTGATCATCTACCCTCCATGCCAACATTGGGATTACAACCGGTCCTTGTTCGTTCTTAATCGCTATATGAGCAATTAGGCTTTCATCAATGATCTGGTACAGTACCTTAAGTTCAAATTGCGCCTTGTGCACTGCTTTTTTTATTTGTGTTCTTGGTGTATTTGAAAGCATTGTCTATCCCTATCTAAATCGTTCTTTATGGTTGCAATGTAACAACACACTGGTACCTTAATAAGAACCAGTTTTGGATTAAGGACAGAGCCACTTTGCAGCCCATCGACTCTGGTGATTTGGTACTTTTTGTTGACAAATCACCAAAACAGGAAAACTTATTTCACGCTATACGCGAAAAGATCGTCAAACAACTTTGGCATAAGGGCGGTAAGCTACCATCAACTCGTAAGTTAGCCGAAGAATTAAATCTAGGTAGAAATACAGTCACTGCAGCTTATGAACAATTAGTAGCAGAAGGTTATCTAGAATCTCGAACTGGTTCTGGATTTTATGTTGCTGTCGAACTACCCGATCACTACCTACCAACTTCTAAGCCTACGAAACACAAAGAACAAACACAGACAGTACAAATACAAAAAGTAGAACCGAATAACACCGCATTTGCACCGGGAGTTCCCGATCTTCAACAGTTTCCTATAGCTAAATGGAATAAACACCTACAGGTTCACTCCACAAGACATTCTCTGCTTGGTAATAAAGGGACTCAAGGTGATGCCGAACTACGACTTGCTTTGAGCGACTATCTCGCCACAAGCCGTTCGGTGCACTGCGATGCTGATAGAATCATTATCACCTCTGGTGCTCAGCAAGCATTGATGATCACACTGATGGCTGTAATGGAACCCAATGACTCTGTATTAATGGAGCAACCGGGCTACTCCAAGATGAGAAAAATTATTGAGCTTCTCAAATATCAATTTGAACCTGTTCATGTGAATGAATATGTGGGGTTCGACATAGAACGCATATTCAAAAGTAAAGCGCGTGCACTCTATATAACACCCAGTAATCAGTATCCAATGGGAACAACATTAAACACTGAGCAACGGCTAAAGCTTATTGAATGGGCTAATCAAGGGAATCACTGGATTATTGAAGATGACTACGACAGCGAATTCCAATTTGCTCATCGTCCTTATACCAGTTTGCAAGGCTTATCAGCAGAAATTCACGCGGACTCACGAGTTATCTACGTAGGTTCGTTTAGCAAGACCATGTTTAACAGCTTACGAATGGGATACCTGATTGTTCCACAGGCTTTAGTTGATAGATGTTTGGCAATTAAAGATGCATTGACAGGCGATTCCCCAGCTCATATCCAGTCGGCTTTGGCTGACTTTATTAAATCCGGCGACTTTCTTCGCCACATTAGAAAAATGCGTAGGCTTTATAAAGATAAACATCAGCAAATGATGAGCTCGATTCAGAAACATTTTGCTAAAGATGTAGAAATAATCAGTCAAGCCGCCGGACTTCACGTAACGCTAAAATGGGTTGAAGGTATTGATGAAGTGACATTGTCACTGGCTGCACTAAACGATGGGATTGTAGTTAGACCATTGAGCTACTATGAGAACCCTGAGTTTAAGCAACGAGAATGGCAAGGCGCAGTGCTAGGATTCGGCAATATCTCGATTGATAAGATTGACGAGAAAATCAAACGAATTGCTGATCTGTTTTACCAAGATACTAAATGAAAAGAAGCTGCCTAATACAGCTTCAACTAAAGTCCAAAATCTCATTGGATCTACAACGACAATCCTCTCACCGATTCGGAAACCAGATTTGCTTCTAACACAATTTCATCAATAACCGCTTTAATCTCGATGGCTTGTGTTTCACCGTAATTCGTTTTTTCAAGCGCAGCTTGAATGTGTGTATCGATACTTTGAGTGATGGTTGAATTTTTAGCAATTACTTCAGCAATTTCTGCCGTTGATTGAGATGTGCGGGCAGCTAACTGACGCACTTCATCAGCGACCACAGCAAAGCCTCTACCCTGATCGCCAGCCCTCGCTGCCTCAATAGCCGCGTTAAGTGCAAGTAAGTTAGTTTGCTCAGCAATGGCCGTAATCGTTGAGACAATCGCATTAACATTTTTAGCTTGTTCGTTAAGTTGCGCAATCAAAGACCCAACGCCCTGAACAGAGCCATTGATATCTTCTGAGTTTGAAAGAAGAATCTCAACTCGCTCTTTACCTTTCTGGGAAATGTTTACAGTTTCCTGTGCAGTATTGCAAGCAATCAGAGCAGCCTCTTGCACTTTCATCGCTTTTTCTACTCGTTCAGTAATGTTGCTCGCTAGTTTGATGATTTTTACCACTTGGTTAGCATGGTTATATATGGGGTTATACGTGGCTTCTAGCCAAATAGTACGACCATGTTTATCTTTACGTTTAAATAGACCGCTTTGAATTTTGCCTGTGGTGAGATCTTTCCAGAAGTTAGGATTATCCCTATAGAATTCTTCATCACAGAACTGTCGATGATGTTGTCCAACAACCTCATTTAATGTATATCCAAAACAACTTAGGAAATTTTTGTTAGCTCGCAGAACTGTACCATCTGGTGAAAAATCGATAACAGCGAGAGACTTATCCAATGCTTTTAATAGTGCTTGGTTTCTTTCTAATTCGGTTTGTTCAGCCGTTACGTCAGAAGCGACTTTAGCAACCGATTCTACTTTGCCATTTTTCACAATCGGAAAATACGTCGCTTCTAACCAAACTGCGTTACCCGCTTTATCTTTACGGATAAAGGTTCCATTGGTTGGTGCACCTTTTGCCAATGATTGCCATAGATCCTTGTACTCTCTCTTTTCTACATCTTCAGGAAAGCACAACTCGCTGTGGTGCTTATCAATAACTTCATCTAACTGGTAACCAAAAGTGTTCAGTAGAAGATCATTGGCATATAAAACACTTCCAGTAGGGGTAAATTCAATATAAGGGACGGTTCTTTTGAGGGAATCTCTAAAAGCACTAACTGATGCTGCTTGTTCTTTTAAATCAGAAACGGTTTTATTGTGAAAACTTTTTGAGACAAACATTGTTCACTCCTGTTAAACAATACATCGTTAGGTTTAGCTTAAAGTCCACAGAGTAGCAATGTTAGTTCAATCTTTTTCGTGACTTACGAGCAACTTGCAAAATGAATTTTGAAATTGAGCAAGAAAATCCATCTGCAAAGTTACAACTCTCAATCATATTTAATATGAAAATGTGCCTAGATTTCCCATTTGTCGTAATACCCAGTTTACGCGATTTTGGACATACTGAGTCATAGGTACTGGTTGGATCTTATAAGGGTTGGGTAACACCACGGCTAATTGTGCTGCTTGATACGAACTAATCTGACTTGCAGAAATACCAAAGTAATGATGACTAGCAGCCTGTACCCCATAAATGCCAGGTCCAAATTCCACAACGTTTAAGTACATTTCCATGATTCGTTCTTTGCCCCAAATCATTTCAATCAGCAATGCAATATATAGTTCGTACGCTTTACGCAGATAAGTATGACTAGGATATAGAAATACATTCTTGGCTGTTTGCTGACTAATTGTGCTAGCTCCGCGTTGTGGACCTTGGTCACCACTACTTTGTAACACTGCCAAAAGTGCAGAAAGATCGACTCCCCAATGATGTGGAAATCGTTGATCTTCTGAAGCTATGATTGCTAGTGGAATAGTTGGCGAGGTTGAGTCAAGGCTCACCCACTGATGCTGAGTCGTTTCTGGATAACCTTTAGGGGGAAAAAGCGTGCGTGAAATTTGCCATCCCCATATTGGTGGGTTAACAAATTTCAAGATAATGACGAGTACTACTGGCAAACCCAAAGCCAATACCATCAACGTGCCTAACGATTTTTTAGTGCTGCTTATCAATTTTCGGGATGTGCTTTTCAAACGGGTTTGTCTCATTGGTAGTGTTTCAATAGAAATAAGATCTTTATGTTCGTCCACTTCAACTTGTGAAATTGGTTTGCAATCCTATCGCGTGCGCAAGGTTACGCGAAAAAGCCAACACGATTGTTCAGCCTATGTAAAATCAGCTATTGATATAAATCTTGAATACTTTGATTTATTGACGGTTCAACACATGGTGCAGTGCTAGACACATTTACTAGTCTCTTTTTAGTGTTATTCTCGTTTTCCTGAAAAGCTAATGATAGATAAGGAAAGTTTGATGGTCTTAGACCCAACCGTTTGGGTATGGTTACCACTCATAAGCGCGATCCTATTTGGTTTCACGTCTCACAAACCAATAACAAATATATTGCTTGCGTTTTCGATGATATCTGCGTTTGCTGTTGGCCGTATCGATGCGTTTGCATTAGCCATTTCTGTTGTTCTTCTTAGCATTGCGTACTCTATACCCAAATTGATAAATGAACGTCGATATCAAGCACCTGTTTACAAAACGGCTGCCTATGTTGGTTGGTCGATCGTTGTCCTTTTATCTGCGCTTCTGTTTATGCACAAAATACCCGGTTTCTATAACCTTTTGGTTTTGAACAAGGTCTATGCTGGTCCTGATAGTATACCATTTTCCATGTATTTAAATTTGGATAAACCAATAGCGTTTTTTGCACTCCTATTCGCCTATCCGACACTCTTAGGAGATAAAGGTCGACCTAATGGTAAAGGGCTTTTGATTACCATTGCATTACTGGCTAGCTTACTGCCAGTTGCTTCTTTAATTGGTGCGTTGCAAATTGAAGTTGGTTTACCTGATTGGTGGTGGATATTTGCTATCAATAACCTAATGATTACGTGTGTTGCTGAGGAAGCCCTATTTCGAGGTCTGATTCAGAAATCACTATCAGAGCGATACGTATGGTGGATCGGTTTATTAGTGGCAAGTCTATTATTTGGATTAGCGCATATAGCTGGTGGACCACTGTTGATGCTCTTCGCGACATTCGCAGGCATAGGCTACGGGCTCATTTTTCATTTTACTGGACGCCTTTGGTGTTCCGTACTTGCTCATTTTTCTTTGAATTTTGCCCATTTGGTTTTATTCACTTATCCAATAGCTGCACAGTAAGTTTTAGTGGTCACTGAAGTTATGCAACTAAATCAGAGGGAGTGTAAATTCCAGCTAAGATGGTTACTTGGCGCTTATCATTTGAATCGATACGTTGTATGGTACGCAGTCTCGAGTGGCTATAAACACCCATTTCCGTAACCGTGCGCATTTACAACTAAGAGTATTTACAATATGTCACAACGTAACATTAAATTTATTGCTACCGATATGGACGGTACACTTCTCGACGGACACGGACAGCTCGACCCTGAATTTTTCAATCTTCATCCACAACTAGTGGATAAAGATATCCTATTTGCAGCGGCTTCTGGCCGTCAGTATTACAGCTTGTTGGATACTTTTTCAGAAGTAAAAGATCAAATCATGTTCATCGCTGAGAATGGAACTTTAGTGATGTATAAGGGCGAAGAGTTGTATAGCCTTCCTCTCGATTCGGGCGTCATTAATGGTTTGATTGAAACCGCCCGCAGTATCGAAGGTGCGCATATTGTTCTGTGTGGCAAACGCTCTGCTTATATCGAAACTGAAGATCAACGTGCTAGAGATGAAGTTCAAAAATACTATCACCGTTGCGAAATTGTCGAAGACTTAACAACGGTCGAAGACGATTTCTTAAAAGTGGCTATTTGTCATTTTGATGGTTCAGAAAAGCACATTTACCCAGTGATCAATCCAGCTTTTGGTGATACACAAAAAGTGGTGGTGAGTGCAAAAATTTGGTTGGATGTTATGAACCTAGCAGCTTCAAAAGGCGATGCAATTGAACATTTGCAGCAACAGCTTGGTTTTACGCACGAACAGACCATGAGCTTTGGTGACTATTTCAATGATGTGGAGATGTTGCAGGCAAGCTATCATTCTTACGCCGTAGAAAATGCTCACGATGGTGTAAAAACTTATGCTCGATTCCGTGCGCCAAGTAACGATGAAAGTGGTGTGTTGGTTGTGCTAAAAGAGCTATTGGCAGAACTAAATTAATCACCGAATTCAACATTTTCTCTTGCTAAACGGGCTTGTGTGACAGTACAGCCCGTTTTTTCCATCAGTTCGGCTAAAGTGATGTTTTGATTATTTGCTATTAATTCAGCCAAGCGATCCGGTAACGACGCTTGTAGTAACGGCAATATAGCATCTGCAATTTTCTGAGCTACAAATGGATAATCTGCTACTGTCTGATCGCCTTTAATTTGTTGATTAAATGAACACAGTTGTTCAACAAAACCTGATATTTTCCAGTTCCTCGAACGTCGAATTCTTTTTAGTTCACACTGGTGTTCTAAAGCGATTGCTTTTAACTCTTTCGCCTTTTCACCGCCTATACGCCTCACTAAAGAGGGAAAGTGAATAGTCAATTTTTCACGTTCGGTATTTTTTTTAGTCAAAGTTGAAGCCGATGTTTTCTAACTTAATACCCGGATTATCAGTTCCCCCTTCTCTAAACACAACCTTTTCTCCAATAACCAGTATCTAGATGATGTCTAATTTCTAAAGTTCGTGCATCAGGTTAATTTAACAGCAAATAATTAATCTAAATCACATTTCAGTATGCAACTAATGAAACATTAATCTATTCAATCGCACAAAAAGATTCACTAAGTTAGTATGGACACATGTTTGATATACGGACATTTGTTTGTGACACCTAGAGAACAACAAATCCTCGCCCTACTACGCGAGAACCCAATGATTCAGCAACAAGAACTGGCTGACCAGCTTATGATCAGCCGTAGCGCTGTTGCTGGACATATCATGAACCTAACAAGTAAAGGGCTCATTAAAGGCAAAGGCTACATTCTTACATCGCAGAAAACCGCGATTGTCATTGGTGGCGCAAATATGGATCTTTGCGGTAAAGCATCGGTGCCACTACTTTCTGGCGACTCCAACCCTGGAACCCTGCATTACAGCCCAGGTGGTGTTGCACGAAATATTGCAGATAACCTTGCACGTCTCGGTAGTAAAGTTGAACTTATCTCCAGCATTGGAAACGACCAATGGGGTGAGCAACTGGTTTCTGCCTGTATTGATGCGGGTGTTGGCGTTGGACATATTCTCCGTTGCCAACAAGGCAGAACGGCGACTTATCTTTCTATCCACGATAACGAAGGTGAGATGCAAATTGCTCTGAACGATATGAAAGTACTAGAGCAATTAAATGCCGATCAACTTACCAAACACAAGTCACTGATTTCTCATAGTGATTTAGTCGTTATAGACGCCAATTTAAGTGATGATGCTTTAGCCTATTTATTCAACTGCATAGACAATACTCGCATCTTTGTTGATCCCGTTTCAGCGAATAAAGCGATAAGACTCAAACCTTACTTGGCCCAGATCGACTTATTAAAACCCAACCTCATTGAAGCCGAATTGCTTTCGGGGATCAAAGTATCTTCTGATGATGACTTACCTAGAGTTTGTGACGCATTACACGCGCAAGGAGTTAAAGAAGTCGTATTGAGTCTTGGTTCAAAAGGCATATTTGCCAGCAACCAATCAGAAACCGTACGTCTAAAGCCACGTACCACCAGTGTAACGAACGTAACAGGCGCTGGGGATGCACTTATGGCTGGATTAGCACACGCCACATTAGAAATGTGGCCTTGGAAAAAGAGCATTGAATTTGCTTTTAGTTGCGCCGAGCTCGCAACGCAATCTTATGACACTATCAACCCGCGCATGTCAGATCGCGCAGTCCACCGTTTAATGGAGATGAACCATGTTGAATGATTTTCTTGATATCCACCCTGAAGTACGCGCTGCATTAGATAATAATCAGCCTGTGGTTGCCCTCGAATCAACCATCATCTCTCATGGTATGCCTTATCCACAAAACGTAGAAACTGCTCTTAAAGTTTCGAATACTGTCCGTGAAGCCGGCGCAACACCAGCAACTATCGCGATCATTAACGGCCGTCTTAAAGTTGGTTTAACACCTGAAGAGATCGAACTGTTAGGTAAAGCAGGACAAAGTGTGACTAAAGTTAGCCGCCGAGATATTCCATTTATTGTGGCTTCGGGTAAACACGGCGCAACAACAGTAGCCGCAACAATGATCTTGGCAGATATGGCTGGTGTGCGTGTATTTGCAACTGGCGGTATCGGTGGGGTTCACCGTGGTGCAGAAACCACATTTGACGTATCGGCAGACCTTCAAGAATTAGCACAAACCAATGTGGCTGTTGTTTGCGCAGGCGCAAAATCTATTCTTGATCTTGGTTTGACGCTTGAATATTTGGAAACTCATGGTGTGCCTGTCATCGGTTACCAAACAGAAAGCCTTCCTGCTTTTTATACTCAATCGAGCGACTTCAACGTTGACTACCGATTAGATTCTGCCGATGAAATTGCAGCAGTACTAAAAGCTAAGCAACAGCTCGGGCTAAAAGGCGGTTCTGTCATCGCTAACCCAATTCCAACTGAATACGCTATGCCAAAAGATGTAATTGATAGTGCAATCGAACAAGCGCTACGTGAAGCTGATGAACAAGGTATTCATGGTAAAGCATCAACCCCTTTCCTTCTTGCGCGTGTTTGTGAGTTGACTGGTGGTGATAGCTTAAGCAGCAACATTCAACTGGTACTTAATAACGCGAGATTAGCTTCAGCCATCGCGATAGCGTATTGTGCATAATAGACAAAAAACTAACACTCTAGCCCACTTACATAGTGGGATTTTCTTTTATTGCTCCAAACGCCTATTAGTATGAGATTGTTATACCAGTCTAGGTATGAATATGATCAGATTAGGTATTACTAGGGTAGTAATTGGGCATCGAACTCAAACGTGCAATAATTCGTCCGTTAAGATAGTGTCCCTCCTGCCGAGGCGGTGCCCAAATACTAATCAATAAGTTTTCCAGATTACTATAATTTTCGACTGCTATTTGGCGTCCTTTGATTGTTCTTGTGTAAAGTACTAATTGTCCGAATCTATGCACAATATCGTCGAGATGTTTTTAGTGTGTTAAGGGTCACAGCGTTTATTTGGTATTGTTTGTTAGGGTAAATTGTGATTCATATAAACACTGTTGAGTACGTAGCTTGCTATAACAAATAAGGAACCAGCTCATGGAATATCGTCAACTCGGTCATTCTGGTTTGCGTGTGT
Organism: Vibrio ziniensis; assembly: GCF_011064285.1. Taxonomy (NCBI): domain Bacteria; kingdom Pseudomonadati; phylum Pseudomonadota; class Gammaproteobacteria; order Vibrionales; family Vibrionaceae; genus Vibrio; species Vibrio ziniensis. The sequence goes on from NZ_CP049332.1 coordinate 1,132,575, forward strand.
CGACACTTACTCTAGGTACAATGACATTTGGTGGCCAAGGTAAGTTTGCCTACGTTGGAAACACTGGATTGGGTGTAGCCAAAGAACAAATCGCTTTATGTATGGATTCTGGAGTCAATCTGTTCGACACTGCCGATGTATATTCTGGCGGCATTTCAGAAGAAATTCTCGGACAAGCAGTTAAGTCATACAGACAAGAGATTCTTCTTGCTACAAAAGCAAGATTTCCCATGGGTAATGGGGTGAATCAAGCAGGAGCGTCTCGTTACCACATCATCAACGCCTGCGAAGCGTCACTAAAACGTTTGGATACAGACTATATCGATCTCTATCAGATCCACGAATGGGATGGCATTACACCGGTTGATGAAACGCTTGAGGCAATGGATTCACTAGTTCGTAGTGGCAAAGTGCGTTACTACGGTGTCTCGAACTACACTGGCTGGCAACTTATGAAGGCGCTTGGTCAATGTGCACAAAACCACTATCTTCGTCCTATATCTCAGCAAATTCATTACACGCTACAAGCAAGAGAAGCAGAATACGAACTTCTGCCTATCGCGCGTGACCAAAATGTTGGAGTGCTTGTATGGAGCCCTCTCGCAGGAGGACTACTTTCAGGAAAATATCGACGCGACTTACAGAACCCAGAAGGTTCTCGACACCTGCTTGGTTGGACAGAGCCTCCGGTTTACGACACAGAAAAACTCCACGATATTATTGATGTTTTAGTGGCAATTGCAGAAGAACGAAACGTATCAGCGGCTCAAGTTGCTCTGGCTTGGTTACTCAGCCGTGATACTGTGAGTTCGGTTGTTATAGGCGCTCGTACCAACGAACAGCTAAAGGATAACCTGCTCGCTGCCAATCTTAAATTGAGTGAACAAGAGCTATCGATGTTAGAGAAAGTAAGCCGACCGCCACTGCTCTATCCTTATTGGCATCAAGCGACAACAGCCTCGGACCGATTGTCTAAAGATGATTTACAACTGCTCAAGCCATACATTGATGATATGAAAAAGTCATAGTGTGAATATAACTATTTGATAAAATAGATAAAATCTGCTAACAAGAGCGGCTTTTTTGTACATAAATTTAAATCAGAATTATACCAATCGTATTAATTTCCCAATCAAGTAGACATTGAGTACCGATAAGCGAACCCTCCTAGCCATGGAAGACTCGGCTGAACCACAAGGATAGGTTTAGCGTGTCTGCGTTCGGTGCTCATTGTCTAATACTGAAGAGGTTAATAGTGTAATTGGTATACACAAACCATTATTCACGGCGAGTGGATAAAAGCCGGAACCCACATTGATTTAGTTGGTGCTTATCGTAAAGACATGCGTGAGTGCGATGGTGCAACTGTGGCCAAAAGTCAGGTCTATGTCGACACATGGGCAGGCGCTCAAGGAGAAGCCGGAGATTTACATCAAGCGATTGATGAAGGTTGCTTCAACATGGACAGTATTCACGGCGATTTAGAACAGTTAACTCGCCGTGAAGTGTTTGGACGCAAGAACGATTCAGACATCACGATGTTCAAGTCCGTCGGAGCGTCGTTGGAAGACTTAGCGGCGGCAATCGTGCTTTGGGAAAATTTAGAGAATAACTAGCGTGTATTGTTTTTTAATAAAGTTAGGGCCACTGTAATGTGGCTTTAACAATCGATGAAGACATGCTATTAACTGTTCTTTAAGCTTTGAATGATTTTCTTAACTAGCTTTTCCAAACACTCTTTTGAAGGCTTTGTCGTAGCGAAAGATCGTAGCCCGTAAATGTTCATAACCAAAAAGTCACTGAGCAACTCACAATCGGTATCTTGCTGAATCTCGCCGTTTGCCTTTGCGATATCAAGTTTGTACTTAATGTTGGTTTTCCATTGATTAAGCATGTCACAGATAATCTGTTCGACTTCATCATCCTGCTGTTCAAGCTCGCTCAATGATTTTTGCAGCAGACAGCCTTTGTTTTCGTAGCATTCTTTTAATTCGACGATATCGTTCAGATAAAGTTCGAATCCTTTCAGAATGCCTTCACCTTTTACAAAGAACGCTTCAAAGGACTGAGACTTAGTTTCAGCATAATGATTTAACGAAGCTAATAATAAGCCACGTTTGTTTTCGAAAGCACAGTATATCGACCCCGGATGCAATCCCGTTGCTCTTTTCAAATCCTGCATACTGGTTTTGTTATAACCTTTGGCGATGAACTCATTCATCGCCGATCGTAATACATACTCTCGGTCAAATTCTGCACTTCTCATTACACATTGCTCAATAGCTTTAAGACCCTTTAAGTGTACTGGTTTAAAAACTCATTAACAAGATACTTGAATGAATGTTCAAAAAAGAACTTGAATGTTCATTCAAGAAAGAGTTAGCATGTGAGCATAAAGTCCGAATAAGCCATGTAAGGAACATGCAAATGACAACTAAACTATTTGAAAGTTATAAGCTCAACGACAAAATCACTCTTAAAAACCGCATTGCTATGGCTCCTTTAACTCGCTGTATGGCTGATGCGAATCTAGTCCCTACTGATGCCATGGTTGAATATTATGCCAAACGTGCTGATGCAGGTTTGATCATTTCAGAAGCAACCATTATTCGTCCTGACGGCCAAGGTTATCCAAATACCCCAGGGCTATATAGCGAAGCTCAAATTGAAGGTTGGAAAAAAGTCACAAGCGCTGTTCATGCCAATGGCGGTAAGATATTTGCCCAACTTTGGCATACAGGCCGTGTAGCTCACCCATATTTTTGGGGAGGCGAATACGTGTTAGCGCCTTCGGCTGTTGCATTTGACGGTACTGTTCCTCGTATGCGTGAATTGGTGTACACAGTTCCTAAAGAAGCAACAAGCGAAGAAATTGCACAACTTGTTGAAGACTACGCACAAGCAGCACAAAACGCAATTGACGCAGGTTTTGATGGCGTAGAGATTCACGGTGCTAACGGCTACCTAATTGACCAGTTCCTACACTTCGATACCAACCATAGATCTGATGAGTTTGGTAAAAATCCAGAAAACATGTCTCGTTTTCCTCTTAAGGTCATTGATGCTGTAATTGCACGTATAGGTGCAGAATTAACTGGACTACGTGTATCACCTGCAGGCTATGCCCATATGACTACAGATGCACGCGATCGTCAGGTGTTTGATTATTTCTTAAAAGAAGTTGAAAAGCGCGATTTAGCTTATTTACATGAAGGCATGTTTGACGACAGTATGGAGTTCGATTTCCTTGGCGGTAAAGTGTCAAAATATATGCGTGAAACCTATTCTAAAACACTGATGGCTGTTGGCGGATATGACGCTGAAACTGGGGCTCAAGCGATTGAAAATAACAAGTTCGACCTATTGGCAATTGGTCGCCCATTCATCGCAAACCCTGACTACATTAGTCGTGTACAGCATAATCAAGAGCTTGTTGCATACAATGCTGCAATGTTAGAAACCTTAGTGTAAGTTTGTAATCGTTCTAAAAAAGTATCCACCGGCATAGCCGGTGGTTTTTCATATGCGCCTATAAGGCTCTCCTACTGGCTGCGCCCTAGCAGGTGCGTAGTGATCTGACATTTGCATATGACTACTTCTTGCGGCCCGTAAACGGGCTATCTGAATACGGGATCGATAATTGCTCTCCCATTTTATCCTGCTCTAGTTGGTGCTTTATGTAATTCTGTATCTTGCTCGTATTCTTACCTACCGTATCTACATAATAACCTCGGCACCAAAATTCACGATTCCGATATTTAAACTTCAAATCCCCGAATTGTTCATAAAGCATTAGGCTACTTTTACCTTTCAAATACCCCATAAACGCTGAAACACTCATTTTGAGCGGTATTTCTAAAAGCATGTATTCAATACCGAGCTATCGTTGATGTGAACTACAATTTCATCGCAAAAGAAACAAACTAATCTGATACAAAGCCTCGGGGATAAGGATATCCCACGGCTTTTCGCCTATAAAACTAATCATTTCTAATAACTTTTTAATTTTCTCCTCACGCTCACACCAGAACATCTAGACACAAAGAACCATAAAAAATTAACCTTAGTACCAATTAATAACCAAATAAAATGAAACGTGTCGTAACAAATCGCCATATGATGCTATATTCGCACAAGTCGTTATCTGCTAAGCTCATGAAGTCGTTAGCAGTAAAAGGAACTCTAATAGGGTAATGCTGTGGAACTACAAAATCTTTCTCGTCATGAATTAGCCATTGTTTGTAAACTTTTTGGTGCGCTTTTCTATTACCCACCAAGTGATTTTAACCAATTTCCTTTCGGAACATATTTCGAGGAAGATGAGGTTGAAACCCCAATCAAAGAAGTAAATCAGGTTTTAAATAGTTTTAAGTTTACCAATCAAAAAGCATTACAAGATGAACACGATCGCTTATTCACACTAAAAGACGATATGCCAGCACCACCTTGGTCTTCGATGTATCTTGATAGAGAATCAATCCAATTCGGTCATTCACATAAGCAGTATTGCGAATTTATTGAACATTGCGGTCTTGGCTTACGCGATGAAGCAACTGATCCCGAAGATCATATTGGCCTGATGCTCATTATTCTGGGGATGCTTATCGAAGACGAGCAAGAGCAACACGTAAAAGAAATGCTGGGTGACTACCTCGTGACTTGGTCTGGCTATTACTTCAGTAACCTTAAGAAGAGTTCCCCTGATGGAGTCTACGCTGAGCTTGCTGAAAAAGTTAAAAGGCTTTTAGAATTGCTGTGTACTAGCTATTCCGCGCAAGTGCTGATTAAAAATAATTACTTTCAACCAGCACTTACCTAAATACATTTTTCTATGCAACAAATTTATTTGGCTGGTGGTTGCTTATGGGGCGTTCAGGAGTTTATCAAGTATGTTCCTGGTGTACTTAATACCGTCGTAGGTCGTGCCAACGGTACTACTTACTCAACAAAAACCGAATACGACGGTTACGCAGAATGTGTATGTGTGCAATTCGATGAAACTGTTGTTTCGGTGGCTCAGCTAATCAAACATCTTTTTGAAATTATCGACCCCTACAGTGTTAATCAACAAGGTCATGACGTTGGATTAAAATACCGAACCGGTGTGTATAGCTGTGATTCTACTCACCTAGATGCCGCTAAAGATTATATATGTTCAAGGGTTGATGCTGAAAGAATTGCAGTAGAGGTACTGCCACTAACTAACTTTATTCCTAGTGACGATGAGCATCAACATCGCCTCACTCGAATACCAAAAGACCAATATTTGTGTCATATACCATGGGAACTGTTACACAAATATCGTAGAACAAAGCAAGAATAGAAAACGGCTCTTAGTGAGCCACAATTTTGAAGCTTATAACTGCAAATAGTGTGCAGCACATAGCTTGTTGCCGAAAGGATCTCTCAAATATGCGAGATAAAGTTTTCGTTCAGCACTTGCTCGTACACCCGGAGGATCCTCACAGGTCGTTCCACCATTTTCGATTCCAGCGGTGTGCCACGCATCCACAAGCTCTGGAGTCGCTACTTTAAAACCGATTGTCATGCCATTGCCATGCGTGGCTGATTCGCCGTTAATTGGCTTTGTAACACCAAGAACGCCATGTGAATTGATGTACATGCAGCGCCCTTTACTATCGATAACACCTTCCGGATAGCCTAAAACTTTTAAGATTGCGTCATAAAACGCTTTAGATTTTTCAATATCGTCGGAGCCAACCATAATATGACTAAACATTGCCCTTCCTTAGTGATTCATTACGCGAAGTTGCTATGCATATAGTTACCTCATCTTGACCACATCAGCAACGAATTGTTGAGTTGTGTATCCTTAACCAAGTATCAATAACTATTGAACAAAGCAGTCTTAATTGCCTCATTTTTATATGCATGGAACAGCTACTTTGGTAGATCAGATCGTTCCTTCAAGATTACAAACTGCATCACAATTACAACATTTCATACCGTTGGATTATTACATCATTGTTAGATTGTTTTTATAACAAATATTGCATAGAAAAAAGCCACACAGAACAGTTTATAACCATAATGACCACACTAAATTCCTGACTATTACTGTGGTTTACAGTAAATATTTCTAGTTTAGATTAAATTGTTGTTAAAAATATCTTTAAAATTGTGTAACATTCAATCCTGTTTTGGTTGTTTACTTACTACTTTTGACAGCTATAAACAGGGGTTTTCTACAGGCAATGCTCATACACAAAACATAAATAAAATATTGAGCGTAAAAGTGTCGGTGGCTGTAGAAAATTAATCATAGATAAGCACTTGTAATGTTTGCGATTTAGAGAGATTTAGGCCCAAAAATGAGTAACGTAACTGGTCAAAAAGGATTCAACCAGCTTAGTACTAATGCTGCTGACAAACTGGTCGATGTGGTTTTAATCGGTGGTGGTATCATGAGCGCAACGCTCGGTACCTTTATCCAACAATTGGAACCTAATTGGTCTATTCAAATGTTTGAGCGACTAGATAAAGTCGCTGAAGAAAGCTCCAACGGATGGAATAATGCAGGTACTGGTCATTCTTCCCTAGCAGAATCGAACTACACTCCCCAAACTTCAGATGGTGAAGTTAAGATGGGTAAAGCGGTAGATATCTACGAACAATTCCAACTTTCTCGTCAATTTTGGGCTTACTTGGTTCAGGAAGGCCTTATCAAAGATCCGAGCACCTTTATCAATAGTGTGCCGCACATGAGCTTTGTGACTGGCGAGAACAACGTAGATTTCCTGCGTAAACGCTTTCAAGTGCTTCGTAGTTCGCCACTGTTCGATGGCATGATCTACTCTGAAGATAAAGAACAAATTAAGTCATGGGCTCCATTAATCATGGAAAATCGTGACGAAAACCAGCCAATTGCTGCCACGCGCTCTCGTTTTGGTACAGATGTAAACTTCGGTGCGTTAACGCACCACATGATTGACATACTCAGCCAGAATGAAAACTTTTCGTTGAGCACTAAGCATGAAGTGAAAACACTGAATCGCCAGTCTGATGGTACTTGGAAGGTAACTGTTAAAGACTTGGTAAATAACACTTCTCGCACTGTTCATACCAAGTACGTATTTATCGGTGCTGGCGGCGCATCGCTAACACTATTGCAGAAGTCTGGCATCCCAGAATCACGCAACTACGGCGGATTCCCTGTTGGCGGACAATTCCTTGTAACCGAGAACCCAGAGATTGTTAAACAGCACCGAGCAAAAGTGTACGGTAAAGCTGCGGTAGGTGCTCCACCAATGTCAGTTCCACATATGGATACACGTTTCATTGATGGTAAAGAAGTCGTTCTTTTCGGCCCATTTGCAAGCTTCTCTAGCAAGTTCCTAAAAGAAGGTTCTTTGTTAGATCTGTTCGGTTCCGTGACACCTTCAAACCTACTTCCTATGACGCAGGTTGGTCTTAAGAGCTTCGATTTGATCAAGTATCTGGTTGGTGAACTGCTTCAAAGCAATGAAGATCGTATGAAAGCGCTTAGAGAGTTCTTCCCTAGCGCAAAATCTGAAGATTGGACGCTGTGGCAAGCAGGTCAACGTGTTCAGATCATTAAAAAAGTTCCAGGTAAAGGTGGTGAACTCCATCTTGGTTCAGAACTCGTGCACTCAGCTGATGGCAGCCTAACTGCATTACTGGGTGCTTCACCTGGTGCGTCAGTTTCTGCGGCAGTTATGATCGAACTCTTACAACGCTGTTTTGCCGAACACATGGCAACAGATGAGTGGCAAGTGAAAATTAAGCAGATGATACCTTCTTATGGACTAACGCTTAATGAACATCCAGAGCTTAACCAAGAGATTTTGCTTAACACCAGTAAAGTTCTCAAGCTTTCACAAGATCTTGTTGAAGTTCGTTCAGCACGAGAGGAGCTTGAAGAGCAAGAGCAACAAGTGTTTGCAACGATCGCTTAAGCAGTAGCTACATCGATAAAAAGCTAACCATACTCTCGTATGTGTTAGCTTTTTTTATAGTCGTATTCTTCTTAATTATGGTTACCTTTGCATTCTGTGAACTAGTTTAAATCCGACATTAAAAAATGAATCGGTTTCGAGTCGAATTGGCTTAATTTCCAAGGTTACAAATTCTTTAAAATGGCAAGATTGCGCTTTCAGTTATGTTAGGTTTTAAGGCTGTAGCAATGTCAATTTACACGTTTCGTTCTGTGAAGGAGTGGTTTCCACAATATTCCGTACTTTCAATTTGGCCTCATGCTCCTGCTTCTCCCTCTATAACACCGCAATTTACATATAACAACGCTACATATGCTCCAATGGAGCGAGAAATATCGAAAATCACCCATCCTGAAATCATGGTTGTACCTTCAACAACACCAAATGGTATAGGCGTACTGCTAATTCCCGGCGGAAGCTACAAAAGAGTAGCGTTTGATAAAGAAGGCGTCGATACAGCCATTAAGCTCAGTTCAAAAGGCTACACCGTGTTTGTCATGACATATCGCATGCCTGCTGATGGGCACAAAGAAGGAAATCGCGTATCCCTTGCTGATGCGCAGAGAGCGATGAGGATTATTCGCTCCCAATCTGCCTCTTTGGGATTAAAACATATAGGCGTAATCGGTTTTTCTGCTGGAGGTCATATTACTTCAAGTTTAGCCACGTGTTTTGAGATGGAAACATACGAAAGTATCGATGATTTGGAATTGATCAGTGCAAGACCAGACTTCTTCTCACTGATGTACCCTGTTATATCTATGGATGAAACTATCGGGCATCCTGGCTCCCGTCTGCAACTACTAGGCTCTTCTCCGGATGAAGATTCATTGATTGCATTTTCAACAGAAACCAATGTTACTTCACGAACACCACCGTGTTTCCTAGTCCACGCCAGTGATGATAAAGCGGTAAAAGTGGAAAACAGCATTGTCTTTTGGCAAGCATTGAAAACCCATCAAGTGCCGACTGAGATTCACCTTTTCGAAAATGGTGGTCATGGCTTTGGTATTCGAGACACCATAGGTTTACCTGTTGAAGCCTGGCCACAGCTGTTCGACATTTGGGTCAAACGCCATTTTCACTAATAAGCCCTATTCAAACTAATACTAGCTATAGAAGGATTTGATATGCATTTTCCAGTTAACGAGCCTATCTTACCCGAAGAAACTTTTGTGCTGTCAGACGGTGCACCCAATGAGCTTCTCGGCGATTGGCCAGATCGGTTTTATGCACACATATCAAGGCTAGAACTTCATTACTTTAAAGCCAAACACCCCGCTAAAGCTCAAGCTTTAGTGTTTGGTGGTGGAGGTTATCTGCAATTGGTTCATGACAAAGAAGGCGTCGAAATCGCGCATTGGCTTAACAATATAGGCATTGATGCTTATGTAGTTACCCATCGACTACCGGGCGCAGTCAACAAAGATGGAAGTATTAATAGCTTTGATATCGCCTTACGAGATGGACTAACCTGTTTAGATTTCCTTAAAAAACGTACAGGATTGCCGCTTATTCATGTGGGACTTTCTTCGGGCGGACATACAGCAGGAGTAATGGCATGCCAAAATGCGCCGTTATCTGCTGTAGGTGCAATTATTACATATGCACCAATTAATGCTAATCACCGTAAATACAAATCACCTAAAGGTAAACCTGATTACCCCCCTGTCGAAAAGCAGAATTTTTATGACGCATGGCCAATCGGTATTGCATCTGAGTCCCATGGTGTACCAGCGGTTCCTTTATTTGTAGCTTACGCTCTCCATGACGAAGCAGTGCCAATTGATCATGTTCTTAACCTAATAAAGACAGCACAAGTCTATGGTAGTGATGTCGAAGCTCATATCTATCCCGATGCACCACACGGTTTTGCGTTAAGAGAGAAACATGGCACACATGCTCAGTGGCACTTACTTGCAGAGAAGTGGTTAGAAAAATTATTGGTTGATATCTGAACGTTACCGCGTATGGTTCAGTCAAAATGACAAGTGACTCTGCTTGCTAGGCTCATCATCTTTACTAGCAATCGATTTTAAAGCACCTGCTAAATAGAGCTGGTGCTTTAACTTTATTATCTTACCACAATTTGTAACCAATAAATTACCGGTACTTATTTCTACTTTATAGGAAAACAAATATCTGTTTTGATTATATTTGTGTTGCTAATGCGTACATTGTTTTATATGTTATTGATAAATATGTGAAGTGTTGCTGCTCGCGATCGAATACTCACAAAACGCATGTAGCTTCATGCCATTGAACGATTAGCATTAGATGGAATAGTGGTTATGGATAACTACTTTTGGCTGCTAACTTCGGCATTACTAGTGTTTGTAATGCAAGCAGGTTTTCTATGTCTCGAAAGCGGCCGAATTCGCAGTAAAAACAGTATTAACGTTGCAGCAAAAAATATTGCTGACTTTATCATCTCAGTCATTATTTTCTGGCTGTTCGGCTTTTCGCTCATGTTTGGTGAAAGCTATTACGGCTTCATCAATCCTTTTCCATCCGTTTTCAATAACGTCGAAAATCCTTGGGATACTAGCTTTTTTCTCTTTCAAGTTATGTTCTGCGGTACAGCAACAACTATTATGTCTGGTGCGGTTGCTGAACGAATGTCTTTCAAAGGCTATTTACTTATCGCAACGGTGTTAAGTTCCCTCATCTATCCAGTGACGGGTCATTGGGCTTGGGCTGGTGCCTTTAACCCTGATAACCCAGGCTGGTTACAATCTTTAGGTTTTGTCGATTTCGCGGGCTCAATGGTAGTTCATGGTGTTGGTGGTTGGCTCTCTTTAGTAATCATTATGATCATAGGACCACGTATTGGTCGGTTTGATCAGGGAGTGACACTTCCACAAGGTAGCAATCTCCCGCTTTCTGCTCTCGGAACTCTGCTACTTTGGTTTGGCTGGTTCGGCTTTAATGGCGGCAGTACCTTAATTTTTAATGCTCAAGTACCCATGGTTATTCTTAATACCTGTATTGCGGCTGCTTGGGGTGGCGTGACGGCTTCTGTCATTCACTACTATTACCACCGCCACTTTGATGTTTCGTTGATACTCAACGGTATTATTGGTGGGCTAGTCGGTGTTACTGCAGGTTGCCATGTGGTTGACACCATTGGCGCTACGCTGATTGGTTTAGTTTCTGGCTGCATTGTGTTCTTCGGTGAAAAGTGGATTAACTCACTACGTTTAGATGACGCACTGGGTGTCGTTCCCGCTCACCTGTTCACCGGTATTTGGGGCGTTCTTGCAGTGGGTCTGATAGGTGATCTAGACAAAATAGGCACAGGTTTAACCCGTACTGAACAAATTGAAATTCAGCTACTCGGCATAGTGTGTATGAGTGCTTGGTGTGTGGTTATCGGATTTATCGCAGCGAAAGTAATAAACCACATAAGCCCATTACGTGTTACCCAAGAAGATGAAGAGCAAGGTATGAACGTGGCTGAGCATCACGCCGCGACAGAGCTTTTAGACCTACTAACCTCTATGAAACATCAGCAAGATAAAGGCGACTTCTCCTCGCCTGTTCCTGAGCACCCGTTTACCGAAGTTGGTCTCGTCGCCACTCAATACAATAAAGTTATTAAACGGGTACAGACTGAAATCTCTGCCCGAGATGAAGCAATCGATAATTACCAAACTAGCGAACTGCGTAAAAGTGCTATTTTGGATTCTTCGATGGACAGCATTGTCACCTTAGATTTGAAAGGAACCATCTTAGAATTCAACTCCTCGGCAGAACGAACTTTCGACAGCTCAGCATCACGAGCCAAAGGACAGAGTTTTATCCAGACTTTTGTTCCAGAGCAATCTCACTCGCGTTTTTCTGACAGTCTCGAGCACGGTTTTATGCTCCCAGAAGGCTTATTGCTGAACCGTCGTAACAATCTGAAGTTGAAGCGTACAGGAGGCAACGAATTCCCCGCCGAGATTTCGATTACCTACTCTAAGCAACTGGATCAAACCAAAGGCGAATACGTGTTGAATATTCGCGATGTGACACGTCAACGTAAGTTAGAAGCCAAATTAAAACAACTTGCTTATAGTGACCCGTTGACCGGTCTATACAACCGGACTTATCTCGTTGAGAAGATGAAAACCTATCTCAATAATTTAAGCAGTTCTGACCAAGCCATCATCGTATTCTTTTTGGATTTGGATAAATTCAAACGTATTAACGACACTATGGGTCACAAAGCTGGTGATGAGCTGCTGTGTGAAGTAGCAAGAAGGCTAAGTAGCGTTACTCGCCAGGCGGACATCATCACTCGTTGGGGTGGCGATGAATTTATTATCCTGATGCGCGGAGATATCAACCTGTCAATTGCTGACAATAAAGCTAGCGAAATTCTCAATGTCATGCGCCAGCCAATAGAACTTGCAGGCCAAACGCTGAACATTCCGACCAGTATTGGCATCAGCATGACACACAATGCCGAAATCGAAGCAGACAAGCTCATTCAGCAAGCTGATATTGCTATGTATCAAGCCAAAATACTTGGGCGCGATAACTACCAGTTCTTTGATGACCAAATGGCGTTGCGCGCACGCCAAGATTTCCATTATGAACAAGCTCTAAAAGAAGATCTCAATTCAGAACGTTTCTATCTTGTCTACCAACCAAAAGTTACCGAGAAAGGCCACATCATCGGGCTGGAAGCACTCAGTCGCTGGGAACATGAAACCGATGGATTTATATCTCCTCCTGTATTCATAGGCATCGCAGAAGAATCAAGCTTGATCATTACCCTGGGCGAACGAGTCATTCAGACGGTCCTAACCTTTTTGCACAAGCTCAAAGCCGAAGGTTCAGAGTTAGTTCCAATCTCTATAAACATTTCCGGCAAACACCTGCTGAGCGATGAGTTCGTTCCAACACTACGCAGCCAATTAACCAAGTTCGACATTGATGGTCGTTGGATTGAAATAGAGATTACCGAAGGTGTACTGGTAACCGATATTAATCGCTCAATTGAAGTAATGACGCAGCTAAAAGAATTGGGCATATCCATTTCAATTGACGACTTCGGTACAGGTTATTCGTCGTTGAACTATCTTAAACGTCTACCAATTAACATCCTTAAAATTGATAAGTCGTTTATTGATGAATGCCACACGATTCAGGAAGATGGAAAAATCTGTTCAACCATCATAAGTCTTGCGCATAACTTAGATCTTGTGACCATTGCAGAAGGTGTTGAAACTGCAGAACAGCTTGATTTTCTTCTCAAAAATGGCTGCCAATATTTCCAAGGTTATTACTTCTATAAACCTCTGAGACAAAGCGATGTAGAAGCCTTACTTGAAGGCAACTTACACCACGCCTTCATTAATGCTTGATCCTTCTCTCCCCTCTGCCGATCTACGCAGAGGGGTTTCCTCGTGTAAAAGTGAGATAACGTTCGCCTTTTCAATGACTCCCATTAAGCATATGCACATTTGTGATTAATCTAACGATATAGAAATAGCGCTGCGTGTATTTTAAACCGTCGTTTCATTTTAATAATAAGGATGGTTATGAAGCCCGCTATTTTTGCTACTCTGCTAACCTCTGTTTTAGCTCTGTCACCACAATTGTCATATGCCGATGCTGCCAACGGTCCAGATTATCAGACGCAAGCGTTTGATAGCGCTGAACGGACATTCCCACTGTTTTATGAAAAACTGAAAGAGCGCATGCCTTTCTCTATGGGCTGGGAAAAGAACCAACTCACTCCAGAACAATGGCGCACTCAAGGATTAGAAAAAGCACGAGAACTGCTTCTTCCGTATCAAGACAACACTCCATTTAATCCTTTGGTTATTGATGAAGTTGACCGTGGTTCATACGTTGCACAAAAAGTAGTATTCAATATCAGCGATGAAAGCCGAGTGTTAGCGTTAATGTTAGTACCTAAAGGTGACGGTCCTTTCCCTGCTGCACTTTTCTTACACGATCACGGCAGTAAATTTGATATCGGTAAAGAGAAGTTTGTTAAAACTTGGAATGACGAAGCTCGTCTGGCTTCATCACAAGCATGGGCCGATAAATTCTTCTCTGGTAAATATCCGGGGGATGAACTCGCTAAACGTGGCTACGTTGTACTGTCGATTGATGCATTGGGCTGGGGAGATCGTTCTGTACCAGAGTTCGCTACCAACTCGCAACAAGCGTTAGCATCGAACCTATTTAACTTAGGAACTTCATTTGCTGGCATTATCGCTTTGGAAGATGTTCGAGCTTCAGAGTTTCTCGCAAGCCAACCAAAAGTCGATAAAACTCGCGTTGCGTCCATTGGCTTTTCTATGGGTGCATTTCGCTCTTGGCAATTAGCAGCGCTCTCCGACTCTATTACAGCCAGTATTGTGGATTGTTGGATGGGAACAATGAAAGGTTTAATGGTTCCAGGTAACAACCAGCTTAAAGGTCAATCCGCGTTTTCAATGCTTCACCCATACATCGCTCGATACTTAGATTACCCTGATATTGCTTCACTGGCTGCTCCAAAACCGATGCTGGTATACGCAGGTGGTCAAGACAAACTGTTCCCAGTAGACGCTGTTAAGTCAGCATTTAGCACCATGCATGCGGTATGGAAAGCGAACAATGTTGAAGACAAATTGCAAACTAAAATCTGGGAAGATAAAGGACACACCTTCACTGAAGACATGCAAAAGGAATCATTCGATTGGCTGGATAAACAGTTCGGCCTTTAACCTAATGTTGCCGTAGATTTACATTCCATTTTAAAGAGCTAAAGATTCCCTTTAGCTCTTTTCTTATTTAACGGCTTAAGTCTTTTACGTAAACGTGTGTCGTTTTACTTTTTTCGAATCCAACCTTGGGATAAAACGCGTGGGACTCTTTTCTTTCGATATTGGATCTTACGACGATCTTCTCTAGTCCTTGATTTACGCCCCACTCTTGAGCCTTCTCGACCAAAGCCTGTGCGATTCCTAACCGGCGATAATCATGCCCTACCACCAAACCCGTAATTTCAGCTTTTAATCCAGATTCAAGGAACAAGCGTTTCTCTACCGCTAACCATCCACAAACGCAGCTATCTTTGATTGCGATAAACACACCATGCATTGGCGACGCGTTAAGTTGTGCTAACCAATCTTCTGTTTCATCCGCGTTAACAAAGTAGCCCAGTTCTGATGTTAACTGCGCAATCTGTTTTGAGTCTTCTTGGCTAGCAGTGGCAATATCAAAATTCATTAACGTTCCTTGTTTCGTCATAGGGGCTTCAAACATGACAGCTTAGATAGGCCAAAGCAATAACGAACAAGGCTAGCAACAAATTTTAGACAAAATAAAACCTCAATAAAGAGGTTCTATTTTTAATCGCATTGCCGTTATCCAATACACCGCTGTTTATTCAACAGACCTTGGTTTATTCAACATACTTTGGCTTATTCAGTAAACGTTGGGTAATCGGTTAATCCTTTCTCTGCTCCACCAAACAAAGTGTTCGCATCGTGCGTAGCCCATGGTTGACCGTTTTTTATACGCTCAGGCAGATCTGGATTGGATACAAATGGGCGACCAAAGCCTATCATGTCCGCAACACCTGAACTCAGAGCTTGTACCGCCTTATCAACGTTGTATTTGCCCGCATAAATCAGTGTGCCAGCAAAAGCTTCACGTAACGCCTGTTTAAACGTCATCGGCATAAGAGGTGCATCATCCCAATCCGCTTCTGCGATATGTAAATACGCAATACCGTATTTATTGAGCACTTTCGCGGCAGCTACATACGTCTCTTCTGGGTTCGCATCGACTGTCCCATTGAGCGTAGTCAACGGAGCCAAACGTACACCAACACGGTCAGCACCAATCGCATCACATAGTGTCTCAACCACTTCATCAAGAAAACGTAAGCGGTTTTCCAAGCTACCACCGTACATATCTGTACGACTGTTCGATTCAGAATCAATAAACTGGTTCACCAAATAGCCGTTGGCAGCATGCAGTTCAATGCCATCAAAACCTGCCAATAGAGCATTTTTTGCTGCTTGGTGGAACTGATTAATCACTAAATTGATATCGTCTTGTGTCATTTCTCGCGGCATGGCGGTATCAACAAATCCCGGAGCATCAGTGCCGTTATCTATAAACACTTTTACGCCATCCGCTTTGATTGCAGAGGAAGATATTGGCTGCTCACCATTAATGTTATCAGGATGCGTAACACGACCCACATGCCAAAGCTGAGCGAAGATAACACCACCTTTCGCATGTACTGCATCGGTTACTTTCTTCCAACCTGCAATTTGTTCATCGCTGTAAATACCCGGAGTCCATGCATACCCTTTCGCATTTGGTGCGATTTGTGTACCTTCACCGACAATCAAACCCGCTCCAGCACGTTGCGCGTAATAAGTTGCCATAAGGTCATTTGCTACGTCGTTTGGTTGAGTCGCTCGTGAGCGAGTCATCGGTGGCATAACAATACGGTTTGCTAACTGAAAACGACCTACTTGAAGTGGTTGAAATAATGAGTCAGTCATAATATCCCCAACTGGAAAGTGAATGCTTTATGTTGGTCAGATTCTATCAATGAACTTGGTGGTGATTAATCAACGAAAGGACAAAACATTTTTGCAATTTCTACAAAAATAACCGCTGGGTAAACCTTTATATCACAGCGTAAATCTTGGTTTGATAAAGTCGATAAATGCCGAAATACGTCGAGCCACTTGCGACGATTTGTAGTAAACCGCGTTAATCAATTCTCGGTCTGACGACTCTTTGCGATAGGAATCTAGTAACACGATTAAGCGCCCTTCAGCGATATCCTGCTTTACCATATAGCCTGATAAACAACTGATGCCATTACCTGCAAGTACAAGCTGACGCACGGTTTCACCACTGCTACAGGCAATCGTTGGTTCGATATGGTCAACGCCTTCAACTGGCCAAACATTCAGACTTCTTGGAGTCGTAAAACCAATAATGTCATGCTGTTTAAGTTCTTCTGGCGTAACGGGAATCCCTTTCCTTGCAAGGTATTCTGGCGCGGCGACAACAAATAAGCTGCTTTTACCTAAGAAACTAGAATGTAACGTAGAATCCGGCAAACGACCGATTCGGATCGCAACATCAGTGCGCTTTTCAAGCAAGTCAACATAGCCCTCATTTGAGGTTAGTTCTAATTCTATATCGGGATATGCTTCGCTAAACTCTCTAATCAGTGGCACTAGCTGATTGAGCATAAAAGGGCTGGCGGCATCTACACGCAATTTGCCTCTTGGTAGATCGCTACCAAGAGAAATATCTTCCTCTGCTTGTCGCAGGTGTTGCAAACCCGAACGAACAGAGTCGACAAAACGCTTTCCTTCTTCGGTCAGCTCTAAACGTCTAGTGGTTCGATTAAGTATCGTAATACCAAGTTGCCTCTCAACCCGACTGACAGCACGTGATACTTTAGCGACTTGCACCCCCATAACATCGGCAGCCTGCGAAAAGCTGCCATTATCCACCACGTTAACTAGGATTTCTAAATCATCGGAGCGCGTAAGCATTAAATGTCCGTTTATTGCAAATTTGACAAAATTAGTCTGGCGATAATAGCCAATTTAAGTTCAAAACAAAATCGGAGTTTCGGCAAATGGGCGGAATGAAGATAACGAAACCCAACCTCTATTTATATTGCTCGACGCTGGGGTTGAAGAATTAGATATTTGTGCAACGTTAGATAACGCACTCTTTGATTGTGGAGGCTTTACCTACACCTTTTTCGATTATCGCCAACATCTGATCGTTTTTTACGGAAGAGACAATCTTATCGAGCAGGTTTTCTGCCGTTGATTCTGATGAGGCTTCAACCAAGCAGTAATAAGAGTTAGAGATCTGCTGCGTCACTTTCGAAATTGCTTCTTGGTCACCAAGCTCAGTGTTCATCAGATCATTAATGGATTGAGTGAACTCTTTCGCTCTTTGCGTAGCATCACCTAATACGTCGAGATTCAAACTTTTAAGATCAAACGATTCCGCTTTCGATTGCAAACCATCGACCGCTTTGTTCGCTACTGCTTGTGCTTGATCAATCACTTTATTGGCATCATCACACCCCACTAAAGCAAACATAACCGTTAACGATATTAGCGACTTCTTCATTTTTAACCTCAGAGAAATATGTAACGCTGTGATAATAAGTGAAGGTCAAAGTGTGTAGAACACAAATACCGTAACAAAATGCGTTAGATTTTCAATCCATTGAGTGAGCAGCGAATGGTAGTCAGCTACTTTACCAAACCGAGTATGGTTTTGAACTCTGGTGCGCGCCAGTCCTTAACCAGTTCATAAAGACACATCTCAATTGATGTGCGCTTAATGCCAGCGGAAGACATCTTTTCAATAGCGAGGGATTTGTTGCCCAATTCGCGCGAGGAAATACAATCCACCACCAGATGAACTTCGTGCCCCAATTCTTTCAGGCTCATAGCCGTTTGATAAACACAGATGTGAGCTTCTATACCACAAATCAGCCATGATTTTTACCTGAAGCTTGAATGTATTCTATGAAGCTTGGCTCACTGCAAGCATCAAATGTGAACTTGGTGATCGGCGTTTGACCAACGAGTAAGTCACTGAGCTTTTCGACCGTTCTGCCCAATTTTTTAGGATTTTGCTCTAACCAAACTATTGGCAATTCAAGCGCAAGTGCGCCAGAGAGTAACTTTGTACAGTTTGAAATCACCTGTTCACTGTCAGATACCAAACTGGCGAGCTTGCCCTGTACATCGACAATAATAAGTCCTGTATCTTGCTTGTTTAACACATATTCTCCTGACGTGAAGTAGAGCCTTCTTAGAGCTTAGCCTAAGAAGACTCTATTGTGTTTGTTGCTTTGCTACTCTGCCAATTATGCAAATAAAGCCTGCCATATCAGTCTTAACGCCAAGCACGTAAGAACAATATTGAACACTCGGTTGAAGTATACGTCGCTCATACGCTTTACAAATTTTAATCCCACCCATGTTCCTAAAGATCCAGAAACGATCATTAGAATCAGTAGTGGTAGCCAAGGCATAAACTCAAAACCTGCGATACCAAAGACCATAAGTTTTGTAACGTGTTGCAACGACATCGCTATCGCGAAAGTAGCAATTGTTGTTAAGCGTGCAATATGCACTTGCTTCACAAAGGCACCAACTAATGGGCCAGAAGCGCCAACAAACAGTCCGACAAACGAAGTCACTAAACCTGCAACCAAAACGCCTGTTTTACCCAAAGCTACCGAAGGGATTTTAGGCCCCCAGCAGAGAAACAAGATAAACCCTGCGATGGAGAGATACATCACCTCCGGTGGCAGCGAGACCAGAACAAAGAAGCCAATTATTGCGCCAAGTACCACACCTGGCGCAAACATGGAGATCAGTTTCCAGTCGATGTGTTTCCAACTCATAATAGCTCGCCCACTGTTCGAACCAAGTTGGATAAAACCATGCAAAGGTATGATGATTTGCGGTGGCACAACTTGAGCCATCACTCCTAGCATCATTACACCACCACCCGCTCCAAAACTCGCAGTGAACATTGAGGTAAAAAAGGCGGTAACGATAAGAAGCGTCACAATGCCTTGAGAATAACCGTTAAACAGTTCATTAAGATCTAACATTGCAAATCAAAACTCATCCAAGAGGCCAAGGTAAACTCACTACAGCTTGAAGTAAGCCTTGTGGTAAGTCGAGCACCATAATATACGCTAACGTACTGATAAACATAATGGCGATGAAGCCTGTAAGTATCGATTTAAACCAAGAAAGTTGAGCTTTGATGCGCAGAAACAAACTAAAGAACAAGAAGGTCGATAGAACGTAACCTGCCACGTAACAACCCAATATCATGGCGCCAATCCACGCGATATAACCATAGGCAGACTCACGGTTAGTCTCGCTATTTGCTTCAGAATCGTAATTGGCTGAGGACGTTGTTTTGTATCTAATCAGGTTTAATGCAACCAGAACGGTTAGCAAAATTAAAACCACAGAAATCCCAAGTGGAAATATTTGTGCCAACGTTGATACTTGAGTTGCGTCATAAAGTGCATAGCCCCCCACTGAGAGTACCGCACAAATAAACAGCAACTGAGGAGCAATCTTAGGTGTGTCCATCGGTTGCGTTTCGTGAACTGAAGATTTGCTGTTCTTAAGTTGCAGTCCGGTAAACGTTAGAGATACAACGATGATAGCAGCAATGATCAGCACGCCCGGTTTGTAAAGGAACGACCAGCCATCAAACTGTACGGCTTGGTAAAGATAGTTTTCCATCCCTGATGCTAAAACGTAACCAATCAAAAATGCAGGTCTTGGCCAGCCAAAGCGTTTAAGCAATATGCCAAGTACGCCCACTACGAATAACGCAGATAGATCGCTCAAATCTCGAGTTGCTTGGAACGCGGCAAAACAAATAACCGATATCATAAATGGTGCAAGTATCGCGTACGGAATGGTAGTCAGTCTCGCAACCCATTTTGACATCAACAAACATGCGCCTGCGCCTAGCACATTAGCTAAAGCCAACGACCAGATAATGGTATAAGTAACATCGAGATGGGTGCTGACCATTGATGGTCCTGGTTCCAAACCAATTAAGATCATCCCGCCAAGAAAAACTGCCATACCACCAGAGCCGGGAATACCAAATAGAATCGTTGGAATTAATGCACCACCTTCTTTCGCGTTGTTTGAGGATTCTGGTGCAATTACTCCTCTCACGTCACCTTTGCCGAAATTGCTTTTATCTTTACTAGTTTGAATCGCGTGACCGTAGGAAATCCAGTCAACAACACTGCCACCCAATCCTGGTAACGCGCCAACCATACAGCCAATACAAGCGCAGCGAAAAGCCAACCATTTATGAGCAATGAGATCTTTGACACCCGCAATCCAACCACCGCCTAGGCTAGAAGCTTCAGCAATCGACTTTCTCTGGCGAAGCAGTTCTACAATCTCAGGAATCGCGAAAATACCCAAGCCAACAACAACTAACGGGATGCCGTCCATTAGATATTCAATATTGAAATACAGGCGAAATTCACCTGTAGCTGGCGCGCCACCAATTGTGCCCAATAATAAGCCTAGACAGCAGGCAGACATCCCTTTTACTAAACTGTTCCCCGCTAACCCGCCAACCATACTTAGGCCAAGTAATGTCAGCATAAACAGCTCTGCAGAACCGAAAGCTAGAATCACTGGGCGTGCAATTAAAACGAATAGAGTAAGAACCAGAGCACCAAACAGACCGCCAAACAAGGATGCAGAAAAAGCGGCAGAAAGCGCGCGCGCAGCTTGCCCTTTCTTTGCCATAGGAAAGCCATCTAGTACTGTAGCTTGAGAGCCACTAGAACCGGGGATTCCCATCAAAACTGAAGTGAATGTGTCTGATGTAGGAATTACTGCCACTAAACCAATCAGCATAGCTAAAGCTGAAGTTACATCCATTCCATAAATAAAAGGCAGCAATAGAGATAAACCGGCAATTCCCCCCAAGCCAGGAAATATCCCTATTGCTAAACCTAAAACCACACCAACACAAAGAAAGAGCATATGCTCCATAGAAACAACTGCATAAAATGCAGACACAAATACATCAAACATGGTTGCACCTATAACGTACGAAATACACGATTTCACTCAATGTGAAACCGTGTATACAACAGCAAGAACAATTAAAATTTGACGTTATAGTTTTTCGTCAACCAACTTTGGATCCATGCTTTGTTTTCGTCTGACAGGCTGAAAATCATCTTCACGGCTGGTTCGATGCTTTTACCCACAATTTGGTCATAATCACCGATAGCATTACTTGCTTCTTCTTTGAAGCCTGGTTGACTGGCAATCTTAACCATAGTTTCACGGTAGGTGTTTAATGTATCTGCTGAAGCATCTTTCGGTAGGAACATAATCTTTTGTGCAGCAAAGCCAGCAATGAAGAAAGTTTTCCATACATCGTACACTTGGCCTTCTGGCTTCTTACCGTGAACCATTTCATACACTTCAGTGAAGGTTGGTAGGTCTGGGAAAGAAGGATCACGAACGATGTTGCCGTTGTCATCCAAAATACCCCAAGTTAGCAGCGGCAACGCTGTGCCTTGATCCACTAAAGGTTGAACTTTTTGAATGTAAGGAGCTGATGTTTGGTAGTCAATATTGACTTCGCCACGTTCAAATGCCAAGCGCCCTGCACTACGGTCCATACCAAAAACTGGTTTTATTTTTAGTCCTAACATGTCCATTGCGAGTAGTGGTACTAAATCCAGCGATGTTGGTCCCAAGCTTGGGAATGCTAGTTCCGTGTCTTTTAATTTTGCTAAGTCTTTTGCATCCCTAATCCCTAACTCCGGATTGATGTACAAAACACCGCCTGTTGGTGTTGCAAACACGGCTTGCCAGTCTTTAGGTTCGTAACGTGCACGTTTATCGCCAAGCAAATAGTAGAAAAGTGTAGAAGCTGTTGAGCCAAAGATGTTTGTACCATCGCTTTTTGCACGAGCGTCGAATTGGTTAGCACCGTTAATAGAGCCGCCACCAGGAATGTTCTTAATAACCACCGTCGGATTGCCAGGCAAAGACTCAGTCACCTTAGGTAAGAAAAAGCGTGCCCATACATCTGTGCCCCCTCCTTCTTTAAACGGAACGATCCACTCAACTCGTTCACCGGAGAAATCTTGTGCCATTGCAGTTGTTGATATTGTAGAGACAGATAAAGCTATGCCAGCAGCTAGCCCAAAAACTAGTTTGTTCATTGTAGACCTCGTTTCTTGTTTTATTATATTCGGTCGCATTTTAAGCAATGAACCTTGCAATAACCTTACTAAGAAACATTTTCCTAACATTGAATGTTTGACGCGTTAAAGCTTTAATGAGTTGTCCCATTCTTTAAGTAGCAAGCTTCTTTTTGCTTGATCCGTCAACAAAATCAGCGGTAAACCAAAAGTAATGGGGATCAAAGGACTGTGTTTTGAACGACGTAATTTATTAATAGCACTACTACTTGATGGCGCGATTCTTACAGGAATCAGACTTGATTGATTAGCGAGTATAGTCTGCCCTTTATCTGACAATAAATAATCAATAAAGGCGAAACCTTGATTTGGTCTCTGTGCCTTTTTAGGGACTAGCGCACTGCGCAATATGACAGACGTATAGTCAGAAGGCAGAATAACCGATAGCTGTGAATTCACCTCCGCCCATTTCGAGGCATATGAGCCGAGTACATTATACGCCACATAAATTTCTCCATTTGCTAATGCCTGCAACATACTGGTGCTGTTTGGATACAGTTTGGCACTGCGAGCGCCGAACACTTCTAACAATCGTCCGTACATTCGTGATTGCTGGCTGTCGTATGCCCACGTCAGATAACCAAGTCCAACCGTATCCATATCCAATAAACCGATCTTCCCATCGAAGGTATCACCTTTATCTCTAATTAAATCCAATAGCTCTTTACGGTTTGTCGGCAAAGGGAAATTGCCCAATACATTGTTGTTAATAGCTATAGCAACTGGTTCATAGGTAAAGGCAAAAACCTCATCTCGCCACGCCGCCCATTCGGGTAATTGACTGATATTGCTAGACTCATATTCCTTAGCAAAACCATCATTAACCAGTTTGATTTGCAGATCCATAGCAGGACTCATTAGTACATCAGGCCAATCACCAGTAGATTTGACGTAGTAGTCTAATTCTCTTGTACTGAACTCTTTATACAAGATGGTAAGGTTGGGATTCTCTCTCAAATATCCTTCGAATATGGGTTGTATGGCATCGAAATCTGCTGCGCCATAAATTTTAAGTTGGGTCTGTTTCGAACCTAAAGGATTTGGATTTTCAATATGGTAGATATCCTCCGCGACAGAGACACTGCTTAACGTAATCAAAAACGTTAGTACTATTGTTCTAACTTTCATATTCACTTTCTCGAGGAAAAGCCACTTCGACGATGAGTCCAGTTGGCGCATTATCTTTCAGACATAAACTTGCGTTATGGTGTTCTGCAATTTCTTTTGCAATGGCTAAACCAATCCCCGTTCCCGGTTGTAAGTTATTGCTCCCACGATAGAAATATTCCAATACTCGTTCTTTCTCTTCGTCTTTGATTCCCTCACCACTATCACGAACTTGCAGCAGGGCTTGCTTTCCGACACAAAGCAATTCAACCTCAACAACCGCATACTTTGGACTGTATTTAATTGCGTTCTCGAGTATGTTTCTAACCATCTGTCTCAATGCATATTCGTTACCATGTAACTTAAGTTCTAATCCTTCACTTAAATAAGCGATTTCAACTTCATCTTTAAGTGCCGTAATCGCAATATCTCGGCACACATCAACGACTAATGCTGAAAAGTGCACTTGTTGATTCTCATCACTCTGGAATCGATGGACTAAATCTGCACGACTTAATAGTTGAGAAATCATAATTGTGAGTTCATTGCTACACGACACAATGTTGCCTAGTTGTTCTTGCCTAGCTTTTTCATTGGTTTCTGTAAGTGCGCTTTGCGCTTCTAAACTAAGCCCAGCTAATGGTGTTCGAAGTTGATGTGCAGCTTCACTACTAAAACGCTTTAAGCGCTCTAATGTTAATTGAAGTTGAGCCATAAAGAAGTTGATAGAGCGAATTAGAGGCGTAATCTCTCTTGGAACAATAAGATTGATTGGTGATAGATCTACCGATGATCGCGAGTCTAGCTCTTTTCGAATCTGCTTTAATGGACGCAAAACAAACCAAACACCCATTAATATCAGCGACAGAGACACAACAAAAATCACAATAACAAACTGCACCACAAACAGACGCATTTCATGGGCAAGTTCTGCTCTTGCAAGTATGGTTTGCCCCAACGTCAGAATGATGTAGTTATCAAAATCGCTATCGAGCAAACGTTTTGTGACTTGAATAAAACGCGTCGCTTCACCGCTATAGTGAGCGTCATAGTATTGAATTTTAGCTTCTTTAACTTCGTCTGTATAAGGAGCCAAAGGAAGCTCAGGATAGCCTGTCAGCAATTCACCCGAGACCGTTTTGATTGAATAGAATGCCCGATCTTTTTTTGCCATAGACAACATTTCGAAGGCTGAGACAGGCAAATCAATCTCTATTTCTCCATCAACCAAATTGACATTTTCTGCCATTTGCAGCGCTGCCCCCATAAGTTGTCTGTCATAAGAGATGCGCGCTGCGCGCTCCCCGTAAAGCCCAGCAGACCAAAAAACTAAGCAACTCATGATGAAGAGCACCAATGCTGTTACTAACCAAATCCTCTGACGAATCGAATAGCTTTGCGCAATCATGGTGTGCTTTCCACAACGTAACCTAATCCGCGCAGTGTTCTTAAACTGAAGGTGGAACTCGATGAGAGTGATTTACGCAGTCTTGCAATATAGGTTTCTACCGCACTTGGACTTGGTGCATCGTCATAAGTATAGAGATGATCTAATATCGCGCCTTTACTCAATACCCTGCCCGTATTTGACAGCATTAAATCTAGTAACCGGTACTCAGTATGTGTAAGACTGACCGGTTCTTCGTTGATGAATACCGCGCAAGCCTGCCTATCAACGATCAGATCACCATGTTCAATTTTGTCATTTGCTAAGCCACGGCTTCTTCGGACTAAAGCACGACATCGAGCTTCTAGTTCTTCAAAATCAAAGGGTTTGGTGAGGTAATCATCAGCGCCCAAATTCAGTACGTTAACTTTGTCTTCCAATTGAACACGGGCAGTAAGGACTAATACAGGCGTAATGACCCCTCTTGCTCTAAGATGTTTTAAAACATCTCTCCCATCGATTTTAGGCATGTTGAGATCTAAAATGATGAGGTCATAAACCATTGACTTGAGAAATTGCTCCGCAATATGTCCATCTAGGGCAACATCCACTACAAACCCAAGCTTAGATATTTTGTTGGATATGGATTTAGAGAGAACTAGGTCATCCTCAGCAAGTAACACTCTCATAATTCAGTATCTCTTTATCTCGTCCGATGAAATTAAAGCGGTAATCCAGTAAAAGCCTTAACGCCGCTTACCAAATTCACCGCTTTACAGTTTGTTGTCGTATTTAATGGCTACTCAAGCAGCAGCAAACCAGCACCAGTATTGGAGATTGGAACATGGTAGTTGCTGTGTTTAACCTCTAAAGTTGGATTTAGCACACCGCGCATACCTAACCACATGATTAGCTCAGGCCCTTGTGAACCCGCTTGTTCAACGAGATCGCGAATCGATAATTTGGTCAATGCTTCAGGTTCATTTACGATTTTGTCCATGCAGTAAAGGTCGAACTCTTTATTAATAAAACCTGCACGCTCGCCATCCAACTGATGGGACAAACCGCCCGTCCCTAAAACAACGACTTTTAAGTCTTTGTCGTAGCTACGAACCGCATCACCGATCGCTTTACCCAAATCGTAACAGCGCTTTGGCGATGGCATTGGATGCTGCTCTACGTTGATACAAACAGGAATGATCTTCATATGATCATAATGATTACCCGGCCACATAAGTTGCATAGGTACAGTTAAACCATGGTCGACCTTCATCTCTTGGCATATAGTGATATCGAATTCGTTATCCACCAACTCATTACAGATATGCCATGCCATTTCCGATTCACCGTGAATGGTTGGAATAGGTTTAATACCCCAACCTTCATCAGAGTTGTGGTACTGCTCAGCAACACCAATAGCGAAGGTAGGCTTCTTATCGATGAAGAATTCTAAACCGTGGTCGTTGTAAAAGATGATCGCAACATCCGGTTGCTTCTCATTTAGCCACTGACGAACCGGCGGATAAGCATCAAAAAACGGTTTCCAATAAGGAGTTTGCTCTAGCCCTTCATCAATTGCGCGACCAATTGCGGGTATGTGTGAAGTGGTGATACCACCGAGTATTTGCGCCATGGTCTTATCTCCCTGCATCAACCAGTTTTTGTTTAAATGCTTCTAAACTCATTCCAGTTTGTAGAGCACCAATGTCTTGCATGTTCATGCCAAGCAAACCTGCAAATTTCGCGAGGTAGTAAATGTTGCCGCCTTCTTCAATTAGCTTTAGTACATCACGATCGTGTACTGCTTTCTTTTGCGCTTCTGTTAATCCGAAACGATCGCAATACGCCATTTCATCTTTAAAAAACTCTTCACGAGCTGATGCTTCGTTAAAGGTGTAACACATTTTGTTAAGCCCATAGCCTTTGCGAGCCATAGCGCCGTCGAAGAATGTAGTTCCGAATACAGGTACTTCGTTTTTTACGTAAGCCATAGCTGCCTCCTACTCCCAGTAAAGTTTCATCGGGTTATCAATAAGCAAGGCTTGTTGCAGTGCTGGCGTCGTTGCAATCTGTGGAATGACATCCACAAGATGACCATCATCCGGCATATGTGATTTCATGTTCGGATGCGGCCAGTCTGTTCCCCAAAGAACTTGGTTGGGGAATTTCTCGACCAACAACTTGGCGAAAGGAACCACATCGCTGTAATCCGGCGGCGTTTGAGTTAATCGTTCTGGGCAACTTACTTTTGTCCAAATCTGTGGATTATCCGCAAGCAGTTTTACAAACTTCTGGAAGTTAGGGTGATCAACACCTAAAGCAACATCAGGGCGCCCCATGTGATCGATAACAATTTGTGTATTCAACTCAACAAGGAATGGTGCTATGTCATCGAAATCCTGCGCCTCGAAATACACCACAATGTGCCATCCAAACGGTTTAATTTTGTCGGCAATACCTAAGAAAACTTCTTTTGGCGTTGCGTCGACTAAGCGTTTTACGAAGTTAAAACGAACCGCGCGAACACCCACATCGTGCATCTTTTGTAGTTCTTGCTCAGTAATATCAGGAGAGACCACAGCCACACCACGAGCAAGTTCGCCTGCATATTCTAATGCATCAATCAGCGCTGCGTTATCTGTACCATGACAAGACGCCTGTACAATCACGTTACGGCTGAATCCTAGATGGTCGCGCAGTGCAAACAACTGGTGTTTTGAAGCGTCACACGGTGTGTATTTTCGTTTAGGTGAATACGGAAATTGTTCGCCTGGTCCAAATACATGGCAGTGCGCGTCAACAGCACCCGCAGGCACCGAGAATTTTGGCTTACTCGGCTGTGGATGAAAAGGTAGGTAATCTTTATCCATGTTCTAAATCCTTCAGTTTTATAATTTTTATATGTTGATAGCGTCTACTGCACTTGCTAACCCATAAGCACAGTCAGGCTTAATGCCCGAACACAACACCATCAAACAATTTGCGCGCCGTTCTAAGTATCGCCGCGCTTTTCACGTTATTGGTTTCATCTAACTGCATCACCACGCTCAACTCTCCGGTCGGGTGCTCGATGCTTAAAGTCATTTTGTTTTCTAAAGAAAACGTAGATGCAGTTTGCAAATTGGCGATGCGTTCTGCCGGCGAACCTTCAAGCAAACATGCCGTAGCTACACTAACTGCACCAAGCACACCAATTGCGTCATGGCATCGGTGCGGAATAAAGGTGCGAGTATTCAGTGTTCCGCCCTGCGTCGCTGTACTAACAATACTTAGCTTAGGTACAGACAAAGCGCTCACATCACCAAGGTTCATCATTGGCCCCGCTTTTAATCTCAAGGCTTCCAGTTGCGAACGTAACTCTTTGTTTTCTTCAAGTTGTTGCGGCGATTCGTTACCACGTAACCCAAGTTCATCCGCAGCAATCACAATCACGGGCATACCGTTGTCAATCAGAGTGACATTAAGACCGTTAATCTCATCGACGGCGTTTCCAGTTGGGAGTAATGCCCCACAACTAGAACCGGCAGTGTCTTTAAATTCAATTTCGATTCGACTCGCAGTACCTGGTACGCCATCAATACGAGCGTCACCGCGATAATTCACTTTGCCATCTGGAGTTGGTACACGACAAACGGCGTATTGCCCAGTATTTTCCATGTAGACAGTGACATCGGTAACATCACCTGTAGCTGACACTAACCCTTTTTCAATCGCGAAAGGCGCAACTCCTGCAAGTATGTTTCCGCAGTTTTGCTTGTCGGTAACAATTGCTTGGTCGACAAACACCTGTAAAAACAGGTAATCCACATCTGCACCTTCACGTTCCGATGGTTTTACAACTGCGACTTTTGAAGTCAGGGGATTAGCGCCCCCCATCCCATCAATCTGTTTTACATCAGGCGAACCCATGATTTGCAGCAAGAATTCATCACGTTCGCTTTCTACTTGTGGCAAATCAGACGCCAAGAAGTAACCACCTTTAGATGTACCACCTCGCATCCACAAACAAGGCGCAGACAATGGATAATCAGACATATTTCAGACCTTCTTTTTCTAATCTGCCACGCATGTCGTATACATCAAGACCCAGTTCACCGTTGGCAAAACGAAGGCGTTTTTGCTCTTCAAAAGCTTCACGAGCACGCGCTGCTTTCAGCACTTCAACAGCCTCTTCACTGCGAACCACACACACGCCGTCATCATCTGCAACGATCACATCACCGGCATTAATAACTTCATCTGCGCAGACAATGGGCACATTCACTGAACCCAAAGTGGCTTTGATTGTACCTTGAGCAAAGATATGTTTTGACCACACAGGGAAGTTCATACCTTTGAGAACTCTTACATCACGCACACCTCCATCGATGATCAAACCTACGACACCGCGTGCCTGAGCAGAAGTCGCTAGTAAGTCACCAAAGAAGCCATGATTCGAAGGAGAAGTAGGCGCGAAAACAAGGATGTCACCCGGTTTACACTGTTCGATGGCAACGTGAATCATCCAGTTGTCACCGGCAGCACCAGAAATAGTGATTGCAGAGCCAGCTACTGATACATCGCTATAAATCGGGCGCATGTAATCAGCCAGAAGACCTTTACGACCTTGAGCTTCGTGAACCGTAGCAACACCACATTCAGCCAAACCGCGAATGGTTTCTTCGTCTACACGTTCAACGTTTTGTACAACTAAGTTTTTCATCGGATGTATCCCTTCGTTATGCTTTGTTGAGGATGGAATCTAAACGACTAAATACACGGCGAGCGTTGCCTGAGAAGATTTGCTCTTTCTCATCAAGGCTCAACTTGGTGTTTGCATCGATATAACGTTTAGTGTCATCAAAATAGTGACCTGTTTCTGGGTCGATACCACGCACTGCGCCAATCATTTCAGAAGCGAACAGAATGTTTTTCACTGGTAGAAGATCAAGCAGCAAATCGATACCTTTTTGATGGTACACACAGGTATCAAAGTAAATATTGTTCAACACAGATTCTTCCAACGGTGGCAAGCCCATGTCCTGAGCGATACCGCGGAAACGTCCCCAGTGGTAAGGCACTGCGCCGCCGCCATGAGGAATGATGATTTTTAACTCTGGGAAATCTTTGAATACGTCAGACATCAGCAATTGTGAGAACGCGGTAGTGTCTGCGCCTAGGTAGTGTGAACTTGTGGTGTGGAAACAGTTATTACAAGCCGCACTTACGTGAATCATCGCTGGAACATCAAGTTCAACCATCTTCTCGTATAAAGGATAGAAACTGCGGTCAGCAAGCGATGCATCTTTCCAAAAGCCACCCGTTGTATCTGGGTTCAAGTTACAACCAATGAAACCCATCTCTTCTACACAACGAACGAGTTCTGGAATCGACTTACTTGGTGTTACACCCGGTGATTGCGGTAACTGAGCAACAGGAGCAAAGTTATTTGGGTATAAGTCACACACACGGCGAATCAATTCATTCTGATGCTCAGTCCAGTAACGGCTTGTGTATTCGTTACCAATGTGGTGTCCCATCCAGCTCGCGCGTGGAGAGAAAATAGTGAGATCGGTGCCACGCTCACGTTGTAGACGCAGTTGGTTGCTATCGATACTTTCGCGGATTTCATCATCACTGATGTGCATCACGCCCTTTTCACCTTTATGAGTCGGGTCGCTTTTTAATGCTGCTTTTTGCTTATCTCGATACTCTCCTACTTGTGGCGGAGTCGTCGTGTAATGTCCATGGCAGTCAATGATCATACTTTATTAGCTCCCTGTTTCTGATCCATGCAAACTTTAATGAGTAGGTTCACAGTATTTACACTCAGTTAACTTTTTGCCATTTCATTTTGAAACAATGCTATTGAGTTTTGATATAGTCACCTTAACCAATCCATATAAAATTGCGCATGCCATGGAAAAAATACCTAACTTAAGACACCTCGTTGCTTTTATTGCAGTGGTAAAACATGGAAGTATTAATAAAGCATCGGAGAGTATCTTTTTATCTCAGCCAGCGATCACTCAAGCGCTGGCAAAAATCGAAAAACAATTGAAAACTGCGTTGTTTGAAAGAAAGACAGACGGTATGAGCCTAACAAAAGAAGGTGAGATATTTCGCTTTCGCGTAGAACGGGCACTGGACATCTTAAGCCAAGCCATCAAACGCAGTTATCACCTTGATAAGAAGACCGCTTCTACGCAAACCGCCAGCCTATTTGCAGTTACAACCACCCAGCTAACAGCCTTAGTTGCGGTATCTGAGGCTCAAAACTATTCAGCGGCTGGGCGCAATATAGGGATATCCCAATCATCCCTGTACCGAGCTTGCAAAGATTTAGAAGATTATTTAGGTTCGGTTCTGTTCGAAAAAACCAGCTTAGGCGTCAGCCCAAGTAAAACAGCGCAAAACCTGAGTCGTGATGTAAAGCTGGCATTTAATGAGATATATCAAGGCATTGCAGATATTAATGCCAACAATAATATTAGCTCAGGCAGTATCATTGTCGGCAGTTTGCCTCTTGCTCGAACTTGCATTCTTCCACAAGCTATCAATCAGTTTACTGAGCAATATCCAGACTTTAACGTCAGTGTGGTAGACGGTATTTACGAGGATTTACTCGACCACTTACGTCGAGGAGAAGTTGATATCATCGTAGGTGCGTTGCGCTTTCCCGTCCCTTCTTATGATGTCCATCAAGAAACATTGTTCTTTACTTCAAACGTCATCCTAGCTAGGAAAAATCATCCTCTAAGCCTGAAGAAAACGCCAATTACACTCGATGATTTGTGTGAATATGGCTGGGTAATATCAAGAACCAATACCCCAGGCAGAACTATGTTTGAACAGATATTCCAGCGTAAAGACCATACACTGCCAATTCAGATCATTGAAGCAAGTTCGCAAATGTTGGTTAGAGAAATTCTGATGGGGAGTGACAAACTTACTATGTTGCCAAAACATCAAGTCCACAGAGAATTAAGCGATCAACTGTTTGATATTATTGACTACGACACAGAGCAGAACAAACGGGCAATCGGTATTACCATACGCAAGAGCTGGCAAGGCACAACACCGCAGGAAGCCTTCATTTCAACCATTAGACAAATAGGTTTATCCCTCACTGACTTATTAGAAAAATAGATAGCCAATTCAATATTGGCTATTCAAATTTTGAATAGCCATTACTAATTTCCTATTTTCCCTCCTTCAATCCAATTGCTAATGTTTTGTTAACGCGAATTTACAGAATAAGAACCTACTCTTGATAAGGGACATGTATGCCAAAAATTTCACGACTAGCCTTCATCGGTTTTGGCAATACAGCAGAGTCGATGCTTAACCTTGGATTGAATAGACCAGACCGAGTAATCACAGCGTTTGATCCTTCCGCTTTGGAGTCAAAAACCTGTAAAGCACAATTAGAGCGATTCATTGTCTGTGGTGTTCAAGGTTGTTTCTCGGTATCGGATGCAGTGAACAGCGCGCATCTGGTTTTAGTCTCAGACGGTAATGTCGATTTGACCCCTTGGGTCAGTGAACTAGAACAACACATTAAACCTGGGCAGATCGTCGCGGATTTGAGAGCGCCATCTGAGCAAAAAAAACAACTTAAGAACGGTGTGGAAAACGTGAAAGGCATCTATATAGAAGGAGTGCTAAGCCAAGAGGACAATGCACTTGCTATTGATAGTCATCAGATTTCTATGTTCAAGGATATATTCAAGTCACTTGAATTTTTCCCGAGTAATATGGTTTTAAGCCAATCGAATTAAGTACTTAATGTTTAACTCAACAAGTAAATACAAGGAAACGTTATGAATATTTGTGTAGTCGGAGCAACTGGCGCATTTGGTAGTAAACACCTTGATGCTCTAAAGCAGATTGATGACGTAAAAATCAGCGCTCTCGTAGGTACAGAAGCCGACAAAATGGCAGCTTTAGGTGAGCAATACCCTGATGCCGCGATCTGTCATAACCTAACAGAAGCTCTACAACTTAATACTGTTGATGCTGTCATTCTTGCAACACCGACACAATTGCATGCAAGCCAAGCAATAGCGTGTTTAGAAGCAGGTAAACATGTATTGGTTGAAATACCTATGGCTGACAACGTTGAAGATTCACGTCGCCTAGTTGAAACGCAAAAACGTACAGGGCTTGTAGCAATGGCCGGCCATACACGCCGTTTCAACCCAAGCCATCAATGGATTCATAACAAAATCAAAGCCGGTGAACTGCACATCCAACAAATGGATGTACAAACCTACTTTTTCCGCAGAACCAATACCAACGCAAAAGGCGAGCCGAGAACTTGGACTGATCATCTGCTATGGCACCACGCTTGCCACACGGTAGACCTGTTCCAATACCAAACCGGTGAAGAATCGAATCGTTTACAAGCGATGCAAGGCCCTGTTCACCCTGAACTGGGTATCGCGATGGACATGTGTATTGGTATGAAAGTGCCATCGGGTGCGATTTGTACTCTTTCTCTTTCATTTAATAACGATGGTCCATTTGGCACTTTCTTCCGTTACATCTGTGAAGAAGGCACCTATATCGCTCGTTACGACGATCTTTACGACGGTTACGACAAACAAATTGATCTGTCAGGTGTGGCTGTATCAAACAACGGTATTGAGCTTATTGACCGTGAGTTCATCTCGGCAATTAAAGAGGGACGCGAACCAAATTCTTCAGTCGCACAGTGCTTAGGCGCTATGGAAACACTACATAAACTAGAACAACTATTACAAAACGACTGATAAATAAAAAATTTGCTCTTAATGGATATCCAATAAGAGATTAAACCAAAACAGAAACAAAGAGTCAGCCAACCGAAAACCGGTTTAACGCCTGTCTAGGTTGTAAAAATACACCAATAACAAAGTATGGATACGAACATGAATAAGATAACTACCCTAACCTACGCTTGCGCACTGGGTGCGATGTTGTCAGCTGGTACTGCTTCAGCTGCTGACGTAACACTTCGTTTTGGTCACTTCTGGCCAGCGGTTTCTGCTGCGCAAAAAGACATCTTCGAAAACTGGGCGAACCAAGTAAAAGAAGATTCTAAAGGCCGTATCAACGTGGAAATTTACGCCAGCGCTATGCTTGCTAAGCCACCAGCGCAATACGATGCAGTAAGCCATCAAATCATTGACGTAACGGCGACAGTACAAGGCTACACAGCTAACCGTTTCCCGCTTACTCAAGTGGTTGAACTCCCAGGTGTGGTGAAAAATGCTGCGCAAGGTTCTTGTGTAATTCAAACTCTTTATAACGAAGGTTTGATCGCTTCTGAATACAAAGATACCAAGCCGCTATTCCTGTTCACTCACGGCCCAGGCATGCTGCACACGAAAGGCAAAAAAGTTGAAAAGCCTGAAGATCTAGCAAACCTACGTATTCGCCGTCCAACTTCTGTAGTCGCAAGCTTACTTGAGAAATCAAAAGCACTACCTGTAGGTATGCCTGCTCCTGAATCGTACCAATCAATGCAACGTGGCGTGATCGATGGTGTAGCACTTCCATGGGAAGGCGCAACAGTATTCAAACTCAACGAACTTGCTGACAACCACACCGACATCGGTGGTCTTTACTCTCTATCTTTCATCGTGACGATGAACAAAGACGTGTACAACCGTCTGGATTCAGAGCTTAAAGCGGTTATCGACAAAAACTCTGGCATGGAATGGTCAATCAAATCTGGGCAATCTTTCGACCGTCTTGATGAAAAAGGTCGTATGGAAGCTGAGAAAATGGGCGACAACATCGTAACAATCAGTGACGCGCAAATGAAAGCAGACTGGAAACCAATGTTGGATTCAGTGACTCAAGAGTACATCCGCGATCTAGAAGCTAAAGGGTTGCCTGCACAAAAAGTTTACGACCGTGCTCTAGAGCTATCTAGCTCTAGCTGTGCAAACCCTGCTTAAACGTACGATGTTGGGAGTTACCTCATGACTGTACTCAAAAACTTCATCAATCGAATTGCATACGCCATGCACACGTGCAGCGGAGTACTGCTGATTGGAATGATGTTAGTCACTTTAGTAGATGTAGTGACACGTACACTATATGGTTTGAGTGATGGCAGCATAGCCCTCACATTTATAGGTGGTGTAGAACTGATTAAGTATGGCTTGTTGTTTACCGTACTCTTCACTCTACCCCAGTCTGTTGGTGACTCTCAGGTTATCGTTGACCTCTTTACAGAGCAAATGTCTGAGAGAACCAAAGTCTACTTAGAGTCTTTTTATCTACTTGGCTTTGCTCTGTTAGGAGCTGGTATGACTTACCGCTTTTACCTCGCCATTGAAGGCGCAGTTTTAAGCGGAGAAACAACTCAAGATCTGATGATTCCTATGCCATGGATTTATCGTGTAGTCGTTGTTGCTACTACTGTTCTAACACTTCGTTGTTTGATCATTACTTGGGATCTTATCCAAAATCATCACCACAACACTGAAGAAGGCAAATCACAGAAAGCTTCTTCTCAAGAAAAAGCTTCTTCTCAGGAAAAATCCCATCATCAACATAAAGAGGTGTTGTAATGGACGCATCAATGATCGGCTTCATCTGTATTGCAATCATGCTGATTTTGATTGCATTTAGAGCTCCAATTGCTCTTTCAATGGCAGTGACTGGCTTCGTTGGCTTTACTTCCATCGTCGCTTTCCAACCTGCGGTTGCGATTTTAGACAGCGCACCTTTTGATGCGCTATCCAACTACAGCTTCAGCCCAATTCCAATGTTTATTCTTATGGGCGTTTTTGCATCGAAAGCGCGTATGTCTCAAGAGCTATTTAATGGCGCGAAAACCATGTTTGGCTCATGGCGCGGTGGTATGGCTTTAGCGGCTGTCACTTCGTGCGGCATTTTCTCTGCGATTTCTGGCTCTTCATTGGCAACAGCAGCAAGTATGTCTCGCGTAGCATTGCCTGAAATGAAAAAGAACGGTTATTCCCCAGCGTTAGCTGCTGGCACACTCGCTGCCGGTGGTACGTTAGGCATTATGATCCCACCTTCTATCGCATTGCTACTTTACGCATTGATTACTGAACAATCCGTTGGCGACATGTTTATCGCTGGCGTAATTCCGGGGTTGCTAGGTTTGGCACTTTACTGTGTGGCGGTTGCTGTAACCGTATGGTTGTTCCCTCAGTTAGCAACACCGGGAGAGAAAACCACACTAATGCAAAAGATCGTTGGTTTGAAAGGTCTGCTGCCATTTAGCTTAATTTTCGCATCAATCATCACAGGTATTTACGCTGGTTTCTTTACCCCAACAGAAGCTGCGGCAATTGGCGCGGCACTAACCATGGTTATCGCCTTTGTTCGTGGCATGACTTGGGAAATGTTTAAAGATGCGGTCAATGAAACCTTATCTATCTCAGCAATGATCTTCTTTATGATCATCGGCGCGGAAATCTTTGGTTTCTTCCTATCTGTTTCGCGTATCTCTTACTCGCTAGTCGACTACGTAAACAGCATGAATCTGTCTCCTTATATGGTGCTGTTTGCTGTACTCATGCTGTTCATCCTATTGGGTTGTGTTATGGACAGTATTGCAATGCTGTTATTGACTGTGCCAGTGGTATTCCCGCTGATTCAAGCGGCAGGTTTCGACCCAATTTGGTTTGGTATCGTCGCCGTTATTACGGTTGAAGTAGGTCTGATTACACCGCCCGTTGGCATGAACGTCTTCGTTATTAAATCCTTAGACAAAGAGCTCAACATCGGTGACATCTTCAAAGGCGTTATTCCGTTTGTTATCTCAGACATAGTTCGCCTTGGCTTGTTGATCGGCTTCCCTTCACTGGCTTTAGCACTAATCCCGCATCTATAAATGGAGTTGGACATGAAAACCTTAACTACTAAAGTTGCCATCATCGGTGCAGGTCCTTCCGGTTTATTACTGGGTCAGTTGCTAGCGAAACAAGGGATAGACAACATTATCGTGGAGCGCACCTCTGAAGAACACGTTCTAGGACGCATTCGTGCAGGCATATTAGAGCAAGGCTTTGTTGATCTGCTGCGTGAATCTGGTTGTAGCCAACGCTTAGATGACGAAGGCATTGTTCACCACGGTTTTTACATCAGTGTCGAAGGTCGTAAAACTTACATCGATATTAAAAACCTTACCGACGGTAAAGTGGTGACCTGCTACGGACAAACCGAAGTAACACGTGACTTAATGCAAGCTCGTAAAGATTCACAGCAAATGAGTTTTTACTCCTCGCCAGTAACCAGCATTGATAACCCTGAGCAAGGCAAAGCGACTGTCTATTTTGAACACCAAGGTGAGCCTTATCAGATCGAATGCGATTTCATTGCAGGTTGTGATGGTTTCCACGGTGTGTCTCGTCCAAGCATTCCTACGGAAATACGCACCGAATACGAACGTGTTTATCCGTTCGGCTGGCTGGGATTACTCGCTGACACACCGCCTGTCTGTGATGAGCTGATTTACTGTAAACATTCACGTGGTTTTGCGCTTGCAAGCCAACGTTCTGAAACTCGCTCACGATACTATCTGCAAGTTCCTAACACAGAAAAGGTAGAAAACTGGAGCGATGAGAAATTCTGGGAAGAGTTAAAACGTCGCTTACCAGAACATGAAGCGCAGAAACTGGTTACAGGTCCAAGCCTAGAGAAAAGCATTGCCCCACTTCGCTCTTTTGTGTGTGAACCGATGCAGCACAACCAATTGTTCCTTGTCGGCGATTCTGCTCATATCGTACCGCCTACAGGGGCGAAAGGCTTGAACCTTGCCGCTTCCGACGTTGCGGCACTGTATCAAGCTCTAACCGCTTATTATTCGGGTCAACCACGTGAAATATTAAACCAATATTCCGAAGTGTGTCTTCGTCGCATTTGGAACGCAGAGCGTTTTTCATGGTGGATGACGAACATGCTTCATCACTTTGATGGCGACCAAAAGTTCCAACGTGCTTTCGTTGAGAAGATGGCAGATTCCGAGCTTGAGTTTTACTTACAAAATGAAGCGGGAATGAAGCTCATCGCAGAACAATACGTAGGCTTACCCTACGAACAAATAAAACCTGTACCTCAGCCCAACGCATCTATTGATGCAAATATAAAACAAGAAAAAATAAAACAATAAGGACCTTGCTACTAACAAGGAAATAGCAAATATGGCCAAACTTATCGGAGGCATTGGTGCCTCACATTCGCCGACTATCGGCTATGCCAAGGACAATAACAAAGACAACGATCCTGGTTGGAAACCGATTTTTACTGGTTTCCAAGTGGTTCAAGAGTGGGTAGAAAAGCAGAATATTGATGTGTTGTTTATGATCTTTAACGACCATATCACATCGTTCTTTTTTGACCATTACTCGCCTTTTGTACTGGGTGTTGATGATGAATACCGCCCTGCCGATGAAGGTGGTGGCGCTCGTAACTATCCAGCGGTTAAAGGTCACGTTGAACTCTCTCGCCACATTGCACAATCGCTTGTTGCAGATGAATTTGATCTATCAGTGTTCCAGAAAAAGCCTCTTGATCACGGCTGTTTCTCACCACTTTCGATGATTTCGCCTCAAGTAGATGGTTGGAAAGGTCACATCGTCCCGCTGCAAGTCGGTGTACTTCAATTTCCTATTCCTAATGCGAAGCGTTGCTACAAGTTAGGTAAGAGTTTACGTAAAGCGATTGAAAGCTTTCCAGATCCTGAACTACGTGTTGCTGTTGTGGCGACAGGGGGCTTATCACACCAAGTGCACGGTGAACGATGTGGGTTCAACAACGTCGAATGGGATCAACGCTTCCTTGAGTTGTTGGAACATGCGCCTGAAGAGTTAGTACAAATGCGTTTGGCTGAGTACGCAGAGCTAGGTGGTATGGAAGGCGCGGAAGTCATTATGTGGCTTATCATGCGTGGTGCGCTGTCTGACAAAGTTAGAAATGTTCATAGCTCCACTTACCTACCTTCAATGACTAACATCGCAACGGTTATCTTTGAAGATTTAGGCACAACCCCTACAGAGCAAGAACAGGAAGCGCATCGCGAGCACATAATTCACGAATTAGTGGGTGTGGAAAAACTAGAAGGTACTTACCCATTTGATCTTGCTCGTGCTCATAGTGCTTACCGTCTAAACGATTTCTTACACCGCTTGATTGAACCGCAGCACAGACAACGTTTCAAGTCAGAGCCACAAGCGCTGTTTGAAGAATACGGTTTGACTGCCCAAGAGCAAACTATGCTGACCGAACTGCAGTGGATTGAAATGATTCGCTATGGTGTGAGCTTCTTTATGCTGGAAAAACTCGGCGCTGTTGCTGGAGTTCCTAATCCTCATATCTATGCTTCAATGCGTGGTGAGGATATCGAAACTTTCCAAAAATCTCGTAATGTTTCGATGAACTATTCAGTGTCTGGCGGTAAGTAGGATCTGAATAAAACAAAGCGCAGGTCACAATCCACCTGCGCTTTGTGATTCAAGCTAAATTTCAATAGCTTGTCTAATCTTTGAATTTGTTCTTGTGCCAGCATCATATTAACCTTGCACTACAACGTTATATGGCTCCATCAAAAACAAATAGAAAGTGAGTTTTATATGCGCATATTAGTCATTGAGGACGACTCTGTACTAAGTGAAGCGATTACCTACCGAGTAAAGCGCCTTGGGCATGCTGTCGACCTTGCAACGACGGGTTCAAGTGCAGAAACGATGTTGCAACAACAACCTTACGACCTGATTCTGTTAGATTTAAACCTGCCTGATGCCAATGGCGCGACTATTCTCAACCACCTGCGCCAGCAGAAAGTTAACACCCCTGTTTTGGTGGTAACTGCTCGTGATCAAGTCGACGACCGCATTCAACTGCTTGATCTCGGCGCCGATGATTACATTACTAAGCCTTTTGATTTTGGTGAGTTAGAAGCACGCATCCGAGCCTTGTTACGACGCAGCCAAGGACAAGCTCAAGATGTGCTTGAATTTGGAAATGTCTGCTTTGACCACAAAAAGTGCGTCATTCGCATTGATGACCAAGAGTTTGAGCTAAAACAACGTGAGTTTAGATTGCTGGAAATCTTTATGGGTCATCCAACTCAGGTGCTGAGTAAAGAAGTGTTAATGGATCACCTCTATAGCTTTGATGAAAACCCTAGCCCTAACGTCATAGAAATCTACGTCGCGCGTTTACGTAAACTGTTAAGCCATAGCAATATCCAGATTCGAACCATTCGAGGTTTAGGCTACTTGTTGGAAAAACAGGTGCTAGAAAAGCAACTGCTGGAAAGACAGGATGGCTAAACGCAACACCTCTATTCGCCGCCAACTTTTTGTAATGACGTTTCTTGTTCTAACGCTTATCAATGGAATCGCGATATGGACTGCAACCCTTTATGCAAAAAAGGCAGCGAACGTTTCTTATGATCGTTTGATCCACGGTGCCGCATTACAAATCATCGAGAACATAAACTTACTAAATAGCCAGATAGTGGTTGATTTGCCCGTTTCTGCTTTTAAAACATTGGCCTTAGCGCCAAACGATCGTGCCTTCTATGCGGTTACAACCTTAGATGGTCTATTTCTCACTGGTTATAAAGATCTTCCTCAACCCTCTGAATTACCTTCTCCGATTGCCGTACAAAACAGTGCGCTACTTACACCCAAATATTACAACGCAGAATACAAAGGTAATGAGGTTCGCTTCATCACGCTGTCCAAACAGCTAATTGAGGCGGACAACAGTGAAAACGTTCTGGTCACACTTGGACAGACGACTCTTGCCCGAAGTCAGCTCGCGAATGAAATGGGTAGCTTCGTTATACAGTTTCTGATCGTGTTTTTTTGTGTCACCTTCTCATTGTTGATGTTCGGAATTTGGCGCGTTTTACGTCCGCTAAAATCGTTAAAGAAAGCCATCGATTCACGCCACTCAACGGAACTGACTCCATTGAATACGGATGTTCCGGTTGAAATTCGCCCATTATTGGAAACCATCAACTTCTTTATGTCTCAGCTCAATACCACCTTAGAGCGCCTTAAACGTTTCACATCAGAAGCTGCACATCAGTTGCGCACACCATTAGCAGGGTTAAACCTACAAGCACAAAACGCCTTAGTGGAAAAAGACGAACAAATTAGACAAAAGCAACTGTTAGACATCATTCAAAGTAGCTCATTGCTTTCAGAAACCGTTCATCACTTACTGAATGAAGCATCCGTTACACACAGACTAAGAAGCGAAGCCTTCACTATGATTTCATTAGACACCATCACCAAAGACGTGTGTCGAAGCCTAGTCATTTGGGCATTGGAATCCAAAGTTGAAATTGAGTATCTGGGCGAGATTGAAGCACACATTTTGGGTGATGAAGTGGCACTGACACAAATGCTGCGCAACGTAATAGAAAATGCGGTTAAATACAGCCCACAAAACAGCTTAGTGAAAGTCAGCTTATACAAAGATGAAGGTCGAATTTGTTTAAGTGTGGCAGACCAAGGTATCGGCATTTCCGATGAAGACAAACAGCACGTATTTGAGCGTTTTTATCGAAGTAAGCACAATCAAACAACAGGTACGGGAATCGGTTTGAGTATTGCCAAAGAAGTGGCGAACCACCACCATGCCCTATTCCTGCTTGAAGACAATCAGCCAACAGGCTTGATTATTAAAGTGCTTTTCCCCCAAGTGGAGGAACAAAGCTAATGGGTCGAACTTCATTATTTTCTTATGTTTCTCGTGTTTGCCTATCACTAAGTATTGTGGCATCCAGCCTAACGGTTGCATCTGAAAAACATATTCTTAAACCCATTTTGGAGACAGGCCGCTTAGAGACCAGTAATAGAGTCATCAACATCTGGGGTGTGGCAAATTATCCGGCTATCGAACCAGTTTTATTGGACTTTCAAAAGCGTACCCCCGACGTT
This sequence comes from Vibrio ziniensis, assembly GCF_011064285.1. Classification (NCBI taxonomy): domain Bacteria; kingdom Pseudomonadati; phylum Pseudomonadota; class Gammaproteobacteria; order Vibrionales; family Vibrionaceae; genus Vibrio; species Vibrio ziniensis. Next base: position 1,174,734 of record NZ_CP049332.1, read on the forward strand.
GCCGTTCATTACACAGAGTTCAATACCAATGAGCTCTACCAACAAGTCTCAAATCTTCACTCGGGAAGCGTTGACGTTCCCGATCTTGTGATGAGCTCTGCGATGGACTTGCAATTTAAGTTAGTTAACGACGGTTACGCACAGCCCTATGATTCGCCCCAAACACTTGCTTTGCCTAGCTGGGCTAAGTGGCACAATGAAGTGTTTGGTTTTACCTTCGAGCCAATAGTTATCGTCGTCAACACTGATATTTTAGGCAGTGAAGAGTTACCGCGCAGTCGAGAACAATTGCTTTCTTTGATTAGAACTAAAGGGCCATTAGTGGATGGAAAAATTGGTTTAAGTGACATTGAAACCGTAGGACTTGGCTATCTCACTTGGTTTCACGACTCTCAACAATCGCGAACTTATGGTCGATTACTAGAAGCGTTCGGTACGCACCATGCTCAGCTCTACCCGAATAGCTCCAGCATGCTAAATGCACTACTCAAGGGCGAAATTTTCATCGCATACAATCTTGTGGGGTCTTACGCTTTCGAATGGTCAGAACAACACCCTTGGATAGAGACGATTATGCCTACCGACTATACGTCCGTCATAATGCGTACCGCTTTCATCTATCGCCATGCTAAGCATCTCGATTTGGCTCGACAATTTTTAGATTACTTATTGTCTGTAGAAGGGCAAAGTCAGTTAGCACAAAACTCTAGCTTAATCCCTTTATCAGAAACTGCAGAAGGTAAAAACAGCCGCGCCATTTTGCAACGTAAACCCCATGGTATTTTCCGCCCAATTCCCTTTGGCTTACCGACGCTTGTACAAACAGATCAAGCCAAGAAACAACTGCTATTGGAAGAGTGGCATAACGCCATGTCAAAACACAGTAATTGAAAGATTAACAACTGATTGCACATGATTGTTCTTCTTTCTTTAGAAGGAACTTATGCAAGGATCACAAAAGCGAGATGTTATGTAAATGTTAATCCGCCATGAAAGGTTCATGAAAGGTTCAAGCGATATATTGCCTCCATGGTTAGAGCGTTATTTAACCATTAAAAATTATAAAAAGACTATTCCAATAACGAGGCACAAATGAAAAAGAACATCCTACTTGCAACGGCGCTTGCCGCCGCATTGACTTCGACGTTTTCTCTCGCAGCTGATCGTATTTCTATCGGTACCGGTGGTACAGGTGGTCTATTTTACGTGATTGGTGCTGGCGTAGCGGAAACCCTTAACAAACACTTAGATGATACAACTGCTCGCGCAGAAGTGACTGGCGCATCCGTTGAAAACAACCATCGAGTTGCTGCTGGCCAAATGACGCTTGGTCTATCCTCTTCATCGACTCTATTTGAAGCCAAAAATGGTCAAGGTCCTTTTGAAAAGACCGGCGCTTTAGATGTCGCAGCTATTTCATATCTTTACCCAGCCGTTCTACAAATCGCGACTATTGATAATAACGGCATCAACTCATTTAAAGACCTTGTAGGTAAACGCGTAAGTATGGGGCCTCCAGGGAGTAATGCTGCTGTTATTGCAACGCGATTACTTGAAGAATACGGTGTCTACGGCGTTATCGTTCCTCGTTTTCTTTCATACACTGAAGGGGTTAAAGCACTAGTGAATGGTCAGGTAGACGCGACGGTCGTGCTTGCTGGTGCACCAACGTCATCACTTATCGACTTAGATTCTCAGGTAGATATGAAGCTTCTGTCTGCAGATGAAGATAAGGTCAATAACATGATCAAGAAATACCCTTTCTATCAAGTTGCCCAGTTGAAAGAAGGGACTTATCCAGACGTTAAACAACCCGTTACCGTGATCAATGACCCAGCGATTCTATTCACTAGTGGAAAAGAAGATCAGACTAAGGTTTACAACATTACTAACGCGATTTTCTCTCATCTAGACGAATTGAGTCAGGTGCATCCACAAGCTAAGTCTATTCAGCTAGATACAGCACCGAACACACCTATTGCTTTACACCCTGGTGCGCAAAAGTACTTTGATCAAGCAAAAGCTAACTAGAGGCACTCCTTATGAAGCAGACAACCTTTGCGAGTCTGCTTCTTCCAACTGATTATTTAGGTCGGAAGGAGCAGCTAGTTGTTTCCATAGTATTCAGCGTATTAGCTGTCAGTATCGCCGGTCTTGTGCTGTATGGAGCATATTACGGCGGTATCACAGCTCTGCTTTTACGTTCTTCGTTTTTCTCCCTCGTCGCTTGTGCCGCTATGATGTTCTATGCAGCGAAGCAACGATCATCTCTCGTACGAGGGAGCTTTTATCTCTTGTCGTTGATAGCGTTAATTCCCGGTCCTTATCTGTGGAATACTTATATCGACATCATCATGCGTGGCGCCATGTCTGTACCCGATGATATCTGGGTATTTTTAGCGCTAGTTTTAGTCGTGTTTGTATTTGTAAAGCTCGCGGTTGGTTATACGTTAGTGATACTCATGACCACAGCATTTCTCTACGCGCATTTTGGCTATTTGATCCCGGGTCAGTATGGACATGGCGGTTACGATCTTAATCGTCTAACCTCAACGCTGTTACTATCAACCGAAGGGGTTTATGGCGTACCGATGGGCGTTGCCGTTGAATACATCTTCTTGTTTGGTCTGTTTGGCGCCATCTTAACCAAAATCGGTACTGGTGAAGTCTTCGTGGATATTGCACGTGGGTTAACGGGTCGTGTGCAAGGTGGCCCAGGTCTGTCTGCCGCACTTTCCAGTGCTTTACTTGGCTCATTAAACGGAAGCGCCGTTGCTAACGTTGTTACCACGGGTACTTTCACAATTCCTTTGATGAAACGTGTCGGCTACAGTCCAAAGCTCGCAGGAGCGATAGAAGCCGCTGCCTCTTCTGCTGGTCAAATCATGCCACCTGTTATGGGCGCTGCTGCTTTCCTTATGGCAGAAATGATCGGTATTCCGTATGCGGAAGTGGCGTTAGCGGCATTAGTACCAGCGCTACTCTATATTCTGGCATTAATGGTCTCCGTACGTTTGGAAGCCGGTCGTTTAAATCTTCAACCGGACACGGAAGCGGGTTGGGAGCTGCTTAAAGCCACATTAAAATCTAAAAGCTATTTGTTGCTACCTCTGTTCGCCTTAGTAGGATTGATGATTGCAGGTAAATCACCAACGCAAGCGGCTGTTATTGGTATTGTGGTTGGCCTTGCAATTAGTCCTTGGAAAAAAGCGACTCGTGTTAACTGGATTGACTTAATTGAATCTTGCAAAGAGACACTGACAAACACGCTACCGATCGTTGCTGCGGTTGCTTCAGCTGGTATTGTGATTGGCATTCTCAACCTAACGGGTATGGGATTAATGGTGTCGGGTTTGATCATTGAAGTCGGTGACGGAAACCTATGGAGTGTTCTGCTGTTAACTGCTCTAGCCTCATTCATATTAGGGATGGGATTGCCAACTTCAGCAGCGTATTTGTTACTTGCAGTGTTGGTTGCTCCGGCGATGACGCAGCTAGGAATGGAAACACTCTCTGCACACATGTTCATCTTCTACTTTGGCTTGGTGTCAGCAATCACACCACCTGTAGCACTAGCAGCTTATGCAGCAGCCACTATTTCTGGAGCTTCTGCAAATGAAACAGCTGTCGAGTCGATGCGATTGGGTTTTGTTAAGTTACTGGTGCCGTTCCTGTTCGTCACCATGCCGGGAATTCTGTTGATAGGTGATTCACTGAGTATCTTTATCGCAATTACCCTCGCGTCACTAGCAACAGTTTCTATGAGCATTGGTTTCTCTGGTTGGTTGGGTATTCCATTAACTTGGGCAAAACGATTCGGCTTTGTTATTGCAGCAGTGCTGATTGCATGGCCAGAAGCGGCCAGCAATTTCGATACTCATATCGTTGTCCTCCGCCTGACAGGTTTAGCTGTATTTATCGCACTTAGCTTTGTGCTAAGTCCGCTTTGCAAGAGATGCAAAACCCAAACAGCTTAAACAAGATTACAGAGATAAGTAAAAGGCACCCTAAGGTGCCTTTTTGATTAATGGTGATTTAAATTTTACTTCAAGCTCAAATATCAGCTGCTTAACCTGTTGTCAGGACTTGCTTTTTAACGTGTTAAACGAGCCAACATTCGATTTGCTTTACTGATGAAACTTTTCGCTGCTTTTTCAGGAGTTGATTCACCGTAGTCAATCGCTTGAAGTTCTTCACTGAAAATATCGATTAACTGCGCATTGTCGGTGTACGGCGTTGAGGCGATTATTTGAGGTAAAGATAGTGCTTGCTGGTAACCAGCAAACGCTAAATTAGATTCGTCTAGTGTGCCTTCACTCTTAAGTACCTTCATACCTGAACTGCTCAACGGTATACCACGAGTTAATCCCAATGCTTTGATACCATCCGTGTCGTTAAGCAGGAAGTTTATTAGTTTAGCCGCTTCTGCAGGATGCTTGGAATTTCTCCCCACTGAAAACATCATTGACGGACGAGATAGCAGACCTGCGTCTTTAGCACCTTTAGCCATCGGGTAAGGAGCTAGGTCTAAAGTTAGATTGTCTGTATATTTTGTGATAGCGGAATCCCACATATATACGCCTCCAAACTCGCCACTGAGCCATGGGCGCATTTCGTACAAATTCGCTTTACCATAAGAAGCAAACTCTTTAGTCGATGGGAATACATGATTATTCACTTGCTGTACATACAGTTTGAAGAAACTGGTCATCTCTTCAGGAGTGAAGTTAATTTTTCCATCTGTCGACAATATGTCTTTGTTCATGGTTTGAATCATGTATGAACGATTCATCGCAAACACGTCATGCGCTTCCAAAACAATTGGGAAATATTTGTCACCGAGTTTCGATTGGAAAGCTTTACCCGCAGCCATGAGTTCATCCCAGTTATTGGGATAAGCTACTCCTGCCTTCGTCCAAGTGTCGTGATTGTAAAAGAAAACGCGTGAAGTCATGCTAACTGGAATACCGTTTAACTTATCGCCAAACGTTACTGTGTTTAACGCCGCCGGTGCAAAGTTTTCTAAAGCGATTTCAGGTTTGACCTTTTTAAGATCATAAAAACCATTACCGTCTTTAGAAAAGATTGGCATCCAGTTTAAATTTGTTTGCATAACATCTGGTTCAGTGTTTCCCGCAATCTGTGTTGTTAAGCGAGTCAATGCCCCATCCCATCCAGTGTATTCAGCTTTTACTTTTATATCAGGATGGGCAGCTTCAAATCGCTCAATAGCTGCATTTGTTGCTTGATGTCGTTCGTTCCCTCCCCACCAAGACATTCGCAGTTCAATCTCTGCAAACGCACTCGCAGATATAATGGCTAATGTTAATGACGTAACGGTCGTTACCAATTTAGTTTTCATGAACTCGTCCTTATTTCCATTACACAATTATTTCACGTACATTTACCATATTAATATTGCCTATAACTAATACAGAAAACATTAATATCTTTTATTAAAAATAACTATCACTTGACTATATAAATATCATTATCTTTATTCCAAACATTACTATCAGAGTTTTCTCGGATTACCTTTAAGTTATTAACCTCAAATTCAGTAACACCAAAGGAATAAATAGCTGGAATACCATTCTTATATATTTCCACACCAAAAGGTTTTTTTGTTTCAGGATTAATTTTATAGCTATTATCTAGTCCCATCCCTGTGGGTGTATCTGGATTACACGGTGGACGAATATCGTAATAACCAAAATCATCATGATCTGTGTGAATTTGCGTTAATGTTATCCCATTAAATTCGATACCTGACACCGCATGTTCAATTTCACTGTAAAGACTAATCGCCCCATGGCATTCACCAGAAATATTTGAGAAAGTAATATTTTCAATATTCCCCGGTCTAATTGCTGGATCTCGATATCTTACACTGATACCAATTGGCTCAGCTTTTCCCCAATGATGAGGTACACACAAACGACTTTCGAAAATAATATTTGAAAACATCATTTGACGTAGATTTCCACCGTCTCTAGATACCAGTGCAATTGCACGATTCGAATCAAATATGGAAATGTTGCTGACAAGTACACTTTCTACATTGCCGAACGTTTCCGTTCCCACTTTAATTGCAGCCCCACGAGAACGGATTACGCAATTGGTTACTGTCACATGCTTAGTATCCTGGCATCCTTGCACCTTCTTTCTGGTGGTTTTAATGCAAACGCCATCATCCGCCGCGCTAAGGAAACAGTTCGCTATCCGTACATACTGACAACTATCAATATCAATAGAATCCGTGTTGGGTAGATATAGGTGATTGTTTACCTTAACGTTGTCTATAGCAACGTTGCTACAACACACCAAGTGTATAGTCCACATCGGAGAACGCTGGATAGTGAAGTCATTAAGTGTGACATTGTCACACCCTTCCAACACAAGCATTCTTGGGCGCTCAACTTTAGGCATACGATAGCCAGCGTCATCAGCATGTTGAGAGAACCATTTTGAATCTTGACCTTCTATCAAACCTTTACCGCAGATCTTGATGTTACTTTTCCCCTTAGCATACAGAAGAGCCCGATAAGAAAGTTCAGCCATAGACTGTGTAGTGATGTGGTAATAGTCTTCAATGTTTTCACTTGCAACAATCTCAGCGCCAGCCTCTAAACTCAGCACTAGATTGGATGGCAAACTGAGACTTGCACATAAGTATCGACCTGCAGGGATTCTTAACTCTCCGCCTCCAGCAGATTGAATGGCATCAAGTTTTTTTTGTATTTGTTCCGTGACTAAGTTTTCTGCAGAACGACATATTTCTGGGTCATCTAGATATATAAACATTTATTTTCTTACCTTAATAGCTATAATCAAAATCTCGATATTCGTCATGTGCTTATAAAAATGAAAAAAGTGCCAAATTTTTTGATGGAATTAAATACTCAATTCATATGGGATTGGAATTGGTTTACCAATTGCGTGTCCCACGCAGAACAATTTGGTTACACAGGCATAATTATTCACCAGCAAGAACTACTCTCTATTATTGTTTCTCCATCAAAAACTTCTGTTCATGCGCATAACGAGAATTTAATTCATCAGAGAAACCACGCACTTCATTATTTAAAAAGAATTTCCGAATATCTATCGAATAGAAAACTCTCATTTTGGCTTCAAGGTGAAGCAACCCCACAAGATGATATAGTCAATCGAAAATTTCCTGAATTTAATTCAGACAACCCTTTTAATGATAATTTTTGGACAGAGTTTTATTCATCGTTCCTAAATTCTATCTTTAATTATGTACCCAAATTTGATGGCATAATTCTGAGTTTAACTATGCCCGACTTTCAGCCTGATAATTGGCATGACTCGTTGCATCAAATGTGGCAGCAGCTGCGTCAGCAAGGAAAAAAGCTCGTACTGCGAGATTTTATCGACACCGGTTGGCCAAGACGCCAACTTCCTTTAATTCTTTCTAAACTACCAAACGATGTCAGAGCATCTTTCAAACCAACAGAGTTAGATTTCCATCCTGGGTTCGCAAACCATCCACACATTGATATGGTGCCAAATAACAAGAAATGGCTCGAATATGATTTGTGGGGCACAGGATACGGTTGGTCATTTCTCCCTTGTTACTTATCCGATGAGATCCAACAGCGTATTAACTGGGCAATGAGTCTTGAAGGTGAAGGCATAGAAGCCATTACAACCCGAGTGTGTTGGCAATGGATGCCCAGCAGAACAACCTTTGACTCTATAAACCTTATTAATCTGATTGGATTAAGCCTCTTTCACTCTGGTGAAGAAAACCTAAATACACAACTGGAGACCGATTGGCTCAAAATGTCCGGTGTGCATTTTCAATCTTCAATTGATAAACAACTTTTCTTCAATTCTATTCGCTCAAGTCACTCTTGGTTTATGAGTACTCCTAACATTCTTGGGCGTCGTTTACATTATCAAAGTCAGATTCCTCAAAGCCTTGCTCACGCCCGTCAATTAATGCACATGGATACTCGTAGTGCCAGATGGCAACTCTCTTTTGAGCCATTTTTGCCAGCAGACGACAAAGCGACTGGGCAGAAACAACGAGAACTTGTCTCTCTAGAGAAGGAAAATGCATCCTTCATTGCTCACTCTGAACTGCATCGTTTAATAGCTATGAAACCGACTGTCTTTGATCCTCATGGCTATTTCGAACAAGCTTTGGATGCTTGGAAAATTGCCAACATCTATAGCGAAATGTTCACTGCGGTATCACTCTCAACGACAGAAGCTATCTGGAAAGAGCAGTATGAATCTACCAATGGTAGTACCTCCAATCAGCAGCTTAAATCGCAAAATGAACTTCTAATACTCGCTGACAAATTAGATCATTTCTGCCAATCACGTAATGCACCGACTGAATTGACTTTACCTTTATTGCTCAGCGCAGAACGACTAGCCGACTTTGCCTATTCACTCACCATCAGTCCGTGATTAATAAGTTATCTCACCACATTCTTTTTTGCATAATCACCATTGAGTAATTTAGTCGGAAAAAATAACGAACCACTACAAACGTGACCTCAGCCAAAGATTATTAAAGTTTAGTGTTACTGACATCACAGTCACCACTAAAAAAAGTGTGAGTTAAGTAACTTTGGTAGAGAAAGCCGTCTCTATTCGATCGATTTACTATCCTAAATGTAAAAATACGTAAGATTGATGTATCAATATATTTGATGCAGTTAAATTATGAACTAGAAAATATATGAACAGTAATTCAACGTCATAGCTTGTGGTGCATCACACTCCATGCCTGATAGAGGACTTTATGAAACCAATTCACGCGCTTACCTTTTCACTTCTTGCCGCCACTCTCTTTTTAACTGGATGCGAATCTAAAGCCCCTGAAACTACAGGTGCAGAGTATGTAGCACTTTATGAAGAGGCTAACGCACTTGGTAAAGATACCGAAGCACTCTCCTACCTTAAAAAGGCGGCTGAAACGGGAGATGCAACTGCGGAATCTCGTCTTGGAGACGCTTATTTGCATCAGCGTTACGGTCTGAACAACCCAACACTAGGCTTTACCTATGTGCAAAGCGCAGCGGAAAAAGGCGAAGCCAGAGCCATGACCAATTTAGGGATTCTTTATCTAAATGGTGAAGTAGTTGAACAAAACTACCCCCTCGCTTATCAGTGGTTCGAAAAAGCACATGCCAGTGGGGATATGAAAGCTCCACGCTATTTAGGGATCATTTATGAAAAGGGATTGGGCAAAACTCCAGACTATGTAAAAGCATCTACTTTTTATAAAGCCGCTGCGGATAAAGGTGACATTACCTCTCAGTACAATCTGGCACATCTTTATGAAGCTGGCTTAGGTGTGGACCAGAGCTGGACTAAGGCGATAGATCTTTATGAACAATCAGCTACTCGAGGGGATATCATCAGCATGCCAGCAATGGTTGCACTCGGTAAAATCTACGAAAGCGGAACTGGCGTTGAAAAAGATGTTGAGCAAGCATTAGTTTGGTACAACAAAGCCGCTAATCTTGGCGACCAAGAAGCCAAAATTAAAGTAGGTCAGTATCAATACCCCAATAGCCCTTACATAATGAATGTAAATACACTCGTTAAGGTAATTGGCGATGGCCAAAAAGTCGCGGGGGTTGCTATTGAGTACAGCTCTAATATCGATTCAAGTTCACTTCAATTAATTGATTTTCATGTGAGTGGTAGAGAGATCACATCCGTATATCTCAGCAAACAAGCCGTTTTAGGTCTCCCTATGGATAGCGGTTCATTCGTGATTGTTGAGCTAAAAACAGACATTGATCCTGCTAGTAGCCAAATGGGTGGAGGTCCTCAAGATCAAGCGAAAGGCAGCGGGAGTTCTAATCAAGGACCGGGACCAGGCGGACCGAAAATGGGACAAATTTCAGATAAGCCAGCTGAAGCCGTGACTCTAACTAGCAGTATCTCTCAGGTAGGTGATGTTTCACTGACAGATGGAACGCTGGTGAAATCAACTAAAGAGGTTCTCAATAGTAATCACACTCTTAATCCTGACATTGCAGATTTTCAACAATTGACCTTTCACGATAGTCAGTTCAACAAAGATCTGATGTACAACTTGTTCGTTCCCAAAAATTACGATCCGAAGAAGTCTTATCCTCTAGTGCTATTCATGCACGATGCGGGAGTGGTCAGCAATAATCCGATTGAAACCCTAACGCAAGGATTAGGTGCAGTTGTCTGGGCTTCAGATAAAGACCAAACGCTGAATGAGAGTTTTGTACTTGCGCCGCAATATACCTCTGTAATGACAGACGATACAGGCGCGGTATCTGATGACATGGATATCACTGTTAATTTGATTAAAGACCTAGTGACCAAATATTCCATCGACACAAATCGACTATATAACACAGGGCAATCGATGGGAGGAATGATATCCATTGCTATGGATATCAAATACCCAGACTTATTTGCTGCATCTTTGCTTGTCGCGTGTCAGTGGAACCCTGACTTAGTTGCACCGCTCGTAAACAAACCGCTTTGGATCATCGTGTCCCAAGGCGATACAAAAGCGAATCCAGGAATGGAAGCGATTACCAGTGTGCTTGCGCAGAATGGAGCAACAATAGCTAAGGCTTCATGGAACGCTGAAGCTAAGCCTAGCGAACTGGCAAACAATGTGGAGCAGATGCTAAGCAAAAATGCATCGGTCAATTATTCCGTATTCGATGGCGGTAGCCATACTTATACTTGGCAATACGCCTATTCGATTGAAGGTGTACGCGAATGGTTGTTCAAACAACATAAATAGCGTGCAACATATTGAGATTTAAAATGGCTAAATTTTTCAGTGTCATCATCAAGTTACTGACTGGTGTGTTTATTTCAGCGGCGCTCACTCTGCTGCTGATTATGTTCACGCCCAGCATATTTAACAAAGCTCTCGGTCTATGGATTGAAACGTTACCGAGCTTTAAATATGTCAGTTATCAAGTTACCTCCAAACAGGAATTGGCGGACCGTTTTGGTCTAGAAACAAAAGATGATGACGTTGCTCTATTTAGTCAGCTACAAGACTCATTGCCTGATACCAAAGATAAAAGTTCGCCGTTTTTTAGATTTTTAACCGTACACGCATACCCTACTCCCTGTAGTTTCACGCTCATTGGTATCCACCGCACGATTGATGTCACATGGCAAATTGAAGGACTTAGATGTAAAGGCAAAGAAGCGTGTGAGCTAGCAAAAACTCAGCAAATCTGCCCAGACAAAAAGAAGCATGACAAATGAGAGAGAAAATTAAACTGTTATGCTGGTTAACTTCCGCAATATTAGCGATCTACGGGATGCAGCAAATCTATAGCACCTATAGCTTAGGAGACATGCAGCATATGATTAGCCTGTATTTTATCCCAATATTAAGTTGCTATATTGTTCTCATATCTATTCGTGGGATTCTCTTTATACCGACTATGCCGGTCATACTCTTGATGGCAAGTGCCGTAGATAATGTTTTAATGTTAGTCGTTACACTAACCGCAACTTGCTTTTCAAGTTACCTTGTATGTATCGCGGTCGACTATATGGGGTTTAAGTCTCGGATTGAAAACATGTCATCTAAATCTGTTAAGAAAGCGCAAAGCTGGGTGCAGAATTATGGCATTGTTGCGATTGCAGGGTGGGCTTTTTTCCCATTTGTGTTTACTGAAATCATCGTTTATTTAGCAAGGATTGCCGGAATATCCAAGCAGCAGATCATTCTATCCGTTGCTCTCGGAGAGGGATTAATGTTATGTCTTTTAGTTTACATTACCGATTGGTTTATTAATCTTACAGCATAATCATAAAATACAACTCACGCCAATATATAAACTAAAGAATTAAAATATGAATACTTTTGTAAATTAACAATTGGCTGATGTAAATATATGTAATTATAATTAACCCACAAAAAATAACCTTTATATTTATAATGTTTATTATATTAACGAGGTTAGGTATATGTTTAAACCAACACAAAAATCATGGCTAAGTCCCTTTTTGATGATCACTTATATTGCAACATCAATCACAGGTGTATTGATGTTATTTCACATAAAATTCCCAGGTTTATATCCCGTACATGAGTGGGTTGGCCTTGCATTTGTAATTGCTGGCATCATCCATATCGTTTTAAATTGGAAAATGTTTGCTTCCTATTTTAGTAAACTCAATTTAAGAGCAAATGCTACCTATGGCACTGTTATCGCATTGGTTCTCGTGGTCGTTATTGCTTTTGCAATTCCTTCGAATGGACACGGTGATCACAGTAAATATCATGCGAATGCAGGCAGCACTTCACAATCGCTAGCCATTCCAAAACAATCTTAAACAAAAAAGCTAGTAGAATCTCTTATCTACTAGCTTTTCTTTAACATTCACAATCACTCAACAACCTGCATTAACTGCAATTTTCGCTGATATTCGTCCGTTACTTTCTGAACTTTTTGCTCATATTTTTCTTTGGCTCGAGCAACTTTGTCCGCTTTCCCTTCTGCTTTGGCCTCCGCTAAGTCATCTTCATACTCATCTAACGCGTCATCCAAATCTTCTTTATATTCTTCTCTAAGCTCTTTTAAATCAGCTTGATATTCAGCAGAAGTCAAATTTGGATTTTGTGCACAACTGTCTTTCACATGTACTAAAGAATTTTGCAAACCTAATATTTTAGAAACATCTCCATATTCTTTTGCTTTTTCTAACTCAGATTCTTTTTCACATATTTTACGTTCACATCCGGTTAATACTGAACAACTGGATGCTGATTGTGCCGCAATCGTTGTCCCTGATAATAATAGTCCTGCCATCATGCATGTTAATATCCTTGGACTTAAAGTTATTTTTCTCTTCACTTTGTATCTCCTATTCATATCTCATTGATAAATATATATATGAAGACAATAGTAATGGTTAGAGCTACTCTAAGGTCAATTCAGAAAGCTTAAATTTACTTTTATTTACATCCAAATAGATTGCTTAAATTTAATTAATAACATTGTTTTAATTTGATTGACATTAGAGTTACTCCAACCTTTAGACTACATTGAACTATGAATTATTGAATCACATAAGGACACATTCAATGAATGGTCAATTCTTTATATCGTTAATGGCCTTTGTCGCTTTGCTTTCCGGCTGCGCACACGATGAAGCAACTAACACAAACAACAAACCACTAGATGTTGCTTCTTCACTAAACATCGTTCTCCCTGTCAAAAATTGTAGTGAGCTTTTAAGTACAGACCTTACCACTATCGGCGGTACAGGGAGCAAAGTAACCAAAGCGGATATCATTATGGATTCAAGCGGTTCATCGTGCGTAATTGAAGGTCTATTAGCTCCAGAAATTGGTTTTAAAGTTCAACTGCCACTTGAGTCATGGACACAGCGATACATGCAACTAGGCTGTGGTGGTCTTTGCGGCCGTGTCGGTTTGATGGTGAGCGCGGCTGATAGCTGCCTTGCAGTGAAAAACAATAGCTTTGTTCTGGCATCTACCGATATGGGTCACCAAGGTGGAAGCGGCGATTTTGGTGAAGATCCTCAGAAACGAATTGATTTTGCCTATAGATCCATGCACTTAACGTCTGTTGCAGCAAAATCTCTGATTAAAGAATTTTACGGGCAGGCGCCTCGCTATTCTTACTTTAATGGTTGCTCTGATGGTGGACGCGAAGCACTTATGGAAGCGCAGAGATTCCCAGACGACTTCGATGGTGTTATTGCTGGCGCGCCTGCTATGAATTTCTCAGTACAAAATTCCTTTCATCATGGTTGGCTAGCTTTGTCGAACTTAGATGAAAATGGCAACGCTATAGTACACGCAGATAAGCTCCCACTGCTGCATAAAGCGGTACTAGATTCATGTGATACGTTGGATGGTTTAAAAGATGGCTTAATTCAAGACCCACGAGCTTGTAACTTTGACCCTAGTGTTCTTCTTTGTAAACAAGGACAAGAGACTTCGACATGCCTAACAAGAGCCGAAATACAAGCTGTTACTAATATCTATAAGGGTCCTCATGATAAACAGACTGGGCTCGCTTTAGCCCTCGGCGCTCCTATGCGCGGTTCAGAACTGTCATGGCCCGGAGTGTTCGTTCCTATGCAAGGAAATGAAGATATTTTTAGTAAACGTGTTGCAGAAGAAGCATTAAGCGGCGTTATTTACAAAGAAAACCCAGAGAATTTTAAACTTACCGATTTGAAATTTACTGAAGCGGAATTTGAAAAAGTGAGTGCTTTATATGGCCTGTACAGCGCGGTAAATCCTGATCTTGCTACCTTTAGGTCTCAAGGCGGTAAGCTGATTTTATGGCATGGTTGGTCAGACCCACACATCTCACCAATCAATAGTATCGCTTACTATGAAGCTGTACAGAATCAAATGGGTAAAGATGAAACTGAGAGCTTTATGCGATTCTATCTATTTCCAGGTATGTACCACTGTTTCGGTGGTGATGGCCCCTATCAATTTGATTTGGTAACACAAATGATGCGATGGGTTGAGCAAGGCATATCTCCTTATGAGATCATTGCAAAGCAAAGTAGCCAACCTGAAACCTTCAACGGCGCAGGAGCACCAGAAGAAAACGTAGATAAACCAGCTAAGGCTTTACAAAATACGCCTTCATTAGATCGTTCAAGACCGGTTTACCCATATCCATATGTGGCAAGTTATAAAGGTATAGGTTCGATCAATGAAGCAGATCAATTTGAAGCTAAATTAGGCAGTACAGGTCCAGAGCGCTATATCTGGGCAGGGGAGAAATTCTATCAACCCAACCAACAGTTAAAATGCCAAGTTGATAATAACCAGTTGAAATGTTCAGCTTGGAATCAAATGTAGTAGTATAAGTGCCCAGTTAAACAGGGCACTTTAACACTAGAGATAACTATGGAGCATACTCTTGCAACGAACCTACACCATTAAAGAGTTTGAAAAAGTCACAGGCGTCAGTGCGCATACATTGAGGTACTTTGATAAAGTGGGGTTACTCAGCCCTGCTCGACTAGATAATGGCTATCGCACCTACTCCTTAAAGCAAGTATCGATTGCAGAATTTATTACCCTGCTACAACAGGCCATGTTCAGTAATGCTGAGATAAAGGAAATATTAAGTAACTACAACTCTCAACAAACCATTGAAAGTCTTAAAGTTAACCAAAAGAAACTGCGTGATGAAATCATCAATTTACGTAGAGCGCATGGTTTTATAAGTGAACACATTGCTTATCTTGAACAACTCAGCTCCGTTCGTGAGAAACTTAGCGTACCATTTATTGAACAAGCAAAATCAAGAACTGTTGGCTTAGTACAACCTGATCTAGTAAGAGACATTGTCGATTTCTTTGACACTGTCGATGAAATTATTCTAGAACCCACATGGCCACACTTTTTCACTCACGGCATGCTCGTCGATACACGTAAAGTAACCGAAGCAGGCTATCCGCTAGAAACGATGTACGTCGAAAACAGCAAAGTCGCTAAAGTACACTCACATACCATACCTGCTGGACGTTATCTCTGTATGTATTGCGACCAGAGTATGGAAGACAATCCACACGCTATAGAGTTGATACGACACGCACAGCAAACTGGATTTTATTACGAGCCGTTTTTATACATCGAGAAAGTCAGCGGCCCTGTGATTGAAAAAAGAAAACAAGATTTCTTAGTCAAGCTTATGCTAAAAGAAAAATAGCATTCATTCGGGCCACTGGCTCATAACCGCTAGTGGCTTATATATTCATAACTGACCGCTATTCCCAGACATCAAGCCTTTCATCTCGGAAAAAGAATTCTTTATCCTTTTCGCCAATTTCACGAATCACTTTACATGGCACGCCAAAAGCAACACTGTTTTCTGGAATGTCTTTGGTAACCACGCTACCAGCTCCAATTACACAGTTATCGCCAATAGTAACGCCCGGCATTATTTGCGCACTAGAACCAATCCACACATTGTTTCCTATATGTACAGATCGGTTATACACATAATTGTTCTTACGTAGGATTGGCAAAATTTGATGACCAGATGTCGATATAACCACGTTTGGCGCGATCATGCAGTCGTCCCCAATATAGATATCCGCATCATCTACAAAGGTCACGTTTGAATTGCAATAAACCCCTTTTCCTAAATGCACATTTTTACAGCCCCAGTTAGCATTCACCGGAGCTTCTACATGTGTTCCTTCACCAATTTCAGCAAACATTTCTTTTAGAAGAGTCTCTCTTCTTGCAAAGTCGGTCGGACGAGAGTAGTTAAAGTCATAGAGCTTTTCTTGGTAAAGAAATTGATTGTCTTGCAGTTCTGGATCATCGTATCTATAAACCAGCCCTTTTTCCTTTCGTTGTTTATTGTCCATGGGAATTCCATTGATAGATTGCAAGTTTGACGTCAGTCTGTAGGCAAATTAATCGGATTAAAGTTAACTGAGTCAACAGTTTCACCCACCATTATCGATAAGTAATGTTTCGTTTAATCAGCCTTTTGCTTTACTTCACATATTTGTTTATTAGCTCATTGACCTTAGAGTATCTCTAACCCTTATGGTTTGCACTCCAATAGCTCAATAACTATTCCAAAGGCTGTGAAACATGAAGACTATAAAAAGAATAAGTACCTCCCTCGCATCGGTTGCCTTAGCTGTGGCCGCCGTTCCTAACGTTATGGCAGATGTCAAAATGCCTAGTGATTGGAACGGACCTAAAGTTATGGGACCACCACAAAGTGCTAATGCTTGTGGTGAAGCGCCTGATATCACCCGAATTACACATAAATACCTTGATGTCGCATACGCGAACATTTCCGATGCTCAGAAGATGGACATCTTTCTTCCGGAAGAATGGAAACCGCAATACCCTGTTATTATCAATGTTCATGGTGGTGCATTCTTTGGCTGTGACAAGATGGACAACCAATTAGTACCAGCTCTGTATGGCTTAGGAAAAGGCTATGCCGTGGCAAATATTAACTACCGACTAAGTCCAGAAGCTAAATGGCCTGCTCAGATCAACGATGTTAAAGCCGCGATTAAGTTTGTACGTGCAAATGCGAAAAAATTCAGTTTTGACCCTAACAAAATTATCCTAATGGGTGGTTCAGCCGGTGGTCATCTCGTTGCACTTGCTGGTGTTTCTGGCGATGTTAAAGAGTTAGAAGATCCAAATTTGGGCTACCTAGATATATCGACAAAAGTTCAAGCCGTAGTAGCTTGGTATTCTCCGATCAACTTCAAAACTACGGATAAGCAGTGGGAACAAATTGGCATTAAAGGTCAATTGCATGAACCTTTAGATTCATTTGAATCATTCTTGCTTCGTGAAGAGCTAGGTAAAGCTTCAGAGGCAACCTTAAAGACCTTAAATCCTGAAAACTACATTACCAGCGACGCACCACCTTTCTTACTTCAACACGGATATAAAGATGAGGTGATCCCTCGCCTGCAAAGTCAGGAGTTTGCCGTCAAACTTGCTGAAGCAATTGGCAGTGACAATGTTGAATACAACTTGTTGATGAGCTCAAACCATGCCGAAGACAAGTACTTTCATACTGAAAATAACTTAGAACGCAATTATGAGTTTTTAAAGCGACACATTAAATAAACCAAATAAAGTGTTCTGACTGCGGCAGTAATGATTTCCCCCAAATCTACTGCAATGGTCAGAACATTTTTCAATCCTCACACCTTCTCATAACTTAATGTTTAATGGCATTTTTTCCATTTTTCACTCAATTCATCTAAATTAATTTAAAATTTTATTGGCTCATATGGTTGATTGGTTCATTTTTTAGATCTATTATGAGCCATAACATAATATGAACCAATAAACAAAAAGGAGTCTTTATGACTACAACTTATGGATACATTCGTATCTCTCCAAAAATTAATGATATAGACAGTCGAATAGAAGCGTTTTCCAAATGCAATGACAGTATTCAATTAATTACGGAAACAAAAATCCGTGGTGGCGTACCACTAGCAGACAGACCTGCATTTTCTGAATTGGATAAAAAGCTAAAACAAGGTGATCAGCTCATTGTGTGGTGGATTGATGAGTTGGGTAAAGAGTTTGCAACTTGCGTTAACAACGTAAAATCACTCATTGATCGTGGTATAACCATAAAAACCATCGTTCAAGATTTAGAATTCAAACTCAACGACCAAATCACAGATGCTCTCGTAAAAATGATGCAAGGGTTTTCAGAATCTGAAAAACATCGTCGACTTTTCGCAGCTGAGTTGGGTCGCCGCTCATTAAGAGGAGATAAAGACAATTGGAAAGCAAAATTCCGTGGACGCCAACGAGATGAAGGAAAACATCAGGAAATCGCTCAAGCTCTATTTGAAGGTAAAACACTTCAAACCGTAGCTGAAGAAACTGGCGCAAGTATGTCTACAGTAAAACGTGTTAAGGCGAAAATTAAAGATAACGATGAACTGGGTCATCTTAGAGGTAGAGGCCGTGTACATGGCGGACGAGGGAGAGCTGGGCACGAATCGACAGATAACGGAGAAAGGCGTTTCGGTCGACATAGAGGCATTGGTCGCGGCCATCCTGATAATCAAGAAACCAAAAACGACTAAACTTTAAAACTCAATAGCTCTTCAAACCCTGAACTGTAGAAAGAAAAAAAGCGTCCTGTCTAGACGCTATAAAAAGTGCAAGAAGAGTTAAGCAATAGGTAAACATAATCTATTTTAACGCTAGGAATGATAAGTACTCAGTCTTACAGAAAGATGAAAGGATGATGTAACTTTGATGAAGCATAAATTTTCCTAGCGTTTGATTCCACGCCAATATACCTATTTCCATCGGCACTCTCCACGTGAACAAAAATGTTTAGCTCGGTTTCTAATTTTTAGGCACAATCGTTCCATAACGCCCACATTCACTGTTAATAAAACCAAGGCGTAACACGTACTTCCCTAGAATAAAACTAAACAATTTGAGTACCGATTTATGCAAATAAGAAACAACACCTTTCAGCTTGAAACGGTAGAACAGCCAACTATTTTCCATGATGTAAAAACAACTCTTCTAAGTGATGAAACCATTCAGTCCCGCGCTAAAAAGTTAACCGAGCTGATGAAAGCTGAATCTTTGGATGTATTGGTAATATATGCAGACAAAGAACACGGCAGCAACTTCGAGTACTTGAGCGGATTCATTCCTCGTTTTGAAGAAGCGCTAATGATTTTGAAACATACTGGCGAAATCACTTACATCATGGGTAATGAAAACCTCAAGCTTGTTCCTCATGCAAGACTTTCAGGTAAGTGTCTTCATGCACCCGTTTTCTCATTACCTAATCAACCGATGGATGGAGATGCACCACTTTCTGAAACACTTGTAGCAGCAGGCATTCAACCAAATCATAACGTTGGAATAGTTGGCTGGAAGCTTTTTACTGGGACACATATTTCAAAACAAACCCAGTTCGACATTCCGTATTTTGTGGTTGAAGCAGTCAAAGAGATAGTTCCAAACACGCAAATCTTCAACGCCACACACCTTTATATTGCGCCGGGCATTGGCGCCAGAACGATAAATAACGCCAACGAAATTGCTCATTACGAATATGGAGCTAACCTTGCTTCAAGCGCAGTACTCACGGCTCTTAACGCTATCGAACTCGGTAAAAGCGAAAAAGAGATTGGAGCTCAGCTCTCTTTAAGCGGTCAGCCTAACAGCGTGATCCAAATTGCAGCGACTGGAGATCGCTTCGACCATGCACAGCTTTATCCGCGCGACAAAATCATTTCGTTGGGTGATAAATTCTCATTAACCACTGGATTTAAAGGCGGTTTATCCAGTCGATCCGCTTATGTGGTAAACAATGAAAAAGAGCTGCCGCAACAAGTCTGCGATTATGTCGAAAAAGTAGCGACGCCCTACTACAACGCCGTCATCCATTGGTTGGAGAATATGCAGCTCGGCGTCTGTGGTAAAGATATCTATCAACTTATCGACACGGTATTGCCGCGCTCAGAATATCACTGGCATTTAAATCCGGGTCACTTTGTGGCTGATGAAGAATGGCTGAGCTCACCAATGAGCCCAACTTCAGACGTCGACCTATGTAGTGGAATGATGCTGCAAATTGACATCATCCCGTCTATTGCTGGATATGCTGGTGCAAGTATTGAAGACACCATAGGCTTAGCCGACCATGAATTACAGCAGCAAATACACCAAGAATATCCAGATCTTTGGAGTCGTATTGAATGTCGCCGAAACTACATTAGAGATGTATTGAACATCAATCTACCCGAATGTGTGTTACCCCTATCCAATACCGTCGGATATTTACGACCATACTTGTTAAATAAGTCAAAGGCTTTGATCAGGCAAAAGTAAGTGTTGAAGGCGCTATTCGACCAGGAATAACGCCTCTGTAAGCTTCATCCAAAATCTTTAAACTTGATGCGCTTTAGTATGAAAAAAGTGCTTAAATACTTTTGCAGCAAAGCTGTTCATCAGTGAAGCAATGATGATCAAAGCAATCCCCACAACCTGATAGTGAGAAAAGGTTTCATCAAAGAACAGTACTTGCCATATTGCTGTGAATAGTAGGTTTGTGAAAATCAGTGGTGCAAGTTGAGAGTTACTGTCTGCAAGCTTATAGGCTTTTGAGCGCAAAATTTGATTCCCAACCACAGTGATTGACAGAACAAAGAGGCATCCCCAAACCAATAGATTATGTTGTGGCTCGAGTAATATCTGAGTATCCATATCTGACAAACCGAAAATAAACGATAAAGGCAGCACCGCTATCGCAGCGATAAGAAAAGTCCAACTGTTCAGAACCGCTGGCTTCACTTCGCGCTTACTTGCACGAAACAAACTCACTTGTGAACCCGCATTGAATAAACCAGCACCTAAACCGAACAGCAACTCAGGTCTAAACTGAATTCCGGTCACATCACCAGCCAGCAACAATACGCCAGCGAATGTTGCTACTAAACCAAACTTGGTTTCTGTCTTTATATTTACTTTGAAAAATAGCTTTTCCAGTACAGCAATAAACAGTGGTCCAGTACCAAATAACACCGAACTTTCAACAAGTGTTAACGTGTTAAGTGATGCGATAAAACACAGTTGGCATGCCGCAATACAAAGCCCTCGTATAATAATTGGCTTTAATACTGTTCGCGGTGGTAAAGGCAGTTTAGAAACTGCGACCATGGCAAAAAGTAACAATGCAGGCATTAAGAAACGAAGGAATGTTAAAAGCTCAATTCCCATCATTTCGGTAAGTTTTTTTAAAATAAGCCCAGTTAACGACATACTAAAAGTTGATATGAGCATATAAGGTACGGCGCGATTCTTAAACAACATGATATCCCCCTATTGACGCGCTCATAGTAGAGCAATGACAACAGAGATAAAAACGAATATATTTAAACAAACCTGTTAGATAAACTTACATATGAATAGACGACCACCTCTTAAATCACTCTACGCATTTGTTGCGGTAGCAGAGGCAGGAAGCATGACGGAAGCTGCAGGTCTGCTTAATGTTAGCCATTCTGCAATTAGCCAAGCGATCAAAAGCTTGGAATCGCTTATTGAGCAACCACTATTCCTACGCATAGGTAGACAGGTTCAACTCAATGCGGTGGGTCAGAAATACTACAACGATATTGCGCCAGCTTTGAAAACCATCATGGATGCAACGGACGCCGTCACACAGCAGCCGCAATCCAACCGAATTACACTCAACATGATCAACTCTTTAGCGATTCACTGGTGGGTTCCACGCGTCGACAACTTTCAGCAATACGCACCCAATGTCGATATTCGTCTATCAAATTTGGTGGGACCGTTTGACCTAAACCAAGAAGGCGTCGATGTCGCCATCATTCATGGCAAAACGGATGAATGGGAAGACTACTATTGTGAAAAACTCGGTGATGATGAGCTTTTATTGGTTTGCAGCCCAGAGCTACTAGATTTAACGCAAGAGACACCAAGCCCAGCTGAAATGCTTCAACGTTACCCAGCAATTTATGCAGAAAACCTAAGACGAAAACATGACTGGAGTGTCTGGTGTCAAGGCAACGAGCTCCCCGTCCCGAAGCCACAACGCAACTTAAACTTCATTGCGTCGATACATGCTGTTCAAGCGGCGATTCGAAAGTTGGGGGTATTCGTTACACATCGTCTTTTCGTTCGCGATGAAATCAAACATGGGCTATTGGTAGAGATAGGTACACCTGTGAACAACCCTCATCAGCAGTTTTTCTTCGTGTGCAAACCGGAGAAACTGCGCAATGAAAACGTCCTTACGTTGAAATCATGGCTAAGCAAAGAGTTTGATGATGCTAAATCAAACTAGAGCTTGTTGTTAAGTTTGTTTTCGCTCTTCTAGTACATAGGTGGTGAACATATTGCAGTTTCCAATTAGCTCTCCTTATAAAAACTTTGAATAGTGCGAAGTTGCTTCCCGTTCATCTGTCAAACCGATGTCTTTTTTCATATGGGAGCTTAACGCACTTGTACTGTTTTCCCACTCAGGATCACTCTTTCTAAACCAATTAAATAGCTTGAAATAACTGAATTTAACCTTTGTAATTTTACCTATCATTTGCATAATTTTGCCTTGCTTCCATTTGCGATAGGAATATTATCTGAGCAACACGAATCGGTTACGAACAACCGTTTATTACAGGAACTATAAGCTCAGGTTATGGACAAACGACTACGTCATCTTTCCTCACTTCGCTATTTTGAGTCTGCCGCTCGTCTGAAAAGCTACAGTAAGGCTGCCGATGAGTTATACGTCACTCAAGCCGCTATCAGCCAAAAGCTTCGTCAGCTAGAAGAGCAATTAAAGTGCAAACTGTTTATTCGTCGTGGACGAGAAATGCATCTGACTGACAAAGGTCAAATTCTGCATAAACACATCGATGATGGTTTCAAACAGATCATTACTGGGCTTAATCGCATACAAAATGAACCATTAGAAGGTTTACTGAACGTCAGTGCCCCCCGCTCCTTTGCTACACGTTGGTTGATGCCAAGACTGTGGAAGTTCACCATGGAATATCCACATATTCCGATTAGAGTGCAGAACATCAAAGAGATCGACATTCGTCATACCGAAACCGATGTTCTCATCTGGCAAGGTCAAGAGAGCGTTCAACATCTCGAACTTGAGCAAGAAACGCTGTTTGAAGAAGCGATTTATCCTTACTGCTCACCGCAGCTTGCTGAATCGATGAAGTTCGAGCGGCCTGATCAGCTTCTAAAATGTTGGTTAATAGATTTCCACTCAGCTTCTTTTAGTTGGGATCACTGGTTCGCAACAGCTCAAGTCAATGCAAAGCGTGAAAGCCTGCAATGGATGGAAGTCAGTACGTTTGATATGGCGATCAACGCGGTTGTCGCTGGTCACGGTGCTTGTTTAGCCACAGAGAGTATATCGGCAGATTTCGTCGAACGCGGGTTGTTAGTGAAGCCGTTTGACATCGGATTAAAACCAGGAATTCGTTATTCATTGATTAGTGATCCGGCATCTTCAAGGGCTTTGAGAAGTAATGCATTTAAAGCATGGTTGAAGAAAGAGCTTATGATAAAAACCTAAGCACAGGCTGAGCAATGTGTTTTTCAGATAAGTATCTGTCAGTAACGCTGATCGACATTAATGACAGATAGACATTACTGACAGAAAAAATAGCGACTTAACTTATAACGTAGTAACAACGTCTTCCATCGACAAACGCGATTTAGGTAAGCCATGGTTATAGTCTTCACCATCTTTGTGGTAGCCAATCGCTAGGGCTACTTCACACACGTGTCCATCGAGTTCTTGTTTAAACTCTTCACCAATCATCTGTGAATCAACACCTTCCATCGGCGTTGAATCAATACCTAGGCGAGCCAAGGTGTGCAGCAAGTTACCTAACGCAATATAAACCTGAGCTTTAGTCCAACCGCTGTTGAAACCCGCTTGGTCGGTATTCGCTTCAGCGAAAGCATAAGATCCCATACGCGCATCGAATTTCTCTGGCGACAGACGACCTGCAACCACTTCTGCATCTAGGCGTTTAGCGTATTTTTCTTTAGTGAACTTTGGATCGTACGCCAGCAAAATTGTATGAGAAGCAGCCTTTGCATGATGTTGGTTGAATTGATGCTTATTAGCAAAAGTATTGTAGAAACGCTGCTTCGCTTCATCACTTTCAATAACAATAAATTTCCATGGCTGAGAGTTAATCGAAGAAGCTGAAAGACGCACTGCTTCTTTAATCACTGCCATATCTTCCTGAGAAATACGTTTCTCTTCATCATATTTCTTGGTTGTGTAGCGCTTGCTTAGATCTTTGATAATTTGATGAGACATTACTGCTCTCCTTAACACCAATTATTAAAGGCACGGTTTGTATCAGCACAGCCACGGGCCTTGGAATGAGCTCTATAATATCGACTTAACAAATAATTGGTATGGCTTCTTTGTTTTAAACGTTTAATTGTACTTAAGATATTGACCTTACCCTAGGGGAAGGCTTTATAGTCTAGCCAAATCTTCAATAGCGGTTCACCATGCGACTAAACATCATTTCAACAACTTGGATCACCATTCTGGCATTAGCAGCTCTGCTTGTGTCGGGTGTTGCTACAAGTGCAGGAATGATGAACAGCTCTATGTCGCATGCCATGCAATCTACTTCAGCGCTTTGCCAGAGCCAGCAGATGTCATCACATCACAAGATGCAAATGGAGCATCATTCTGAATCTAGTGCTGATTTGGTCATTAACCAAAGCCAATGTGAAATGTCTACAGATATCATTCATAACTGTTGTGATACCACTTGCGCTTCAGCTGCCGCTATTTTGATTGTTCCTGATGAATTGCTGACTGCAATGACTTCCCTCGCCCTATTTTCGTCACCTAAATCCGGTGATGTTATTCATACCACCAGAAGCCTCGAAAGACCGCCCACAGTATAAATCCATCTCTAGATCTTAGGTTCCGCACGTAACTGCGGAAGTATTCCCGTGCGCATCTTGCGCTCAGTGATGGATTGAAATTTCGTGAAAATTAAACAATGCCTTTTGGCACTGTCTATCAGTGCTGCGGTGTTAACGTCAGCTGCCTATGCCGGCGAGCCACTTGCTAGTGAGAACGCTCAAGGTAGCTTAGCGTCAACACCGGACAAAACACTTGTTCAACTTATTGAAGCTGCGCTTTCCAATGACAGTGCTCGCCGCCAATACTACGCAGAAGCGCAAGCAATGCGAGAAACAGGCAAAGCCAGCGCGACTCTAATGGACCCAAAACTAAAGTTCGGCGTTACAGGTCTACCTACCGATAGTTTCGCTTTCGATGAAGACCCAATGACCAATATTACCGTCGGATTAATGCAGCAGTTCAACCGTGGTGATACCTCAGATCTCAACGACAGAAAAGCCAGTCAACAAGCCGGAGCATTAGAAGTTAAGGTTGCGGCTAGAGAACTGGAAGTCGCTAATGCCATCACCCAAATTTGGCTTGAATTAGGCTACCAACAAGTTGCTAACCAAGTTCTGCTTGAGAACCGCACCTTGATGAGTGAGCTTGAAAACTTCATCCAAACCAATTACTCGATTGGCAAAAGCGAAGCTCAAGATTTGATTAACGCTCAACTGCAAGTCACTAAGTTGGATGAGAAGATCCAAGCCAATGAACAAATGCAACAAAGACTTGCTGCTCAGCTCTCTGAGTGGCTGGGCTCAGACTGGTTGTTAAATAAAGGTTCGTTAAAAGCAACTAATCAACTTAACTGGGACTCATTACGAGATATTGAAAATGCTGCCAGTAGCCGAAATTACTATTCGCTACTCAATCAAAACCCAACAGTGCAAATGCTTGATGCTTCAATAGATGCACGTCGCACTCAAGTCGACATTGCTCGTGAGTCATATGCCCCACAGTTTGGTGTTGAAGTGATGTATGCCTATCGCCAATCAAACAATATGCGCGGTGAACCTGCCTCTGACTTAGTCAGTGCCTACATCACCATGGATATCCCTCTGTTTACTGGGAACAAGCAAGATAAAGACTTAGCTGCAGCCCAGTACCAAGTAGGAGCAGCTCAGTCACAAAAAGATACTTTACTCAGTCAAATGAATGCCAAAGTCAATGCTCTACTAATTGACAAGAACAACCTCGCTCAGCGCCTTGAACGCTTTGAATCTACCTTGTTACCACAAGCGGACTCTCGTGTGAAAGCAACCGAAAGGGGTTATCAGAACAACACGGCTCAGTTTAATGATGTGATTTTAGCCACTCGCGATGAGCTTGCATTGAAGCTGGAATACCAGCGCCTCATCACCGATTTGAATCTGGTTAACAACAATCTGTCTGCACTTTTAAATAGCTACAGCTATCAGGTAGATAAACCAGAAATTTCCATAACATCAGAGCAGCAATAACGAGGCATAAATAATGAAAACACTTCACGTTACAACACTTGCGCTTGTTATTGGTGCAGCAATGGGCTTTGGAGCTCAAACTCTTTTGTCCCAGACAGACATGTCAAATCACACTGCGCAATTGGGCGAGAGTGGTATCAATCAAGCTCAATCCAAAGATGAACCACTGTACTGGGTCGCGCCGATGGATCCGAACTACAAGCGTGATAAACCGGGTAAATCACCGATGGGGATGGATTTGATTCCTGTTTATGCAGATGACTCAGCGCAAGATAAAAAACCCGGCACAGTCACCATCGATCCAGCGGTTGAGAATAATCTCGGCGTAAAAGTAGCGTCAGCCCAAATCACACCATTGTCGCCAAGTATTGAAACCGTTGGCTATATTGCCTTTGATGAAAGTCTGCTGTGGCAAACCAACGTACGAGTAGCAGGTTGGGTAGAAAAACTTAACGTTAATGCTATTGGCGACAAAGTTAAAAAAGGTGATGTGCTGTTCACCTTATACTCCCCTGAATTGGTTAAAGCACAAGAAGAACTGATTAATGCTTACCGCACGGGACGAGACGGACTCGTTAAAGGGGCAACTGAAAGGTTGGTTACTTTAGGCGTTGACCGCCAACAAATTCAATCGATCGTTAAACGTGGAAAAGCATCACAAACCATCGATATCAAAGCCAAATCCGATGGCGTCATCGCCAGCTTAAATGTACGCGAAGGTGGTTATCTATCTCCAGCTCAAGCCGTGATTAGCGCAGGTCCTTTGGAAAATGTCTGGGTTGATGCAGAAGTATTTGAGCGCCAATCTCACTGGGTTAAGGCGGGTAGCAAAGCCAAGATGACATTGGATGCGTTACCGACTAAAGAGTGGCAAGGCGAGATTGATTACGTCTACCCTATTTTAGATCCTAAAACTCGCACCCTGCGTTTACGTCTTAAGTTCCCGAATCCTCAAGGGGATTTAAAACCCAATATGTTTGCCAACATATCGTTGCAACCTGTGACGGATGAATCCGTACTGACTATCCCTAAATCGGCAGTAATTCGCTCTGGTGGTATGACTCGAGTAGTTTTGTCTGAAGGTGAAGGCAAATATCGTTCTGCACGAGTTCAGATAGGAAGAGAAGCTGGCGACAAAGTAGAAGTGCTACAGGGTCTGACAGAAAAAAGTAACGTTGTCACGTCTGCGCATTTCTTACTGGACTCTGAATCAAGCCAAACAGCGGATCTAGCGCGTATCGACGGTATTTCAAATGACAAAGGAACAGCGAACAGCCAAAGCGTATGGGCAAAAGGTGAAATCAGCGATGTTCTAACCGCATCTCGCACGCTCACCATCAACCACCAGCCAGTTGCTGAGTGGAACTGGCCGGGTATGACGATGAACTTCACCGTCAGTGACGATATTGATTTCAGCGCATTAAAAGCAGGTCAAGCGATTGAGTTTGAATTGCAAAAAACACCCGATGGTCAATATCAAGTTATTAACCTTAAATCCGATGGCAGCGTGGTAGCTGGTGAAGTTTGGATTGAAGGTGATATCACCATGTTGATGCAAGATTTCGGCATGATAACCCTGCAACACTTACCTGTTTCCGAATGGAACTGGGAAGCGGGTGAAATGAATTTTACCGTTGACCCGGACATTAAACTGAATGGTCTGGAGGAAGGTGATCGCGTACGGTTTCTAGTGCAAAAGCAGAACAATGACTACGCACTAAAAAGTATTGAGCGAATGGGAGGCAAGCAATGATCAATGCCATTATTCGCTGGTCTCTGAAGAACCGCTTTATGGTTCTTCTGGCTACCGTTGCTCTTATGGCTGGCGGCTTATTTAGCGTTAAAAATACTCCTGTCGATGCTATTCCTGACCTGTCGGATGTGCAGGTTATTATTAAAACCAGCTTCCCGGGACAAGCGCCACAGGTAGTTGAAGACCAAGTCACCTACCCGCTGACTACAGCCATGCTCGCTGTACCCGGAGCTGAAACTGTACGCGGCTATTCGTTCTTTGGTGACTCCTACGTCTACATCATTTTCAATGATAAGACAGACATGTACTGGGCTCGATCTCGGGTACTGGAATATCTCAGCCAAGTAGCGCCTAAACTGCCTGCAAACGCAAAACCAACCCTAGGTCCTGATGCCACAGGTGTGGGTTGGGTGTTCAGCTATGTACTGCAAGATAAGACAGGTAAGCACGATCTGGCACAGCTACGCAGCCTGCAAGACTGGTTCTTAAAATACGAGCTACAGACTGTCGATGGAGTGTCAGAAGTTGCGACGGTTGGCGGTATGGTCAAGCAGTATCAGATCCAGATTGATCCAGCCAAGCTTCGTGCGTACAACTTGACGCTCCAACAAGTCAACATGGCGATTCAAAACGGCAACCAAGAGACAGGCGCATCGGTTATTGAAGTGGCTGAAGCTGAACATATGGTTCGCACCACTGGCTATTTAACCAATATTGAAGACATTCAGGCTCTACCGCTAAAAGTGACCGACAAAGGTTCACCACTGCTGCTTGGTGACATTGCGGACATTTCATTAGGTCCACAGATGCGTCGCGGAATTTCAGAACTCAACGGAGAAGGTGAAGCGGTTGGAGGTGTGATTGTGATGCGCTTTGGTGAAAACGCCAGTCAAGTCATCGACAACGTCAAAGCTAAATTGGAAGAGCTACAACGTGGTCTTCCTGATGGTGTGGAAATCGTTCCAACTTATGATCGCTCTACCCTGATCAACGCCGCAGTTGAAAACCTTTGGAAGAAGTTAGCGGAAGAGTTCATTGTGGTTGCAATTGTGTGTGCTCTGTTCCTGTTCCACATCCGTTCTTCACTGGTTATTGCTCTTAGCCTGCCAGTCGGGATCTTGTCTGCATTTATCGTTATGCATTGGCAAGGTATCAACGCCAACATCATGTCGTTGGGTGGAATAGCCATAGCTATAGGCGCTATGGTGGATGGCGCGATAGTCATGATCGAAAATGTGCACAAGCATATTGAACGCACACCACTGACGGATAAAAACCGCTGGCAAGTCATTGGTGACGCCGCGCAGGAAGTTGGACCACCACTGTTTTTCTCGCTGCTTATCATTACGTTAAGTTTCGTTCCCGTGTTTGCGCTTGAAGGTCAGGAAGGGAAAATGTTCTCTCCACTAGCCTTTACCAAAACATACGCGATGGCAGCTTCCGCTGGCTTAGCTATCACGCTAGTTCCTGTGTTAATGGGTTATTTTATTCGAGGGAAAATCCTTCCTGAGCACAAGAACCCTGTAAACCGTGCGTTGGTCGGCTTATATCGCCCGCTACTGAACTTAAGCCTGAACTATCCAAAATCTGTACTCGTTTTGGCATTGGCTCTAATGGCTTCTGCTTACTATCCAACCAGCAAATTGGGCAGTGAGTTCATTCCGCCATTAGACGAAGGCGATTTGATGTATATGCCAACGACTTATCCGGGCATTTCAATCGGTAAGGCTCGTGAACTATTACAGCAGACCAATAAGTTGATCAAGACAGTACCTGAAGTCAAAACCGTATGGGGCAAAGTGGGACGCGCCGACACAGCAACCGATCCTGCGCCACTCACCATGATTGAAACGGTTATTCAACTTAAACCTCGCGAAGAGTGGCGTGAAGGTGTGACGACTGAATCGCTACGCAAGGAACTGGACAGCCTGATTCAGTTTCCGGGTCTGACCAACGCTTGGGTTATGCCGATAAAAACGCGAATCGACATGTTAGCGACCGGTATCAAGACACCGATTGGCATTAAGATCGTAGGTCCTGAGCTTGCAACAATCGAAAAAATCGGTTCGCAACTCGAGCCAATTCTTAATCAAATCGAAGGCACAGCTTCTGTTTACGCAGAGCGTGTAGCAGGCGGTCGATACGTTACTGTTGATATCAAACGTAAAGCAGCCGCTCGATACGGGTTAAACATCAAAGACGTTCAACAAGTGGTATCAACCGCTGTCGGCGGTATGAATGTGGGTGAAACGATTGAAGGTTTAGAGCGTTACCCTATTAACGTTCGCTATCCACAAGATTACCGTGATTCTGTTGTGAAACTGCAAAACCTGCCATTGGTAACACCTAACGGCGCGCGTATTGCGCTGGCTGATGTAGCTGATGTTCGCTACGAAGACGGTCCACCGATGATCAAAACAGAAAATGCGCGTCCAAACGGTTGGGTGTTCGTCGATATTGATGGTCGTGACTTAGGTTCATACGTATCGGAAGCGCAGAAACGTGTCGCTGACGAGCTAAAACTCCCTGCGGGTTATTCACTGGCTTGGTCTGGTCAGTATGAATATATGGAACGCGCAAAAGAACGTCTTAGCGTTGTTATCCCAATTACGCTGACTATCATCACCTTATTGCTTTACTTCAGCTTTAGACGAGTGGGTGAAGTGTTAATCATCATGGCAACCCTCCCACTGGCAATGGTTGGCGGCTTATGGCTGATGTATTCACTTAATTACAACTTATCCATTGCTGTTGGCGTTGGCTTCATCGCGCTTTCCGGTGTAGCGGTTGAAATTGGCGTCATCATGTTGGTTTATCTCAACCAAGCATGGCATTACACCAAACTCAAAGCGCAGGAACGGAATGTTCCGCTAAGCAAAGATGACTTAAACGAAGCCATTCGCGAAGGTGCTGGGCTGCGCGTACGTCCGGTAATGATGACGGTGATTACAGTCATTATTGGTCTGGTACCGATTATGTATGGTCACGGCACTGGCTCGCAGATCATGCAACGCATCGCTGCACCTATGATTGGAGGAATGGCTTCTGCTCTATTACTCACACTGCTGGTTATCCCAGCTATTTTCAAGCTGTGGAAACAGCGTGAAACGAACTCACTCTCGAAAAATGATTAACGAAAAACGATTAACGAATAAGGAAACAAACATGAAAAAGTTAACTCTCGCAATTGCACTGACTATCAGCTCTTCTGTCGCTTTCGCTGCCATGAACAATACAAGTTCAATGGACCCAAATAAAATGGATCATAGCCAAATGGATCATAGCAAAATGAATCACAGTCAAATGGCTCCAGAGAACATGAACAAAGACATGTCAATGAATCATGACAACATGATGAGTATGGATGGTATGTCTGACGTAGGTATGCCAGCAATGGGCTCGAAACCAAATAAAGTGATTCACGTTATGCTCTCTGATGACATGAAAATCACCTTCAAAAAAGAAGTAAAAATCGAGCCTAACGATGTCGTTCAGTTCGTAGTTATGAATACTGGGAAAATTAACCACGAATTCACCATCGGCTCTGTCACAGAACAAATTGAGCATCGTGAAATGATGAAGAGTATGAATGGTCAGCACATGCACGACTCGGGAAATTCTGTCACCGTTGAGCCGGGTAAAGCCAAGCAGATCACATGGCATTTCCACGGGGACAACAACGTTGAGTTTGCTTGCAACATTCCGGGACATGCTGAAGCGGGAATGATGAAGAGCGTGACTCTTTAAATGACCTATGCCCCAAAAGCCAATTTTGGGGCTATTTTGAAAGCATGAATGGAGAACCAAACTCAGACATGAAAATAGCGAACAAAATGCTTATTGGTACTTTGCTTTCCTTGGTTAGTGCCGTATCGGTTAGCGCTGTATCTGAGACCACGACATCACCGAATATCAACGCTGGCGAACAGTTGTTCAGAACCGCTGGTGGATATGGGTGCATTGCCTGTCATGGGCTTTATGCCAATGGTGCAGGTAATGTCGGAGGCAACATTCGCGGCAAAACCTTGGATGACATCAACCACAGTTTGGCAAACGAGCCTACAATGCAGCTGCTTTCCAGCGCGCTTTCCAACATGGACAGGTTAAATTTAGCGGTTTATCTGGAAGCACTAGGGAAGATATCTTTAGTTGAATGGACGATAGAAGACAAAGCGACTTCCTCAACCATTACTATTGAATCCGATACGCCCGCACAGCTGGTGATCTTTAATAAATTATTTGAGCCAGTTGAACTCACACTGCCACAGCTAACACCAGAGCAAACTGTTCAACTAAATCCTTACGAGACAAAAGCGGTAGATTGGATACCAAGCAAAGGTGTTTATACACTTAACTATAATCAAAGCCAATTAACCATCGAAATAAAATAAACGATGAAGATTAAGCGCTGTGAACAAAAATGTTCACACAAGAGGAACGAATTATGAAAACCATACTAAAAGCCATCACTCTTTCAGCACTCACTTTCAGCTTCTCGGTTTTTGCTAAACCGACTATTGAGCTCTATAAATCCCCTACTTGTGGTTGCTGTAAAGAATGGGCAGCTATCATGGAAGATAAAGGTTATGAAGTTAACGTGCATCATCAAAATGATTGGAGTGCAGTGAAACAGAAATTTGGTATGCCAAATCAGTTAATGTCTTGCCACACAGCAGTTATCGACGGTTACATGGTGGAAGGTCACGTTCCTGAAGAGGATATCGCTCGCCTGTTAACGGAGCGTCCAGCAAATATCTCCGGCATAGCAGCTCCGGGCATGCCACAACACTCTCCGGGTATGGCTGCACCGAATCAACCATACAAAGATTTCAACGTGATCGCCTTTGATCAAAACGGCAAACTCTCTTTGTATAAAAAATATTAAGCTTTGTATAAGAAATACTGAACACGGTATAAAAATACTAAGCATTGGATAAGAAATCCTAACCACTCATCTTCTACTGGCTGGGCAAATATCTCGACAAGAGCGTTTGCCCAGCCTATTTCTTTGTTCTTCCTTAGCGAAGATAACTTAACCAAAATTTCGATTTCAAAACGGACGTGAGGTTGGTAGAGTTTATTTCGTACTCGCCTTTCCACCTTTCCATTCAAAGGTCATTGGTCAAGTCTTCCATTCTTTATAGATGTACACCATAAATTATAAGAACACTCAGTAATGCAGTTATATCAACACCTAAAGTGGTTTTTCCGTCAGCATCGTTTTACTTACGCAATCGCGTTATCGATGCTATTTGCCGTCGCTATGCTCAACATGGCGGTGCCGTGGCTTATTGGTAATGCCATCGATAAGCTATTACAAACCAAAGACTTTTCTCAAGCGGAAATCTATTTGTTCGCCCTTTTAGGCGTCAGTATTCTGGTGTACCTGCTTAGATATGGCTGGCGAAGAATGCTGTTCGGTACTTCCTATAAGTTGGGGAATATACTGCGAGAGCAGTTTTATCATCGCCTGCTTCGTCAGGGTCAAGCGTTCTACAACATCCACTCTACAGGTGATTTAATGGCGAGAGCCACAAACGATATTGATGCTGTCGAAGTTGCTGCTGGTGAAGGTATTCTTTCTGGTTTTGATGGGCTACTCACTTTCATTCTGGTGCTGGTCATGATGTTCATCTTCATTGACTGGCAGTTGGCAATTTTAGCCATCATCCCATTTCCATTCATGGGATACGGCTTCTATAAGCTGTCGAATCGAATCCATCACCAGTTTAAAGAGACATTAGATTCTTTCTCTACCCTAAACGAACAAACACAGCAGTCGGTATCGGGTATTCGTTTGATTAAATCTATGGGTCGAGAAGAGATTGAATCAGACAAGTTTTCGCAAATTGCTCAGCAATCTGCGCGCACCACTTACAATGTGCAGCGCTCGGAAGCTCTGTTTGATCCGATAATTCAGCTAAGCCTTGGGGCTGCCCTGTTGATTGCCCTACTCGTCGGTGGTTGGCAAATTAGCGAAGGTCGTTTAACGGTTGGTCAGCTAACCAGTTTTACTCTGTATTTGTCTGAATTAATTTGGCCGATGTACGCATTTGGTTGGTTAATGAACATTTTGCAGCGCGGTAACGCGGCTATTGGTCGTTTAGAGTCATTGTTGAAACTACCCGATTCTGTTGCAGATAAAGGCACAACACTACCAGAAGGTTACGCACTTTCTGTCGACGATGTCACTTTCAACTACCCTGATACAGCGCCTACTGTTTTAGAAAACAGCAGCTTAAAAAATAGCACCTTGAAGCATGTTTCTCTGACCGTAGAGCAAAATCGAGTGTTAGGGATTACCGGAGCCACAGGTTCAGGTAAATCAACCTTACTGCATTTGCTAATGCGCTACTGGGAATCTACCCACGGTAGTATTTCAGTTTCAGGCGTGCCAGTTGCGAATATTCCACTCGCCAATTTGCGAGGTCTGTATGCGTACGTACCTCAAGATGCGTTTCTGTTCAGTATGACCATCATCGAAAACATTCGTATCGGCATGCCAAACGCCACCGATGAAGACGTTTATCACGCAGCAAAACTGGCGGCAATTCACGACGATATACTGCAATTCCCAGAAGGCTATCAAACTCTTGTGGGCGAACGCGGTGTGACTCTCTCAGGTGGACAAAGACAGCGAATTTCCATTGCTCGTGCACTCATAAGCCAAGCACCGATATTGGTATTGGATGACGCTCTCTCCGCCGTCGACATTAAAACAGAGAAACTGATCATTAAGCATTTACAACAACGAAGAGAACAAACTGTTGTGGTGGTAAGCCACCGCTTGTCAGCTATTGAGCACGCCGATGAAATCATTGTCCTTTCTCATGGAGAAATTGTTGAACGCGGGAAACACAATCAACTTATTAGTCTTGATGGTTGGTACTCTCGAATGGCGGCATATCAACAAATGGAACAAGCATTAGAGGAGGATCTGCTATAAAAAAATCATCTTCTAACAACTCAGGATCAGTTAAGCTTCTGATGAGTTATGTCTTTGCTGAAAAGTCACTGTTTATTAAAACATTAATGCTGGTAGTACTGGCAACTGGCTTTGATGTGCTCGGTCCAATGCTCAGTAAAGTGTTTATTGATGAATTCGTTATGCAGAACCACTACCCTGTTTGGCCTGTGGTGGGCGTGATTTCGCTGTTTGTTATCTCAGTATTGCTTGGGACATACCTCAAGTATCAACAAACGCTGCGCTTTTTGGACATCGCACTCAATGCCGTATTGGACATTCGCAAGCGCTTGTTTAAGCATGTTTTGACGCTGCCTGTTTCGTTCTTTGATTACTCACGCACGGGTCAACTAGTCAGCCGAATCACTAATGACACAGAGTCGATCAAAGACATCTATGTGCAGTTTTTGTCGAACATCTTAGCTAACTTAGTGCTACTCATCGGTATCCTGACCGCAATGGCGATTTTGGATCTGCAATTGATGTTGGTGGCTTTGACACTCATTCCGGCAGTTGTCAGCTTGATTTACCTTTACCAAAAGTTCAGTGTGAAAGCGGTAACCCAAAGCCGACAACTGCGCTCAGACATCAACTCAACGATGAATGAGTCCATTAGCGGCATGACGGTTATTCAAGCAACTAACCAACAAAACAACAAACAGCAGCAGTTCGAGGACATTAACAGCCAGTATTACGACACCCGCCTAAAAGCTGTGATTGTTGGCTCAATGCTGCTTCGCCCTGCGATTAACTTGCTCAGTATTCTTATACTTGCCGGCGTAGTATGGTTCTTTGGCTTACAAGTGGTTGAAGGCGTCGCAGAAGTCGGTGTTTTGTATGCTTACCTCAGTTATCTTGGCCGTTTTACTGAGCCGCTTGTTGAGATCACTCAGCGCTTTAGCTTATATCAACAAGCAGTTGTAGCTGGCGATCGCGTCTATGAGCTATTGCAAGAGTCCTCTTCAGAACAAAAAGACGTTCGTTGGGACGAGATTGAGCAAGGAGATTTAAGCATTGAAGATCTTACCTTCAGCTACCAAACTAATAAACCCGTTCTGCACAGCATCAATGCCACGATTGATTCAGGTAAGTTCTTCGCCATCGTAGGACATACTGGCAGTGGTAAATCGACTCTGCTTAACCTGCTATTGAACTTCTATCAGCCACAAGCAGGTTCAATAAAAATTGATGGACACGAGCTCAGCCAGTATCCGCCGAAGACTCTACGTCAATTGATTGGTTTTATCCCTCAAGAACCCTTCGTCCAAGCAACAACGGTGTTTGATAACATCGATATGGGTCGAAACTTAACTCAAGAAGCCGTAGAACGAGCAGCTAAACAAGCCCATTTGCATGAAGTGATTATGCAAATGACTGACGTATATCAAACCCAGTTAGGTGAAGGCGGCTTGCGCTTATCGACAGGTCAAAGGCAGCAATTGATTATCGCTCGCGCATTGGCAGGAACACCTAAGATTTTGTTGTTGGATGAAGCGACCGCCAACATTGACAGCGAAACTGAACAAATCGTTCAACGTGCTTTAAATGAGTTGAGAGGTAAAGTGACACTGATCGTGGTAGCGCATCGCCTATCCACCATTCATCATGCCGACCGAATTTTGGTGCTGGATAAAGGACACCTTATCGAGCAAGGCAATCATTATGAGTTGATGCGGTTGGATCATGGTCGCTATAAAGCCATGTACCAACTTCAGCAACAAGAGCGTATGGTTGCAGAAGCAGAACGTTAAGCAAAAAGAGTGGCAACTAAGCCACTCTTTTTTTAGCAAATACAATTAGCTAACTCGCTGATCATTTCTAATCGAAAAAACATTAAGCAATCCTTGATGTCTAACTGCTATTATTCCAAATAACAAATAACCATATAAAACAATGTGATTAGATATAGTTATTCTACGAATTTAACCTTCTTAACCCTCTGTTAAAGATTCGATTTGGACGAATAGGCAATGCTGAAAGAGGATCTGGCATTTTCTTTTACATCTTGAATTACTAAAATATCTCTTATATTAAACGTCATCTGCATTTTATTTGCGGGTGTATAACACGGTTAGCGTCAATGTAATTCAGAACGTTAACTGCAACTCTCAAGAAGGGTGTGACAATGCAATTAGATTTCTCTTACTACAACCCAACAACCATTCACTTTGGTAAAGACTCTCTGGCTAAATTGGATAGCGAGCTACCAAAGTTTGGTGACACTGTAATGTTGGTTTACGGTCGTAATGCGATTAAATCAAACGGCCTTTACGATAAAGTTATCGCTAGCCTAACCGCTGCGGGTAAAAAAGTGGTTGAGCTTTCTGGTGTAATGCCAAACCCAACATACAGCAAAATGATGGAAGGTGTTGAGCTTGTACGTGAGCACAAGGTAGATCTTATTCTTGCTGTAGGTGGTGGTTCAGTTGTTGACTGTGCGAAAGGCATTTCAGTGGCAGCTTACTGTACTGAGCAAGACCCATTCCAAAAATACTGGGTTGAATGGCAAGACGTTTCAAACGAAGTAGTGCCTGTTGCTTCAATTCTGACGATGGTTGGAACTGGTTCTGAAATGAACGGTGGCTCTGTTATCACTCACGAAGAAAGCAAAACCAAAGCGGGTCGTGTGTTTCCACCAATGGCCTACCCTAAATTTTCAATCTTGAGCCCAGAATACACATTCACTGTATCTGAGTACCAAATGGTCAGTGGCGTGTTCGACACAATGTCACACCTAATGGAGCAATACTTCTCTGATCAAGGTGCAAACACGACTGATTATGTGATTGAAAGCCTGTTGAAATCTTCTATCGACAACCTACGCGTTGCGCTAAAAGATCCTCAAGATTATGAAGCACGCAGCAACATCATGTGGAATGCGACTTTGGCTCTTAACACAGTTACCGGCCTATCAAAAACACAAGACTGGCAAGTTCACATGATTGAACACCAGCTAGGCGCTTACACTGACTGTGCGCATGGTATGGGTCTGGCTGCGGTTTCTCTGCCTTACTACCGCCTAATCTACAAATTTGGTTTGGATAAGTTTGTTCGCTTTGCAACTCAAGTTTGGGGTGTATCAGCGGAAGGCAAAACCAAAGAGCAAATCGCACTAGAAGGTATTGATGCACTAGAAGCATTCACCAAAGAATGTGGCATCGTGACTTCACTTGAAAAGCTTGGCGCGACGAAAGAGATGCTACCGAAAATCGCAGAATCAACCATTATCCTAGGTAATGGCTATAAGAAACTGACAACAGAAGAAGTGCTTAACATTCTGGAAGAGTGTTACTAATACTTTTCAAATTGTGAGTTAAAAATAAAGGGTCAGATATGGGTTTCCTGTATCTGATTCCTTCATTTAAAAGAGCTATGTTAATCAAGGAGGATGACATGAAACTTAAACGAATTGGTTTCACTCTCTTCACTTCCCTACTTGCTGGTCTTTCGCTCATGGGCTGTACCGAGAAAGATTGGCGTACGGCTAGCCGAGAGCCCGCGGGGATTGCCCCGAATCCTAACGAAGTCAGTGAAGCTGTTATAGAGTTCTATGCAGCCGACGCATACAGTTGGCGCGGTTGGTTTGCCGTACATTCATGGCTTGCTGTAAAACCTCAAAATGCGAATAAATATACGGTTTATGAAGTCGTTGGTTGGCGGCAACCTGCACTGAATGAATATACAACTGACACTCCAGATCGCTATTGGTTTGGTGCTCGCCCAGAGAAAATTCTATCTCTTCAAGGTGAAAAGGCAGAGCTCTTAATACCTAAAATTCAGCACGTGGTAGCCCTTTATCCATGGGCAAATGAGTATACTCTTTTCCCCGGTCCGAACAGCAATACTTTCCCCGCTTGGGTTGGTAATCAAGTTCCAGAGTTAGGATTGAAAATGCCCTTCAGAGCGATCGGTTCTGGCTATGCAGACTAATCTCGACCCAAATAAAAAAGCCATCGCCAACAACATATAGGACGATGGCTTTTATTGCCTAGTATTAAGCGAGATCAGCTAAATGATCCTTAATATAACTATCCAAACTGCGTGCAGGTTTGCCTGTTAGCACCTGAACCGCATCACTGACACCCGCAGTCCAACCTTCTCGAACTGGGTAGAAAATCGAAGTCAAGAATTCCGCGTAGTCAGCTGGTACTCCAACACTCTTTAGCATGTCACAGAATGCACCTTCTTCAATTGCTTGATACTGCACAGGCTTACCTAGTGCTGAACTGATTTTTGCTGCTGCTTCCGCATAGCTGAAAGCTTCTGGACCAGTTAGATTGAACGCTTGATTGTCGAATTTGTCCGTTGATAAAGCAGCTGCTGCACTTGAAGCAATGTCACGCACGTCAATAAAGCTAGATTTTCCGTCAGCAGCAGGAACAGCGATCACACCTTGGTCAATGCCCGCTTTCCAATAGGTATGGAAGTTATCTGAGAACCAGTTAGGGCGAAGAATAACATACGGAACACCGGAATTTTCAAGCGCTATCTCTACTTGGCGATATGGAATAGAGTCATCTGCATCCACACCTAACACGCTTTGAAAAACAACTTTTACATTACGCGCTGCTGCAGCTTCAACCACTGGGATCAATAACTCTTTAATAGCTACATAACCGCCTGCGAGCATAACGTATGCGCGATCGACACCTTCAAATGCAGAGTCAAACGTTGATGAATCGCTGTAATCAAACACCACACCTTCAGCCGCACCCATTGCTTTACCGCTACGAGAAGCCGCTTTTACTTGTTCACCTTTAGCCAATAATTCTTCCACTAATGGGCGTCCAACATTACCTGATGCGCCTAATACCAATACTTTACTCATTTTGAATCTCCTAAGTATATTTTAGATACTTTGTAGTTGAAGGATACTTGATGATTAATCTATACTCTTCGAAACGAGTTGTGAAGAAGGCACTTTTTAGTAACAAAGTAACTTCGAAGTAACCATCTCGTGATTTCAGCATAGAGGATAAACTGTGGATTTCGCGTACGACGTTTATGAAAACCGCTGCCCGACAAGAGCAGTGTTGGATCGCATTGCAGATAAGTGGGCAATGCTCATTTTGGATAAGCTCAGCCATGAGCCAGTGCGTTTTAATCACCTTAAAAAAGATATCAAAGGCATATCTCAAAAGGTGTTATCACAAACATTGAAGAAACTAGAACGTGATGGACTCGTAACAAGAACCGTTTTTCCAACCGTCCCAGTTACGGTTGAATATGCACTTACACCATTAGGTAACACGCTAACAGAAGCCGTTGCGGCACTTGCTCACTGGGCAGAACAAAATATGGATGCAGTACTTGCAGCTCAAGAAGATTATGATTCGAAGTTAGAGCTAACAAATTAGACTTTCGACGACCGTATTTTTACTAAATTACGCTGTATATGTATTAATAAAGCTACACATATACAGCGTATTTTTGAATGTGCTATCCGGCCTAGTCGAGCTAAACCAACCAACCCGAAGTAAGGTTCTCGTAGATTAGTTTGCTGGTCATGATGAGAGTGACGGTGATAAACACAGGGCGTACGAGACGTGAACCAAACGAGATCACACATTTGCTACCAATGATAGATCCTATGATCTGCCCTGCTCCCATGATTAAACCCAATTGATAGTCTACGTGGCCTAGCCAGATAAACAGAACGAGAGATATAACATTGCCTATTAGGTTTAAGGGTTTTGTCGCCATTGTTGCTTGTTTAATGGTGTAACCAAGTAACGTAACAAAAGCCAACATCCAGAAAGAACCCGTTCCTGGACCAAAGAAACCGTTATAAAAGCCAATCAAAATTCCACATATCATCATAAAGCGGGCATTCGACAACAAAGCGGCACTCGCTTCTGTCACTTTCAATTTCTTAGCAAAAATTGAATAGAAAGTAATGCCCACCATTAGCACTGGTAGCAATTTTTCCAGAATTTCCTTATCCATTACACCAACAGCGAAAGTACCTAATGTTGCACCTATCGAAGTGAAGATTACCCCCAAAACAAGTCCTTTGGCGGGGAACTGCTTGTTCATTATAAACATCACAGATGTTGTCAGTTCACCAATAACAGCCTGCAGACGATTTGTCCCTAAAACCGTCATGGGAGGGAGCCCAACAAGCAATAAACTCGGCACTGTGATTAGCCCGCCGCCACCAGCAATTGCATCAACGATTCCCGCAACCACTGCAACCAAAAATAAGAACACATAAACCCATTCCGCCATGCTGAGATTCACAACATTTTCCATAAATCACCTAGTGAATTAAATTTTGTATGGCTATTTGTATCACTGAGTAATATGTAGTTAAATTAACGAAAACTAACTCCTTCATTAAGGTTGAACTTAATGCTTTCATCTCAGGATATTGAATTTTTCATTACTGTAGCGGATAGTCGTTCACTGGCTGCGGCAGCGAGAAAATTGAATGTAACACCGCCAAGCGTATCTCAGCGTTTACAAAATATTGAAAGAAAACTCGGTGTTAAGTTGATTGACCGAAATGCTCGATTAACCTCTTTAACCACTGAAGGAGAAGTGTTAGCGAGTAAAGGACAGCAACTATTAAAAGATCTTGAACACTTAACTCAAGATGTGTCGGATAAAAAATTGGCCATTTCGGGTGAGTTAAAGCTCGTTTCGTCACTTGGCTTTGGAGAGAAACACATAGGCCCTTTAGCGGCAGAATTTCAGTCG
Source organism: Vibrio ziniensis (assembly GCF_011064285.1). Taxonomy (NCBI): domain Bacteria; kingdom Pseudomonadati; phylum Pseudomonadota; class Gammaproteobacteria; order Vibrionales; family Vibrionaceae; genus Vibrio; species Vibrio ziniensis. The sequence goes on from NZ_CP049332.1 coordinate 1,216,590, forward strand.
TTATACCCCTCACTTCGTATTGAACTTTTCCTTTCAGATATCCCAAAATGGTCTGCACACAACAGCCCTGACATCATGTTCTATATAGGACATTTGCAAGACTCAGCCCTTAAACGAATTGTGTTATCTAAGAACCGTCGATTATTACTAGCCTCACCTGAATACCTAAAATCAGCACCACCATTGGATGAGCCTCAAGATTTAGAGTTACACCGTTGTATCGCCTTAAGAGAAAACGATGAAGATGCCACAATGTGGCGCTTAACGCATATTGATACTCAACGTGAAACAAGTGTGCGTGTTGTGCCAGTGCTTTCTAGTAATGTCAGCAGAGTAACGAAGAACTGGTGTATTGACGGGCAAGGGATCATTCAACGTTCTGAATGGGACGTAAAAGAAGAATTAAAAACGGGCAAATTGGTTCGTGTTCTACCGGAATATCAACTTCAGGAAGCCGACATCGTTGCCCTACTTTCCTCGGATCAGTTTCATCGTTCACAAAAAGTGTCGGCATTTTTGGACTACGTTAAGCAAAAGCTTCCAGCGAGATTGTGACGCTACAATTATATATTGCTTTGTTACGTGCTAAGACACGAAATATTCATAAAGATTATTTTCAGAGCCGTAAAGTTCCATTGTCCCTGTCTGTATAAAACCCACGTCGCTTAATAAGCGATTCGAAGCTGTGTTATCAGGGAATGTAACAGCAAACACTTTATCTAACTTATGTTTTGGAAGTTCGCTATTTAATACCGCTTGCGCAGCTTCTCTCGCATAGCCATTCCCGTAATATTGAGACAAAAAAGCATAGCCTAAGTCGGGGGCATCTAACTCCGGCCTTTTTAATATTCCACACATGCCTATCGGAGTTTGGCTCTCTTTCAATTCAACCATATTTAGGCCAAAACCGTTCTTTTGATAACTGGATATCGGGCCGTTGGTTAGATAAGAAACCGCATCAGCAACACTTCTAACATTCTTGTCTCCAATAAAACGGATAAAACCATCTTCATTGAGCAGACGAACAATAAAATCAGCGTCATTTAACTCAAACTGCCTGATGACTAATCTTTCTGTTTCACATATCCGTTTCATTCATTTGCCTTTTTATTTGGTAAAGAGTTAGGTAACTGTAGCCATTATTGTTAGAACACTACCATCTCTGAATCGAAAAATATTCAGAGACAAAATCGATATAGGCTCGTACCGCTTTAGATAGATATTTTCTTGAAGAATAGAGGGCATAAATCGTCAGCGTATTCGGCTTCCATTCAGGTAAGACATGGACTAATGAACCTGATTTTATCTCTTCGGAAACGAGATACGTAGGTTGCAGTGTTACACCCATCGAAGCTTTAGCCGCATGCAACAACACCGTTGCTTCGTTGGCGGTTAAGCAGGGTTTTATTTCAACCGACTCATGTTTATTACCACAGTTCATGTGCCAAACATGTTGCTCGAAATGTTTATAGCCAAGACACTTATGGTTCAATAAATCCTTGGGATACTTAATCGGCTTTTTCTTGACTAAATACAGCGGAGACGCCACTAAAACCGAATGGCAATCTGCGATAGGTTTACCGATTAATGATGAATCTGGGTTGGATGAAATTCTGATCGCTAAATCAATTTGCTGCTCGACTAAATCTGTAATGGTGTCCTCAACATTGATATCAACCACAACATCTGGGTACTTTTCCATGAAGAGTTTAGTCACGGGTATTAACTGGGAGAAGCCAAAAGACATACTTGCAGAGACTTTAATTCGGCCTTTCAGAGAATCGGCTACTTCAGTCTGTGTTAAATCGACTAATGCTTCCCCGGCAAGCAGCCAGTTTTCCACCTGCTTCAAGCAGTTTTCTCCTGCTGAAGTTAACGTTACTTTCCTTGTTGTACGGTGAAGTAATCTTGCATTCAACCACTCTTCCATCGATTCGATATAACGTGTCACCATAGGTCGTGACATGTTCAATCGGTCTGCTGTTAAAGTAAAACTACCCGACTGAGCAACATCGATAAACACTCTTGCAGCTGTTAGTCTGTCCATTTGATTAGATCGTTTTATGAAACACTGATGTCTATAATTAGCTATTTTTCTGAACTTATCAATTCACTATATTAGTTACAAATAAACGAATAGACCCGTTCAGGAACAATAACATGACCAATATTCACTATTTCTATGATCCTATGTGCGGCTGGTGCTACGGCGCATCTTCGCTAATTCAAGCAATAGAAGAAAACCCTAATTTAAACTTGATTTTTCACCCTGGTGGAATGATCGAAAAAAGCGCCCTTTCTGAGCATTTTAAGCAACATATCCTAGCCGCTGACCCACGAATAGCCGCATTAACAGGTGTAAAATTTGGCGAAAATTACACAACGCGACTGAGAACCAGTAATGAGTTTGTTGTAGATTCAATGCTAACGACCAAAGCCATTCTATGCGCACAACAACTTGGCGTGAGCAGCTATAAAATGCTGAAAGCAATTCAGCAAGCTCACTATGTTCAAGGACTAGAAGTATATAAGTTGGAAGAGCTCCACAAACTCGTCCAACAATTCGATATCGATGACTCAAAGTGGCTCGAACTGATGGCGTCAGAAGAAACTGAAAGACTGCTTGATGAAACCATAAATCAAAGTCACCTTCTTATGCGTGAGTTGCACGTTTCTGGCTACCCGACTCTTATCGCAGAGCGTGAGGACTCATTAATGAAGCTGCCACATGAACAACATTACGGTCGAATAAACGATTGGAAAAGTTACTTAACTTCTATTTAAGATGCGATAGCTTCTTAGCATAATAACTAAAGAATGCCACCACTGATATTGTGGCGGCATGTTCTAAACTTGAATCTTAACCAGACGTTATAAACAGCTATTGGAATTCAGATAGATCCAAAGGTACAGCTTCACCAAGCCAATAAGCGTAAATAGTATGGTCCTCAAGTTCATCACCAGACAAAGCATGAACCAAAACACTTAAACCTTTTCGATTTTCATCAAGCCAAGTAATAAGGTGGTCAAAATCCCTCGAAGTGAATTTCAACTGACAACTCCACTTTGTATGAGGGCCAACCAACTTTTGATGCACTCTCCCTACTGTTACTGGATAAAGTTCACCCGCTTTATGGCAAAGATCGGTAGCAAACTGCAATGTCTCTTGTTCAAAATACACATGTGCATGGTATGCACGATGCGAGTTGATTGGTCTCTTAACCTCAGTCATCAACGTTACTTCTCTCAGTTATCCGTTTCGATTCCCAGCATAAACAATATACAAATTCATACAGTTAATCCTAGATTCGATAGTTTGCATTGTTTACTAAAGTATTAATTTAATTTATTGAGAGTCTAGTAAAAATATCTCAGATCTAATCTATTAGTGATATTCCCTCATCACACATTATGCCCTGAAATACCGTCTATACTGTCCAATGATGTAACGGATCAACCTTTCAGAACCTCAACAGGATGAGAATAACTATGCGGAACATTAAAATTGGCGTACTACTTTTTGGTGGCTTCACCATCCCTGTCATTGCTCTATTAGGTCTAGTTTGGATCTCAATCACTCAAATGGGCACAATCAATAACCAATCGACGATCATTTCGACCAATTGGTTGCCTTCTGTTCAGCTCATAGAACGTATTAACACCCAAACAGCAGATCTAAGAAACGTAGAATCAGTGCACATTATCTCTACCGATGCTGCACAGATTAAGCAAGCGGATCAATCAATTCAGAATATTAAATCAGAAGTAAACGAAACGCTGTCAGCCTATGAAAAACTGGTATCCAGCGATGAAGAAAGTCTCATGCTACAAGAGTTCAAGAAGAAATATGACAACTATCTGAACATTCAAAAATCATTGCTGGCGCTGTCGGAACAAAACAAAAATCAAGAAGCTAAAGATCTATTTTTGGGCACTTCACGAGATGCCTACAGAAAATATTCAGACGTGTTATTGAAGCTGTCTGATCTGAATGAACTTTCGGCAACAAAAGCCAGTGAATATGGTGATATTCTCTACGATGAATCCATAAGCTTAATGATGTGGGTTGTTGTAGCCGTGATTATTATCGTTATTTTCACTGGCGTACTAATTGCCAAGAACCTCACTTCATCAATTAAGCAAGTACAGGATGCCATGACCAAAATGGCTGATGGCGATCTAACAACTCGTATCGACCATTTAGGCAAAAATGAATTAGGCGTACTTGCCGAAAGCTACAATAAAACCGCATCCAATCTGTCTAACTTAACCAGTCAGCTTGTTTCGGTTGCCAATAACGTTGCAGGCTCTTCGGAAACATTGGCCTCTGCCATGAATCAGGCCGACCACAACTCTCAAAATATGCTCTCCCAAGTAGAGCAAATTGCTACAGCTTTGAACGAAATGTCGAGCACTGCATTGGAAATGAGCCAAAACGCAGCCAACGCTGAAACAGCGGCAAATGAAGCCATTACCAACGTTGAAATCGGCAACAAATCGCTGATTAAGTCCAATGACATCTCGCTAAAAATTGGAGAATCCATAACCGAAGCAACGAAGTTGGTGAACCAGTTAAAAGAGTATTCAACTGAAATCGGTGCGGTGATCGAAGTCATCAACAGCATTTCTGAACAAACAAATCTTCTGGCACTTAATGCAGCAATCGAAGCGGCGCGTGCTGGTGAAGCTGGTCGAGGGTTTGCGGTTGTTGCGGACGAAGTTCGTTCATTAGCCGCGAAAACTCAGCAATCAACCATCGATATCCAAGAGATCATTACCAAGCTTCAGACCCAAGCAGAAAAAGCTGACCAGTTCATGAAATCAAACACTAAGTTGATTGACGACTCTCAACAAGTAGCCAATAGCGTTCAGGAAGCGTTCAAAGGAATTACTGAATCTGTAAATACAATCTCTGACGTAAACTCAATGGTCGCTACAGCGGCTAGCGAGCAATCGAGTGTCACTGAAGACATATCTTCAAACATTGCATTGACTGTCGATATTGTTAACCAGAATGTGTTGGGTATCGCGGAAAGCACTAATGCTAGCCGAGCACTAGCACAAGAATCTGAGAATCAGAAAAAACTACTGAGTGTGTTTCGCGTTTAAGGTTGGGCGTTAGACCTAACATTGACTTTGCTATTACGAATGTCACTTAGCTTCAAATAATGGTGAAAGCTGGCTTAATCTAACAACACAGCTTTCATCATTTCATTTTGAAAAGCATCTTTAGGTAAGATTTCGAACAGATGTAGAATTCAACTTACTTTAAACAAAGCCCTTCCTGTTCAGAAATATTGGTTTTCGCATAAGCTCTATCTGCTTCATTCGCATCTTTCAGCCCAAGCATAGAAATAAATATGCCTAAAGGAAGGATCAACAGGCATAGAATAACGGCATAAGCAGTCGTTAGGTCTCCGTTCTGATTAAATGTTGCCATAAACGCCATAGCAAAAGCGGCAGGGATCGACTGAATGGTGAATTTCCACTTGTTGGCAGACATGTATTTTTGACGACCGTATACATAAGAAGTAATACATGGGTCCAAAGTAAGTAATCCGCCAGTCATGCACGCAACGCCGAAAGCCCATACCGCCATGAGAAACTCACTGCCTCCCATCGGCATGATCATCAAAGGAATAACGGCGAATAAATAAGTAATAGTTAGAACGATGCTTGCTTTGATGGTGCCAAACTTATCGTCAATCCATCCAAGAACGAAACTCATAGGAATACCGCTGATTGCCCCCACAGACAGCCAAATTAGCGCTTTGCTCACAAATAAATTGGGGATGTCTTCTGGTGTGCTTAACGAAATGAAACGCACGGCCATGTAGGTCATCATGCAGATAATGGCGAACTGCAACGTGCCGAAAGCAATCATAATTTTCCACGCATTGATATCGCGTATAAATTCTTTAAACGGAATGTTAATGATTTCATCGGTAGCAGAAATCGGCGCTTTGTCAGAGCCATCGGGAAACAAACCCATCGATTCCGGTTTATCTGCTACGCCAAACAGAGTTGCTAAAGCAACGAGAAGAACCCCCACTCCGACGACCGCATAAGCTTGTAAGCCCAGTTGTTCAACCATCTCTGTTAATAGCGCTATCCCACCTATAGAAAATATAGGAGCTCCCGTGGTAATCACCCCCATTACACGCCCTCTGTATTTAACGAACCAATTGGCACAAAGAGCAAATGCCCCCAACTGGATAGGGACACCAATGACGCGAAGTACAAAGAGACTGATACAGTAAAGCAGATAGTTGTCACCGGATACACCTATGCCAATAGCGGATAGTCCCATAAGACACAAACAGACAACGAGTACTTTTTTGATGCCTATTTTTAAAAAGGCGATACCGCCTATAAGATAGACCGCAGTAGCCATTACAGCCCCTGCTGTTGCTGGATTAGTAATTTGTAAATCTGTCCAACCTTTTGTCTTAAGCAAATAAGGTGTTAAGACGTTCATATGGTCATTTTGCAAACCTGAAAACAAAAAGAAATAAATCACGCCTAAGACCATAAAGACCAGAGCTTGCTTGTTAAACTCATTATTCTTGTTATACATGATAACGCTCCCACATTTGGAGATATCAAACCCCGAGCCTGAGCTTTAGACCTAGGGTTTGAGTGGATTATATCTTCAATACATTCCTGAGTATCTCTTGTTACAGTGGCATGCTAAGACCGACGTGGATAAATGAGACATCCGCGTCATTTTCAGCACGTAATGAATAAAGCAAACGAGTGTTCAACGAAAATGAACCGAAGTTATAACCCAACATACCGCCTGCTAAAACATGCTGCGCACGATTACCTTCGCTTCGCACTCCATCAATAGCCGCTAGAGTTGTGCCATTCTGTTTGTCATCAGTAAACTGTTGTGTGTAGTTACCAATAAAGCCATAGGTCCATTTATCCACGCTTTTTGTCGCGGTTAGATCCAAATAGTAGAAATTACCTGTCTGATAATCGTTGTCTTTATTTTTGGTATTAAAGTCAAAAATGTTGTTAGCAGTAAGGTTCCAGCCATTATTCAGATATGAGATAGCAACATTAGGTTCAAAGGTGTAGTAATTATTGCCAATCCCATCGGCTCCATTATCCAAATAGAAAGCAAATCCAGTTCCTAAGAACAAGCCTTCGCCTAGATTCCAAGACAAAATAGCAGGTACGAATACGGTGTTCACATTACCGTCATCAGTAATAGTTGTAGATGAACCACCAACCGTTACCTCGGTGTCTGCCCATTTGTATGGCTGAGCAACAGACATCGCATAGCTTGCTCCTAACACCTCCCAACCTGGTACATACGTCAAGTTAGCAACCGAACTGACATTCGCAATTTTGATCTTTGGTTCAGTCCTGTCATTGGCAGAACCATCTTGAAGGTTACCCCACTCGTAGTTTGCGTCGACTGAAAGGTATACACCAGGAGGCGGCAAAGCACCCGCGGGATTGCCTGTTGTTGCACCAGGTTGAAGTGGGCTAATGCCTTCTGCTGCGCCAGCAGTAAAACATACACTGCTTAGAAATAAACCGACCGCCAATCCACATTTCCAGTTAGCGTTTAGAGTGGACATAACTTGTTTATCTTTTGCTTCACGTATTTTCATTTTTTTAACCTCAGTTCTTGTTTTAATTTGTAGGAATTTATTTTTTAGTCAGTGTTGCTTCGTCAACCGGTGTGGTATCAATAAGCCAGAGCAAAATCAGTGTGATAACGCCTACACCAACTAATAGTGAATAGGCACCGGGATAGCCGCCGAGATAAGCCAAACCAAAGGCAAGAATTGAGAACGCTAAACAGCGGATTACGGACTGAATTGGATGAACAATTGCAATTGCGCGAATATAAAGTTTGCGTGGAAACTTAGTCGCAACTAAGGCAGTACTTAAATTTGTTGCACCAGGTAGACTGACCCCAATCATGAACAAAGAAGCCCATAATAGGTATTCATTCGTAGCGTAGAGATTTAGAACAATTGAAACCATCCACCAAGCGGTATAGATCAAGAGTGCCGTCTTAACACCCATCTTTTCGTTGAGTTTGCCCCAAACGTACGCGCCAATAATGCCAAACAAAGCAGATGCCGACATATAGAAAATCGCTGTTTGTAACTCGTATCCCATCGCCATTAGACGAGGAACGATTTGGCTTACAACACCAACGAGCATGATATAAATGGCACCTGTAGCAACACCCATCAACCAGATGTCTTTCATTCCTAGCAAGGTTTTCATGCTGATATTGCTGGACTCTTCGTCCACTTCTATTCTCGTATTAAGTTTCGAAGATAAAGGCATATTATCGGGTGCCATACCGACATCTTCAGGTTTGTTCTTAACAAACAACAGAACAAGAACAGCCATGATAAACATGGGAATCGCTATACCCCAGAACCCATATTGAACGCCAAAAACCGCAAATGACGTCGCCAGTGCAGGAACAAAAAGACAGCTTGAGAAAGTTTGACCAAGTGTACACCAGCCTAGAGCCATACCATTTTGACGAACAAACCAGCTAGCCATTAACGCTGTACCACCAATGTAGGCAAATGCCGTACCGAACAGACAGACACCTGAAAACAAGATTGTAAATCCGGTTAATGTGCCCCAATGACCAAGCAATCCAAAACACAGACCGCAGGCAAGTAGAGAAAAAACAATATTGAATTTGGCGCCTTTTTTCTCCATCAACCAAGCAGCGAATGGCGCACCTAGAATCGATACCCATGAAGCCGGAGTAGCAAGTGCCAGTAGCGCATTGTAGTCAAGATTAAACGTTTTTGATAAAGCAGGAAGCATGACGTTTAGGCCGTGGGTAACAGCACCAGCGGCAAGCCAGAACATAATTGCTTGAAAGACAATAATGGTCCAACCGCGTGCGCCAAAACCTCTTGTCATTTCACTGGGAACAGAAAGATCACTCACATCCTGTTTCCCGACCGTAATATCATTATTCATAATAATTATCTCCTGCGTTACTTAAGGCAGTAGGTTAAGTAACGCTGTAGGGAGATTTGAAAGGCGCAGCAATACGCCTTAACAAATCAGGGTAATTGTTAAAGTTATTGGAAAAAGAAAAGTACAGAATTTATTTCGTGAGCGATTATGCTTTCATAACAACCAGCTCATCAGATACCAAGAGTCTGGGTTCTATTTGTCGCTGGATATCTTCGGGAGTTAAACCTTCCAATATTTCAACCAACATCAAACCGTCGCTGGTAACGTCAATGACACATTGTTCGGTAACGATATGATCAACACACTGCTTACCCGTTAGTGGGAAAGAGCACTCTTTCAGGATTTTGGGTTCGCCTTTTCGAGTAGTCAGTTCCATAGCAATGATCGTTTTACGGGCACCATTAACCAAGTCCATCGCTCCACCCATGCCAAATAAGCGGCCGGGAGAAGCCCAGTTGGCTAAGTCGCCATTCTCAGCGACCTGAAGAGCACCAAGCACGGTGGCAGCAAGACGTCCACTTCTTACTAGACCAAATGAATCTGAACTGTCGAACACACTTGCTCCAATGACGGGCAGAAATCGCATTGCCGTAGCATTGGAAAATGATTCTGTTGCGTAAATACCTTTGGCGACTTCCCCAACACCGATCAATCCATTTTCCGTATGGAACATCACTCCATCGGCAGCATAATCACAGCAGAGACTCGGAATTCCGATACCCAAATTAACTACATCTCCGGGTTTGAAATATTCAGCAGCACGTTTTGCAATTCTATCGCGAGCTTCCATGACGTTACTCCTTATTAACCAGAATCTTGTCGACAAACACGCCCGGTGTAACCACGCTATCAGGAACAATTTCACCAATTTCGACATGAAGATCTGCGTCGACTAAGGTTAAGTCACATGCTTTGGCAATCAGTGAATTGAAGTTTCTCGACGTTCCACGGTAAGTGAGGTTCCCCATAGGATCTGCGCTACGTGCTCTTACTAAACCGATATCAGCCCGAAGTGGCGTTTCCAGCAAATACTCTTCACCATTCACAGTGATAATTTCTTTGCCTTCTTCAACCATGGTGCCGAGACCCGTTTTAGTTAGGACGCCACCCAATCCTGAGCCACCACAGCGAATGCGCTCAGCAAAAGAACCTTGAGGAACGAGCTCGACCTCTATTTTGCCTTCAGCAACCAAGGCAACAGTTTCGGTGTTACGACCAATATGAGAGCAGATAACTTTATCGATCAGGCCTTCATGGACCAGACGTCCAATCGTTAGATCCGCATCACCGGTGTCGTTGGAGATTAAAGTTAAATGGCGCGCACCACTTTCGATGATGCACTGAATGAGATTATTCGGAACACCATGATTGGCAAAACCACCAATCATGATGCGTTGCCCATCTTTAAACAGGCGAACAATTTCATCTTTGACTGCAAACTTGTTGTGCATAGCTATTCCCTCGTTAGTAAGACAGCAACCCCTTGGCCGCCGCCAACACAGAAACTAATAACCGCGTTGTCCAATTGTCTTTCTTGCATGTCATAAACGGCTTTGGTGGCCAAAATAGCGCCCGTTCCCGCTAACGGATGACCTAGTGCAATCGCACCACCATTCGGATTGACCTTGTTGATATCCATTCCGATATCTTGAATGCATGCTAATGCTTGAGATGCAAACGCTTCGTTCAGTTCCCAAAGGTCAATGTCATCAACAGTCAAATTGGTCTGTTTTAGTAACTTTTTAACCGCTGAGATAGGTCCAAGTCCCATGTAGTTTGGATCGATACCCGTTGCAGCATAGCCACGAAAAACGGCCAAAATTGGAAGTCCTTGCTCTTCTGCCAATGAACGTTCCATCAACACAACAGCACCCGCTCCGTCACTCATAGGAGAGCTGTTACCTGCAGTAACTACTCCGCTGTCTTTGATAAAGCAGGGTTTAAGTCCACCCAAGGTGTCCATCGAGCAGTCTTCACGGAATATTTCATCTTTATCGACAACCACGTCACCTTTACGAGTCTTGTAAGTAATTGGAACGATCTGTTCTTCGAACTTTCCAGAAGCCCAAGCTTGTGAAGCTAATCGATGGCTGCGAACAGAGAACTCATCAAGTTGTTCGCGGGTAAAATCGTATCGCTGAGCAATATTTTCCGCGGTAATACCCATAGGTACATTCCCAATGTCGTCTGGCGCAGTGTGGATCACTACCCATTGCGGAGGTTCAACGGAGTAAGGTGTGTCCGCTTTACTCATTACCCAGTTACGACGTGAATCGCTCTCTACACCACCTGCAACAATAGTGTTAGCAAAACCCGCCATAATCTGGATCGCACCGTATGCGATTGCATTTAGTGACGCTGCACATTGACGGTCAAGGGTGATACCAGGAACTGAAATCGGCAGACCCGCTTCAAGAGCTACCATACGTCCCATATTGTTGATTTCTGTATTCATTAAATTTCCGAAGATCACATCATCGATGGTTTCGGGGTCGATGTTGGCGCGTTTAACGGCTTCTTTTACTGCAGCAGCCCCCAATTGATGGGCAGGAACCGGTGCTAAAATTCCGCGACAGCGTCCAACCGGCGTTCTTGCCGCCGATACAATTACTGCTTCTTTCATGTGAATTCTCTACTGTGTTGCATCACCCAAAATCTGATGACTGGGTGATGCATTGGAACCGTTAAGGCAAATTACAAAGGTGCGATGCCCAATATTTGTCTGGCTACTGCAGGTTTCGCGACTGTTTTGCCCGCTAATTCAATGGCTTTTACGGCACGTTCAACTAAGCCAACGTTAGTCGCGGGTACACCTTTACTGAAGTAAACGTTGTCTTCCAACCCCACGCGAATGTTGCCGCCTAACGCCAAAGCTGCGTACATGATTGGAATGTGGTGCTTGCCAATACCGAACGCAGACCAAGTAGAACCCGCTGGTATTTGGTTAACCAAATAGAGTAGATTCTCCACGGTAGCAGGCATTGCTCCGGGTACACCTAGACAGAATTGATAGTGAAGTGGCGCTTTCAATTTCTCTTGTTTGACATAGTAGTCCGCCACGCCAAGCATGCCGCTATCAAAGATTTCAATTTCTGGTTTGATACCACGGCCGGTAAGTACTTCACCGAGATCGTTTAAGAATTGTGGCGAGTTCATGAACACTCCACCAGGCATCCAGTTAAATGAACCAGCATCGAAAGAAGCCATTTCAATGCCTTGAAGCGAACCGACATGAGCCATGCGCTCTGCATCAGTAGCACGATGATCACCAGATGTTGTGCAGTTAATAATCACATCACAGTCTTTGTATTCGCGAATTAAACGAATCGTCTCCGCGAATTTGTTTTTGTCCATGGTGCCGAGACCTTGATCGTCTCTCATATGCAAATGCACCACAGATGCCCCTGCCTTCCAGCACTTATACGCATCTTCTGCGATTTCTGCCGGAGTCAAAGGAATATGTTCGTTCATTTCTTTAGGTGTGACAGCACCAGTCAGTGCTGCAGAAATGATTACTTCATTACCCATACTCATAACCTATCCCCTATCACGAATACATCGTTCGGATTTGCTTTAATGCTTGATTAAGTCGTTGGTTAGTTTGAGAGGCTTTCCATTTCATTGAGTAGACAAAAGGTGTCACAACCTATTTTCAATCTAATGGAAGGTGGTCGCTTAAACGGACCACCTTTACAGATATCGCTAGAACTAACCTCAGACTTACGATTACTTGATTAGTTTCTCAGCCTGACCACCACCGATACGTGGGCGAACAACTTTGCCTTCGCGCTCAGCAGCCATCACTAGCTCAGCTTCATGGTGAGCGTCTTGCCAGAATGTAATTTCGTGTGGTGAGTGTTCAGTCGCTGTGTTGAACATTTCAGTTGAGAATGCGTTACGAAGTTCGTTCGAAATATCTTCTTTCCATGGTTTACGAAGCTGTTGAACAGTCAGACGACGAGTTACACGAGAACCTGTGCGGATAATCAACTCTGCGATTTCTTGTGCTCGAGCATAAGCAGCTTCTGTGTCATCACAGATTTCGTTAACCATGCCCAATTCAAGCGCTTTGCGAGCAGTGATGATTTCGCCAGTTAATTCTGCGTATGCGTAACGTTTACGTCCCATCAGTTCACGCCATGCGATTTGGATACCGTCGCCAGGCACCATGTTAGTTCTAAAGTGCATTTCTGTTGTCCATGCATCTTCAGTACATAGGGTGATATCGCTGAAAAGAACAAGGTCTGTGTGGAAAGCTGCACCATTCCATACGCCGATGGTAGGTACTTGAATATCAAACACTTGGCCTTCGATATCTTTAGTACCATCTAGATATTGGTATTCATACATTTTCCACGCTTCTTCTGGTGCTGAAGCAAACTCAGTAGCAGGTAGCCATTCACCGTCTGGACCAACACGGCCGATACCTTTGAACAAATCTTTACCAGTACCGCCTAGGATAATGACTTCGTTATCTGGATCACGACCAGCCCAGTCGAAGAAGTAATGAAGACCTTGGTGTGCCTGTGCACACCATTGTAGGCTGTCACCGTTGGTGTGAAGACGTGCTTCCAAAATACCGTTTTCACGTTTCATCGTTAAAAAGTGTTTACATTTTTCTTTATATTCTTCGAAAGGCATATGTGGAATAGTACCTAGCTCTTCGTGAGACATAAATTTACGAGTACCGGCATCGTTTGGATAATTGGCCTTAATGGACATAATTATTACTCCGTAGTGGTTTTTATTATTAAATGAAAAGAACTAAATTATTTCGCTCTCGTTATTCGTTGATTTAAAAATTACCACCACGGTATTTATTCTGAAATTCTATTTATTAAAATGGTTATGCACTACAAACATAACAATAATGAATAACAGATTTTACCACTTATTATCAGTCACTTACAATCAACCACACTCCAGACACCACCTATAATTTCTATTTAAGCATGAGACTCATATCACATTAATAATTATAAAAAACAAAAAAAAATTCATCAATCAAAAAATTTATAAACTCGGACAAAAACATTTAAGAAAAATAAACTGTGACAAAAATCAATGTATAAGATGGCAGGTATTAAGAAAGACATTTGAAGTTAATATTGATATTTTATTTTCAGATGAAAATTAGAATAGAGATTACACAGTGGGATAACAGAAGTGGACAAAGTTAAAATTTAAAATTGTTACTACACGATATTTATGGGCAAACTAGCACTATAAAGTTCAATACATAGGTAACTAATTGAATGCATCTTAAATAACAGCTAATAGAAGTGACCTTACCGTAAACTAGCGCGCTAACTCTTCTGCTTCTTCATTAACATAATGGCTTTTTTGTAGGAATTTCTTCAGTTCTTTCAGAACAAGCTGAGTGCAGGGATTGGTATTATCTTTATTCCACACGACTTCTAGCTCAAACCAATAATCATCTTCCTCTAACTCCATAGCTACACAGTCGCCACTGAGCAAATACTGTCTATGGGTTGGCATCAATAGGACAACTTGATTATTAAATTCTAGATTGAAGCAACATGTTTTTAGGTTTGGATATTCCCGATACAAAGTGAAAGGTATATCGTAACAATTCAAAAATCCCGTACTGTAGTCTGCTGACATAGGAAAGTGTGCAGGGTCGACACGAATAAGGGGCCATTTCACAACTTCCATCAGTGAGACCTTTTTTCGATAAGCCAATGGGTGATGTCGATTAACGGCGACACACAAAGTATCGGTCTTGATATGCTGATGATTAAACTTCGGACTCGGCTCAATAAAGTTAGGGCGAATCAAAAAGCTCATGTCACATGTATGTTCATCTAAAGCTCTTAGAGCTTCGTCCAACTCACTATCTCGAAGTTCAACATTGATATCATTAAAGTTTTTTTGAAAATGACCAATAAAAGGAACCAATACACCCCGTAGCGCTTCACCCAGAAATGCAATAGATACGTTTTTACGCCTATGACCAGTAAACGCATTTATTGTAGACAGTGATTCTTCGTATTGATGGATGATTTTCCCTGCTTCTACAGCGAAAAGTTCACCCGCAGATGTAAGCTCTACACTATGGGTATCACGTTTAAATAAGGCGACACCAAACTGATCTTCCAAACTCTTCATATGTCTGCTGAGAACAGGCTGGGTGATATTCATTTTCTGTGCAGTGAGAGTAAAGTTAAGCTGTTTAGAAAGCGAAATAAACTCATACAGAAGCTGCATTTTCATAGATGTTCTCACCACAATTCATTATCAAAAAACACGGTGGTCATGTTAACAACGAACAATTTCAATAAACGTGAATACTATCAAATAGTATTGAATTTACGTTTAACGCCGTATTAAACATTCAGATATCAACATAATTCATAGCAATGTAGATGGTGAGAATCACTGTATGCATTAAATGCATAACCACTAAAAAAAAATGAATTTCCGATGAAAAATTCACCGTGGTAGGTTTTTCTTATCAAAGAATCCATTACCTAACGTGATAAGAGTCATATTATGAAAAGATTAGAAAATAAGGTTGCCATTGTTACTGGTGGTAATTCAGGCATTGGTAAAGCTACCGCTGAATTATTCTGCAAAGAAGGTGCAAAAGTTATTATTGCCGGTCGTCGTACAGAGGAAAATAACAAGGTTGTTGATGAACTAATAAATAAAGGTGGCGAAATCATTGCTGTTCAAGCAGATGTATCTGTAGCTTCCGATTGCCAAAAAGTCGTTGATGCTGCAATCGAGAAATATGGAAAAATCGACATTCTCGTCAACAATGCGGGAATCGCAGATAAACATATCCCAATCAATGATTGTTCTGAAGATTGGTTTGATACAGTGTGCAAAATTGACCAGTACTCTGTTTTTTACATGAGCAAATACGCATTGAAACATATGGAAGCTGAAGGTAAAGGCTCTATTGTTAATATATCTTCAATTGGCAGCCAAGGCGTCGCGGGCATTTCTTACAGTGCTGCTAAGGCTGCTGTAAATGCTATGACTAAAAATATCGCTTTGTATTATTCTGCAACCAACATTCGCTGCAACGCTGTTGGCCCTGGCCCAACGCCTACTCCACTAAATTCTCCAGAGCAAATGAAAACATTTAATATGGATTTTGCTAACCTTTGCGCAAAACATATCGATATTACTTTGCCTAGTGCTGATGTTTACGATCAAGCAGAAGCTATTTTATATTTCGCTAGTGACGCATCAAAAGCAGTTACTGGTCAAATATTGTATGTCGATCATGGTACAACTTTGTATTAATTATAATTCCACGAAAATATCAGAAGTGTAATAAGTCACTTATTCACTTCTGGTTTAGCTATTGCAACAAAGTCATTAATTTAGGTAGTGCCTAAATTAATAAACCAATGCATTTATCTATTTTGTAAATACTTAATTATTTTTAAGTTATTACTTCGCCAAATTTAGGAATATAGAACATGAACGATTCAATAGTTATTGTCAGCGCCAAGCGAACAGCTATTGGCAAATTTTCCGGTACGCTTTCGGCGACCCCGGCTGTTGAACTTGGCTATTGCAGTGCATTAGCTAATATGGCTGAACTGCCTGAAGATTTGATGATAGATGAAGTTATTTTGGGCAATGTTCTGTCATCTGGGCTTGGACAAAATCCAGCGCATCAAGTAGCTACTAAAATGGGACTTAGTGACCATGTTTCTTCTTTTACTCTAAACAAAGTATGTGGTTCTGGCCTCAAAAGCGTTGTGTTAGGAGCACAGTCAATTCTTGCGGGTGACAACAAGGCATGTTTAGTTGGTGGCATGGAGAATATGAGCTTATCTCCCTATTTGCTTCCTCAATCCAGATCTGGCTATCGAATGGGCAATAACACCGTTGTCGATTCAATGATCAACGACGGTTTGTGGTGCGCATTTAACGATTATCACATGGGAGTTACGGCAGAAAACATTGCCAAAAAATATGGTATTACTCGCGAAGAACAAGACAGAGTTGCACTTGCTTCTCAAAGCAAAGCCTGTGCTGCAATTGAGGCTGGAGCGTTTAAAAATGAAATTGCTCCTATTACGATAAAGCAACGCAAGTCAGAAACAGTATTCTCTATAGATGAGTTTCCTCGTGCAGATACAACATTCGAATCCTTATCTAAGCTAAAGCCAGCATTTGATAAAGAGGGTACGGTAACCGCTGGCAACGCTTCTGGTATTAATGATGCTGCAGCAACCCTAGTTATGATGTCTGAAAGCTATGCAAGATCTTTAGGAATCAAACCACTTGCTCGTGTCAAAAGCTGGGCATCAGGAGCTGTTGATGCATCGGTAATGGGATTAGGTCCTATTCCAGCGACACAAAAAGCTTTAGCTAAAGTCGGCATGAACATTAAAGATCTGGATCTTATTGAAGCTAACGAAGCTTTTGCTTCTCAATTCATTGCTGTTGGCCGTGAACTGAACTTTGACATGGATAAAGTCAATGTTAATGGGGGTGCAATTGCGATTGGCCACCCTATCGGTGCTAGCGGTGCGCGAATTCTAGTTACACTGCTTCACGCTATGCAAGCTCGAGATGTTAATACGGGTCTAGCGACCCTTTGCATCGGTGGCGGACAGGGCATTTCTGTTGTCGTAGAGAGAGTTTAAAAAGACGGAATTCTAATTACATTCCATACTATTCAAATGGCACCCGTTCAAGAGGTGCCATTTTTACATCATTTGTGAATATTCAGCGCAATGCTATCTGTGAAATTGGTTAGTCTTTCGCGAATCAATTGTTCTTTCATAGCCATCGTATAACTATGATGGTCAACTCTAATGAGCGGCTTTTCCCTCTCATCAAACAATGTACTTAAACCGCTGAACAAATCGCTCATTATGTACATTGATTTGCACATAATTTCTTCACTCGCCTCGCATGATAGTGACGCGTTAATATCAAATTCTAGAGCGCTTAATATGTCGTTAAAGTGCAGTTTATATCCAGAGTCAGTCACATTAAAAACAACTGCTTCGCTATCTGCGTGGTCACTTCGCCACAGATACGGTGGATGCTTTAATGTGCCAAAACCAATGACGACAGTGAGTTGAGCATAATGCAACTCTAAGCGTCTATCCCAGATATCGCTAGCCTTTCCTGCATCAACAAGTAACTCTATGTGACCTATAGAAGTCACTATACTGCCTAAAGCATAGATGTGTGTTTCTGCACCAATCGAACGTTTAAGTTGTTTATTGTTCAAATATTCAGTTTTGATTTCGCTAAAGTCTATCCGAGCATCAAACTCTTGCATTTTTTGCAGGTATCTCACCAAACCAGCAATGGCATGAATACCCATATCAAAACCGTATCCACCACCACCACTTTCCTCCAAATTGAGCAAATTGCGAGAATTAAGAGCAGCAATACGATTTTCAAAACTAAACTCATCTAACTGCGGATGTATTGTTACTGGGTTGTCGGTAGATATTGCGACAATCTTCTCTGGCAGCCCTAAGCTAACGCAGGATTGATTGGAAAAAAAGTAGTCGAAGGCAGGTGTCACAATGGCAGTATCAATAAAATAGAACTTCGCTCCTTGCTGTTTTAAACGAGGAACAACCACACTAAACCCCTCTTCTACTTCATGAAGCGAAAATGAAGGCTTCTCAACAACAAAGAGCAAGTCACTTACATCGAAACTGAGCGACACTTCTTTGAGAATTGAAAGATGAGTACTGACCGAAGTTAGCACGAATACGCAACTTATCTTTCGAACTGGCTGATGCTCTATGTATTCATCAAGACTTGCGTATTGTTCGTCATAAGGAAATTGATAATAGGATCCAACTTCGGTTGTTGACACTCGCCTCACGATTGGATCTATCGCGATGATTGAAAACTTAGCTTTTGATGTCAATAACAGCTCTTCGTACAAACGAACAACTGAATAATTGGGGTCACCTAAACCGCCGTATACGAGTACATCGCCATTCATCATGTAATCACTTTATTCATATTTGCGGGTTTCACTTTTACATAGATAAATAAAAGTATTGTTAAACCGGATTCTGTTCGAAGTTGCAGGAAACCAGTTTAGTAACACATTCCAACACGGCATCTAGAGCAAGAGTATTCTGGTGTCCTCGACATAACACGACGGCTCCTTCAACACTCGCAATGATCCCCAATGCGAGAGTTTTAGCCGTAATGGAACTATGCCCTAAAGATTCGAGGTGGTTTGCGATTAGCATTTGCCACTTTGCAAATACTTGTGAAACGGCTTCTTTAACCGATTCAGCTCCCTCTTCCTGAGGCGCTTCTATTGCAGCAGCGACAATTGGACATCCTGCACGAAACTGCGATTTTGTAAGTCTAGTTCGCCAGTGTGACAGGAACAGATTGATGCCTTGTACTTTGTCCATTTCTAAGCAAGTTTGCAGTTGTTGAGCAGCTTGATCGCCAGCCCAAATGATGGCTTCTGTCACAATTTGGTATTTTCCTCCAGGAAAATTGTGATAGGTCGACCCAAGAGGCGCATTAGCAAATTTAGTCACTTCTCGAATGCTGATCCCTCGTAAACCCTGCAATGCAAGCATGGTTGCTGCTGCTTCAATGACTTTCTGTCGACCATTTAAGGTGTCTTTTGCCATGTGTTAATCCATTGTTATAACAGTCGTCATAAGATACCATTGAAAATACAATTAAGACACTCGTTATAATTTTGAGGCTATCATGGAATCGATATCTTTTTATACCGAAGATTTCTATCTCATTCATGGGAAATTGTATCCAGCAACTGGTGTAATACAAGGGAGAATCATCGTTGCTGGAGCTACCGCTGTCCCGCAAGAGTTCTATAGACGATTTGCTCAATTTGCTAGTGAGCAGGGTTTTGAAACCTTAACTTTTGACTATCGCGGGATTGGTGCATCCAAACCAAGCACATTAAAAGGTTTCTACATGGATTTGCTGGACTGGGGAAAGAAAGATTTGGCGGCCGCTATTGATTACATGAGCAACGATACTGCCCCCGTCTATGTAGTAGGTCATTCCTACGGCGGACATGCATTCGGGCTACTTCCAAATCATAGTAAAGTTTCCGGCTTTTACGTATTTGGGACTGGCGCAGGTTGGCATGGTTATATGCCGCTTACTGAACAAGTCAAAGTACTCACTATGTGGCACTTAGTCCTTCCTTTGCTAACGTGGTTAAAAGGCTATTGTGCATGGAGCGTACTTGGAATGGGTGAAGATTTACCCAAAAATGCGTTCACTCAGTGGCGATACTGGTGCCAGTTCCGACATTACTTTTTCGACGATCCAGCAATGGTTGGTATTGAAAAATTCTACCAAGCTGTGCGAACCCCTATAGTAGCAGCTAATGCTTTAGATGATTTGTGGGCAATGCCAGCGTCTCGTGATGCTTTCGTCCAACACTACAGCAATTCTGAATTAACAAAAATAGATCTCTCTCCTTCAATTTTGGGAGGGGAAATAGGACATATGGGTTACTTTAGGAAGAATGCAACACCACTTTGGCAACAAAGCTTAAATTGGTTCAAAACTCTAGACAAGAAAGACTCTACTCTATGACGACAACAAACTCACAATTAACCAGACTCAGATGGATCATACTTGCGACATTCTTTAGTAGCATTTTACATTATGTAGATAACCTAATGTTTTTCGCTGATTACCCAGAACCAACATGGCTAAAGGCACATACTGTGGATCTGTTTTGGATCGTTATGACCCCCTTAGCCCTTGTGGGATATCAGCTAGTTAAAAGGAACCAAAAATGGCTTGGATCGATTGTTCTCATTACTTACGGTGGTTGCAACATGCTTACTCTTGGGCACTACAAATTTGCCCCATTCACAAGCATTTCATTTAAAATCCATTTATTCATTCTTGTTGAAGCTCTAATGGGCGTAATTCTAATCGGCTACTTAATTCTTAATTACAAGACAACGAATAACACCAATCATTGACCGATTTCAGATACAGCCTTTATCGATAGAAGACAGAAATATGCATATATTTCTGCCTTCATTAGTGCCAGTGCAGAGCTCCTGACTAAGACCAAAGTTATTAATAAGCATCACCGGCTCAAAAAACGTTCCAAATTCGGTAATTGTTAAATGAACTCTATTTGTCATTGAGCATTTCATTCATGGTTCTTAGCTTGCTATGAGGAGGTGGAGCATAACCGCCTTTTCGAGTTGTTTTGACTTTTAATCTCACTAGACTCTCACATAAAGACACAGCGCATGTGACACCGTCCAAGACTGGGATTGAAAACTGTTCAGACAATTTATCTGCGAGATCAACCATTCCTGCACAGCCTAAAACAACAGCTTCCGCTCTATCTTCTTCAATTGCTTTTTCTATTTCCAGCGTAATTTTTGAGATGGCATCTGGACCTTCGCTTTCAAGTTCCAGAACTGGAATTTCAGAAGAACGTACTCGAATACACTGCCTTTCCATCCCGTAGCGTATCAGATTGTGTTCTAATGCAGGCACTGATCGCCCAAGCGTTGTCACGACACTGAACTTATTCGAAAGCATTGCCGCAACACGATAAGCGGCTTCACCAATGCCGATCACTGGTTTATCAGTCAAGCAACGAGCAGCATCTAAACCTGTATCATCAAAACAAGCAATGACAACCGCATCAAAATCTTTTTCTAATTGAATAGCATCTAGCATGCCCGGTACAGCCATCGCTTCATCATAGTACCCTTCTATTGATACCGGTCCGTACTGAGAAGTAACCGCGACAATCTCTGTTCCTTCAGAAGCTATTCGGCGAGCAGCGACACATGCTTTTTCAGTCATGCTGGCTGTGGTATTAGGGTTTACCACTAGTATTCTCATTCTTATATATCTCCACCTAAATAGGCTTCATTAGTACGTCTATCATCCATTAGATCTTTATCATTCCTTTATAAAACTATGTTTCCTGTTGATCATGCATAGCTAGCGCTTGATATTGGCATACCAATCTGACTATACGAACCTATTAGCTTTGTAAAGCTACCCTATCTAGCACTTCGTTTAAATCCATTTGAATCACTACAATTTCTATTGAAACCAGATACTTGTCTGACATAATAACATAGCTTGAATTTGGGCAGCTTATATAACTGCCCTATTCTTAGTATAGATATTCAGCCTTACTATCTTTAGCTAAATATCTTTAACTAAAGGGGTGAATTGATAGTGCAGACTTGTTAAGCCCAACCATTCTGGCAACGATGTACCTACTGCAATCGAAGAGAATGTTCCGGTAAGGACACCGATGAACATCGCAATCGAAAATCCTTGCAGAGGTTCTCCGCCCATAATCCAAAGCGCTGCGACGGTCATTAAGGTGGTGCCAGATGTCACCATAGTACGGGAGAACGTCGCCATAACCGCCATGTTGTTAATCTCTGCCAGTGGAACATCTGGTTTTCGGATTAATAACTCTCGTATGCGGTCTGCGATTATAATCGAATCGTTCAACGAATAACCTAAAATTGCCAAGACTGCAGCGAGCACCGTAAGGTTGAACTCCATTTGCGTCAGTGCAAAAAAGGCGACAACAAACACGACATCGTGGATCAGCGCAAACAGTGCTCCACTTGCCAATCGCCATTCAAAGCGAAACGATAAATACCCTAGAATACACATGATAGCGATCAGCACTGCCAGCCCGCCTTGCTCTGCCAGCTCTTGACCAACTTGCGGGCCAACAATACTGGTATTGAGTATTTCAATACGGATATCCAATTGCTTTGAGAGTTCTGGCAACTGAACATTTTTAGCCACCGTTACAGGATAACGTAACACCCAACGCTGAGGTTCGCCTGTAGCAATCAGCGAAACTTCGCTACCAGAGTTTTGTTTGAGTGTTGTACGGAGCGTTGACTCATCAATATGCTTATCAAGACGGATTTCGCTGACGATTCCGCCTGTAAAATCTTGCCCCCAATTTAAGCCTTGTACAGCGATGACACCAATTGACAAAGCCATAAGCAAAATCGAAATGGCGCTACAGGTGTAACGCCAGAAGCTAGTGAATTTGATTTCCATATTAAACCCTCACATCACGCGATGAATTACGTCCATAAACAAGATTAACAAGGACACGAGAGGCAAAAATGCCAGTGAACATGCTGGTAATCAAACCAAGCCCAAGAGTCAAAGCAAATCCTTTGATTGGACCGTTACCGATGGCATAAAGCACCACAGCGGTGATCATAGTTGTGATGTTTGCATCAAAGATTGTTGAAACCGCGCTATCAAACCCGCGGTCTATAGCATTGGCAAAACTTCTTCCCTCTTTGAGTTTGTCGCGTATACGCTCAAAAATCAGCACATTGGTATCTACTGCCATGCCAACGGTAAGCACTAAGCCAGCAATCCCCGGCAGAGTCAAAACGGCTCCCGGTATCAACGCAATCAAACCAAACAGCAGCACCATATTGGCTAGCAAAGCAATATTCGCGATCCAACCTAAACGACGATACCAAAGCGCCATAAACAACAATGTACTCGCCAAGCCTAAGGCCAGCGCTGCAAATCCATTCTCAATGTTTTCAGCACCTAAACTTGGGCCAATAGTACGCTCCTCGACAATAGTGACGGGTGCGGTCATTGAACCAGCTCGAAGTAACAAAGCCAATTGCTGAGCTTGTTGATGTGTACCAACTCCGGTGATCCGAAAACTCTCAGGCAATACAGACTGGATGGTTGCGACGCTAATAACTTCATTATTCTGAGTCAACGTCCCATCAGGCATACGACCATACTCACTAAATACGGTCGCCATCGGTTTGCCGATGTGAGTTTTGGAAAACGTGGTCATCTGCTTTCCACCCTCACTATCTAAGGTAATGTTGACCTCTGCTTGTCCCAGTTCTCCGGCACTGGCTCTCGCATCAAGAATATGCGTTCCTGTCAAAACAGGAGTTTTTGCAACAATGACACTTTCCCCCTGCGCGTTATTGATGAACTGTCTATTGGCACCACGAGTTGGAAGCACTTCGTAAAATGCGAGCGTTGCTGTCGAACCAATAACGTCTTTCGCCACCGCAGGATCTTGTACTCCCGGCAATTCAATTCGAATACGATTTTCACCTTCTCTCTGAACTAATGCCTCGGTCACTCCTAGTTCTTCAATACGGCTTCTCATAATCTGTAGATTTTGCTGGACGGTTCTCGTTCGCAAGTCGCTTTTATCTTTTTCATTGAGCTGAAGTTTTAACTTTTGCCCATCACGAATTATTTGCCATTGTGGCAATTGACTCGCTACAAACGTTCTTACCTCCGTTCTTGCCTCATTAGGTAAAGTGAGTTGCAGCTGTTCTTCGTTGATAGAGCTTAGTTGTAACCCTCTAATCCCCTGAGTTCGTGCAAATTCTCTTAGCGCGTTAGCCGCAGCTTCGGCTTGCAATTTATATACAGGTGTTGCATCAACGTCCAAAAGAAACTGAACACCACCACGCAAATCCAACCCGAGTTTTATTGGCGAAAACCCGAGGTTAAGCATCCAATCCGGCGCGGCTGGGCTTAATGAAAGTGTCAGTTTTTCAGGATACTGAGCATGTTTAGCGAGAATATCTTTAGCCTTCGCTTGCAGATTCGAGTCAGCCAAAACGACTTGGGTAGTTTGTTGGTTCGAGTTGATTTTCTTTATTAACACATCCTCTTGAGTGAGAACGTGGTTGATCTCCACTGAGTCAAGATTTAACCCAGCAGAGGATGGTATTTGAATAGCAGCATCTTCACCATACCAAGTGGGAATAGCGCTTAATGCCATGATGATAATAGTGGTGATTAATACTACATATTTCCATTTGGCGTTGCGATTGGGCAGCGCTGATGTGCGTCGCTTAGTGGACGCGTTAAAAATAGAATGATTAAACATATTTGCTCTTTGTCTTATTGAGCTTACGGCATAGCCGAACAGCAGGTAGCCCAACACCACCTAAACATGAGGTGATTGGATACCCAATAAAGTGTTATTTGCTTAAAAGCGTGGAGACAAAAACATCAAATATGATGGATAAAGCGGTACTGTAAGTTTGACTCTTTCCAGCCGTTTAGACGACCTCGCCCAGAATTGAATAGAGTCCAAGGATAACGTGGTAATGCAACAGCATATCCAAGACAAAGTTCAGGCACATTGGGCAATAAGATTTCTGCCGCGAGCAGATATTCGGGATGATCATCTTCAAAAGACAATCCCGACATACTGATGCAGCGCTGATTGACGGTAGGTGCATACCATAAGCCATCATTCAATGACCTATCATGCTGAGCTGTGTTAGTACTTTTTGCAGAATCAGAAGTATGAAAACTAAGATGTTCATCTTGTTGGATGTTAGAGTAACTCCCTGCATTAATCTGCGCAAAAGCCTTCCAGGTTGAATTCTCAGCAACACCAGAATAAACAGACACTAATACACTGACGAATAGTAATATCGTCAGTGTGCGCATGAGAGAAAATAAACTCGTTTTCATACTTAATATCATTGGGGCAAATGCATCTTTTTCAATCTATTGAGTGCAAATGCCCTCTGTGAGCCTTAACGCTTAACCGGCATTTCGTCAGTCCACTTGATGTTAAGATCACGCTGTGGGAACGGTATGCTCAAGCCTGCCTCTTCAATTCTTGATTTGATCTGCTTTTGGATTGCCCAATAAGTATCCCAGTACTGGTCTGTTGGAGCCCAAGCTCGCAATTGCAGGTTAACAGAGCTATCTGCAAGCATATGGACAATCACTTTTGGTTCAGGATCTTTAAGAATCGCCTCTTGCTCTGACGCCAATTTATTCAGAACTTCCAAGCCTACTTCAACCGAGTCTTTGTAAGAAATACCAATGGTAATATCCATACGGCGTTTGTTATTACGGCTAAAGTTCCTAATCGTAGAGCCCCAAACCACACTGTTTGGACTGGAGATGTACAAACCGTCAGCGGTTTCAAAAACCGAAGTAAACAAACCAATATCGGTTACTTTGCCTGAGTAACTACTAAACTCAACAAATTCACCTTTCTTAATCGGTTTAAGAAATAGGATCATAATCCCAGCGGCGATGTTGCTTAACGTGTCTTTAAGCGCCAAACCAATCGCTAAGCCTGCTGCACCCAACAAGGCAACCAAGCTGGCAGTGTTGACACCAAATAAGTCAAGGATAATAACCAGAGCGACGAGATAAACCGCGTAATAGGCGACTTGGGAAAGTAGGCGAGAAACAATTTCATCGCCGCCACTTAACTTTTCAGCGGCCTTGTGAACACCACGTCTTACGATCTTAGAAACGATTGATGCGACGATAAAAACGACGATCGTGAGCAAGCTGTTTTGCGTCAGCTGAATAATCAGGTCTTGATGTAATTCGTAAAGATTAACTAAAGTTTCCATGGTTCTTCCGTTTTGAATGACAAGTCTTTATTTAAATGAATCCCGTTCATAGCGCGTTATAGATGAGATAAGCGTTGTAAGTGACATAACACAGTAGAAGTATCAAGCCTTCCGAACGATTAATGCTCTTTGTTTTTCCCCAGAACAATGCGGTAAACAACAAGATAAGAGTGGCTATCAGCATTGATGTCCAATCGCGCCAAAACACTTCTGCGCCAATGTTACTGATAGGTTCAATCGTTCCAGCAATACCAATCACCGCTAACGAGTTAAACATATTTGAACCAACGACATTACCTACCGCTATATCGTGTTCACCTTTTCGTGCAGCAGCGATTGACGCAGCTAACTCAGGCAAAGATGTGCCTAGCGCAACAATCGTCAGACCAATGAGTAAATCACTCACACCTAATTGTGTTGCAATTTCAACCGCCCCCCAAACCAACACTCTTGAGCTGGCGATCAGCAATAGAAGTCCAAGCACTAACCAGAAAATCGCGCGCTTTAATGGCATGTTTTGCTGAGAAATTTCTTCACTAAACTCTTTGTCTAAAGAATCATTCTTACCCTTGATAGCCTGCCAAATTGACCAACAAATGAGGAATAGGAAGCCACCGAGCAATAACCAAGCTTCCATCGTGCTAATGTCGTGATTCCAAAGCATTGCTCCAACAACTAAAGTAATGATCAAAAGAATCGGTAACTCTTTACGAATAATATTCGAGTGAACAGCGATGGGAGCTATGATGGCCGTTAAACCAAGAATTAAAGTGATGTTAACGATGTTAGAACCTAGCGCATTACCTAATGCTAACGGCGAGTTACCGTCCATCGCAGCCATCATGGATACCACCATTTCTGGCGCCGATGTGCCAAATCCAACCACCAGCATACCTACAAGTAAAGGTGGCATACCGGCATGATTTGCACTTGCCGCTGCGCCGTCAACAAATCTGTCTGCACTCCAAACAAGTAATGCAAAACCAACAACAATAGCAAGCATCGCTAGCAACATAGTCGAGCTCCTGAAAGTGACTGGATTTTAAAAGCAGGTAAGTTAGAGCGGAGACGCGATTCAACCATAGAAATGGATAAGCGCGGATAAAAGAAAATAGCTGTCATCGTAAGAAAATGCCCTTTCACAATTGGGTCGGCGAACGATTAAGCAATAATAAAGATCCGACCCGAACCTTCATATTGCTTAAGTCTTGCCAGAACCAGATAGGACGTGAATACCACAAGCGTAAGGCTTGGAGACTGTTGACATTCACTCTTCTAAATTAGAAGAAGGCTACTCCCTTAAACAGAGCTGGATTGTACATGATGAATATGACGTGCTTCAAATATTTATTTGATAAATAAATGAACTAACACCAGCAACTTAGGCGGAAAACATTTCACTCCTAAAGTTGTTGCAAACCAGAAAGTTAATATTGGAGATACTCTGATTGAGTTTAAACACTCAGAGATTAAAAAGTTGGGCTATGACCTTACAACTTTTATTATTGTGATGAATTCAAGAGAATACTTAGACGTCTTCCCTATTAAAGAAACTGGTTATATAGACTTCGGCAAAAAAATTCTATTGACGTGCTAATCACACATTTCGCTAAAAAAACAGCGACGATTGAACGTGAGCCAAAAGAAAAAAATAGGTAAATATTAGGTATACGAAAACACGCAGTAGAGCGTTATATTTTCAATGGTTACAGAACTGAACAACGAATAGAAAAGCTTGGAGCGGGCAGCGGGAATCGAACCCGCATCATCAGCTTGGAAGGCTGAGGTAATAGCCATTATACGATGCCCGCGCATCGAAAGGACATGTTTACTATGCCACAGCCTAAGAAAAAAAAAACCGTTTTTTTATTAAATTTCGTCTGTTTGAATAGTAAGTAAGCAATTGAAGTTTAACTGATTAAAATTAACGCACATTAACTTAACTGCCTATGATGATTATTATAGTTTTACCATTTTCTTGCCAAGCGTCCGAAAATGTTGGGATGGTAATGCCAACAATGATCAAACATACTCATCAACTCAGGGTTTCCATAGCGAGATAGAGTAATCGCATGAAAACGGTTCTTAGCGTTTTTCAATCGGTTCACCTGACCTAAAATTTCATCATTTTGCTTAGGTGCGATGAAATCTGAAATCACCACCAAATCCGCATTCTTGTAAGTTCCGTTTGTCATCAGCTCTACTGATTTCTTCAGAACTGGTTCTAAATCGGTGCCGCCATGGAACGAATAACTTAAAAAATCACTTACTTCACGTAAACCATCCTGTTTAGTGAGCTCATAAGTGATGTGCTCAGTCGAAAACAACATAACATAACAGTCACGGTCTTCAGCCAAAGCAATCTGCATCAGAGCATAGGCTATCGCTTTTGCACATTGTTCAGGAAAACCATGCATTGAGCCAGATGCATCTACGCAGACAATAAATGGTCCTTTTTCAATATCAGCTTGTTTGTTATTTGGCTTATGCGCTCTGACTTTACGTAGCGTACGTGACTTACCTTGCATTCGGTAATTCATTAAACGCTTATCAACTAAGTGCTTATAGAAAATTACCTCTAGCTCTGGATACGCTAGGAAAAGCGTTTCATTCGGCAGCATTTTATTGAGGTCATCGCTTTCATGAATGCCGACAATATCATCTGTCGCTTCGTCTGATTTCTCTTCGACCATTTGCGGCTCTTCCGTCGGCGCACGGTTTAAATCCGGATCATCAACGTCACTGGCCATACGTCCTAAGGTTTCCGCGATCTCCTGCAGCGTTTGATGTTTTTTTAAAAATTCTGCATGGCGCTTCATTACCGTTAAATCACTACGGCTTAGTTTAGCCGAAGCCATATCCCACAACCTGCCAACGCTGCTTTCATCTCCGGATTCTGTAATTTTGTCCATATTACGCATGGTTTCCATACGCTGATACAGATCAGTCAGTAGCTTTTCTTTATTGGCTTCAAGCTCCATCACCTGAGCTTGCTTAATTGCATCACTTAATGACTTATACCATTGATCACAAAAGAAATGTGGGAACATAGGGTTATGAATGCCCTTGTTTTTTTCCATCAAACGGCGAGCTTGTAAATAGAATGCAGAGTGCCACTCAAGCTTTTTGATGACATCATCAATACGTTTAAAGAAAGTCTCTTCATCCCAATGAATGACTTCCTGATAGTAACCAAGCTCTTGCTGGAAACGCTCAGTTTCACACACTCGGGTAATACGTTTTTTAACGCTGCCACGCCATTTCAATAGGTGATTTTTGACCGTAGTCCTAACACCTCGGTCTTCCGCCATCATCATGACTTGTGAGCGGGCAAGGAGATCGTTAATCGCGGTATCAATAATACCGCTATCTGCAATCATGAGAGCAAGGTTTAGCCCGTCAGCACCAAGCATGATCACTCCTATTCAAAAAACTGCACAAGATTCTTATAACGCTGAGCGCTTTTCTCGCATTCAGTTTGCGTTGCTTCCAACTGTTGCTGCAATGAGTGTAGTGTTGCTTCCATCGCTGTTGGTAAAGTTGGATCAATAAAGTTATGTGGTAACGCTCCATGGAACGTTGAACGCACTTTACGCAAATGATGCTCTGCATGTTTTAATTGCGCCATCGCCTGTTCTGTCTTCGCTAACCAGTCTTGGTAAAGCCCTTCATTCAATCCGTCTTTGGTCACTAGGGAGACCATCACTGATCGATTCGCAATATCTTTAATCACCAGATTGTTCGTTGCATCTACATCGAATTTAAGACGGCACATATTGGTATTTTGGTTTACGTAACCATAAACATCGCCTTGACCGTCTTTGATCACTCTTTCCAAATCATTCTTTGGTACATACACCCAACGGCTATCCCCTTTTTCTGATTCAGAAACAGACATATTGCTTTGCAATAGCGCTAACTTAACAAGATCTGTTGCAGCTCCAATCTTATAGCTCTTCGCACCTTTAATGTCGTATTGGTTAATGAGTTTCTTCTTCTTCATTAGCCCGCTAGCGGCTGTTTCTAACGACAACATCATGCCAAATTCAGATTCCAATTCATCTTGAACTGAAGCGAGCTCTTCATGGCATAAAGAAATTTGATGCTCAACTTCCAGCTGATCGAAAGCATGACGCAAAGCGAACTCTTTCACTACATTATGAACAACTTCACGCGATTCAGGACTATTCCATAAGCAATCTTGTAGCAACAAAATATCCAATGGGTTAATGGCATCACGACCATTAAAGAATGCACTCGCCTTCAATAATTTAACAGCTTTCTTCCAGCGGCGGTCAGACACGTACATATCATGGAATGACAAGGAACTATCCTCTACCGCTGACTCAAGCATATTTTTTAGTTGGTAAAGTTTTTCAAACACTTCATCAGTAAGTGTAAGACTGTCTAACTGCTTCTGCCACTCGTGATATTCTTGGTCTGTAATCGCCAGACCTGCTGGAATTCTTGCTTCCTGAGGCGTACCGACTGTTAACATGGATTTAAAATTTTGCTTATTTTGAATCCGGTTAACAAACACACGAACCAACATGCGATCATATAACGCCTCTAGACCACTATCTTCATCAGGCAGCTCATTCGAAGCTGAAATCAGCAAACGCATCGGCACTCGTTCAATGTCACTGCCATTCTTAAATGTCTTTTCATTCACGACGGTAAGTAACGTATTCAATATTGCAGGGCCCGCTTTCCAAATCTCGTCCAGAAATACAACTTGGGCAGTAGGAAGATAGCCTTTAGTTAAGCGTACATAACGACCATTATCTTTAAGCTCTTGGATGCTTAGTGGACCAAAAACTTCTTCAGGTGTTGAAAAACGAGTCATCAAATATTCAAAGTAACTACTGTTATCAAAAGCTTGTATAAGCCTTTTTGCAATAAGACTCTTTGCAATACCAGGAGGACCTAAAAGGAAGACACTTTCACCTGCGAGAGCTGCAAGTAAACAGAGTTTGATTGTACTCTCTCTTTCATAAACGCCGTCAGAGAGTGCTTTGGAGAGCTTATTTATGCGCTCTGACAGCAACGCTTTTTGTCCATGAGAGGCTTGAGTTGGACTGATCATGCTAGCGCTCCTAAGCAATACCTAAATTCGTTCTTATATAAAAGCTTACACATTTGTTATCATTTAGTTACAACAATAATCCGAATTTGGACGAACTGTTATATCAGATCTATCTTAAGTGCAATATGATGCAATCATAGTTTGCACTTATGCGACATGGAACTCATATTAAACACATAAAATAGCAGCGCTAAATATAATTCCGATTGAGATTCTGCAACCAAATACGATAAGGTAGACATACAACGCCGAAGTGGCTCACCTCCATCAAAATGAAAGATTTGCATGAGCAAAACCATACACACATGGAAACGAATTTCTCTTGTTGAAGAAAATGTTAAGCTTCCTACCGGAAATTCAATTACGCACACAACCATTGTGCATCCAGGTGCTGCTGTTATTCTTCCAATAACGGCAGACAATCGCATAATAATGATCAACCAGTTTCGCCCTTCTCTTAAAAAATGGTTACTAGAGCTTCCTGCAGGCACCATTGAGAATCAGGAATCACCGCTTGTATGTGCTCAGCGAGAACTCGAAGAAGAAACTGGCTACAGCAGCGACACATTTATTAGTTTAGGTCAGTTCACTCCGCTGGCAGGCTTCTGTGATGAAATTCAACATTTATTTATCGCAAAACAGCTATCGAAAACGTCAAGATATAGCTGTGATGATGATGAAGTGATTGATGTCATTACTCTTTCTGTAGAGGAGATAGAGCAAAAGATCATTAACGGTGAAATAACAGATTCAAAGACCATTGCTTGCCTGAGCAAAGCAAAGTTATGCAAATATTTATAAAAATAAAATACTTATAAGGAATTAAAATGGATTTTCGTTCAGATACAGTAACTAAACCAACCCTCGCCATGCGTGACGCTATGGCTCGAGCAGAAGTGGGTGACGACGTATATGGTGATGATCCAACCGTTAATGATCTTGAAACATGGGCTGCAGAAAGACATGGATTTGAAGCTGCACTTTTTACCACTTCAGGAACTCAAGCAAATTTGCTGGCTTTGATGTCACATTGCGAACGTGGTGACGAATACCTTTGTGGTCAACAAGCGCATAACTATATGTTTGAAGCTGGCGGTGCCGCAGTACTTGGTTCCATTCAGCCTCAGCCCATTGAAAATAATCCCGATGGCACTATCGATTTAGCTAAGTTAAAAGCTGCAATAAAACCTGACGATTTTCATTTTGCCCGTACCCGCCTTTTGAGTTTAGAAAACACCATCAACGGTAAAGTCCTACCTATTGATTATCTAAAACAAGCAAGAGCTTTTGTTGATCAACATAATCTCAAATTACATCTGGATGGTGCGCGCGTTTACAACGCAGCTGTTGCTTTAGAGACAGATGTGAAGGACATTGCTCAGTACTTTGATTCAATGACAGTATGTCTATCTAAAGGCTTGTGTGCTCCAGTCGGCTCCTTACTTTTGGGAACCAAAGAGTACATCGCCAAAGCCAGACGTATTCGAAAAATGCTAGGCGGAGGTATGCGCCAAGCGGGCATTTTGGCAGCAGCAGGTAAACTTGCGCTGACAGAGCAAGTTGCTCAGCTAAAAATTGATCATGACAATGCAAAACATCTCGCTTATGGGCTCAATGAACTGCCAGGCTTTTTTCTAAATCCTGATTGGGTCCAGACCAATATAGTGTTTGCAAAGTTGGATGAGACCGTTGATATCTATTCCATTGCATCGCAATTAAAGCAAGAGAATATTATTATTTCACCAGGAAACCCAATTAGATTTGTGACTCATAAAGACATCACTCGAACAGATATCGATCTACTGCTACAAAAACTAAGCGCCTTAATTTAGTTTTTTCTTATCAATAATCCATTTCTGCTAGGTAAATAGTGCAATTGGATTATTGATAGCACTCTTTTTCGTGAAAAATATTCTTAAATCTGGTAAAACATCGCCCATAGATAGTGATGAATTCTTGATATGACTGATAAAAAACAAGGGCGTCGAAGCGCCGATGACGCTCATAAAACCCGACTACATATTCTACGAGAAGCCACCAATTTATTTTGTGAGTTAGGCTATGCGCGCGTGTCGCTAAGAAACATCAGCGAAAAAGCTGGGATATCACACAGTTTGATTCGTCATCACTTCGGCAGCAAAGAAAAAATTTGGCACCATATTAGTGATGGTATGCATCATTATATGGAACTTTACTTAAGAAAAGTTTTAGCCGAAATACCAGTCGACACAGCAGTAAATGTTAAACTCTATCAATTTGTTATGCGCATACTTGCACATGGTTTGATAGTAAAACAACCTATCCAGTTTATCGCCGATGCCGTGCGTCAAGAAGATGCACTTATTGACTATTTTATTGATACAGCAGGAGAATTGGAAAATATCGTCGAAGGATTATCTTCACAATACAATAACGAATATCCAGATGCCCCCATTAAAGTGTGGGAAATTAAGTGGCAAATGATCATGTTTAGTCACGGAGCCGCAAGTTTAACACCATTCATGAAAGAGACATGGATCGATGAAACAAGTAGTTTAGATCAATGCTTATTAAAGCAATGGCAGCTTTTCAACGATATCATGGTACATAAACTCAACATTGCACAAGCTGATATAATGCATCCAGTGAGCGTAAAAGAACTTGTTTACGAACTTTGTTATAACTGGGAAGAAGAGTGCGCGAAAAAGTTCAACAACAAGCTTTCCTAAAAAAGGTAATCAATAGCAGCCAAAACAAAGCTAAAACACTCAATAGACCACCAGTGTCAGTATTAGAAGACCCTGTATCAGTAGAACTCGGTGGATTGGCAATATACGCTTCTCTTTTAGCCTCTGTAGCAACAAACTTTTCAGCCGTTGAGCCAGCCAATACACTGTTTATCCAATCGTTATAATCGTATATTTCAGTAAATACAGAAGTAGCACTATAATTCGAATCACCACAAAAACTTGCCGGTCCATAACTGGTCACGCCAACCTGAATATATTCGCCGCCATAGTACCAAAACAAAGGACCACCAGAGTCACCTTGGCAAGTACTGGCTTCAAGGCCATTTAGTGCGTCGATATTTCCGCTCATGCACAGTTTGGAATCTGACATGTTCTTGTATTTACAAGCACTGTTAGATACATAATACAAAGAAGCCTTCTGTAACGAATCTACGTTGTCTTCTCCTGTTTCTGTATTACCATGACCAACAGCATAAAACTCAATTTCGGAAGCTCTATACACCGAGCCAGAATCTGGTCTTACTGCATAATTAATCGAACTTATAGTTTTTAAAGCTGATTCTAGCTGCAAAATTGCAAGATCGTTGTCGAGTGTAGATCTGTTAAAACTATCGGGATAATAAATTTTTGCTACACGCTTTTTTTCAGTAATACCATATGGAAAATCACTCTCATACTGCAAATTTGGCACAACGGTAGTGAACAAGGTATAGAGACTGGAATCCGGATTGGTGCTATATACGCAATGTGCAGCCGTTAAAATATGCGTCGAATTTAGAATAGTCCCACCACAATAACTCCCTTTGTAATAGGTGTTATTGTATGCCAACAAATCAACAAACAACGCAACA
Source organism: Vibrio ziniensis (assembly GCF_011064285.1). NCBI lineage: Bacteria > Pseudomonadati > Pseudomonadota > Gammaproteobacteria > Vibrionales > Vibrionaceae > Vibrio > Vibrio ziniensis. The sequence goes on from NZ_CP049332.1 coordinate 1,251,616, forward strand.
TAAGAAGGAAATGCAGTGGTATCAGCATATGAGCCGTTCACTATAAAAGCTTGATGATCTTCATCTGCTGACGATTGGAATGTTATACCTATGAGTATAGCCAGCAAAATAGTTTTACTGTTCATTCTAATAGTCCATCAGTCGCAACTATTAGTAATTTTAGATGAGTAATCGTAACTAGGTTTGTACTTTGAATATTAAAAACGCCCAGCAAAAACTTACTGAGCGTTTTACTATAGTTAGCTGTGTATGACGGTTATATCACAGTACATCTAAATTTTTGAAGTGTGGATATAATTGATAAGTTCTTCATTAGAAACCGTTGTTATATATTCGTCGTTCAAGTAAAACGCTACGCTGCCTTGTCCTTTCTCACCACGTAATACTTTATGAGAACCATCTAGATAAGAGATATCCATCTGCATAGTATTCTCATCGATTTGTTGCATAGTCGCTGATTTCACATCGCTATTATTTGAAAGTGGAACTGTAGTCACTGACGAGTCCAAACTGTCATTTACTTTCAAAATTGCATCAGCAGGTGTATCAACAACCGCTGGTGACTTACCAGATAATGGGTTTTTCCCCGTCCAGAATTCTACTGCGTTAAAAATAAATAAGTCAGCAAATGAAGCGATAGCGTAAACTGGCGATAGAAGTAGGAACATACCTTCACGACCATACCGATTATCAACAATTTCCAAGTTGAATTTGCCAACCAAACCTGTCGTTGCCATTTGGCCCATACAGCCAGTTAAAGAACTCACACCTAATGCTGCTATAACTGCCACTGTAATTGCTTTACTTTTCATCAAGATCACCACTGAGTTGGATAAAAATTAAGTGTAGTCAATCATATGCACATTAGGAAATTCCTGAGGTTAAGATTGACAAAATCCTTACATAACGTAATGAATTTTATTCATATTTTCATTTTTGAGAAAAAAGGTTAAATTTTTTACAGTTCATTAATTGATATCCGTGATACGTAAACTGGTTAATTCAAAGATCAACATAATACGACATAGCCATATGTGGTCTACAATTGTGGTGAGAAACGGTCTCATGTCACTCACCGTTATATAGGAGGTGCTAGATGAACATTCGTGAAAGCATTGACGCACTAGAGCAACAAATATACATCGCTTGCTCAGAAGGAGACTACGAAACAGTTAATATGCTTGAAGCGCAGCTGGAAAGATTGCGTGGTAAAGCAGAACACCCTTTCGATGAGGATCCCTACTCCTTAGAAGGTCGACCTTTTTTCGATGACGACTGGAGTTAAGAAAATGGGGAGCATAAGCTCCCCATTATCCGATTTGTTTTAGAAGAATTTAATCGAACCTCTACCACCGATTTTTTCATCTGGTTTCGTTTCTTCTTCCATCTTTTTAGGCTTAGCCTTTATCTCAGGCTTGTTTTTAGTCTTAGCCACTTCAGGTTTTGTCTTTTTCTTCTTTTCCTGCTTATTTTTAATCGCCTTTTCAGGCTGAAGCTTAACAGGTTTAGCTTTTACTTCAGCTTCTGTTGGCGGTGCATCGCATATCACCAAATAGAATTCTTGGTTAAACTCTATCAAATCACCATCGTATAACTTTCTGCGTTTACGAGTTTCGATTTCACCGTTAACAGCAACATAGCCTTCAGTAATCGCGTATTTTGCCTCACCACCACCACTAACAGCATCAGCAATCTTCAAAACTTTATAAAGCTCAATGGGTTGGCTATCAACCTCAACACCAACGGCCTCTATTTCGATTTCATCTTCGTCTTGGAAATCGGACCCAAATTCATTCATTTCACATATCCAGTAAAATTTTTTGTGCAGTTTAGCGTTTTACTCTTTGTTTATAAACCGAAACTCATTTATAAAAATAAACTAGCATTGAACGTTTGGAAAAGGATGACTATAAATGCGCACAGTCTGGGCAGCTATGCTGAGTGTATTAATATACGTGCCATGGAGTTACGGAAAAACTATATCCGTTGAAATATTAACTGATGAGTCATATCCACCTTATACCTATGCTGTAGATGGCGAAGCTGTCGGTATCTATCCAGACATAGTCCATGCCATCGATCAAAAGCTTGTAGACTTCGAAATTTCTATTCGCCCTGTACCTTGGAAACGCGGACTTAAACTGATTGAATCTGGACGCAGTTTCGCTTTGATGCCTCCCTATTTTCATCCCGAAAGCCGAGATTACATATCTCCTTATTCTCATCCGATGCTAAATGAAGAAGTTGTCGTATTTTGTGATAATGACATCATCAATCAAGCTACACGTAAAATTTGGCCAGAGGATTTCTACGGTTTAACTATTGGAATCAATTCTGGCTTCAATATTGGTGGATCTGACTTCTGGCAAGCTTCAGATAATGGCAAATTGTCTATCTCTGAAGCAAAAGGAAATCAACTTAACCTTATTAAAATGCGTAGTCACAGAATTGACTGCTACGTAAATGACAGAATATCTATTCTTTGGGAAACAAAACGCTTACTTGATGAAGAAACTTTGTTGAAACCACTGACCTTTAGTATCGCCACCCACATAAACACCGAGTCTGGATACTTAGCTTATAGTAATGTTAATGAAGCGAATTACCCCTATAAAGAGCAATTTGTTCGGGAATTCGATTCTGCACTTATCGAGCTACAAAACTCAGGAACAATAGAAAAAATTATTCAAAATTACATCGGAGAATAACCCACTACAAACCACTTAGTTTCCTACTTGGAAATACCCCTTTTCCACACCTTCTGTAAGAAAAACCCTATAGTAGTTCCATGAGTTAACGCTTTAAGTTAACGCTTTAAGAATAAATAGGGTATACAACATGACAGCGAATACTAGAACAGCACTAATTATTGATAGTTTCCCAATGGTACAACAAGCAATGCAACAGATGCTTCATACAAACCATAACTTCGAGAAAGTGCTATTAGCGAGCGATGCGTTTACCGCGGCTTCAGCATTAAGACAATATGATATCGACTTAATCATTTTAGATATTCAGTTGGCTGGTTTTGATGGTTTAGATTTCCTACGTCGCATGAGAGCGAAACAGTTCGCAGGTAAGATACTGTTCGTATCAAGTAATGAGCACGGTATGTATTCAAACGCAGCGAAGAAAATGGGCGCGAATGGTTATGTATTAAAAACAGAAAACACTGAGATTATTCAAGACGCTATTTCAAGTGTATTACGCGGCTACAATGTCTTTAAGCATAACAGCGACAATGAGTTCTCTGCGCTGTCTAAACGTGAAACAATTGTTTACAACTATCTTGTAAAAGGTTTCACCAACAAACGTATTTCTGAATTGCTATCAATCAGCACGAAAACGGTAAGCACTTATAAGAGCCGAATTTTGAACAAATGTAACGTTGATTCAATCATTGAACTGGTACAACTTAAAGAATCTGCTTAAGAAACAGAGAACTGCTCGATTTTCTTTTTAAGAATATCCGAAAGCAACATGTGCAAGGGATTGCTTTTGTTACTTGCCTTCATCACTGATACCAATGAGTAATTATCTGCTTCCTGATAGATCTCAGGTAACACCCGAAAACAGAATCGTTCGTCCGAAACATCAAACAACTGAACAATAGAAAACCCGTCAATTTCCTCAATTGTGTTCAACATACAAATCAAATTATCGACATAAGCGTAGGTATTCAGTTCATGACCAGCCTGCACACTGATTTCCTGAAGAAAAATTTTAATATCGTGTCGCCCACGGGCTGCCATCGCGACAAACGGTAAGTCAAGGATCTGGTCATCGGTGAGATCGGCTAATCTTGCAGGCAAAATAACCCCATGCTTTAACATTTTAATCCGCTTCTGATAAATAGACTTGCTCAGCATCGGGTTAAAATAATTGACGCCCATATCTATAGAGCCGTTGGCTATGTCTTGAGTAGTGTGGTTGTCGTACGTTAAGAGAGAGATCATTGCCTTAGGGAAGGTTGTTTTTAGTTCTAACAACAATTGCGCACCAAACTGTATGTGCATTACTGGAATGATTGCTATCGTTATATCACCTTCATAGTTGGCACAATCGATAGTATTTTTTGCCAACGCAGTCTGAATGGTATTTAGGCCATCAATTAGAGTAGGAATGATTTCTTCAGTAAAAGACGTCGGTTCGAAACCTTGACTGTCACGAACAAACAATGGGTCGTCAAGTTGCTCGCGCAGTTTAGAAAGGTGTTTGCTGACCGCACTTTCAGTAACGCCTAATGCTCGCCCAACCAGCTTTAAATTTCTGTGTTTGTACAATAAAACAAATGTTTGCAGTAAGTTGTAATCCAGATTACTAGCCATAATTTTGATTGTTTCCCTAGCATACATTGGCAAAACGGCGATTAAATGCCTGTTTCGCTGCATCACTTTTCTTCTTTGCCACCAATCTATCACTCTTATTGAGGATTGGCGAATCCATCAAAATTTTTTCACATTCAAAGATAAGTTCTCTAACCTGATTGGATGCTAACCCTTTGGGAAACGCTTTTTCCATTGCGGACAGCATGGATAGAGCAGCATGATGGCAACCGTCTCTTTGTTGAAAATATTGAAATGCAACGTTGGCTCCATCAACACTGTTATCTCGAATTGTCTGATTGATAGTGCTCAACATATTTTCAATCTCTTGTGTTGCGAGCATACACTCATGTTCCAACACTCGTCTTTGCGCCAATAAAAATAGATGATTCCAGTCGGTTTGATTTTCATCCCATTTCGGTAAACGGCTAATAACCCACTGGCATAATTCTGGCTGCTGCGCAAGTAACGCTAACTTGGCACAATATAATGCGGTCGCTTTAGAGCGCTGCTCCAACTTGTAAATACTGTGTGATAAACGAGCTAGAAAGCGCTTATTATTGCCTGCTATATATTCCAAATGAGCATGAAACAATTCATTTAGAACATGATACTCATCATCCGTTTCAGCACATTTTATTTTCTTCATTTCTTGTTTGGTCGCAGATATAACTCGCAGAACATCATCTTGTTTTGGCTGAGTACTAAGAAGCAAATTACGTATCACATTTACATGAATGTCGTTTGTTTCCCTATGAGTTCGATAAGCCGACAAGCGATAAGATGAGAATTGCTGGAACGATTTCTTATATTGGAGATGAATTTCGCTTAGATTGGCGTAACAATAAAGTCTGTCCATGCTTGTCGACTTAATCAAAGAGCGATCTATTTCCAGTAGGGCTTTACCTACCTCTCCTTTGATTAGGCACAGTTTACTCTTTAGCTCATGTACCAAAGCACTTCTGTCTATATTCGCTTTATCCCACTCGTTATAAAGCCGATTCGCCTCGTCATAATCTTTATTTAAGATGCAGGCATTCAACAGGCCGGCCATTACCCAAGATGATTTAGAGTGTGTATATAGGTCCGCGTAAACCAACTTCCCTTGATAAAAGTAGCCGCATTGAATCAGTGTTTCGGCATACAGACGTTTGACATAGGGGGTATATTTTGAATGTGTTTTTTCTGCATCAACAAAAGTGCTTTCAATTTTCTCTATATCTGAATCTTTAGGCAATTCATACAACTCTTTCAAAGCATGCTTACGAGCAACCGCTCTGAGAATTCGGTTTTTCACTACTGTCGCGGTATAAGGCTTAATGATGTATTCATCCGGCTCTAACTCAACAATCGCTTTTACCGTTTCTAGCTGTTTTTCCCCAGTCAGCATAATAAATGCGCACCAAGGTGGAATAAGCCCCAAATGACATATCTCTTCGTAGATTTGTTTACCATTTAAATCGTCACCAAAATTGTAATCGCATATGATCACATCCATCTGTTCTTCATTCAATTTCTTAAACAGTGACTTGGAATCTTTGGCAGTAAACACGCGAACTGAAGAGAACCCCATATCCCTGAGTAATCTCTTCATGTCGGTAAGAATGAGCGGAGAATCATCGGCAACCAATACTTTTGCGTTAGCGATGATTTGAGGTCCAAACTGCATATGAGTGAAGGTAATCTCTTCTTAACGGTTGTCTATTTGAGGTAAAGTTATTCTTGTTTATCTTTATACAGATTTTCATCTGCACGACGAATAACGGATTCTACTGGCTCATTTTCCATCATTTCTGCAACACCAACGGATACACCTACACTTAATGCGTATGGCGAAAATGTGGTTCCGCCCACAGACTCTTTTAGTCGATACGCAAGCCTTAAAGCGTTATCTCGTTTGCAACCCGGAAGCACCGCAAGAAACTCATCACCGCCAGAGCGAATCAAATAGTCTGTATCACGAAACACTTCTTTCATTGCATTTGCAATTTGCTTGATGGCTTCATCGCCCACATGGTGACCATAGGTATCATTAATGGTCTTTAACTTGTTACCATCGATAGCCAGTATGCTTGCACCCTTTTCTTTTATAGCACTTTTGAAATCATCACTTTCTAGGGCGTTGCGGTTTAGAAGACCTGTCATCTGATCTTGTACAATGCTGCTTTCAGCTTCACTGAGTTTAATTTTATTCAGATCTAGCTCTTTGAATCGGAACAAAATGAATCCGCTCGCTATCCAAATAACAAAAAAGAAAACCAACGTCTTATAAATAATTGATAGTACTGGAATTTTGTACACATATACTGTCGAGTTGTCAGCAACATAGTCGATGTTGTACGCAAACTTACCGTCCATCGAACTTTTTCCATAAATAACTTCGTAGAAGGTCACCCCACTGATCACTTTCTTCTCAACATGTACATCAGCAACACCATCAAAGCGCGACATGAACATATCGATGTTCACATCACCGACAATAATATTCTGGAAATAGATTGGGCTTGATACGGTAATAAAGACTTCACCAGCCTCATTTTTATATGGGTCTGAAATCAAGATTCGGTCAGACAGTCTTCTTTCCGGAGCTTCAAGCGCACAGTTGCGACGACCTAAACATTGCTCAATCTCGATATTGGCATCTTTCTTATCAACCGATGTCAACGAGCTGGTGTATGAACGGTAATACATGACATCTTGTTGAGGCAGGATAGTCGGCATCTCTTTCACTAACTGATGAAACTCATTTTCAATCGCAATATCGATGTTAGTGAGTTCATTGATGTCATTGAAGCGATAGAAACCGCTGTCTTGGTTTTCCAGTAGATCTTTGTTCCCTCCTTCAATGGCGTCGTACTTACTCACTTCACTTTCAAGAATTTTGCTGGTAAAGAAGAGTATTTGGTTGTACTGCGCCATTGTTTTTGAGAATTTTTCAAACTCCAATTCGCGTGCATTAATATGGGAATCAACGTAAAAAACCATAGATATAACGTAAAGAATTAAGCTGACCATAAAACTAGTCAGCACAATTTCCTTGATATTTTTTCTCGTTTTCATCGGCATATTTTGTGTTTTAGAGTTAGATAATGTTCTTGTTGATGCTCATCAGTTCAACAATCGACTTCACATTATACTTCTCAAGAATACGAGATTTGTACGTACTGATTGTTTTTGGGCTGAGAGAGAGAATGCTTGCGATCTCTTTATTACATTTACCATCAACTAGGTATGTAAATACAACAAGTTCTTGTTTAGACAACTGAACATCATTCGAGCCACTGTCTTTCATTAGCTTGTAAAAACTATAGCCGTTTAATATGCATTCAACCGCATCATTTAAAATATTTAAGTCTTCTGACTTACAAACGTAACCGTCAGCGCCTAGTTTATACGCCGTTTCAGAGTACAGACGACTATCATTTGCTGAAATAAACAGAGATTTACCCGTAAATCCGTGAGATTTGATACGGCGAAGTAATTCAAAACCATCCGATTTCACTAGGTTCACATCTAGGATCAAGAAATCGATTTGTTCTTTTTGAATTAGTTTCTGTGCTTTAATTGGATCTTGTTCAACAATGATCGTTTCGAATCGTCCGCCTTTATCCAATAGTTGTTTAATTGCAGCACAAACTAGTGGGTGATCGTCGACAACAAGACAAGTTAAAGAAGTATTTGTTTGAATCATTACAGTTAGCCTCGTTAAGCCATTAATTTATATTCAATTGGTTGGGGTCTTCCGGTGAAATAACCTTGGCAAAGATCTATCCCCATACTCTGTAAATGCGTCCACGTTTCATTGTCTTCGACTCCTTCAGCCACAAGACGCATATCTAGCTGCTTCGCCATCGAAACAACTAGTGAAAGAATCGCGCTTTTCCGTTTATCGCGATGACAAGACGTAATAAGCGCCCTGTCGATTTTCATTTCAGTAAAAGGCAAATCCGCTAGTTTAATTAGCGAAGAATATCCCGCACCGAAATCATCAATAGCTAGCTCGACATCGTTAAGACGCAAGCGAGCGAAATTTTCAAACATGGTTGGATTGTGTTTGTACACTTCCATTTCCGTCATTTCGATGATCAAGTTTGCTGGTTCAAAGTTGTAGCGTTCACAATACTCCAAAACTTGGAATGCAAAGTTTGAATCATCAAAATTGGCCAAAGCCGCATTGACCGAAATAGAACCTGTGAGCGGTCCACTACGGTAGTCTTCAAGGGCTTGTTCCAATACATAGAAGAACAAACGTACATGCCATTGTTCTTTATCGATAATAGGTAAAAAAGCCGATGGATTGAGATACCCATATTGAGGGTGATCCCAACGAATAAGCACTTCATTTCCACTCTGTGTCTCATTAGTAAATCGACACTGTGGCTGATAGAAGTTCACTAATCGCTTGGAATTAAATGCCACATCCAAATCTGAACGTAAGAACTCAATAACTTTGTTACTGACCTTAGGTTTTGGATTCGCTATCGTCACTGCGTTAAGTACCGATGCTAAGTCCGTATTCGAGATAGGCTTCGTCTGTGACGAAATCACGCCTAGCCCAAGCTGACGACACATCATTTCCGCCAATGCGATAATGCTCTTATCATGGCCACTTAATAAACACAGTTTGCCTTCGTATCCCAGTTGATTAAGTGCGTTTAAAAACGTCAACCCATCTTCTTCTGGCATAGAGAGATCACAGAACACAAGGTCAAAGTCTTGCTGTTCGCAAATCTCCAACCCATTCTTGCTGCTTTGTGCAACACGGACTTCGGTAATACCGAATGTCTGAAGTTGAATCTTCAACGTAATACACTGGATTGGGTCGTCATCCACAATCAGCACGCTATGAATTCTATGCGGCATTCGTTTCTATCCACGCTTTTGTCTGGTCGATACTGATAGAGATATCCGCTATCAACTTTTCGAATAAATGTTCAATGTTCCCATCAAGATTTTGCATGCCGTTTTCAAGGTCTAATGCACGTTGATGGACATTCGTTTCACCGACCGTACCCGCACCACCTTTTATACGGTGAGCAATCTCTTTAACTGCCTTACGGTCATCTTTGCTGTCTATCAGTAACGCCAAATCTTTTTCCATCGTATCGACATACACTTGAGACAAAATTTGCGCATCAGCAGCATCGTATTTCTCAAGCCACATTTCGCTCTCCGGCTCTGCGCTAGAGAGATATTGGGCAAGCAGCTTATACATACGATTAATGCCATAAGGCTTGTACAACATGCTGTCGAAGCCAGAGTCCAACGCTTTCTCATTGGCTACTCGTGAATCTTCGGCAGTACAGCCAATCAGTGTTATATGGCTAAGTTCCGGTTGCATGCGCACACGATTCACCAATTCATATCCGTCCATCACTGGCATGTGACAATCCGTGATCAGAAGGTCGTACTCCATAGGTTTTGCTTGCAGCAGTTCCAATGCGATCAATCCGTTATCGACGATATCCATTTCGACACCGAGCTCAGCTAACTGCTGTTTAAACACCAACTGGTTAATTGGGTTGTCTTCTGCCACTAACACTTTACCGTTCAACGCAGCGCGCATATCTTCTTCATCTGATACGGTCATTTTTTCATTACCTACTACTGCATCGAATAACAAATCAGGAAAGAAAGGTGTTGAGTTAACGTATACACAACGACCATTTCGGCTTCTGAATACATCGAGGTCTTTTTTAATGACGATGTTGTGTTGGTACGCGCATGTACTGTCGTCAAAGTTACCTTCGTCATAAATATCGATGTTGGTAAGTGAGCAGCTGTTGTTGCTGTTACTTGTCCAGAAATTAATCCAGCTTTTGATTAAGGGATCTGTGCCGTGGTATGTCGCGCACACTACCTTATGAGAACTCTCATACGTTCGAACCAACTCATGCGGAATAGTGAACGAGACTGTCGTACCTAGGTTAGGTTCACTGTCAATGCTGATTTTTCCGCCCATAACAGTGATCAAGTTATGTACGATAGCTAAACCTAAGCCTGTTCCTCCAAATCGACGAGCAATCGTACTATCAGCTTGGAAGAACGGGTTAAATACACCCTTAATGACATCTTTGCTCATACCGACGCCAGTATCGGTCACCGATACGTAAACTTGTTTTTCATCCAGCGCAATATCAACCGTGATTTTGCCTACGTCAGTAAACTTGATAGCGTTAGATAACAAGTTATTGATGATTTGGCTGAAACGTAAAGCATCAATCTTGACCACTTTTACAGGTGTTGGTTGCCAGTTGACTTCGAACTGCAGCTCTTTTTTCTGAGCTGAAGCACAGTGAACTCGCAGTAATTCACCCGCTTCACGCAACAAGTGACATTCACCGAGATCCAGTTCTAGCTGCTGTGCTTCAAGTTTTGAGAAATCCAGAATGTCATTCACTAATAGATGCAGATGGCGCGTAGAAGTAATGATGTTGTTGATCATCATCAGCGTATCTTCGTCATCAGTACGAATTTTCAGCATTTCAAGCAGGCCAGCCATACCCGCAATTGGAGTACGAAGCTCATGGCTCATACTTGCCAAGAAACGTTCACGAGCTTGCACGGCTTGCTGCGCAGTTTCGTTAGCTGCGCGCAGAGCACGTTCTTGCTCTTTTTGCTCCGACACATCGTTCACTACTGTCAATACAAACTCATCAGCACTGCTTGGCCCACTAATACGGGTTCTGAAATAGTCGATGGTCTGCAAACCAGCGCTACAAGTCTGAACGTCTACGTCACGCTGAATCGTTTCTCCAAGGTCAAGAACGCGTGAGAGCTCCTCGCCATTCTCGATTACCATATGGTCTGGACGAACTTTTTGAGCAAGGGTACAACTTTTACATTTACCGCTTTCAACACCGCAACAGTTGCTCAATAGCAGCTTGTGGTTAGCATCGTGAATAAAAATCTGGTTCGGCAGACCATTGATAATGTTCTGTAAGAAACGCAGATCATTTTGAGTTCTTTGCGCTTCTTTCTCATTGAGGGATACCTTCAACTGAAAGTTTTTCTTCCAGAGATAGAATATGAACACAAGCAAAATGATAATGCCCGCGAGGATAGATAAACCTACCATTACGAAACTTTTGTCATAGCCATACACAATATTAAATTGCGTATAACCATTCTGCAGACGATGGACTTCTTTAGGGTTTATCGTCGATGCAACGCCATCGATCAAATCACTAATGTGACGATCATCCTCTCTAACGGTAATCGCGACATCAATTTCTTTGTAAGAGTGACGCTTAATCTGCAACTTATCGTCATCATCATTAGCGACAAGATAATCGAGAATATCCTCTCGCACATACGCCTGACGTAGTTTGCCGTTTTTTAAATCTTCTATTAGCTGTTTTATGCTCATGTAAGTGATTGAGCTTTCGCCAAATAGACGATTCTTTATGCTTTGATAGGGGCCTGTATCGTCAAACAATACGCCTTCTTTTGCATTTCTGTTGTACGCAATCCCCTTATAACTCACGGCGAAATATTTCACGGAAGCCAGAGGATTAGACACCGCAGTCCAATCAAGATCGTGTGAATCCATAAGTACGGCTGGCACAAAATCGATAGATTTCTTCTCTAGCTGCCCTAAAGGTGTTTCACCGTCTTTTAAAGGAATGTATTGGAATCGAATAGAAGTACGCGTTTCGATTAACTTAAGTAAGTCCGGAAGAAAACCCGCCACTTCGCCACTGGTGTCACGATAAAACAGAGGATAAGAGTCATCCCATACGGTATAACGAATCTCAGGGTTACCCGCATTCGCTGCAGCGGCACGTGCCTCATCAATTTTGTGGTACAGATTATCCGAATGAATACCTGATATTTTCGCTTCTTGGTTCAGAATCAGATTGATGTTTTGTAGCAGTAACTGACTATTTTTTTGTGCGACAATGCGAATGTTCTCAGTGCCAAACCAGTCTGGAATTTCAATGCGACCAACCGTTTGAGTCGACGAGTTAACACAAGCCAACAGAGAAACATAGTTATCTAAAACCGCATCGGCTAAGCCAGAATTCACTTGATTTATAGCATCAGCAAAGCTTTGTGCTTCATAAATATTAGGCAGTCCGCGCAATACTAATTTTTTGCAATAAATAGAGTCTTTAACACACACCCATTTCATTGAATTAGGTGAGACATGCATTAAGTTCTTATTTCTATACCAAATGGCAATTGAGCTTTTATATAAAGAAGAACTATAGATATAGTTGGAATCGCTATTATCAGAAACGCCAACCGCCAAATCGACATCATTATTATCTATAGCTTTGTGCAAAGAAGAAATTGTCGGATAAACATCATACTCAACTTCCACATTTAATTTTTTCGCCAAACTATCCACATAGTCTGTTTCGATATCGTAAGTTGGGTCATGATATACGTGATTATCAAGCGTACGCGAAAGCAATGCCACTTTAATTTTAGTCGGCATTGTATTCGTTCTGTCACTTGGTGCTGACAACGCGTAGGTATTAACAAACAAGCTTATTGCAGCAATAAATAATAGGAATAAACGACTCACAATTTACTCATACATATCAAAAATAGGATGTAAGAATAAAAAATATGGGACTAATGTCAAATAGAGAGCAGAGGTAAAAATATTTTATCTTATTGAAATTTATAAATATTTCATGTTTTTGTAAGCGCAGTCTGACAATATTATCAGATGTAATCCGCCAGTTTAGGCTGTAATTTATGGCTAGTATGAGTAAATATTCTTATAGATGATTACAACAAGGTAGGAATAATGCGTTAATTTAACCTAAGCCTCCTTTTTATTATTCCGAACAAATAACACACACTTTCATTCGGAATTTAAGCAATATCAAGGAGGCCAATATTAATCAGTTATGCAACTTATTGAAAAGCTGGGCGTTGAGATAAATCCTTGAACCAACGAGCAATATTTGGATACTGACTTAACACTTCAATTTGCAGTGCTTTTTCCGCAAATCCTACAAATATGAACGCAGTGATATCAGCAATCGTTAGTGCCTCAGTCACAATGTAAGGTTTGCCCGTTAATTGCTGTTCCAATTGTGGTAAAAAGCTTTCAACACGACGCTTACTTTCAATACCCCACTCTTCTACGCAAGTCTCACGATCTTTATACACGCCAGAAATATTACGGAATGCTTGGAAACCCGCGAACAAACCTTGGAATTCAACCACGCGGTTCCACATCTCAACTTGAGCTGTTTCTAAATGTGTTTCACCGAAAAGATTTTTTCTGTTTGGTGTTGCTTCATGGAAGTAGCGGCAGATAGCAACACTTTCACAGATAGTGACACCACAATCTAGCTCAAGCATAGGAACTTTGCCGTTTACGCTTTTTTGTTTGAATTCGTCTGTTAAGTTTTCACCTTCACGAACGTTGACTTGAACGCGTTCAACATCAACACCTAACTCCTTGAGGAAAATAGAAACTCGGCGAGAACTTGGGGTTGGGGCAAATTCGTATAATTTCATTGTTGTTCCTTTTATTTTGGCTTTATCTAACCGAACGTTTAGGTTAGACTTTATGCGTTTTCTAAACGATCAGTCAAGAATTAATTATTGCAAATGAGACTAGCGATATGGCGAGAAAAAGTAACTTTGATAGAGATGAAAAGCTTGTTCAAGCAATGAAGCTATTCTGGCAGAAAGGCTACGGAAATACTGCGATCTCTGACCTGATCGATACACTGCAAATCAATCGTTTCAGCCTTTACAACGCTTTTGGAGACAAACAAAACCTCTACTACGAAGCTTTGGAAAAATACCTCACAAAAGTCTCTTTTCCCGCCCTATCATCACTGGAAAATGAACATGCTTCCCTTGAAGAACTTGAACAGTTTCTAAAGCAATTTGCCGAGCTGCAAAGACTGAACAACTGTGGCTGCTTTATGCAAAACGCGCTCGTGGAGCATGCTGGCACCGATGACACCGTATTACAGAAAGGTCATTTCCTGTTTGATCATTTGATTAGCATCATTTCAAATGCCATTGCTCGTGCGCAACGCCAGAATAAGCTGCGTGCAAGTCACGACTCACATGCTTTGGCGCAACTGATCCTCACACAAATGCAAGGCATGCGCGTGCTTGGAAAAGCTAAGCGTATTGAAGATTTGGATTCAGCTTTAACTACCTTACTTCTGTTGATTAAAAGCTAAGCTTTGCTGATTAAAACCTAATCTTTGTCGGTTAAGATCTAAAACTGCTGATTAAAGTTAAATAAAAAGCGGATTAAAGCCTATTTAGAATGAAGACAGGTTTACCAGCTCTTGAGTGTAAGGATGCGAAGGCTTGTTGAACAAAGCCTGAGTTTCACCCTGCTCTACGATTTCACCTTGTTTCATCACAATGGTGTAATGGCAAATCGATTTCACCACGTTTAAATCGTGACTAATAAACAAATAGGTTAAGCCATACTTCTCTTGCAAAGATTTAAGCAAATCCAGCACCTGAGCTTGAACTGTTCGGTCGAGCGAAGAGGTAGGCTCATCAAGCAAAATAAATTCTGGTTTTAATACCAGAGCCCTCGCAATAGCAATACGCTGTCTCTGCCCACCTGAAAACTCGTTTGGATAGCGATGGCGAGTCTCAGGGTCAAGGTCAACTTCTTTCATCACATCGCAAATCAGCTGATCTATGGTTTGTTCGTCGTGTTCAAAATGCACTCTCAAACCTTCACCAATCACTTGTGCCACCGACATACGCGGATTCAACGCAGAGAATGGATCTTGAAATACCACCTGCATACGACTTCGATAAGGCAACATGCTTTTTCTGTCTAATCCTTGTAGCTCTGCACCTTGATAGCGGATAGAACCTTGTGACTCGACCAGTTTCAGAATCGCCATACCTGTTGTGGACTTACCTGAACCACTTTCTCCAACCAAACCAATAGAATGCCCTTTTCTCAAATCGAACTTCATATTGGCTACCGCTTTTACGTGAGAAACGGTTTTTCTCAGTAAGCCACCCTTGATTGGAAACCATACTTTCAATGCATCCGTTGACAGCAAACTCGGGCTGTTTTCAGCCACACTAACGGGTAAACCACGCGGATCTGATTCGATAAGCTGTTTGGTATATGGGTGCTTGGGTGAGGAAAAGAGCGTCTTACACTCTTCAATCTCCACCAACTTACCGTGCTGCATAACCGCCACTCGGTCTGCGATACGTCTTACAATGCTCAAGTCATGAGTAATAAACAGCATTGCCATACCAAGCTCTTGCTGCAACGCCTTTAGCAAATCCAGTATCTGTGCCTGCACCGACACATCAAGAGCTGTAGTAGGCTCATCGGCAATAAGAAGCTCAGGCTCGTTAATCAGCGCCATCGCAATCATCACTCTTTGTCGCTCGCCTCCGGAAAGCTCATGGGGATAAGCATTGATTTTCTGCTGAGGATGACGAATACCCACCTTTTCAAGCCAGCTTATCGCTAATTCTTCCGCTTTTTTCTGTCTTATTCCACGGTGAATCGCCAGTGTTTCCACCAGCTGCTTACCTATCTTATGTAACGGATTGAGAGACACCATCGGCTCTTGGAAAATCATACCAATCCGCCCGCCACGAATACCTCGCAATTGGCGCTCAGAGCAGTTAAGCGTGTCCAAACCCGCAAACTGGATTTTGCCTTGTAGATAATGGGCTGAACCTTTAGGCAACAGTTTCAAAATTGCATTTGCAGTGACCGATTTACCTGAACCACTTTCACCCACCAGCGCCAAGGTCTCACCTTTTTTGATAGTAAATGACACTTGTTCGGTAACTTTCTCAATGCTGTCACTACGTCCAAATCCAACTGAGAGGTTTTCGATTTTTAGCAGGTTTTCGGCTTTCAACAGATTTTCGGCTTTTAACGAATGTTCGCTCATCTAACCTCTCCTTTGCATATTCGGGTCAAAAGCATCACGTACCGCTTCGCCAATGAAAACTAGTAACGTCAGCATCATCGAAAGCACCACAAATGCTGATATACCTAACCATGGCGCTTGTAAGTTTGCTTTGCCCTGCGCGAGTAACTCACCGAGAGAAGGCGAACCTGCAGGCAAACCAAACCCTAAGAAATCAAGGGAAGTTAAGGTAGTCACTGAACCAGAGAGAATAAACGGCATCATGGTTAATGAAGCAACCATAGCGTTTGGTAGCATGTGGCGCAGCATAATACGAGAATCACTCACGCCCATTGCTTGTGCGGCGCGAACATAGTCAAAGTTTCTGCAACGCAAAAACTCGGCTCGCACAACACCCACCAGACTCATCCAACTAAATAGCACCATAATACCCAGCAACCACCAGAAATTTGGTTCTACAAAACTCGATAAAATGATGAGCAGAAACAAAGTTGGCAAACCAGACCATACTTCAATAAAACGCTGCCCGATCAAATCTAACCAACCGCCATAATAGCCCTGCGTTGCTCCCACAATCACACCAATGAATGACGATACAATAGTGAGCACAAAGCCAAACAACACAGAAATACGGAAACCATAGATGATGCGAGCCAGCACATCGCGACCTTTATCGTCCGTACCCAGCCAGTTCACCGAGTCCGGAGCAGACGGCACTGAACCTTGAATATTGAAGTTGATGGTGTCGTAACTAAAGCGGATGAGTGGCCAAATGATGTAGCCTTTCTCTTCTATTAATTCCACCACGTATGGGTCGGTGTAGTCAGCTTCAGTTTCAAACTCACCGCCAAATTTCGTCTCTGAATAAGCATTGGAAACAGGGAAAAGCCACTGGCTATCGTATGAGATAAACAGTGGCTTATCGTTAGCGATCATTTCAGCAAACAAGCTGGCGATAAACAGCAGTGAAAATATCCATAGCGACCAGAATCCACGGCGGTTCGCTTTAAATCGCTGCCATCTCGCTACATGCAGCGGATTTACGGGTTTCTTTTTTACTAATGCTAACACAATCAGCGCGCCTCAAAATCAATGCGCGGATCAACCCACGTATAGGTGAGATCCGAAATAATACCGAGCAGTAACCCAAGCAGAGTCATGATATAGAGTGAGCTGAACACCACCGGATAGTCTCGTTGAATAGTGGATTCAAAGCCCAATAAACCAATACCTTCAAGCGAGAACATCACTTCAATCAACATCGACCCAGTGAAGAAAATACTGATAAACGCACTGGGAAAGCCCGCGATGATGATCAACATGGCATTACGAAACACATGCTTATAAAGAATGCTTCCCTCGTCGAGCCCCTTTGCTCGCGCCGTTACCACATATTGCTTGTTTATCTCATCCAGAAACGAGTTTTTAGTCAGCATGCTCAATGTGGCAAATCCACCTATCACCATTGCGCAGGTTGGCAACGCCAAATGCCAGAAATAGTCGATGACCTGTTGATACCAAGTCAGACTATCGAAGTTGTCCGAAACCAGTCTGCGTAACGGGAACCAACTAAAGTAATTGCCACTAGCGAATAGTATGATAAGAATGATGGCGAACAAAAATCCAGGGATGGCATAACCCACAATCACCAGCGCGCTCGACCAAATATCAAAGCGTGAGCCGTGGTGAATCGCTTTCATTATGCCTAAGGGGATAGAAATCAGATAAATGATTAACGTACTCCACAGCCCCAATGAAATGGAGACCGGAAGTCTGTCGACTATCAAATCAATCACGTTTCCGCCACGGAAAAGGCTCTCACCGAAGTTAAACGTGACATAGTTTTTCAGCATATCGAAGTATCGAACGTGTAGCGGCTTATCAAACCCAAACTGGCGTTTAATCGCTTCAACTACCTCTGGATCTAATCCACGTGAACCCTTGTAGCCACCACTGCTGCCGTTGTCAGCTTTGGATAAATCGACTTCCTGACCACCGCCAGAAAAGCGCTCCATCACACCGGATGTCTGCCCTTCAAGCTGTGCAATCGCTTGTTCAACAGGACCACCCGGTGCGATTTGGATGATAAAGAAGTTTATGGTGATGATTGCCCACAGCGTTGGAATAACCAACAGCAGACGACGGAAAATATACGCAGCCATATACCCTCTTAACGACGCTTCTCAGGCAATTTTTCAGCTTTCTGTTGCGAAATCCACCACGTATCCAAACCCAAATCGTATTTCGGCATCACACTTGGGCGCTCGAATTTATCCCACATCGCAACGCGGTACAGGCTCGAATGCCATTGTGGAATGATGTAGAAGTTCCACTGCAAGATTCGATCGAGAGCACGCCCTAAACTTAATAGCTTTTTCGGCTGCTCCTGATTTTTCGAAATCTGCAGCGTCAAATCGTCAATAACCGGATCCATCACTCCAGCAGTGTTATAGGTCGAATCAATGTAGTTTGAGTTCCATACAATCATCAGATTGGAACTAGGGAATGGGTTTGCAAAGAAGGAAGAGGAAACCATATCAAAATCACGGTCACGTAATCGCTTGATATATTGAGTGTTATCAACAGTTCTAATCTTCATGTCGATACCCATCAATTTCAGGTTCTTTTGTACAGGAATCGCAATACGTTCAGTAGTTGGGTTATAAATCAACAGTTCAAACGTCATTGGTTCGCCCGTCGCAACATTCACCATGACTTTGTCTTTCAGCTCCCAACCAGCGTTTTTCAGCAGCGCAAAGGCGGTTCTCATTTGCGTGCGGATACGGCCGCTGCCATCTGTCACTGGCGGTTGGTACTCTTCTGTGAATACGCGAGGTGGGATCGCTTGCTTAATTGGATTAAGAATGGCTAGCTCTTCTTCGCTAGGCAAACCTTTCGCTTCATAATCGGTGTTTTGGAAATAACTGCGAGTACGAGAATATTGGCTGTAGAACATATTCTTGTTCATCCACTCAAAATCCATCGCATAATTCAGTGCTTCACGGACTCGCACATCTTGGAATACTGATCTTTGAGTGTTGAAGACAAAACCTTGCGTACTCGCTGGCGCATTGTGTTCGATTTCTTCTTTCTTGATAAAGCCATTATCGAAGTTAACGCCAGTGTAAGATGTCGCCCAGAACTTCGCTTGGCTCTCCTGACGTAAATCAAACTCACCTGCCTTGAATGCTTCCAGCATCACCGTATCATCTCGATAATAGTCGTACTGCACTTGCTTGAAGTTATTGCGCCCAACATTCACAGGCAGATCTTTTGCCCAGTAGTTGTCATCCAATTGGTAAGTCACACTCTGACCCATTTTGTAATCAGATATCTTATAGGGACCACTGCCAATCGGAGGCTCACTTAGCGGTTCAGCGAAGTTTTTATCCTTCCAAAAATGTTCTGGCAATACGCGAGTACCTTGAGCAAAACCAAACAGTTTTTCTCGGTTAGGCTCAGACATTTCAATTCGTACTGTCAGCGGTGCAATTGCCTTAACGGATTTGATCTCTTTGTAATAAACGCGATATTGGGGAACGCCTTCTGTCATAAACTTATTGAAGGTGAATTCAACATCCGCAGCAGTAATAGGTTTGCCATCTTGGAAACGAGCTTTGGGGTTGATGTCTAGCTCTAGCCAAGTGTAATCATCAGAATATCGGACTTTTTCAGTGATGAGTGGATAGTAGGAGTCAATTTCGTCAGTGGGTGAATACATCAGTGAATCATAGAGCTCTCCGCTATCCATTGCCGGAACACCACGTGAAGCATAACGGTTAAAGTTATCGTACGTACCTACCTGACCATAGGTGACTTTACCGTATTTAGGAGCATCCGGATTGACGTAATCAAAATGAGTAAAACCTTGCGGGTATTTCGCTTCCCCAAAACCAACCAAACT
Organism: Vibrio ziniensis; assembly: GCF_011064285.1. NCBI lineage: Bacteria > Pseudomonadati > Pseudomonadota > Gammaproteobacteria > Vibrionales > Vibrionaceae > Vibrio > Vibrio ziniensis. The sequence continues at coordinate 1,271,703 of NZ_CP049332.1, forward strand.
GGTGGTTTCTATAACATCAGCCATGGAAATCTGGCTAAGTGTGGCTAACACAACACCTAAAGCAACTGGCTTGATATTCCCCATTCTGCAAATCCTTTTACTGATCAAATTCCGCTATTTATAAAAACTGAATTATGGCTAAGTCGTATAGCTAGAACGCAAGGCAGCCACATTACCGGATATTATTAATAATTCAGTCACTTGGATAAGTATAGAGAAGTTTTCACAGAACGAAACCGCAAAAGTTACAGCGTTTTGCAAGAAATCACTGAAATTTGCGGTTAGGTAGATTTGCATCTCAGAGTTACAACATTTCCTGCGCAATCAAACGTAGCAAATAGGTTTCGCGTTCAATGCTCATCCCCTTCTTAGGGCTTTCAAGTATGGTTTTTTCATTGTGAGCAATGGCTTCATGAATGTTGATCCAACGAGGCTCCATGCCATTGCGTATTTCATAATCTTCAAATTGAGTCTTGCCCAGCTCGCGATCAATTTTGCAGGTGTAGCAGTAAGAAATCATATGCATCACATCAAAATCGTCTTTGTTCCAAGGACGAAACTCTTCGTAGATTCCATAAGGTTTGATGGAATGAATATTTTGTGCGCCTGTTTCTTCTTCCAGTTCACGCACCAAACCTGCAAGCACATTTTCCCCGTCATCTAAACCACCGCCAGGGAGCGTGTAATCGTGATATCGCTCGGTGTACAACATCAAAATGTCTTCACCATCAATGACGATCGCTCGGGTTGCTTTACGTTGGAGAACGGAATACTGGCTAAGGCGTTCCACATCTGGATGCACAGCCGTTTGCAAATGTCTCATAGCGTATAAATACCTTGTTCCATCTATTTCTTGGCGCGGATGGTAGCATAAAAAAAGCCCCGCTAAACGGGGCAAATTACATGGATAACAGTTACATGGATGTTCGCTAATGAACATCCGTTACTTTTCTATCAGTTAGTTATCTTTCAGTTACGAATCTGTCACTTACCGATACATGGGTAAAAAGAACATCAACGAAATTGAGATTAGAGATATCTCATTAGCCGTCTGCAGTAATTTTCTTAATCAGCTCTTGTTCAACTTGTGAGGCAAGATCAACCGATATCTGACAAGTACCAGCAGCGTGATGACCGCCACCACCATACTGAAGCATCAGTTCACCCACATTGGTTTTGGAGCTGCGATCAAAAATCGATTTACCGGTAGCGAAAACAATATTCTGTTTTTGGAATCCCCACATTTTATGAATCGAAATATTGCACTGCGGATATAACGCATAAATGATGAAACGATTACCCGCATAGATAACCTCTTCGCCCGTTAAATCCAAAACCACCAGATTTTTATACACAGTGCCACACTTCATAACCTGCTCTTTGAACATATTTTCATGCTCGCGATAGAGCTCAATACGCTCCTTCACATCGGGCAAATCTAAAATTTGTTCAATAGTGTGATTACCGCAATAGTCGATAAGATCCATCATTAAGTTGTAGTTGGAGATTCTGAAATCACGAAAACGCCCCAACCCAGTGCGAGCGTCCATCAAAAAATTAAGTAGGTTCCAACCTGTCGAATCCAACACTTCGTCGCGCGTAAATTGAGCGGAGTCACCCTTGTCTACCGCCTCCATCATTTCCAACCAAGCTTCAGGAAACACATCTAAACCACCATAGTAATCCCATACCACTCTCGCGGCAGATGGCGCATCAGGGTCAATGATGTGATTCAGTCTAGGCTCAGTATTACGAATCGTCTCAGAGAGGTGGTGGTCAAATATCAGAAAGGCATCTGCAACATAGGGCAAGTTGGTAGTGATATCGTTTTCTGTTATGTCTATTTTTCCGTCTTGCATATCTTTGGGATGCACAAATTTAATGTCATCAATCAAGTTAAGTTTTTTGAGCAGAACCGCGCATACTAGCCCGTCAAAGTCACTTCGCGTGACAAGCCGATACTTTTTCTCCGTCATTAGCTAATCCCCTAAATTTTTATACCAGTCATCCTTCCCCTAGTGCTTTCACCACTATTGATGCTCAACTCAAGAAAGCACTATGCCTTAATTTTAGACAGCATCATTTTTTTAACAAACTTAAGACAATGGTTTTTAAAAAAATATTCTACAATTTCCATATAGCGTAATAACTTGACGTAAATTATCAGCATCAAATCAGAAAGCTGTTGGCATGTTTTTCTCAATAACTTGAGTAAACGAAGCCTGAATAAGCGAACCAAACGTTAAGTAAAAGAATTTAAAACAAACTCAATAGCCCATGGAGATACCCAATGAAAAAACACAGTATCGTGATTTCAGCGTTAATAGGTAGTGCCCTACTCGTTGGCTGCTCGAACGAACCAGATGAATACGATGTGAAAGAGTATGAAGCAACCACTAGCCCAGCCTCACTCTACTGTGTACAGCAAGGTGGCACACTTACCATGTTCACAGAGAACAAAAAGCGCATAACATACTGTGTTCTTTCCGAAGACGAGAAGTATGAACAATGGGAATACTACGAAAATCGCCAAGATAAAGACAAACAGTAACCACCACCCTTTATCTTTTTATCGGACATTATCGATTAGTGGATTGATATCCAAATCAGAAATAGAGAAAAGGCAGCCTAAGCTGCCTTTTCGTTTTAGTGACTTACTGAACGAAGTAGATCATCAATATGCTTGGGTCCAATCGGTTTTATACCCGCAGGGTTTAGATCTTTAATTGAGTAATAACCCGTGGTGATATGGTCCATGTTGACCGTTTCAATCACCCCTGGTAATCGCAAAATTCGCTCCATATAAGCAGACAAATTCTTATAATCGGCAATGCGTTTAAGGTTTGTTTTGAATAAACCATGGTATGCCGCATCAAAACGGATCAGAGTAACGAAAGTTCTCACGTCTGTTTCTGTCAGTTGATTACCCACCAAGTACTGTTTACCTTCCAGACGTTGTTCTAGTTCATCCAGCATGGAGAAAACTTCTGTCACAGCTTCCAGATAAGATTCCTGCGATTGCGTGAAACCCGCTTTATAAACACCGTTGTTCAGTAGGTCATATATACGAGGATTGAGCTCATCAATTTCACTTGCGTATTGTTTAGGGTACAGACGAACATTTGATGGCACCAAGTGTTCAAATGCAGTGTCAAACATACGTAATATGTCGGCACTTTCGTTATTCACCATCATGTTCTGTTTCATGTCCCACAAGACAGGGACAGTTGCACGCCCCGTAAACAATGAATCCGCGCGAGTATAAATCTCATGCAAATAGTTTGAGTTGAACAGCGGATCAAAATCAGAGCCTGCGTATTGTACAAAACTCCAACCTTGGTTAGTCATCACAGGGTTCACCACAGTAACATCAATGTATTCATCAAGACCTTTTAGTTTGCGAGCCATCAGTGTTCGTGAAGCCCAAGGACAAATGAAAGCGACGTATAAACGGTAGCGACCCGCTTCCGCTTTAAAACCACCCGTACCTGTTGGACCAGCGCTGCCGTCTGGCGTAATCCAGTTACGAAAACTGGATACTTGGCGAACAAAACGTCCTTTCTCGTCAGCTTTCTGCATGGCTTTCCAATCTTTTGTCCATTTACCTTCAACTAACATGGCAACCCCTTATCTGAATCGGCTTAAACGAGCTAATGTGCTCATTTCTAAATCTGAACTCAGTATGATTACCGTCAACAATTTGAACAACGGTGTATTTAATGAGAAATAATCAACATTTTGTTTATAAAATAATTACTCTGAGTACATGAAATTTGCTAAACACCCGAATCCTTAAAATTTGCTGTTAGAACAATACTTAATTTGCGCCCAAAAACTGTGCTTTTTATTTTCACAATAAACGCCACACCTGGATGTAAATTTTCGTAAACGACAACTATTATCATTGATGGGTTGATTTTTTGGGGCTAAAGTAGCGTCGAAATCATTAATATATTGTTACAAGTACGAAAGAAGTTACTATGCAGAAAAATCAAAATAAAAGAAGCGCTTATCCATTAACGGTTATTAGCACCGAACAAGTTTCACCCAGCATTCAAAGAATTACATTACAAGGCGATGCGATTGCCCACTTCGGTAAACAAAGCGAAGGCGATTACATTAAACTGCTTTTCTCACCAGAAGGCTCAACTCACATCGCGGATTTAGAAGAAGGTGCAAGACCATTAATGCGCACCTATACGATTCGTGAATTTGATGAACAGAACAACAGCATTGTGGTGGATTTCGTTCGCCACATTACTCAAGATCCGACGTCTGGTTTTGCAGCACGTTGGTCAGTAAATGCAAAAGCTGGCGATACCATTTCGATTGCTGGGCCAGGTCAAGGTCAATCCATTAATCCAAACTCAGATTGGGTGTTCCTAGCAGCAGATATGACTTCACTGCCCGCTCTGGCAGTGACTCTTGCAAACCTAAACGAAAAGTCACGCGGTTACGCTGTTATTGAAGTAAACGAACATGAAGATGTGCAGACACTTCAAGCGCCAGAAGGTGTAAAGGTCATTTGGGCTATTGCGGAATACGGTGACAAGCTCGTTGAGCTAGTTAAGGCACAAGCTTGGCTAGACGGTCAATGTGCTGTTTGGTGTGCGTGTGAGTTTGATTCGATGAAAGCTCTACGCCAGTACTTCCGTAACGACAAAGAAATAGACAGAGATTTCATCTATATCAGCAGTTACTGGAAAAACGGCGTCACTGAAGATGGTCATAAAGTTATTAAGCGACAAGACGCCGAAGCACAACACTGAGCGCTACTCAAATACCAATAAAGAAAACCGAAAAAGAATATAAAAATGATAAAAACAGCCCGCTCACTGCAGGCTGTTTTTTTGTCTGGTTAAATGTTGTCTGGAGAACTGTTATCTAGAGAAATGAGCCACCGCCTCAATATTGATTGCATCGTGTCGCCAGTATTCTATATCACAACAAATCGCCTCACCTTTTGCGTTTAAATTAACCCTTTCAACGACCATAGTTGGAGTGCCATCAGTGGCACGAAGTGCTTGTGCGGTTTCATTCACCAATGAGCTTGTCGATATACGGTAACGCACAGATTGGTATTGGGTCGCGTAATGCTCTTTATAGATATCCGTTAACGATTGTGACAAATCGTGTGACAAGAGATCTGGAAAAAGGTCAGGTCGAATATAGTGAGTAACAAACACCACGGGTCTTGAATCTAGGTAGCGAACTCGGTCAACACGATAGATATCAGTGAATGGTTTTAATGCCAGCAACGAGGTTGCTTGCTTATTGGCAATCATCGCTTTCGCTGAGATCAGTTCGGTGTTTGGAATACGGTTTTGCTCACTCGCCATCTTATTGAAGCTAAGACTTTGTGTTGGGTCATAGCGCAAAGGCGCTGGCGAAATAAACCACCCTCGACGGTCTTCACGAAACACGCGCCCTTCTGCTTCAAGCAAAGATAACGCTTCACGCAAAGTGACTCGAGTCGTATCAAAAGATTCAGCCAGTTTTCGCTCCGAAGGTAGCTTCTGCCTCGGAGATAACATGCCAGCTTCAATTTGCTCGACGATAGCATCTTTAATTTTCACGTATTGCACAGTATCCCTTACACCTAAACCTATGTTTACACCCAATATCTTAGGGTGAAAGTTACGCTAACAAAATACTACGCAACTCATGCAAGGATTGCACTTCATAATGTGCATTAATGCCTTCTGGACGTTCATGTTGATGAACGTTCAACCAACAGGTTTCAATACCGAAATTTAAGCCACCAAGAATATCGGAATGAGGGTTATCACCTACCATCAATACACGCTCTTTACTCGGGTTACCCATTCTTTCCATCGCATGAAGGAAAATACCTGCATCAGGTTTAGCTACACCCACTTCTTCAGAAATCACCACTTGATCAAAGTAGTGAGTCATTCCCGTTCTTTCTAAACGAATTGCCTGAAGCTCAGTAAAGCCGTTAGTAATAATGCCAAGCTTCGCTTTGCCATTTAGTGCATCCATCAGCTCTTTTGCACCCGGCAGCAAAGTGCAGATGTCCGCCATCGCTTCCAAGAAAGCAGTGTTTAGCTCAGCTGTAGTAGTTCCCAGCTTTTCTGCCCAACCTATAAAACGGATGTGTTTCAGTTCTTCTGCAGTGATGTTGCCGTTTTGATAATCGACCCAAAGCGGTTTATTTACTTGCTGATATTGATGAAAATCTTGCTCAGTAAAGTTCACGCCTTTACGTTCAAACATCAATTGCATGCCTTTTAGTGCATCGAAATGGAACAAGGTCTCGTCAGCATCAAATAAAATCCAGTCGTACTTCATATCTGTCTCCTCAAAAGCTGACCCTAGTGTAGATTGTTTTCCATAAAATGATAATCTCTAGAAACGGAAACTTGTTGTTAATTTAGAGGCAACAATAAACATGGATAATACCTTCTCAAGCATCCCTATTTTTGTTGCTGTCGTGGAGTGCGGCAGTTTTTCACTCGCAGCTGAAAAATTAGGCGTCACTAAGTCAGCAATCAGTAAACGAGTGACACAGTTAGAAGATGATCTAGGCATACGTCTGCTTAATCGAACCACAAGAAAACTCAGTCTGACTGAAGCCGGTAAACGCTATTATGACCATGCATCTCAAGCACTTGCATTAGCACAACAAGGGATGGACGCTGTCACTGAACTGCAAGGTGAGCCTCAGGGTAAGCTGAAAATCACAGCCCCGATGTCATTCGGTGTGCTCTATATCGCCCCTATCATCGCTGAGTTTCTGGCCCAGTATCCAAAGGTAACGATCGATCTGCAACTGGAAGATCAAATGGTTGATTTAATCGAAGGCGAATTTGACTTAGCAATTCGCATCGGCAATTTGCCCATTTCTAACTTAGTTGCCAAACGTTTAGTGCAGTGTAAAAGCGTATTGTGCGCATCGCCTGATTACCTCAAAAAGCATGGTTCTCCGCAAAAGCCTTCTGATCTGATTGACCACAACTGTCTGGTTTACTCCTATTTTCGAGGAGGCAGTGAATGGACGTTTGAACAGCAGCACAACGAGTTTAAAGTCATCCCCAAAGGTAACTTTATCGTCAATAACAGCGAAGCCATTCGCCGCGCTTTAATCGAAGGCTTAGGCGTTGGTCAGTTACCAACATTTCTCGTCAGCAAAGACATTTTATCAGGCAAGTTGATTTCGATAATGACCGCCTACTCGCTACCTGAACACGCTATCTATGCGGTGTTTCCTGAACGTAAACATCTTCCTCACAAAGTAAGAGCGTTCATGGAATATGTAGCAGACAAACTTGGCAGATTGACGCCAATCTGGGACGAAGGTCTATTCTGAGTCACAACAATAAAGCCCGAGGAATAAAAAAGGCAAAATCACTGATTTAGCACAATAAACATCCAGCATTTACGACATATAAAACCAGTACTAACTGCTTGAGTATCAACTGGATGTGCTATGAAACACTTTTTGCCTTCTTCCGTCATGCTTGTACCGTTTGTGGTGAAACATTACCCAGAGAATGACGCCCTATCTGAATCTGAACCAGAAACTGAAATCGAACAAAATTTGAGCTGTGATCTATGCAACGATCCAGTCTCTGATCCTAAACTAGACTTATCTACCGATAACCAATTGAAAGCGAATAAAGGTCGCAAGGTTAGAAAAACTCCTGCTAAACACAAGGAATAAGTCGATGAAAAAAGTAGCCGTGATTTTAAGTGGCTGTGGAGTATTCGATGGCTCAGAAATTCATGAAGCTGTCTTAGCTCTCCATGCCATAGAGAAGCAAGGTGCGAGCTGGTACTGTTTCGCGCCTAATATTGAACAGTTACATGTTATCAATCACCTGACTGGTGAAGAGATGACAGAAACACGAAATGTGTTGGTGGAAGCGGCTCGGCTTGTTCGTGGCAAAATTGATGATGTAGAAAAACTTAAGGCTGACGAATACGATGCCTTACTTATCCCTGGCGGTTTTGGCGCTGCAAAAAACTTAACCGACTTCGCGATTAAAGGCACAGAGTGTACTATCAACGCTCATGTGGCTTCCGCATGTCGAGCCTTTGCTCAAGCAGGCAAGCCAGCCGCTTATCTCTGTATCGCGCCAACCATTATACCGATGATTTATGAACACGGTGTTCAGGGAACGATCGGTAATGATAAAGATACCGCTGTCGCTTTTAATCACATGGGTGGTGACCATATTAACTGTCCTGTAGATGACTTTGTTTACGACCACGAGCACAACGTACTATCAACACCTGCCTATATGTTGGCAGAAAGCATTTCAGAAGCGGCTTCGGGTATCGAACGTTTGGTTGAAAAACTAATACAGCTGGCTTAGTCACAGCTGCGCGACTATTAGCATTGGTATAAGCCAAATTAGCACGGGTATAAATGGCCTGACGCTTTACAATGAAATCCCAAAGGTGATCGTTAGGTCACCTTTGGGATTTCATTGCTTGGGATTACTTTATCCATTACTTATTTTATCCACTGAATCGTTGAGCAAATATTATCCGCGACTTGACTCAAATCAGCATAAATTTGAAAATTACCGCAATCGAACAATCCTCTCGTAAAAAACCTTTACATCGATATATTTCCAGATAACATGCCAACGCAAACGTTTGCCTAACTACACACAAACACCTTCTGAGGATTTTATGCTATCAGACATCGACATTTGCCGTTCTACTCAATTGACTCACATTGATGCCGTGGCTGAAAAGGCAGGATTGCTTGCTGAAGAATATGAAAGCCATGGACATTACAAAGCAAAAGTCTCGTTAAAATGCTTAGAACGCTTGCACGAAAAACCTATTGGTAAGTTTGTGTTGGTGACTGCAATTACACCAACGCCACTTGGAGAAGGTAAAACCGTGACCACAATCGGTCTCGCGCAGGGATTAGCAAAACTAAACCAATCTGTATTTGCCTGTATTCGCCAACCCTCAATGGGGCCTATCTTTGGTGTAAAAGGTGGTGCAGCTGGTGGCGGCTATTCTCAAGTAGCGCCGATGGAAGAGTTAAACTTGCACTTAACCGGTGACATTCACGCAGTGACCGCAGCGCATAACCTTGCCTCTGCCGCCATTGATGCCCGTATCTACCATGAGCAACGTAACGGCTACGAAGATTTTGAGCGTAGAACTCAGCTAAAAGCCTTACGTATCGATCCACATCAGGTGGTATGGAAACGTGTGGTTGACCATAACGACCGCGCATTACGTATGGTGACTGTCGGCCAGAACGAAATGGGTAAAACGATTAACGGCTATGAACGCACCGATGGATTTGATATCTCCGCAGCATCAGAGTTAATGGCAATCCTAGCTTTGGCTTCTGACCTTAAAGATTTACGCCAACGGATTGGTAAAATCGTGGTTGCTTACAGTTTTGATGGGCATCCAGTTACCACTGAAGATCTACAAGTGGCTGGCGCAATGACAGTTAGTATGAAAGAAGCGATTAAACCAACCCTAATGCAGACGTTGGAGGGCGTCCCTACCCTTATTCACGCGGGACCTTTTGCCAATATCGCGCATGGTAACTCATCTATTATCGCCGATGATATTGCGACACGATTAGCCAATTACACAGTCACAGAAGGTGGTTTCGGCTCAGATATGGGTTTTGAAAAAGCCTGTAACATCAAAGCGAAAGCATCAGGAAAAACACCCGATTGTGCCGTTATCGTTGCCACCCTACGTGGGCTCAAAGCTAACTCAGGTCAATTCGATCTGAAACCGGGTCAAGCAATACCAGACTCGTTGTTCTCACCCGATAAAGACGCATTATTAGAAGGTTTTGAGAACCTCAAATGGCATATCAACAACGTAAATAAATACGGCATTCCTGCAGTGGTTGCAATTAACCGTTTTCCTCAAGATACTGACGAAGAACTGCAACAACTCATCTCATTGATTGAAGCACTTCCAAACGATGTTGAGGTAGCACTTTCTGAAGGCTTTGTAAAAGGTGGAGAAGGAACGAAAGATCTCGCTAATAAAGTGATTAAGCAGTGTGAAAAGCCTTCTCTATTTATGCCTCTCTATCAAGCAGAAGATGCATTGATGACCAAAATTACCAATGTTGTCACCAAAGGTTACGGCGCAGGTTCATTCATGCTCAGCTACAAAGCACAAACACAGTTAAAACAACTGAATGAACAGGGTTTTGAAAACTTGTCTGTCTGTTTTGCCAAAACACCGCTTTCGATTACGACAAACTCTTCGATTAAAGGTGCACCGAGCGGTTTTGAGGTCATGATCCGTGAACTCAAGCTCTGTGCTGGTGCAGGCTTTGTATATGCCCTGTGTGACAATGTGATGACCATGCCCGGTTTACCAGACAAACCCGCATTTATGTCACTAGACATTGACGAACACGGCCATATTATCGGCTTGAGTTAAGTTCTTTGAAACTCTAAAGGCAGCACTTCACTCATCGCTGCCTTTCCCTTTACTGATAGATTTATTTAGTAAATGATTTGAAATTTATCACTTCCTGTGCCGTTCTTTTCTTATACCAATTATAAAAATGGGTAAGGAAAGTCATGAAACGCTCAACAATACTATTGCTACTCTTGGCGGCAATCCCTTTATCTTTTTTTTCGCTTAGTCACGCCACCAGTGAAATGAAACCTGCTCAATCGGACTCAAAAAGTATGGGGCAAACCGAAGTTGCAACACTAGCAGGCGGCTGCTTCTGGTGTACAGAATCGGATATGGAGCAACTCAACGGAGTCATTGATGTGGTGTCTGGGTATGCTGGCGGGAATGTTGATAACCCCAAATACCGAGAAGTCTCTTCAGGAAAAACCGGGCACATAGAAGTCGTTCAAGTGGCGTACGATCCCAAGAAAGTGACTTACGAACAAGTATTGGATCAGTTCTTTCGCCATATCGACCCAACCGATGACCAAGGTTCATTTGTTGACAGAGGCAACCAGTATCGTCCTGCAATTTTCTATCACAATGAAGAGCAAAAACAGATTGCGTCTAACTTTATGAACGAGATAGAGCAATCGGGCATTTTTAAGAAGCAACTAAAAACCGAACTGATCCCATTCACCAAGTTTTGGGTTGCCGAGGATTATCACCAAGACTATTACAAAACTAACAAGCTTCGTTATAAGTACTATCGATACGCTTCTGGTCGCGACCAATATTTGGATGAGATTTTTGGTAAAGACAGAGTAGACAATCCTGTTACGTTACGAGAGATCATCGATAAAACCAAAGCGGTGAACAGTGTCAAAGTGTACACACGTCCGTCGGATAGTGAAATCAAAGCTAAACTGACCGAATTGCAATATTACGTGACTCAAGAAGAAGGCACTGAGCGTGCGTTTCAAAATGAATACTGGGACAACAAGCAGGAAGGAATCTATGTGGATATCGTCTCTGGTGAGCCACTGTTTTCATCAACCGATAAGTACAAATCAGGTACGGGCTGGCCAAGTTTCACAAAACCCATCAATGCCGCATACATTGTGACTCACGATGACAATAAGCTCTTTTACACCAGAACCGAGGTTCGCAGCCGTTTCGCCAACTCTCATCTCGGTCATGTGTTCGATGATGGTCCTGCACCAACAGGGTTGAGATACTGTATGAATTCAGCCGCAATGCGCTTTGTTCCGGTAGATAAAATGCAGCAAGAAGGCTACGAAGAATGGTTGAAGCTTTTCAATCAATAGACATTTATGTTGGACGGGTTTCAGCGAACAAGATGCCTAACCACACTTACATTCTGATATTTGGGTGCCCGGTCTCTGGTTTGACTGGGCGTCTCAGCAAATAACAGCTTGTAATAGTGGTTAAATGTTCCTAAATGGTAGAAACCGTAATGCAAAGCTATATCGCAAATTGCCCTCTCCTCACTCATGTTTAGCAAATCTCTTCTAACAGCGTTGAGCCTGCAATCTCGAAGAAAGCTATTCGGGCTAATGCCCAATTCCTGTTCAAAACAGTACTGCAAAGTTCTTTGACTGACACAGGCAATCGAACTCATCTCATTAATCGTTAATGGATAATTGCCCGTCTGCTCAATATGATTGTAGATACGTTTTAACGCTTGACGACGTGTGGAAAAACCTCTTGAGTGTTCAGGTGTTCCTGTAACTTGATACTGCCCTAACCTCGCGATGGCCGATTGTTCAATCAGATGAACTAATCGAGAATGAAGTTCCATTTGATTCGGATCAGTCAATTCAAGTATTTTGCGTCCCAATATGGAGTTGCAGTTAAGGGATTGCTTAATCAGATCCACCAGTGCCCAACAGCTGTGTGCCGCATGAGAATTTTCAATTAAACAAGTGTTTTCCCACCGTTCTAGCTCCTCTGAGCCAATACCCGTTGCGAGCAACTCTCTATCAATCACAATACCAAAGATATTAAAATCGTCAGGTGTGGTTAGCTCAAAGTGTTCATGGGCAGGTCTAATCATAAGCTGATGCTTGTCAGCTGTCCTGCCATTCACTTTTGGGCGCTCCGCATCTAATGAAAATCCAATCCAGAGGGCCTCTGGGTTCACACAACATTCTTGATGAATAGTTTGACTGGTGTATTCCTCAAAAAGGTGCAGTCTTGGCAGCCTTAACTCGTCTAAATAGCCATTAAACTGCCCTGAACCATGCTGATTATATCTTTGTTCCCAAGCACTTAGTGTCTGTGCCTGCTGATTGACATCAAAACTGTACTGTTTGCACCTCACTGGTGCGCATGAATGTTCTTCATCTCGCAATTGAACCAAATTCATACTCCTTCCTTGCACCACAACCAAACAGCAGTTACTTCAAGTTCATGTTTTTAAATAAATTTTCAATTTTGCACATTTCCGTCATAGCAAAGGAACGAAACTAGCAACCTCAATAATCAACTTAAATGCAAAGTTCACACCCAGTTTGAGAGGTCCTATGGGTCCAAACTATCGATATCAACTAGGTAGCCAAACCTACCAGTTTGCATCACTTAAAGAAGTGATGGCTAAAGCATCGCCCCTACGCTCCGGAGATCAACTGGCAGGCGTTGCTGCATCTTCTGCAGAAGAAAGGGTGGTAGCACAGATGGTACTAGCCGACTTGCCATTGAAGACCTTCCTACAAGATCTGCTAATCCCGTATGAGAAAGACGAGATCACTCGACTCATTATTGATGAACACGATGCACAAGCATTTCTGGAAATTGCTCATTTAACCGTTGGAGATTTTCGAAACTGGCTGTTGCAGGAATCGACAACCTCTGTGGAAATTTCTCGTGTCAGTAAAGGCATCACGCCTGAAATGGCAGCGGCTGTTAGCAAAATAATGCGCAACCAAGACCTCATATTAGTTGCCAAAAAATGCCAAGTAATCACGGCATTTCGTAACACTATCGGCCTACCGGGTCGTCTTTCTACTCGTTTGCAACCTAACCACCCTACCGATGATGTCAGCGGCATAGCGGCATCAATGTTCGACGGTTTAATGTACGGTAATGGTGATGCCGTTATTGGTATCAACCCAGCCACAGACAGTGTTAGCCAAGCCACAAAGCTAATGAAGCTCATGGATGAAGTCATCCAACACTACGACATCCCAACCCAAAGCTGTGTGCTAACCCATGTGACCAACACCATAGAGTGCATTGAAAAAGGCGCTCCAGTGGACTTAGTTTTCCAGTCTATAGGCGGTACAGAAGCGACCAACCAAGGTTTTGGGGTCAATATCAATGTACTTGCAGAAGCGTACGATGCAGCCCAGAGTCTGAAACGCGGCACGGTCGGTAATAACGTCATGTACTTTGAAACTGGTCAAGGCAGCGCCCTTTCTGCAAATGGTCACCACAATGTCGATCAGCAAACCTGTGAAGCACGGGCTTACGCTCTCGCTCGCAAATTTAAGCCGTTGCTCGTAAACACTGTGGTGGGATTTATTGGCCCTGAATACTTGTTTGATGGAAAACAGATCACCCGAGCAGGACTTGAAGATCACTTCTGCGGCAAGCTGCTGGGATTACCTATGGGCTGTGATATTTGCTACACCAACCACGCCTACGCAGATCAAAACGACATGGACAACCTACTGACACTGCTTGGCGTAGCCGAATGCTCATTCATCATGGGCATTCCGGGTTCTGATGACATTATGCTGAACTATCAAACCACCTCTTTCCATGATGCTTTGTATGCGCGCCAAGTGCTGGGTTTGAAACCAGCGCCAGAATTTGAAGCTTGGTTAAAACGTATGGAGATTTTCAGCCAAGATAATCAGTCTCAGTTAGCAAATAATCTTTCACCACACTTCCAAACACCACTAGGTTTAGTTAAGGAGTCACGATGAGCAATGTCGTTGAACTGAATCAACTGGTTCATCAAGATCCATGGAATAAGCTCCGCCAATTCACGCAGGCTCGTATTGGTATTGGACGTGTCGGAACAAGTATCCCAACAGAAGAGTTACTGCGTTTTCAGCTCTCACACGCTCAAGCAATCGATGCAGTGCATGTGCCGCTCGACGAACAAAAGTTGGTTGCCGACCTCGCAGACAATGCTTCGTTATCTAACTACTTGCCTGCTTTCTCTTTGCATAGCCAAGCCACTGACAGGCTGACGTATCTGCAACGACCAGATTTAGGCCGTAAGCTGGATGAAATGTCCATTGATACACTCAAAAAGCACAGTGACCAAACGCCGACACCTTATGACTTAGCGATAGTAATTGCTGATGGTCTTTCATCCTATGCCATCAACCACCACGCCGCACCATTCTTGGATGCATTGGTGTCACAGCTCGCACAGGATACCAAACACGAATGGAATATTGCGCCTTTATGCATAGTTCACCAAGGGCGAGTCGCTGTAGGTGACGATGTTGGCGAATCTATTAATGCCAAAGAAGTATTGGTGCTGGTAGGAGAAAGACCGGGACTCAGTTCACCGGACAGCTTAGGACTCTATCTGACATGGAATCCGCACCGAGGAAAAGAAGACTCACTTAGAAACTGCATTTCAAACGTGCGCCCTGAAGGATTGCCATACCAAGCAGCGGCTCATAAGTGTTTCTATCTGTTGTCTGAATCTCGCCAACTCAAATTGACAGGCGTGGGATTGAAAGATCGCTCCGACGATTCCCTGCTTGAACAAAAATCAAACGCACAATTTTTTTCACTAACCACTTTTAAATAACCATTTTTTAATCACCAAGGATTTTTAGGGATTGCTGTATGGAAAACAACAAAACAGGTCTAAAACGGACTTTAGGAAAATTTCAGTTATGGGGCATCGCTGTTGGCCTCGTAATTTCTGGAGAATACTTCGGTTGGAGCTACGGATGGTCACAGGCGGGCACACTAGGCTTCCTGATCACAACCATCATCATTGCTACCATGTACACTGCGTTTATTTTTAGCTTTACTGAGCTATCCACTTCAATTCCACACGCGGGTGGACCATTTGCGTATGCTTACCGTGCTTTTGGTCCTGTAGGTGGCTATATTGCAGGTTTCGCAACTTTAGTAGAGTTTGTCTTCGCCCCACCAGCCATTGCTATGGCAATCGGTGCTTACTTGAATGTTCAGTTCCCTACTCTCGACCCTAAACTGGTCGCAGTGGTGGCTTACATTATCTTCATGGGTCTCAATTTGGTTGGCGTTAGCATTGCGGCTACTTTTGAATTGTGTGTCACCATTCTTGCTATCGTGGAACTACTCGTATTTATGGGTGTTGTGTCTCCTGGTTTCTCATTTGCAAACTTTGCTGCAAATGGTTGGGCTGGTAGTGATGTGTTCTCTGGTGAAGCAATGTCAGGGATCTTCGCAGCAATTCCTTTTGCTATTTGGTTCTTCCTAGCAATTGAAGGCGCTTCAATGGCAGCAGAAGAAGCGAAAGATCCGCAACGTACCATTCCAATCGCATTTGTTTCAGGTATTCTAACGCTGGTTGTTCTAGCGGTTGGCGTTATGTTCTTTGCAGGTGGCGCAGGTGACTGGCGTGAACTTTCAAACATCAACGATCCACTGCCTCAAGCAATGAAGATGATTGTCGGTGAATCCAGTGGTTGGCTACATATGCTGGTATGGCTAGGTCTGTTTGGTCTGATTGCATCTTTCCACGGCATCATCATGGGTTACTCTCGCCAGATTTTTGCCCTATCACGCGCCGGTTTCTTACCTAAGTCACTATCTCAAGTAAACCAACGTTTCCAAACCCCACACTGGGCAATCATTTCTGGTGGTGTTGTCGGTATCGCGGCGATTTTTTCAGACAATCTGATTGTGATTGGCGGTCAGCCGCTCACAGCAAACATCGTAACGATGGCGGTATTTGGTGCGATTGTTATGTACATCATTTCAATGCTTGCACTATTCAAGCTGCGCTCAACTGAACCAACTTTAGAGCGTCCGTTCCGTGCACCGCTTTACCCATACGCACCTGCAGTTGCACTTGTGTTAGCCGTATTAGCACTGGTTGCTATGGTTTACTACAACTTCCTGCTAACGCTTATTTTTGTCGGTTTGTTTGCTCTTGGTTTCGTGTACTTCAAAGCGACACATCAACAAGATGCCGACAAAGAAGGCAACGATGTACTGTTAGTTGCTCAAGTAGGCGAATCGATGTAAATCTTTCAATAGCTGAAATGAACAAAGGGCATCTCTATGGATGCCCTTTTTGTATTCTTACTTTGCTATTAACAGCTGCTGTTCAACGTAAACCGTGAAGAAATTCAGCGCGCGTTGCTGGGTTTGATTTAAAAATCCCCCCCAATGCCGTTGTTGTCGTTACGCTGGTCGCGTCCATGACACCACGAGATTTTACGCAGTAATGTGTAGCATCAATTGTAACCGCCACATCGTCTGACTCTAGTAGAGCTTGCAGAGCAACCAGAATTTGCTGCGTCATACGCTCTTGAACTTGAGGACGCTGAGCAAAGAAGCGAACAATACGGTTGATCTTTGACAGACCAATAATTTTGCCACGCGGGATATAAGCAACCGCAGCTTTTCCATCGATAGTGACTAAGTGATGCTCACAAGTGCTGGTAACAGTGATGTCTTTCACTTTCACCATTTCACTTACTTTCATCTTGTTTTCAATCACAGTGATTTTTGGAAAATTAGCGTAATCCAGCCCAGAGAATATCTCATCCACATACATTTTCGCAATACGATGTGGCGTTTCTTCAAGACTATCATCGGTCAGATCAAGGCCAAGTAAATTGAGGATTTCACGCATGTGATTCTCAATCTTTTCTTTCTTCTCTTCACGACTCACCGTATTTGGTTGCATTGGCGTTTCCAAACCACGGCGCTCTAGCGCATCTTTTACTAACTTTGCTGATTCGCTAAGACCTGATGACATTCACATTCCTCTTACTTTACCCCTTTCGGATGGCTGACAAGGATACTCGGATTCTTACATAATTACACCCCTATTTTATAGGTGGAAATATTGCCGCCTATCTGTCAAAACGCCCAATGCCGCTATCCCTAAAAAGGGCATAGGCAAATAGCTCTACTATGTTAGAGTATCCGCAAATAAAAAAGACAACAGGAATAAAGAATGGGCTGCTGTGATGCTCCGGGCTTAATGCCTCTTGAAGAAGCTTTAGAAAAAATGCTGGCAGGCATTAAACCAATCCAATCAACACTTCAACTCCCGCTCGCAGAGGCCATTGGCTTTGTACTTGCAGAAGACATTCTATCCCCTATCAACGTTCCACCATTTGATAACTCTGCCATGGATGGATACGCGGTTAGAATAAACGAATTAGCGCAAAACCAACCTCTACCTGTTGCGGGAAAATCTTTCGCCGGTCAGCCTTTTGAAGGTGAATGGTCACCTATGACTTGCGTACGTATTATGACGGGCGCGCAAGTTCCACAAGGTTGTGATGCGGTGATCATGCAAGAACAAGCTACCATCACCGAAGACGGCGTGGTTTTCTGCCAGACTCAGGTAAAGCCTAACTGCAATATTCGACCTGTCGGTGATGATATTCATCAAGGTGACATTGTGCTGACTAAAGGCGCGCGCCTAACTGCTCGTGATATTCCGATGATTGCGACTTTGGGTGTCAGCCACTTAACTGTTTTTAGAAAGCCTAAAATTGCTTTTTTCTCAACTGGCGATGAGTTGAAGCCATTAGGCACGCAGCTAAAAGCTGGCGAAATCTATGACAGCAATCGCTACGGTATTAAGCCTCTAATCATTAATTTTGGCTGTGAACCTATTGATTTGGGTATCATCCCTGACTGCCCTAAAACCCTGAAAGAAACGTTTGAAAAAGCGCAAAGTCTCGCTGATGTGGTCGTTACATCTGGTGGCGTCAGCGTTGGTGAAGCGGATTTCACTAAAGATATCCTTGATGAAGTGGGTCAAATTGGTTTTTGGAAACTGGCCATCAAGCCGGGTAAGCCCTTCGCCTTTGGTTCTCTTGGCGATGCTTGGTTCTGTGGTCTTCCAGGTAACCCTGTCTCAGCAGTGTTAACCATGTATGTACTGGTTCAGCCAATGATCGCTAAGCTTGCTGGACACACCCAGTGGAAAGCGCCGGAATCAATCCCTGCGATTACTCGTACTGCGTTTAAGAAAGTACCGGGCAGAACGGATTATCAACGTGGTATTTACTCAATCGAGAACGGTCAGTTCGTTGTCGAAACTACTGGTAATCAGAGCTCTGGTGCGTTTCGTTCTATGAGTTTAGCGAACTGTTTTGTGGTGCTTGAACGCGAACGCGGCAGTATTGAAGTCGGTGAGACTGTGAGCATTCAACTGTTTAACTCAACGTTATATTAGGTTCGAGTATGGAAATCCTAAGCGATGCAGAAATGCTGCGTTACAACCGTCAGATCATTCTCAAAGCGTTTGATTTTGAAGGACAAGAAGCACTGAAGCAGTCCTCAATTTTGATATTGGGTGCAGGTGGTTTAGGGTGTGCATCGAGCCAATATCTCGCCACTGCTGGCATTGGCAAACTCACTTTGATTGATGATGACAAAGTTGAGCTTTCTAATCTGCAGCGTCAGGTACTCCACCATGACGCAGACATTGGCAAACTCAAAGTTGAATCTGCTGCTCAAGCATTGAAAGAACTGAATCCTGAACTGCATATCAACACAATCGCAAAAAGGCTGGATGACGAAGCTCTGTTAAGCCTGATTCAAGACCATAATTTGGTTCTGGATGCCAGCGATAACGTTGATACTCGAAATCAGCTTAATCGTTTGTGCTACCAATCTAGAACCCCGTTGGTTTCAGGTGCTGCCATTCGCATGGAAGGACAAGTAAGCGTGTTTACTTATCAGGATGAAAGCGAACCTTGTTACCAGTGTTTAAGCGCACTGTTCGGCAGCAATGCACTTTCTTGTGTAGAGGCTGGTGTGATGGCACCGGTAGTGGGCATTATTGGCGCAGTTCAGGCGATGGAAGCGATTAAAGTCATTGCACGTTTGGGTAAGCCGATTCAAGGCAAAATTCTGATGCTCGATGCCATGACCATGTCATGGCGCGAAATGAAGTTGATGAAACAGCCTCATTGCCCTACTTGCAGCAAGTAACCTTCCTTCAGATGTCTTCAGCAAAGAAACTCACCATATTGTTATTGCTGCTGACGTTAGTACTGGTCGCTCTAGTGTCATTGCGGCCAGCGCGTACTCAAACCACTCTTCAAGTACGTCTGATTGACAACACACTCACCCAATCTCTCGATGGGCAAAGACGTTATTTGCTCGTTGAATCAGAGGATACTGGAAAGCAGCTTATCAGTGTGTCACCGACCACAGAATGCCATGTCGGTGATGTGATCACTGTGCAGAAAGTCCTAACTGAGCAGCAAGATGTTTATTACCGATTTCTTTCTTGCCCTTAATTGGGTACTTTAAGGGACTGAGTTTTACGTGAGCACAACTAAGGATTTGTTGAATGTCACCACTAGTTACACCTGAATGGCTTGCCGAGCATTTGGATGATCCTCGTTTAGTTATCCTAGACAGCAGCCTTGAATTTCAGATCCCATCTGAGTCTGAAAAAGATTGGGTTAATAAAATCCCCAATGCCCGTCGATTCGATTACGACAAAGACTTCTGTGATATCAACTCTCCACTACCGCACATGATGCCAAACGAAGAGCGCTTTAATCATTTAGCCCAAGAACTAGGAATCAACAACGATTCAATCATCATTGTTTATGACAACAGTGGTACTTTTGCCTCTCCTAGAGCTTGGTGGATGTTTAGAGCTTTTGGTCATTCACAGGTCTATATACTCAATGGTGGATTAACCGAATGGAAAGCACAAGGTTACAACGTCACTCAAGAATATCTTGCTAATCTAGAGAAAGGTGACTTTAACGGCACGTTGCAAACGAATTATTTCGTTGATGCCGAATACGTAAAAGCGAAAATTGAAGATGAAACCAGCTTAACGGTAGATGCTCGTTCACGTGCTCGCTTCCTTTCTCAAGTTGCAGAGCCTCGCCCTGGATTGCGCAGCGGGCATATTCCAAATTCTTGTTGCCTGCCATTTGCTGAATTAATGGATGGGCATAAGCTCAAAACCGCCAATGAACTTGCTGCTATTTTAAAATCAACGCTGATCAAAGATGCAGACGAATACCTATTCAGCTGTGGCTCAGGTGTTACTGCATGCATTGTACTATTAGCAGCATTGGTTTGCGGTTATGAAAACCTCTCTGTTTATGATGGTTCATGGACAGAATGGGGAGCTTCATCTGAGTTACCGATTGCAACGGCAAATAACGCTGGTTAATTGTTTACTCTAGCTGTAGTTGAAGCTCAGTTAAAAGATTAAACATCGGCAGCAATTGATATACACTGCGCCCGATTGTGATTTAAGAAACCACTAGGTTAGTTATTTAAAGGTAATGAAATGAACCCAATTATTGCTCTGCTAAAAGAGAACAATGTAGACAACGACAAAATCCAAGAGCTATTCCAAGCATTGACTCAAAACCCGTTTGCAGCGATGGCGATTGTCGGTCAACTCGGTTTACCTCAAGAGCAGCTTCAACTTTTGATGGGGCAAGTGATGCAAAATCCTGCACTTATTAAAGAAGCTGTTGAAGAACTCGGTTTGGATTTTTCGAAAGTAGAAGAAGCGAAAGCCAAACTACAACAATAGGCTTTGTTTAGAAGCTTAATCTTTAGAACACTAGTCTGAGAAAAGTCGATGACTTTTCTCATTGAAAAAGAAGGCTGTCATTATGACGGCCTTCTTGTTTTCTACTCGTTTAAACCTGAGCATTTAAACCTAGGCCTTTAAACCTAAGAGAGCATTCTGTTCTGCTGTCGGTAATTCAGCAGACAAACCACAATAATGACCACAAGCGCCAGTAAACGGTTTAAATCAGACAGGAACAGCACACCTAACGCCATACAGAGCAAAACAGCGCGCTGCCATAATAACAATGGCACAAATAAACGCCCTTCAATACCGCCTGCAAATGCCACAAACAAGCTGATGGTAGAAATGATGCCAATGGTGAAATGCAGATGTTCACCTTCTACCCAGATCAGTCCGGAAAACGCCATCATGGCTGGAATTAAGAAGAAGCCTTGCGCCAATTTAAAAGCCTGAACCGCGGATCGCATTGGCGAAGCGTTGGCAATTCCCGCTCCTGCAAATGCCGCAAGTGCAATTGGTGGGGTTACGTTCGATGTTTGGGATAACCAGAATACGATCATATGAGCAGAGAGAAGCGTGACACCGAAGTCCATCAATGCAGGAACAGCCATAATTGACAGTACGATATAGGCTGCGGTAACAGGAAGTCCCATACCCAAAATGACAGCAGCTAGAGCGATAAGCGCTAACGCTGACCATAAATAGCCACCAGACATAGCGATAAGGAACTGGGTAAATTGAAGACCTATACCTGTTTGCCCTACTACTCCCACAACAATACCGGCAGTTGCACAGGCAACTGATATTGGTAGCGCCAATAGTGCCCCTTCTTTTAACCCTTCCAAGAACAGTTTCAAACTAATTCGGCTGTGTTTACGGGTCATCGCAGCAAGCAGAATGGCGGCACAACCAACCACCCCTACCAATACCGGTGAATAACTCATCATCAGTAACACTGTGATAAGAATCAGTGGAACCAGATAGTGCCAACCATTTTGCAAAACCGTGACGATTTTTTCTGTTTGGGTCATGCCTTGTAGATCCAGCTTACACGCCATGAGGTGGACATAAAGCAAGGTACACGCAAAATACAGAATGGCAGGTGCAATAGAAACAATTAAGATTTCGCTATAAGGAATACCAGTAAACTGAGCCATGACAAATGCGCCTGCGCCCATTACTGGTGGCATGATCTGCCCGCCTGTTGAGGCCGCGGCTTCAATCCCCGCAGCTTGCTCAGCCTTGTATCCTAACTTTTTCATCATCGGGATAGTTAAAGCGCCGGTGGTTACTGTGTTCGCAATCGCAGAGCCGGAAATAGAACCCAGTGCAGCAGAAGCGATGACACTCGCCTTCGCCGGACCTCCTCGATATTTACCCGCGACTGAAAACGCCATGTCGATAAAGAACTGTCCTGCTCCCGTGACTTGCAAAAAAGCCCCAAACAGTACAAACATAAATACCACACCAGCGGCAATCGCTAGCGGAGCGCCGTATACACCGTTCGTTGAGTAAATATGGAAACGAATAATCTCTTCAACGCTAAAGCCTTTGCTGGCAATGTTGTCTGGTAGCACATTACCAAACATAGCGTAGAGCAAAAATAGCGCAGCTATCAGCACCATTACTAAGCCAACAGTTCTACGTGTTGCTTCCAATAGCAGAAGTATGAGAACCACACCCGCAGCCTGATCAGCCGACTGCAAGCCATCAAGCAAAAAGCTGATGTCGTCGTAATCAAATAAAGCTATTTGTGTCGATGCCCAGCATGTCAATCCAACGCAGACGATATCAATGATTCGCCCAAGCAGATAAATAGGAAACGGTTTACGATCGCTAAATAGTGGGTAAGCCAAGAACACCAGCGCTAATACCCAGCTAACGTGAATGGGTCTAAAAACAGGGGCGGCTAGGTTTGCCACAATCCCCTGCCAAATCTGAAAAACAGAAAGAGCGATAGCCGCAATCGCGGCTATCGTAACAATGACATTGGTAATTTTTTGGTTACTAGGATGAACCTTACTCATCACTTACTCCATGTAACATTACTTATCGTCCATTTGGTTTGCAGGAAGCCCAACCGTTCAGAGTCAAGACTTCCCACCAAACATTACAACTTACTTCATTTGTTCTTTACGATACTTCTCAGCACCAGGGTGAAGCGATATGCCTTGGAGCTTGGCCATATTCTCAATCGTAGTGTATTTAGTTACATCAATCACTTGGCGGATTTTGTCCATATTTTCAAAAGCCACTTTAGTCATGTTGTAAGCCATTTCTTCACTCATATTGTTGTTCACAACCAGTACGTTCCATACTGCTGGCGCTTTAAACGCCGGAACTTTGTTGTAGGCGTCTGCTGGCACATCAATCTGAATGTATGATGGATAATCTTTGGTGATTTTCGCCAACTCATCTTCGCTGAAGCTAATGATTCGAATATCACGAGTTAACGCAAGCTCAGTGATCGCACCAACACCAACGCTGCCTACCACTACGCCTGCGTCAATTTGGTTGTTTGCAAGTGCACTGGTCGTTGCCGTGTAGTTTAGTGATTGCGCTGTGATGTCATCTTCAGTGATACCCAGAGTATTGAGGATGTTTACCGCACTAACACGCGTGCCAGAACCCGGAGCACCAAGTGAAATGCGTTTGCCTTTTAAGTCAGCAATAGATTTGATATCGGATTTCGCAGGAACGATGAATTGCACCACGTTTGGATAAAGAGAAAACAGTACCGATACATCAAGTTTTTTCGGAAACGGTTTAACACCATTTGCAGCCTGAAGTACTACGTTGCCTTGTGCAATACCCACCAACTGCTTGTCCGTTGATACCTTAATCGTGTTTTCTACCGATGCTGCTGTCACTTCAGCACGCATATTGAAGTCTGGTAGATTTTCGCTCCAGATTTTAGCCAGCATACCGCCTAACGGATAATAAGTACCACTCTGACTTCCCGTACCAATCGTGTAGTTTTCAGCCATCGCTGGCAGAGAAAAAGCCATCGTTACCGCTAATAAACCAGTCCTTAGTTTTTGATACATAAGTGCTCCTTCAACATGTCATTCTAGAGTTATAAATTTAATGTTTCACTATTGTTATGAAATGGATAATGAGAAATAGCAATACGGCTTTCGGTGAAATGAGAGTTTGATGTACAAATCTTGCACTGTTTAAAAAGTAGTCGTGACATTCACCTCACTCTAGAAATGTGGCGATTAATCACCCGGCTTAGAGATTTGTGTGTGCATCAAATAGAACAAAGGAGGCCAACGCCTCCTTATCTGATGTGAGCAAAATGTGGTGTGAACAGGCTTCGTTAATCTTTCTATAAATTTTGTGAAGGCGTAATACCACTCATTTGCTCGTCAAGGTTCAAAACGGTCAACGCATTACTTACGCTAGTTGCAATCACATCAATAGCGCCGGTCCGTAGAGCCCCTAATAATGCCAAAGGCTTACTGTTTTCGGCGGCTATCGCAACCACTTCGGAAACCAAGCGGAATTCATCGATACTCAAACCAATGACGCGATCGTTCATCACTGTATTGGCAATTTCACCCTGAACATTGAAGAAGTCATGTCCGGCAAAATCCCCCACTACGCCTTGCTGCAAACGAGATTGCACTACCTCTTCAGCGGTAAACCAACCCAGATCGACCATATAGCTGTTCTCGCTCATATCACCGATCCCAATCAGCGCCATATCTGCTTTACGTGCTAAATCAAGAGTCTGTTTAACCGTTGCGTTTTGCATGAACGCCAACTTTTGATCTCGGTTCTCTGCATACGCGGGTGCGTACAAGGTTTCCGATGAACCTCCGTATTTTTTTGCCAACTGACGACAGATATGGTCAGCGTTGAACATGCCACCACGAGGGTGGATACCGCCGATACCACAGACAAACTTACAATCGCGCGGTGTTATAACGCCCACATGATGGGCAACAGCAGAAACGTTACGTCCTTGTCCTACGCTAACCACCATGCCGTTTTTCAGAGTGTTGGTTAAGTAATGAGAGACTAATCCAGCCACTTGCTGACGCTGCTGCTCTTCATTGGGTTGATCTAAGGCGATAAGTGCTCTCTTGACGCCAAAACGCTCAATTAAACGTTGCTCTATCTTAGCGCTGAACACCGGATGATATTTCACTGTGATTTCAACAATCCCTTCATCCCTTGCTTGTTTAAGCAAACGGCCGACTTTGGCGCGAGAAAGTGCAAACTTCTTAGAAATCTCCTCTTGAGTCGCTCCATCTTGGTAGTAAGCGACCGAAACTTCGGTTAATAAATCAGTATTTTCTAAAGAGATTTCTGGGGTTGGATTATTCATCATCGACTCTTTTCAGTGAAATTATGCTCATCATAATCGAGAGTGAGCATCTGCTCATTGACTTAGCATATGTTACACCCACTCCTACATGCAACATTTGCTCATTATAATTACATATTCTCACGACAAATTTGAGAGATTCAGCAAACTTGCTACATACTACAAGGCATACGCAATCGTTTCTTCCTTTAAAGCCAATGAACACAAGTAAATTAATGTTGATTTAGGTCACTAGAAACAAGAAATCACAATTGACATTCACAACAGATAATATAAATATGAGCACATCATTTACTCATTACTCGAGCATATGTTCACTACAAATGTTCGGGCAGTGAAAAACATTATGTTTATGTGAATTGAACAGCGTTGTTGAACTTATATGTAGCGCTAAAGTAGCTACAATGTTTTCTTAACCTGTTTGCAATGCCAAGCCACAGTCTTGCTATGTAACCTTCTTTTACTCGGTGAAAGCATATTAAATGGTAGGCAAAGCCCAACGAGAAACGAGAAACGAGAAATAGGACGATCGAAATGAGCAATAAATTAGAGCAACTTCGTAAACTGACTACCGTTGTAGCAGACACCGGTGAAATTGAAGCAATCAAAAAATACCAACCAGAAGACGCAACAACTAACCCTTCTCTAATTCTTAAAGCTGCTCAAATTGCAGAGTACGCACCACTTATCGATCAAGCGATCAAGTACGCGAAAACTCAAAGCAACGACAAAGCGCAACAAGTTCAAGATACTTGTGACATGCTTGCAGTTAACATCGGTAAAGAAATCCTAAAAACGATTCCAGGTCGTATCTCAACTGAAGTTGACGCTCGTCTTTCTTACGATACTGAAGGCAGCATTGCTAAAGCTCGTCAACTTATCAAGATGTACAACGACGCTGGCATCTCTAACGATCGCATCCTTATTAAACTGGCTTCTACTTGGGAAGGCATCCGTGCTGCTGAAGTGCTAGAAAAAGAAGGCATCAACTGTAACCTAACTCTTCTTTTCTCATTTGCTCAAGCTCGCGCATGTGCAGAAGCAGGCGTGTTCCTAATTTCTCCATTCGTTGGTCGTATTATGGACTGGTACAAAGCAAAAGAAGGTCGTGATTTCGCAGCACAAGAAGACCCAGGCGTTCTATCTGTTTCTACCATTTACAACTACTACAAAGAACACGGCTACAAAACTGTGGTTATGGGCGCAAGCTTCCGCAACATCGGCGAAATCCTTGAGCTAGCAGGCTGTGACCGTCTAACTATCGCTCCTTCACTTCTTGCTGAACTAGAAGCAGCAGAAGGCGAAGTTGTAGCGAAACTTGTTGACTCTAACGGCAACAAAGCGCGTCCAACAGCGATGACTCACGCTGAATTCCTATGGGATCACAACCAAGATGCAATGGCTGTAGAAAAACTGGCAGAAGGTATTCGCAACTTCGCTATCGACCAAGGTAAACTTGAAGCGATGATCGAAGCTAAGCTTTAATCCAAAATTTCAGAAGCGAGTGTTAACTCGCTTCTCTTTTTATACTTGTTTCAAATTGAGCTGAGTTCGCTCTGCTCGCAGTAATACTAAAACTTAACTGAGTAACGACTATGAATCGCAAACAATTGGCTAATGCAATCCGTGCTCTAAGCATGGATGGTGTTCAAAAAGCTAACTCTGGCCACCCGGGTGCACCTATGGGTATGGCGGATATCGCTGAAGTACTTTGGCGTTCACACCTAAACCATAACCCACAAAACCCTAACTGGGTTGACCGCGACCGTTTTATTCTTTCTAACGGTCATGGCTCGATGCTGATTTACTCACTGCTGCACCTGACTGGTTACGAGCTATCAATGGAAGATTTGAAGAACTTCCGTCAGCTTCACTCAAAAACCCCAGGTCACCCAGAGTACGGTTATGCACCAGGTGTTGAAACCACGACTGGTCCACTAGGTCAAGGTATCACTAACGCTGTGGGTATGGCGCTGGCTGAGAAAGCGCTTGCTGCTCAGTTCAACAAAGAAGGCCACGACATCGTTGACCACTTCACCTACGCGTTCATGGGTGACGGCTGTATGATGGAAGGTATCTCGCACGAGGCATGTTCTCTAGCAGGTACACTAGGTCTGGGCAAACTGATTGCATTCTGGGATGACAACGGTATCTCTATCGATGGTCACGTAGAAGGTTGGTTTGCTGACGATACGCCAAAACGTTTTGAAGCGTACGGCTGGCATGTTATCCCAGCGGTTGATGGTCACGATTCAGAAGCAATTAACGCAGCAATCATCGCGGCGAAAGCGGAAACAGGTCGTCCAACTCTAATCTGTACTAAAACTATCATCGGTTTTGGTTCGCCAAACAAAGCGGGCTCACACGACTGTCACGGTGCTCCACTAGGCGCTGATGAAATCAAAGCTGCACGTGAATTCCTAGGTTGGGAATACGCACCGTTTGAAATCCCAGCAGATATTTACGCGCAGTGGGATGCAAAAGAAGCGGGCGCAGCGAAAGAAGCAGCATGGGATCAAAAATTCGCAGCGTATGCAGCGGCATACCCAGAGCTAGCAGCAGAATTCAAACGTCGTGTGAACGGCGAACTTCCAGCTGAGTGGGAAGAAAAAGCAAACGCGGTTATCGCTGAGCTTCAAGCAAACCCAGCGAACATCGCATCACGTAAAGCATCGCAAAACGCACTCGAAGCGTTTGGTAAAATGCTCCCTGAATTCATGGGCGGCTCGGCGGACCTTGCACCTTCAAACCTAACTATGTGGTCTGGCTCTAAGTCAATCACGCCAGAAGATGCATCAGGCAACTACATCCATTACGGTGTTCGTGAATTCGGTATGACGGCTATCATGAACGGTATCGCGCTACACGGTGGTTTCGTTCCTTACGGCGCAACCTTCCTGATGTTCATGGAATACGCACGTAACGCACTGCGTATGGCGGCACTGATGAAAGTGCAAAACATCCAAGTGTACACGCACGACTCTATCGGTCTTGGCGAAGATGGTCCAACTCACCAACCGGTTGAGCAAACCGCTTCTCTACGCCTGACTCCAAACATGAGCACATGGCGTCCATGTGACCAGGTTGAATCAGCAGTAGCTTGGAAACTGGCTATCGAGCGTAAAGACGCGCCAACAGCGCTTATCTTCTCTCGTCAAAATCTAGCACAGCAACCACGTTCAGCAGAGCAAGTGGCTGACATCGCTAAGGGTGGTTACATCCTGAAAGATTGTGCAGGCAAACCTGAGCTAATCCTGATTGCAACAGGCTCTGAAGTTGATTTGGCTGTGAAAGCAGCTGAACAACTTACTGCTGATGGTAAACAAGTACGCGTTGTTTCAATGCCATCAACCGATGCATTCGACAAACAAGACGCCGCTTACCGCAGTGCAGTTCTGCCAGCAGACGTAACAGCACGTATCGCTATCGAAGCAGGTATCGCGGATTACTGGTACAAGTACGTTGGTCTAAACGGCAAAATCATCGGTATGACAACATTCGGTGAATCTGCACCAGCAGATCAACTGTTCAAGATGTTCGGCTTCACGGTTGAAAACGTCGTTGAGAAAGCAAACGAGCTATTGGCTTAATATTG
The DNA here is from genome assembly GCF_011064285.1 of Vibrio ziniensis. Taxonomy (NCBI): domain Bacteria; kingdom Pseudomonadati; phylum Pseudomonadota; class Gammaproteobacteria; order Vibrionales; family Vibrionaceae; genus Vibrio; species Vibrio ziniensis. Next base: position 1,300,755 of record NZ_CP049332.1, read on the forward strand.
CATTTCTAATACTAAAAATCCCCTCTCTAAAGCGGGGATTTTTTTGCTCTAACGTGCTAAAACTAAGGTTAGTAATTTTTCACTTAGTACTTAACTGCCTTTTATTTCTCTTCGAAACGAGCTGCAAGGGTAATAAAGTTATCAACCTGCTCTTTCATTTCACGGCTATGCTCACTCACCATATTCGTTGCTGCAACATTTTGCGTAGCGGCAGAAGCGATGGAGTGAATGTGGTGGTTAACCTCTTGAGTCAATCCACGCTGAGCTTCCGCTGATTTTGCCATATCACCGACTAAGGTTTGCATATCAGAAAGCATACGCTCTACTTCATAGAGTCGATTTCCCGTTTCTTCAGCAACTAACCCACACGCTTGTGTTTGTGTTTGGCTTTCTTGAATTTCCTGCTGCCACGATTCAATGGTTACTAACATCGTCGACAGGCTGCTCTGGATCTGGTGGGTCGCGTTTTGTGTTCTACCCGATAATGCGCGAACTTCGTCAGCGACGACTGAGAAACCTCGACCTTGCTCTCCCGCTCTCGCCGCTTCGATAGCAGCATTTAGCGCAAGCAAATTAGTTTGAGATGCGATTCCGTCGATTTCTTCCATCAACTTACTCACAATATGGGCTTGCTCATTCAATTGATGAGTTGTACCTGTTGCTCGCTCAGCTTGTTCAGCTAGCGCCGCGAGATCACTGTGCGTTTGTTGAATGGTTTGCTTCGTTTTCAAACATTGATTCTGTGCTTGATCTAATAAAGCATACGCTTCATTAGTACTGCTAGACACGGCATCCGCTGCGGATTCCACTGAATCCGTTGCTTTCATAACGCTCTGAATATCAATATTTTGCTGTTCAAGGGCTTGATTAACTTCAACACACGTCTGATTTAGTTGCTCAGAAGTTGTGTAAAGTGGTCTCGCTGAATCGACCATCCGCCCTAGTACAGTGCGAATACGTGCTGAGTACATGCGTAGATGATAATCCGCATACGAGAATTCACTATTACCTGAATATATTAGGCGGCTAATACTGTCGTATTTGTGTTTAAGCTTATTGATCTGACGAGGCGTATCAACTAACTCATTCCTGAAAAATAAACCAAGAGCAGCAACGGGCAATAAGCCAGAAATTAGCTGTACTGCACTAGTTGCAGAAGCAAAATAAGCTAATGACGGCGCTGACAATGAACCCGCTAAGATTGCATAACGAACTGAAGAAGGAAGGTTGAATGAAAAGCTCTTGCTGCCTTTTTCAATTTTACACAATGCTTGATAGGCTTTACTTGCGGTTTCAACACGTGCACGTTTTGGTTGAACGCGTACTGATTGATAACCCGCCAGCTTTCCATTTTCATAGATAGGCGTTACATAAGCATCAACCCAATAGTGACCGTTGGTCTTGGTACGATTCTTAACAATTCCACGCCAAGGGTGACCTTTTTTTAGATGGCTCCACATATCTGCAAACGCCGCTTTAGGCATGTCAGGGTGGCGAACAATATTATGGTTCTGCCCCAATAACTCACTTTCTGCAAACCCTGCAATTCGACAGAAGGTTTCATTACAGTAAGTAATTACGCCCTTTAGATCTGTGGTAGAAACTAGCTGATCTGTCTTTCCGACTGGAACCTCCAGATCTGAGGCAACTTGATGAACTGACATACTTCTCTATTTCTTATAAGTTATAATTCGCGTGAAAATTTACACAAAGGTTACTAATGTTTCAAAATTATTATCGCAATTTGATCGATAAGTGAGAGAGCTATCAATTTCCTTGGTAACGCTGCGGGTATTAAACAACTATCCCAGCCAAAACTGGGATAGTTAAATGAACATTGCATGATAAATATGTCGGATCTTCAATCAACTAATCGTTTAAAACGATAAGCAATAGTTCTACCCTACGGTTGCATGCCCGCCCTGCTGTAGTGCGGTTTGAACAAGCCGGAATGTACTCACCATAACCGCGTGTATAGATAGAACCTTCAGACACATTATTTTTAACTAACGTATTTTTGACCATATCTGCACGCCTTACCGATAAGGAATCATTAAACATAGACTGACCTACAGTGTCTGTGTGCCCATCAATCACCACGTCAATACCTCGTTGTTGCGATAGAAAGCCACTCATCACCGATAACCAGTAGTAAGACGCTTGAGAAAGCTGCGCAGATCCTGTTTCGAACTGAATAGAATCCTTTAGACGCACCATAACATGGCTACCTGGTAGCACCTCGTAATCGATGCGGTTATGTAACAAAAATTGTTGTAGAGCTTGATAACTACTCGTACGAACTTGTCCCAAGGGACCGCGCACACCAGAATTAGCGTTAGATGGTGGTACTGACCAATCTGGGTTACGAACTTCTGTCTCGCCTTTTGGTGCAGCATCTAATAATTTGTTGCTGTTCATGCGATCGTTTTGCATGGAGCTACAACCAACCAAAAACAGCACTAGAGGGAAAACTAAAAATTTCATCGATTACATGACCCTTATATCTATCTACTTACTTTTATCGGCCCGAACGCTAAAACTTTATAGAAAATTGCTAACAAATTACTTATCCGTAGTTTGCCTCACATCGTTATGCCGTTAGAATCTAACTTAGTTAATTTGAAGGTGAATCTCCTATGAAAAAATTGCTCACTGGTTTCATAAATCTGTTTACATTGGTGTTTATTCTCGCTGGCTGTAGTGACAATTCAACACCTGTTGAAGGTGAACAATATCAATTATTGCCAGCTAACCTTTCTACCTATCGCTTAGCACCAGTCACTGAAATTTTTTCTCTCACTTGTGGCCATTGCCGAAAAATGGAAAGCATTATTCCCGAACTGGAAAATCTGACGAGTGAGCATTTTGGTAAACTGCACGTAACGTTTAATGAAGGTGCAAAAATCGGTGCCATGATTTACTACACAGCAGTAATGCAATTAGGTAACATTCCCGATGCAGCAATGATGGAAGAACTATTTGCAGCGGTGCAAATGGGCGAAGGTTCAACACTAACGGATCGCCAAGCTGCGATTGAAAAAGCGTTTACAGACAGAAATCTAGCTACTCCTTATCATTTAACTCAAGAGCAACAAAGCAAAGTTCTTGGCATGATTCAAACAGCTAATAAAGTTTCCCAGGATGGCGAAATAAAAGCGGTTCCGACTTTTGTTGTGAAAGGCAAATATCAAGTCATCACCAGTGGTCACAAAGATGTGGAAGGCATCGCCAAAACCATCAGCTACTTATTAACTCAACCATAAGAAACATAACCATGTATAAAATTGTTTTCCCTATCGTCATATTTGTACTCGCAGCATTTTTTGTATATCGCACTTGGACAAACCATAAAGCGGGTGAAGCGCAACTTGCTGCTAGTCAGGCGTTCTTAACTGAAAACGCAACCAAGCCGGGCGTTCAAACTACTGAAAGCGGTTTGCAATACCTTGTGCTAGCAGAAGGCACTGGTACTGTTCATCCAAAAGCAAACAGTAAGGTAACCGTTCACTATGAAGGTAAATTGCTGGATGGCACTATTTTCGACAGCTCATATCAACGTAACGAACCTATTGCATTTGGTTTAAATCAAGTTATCAAAGGTTGGCAAGAAGGTGTTCAGTTGATGGTTGAAGGGCAAAAAATGCGTCTTTTTATCCCAGCAAACTTAGGCTACGGTAAAAGTGGTACTGGCCCTATTCCACCGTCAGCAACACTAATTTTTGACGTAGAGTTGATTGCAATTAATTAATCCCACACTGAATTTAACGAGCATCAACGTTTGTGAATGACAAAAAGAGCCGCATATAGATGCGGCTCTTTTTATTACGAAGACGATTAAAATAAAACTAAGCTTGATATGGGAAGAACTGTAAACCTTGCTCAGTCACCATAATGCAATCCATACCACCGGCGTGTGCTGCTTGCTTTCCAAGCTCTGTATCCTCAAACACAACACAATCTTGAGGCTCAAGCCCCAACAATTCACATGCAGTCAGGAATGTTTGCGGGTGCGGTTTGTGGTTTTCAACGTCTGTCGCAGTCACTAACGCATCTAACTTATCAAGCATATTTACTCGAGTAAGCAGTTTAATAGCACTCACGCGCTGGCTACCTGTACCGACAGCTAGCTTTTTCTTACCTAAGTTAGCTTCCAGCACATCAACCGTATCCGCTATCAGCTCACCGCTTTCATCAATTTGACTGAATGCACCCATTTTATAGTCCGATACTTCTTTCGCATCGAGTTCAATACCGTACGCTTTACTAATCTCAACAGCGATTTTAATACTCGGCATGCCCCCCATACTTTGCAACCATTTGCCGTCGAATGGGAAACCAAACTTCTCTGCGGTAACACGCCAAGCATCAACATGTGCAGGCATGGTATCAATAAGGGTACCATCCATATCGAAAATCAACCCTTTATACTTACTGACATCTATAGTCATCCGACCATGGCTCCTGTCATAAAAGTTTAATAATTGTAAGGCATATATTAGCCGACACTAACATTAGGGGGAAATTAGCCCCTATTCTCACGACGATAATAACAAAAATATCTATAAACGTTTTAAATCAAGGTAATCATATGAATATTAAACAAAAGCTGTATTCATTAGGTGTTATTGCTGTCTTGGGCATCATTACCCTTCTTATAAGTTCAAACTATTTCGCTAGTACCACTAGAGAATTAACTCATGCCATCACATTAGTCGACAAGCTCGAAATCCGATTACTCAATTTGCGCCGCAATGAAAAAGATTTTTTGCTGCGTAGTAGTACAAGTTACCTCGATACCTTCAAAAAGAACAGTGAACTCTTTTTGACTTTAGAATCTGAACTATCGCCAATTCTGTCTTCAAATCAGCTTGGTTCATCAGCAGACCTTCGTAACGACCTTCTGTCTTATAAGAATGGTTTTGAAGAATTGGTTGCTGCTTATGTTCAGTTAGGTTTGGATAAAGAGTCGGGTCTATTTAAACGTTACTACTTACTCCATAGTCAAGCCTTCAACAATGCAGACAAAGTAGGTCAACTTGAATTGATCCAATTTGATAAAAACGTTGTGTCTGGTTCACTCAATGTAGAAGGCGAGATAGCATCGATGTCTGAGCTGATTGCAGCAGCGAAAGCTGTTACGCTACAAGAGCAGAAAATTGGCTTGAAATACAATGAAGGTTTACTGGGCAACACCCGCGATCTTTCGCATAATGTAGAAGAACAATTTAAAACATTTTCCGAAACATTAAGTAAAGAAGTTGATAACCGCCGCGCTGAAATCTCAATGATTGAAAACAGCATTACGGTGTTTGTGATCATTGTCATTGTCGCGCTTATCTTCCAAATTAGCCGCACCATCAACATCCGAGTTAACCGTATGTTGACTGTAATTCACAATATTTCGGACACCAACAACATTGGTTTACGCTCAGACATCACAGGTAAAGATGAACTTGCTTCGGTGAGCCAATACTTCAATAAACTGCTAGACAAGTTCGAAACTCTGATTTCTGGATCTCAGGCAAAATCGAATCAGCTATCAGTAAGTACCGCCGCCATGCACAATGAGCTTGAGGACGTACTCCGTCACTTTAATGCTCAAGCAGAACACACATCAATGATGGCTACATCTGTACAGGAAATGGTATCTGCGATCAGCGAAATATCTGAGAGCACCAGTGTTGCGGTAGAAGGTGTTCAACAAGCGTCTCACAACGCTGAAAACGGCCGCCAAGTTGTAGAATCCACAGTGAACAACATTGAGCAGCTTTCCAAAACTTTAGACTCAAGCCAAAACTCGATCGCCTCTTTGAACAACCATGTTGAGAAAATTGGAGGCACCGTTAACATCATTCAAGGTATCGCAGAGCAAACTAACCTACTAGCACTGAACGCCGCTATTGAAGCGGCTCGTGCGGGTGAACAAGGCCGAGGATTTGCGGTTGTAGCAGATGAAGTTCGATCACTAGCAACAAGAACACATCAATCGACAGAAGAGATCACCAAGGTTGTAGCGGCTATTCAGCATCAAATGAGTCAGGTTGTAAAAGATATTGAACAATGTAACGCTCAAAGCCAAGAGACACTGATGGATTCTCGCCAACTCGATGAAAGCTTGAGCCTTATTCTTTCAGATATGAGTAATATTCAAGCAAACTCTGAACGTATCGCTTCTGCTATCGAAGAACAAGGTATTGTGATGAACCAGGTCAGCGAGTCGATTACAGAGCTGAACTCTATTTCTGAAGACAATATGCGCTCTGCTCAGCAAGTAATGTCAGAAGTGGATATCGTGTCGCAACAAGCGAAAGATATGGACAGAGCAGTTTCGGAATTCACCACTAAGCGATGATACAAACTTAGAACAAGTATCACTAGAGCCAACAAAGCCCAGTATTCACTGGGCTTTTGTTGTAACTAGACGATCCAAATACTCGCTTGCTAATCAATAGATGCCAGCATCAATTTTGGGGTTTTCCATGCATAAACAAATTCTGGAACTTCACTGCCACATGGCGCTTTCCATAGTTGCTCAACTTGGTGCTCTCCACCTATGTGGTCGTAAAAATCAATAGCCTGTCTATTTTGCTCCAACACTTCTAGGTATACCCCATTGTTTGGAAAGTAGTGTTCGATCCACTGAACCATTTCTCGAATCAGCATCTTACCCAAACCATAACCTCGATATTCTGGATCAATATGCAGTGACTCAATGATACTACCACGTTCAAAATCATGATTACCAAACGCACAAATGAACCCCAGTAACTTCTCTTCTTTTTCTAACAATAATATGTGTTGATTAAAAGGAGGGTTAGTAAGGCGTGTTTGCCAAATCACAAGTCGATCGGGTAATGCTTCGTTATCGAGATAATCTTGTTTGAGTAAGCCTTGGTAATGAGTTTTCCAACTACGAACGTGAAGATCAGCAATCGCCTCAAAATCACTATATTCCGCTATTCTAATTTCCATTTAATAGTCCTTATAACTTCCTGTAAGGATTTCTAGTACCCATTCATACTATTCAATTAGGATGGAAAAGCAAAACATACTGGTCACAATTTTGCTAAAGTTATTTGACTTACACGTGTGCGCTGATAATCTAGCGCACACATGTAAGCCCAAAGGACTTTATCATGACAACTAAGCCGCCACTCATATGGCTAAATGTCGCAATTTTTTCACTCAGTTTTATTCTGGCTACGGTCGTTACACCATGGTTTGGTTGGTATGTTGGCTTCGGTGCCGAGCACTGGATTTGGCTGATCGTTTGTTTTTCATTCTGTAACCTGTCGATCACTATGGGGTATCACCGCCTATGGTCTCATAAGACATTTGAAGCACACTGGTTAGTACGTTTACTGTGTGCGTTAGGTGGTGCTTTTGCGCTGCAAAATAGCGCTCTTCATTGGTCTTCTGATCATCGTGTACACCACAAATTTGTCGACCAAAATGACAAGGACCCATACTCAGCGAAAAGAGGTTTTTGGTATTCGCATATCGGATGGATGCTTCGTCACTACAATCAAGCGGTTTACCACGACTACAATAACTGCCGTGATTTACAAAAAGACGCGATTGTCATGTGGCAACATAGCTACTATGTGCCGCTTGCCATAGCAATGAACGTAGGAGTGCCACTACTACTCGGCGTTATCTATGATGATATTATTGGTATGTTATTAATGATTGGCGCAGTGCGATTGGTGCTTAACCATCACACCACATTCTTCATTAACTCATTGGCGCATATATGGGGAACGCAGCCATATACCAATAAAAATACCGCTCGCGACAACGGATTGTTGGCATTCTTCACCTTTGGTGAAGGCTACCACAACTATCACCATATATTCGAAAACGATTACCGTAACGGCATTTACTGGTGGCAGTATGACCCAACGAAATGGCTAATAAAGGCATGTTCTTGGATTGGTCTGACTAAGAAACTACGTAAAGCGCCTTCACTGAAAATAGAGAAAGCTCGTGCACAAATGGCACTGGTTTATGTGCAAAGTCGCATACTGTCTTTGCCAAACCACCTGATATTGATGAACAACTTCCAACAGGAGTTTGATGCATTCATCAGCGAGCTGCATAACTACTACGACATTAAGAAACAGCTTCTCGAAAGTAAGAAGAATCAGGCTATTAAGAAATACGAACGTTCGTTACTTAACATTCGATATGATCAGGTGAAGCTTGATTTTCTCGAAAAAAGAGACCGTTGGGACAGAATAGTCTCACAATATGCATAAATCCCCTCTATCCTAGAAAAGTGGTGCATTAGTGCTACTTTTCTTTTCCTCCCTTCTATTATTAGAAAATCTTTTCTGAACAATTATATTAACTAATGAATTAATGCACTATTATTATTCGGAATAATTAATTATAAAAAGCACAATACCCTATAAACGATAGTTGTATTTTTATTGCTTTAGATCATGCAAAACGCAAGTTGAACTCGTGCTACAGAGAAGTTTCCAGTAAATTCCCGTAACACTTTGCAACATTTATATTTAACTCTGCTCGCATCACTCTCATAGATTGGAGACTACTATGCTTGAACTTCTCATCGGGTTAGTTGTTACGATTGCTGTTGGATACCTGATCGTAAAAGGCTACAAAGCGGCTGGCGTACTACTTACTGGCGGTCTAGTGCTACTGATACTAACCGGTATTATTGGTCATACCGTTTTACCTAAAGGTGTTACTTCAACTGGCAACATGTTTACAGATTCATTGGAATACGTGAAATACATGCTGCAAAACCGAGGCGGCGGCTTAGGTATGCAAATCATGCTGTTGTGTGGTTTTGCTTCTTACATGACTCACATCGGTGCGAATAATGTTGTGGTGAAACAGTTTTCTAAACCACTCTCTTTTATTAAATCACCATACATTCTGCTTGTTTCTGCTTACATCGTCGCTTGTTTAATGTCCCTTGCCGTGAGCTCTGCAACGGGTCTAGGCGTACTATTAATGGCTACGCTCTTCCCAATGATGACGGCAATGGGTATCTCTCGTCCAGCAGCTGCAGCAGTATGTGCTTCACCAGCTGCAATTATTCTGTCACCAACATCTGGTGACGTTGTCATCGCGGCTGAAAAATCTGGTTTGAGCCTTGATGTATTCGCAGTGCAAACCGTTCTTCCAGTGTCTATTAGTGCAATCATAGTGATGGCTGTTACAACATATTTCTGGAACATGTACCTTGATAAGAAAGACAACACGCCAATGGAACGTGTTGATGTGTCGGAAATTGAAGTAAAAGCTCCGGCTTACTATTCAATTCTGCCGTTCCTTCCAATCATTGGTGTTTTCCTATTTAACGGTAAGACTATCGAAGGTTTATCACTCGATATCTATACCATCGTTGTGGCTTCAATCTTTGTTGGTGCTCTAGTTCATTACGTATCTCGTAAGTTTAACGGTAAAGAAGCGCTAGAAGATCTCGAGGTTTGTTACGATGGCATGGCTGAAGCTTTCAAAGGCGTAGTGATGCTATTAGTTGCTGCAGGCGTATTTGCTCAAGGTCTGATGTCGATTGGAGCGATTGATAACCTACTTCATCTAGCAGAAACAGCAGGTGCAGGTGGCGTTGCTCTGATGCTGATCCTGACCGCTTTAACGGTGGCAGCATCTATCGCTACTGGTTCAGGTAATGCTCCTTTCTATGCTTTCGTAGAACTAGCACCAACACTGGCTGCAAAACTGGGGCTTAACCCCGCTTTCTTGATTATCCCGATGCTACAAGCTTCAAACCTAGGTCGTACTATTTCTCCGGTTTCGGGAGTTATCGTTGCAACTTCTGGTATGGCACATTTAAGCCCATTTGAAGTGGTTAAGCGTACATTTTTACCAGTAATGACAGGCTTGCTTACAGTTATTTTAGGCACAACCGTTCTCGTCCCTATGATGGCTTAATGTCATTAAGAAAACTTAAAATAAAGGTCAGCGATTTGCTGACCTTTTTGTTTTCGGCTTCTCCGTTACTCTTTTAAAGGCTTCAAATCCTGCTACAGCCACATTCATTTGACCTGAATCAACGGATTGTTCGTACACTACTTTGGAGGTAGCGACTATTTCTTATACCTACGGATAATGTGGTTATAATTTTAGTAGCTAATGTTATGCAAGGTTGGCGTATGAAAACTTCGTCTCCAAAAATATCCGAAAGCCGCCGCCGGTTCCTAAGAGATGCTTCTAGAACTGCCATTGGTGTGGGAGCTGCAGCGTCCCTTCTTGGTTTACAGTCTCTGCAAAGCCAGGCCAGAGAAACGTCGGGCGTACCTATTCGTCCTCCAGGTGCTTTATCCGGCAACGACTTTGAGAAAGCCTGTGTGCGTTGCGGTTTGTGTGTACAAGCTTGTCCTTATGACACATTGAAACTTGCATCGTTGCTCTCCCCTGTTGCTACGGGCACACCTTATTTCACCGCCAGACAAATACCTTGTGAGATGTGTGAAGACATACCTTGTGTAAAAGCCTGTCCAAGCGGTGCGTTAGATCCAGCATTAACCGACATCGATGAAGCACGAATGGGTACTGCTGTGCTCATCGATCAGAAAAACTGTTTGAATTTTCAGGGGTTACGCTGTGATGTGTGTTATCGAATCTGTCCTGCTATCGACAAAGCCATCACCCTTGAAACCATACGTAATGAAAGAACCGGTTTTCACGCTAAATTCATTCCTACCGTTCACGCTGATTACTGCACGGGTTGCGGTAAATGTGAAGAAGCGTGCGTGTTAGATGCAGCAGCAATAAAAGTGGTTCCGACTGAACTGGCACAAGGTCAGCTAGGTAAACATTACCGCTTAGGATGGGAAGAGCATTCTGAAGTGCGTATCGATACCGAAGAGCATGGTGGCGTTCCACTTAAACCATTTAACGGCAACCAGCTTTAGGAGGTGGATGATGGCTAAGCATTTGGCTAAAGACGCCGGTAAAGCGGCAATACAAAACTTAGGTTGGTGGAAAGCACATCGCTTTCTAATCCTCAGAAGACTTTCTCAGCTCACGATTATTGCACTATTTATGGCAGGCCCAACGTGGGGTGTTTTTAAAGGAAATCTTTCTTCTAGTACTCTGTTTGATGTCATTCCGTTTACCGATCCACTCTTGCTACTACAGACTATAGCCGCAGGGCATTTACCCGAATTTACGGCGATTTTAGGAGCACTCATCGTAGTAGCGGTTTACGCGATTGTTGCACCTCGAGCTTTCTGTGCATGGGTTTGTCCTTTGAATATGGTGACAGATTTAGCCGCATGGCTGCGCAGGAAACTGAATGTTAAAGCAAGTTACTCTTGGCCGAAAAGCATGCGTTATTGGCTGATCCCTGTGCTACTTATTGGTAGCGCGATTTCTGGTAGTGCTTTATGGGTGTGGATTGACCCCGTTTCAGCACTGCACCGAGGACTGGTATTCGGCATGGGTGCGGGTTGGGTTCTGATCGTACTCGTATTCTTACTGGACTGGTTATTGGTCGAACACGGTTGGTGTGGTCATTTGTGCCCATTGGGAGCGACTTACGGCATTATCGGCAAACAGAGCATTATGCGTGTTACGGCCACAGACCGAAACTCCTGCACAAAATGCATGGACTGTTTTAACGTCTGCCCTGAACCGCAAGTACTGAGAGAGCCTTTAAAAGATGGGGACACTCGCATCATGGCACAAGATTGCATCAGTTGTGGTCGCTGTATCGATGTCTGTTCAGAAAAGGTCTTCGAGTTTAAAACTCGCTATACCAAGCAATAGTGGCGGCGACAGTGATTGATGTTGCTAAACAATCACTACCGTACACGTCGGTAGCGTAATGCGAGCAATAAATAGTGTAATGTGAACAATAAAAAAGAGGCTTTAGCCTCTTTTTTATATCTGCTAGCTGTATTTCTAACAGCGAATTTTATCTAAGCTCACCATAGCGTTCTAAATAAAGTACCGTTGCAGCGGTGCGAGAAGGAACACGCAGTTTCTTAAGTAGACTCTTCATATGAACTTTCACTGTCGCTTCAGAAATAAAGAGGTGATCCGCTATCTGCTTGTTGCGATAGCCCTTCGCAACTTCACCAAGTATCTGCGATTCTCGTTCAGTTAAAGAATCAAATACATCGGAGTGCTGTTCACGTTCACGAAGGTATTTAGCCACTACTCTGCTGTAAGCCTTCTCACCTAAAGAGGCTTGCTTTAAAAGCTCAATCAGTTCATCTGGCTCAGTATCTTTTAACAAGTAACCATCAGCTCCGGCTTTCACCAATGCTTCAATGTCCGAAGCGCTATCTGAAACCGTCAGAATAACAATGGTTGAACTGCATCCATCGGTACGCAGCGCTTGTAGAGTATCTAGGCCAGACATGCCCTTCATATTCAAATCAAGCAGAATTAAATCCGGCTCATCTTCATGGGCTAATGCCACGGCTTCAGTACCGTTGCTCGCTTCAGCAATAACATCAAATTCATCTTCTAAGCTCAGTAACTGATTAATGCCTCTACGCATTAGTGGGTGGTCATCCACCAACATTACTCTAATCTTCGTCAACGTTAATGTCCTTAGACTGTTTAAATTTCAAAGTTATTCTGCAACCAGAGTTCAGAGAAGAGTTCACTGCTAATTCTCCGTGTAAGCGGGCTGCTCGCTCTTGCATAATGCTCAAACCATAATGGTTAAGTTTTGCATCGTGTTCTTCAAAACCCACACCGTTATCTTCTACAACGACAATCACATCGCCATCGACTTCATTACATTCAACGACAATTTTCGTCGCATCGGCATGCTTGATTGCATTGATGACCGCCTCTCGAATTAACTGCATGAGATGCACCTGTTGATGCGCATCCAAATCCAATGATGAGAGGTTATTGGTCAGTTCAATCGACGCACTGGTATGCTCTTTTAGCTGATTAATCATCTCAAGCAAAGCACGTCCAAAGTTGCCTTCTTTGATGGTTAATCGGAACGTGGTAAGTAACTCTCTTAATTGAGTGTAGGCACCCGATAAACCATCATCGATATCTTTAATAATATCTGCCGTTTTTTCGCTTTGTGGTGTCTGCTCAAACTTAGTCATTACTCGTTTAAGCAGCGATACCTGAATCTTTAAGTAAGAAAGTGACTGAGCCAGAGAGTCATGCAGCTCTCGTGCAATCGTAGCACGCTCTTCCATTAAAAGCAGTTGTTCAGCCTGCTTTTGCGCTTTATTAAAATACACGGCTCGCGACAGCATTTGCACAAAACTATCAATCAGTGCTTTGTCGGGACAAGGCAGTCCCGCTCGCCAGTACAATCTTCCAAGTGGTTGTCCATCGACCATCAGTGGCTGTTCATGGCAATCATTATTGCAATCGTTGTCGCAGTAACCCTCTGTTAAAACAATCCCTTTACCCGCTTCTTCATCTATTTCTAAACGAACAGCGTCAATCCCTTCCACACTAACGATTTGTTTCAGTAACGCCTGAAAATTCTCTTGGCTGATGCGAGAAGCAGTGAGCTGCTGAGACGACTCGTACAACACCTGTAATGATTGGTTAGCATGTTGAAGCTTGTGGGTTTTCTCATTAACGGCATTTTCTAGGCCGTGATACAGCTTGCCCAACTCATTAGCCATATCATTGAAAGTGCGAGTCAATATCGCCATTTCATTGCGACTAGTCACTTTCAGCTGCACATCAAAGGAGCGATTTTGCACCTGTTCACTGGCAACCACTAAGTTACGTAGCGGGCCAACGACTTCTCTACGGGTGTAAATGATGACAAACGCCGAGACCAAAAATACCCCACCGAGGCCTAATCCCCCAACCCAAGCAAGCTTGATTAACTTACCTTCTGAGAACTGTTGAAGTTTGTAAACAAACACATCGATTTGGCTTACAAAACCAGCAACAAGATCAAGATATTCAGCACGTTGGTCACTTTTCAGCAAATCTTTAAGCTGCTGCCAGCGGATAATGATGTCGTTGTAATCTTTCTGAATGTCTGCAGGAACAGTCCAATGCTTCAAAGCTTGCATAGACGGTGAAAACAGCGAACGTTCGAAACTCTCAATGTGACTAACATAGTCAATGGAAGAACTTTGAATATCATGCGACAAACGATAGCTCTGCATACGCATAGAGCCGGATACATTCACTGCTTCTGCATCATTCAGGGATGAGGCTAATGTTATGATTGCGAACCCTATTGTCGCAAATGATAACATAACTATACAGAACATTGCCTTGGCAATGGTGCCAATCAGCGACCTTTCAACTCTCTTAACCAAACTCGTTTATTTCCTTTATTTTGACGTCTGTCTTCTAATTGGATTCTTGAACCACAGTCAAACCACTAACAATATGTGATCACTCTCGCTGGAAATAATTGATCTAAAACAACGGACACCCCCAATTACCCCCTTATGGGTATTTAAGAAAATAGCCTGAAAACTACAATTTTCATATGGATATGTGAAAATTGTAGCTTAATAGCAATGAGCTACAATTTACCTATCACTTACAAATAATAAGGTGATTGTAGTGGTCGATTTAGCCAGACGTCGATTGTTCTCGCGTAAAACTGTTGAAGACACAGCAATAATAATGCCGTGGGTGAAATCAGCTGGTTCTTTTACCGACGATTGTACACGTTGCGGCAAATGCGTCTCAGCTTGCGAAACCGACATCATTATTAATGGTGACGGTGGTTTTCCAACCGTCGATTTTGGCCGAGGCGAATGCACATTTTGCTACCAATGTGCGGATGTTTGCCCTGAACCTATCTTCCTTCCGCAGTCCAGTTCACCTTGGCATATTAAAGCTGATATCAAACAAAATTGTTTGGCTTATCAGAATGTTGAATGTCGTAGCTGTGGTGAGACATGCGACACAATGGCGATTCAGTTTAAGTTGCAGCTTAATAAAGTTGCACAACCAGTTATCAATATCGATGACTGCAGTGGTTGTGGCGCATGTGTTTCGGTGTGCCCAACAGCATCTATCCATGTGAGCAATACAATATAAGAATGAGAGTAATGTATGTCACTGAATGAAGTGCACATTTCAAGTTTGGTGGTTCATGTGCTTCCACAGCATGTTGAATCAATAACGGCTCAAATCGAAGAATTCGACAATGCAGAAGTCTTCGGTTCTAGCCCTGAAGGCAAAATTGTGGTTGTTCTCGAAACCGAGAATCAAGGTTTTATTACTGACACTATCGATGCCATCAACAATTTAACTAACGTGCTCAGCACTGTTTTGGTTTATCACCAAATCGAAACCGATTTAGAGCAGTTGGACGAAGACACTGGATTTCAACAATCCCAAACAGAGGATGAAGTATGAAAATGACAAGACGAGCGTTTGTGAAAGCAAACGCGGCAGCATCAGCTGCAGCTATCGCTGGTGTGACTTTACCAGCTTCTGCTGCAAATCTGATTGCTAGCACAGATCAAACCAAAATTACCTGGGACAAAGCGCCTTGTCGTTTCTGTGGTACTGGCTGCTCAGTTTTAGTGGGTACGCAGAATGGTCGTATCGTGGCTACACAGGGGGATCCTGAAGCTCCGGTAAACAAAGGCCTAAACTGTATCAAAGGCTACTTCCTTTCTAAAATCATGTACGGTAAAGACCGCCTGACTCAACCTCTTCTTCGTATGCGCAATGGCGAATACGCTAAAGACGGCGACTTCACTCCGATATCTTGGGATCAAGCATTCGACATCATGGCTGAGAAATGGAAAGCGTCTCTTGCCAAGAAAGGCCCAACAAGCATCGGCATGTTTGGTTCTGGTCAATGGACCGTTATGGAAGGTTACGCAGCAGCGAAAATGATGAAAGCTGGCTTCCGTTCAAATAACATCGATCCGAACGCTCGTCACTGTATGGCGTCTGCCGTAGTGGGCTTCATGCGTGCATTTGGTATTGATGAACCAATGGGTTGTTATGACGACTTAGAGCATGCAGATGCGTTCGTGCTTTGGGGCGCGAATATGGCAGAAATGCACCCTATTCTATGGAGCCGCCTGACTGACCGTCGCTTGAGCCAACAACACGTTAAAGTAAACGTACTGTCTACTTACTACCACCGTTCTTTTGAGCTGGCTGATCACGGTTACATTTTCAAACCAAACACTGACCTAGCAATTGCCAACTTCATTGCGAACTACATCATTCAAAACGATGCAGTAAACTGGGACTTCGTTAACAAGCATACTAACTTCAAACAAGCAGTGACGGATATCGGCTATGGTCTACGTGACGATCACCCTCTTCAGAAAAAAGCGAAGAACCCGAACGACGGTTCAATGACCAGCATTTCGTTTGAAGAGTACAAAAAGTCCGTTGCACCATACACCGCTGCGAAAGCGGCTGAAATTTCAGGTGTGAGTGAAGAGAAACTGATTACGCTTGCGAAACAATACGCGGATCCAAACACGAAAGTGATGTCACTTTGGACTATGGGTATGAACCAACATACTCGTGGTGTGTGGATGAACAACCTTGTTTACAACATCCACCTATTGACCGGTAAAATTGCGACTCCGGGTAACAGCCCATTCTCGCTAACAGGTCAACCTTCAGCGTGTGGTACTGCACGTGAAGTAGGTACCTTTGCTCACCGTCTACCAGCAGACATGGTGGTTGCAAACCCTAAACACCGTGAAATTGCAGAAAAAGTTTGGAAACTACCTGAAGGTACAATTCCGCCAAAACCTGGTTTCCACGCAGTTCTTCAAGACCGTATGTTGAATGACGGCGTACTAAACTGTTACTGGGTTCAATGTAATAACAACATGCAAGCGGGTCCAAACATCAACGGCGAACGGTTACCGGGTTACCGTAACCCAGAAAACTTCATCGTCGTTTCTGACCCATATCCAACGGTAACAGCGCAAGCGGCTGACCTAATTCTTCCAACTGCAATGTGGGTAGAAAAAGAAGGTGCTTACGGTAACGCAGAGCGTCGTACTCAAGCGTGGTATCAACAAGTAGGCACAGTAGGCGAAGCGAAGTCTGACTTATGGCAAGTTATGGAGTTCTCTAAACGCTTCACGATGGAAGAAGTGTGGCCAGAAGAACTGCTAGCGAAAATGCCTGAATACCGTGGCAAAACTATGTTCGACGTACTGTTCAAAAACGGTCAAATCGACAAGTTCCCAGTAAGCGAAGCTCGCGAAATGAACGACGATGCCCACCACTTTGGCTTCTACGTACAAAAAGGTATTTTCGAAGAGTACGCAACCTTTGGTCGCGGTCATGGCCACGACTTAGCTCCATACGATATGTACCATCAAACTCGTGGTCTACGCTGGCCATTCGTTGACGGTAAAGAGACACAATGGCGTTACAAAGAAGGTTCAGACCCATATGCGAAGAAAGGCTCTGGCTGGGACTTCTACGGTAAACCAGACGGTAAAGCTTGGATCATCTCTGCACCATACGAAGCGCCACCAGAGGCACCAGATGCAGAACACGATTTATGGCTATGTACAGGCCGTGTGCTTGAGCACTGGCATACCGGTACTATGACTCGTCGTGTACCTGAACTTTACAAATCTTTCCCTGATGCTGTGTGTTTCATGCATCACGAAGATGCTGTAGCTCGTGGCCTACGCCGTGGTGATGAAATCCTGATTTCTAACACACGTGGTGAAGTTCGTGCTCGTGTTGAGACCCGTGGTCGTAACAAGCCGCCAAAAGGCTTGGTGTTCGTACCATTCTTTGATGCTCGCATTCTGATCAACAAGTTGATCCTAGATGCTACAGACCCACTTTCAAAACAAACGGACTTCAAGAAATGTCCAGTTAAAATCACGAAAGTGGCATAAGTATAAGATGAATGTAAAGGCTGCCCCATTTCATCCCTCGGGCAGCCTCATTAAAGAATTTAGCCATTAGGCGGAGAATGTAATATGAAAAAATTACTGGTTGCACTGTTATCGGTTGGTGCTGTTTTATCGGGAGTCGTCTTTGCGCAAGCTGAGCTGGATCTTCCAGGCGGCACGGGTGGCTTGGAATCTCTACGCGGTTCTAGCCTTCTTGAAGAAACACGAAACGCTGATGAAATGAAGAAAATTCCTCGCGAACAATCTTTGGAAACGGATTATGTTTATCAGCCACCATTAATCCCACACTCAATTCGTAACTACGAAGTGACCAAAGATGCGAATAAGTGTTTGTCTTGCCACAGCTGGAAAAACGCCAAAGATATGGGCGCAACAAAAATTAGTGTAACGCACTTCCTAAACCGTGAAGATGCCGTACTTGCTGACGTGTCACCTCGTCGTTATTTCTGTTTGCAATGTCACGTACCTCAAGCGGACGCTCAACCTTTGGTTGAAAATGACTTTAAGCGTGTTGAATCACTTCGCTAAGCAAACCACACAATAAGAGGCGATTTATGAAACTACTTAAAGCGTTTTGGAGTAAGTTAACAAGGCCAAGCAAAGCTGCGGCTGGCGTTGTCTTATTCTTGGGTTTTTCTGGTGGCTTGCTATTTTGGGGCGCATTTAACACGGGTATGGAAATGACTAACACAGAAGAGTTCTGTTCTGGTTGTCACGCTCCTATCGTTGCAGAAATCCAAGAAACGGTTCACTACTCTAACCGTTCAGGCGTGCGTGCAATTTGTTCTGACTGTCACGTACCACACGAATGGACAGATAAAATCGTTCGTAAAGTGCAGGCATCCAAAGAGCTGTTTGCGCATTACGTAACGAAAACAATCGATACTCCAGAGAAATTCAGAGAGCGCCGCGCGCACTTAGCAGAGCGTGAATGGGCAAGGATGAAAAAGAACGACTCACTTGAATGTCGTAACTGTCACCAGTTTGAATTTATGGATTTCTCAGAGCAAAGTGAACGTAGTGTTCAACAACACTCTACTGCCCTAGCGTCTGGTGAAAAAACCTGTGTCGACTGCCACAAAGGTATCGCACACAACCTACCAGATATGCACGGCGTAGAAGGCTGGCAATAACAAGGAGCAGAGAAATGAGTACACTTGAATCCATTATCTGGCATGTCCTTGGTTACAGCGCAATGCCAGTCATTATCCTCGGTGGATTTGTTGGTGTTGCTGCCGTTTCCATTGGCATACTGTCACTGACGAAAGATAAAGAATCCTAAGCGTAAGTTATTGCTGACGATTGTTTACTTAACTTTACCCAAATCCGGTGCCTAGCGCCGGATTTTTTATTTTAGTTAAAGCTAAATTAACGATATGCAATGAATTGGGAGCAAGCGCCAATTTATTTCCTTTGTTTTAAATTAGCTTTTACTTATATAAATAAAGTTCAGGGATAGTGACTATGGCTAACTACAGTTGGATTCAACGCTTACTTATTGTTCCCCCACTCGTATTGGGCGGTATTGTTCTCTTTGTCGCACCCAGTATGAAAGCTGAACCACCGAAAACCGAACAAGCGGGCGGTTCAAAAGTTGTACGAGTGATGAAGGTCAAACCTCTCGCCATTCAACCTAGCGCCATCGGCTATGGCTATACCCAGCCAGCTCAAGAGTGGCAAGCTCAGGCCGAAGTTGAAGGTCGAGTGATCTGGGTTTCAGACAACTTCAAAAATGGGGCTTTCGTTGCTAAAGGAGAACCATTACTAAAGCTTGACGACTCTGCCTATCAACTTGCCATCACCAAACTCAATGCCGAGTTAGATGTCTCCAAACTCAAATACCAAACCATAGGCGTTAGCTATTCGATTGCTGAACAAGATTACAAATTGCAAAAAGAAGAGTATGAACGTAGCGAACGCTTAGCCAAAACCGGTCATCTTTCTCAGACTGAAAAAGACAAAGCCAAACGCGATCTGCTCAGTAAACAGCAACTACTACAAAATCTGAAAAATGAACAAGCAATCACGGTTGCAGAGCAAGAAGTCTTGAATGCGGAGCTAGAGATTGCGATGCGCGATCTTAGTCATACCGAAGTCAAAGCCCCTTACGATATTCGAATTACCGCAACCAATATTGATGTCGAAGAGTATGTAAATAAAGGTCAAGCCCTACTCCAGTCAGATGGAATGGAAGCAGTCGAAGTGCTTGCTCAGTATTCGATTGGCAAAATGAGACCATTACGTCGCGCAACTCAGGTAGAGAGTTTTGACAATTCTCTTCATAGCGATTTGCAAGCTACCGTCACTCTTACCACAGGTGATAAACAAGTTAACTGGCAAGGGCTGGTTGACCGAAGCGGCGGTTTGATCGACGCCCAAACTCAAAGCCAAACACTGATTATTCGTGTTGACGAGCCTTATCAACAAGCGCAGCCGGGCAAAAAGCCGCCTTTGATTCGCGATACCTTTGTCAAAGTCACGCTAAAAGCACCGCAATTGGAAAACCAGCTTATTGTGCCTATTAATGCTATTCATAGCGGTAATGTCTATGTGGTTAAAGACAACCAGCTCGCGATTCAACCTGTTGAAATCGATTTTACTCAGGGTCAAATAGCGGTTCTGAAATCTGGCGTCAGCGAAGGAGACATGGTGGTGGTAAGTCAGCTACAACCAGCGGTCGAAGGCATGAAACTCAAAGCACAGCCAGATAAAGCCATGGTTCAGTGGGTTAGCCAGCAAGCAGCAGGAGGTGAATGATGATCGCCTATTTTGCTCAGCACAAAACGGCTGCCAACGTTTTGATGATTGCGATTTTGTTAGTGGGGATCTATGCCCTACCTAAAATGCAAAAAGACACATTTCCTTTAGCGCCAACCACCAATATTGAAGTAAAGGTCAGCTATCCGGGCGCATCACCCAAAGAAGTGGCGGATGAAATATGTATCCCCCTTCAGGACGCGCTAGATAAAATAAACGGCATTCACGAATTTACATGTGATGCGCGAGAAAATGTCGCCATCGGAAATGTGGAAATTAACCGTAATGAGAATATCGATATTCTCACCAGCGAAGTTCAGCAACAGGTCAATGCGATTAGTGATTTCCCCGATCGAGCAGAGCGCCCAACCGTGACTAAACTTGACCGTGTCGCTTCCGTCGTTAGCATCGCGATTACCGGCCCCATGTCTGATCAAGATCTCTACTGGTACGCGAACAAGATTAAGCAGAACTTGAAAGCGAACCCGGATATCGCACAAGTGACTATCAGTGGGTTTTCAGCGCAGGAAATTGAAGTCTCCATTGCGAGTGAAACTTTACAGCAATACGGCTTGAGCATCTCTGATTTGGCAAACCGAATCCAGCAAGAGAACGTCAGCATTCCAGCCGGCACAATGAGAAGTGATCTGTCTGAATCAAGCATCCGTTTTGACCAACTTGCTAAGCATGTCGACGACATCGGTGCTTTGATGATTAACAGCACCACTCAACTGCGTTTAAGAGACATCGCAACCATAGAGCAAAAGTTTGCCCTTGAAGAAGATAAGATTCTGTTTAACAGACAAAGAGCGGCGTTGCTGCAAATCTCCAAGAACCAAAATCAGGATACGCTTAAAGTGCGTGAAGTTGTTGAGCGTCTTATCGACAAAGAACGCGCGTTGGCTCCACAAGGTGTTGAACTTACCATTACACAAGATGTGAGCGTCAATATTAAAGAGCGTTTGCGTATTCTAGGCAGCAACGGTGTTCAAGGTTTGATCCTTGCGTTCTTAGCGTTATGGGCATTCTTCAATATCCGCTTTAGCTTCTGGGTAACAGTCGGTCTTCCCGTCTCTTTTCTCGGCACACTGTTTATCATGCTGATACTCGGTTACACCATCAACATGATGACCATGGTTGGGCTGATAGTCGCCATCGGTATATTGATGGATGACTCATTGATCATTGCTGAAAACATCGCGGCGAAACGTGAAGCGGGGCTTCCTGCGATTCAAGCTGCAATAGAAGGTACCAAACAAGTGCTGCCGGGTGTGATTGCCTCTTTCGCAACCACAATCATGGTAGTCGGTCCATTGATGTTTTTAACTGGCAACCTCGGTGACATACTCCGTTATATCCCGATTGTTCTGATGATGACGCTTATCGTGAGCCTATTCGAAGCCATGTTTATTCTGCCTTCTCATCTGGCTCATCATCCTGATATCTCTAACAGCAATGCCATTCGCAATAAAATAACCGCTGGCTTTGAGTTCGTTCGCGACAAAGGCTTTGTTCCCCTTTCCGTGATCGCAATGCGCGCACCTTATTTGAGTATTGGTATTTTGCTGTTTATCGTCGCAGCGACCACCGCCACCTTCCCTGCCGGTTTGCTCAAGTTCAAAGCCATGCCAACCCTTGAAAGTGACACTCTTCAAGCAAGAATATTGCTTGACCAAGGTAGC
The DNA here is from genome assembly GCF_011064285.1 of Vibrio ziniensis. Taxonomy (NCBI): domain Bacteria; kingdom Pseudomonadati; phylum Pseudomonadota; class Gammaproteobacteria; order Vibrionales; family Vibrionaceae; genus Vibrio; species Vibrio ziniensis. Next base: position 1,323,022 of record NZ_CP049332.1, read on the forward strand.
TTGTTATCACAAACAGAAAGTGTCGTGAGCAAAGTTGAAAACGCCTTAAAAGAAATAGATGCGGAGTATCAGGAGAAGTTTGGTGAGCCATTGGTCAACAGTATTACCGTTATGTATAACACCAATATTGATGCCTTTGATTCTGGTCCGCATATGGCTACGGTAAGTGCGGACTTGCTTCCCGCTCAGTTTCGTCAAGAAAGCATCAAAGACCTTATTCAAAGTTGGAAAAGCAAAGTTGGACCAACCGCAGATGTCATCGCACTCAAGTTTACAGACAAAGAACGGGGCGTTGCGGGTATTGGTATTGATATCCGAGTTCAGGGTAACGACCCACAAGAACTCTATGCCGTGAACTTAGCTTTGATGAAATGGCTCAAACAATTCGACGGTGTATTCAATCTTTCTTCCGATTTGCGATATGGACGAGACGACATTCAAGTCGCGCTCAAAGATCAAGCGGGCGTGCTAGGTGTGACAGCCGCACAAGTCGCTCAGACGCTGAGAAATGCCGTGAAAGGCAACAATGACCTTACTGTGTTCCAAGACGGGGAAATCGTTGATATACGGGTTCGTCAAAGTGATTTTCTTCATCAAGCAACCATAGAAGAACTCAATGATCTGCTTATTACTGCCAATAATGGCAAGTTGATCCCGTTGATGGCTGTCGCTGATTTAACTCAGTCGAAGGCTTTCTCGCGGCTTAACTTGGTCAATGGCATTCCAACGGCTACAGTTCAAGGCAATATCAACACCCAAGTCGCCAACGCACGCGAAATCATGCTGCAGTTTTATAAAGACTTTGTGCCTAAAATGGCGCAGAAATACCCAGAAGTCAGTTTCGCTTCTCAAGGGCAAGATAAAGAAAGTGCAGACACAGGCTCATCACTACTCACCTATTTTGCTCTCGGCATCATTGGCGTCTATTTGATCTTGGTCTTTCTGTTTAAAAGCTTTGTTCAGCCGTTTGCGGTGCTACTTGCCATTCCAATGGCTTGGATTGGTGTCGTATGGGGGCACTTAGGTTTGGGTATTGATCTCACTATTCCCAGCCTGGTTGGTTTTGCCACTCTCGCGGGTATTGTGGTCAACGACAATATATTGTTGGTCACCTTCGTCAAAGACAAAGTGGCAGAAGGTCAGGAGCTACGCCAAGCATGTAAGCTAGCCATCCATGACCGATTCCGAGCTATTGTGATCACCTCACTCACTACCTTTGCAGGCTTATTACCTTTGCTGACGGAAACCAGTACTCAGGCGCAATTCTTAATACCGCTGATTGCCAGCATTGCCTTTGGTCTGGTGAGTGCCACATTGCTTGCTGCCGTAGTGGTCTCTTGTGTGCTGCTCATTTTGAATGACATTAACCCCAAACTTTGTGGCAGTGATTTGGCATTAGAAAACGCAGAGCACGCGTAATAGCGTGCTCTGGAAAACTTGATGTTCTTTGAAAAACATAAAGGTACTTTGGAAAACTTTATGTTCTTTGAAAAACCTAGAAAACTAAATCGTGCTTAGGAAAACGAGCATAATTGGAGTCAGTATCATGGATATAAAGTAACTGGTGATCCAACTGGTGTTTGCTACTTCTTTGTCCAAATCATAAAGTACTGCGGGTAAGGTGCCCATAAATGCTGTGGGCATCACTGCCAAAATCAAACACACTTTCGCAACCAAATGGTCTTCAATTCCCCATAGGTTGAACAGTGAAAGTAGAATCGAAACCAAAACCACCGCAACCGCTGAGCGGGCAATCGTCGCAGTCAATGCTACTTTTTGCCAGCGCTTACCGCCTTTCAAATTAAAAGTTAAACCCACTGAGGCAATCAGCAAAAATGTACCCACAGGGATTGTCCAATGACTTACAGATAACAGAAACTCCGGTCGAGGAACGCCTGAAACATTGAGCAATAAACCTAACGAAATCGCACACATTGCAATAAGGAAGATAGGATCTTTCCACACCTGTTTATTCTGTGTCGATTTAAGGGCTTCATCTTGCGATTTGGATTTTGCGTATGGGAACACCAAACCGAAATAGGTCAACTCTTCGAACAGCTTAAACAGCGCCATCATAGCGACACCGTTTTCACCGAAGGTAATAAAGAGAACAAGGTTACCCAGAGCGCCAATGTTATACAGCGCAGTAACAGGCACAAGCGCACCAGTTTGTACCGGTGTTAAGTTATTCTTTCTTGCAACAAGAATCCCCACCAATGTACCCGCACCAATAACAGCAGCACCAATCAAAGGTAGGTACAGCAACTCAGTGCGAATATTGCTGAGCTGCCATAAAGAGACAAATACACTAAATGGAATCAACGCCATCAGTGCTATTTTGGTTAATACCAAGCTGACAAGGGAGGAGCGCTGTTTAAGGTAGCGTTGAAAAAACAATCCCAGCACAAAACCACTGAAGATAATGCTGAAAGTAAAGACAAATGGGTTCACGAAGATAGACCTTACATCCGATGTATAGACTGGTTAAGTTATCTCAACTTACCCTTTTCATTACAATGCTTTTCAAAAAAATATTTCATATTTAAATAAATGACTTCACTAATAACAGAGTTAGATATAAACATGCGACATAAACAAAGGGAGCACATCGCTCCCTTTCCTTCCACTCCTGAGCTGTATTTATAACCAGCTGATATTCTTATGATTTTACCGAGGCAAACTGAGCAACAGCATTGCGGATAGCTTTAACCATTACATTAACGCCAACCATCACCATTACGCTTGCCGCCAGTGAACCAAGGCCAAATTCGCTCACTGCGCCAATCGCTTCTGCGCCTTGTACTAAGCCATGACAAGCGCTGAACGCTGCAATACTGATCATAGAAAGCCACTTAATTGCTCCTGTTTTGCGGTATTCATACAAAGCAACAGGCAACGCAATCAAAGAGCCAGCAACCAGAGATTCCACCATTGATGCATTCGACCATTCAACGCCAACAAAGAATCCGGCCATTAACGCGGCAGCAAAACAAGCAATAATTTGCGCCGATTTTTGATAGCTATAGCTTGCCGCAAAAAATCCAATCAAGACCAGTGCAGCAAGATGATCAATGCCCGTTAATGGGTGCAAAAATCCTTCAGAGAAACTCGCGTGCATTGCGTGCCCAGTGTGAGCAAAGCTTGGTGAACTTACAGCCAGCAGAGCGGCAGCAGAGATGATTTTGCTAAGAGATAGTTTCATTTAAAAATTCCTTTTCTTACAACAGCCCGTTAATACGGCTCTATTAGATCTGTAATAGATTGTTCGGTATTAGATCTGTTCGGTGACAATGACATTCACTTCACGCTCGGCTAACATTCCTTGCTGAACGATAAAATCGATGACCGTTTTCAAACCGTCACCACGAATTAAGTTGGTAAACACAAACGGTTTATCTCCGCGCATTTTCTTCGCATCTCTGTCCATCACTTCAAGTGATGCATTCACCATCGGCGCGAGATCGGTTTTGTTGATAATCAGAAGATCTGACTTAGTGATACCCGGCCCACCTTTACGTGGAATTTTGTCGCCCGCACAAACGTCAATCACGTACAGCGTCAAATCAGAGAGTTCTGGGCTGAAGGTCGCGCTCAAGTTATCACCGCCACTTTCTACCAATACCAACTCCAAGCCCGGATGACGATGTTGCAACTCATCGATAGCAGCGAGATTCATAGAAGCATCTTCGCGAATTGCAGTATGGGGACAACCACCGGTTTCAACCCCCATAATGCGGTCAATATCCAACGCCTCATGACGCATCAGAAACTCAGCATCTTCCTTGGTGTAAATATCATTCGTAACCACCGCAAGATTGTAGTGTTCACGCATTGCCGAACATAACTGACGTAACAACGCGGTTTTACCGGAGCCTACCGGGCCACCGACGCCTACTCGTAAACATTGTGTGCTCATATTTAACTCCTAAATAATCTTGAATATTGAGTCTCATGCCATGCACTCACCATGGCAAAATTGGGTAATGTCAGTCCGATGTTGTCGTCACTGACGGATAAACCTGTTTCGATCGCCTGTTCAATTACGGGCATCATTTCGATTAATACTTTCTGCGCAGAGGTCTGTCCTAGCGGCACGGTTTTGCACGCCACCGTGACCTGATTTTCTAGCCAAGACCAGAGCCAACCTGTCGCCGCGACTTCAAGTGGCACGTTAAAGTGCACACAAGCTTTGGCATATAGTGGTAGGTAACTCATGCTGCACGCTTTACTGTCTAGCTCAACGTTTAAACTGGCCAATAACCGATGAAGAGTTTGCCCAAGTTTCTGCTCCTCCATCACCAGCTCTGCGGTTTCACGGTTAGCCAGTAACACCTGCTGCCAATATTCGATTTGGTTTACATCGTTGAGTTGCCATGCCTGATAAAAGCGCTTTAACAGCGGTAGTTCCAAATTTGCCTGTCCGCTTCTAAGCAGCGGCGACAGCCATGCCTTTAAGCTCGCTTCATCCTTCACCCATTGCAGTTCCACCGCACCTTCCAAGCCTTGGCTATAGGCAAACGCACCTATTGGCAGACTCGGGCTACTTAAATGCAGCAGAGATAACAACGCTGAAATCTGCATTAGTGATGGTGCTCCCCATGGCTTTTGTTGTGCGATTCAGTGTGCAAATGATTATGGGAATGACCATGAGAATGGCTGTGTCCATGTGAATCGCTATGTCCATGAGAATGACCGTGGTCGTGATCGTGCGACTGATGATCATGTGAATGGTGGTCATGTGAATGGTCATGCTCATGCCCGTGATGATGACCTTTACCACTGCCATGATAAGCGCCATTTTCTGGCGTGAATTCTGCCAATTGGGCTTCACACACCAGTCCCATCATTTCCACCATTTCTTGCAGCACATGGTCGGGTTGGAATCGCAGCCAACACTGACCTATCGCCATAGGCACATGACGGTTACCCATGTGGTAACACGCCTTGGCAAAGGTTTCCCAATCATCGGTTTTCGCTGTCACGACCGCTTCTTTTTCAGCAACCACAACCAATACTTGTCCGCACTCGGTGTGCAGATAATCACCATGTTTAAGCACATCTCCACGAGGTAAAAACACACCTACATCCAAACCTGACTGACTCATTGTTCTGAATCGACCTTTCTGACGCAGTGCAAATGGCAAAATCACCTTATCCAACACTGCTCCATGGAAATGGTCGGAACGTCCTACAACTTTCAACATACAACTCTCCTTAGTTCGGTTTCTCAGAACAACGAATAACGCTGTGCCAGAGGCAGTTCCGTTGCTGGGTCGCAAGTTAACAACTGTCCATCCGCTTTCACTTCATAGGTTTGCGGATCAACACTGATCACCGGCATGTAGTCGTTATGAATCATGTCGTTCTTGGTTACGTTACGACTGTTAAGACACGCAGCTAACTCACGTTTCAGTCCTAGCGTTTGCTGCAAGCCGTTCTCCATTGCCGCTTTGCTGGTGAAAGTTACTGACGTTGCAGCGCCCGCAGTGCCAAATCCGCCGAACATATAGCGATAATGCACAGGTTGAGGTGTTGGAATGGATGCGTTCGCATCTCCCATTGGTGCAGCAGCAATAAAACCGCCTTTAATGATCAACGCTGGTTTAACGCCAAAGAAAGCCGGTTTCCAAAGTACGATATCCGCCAACTTACCCACTTCGAGCGAACCCACAACATGAGAGATGCCATGCGCGATAGCTGGGTTAATGGTGTATTTGGCGATGTAACGCTTGGCGCGGAAGTTATCCGCCTGACGCTCTTCATCTTCTGGCAATAAGCCGCGTTGCACTTTCATCTTGTGCGCAGTTTGCCAAGTACGGCAAATCACTTCACCCACTCGTCCCATTGCCTGTGAGTCAGAAGCAATCATCGAAAAAGCGCCTAAGTCATGCAGAATATCTTCTGCCGCAATAGTCTCTTTACGGATACGAGAATCAGCAAACGCCACATCTTCAGGAATGTTGGGATCAAGGTGGTGACACACCATCAACATGTCGAGGTGTTCATCCACTGTGTTAACCGTGTATGGACGAGTCGGGTTGGTCGACGAAGGAAGCACATTCGGCTGACCACAAGCGACGATAATATCCGGAGCATGACCACCACCAGCACCTTCCGTATGGTAGGTGTGAATAGTACGACCTTTGAATGCCGCAAGGGTATCTTCCACAAAGCCCGATTCATTTAACGTATCGGTATGAATCGCGACCTGAACATCGTACTTTTCAGCCACTGCCAAGCAGTTATCAATCGAAGCCGGTGTCGTTCCCCAGTCTTCATGCAGTTTTAAGCCACACGCACCCGCTTCAAGTTGTTCTTCTAACGCTTGCGGTAAACTGGCGTTACCTTTACCAAGAAAACCAAAGTTCATCGGCATTAAGTCTGTGCTGCGCAGCATCTGAGCGAGGTTCCAAGCGCCCGGTGTACAGGTAGTGGCGTTAGTCCCCGTTGCTGGGCCTGTGCCGCCGCCCAACATAGTCGTTGTGCCTGACATCAGCGCTTCTTCGATTTGCTGCGGACAGATAAAGTGAATGTGGGCGTCAATCGCGCCTGCCGTCACAATATGACCTTCGCCAGCAATCACTTCTGTGCTGGCACCGATATGAATCGTCACGTTCGGCTGAATATCTGAGTTACCCGCCTTGCCGATTGCGTGGATCTTGCCATCTTTAATGCCGATATCGGCTTTAACAATACCCCAGTGATCAAGGATCAGAGCATTAGTGATCACGCAGTCCACCACTTCGTCGCGGCATTTCTGACCTTGTCCCATGCCATCACGAATCACCTTACCGCCACCGAATTTCACTTCGTCGCCATAAGTCGTAAAATCTTTTTCAACCTGAATCCACAGCTCAGTGTCCGCTAAACGAACTTTGTCGCCGGTTGTCGGCCCGTACATATCGGCATACGCAGCCCTAGATATCTCTGCCATTTTTATTTCCTATTCCTTGAAATCAGACCTTACCCATCACTTCTGCGCGGAAACCGTACACTTCTCTCGCGCCATCTAACTCAACCAGTTCTACGTTGCGAGTTTGTCCCGGTTCAAAACGAACAGCCGTTCCCGCAGCAATGTTCAAACGCATTCCTTTGGTTTTCTCACGCTCAAAGTCGAGTGCTGGATTGGTTTCAAAAAAATGATAATGGCTGCCCACTTGCACAGGTCGATCACCGTGATTCACCACTGAGATACTCAAGGTTTTACGCCCCGAGTTGAGTTCAATGGGTGCAGATTGCAGTTGGTATTCTCCAGGCTTCATAACGCCTCCTACTGAATCGGGTTATGAACGGTGACCAGTTTAGTCCCGTCAGGAAAAGTGGCTTCAACCTGCACTTCTTCTAGAAGCTCTGCAATGCCGTCCATAACTTCGCTTTTGCTTAATAAAGTGCGTCCTTCACTCATTAACTGAGCCACAGTTTTACCTTCTCGCGCACCTTCCATAATGGCTGCGGAGATATAAGCACTGGCTTCTGGATAGTTGAGCTTGATACCTTTAGCCAATCGGCGTTCAGCCAATAACGCCGCAGTAAACAGCAGCAGTTTATCCTTGTCTCTTGGTGATAATTCCATATCGTCCCTCTGAAAAATGGTATAAATCAGGTGTTCCAAATCCTTGGTGGGCAAGGCTCGATGCCCATCAATATCGGTCGCAGAAGTTGCCAACATCCACGTAATTGTTGTTGTGCCTGTTCACTGCAATCGCCCAAATAGCGAACCACTATTACCCCTAGGCGATGGGTAACGCTCAGTGTGGTTTGTTTTGAATCTAGGGAATGTCTTAATGCAGTAACCGCAGAATCTGCGTCCTCAATGCCAAACACCACCAAAGTTCCAGAAACCAGATGATGGTTGAAACCACTCATGGCGGTGAGAAGCGGATCGTCCGCAGACAGAAATTGGCGCTCAAGCAGAATCGGTTTATCTTCCAAATAGACCGCCAAACGCTGTTCAACACTGCCGCTAACAAATGGCAGATGACTTTTCGGCCGACCTAAACAGAACACGTCAATGCCGACGAATTTCGCCTCGCCATACAAGTTCACTCGTGTAGAAAGTTTGCCGTGCGCACCATCAAACACGATGGTTTCCATAGGCATCCATTCACAACGGGCACTGTGCACATCAATATGAACCTGCTGACGCTGTGCGCCGCCTTGGCTGTCTGCTCGATAGATTTTGCCCGCAGAAGGTGTGGTGATCAGCGCGTGGCTGTCTTGCGCACATTCCACCTGAATGCTTAAGTCATCACCAGAGACCAACCCACCTGGGGGATGCAGCAAATAAACATGGCAAACCTCCTGCTCTGGGTAGAATGGACGCTGCACACGTAGTGGCCCTTGAAACGCCATTTGGTGCATTCGAGTCTTCTCGCCATCAAAATCAAAACCCAGCGAGAGAAACGCTGGCCAGTGGCGCTCGGTTTGACTGATGAGATCGAACTTAGACATAAGATTCATAGCGCTACACCGTTAGATATTCTTTGACCAGAGCATCATTGAGTTCTGTCATCTCACCTGCCGCCACTTGTCGTCCACGATCAAGAATGCAGAATCGGTCAGCCACTTTTCTGGCAAATGGCAGCTTCTGTTCGACCAGCAATACCGTCAGACCAATTTCCTGATTTAGACGGCGAATGATGTCGCCAATTTCAGCCACTACGTTAGGTTGTATACCCTCTGTTGGCTCATCCAAAATCAGTAGTTTGGGGTTAATGACCAATGCACGACCAATCGCAAGTTGCTGCTGCTGACCACCGGAAAGGTCGCCGCCACGACGATGCAACATCTCTTTGAGCACAGGGAAAAGCTCATAGATAAAATCCGGTACATTTTTGCTCTTATCGCCGCGCACGGGTAAACCTATACGCAGGTTTTCCTCAACCGTGAGCAAAGGGAATATTTGGCGACCTTGAGGGACATAACCGATACCCAAAGGCGCACGTTTTTCCGCTGATAATCCAGCAATGTCCTGCCCAAGATATTCAATTTGACCACTTTGTGTCGCGAGCAACCCCATCACACATTGCAATAACGTGGTTTTACCCACGCCGTTGCGTCCCATCAGGCAGGTGCATTTACCCTCTTCAACATTAAGCTCCAAATCCCACAGGGTATGGCTTTGTCCGTAAAACTGGTTTAATCCTTTCACCGTTAACATGCTTCTTCTCCCAAATAGACTTCAACCACTTTGGGGTTGCTTTGCACCTGATCCATGGTGCCTTCGGCAAGTACAGAACCTTGATGAAGAACCGTAACGTTTTTGGCAATCGAGCGAACAAAATCCATGTCGTGTTCAACCAACACAATAGTGCGTTCGCCAGCGAGACTGGTGAGTAGCTCACCGGTTCTGTCCATTTCCTGATGCGTCATTCCCGCCACAGGCTCATCCACCAGCAACAGTTTCGGGTTTTGCATCAGCAGCATGCCAATCTCTAGCCACTGTTTTTGTCCGTGAGACAGAGCACCAGCGAGTAAAAAGCGTTGAGGCTCTAAACCGATTTGTTTCAGCACATAATCGATGTAATCAATATCTGACGAGCTCAGTTTGGCAAACAAGGTCGAACGAACGGTTTTCGCTCCAGCCATCGCCAATTCAAGGTTGTTAAACACGGTTTGGTTTTCAAATACCGTTGGTTTTTGGAATTTACGACCGATTCCCGCTTGAGCTATTTCCGGTTCGCTCAGTTCAAGCAGATCAATATTCTGCCCAAACCACGCACTGCCACTGTCTGGGCGAGTTTTGCCAGTAATAATGTCCATCATTGTGGTTTTGCCCGCGCCATTAGGGCCGATAATGCAGCGCAGCTCCCCTTCATTGATGTACAAATTGAGATCGTTTATCGCTTTGAAACCATCAAAACTGACGGTCAATCCTTCAAGGTAAAGCAAGCAGCCATGACCAACAGTCAGCATTGGATTTACTTTCGGCACAAGGAAATCATAAACATGTTCACGGTCAGTCATTGACCTTGCAAAATCTCTCAAGCTCATGCGTTTGCCTCCTTGGTTTTGATAAGCCCAACCACACCTTTTGGCAGGAACAGCGTCACTAACACAAACATAGCGCCAAGGCTAAACAGCCATACCTCTGGTAGCGCTGCGGTTAAATAGGTTTTGGCATAGTTGACCGCTAATGCCCCCACCACCGCGCCGTACAGAGTTGCGCGACCACCCAATGCGACCCAAACCACCAGCTCAATCGAGTTCAAAGGAGAAAATTCAGAAGGGTTGATGATGCCCACTTGCGGTACATACAGAGCACCAGCAATACCTGCTAACACAGCAGAAAAACAAAATATCGCTAACTTGATGTATTCCACTTTGTAACCCGTGAAGCGGGTACGAGATTCCGCATCGCGCACTGCCATTGCTACGCGCCCTAAACGGCTCACCACAATAAAACGACACGCCAGATAACCAAGACCAAGTGCGACACCCGATAAGATAAACAGCGTGATTCGCGTTGAGTTAGCCTGTAAATCAAAGCCCAATAGATCTTTGAAATCGGTTAGACCGTTGTTGCCACCAAAGCCCATTTCGTTGCGGAAAAATGCCAGCATTAATGCATAAGTCAGCGCTTGAGTGATGATTGATAGATATACACCTGTTACGCGAGAGCGAAACGCCAACCAACCAAAGACAAACGCAAGTACACCAGGTGCGAGAACAATCATTAAAGCTGCAAACCAGAACTGGTCAAAACCGTGCCAGAACCAAGGTAGCTCTTTCCAGTTTAGGAACACCATGAAATCTGGCAGTTCAGGGTTACCGTAAATGCCACGATCACCGATTTGACGCATCAGATACATACCCATCGCATAGCCACCCAAAGCAAAGAATGCCGCATGACCTAAGCTCAGAATGCCCAAATAACCCCACACCAAATCCACAGCAACAGCGAGTAATGCATAGGTAAGGTACTTGCCCATTAGTGTGACGGTATAGGTTGAAATATGCAGTGCACTGCCTGAACCCACTAGCATGTTCAACACTGGAATCACACACAGAGCCACTGCCAAAACCAATAGAAATGTCATGGTAGAGCGATCAAATAACTTCGGTTGATACACCATGATTATCCCTCCGCAGAACGCCCTTTCTGAGGGAATAATCCTCGGGGCTTTTTCTGAATAAATAGAATGATGAATACCAGCACTAGGATTTTCGCCAGAACGGCGCCAGCCCAAGGTTCAAGAACTTTGTTTGCCACGCCTAGTGACATGCCAGCCACCAGCGTTCCCCACAAGTTGCCCACACCGCCGAATACCACCACCATGAAAGAGTCGATGATGTATGCCTGACCTAAGTTCGGTCCTACGTTGGTTAACTGGCTTAACGCAACGCCCGCAATGCCCGCAATGCCCGAACCTAAACCGAAGGTCATGGCATCCACCCATTCAGAGCGAACACCCATCGCACGTGCCATACTGCGGTTTTGCGACACAGCGCGAACCTCAATTCCCAAGCGGGTGTAGTTCAAAATCAGGTACAAAAGTGCAAACACAATCAAACAGAAAACAATGATGTATAAACGGTTTAACGTCAGGCTAAGCAGTGGGTTTATCTCAATCACGCCTTGCATAAAATCCGGTGTTGAAACCGATCGGTTTAGCGGAGAGAACACTGTGCGAACCGCTTGTTGCAGAATCAGGCTGATACCGAATGTTGCTAACAGCGTTTCTAATGGTCGACCATACAAAAAGCGAATCACGCAACGTTCAATCAGTACACCAGCAACGGCAGACACCACAAACGCTAAGGGGATAGAGATAAATACAGATAAACCGATGTGTTCTGGCATTAAGGTTTGAACCACATAAGTGGTGTAAGCGCCCAACATGATGAGTTCGCCGTGTGCCATGTTGATGACACCCATAACGCCAAAGGTAATAGCAAGACCAATCGCCGCCAGCACCAATACAGAACCAAGACTTAAACCGAAAAACAGGGTTTGCGTCATGTCCGCCACTTTCTCACGTTGCTCAATGCTGCTTAATGCAATACGCGCAGCACCAATGAGTGCACTCTCAGGGTTCTCACTAATAAACTGATTAAGCGCATTACGAGCCGTTGGTTGGTAGCTGGGTTTGAGGGTATCAATCGCTTGAGCAAGGACAGTGTCATCGCTGCTGTTTTTCAAATCATAGATAGCCAACGCCGTTGAGCCTAAGTCTTTCACTTTGGCATCTGACTCTTTCGCTAAGTGATCTTTGAGGAGTTGATAACTCTCTTCATCCATCGAACCCATTAACTGGTTAATCGCGTCAATACGCTTGTCCGGATTAGGATGAGTGATGCTTAACGCGGCGATTGCCGATTTTAATTTGCCGCGCAAACTGTTGTTGATACCGATTTTTTTAATCGCTCGGGAATTTACTGTCGACATATCGCCATCATTGGCCGAAAGAAGTGGCTGAATGGTAAAGTCACTGCCCTCTTTGGCTTTAATGACGACCAATGTTGAGCTTGATTTCTCAACATATAAATCGCCATTCAGTAGCAGACTCAATACGTCAACCGCTCGCTCGTCGCCACTTTGAAGAATGCTATCCACACCCGATTCGATTTGATTGAATTTGAGTGTCGAAATCGCTTGTAAGCCTTCATCGAATGAAGCACTTGTCTCGGCTTGCGCCACAGAAGTCACACATAAGGCTGTCACCCCAAGCAACCACACCAGAGCTATTCGTCTGGTATCGCGCACTATGGAATACATTCGCTTAATTAAGACCATGAGTAACCCTTTCTGACTCGGCTATTTGCCCAGCCTCTAAAATCCATTTCTTGCTTTATCAAGCAGAGGATAAGTGGGGCTTTCGCACCCACTTATTTCGTTGCATCAGTCTAATGTCGCAGAACAGCAGGAAGGTCTGTGTTACGAATTAGAAGTTCTGACCAGAACATTTACCTGTTTTAACGTTGTAGTTACCGCAGCTAAGTGGCGCGCGCCAATCTGAAATCAGGTCTTTAGAACCCGGTAAGAAATCAGACCATGCATCACCCGCAACCAAACCAGCCGTTTCCCAAACAGTTTGGAACTGACCGTCATCTTGGATTTCGCCAATCAGAACAGGTTTAGTGATGTGGTGGTTAGGCATCATGGTTGAGTAACCGCCTGAAAGGTTAGGAACCGACGTACCAATGAGCGCGTTTTGCACGGCTGTTGGATCTGTTGTACCTGCCGCTTCAACCGCTTTCACCCACATGTTGAAACCGATGTAAGTCGCTTCCATTGGGTCGTTCGTGGTGCGTTTGTCGTCTTTAGTAAACTTGTGCCATGCTTCGATGAACTCTTCGTTCGCTTGTGAATCCACGCTTTCGAAGTAGTTCCACGCTGCTAAGTGACCGACAAGTGGAGCAGTATCCATACCTGAAAGTTCTTCTTCACCCACAGAGAAAGCAACCACTGGAATTTGGTCTGCAGTTACGCCTTGGTTACCCAACTCTTTGTAGAAAGGTACGTTTGCGTCGCCATTGACGGTAGAAACAACCGCTGTTTTCTTACCCGCTGAGCCAAATTTCTTAATGTCAGAAACAATAGACTGCCAATCAGAGTGACCAAAAGGCGTGTAGTTGATCATGATGTCAGAAGCTGCCACACCCTTGTCTTTCAAATAGGCTTCAAGGATTTTGTTGGTAGTGCGTGGGTAAACATAGTCCGTACCTGCTAGAACCCAACGTTTCACACCTTGATCCATCAGGTAATCAACCGCTGGAATTGCCTGTTGGTTTGGCGCAGCGCCTGTGTAGAACACGTTTTTCGAAGACTCTTCACCTTCGTATTGAACTGGGTAGAACAGAATGCTGTTCAACTCTTCAAATACTGGCAGTACAGATTTACGAGATACTGAAGTCCAGCAACCAAATACTGCTGATACTTTTTCTTTTGAAATCAATTCGCGCGCTTTTTCCGCAAAAAGAGGCCAGTTTGACGCTGGGTCAACCACCACAGGCTCTAGCTTTTTACCAAGCAGACCACCCTTTTTGTTTTGCTCGTCAATCAGCATCAACATCGTATCTTTAAGTGTGGTTTCACTGATTGCCATAGTGCCGGACAATGAGTGCAACACACCGACTTTGATAGTGTCAGCAGCATAGGCATGAGCGCTGAGTATGGTTGCTGCTAGTACTGCGGTGGAGAGGAGTTTCCGTTTCATTCTTCATCTTCCCTTGATTAATAAATGGTCCAAACTTACGCCCCCAGATGCAGGCTCAAAATCGCAACATCAGGAACAAGCTCGGGAAAAGTATCGGTGAGATAAAGAGTTAGGGATATGCGCATATTGCGCACTTTAACTACGTTAAACTACGCATATAGCAATGAGTAAAATCGGGCTATACTCGTGCGGGCGACCTATAAAATAAATGGTCGAAATTTCCAGACTTGCAAGGAGTGCAAGTCATCGCTTTAAGGATGAAGAGACAATGAGATGCAGAAAGTCCCAATAACGCGCAGACGTTATAACACCCTCGTCGGAAACGAATTACTGGAAGATTTTGCGCTGCGTTTTACCGCAAAACGCGCAAGGAAGTGGTCAGCAAGCTGGATAGCCAATACCGCTTTAGGTATTGTCTCGTTTCTGGTGCTTGAAGCCATCGGCGGAACCATCACCCTCAACTACGGTGTTATCAACTCACTTTGGGCGATAGTAGGTGTTTCTCTGGTGGTCGTTCTAAGTGGCATACCTATCTGTTACTACGCCGCCAAATACGGTGTTGATGCGGATCTTCTCAGCCGAGGTGCTGGGTTTGGCTATATTGGCTCGACCATAGTGTCGCTCATCTATGCTTCGTTCACCTTTATCTTTTTTGCCCTTGAAGCCGCGATTATGTCGATGGCCATCGAACTGTTGTTTGGTATTCCACTGTTTTGGGGATACATCATCAGCGCGGTGATTGTGATTCCTTTGGTTGCGTTGGGTATTTCCAATATTGGACGTTTCCAAATGTGGTCGCAGCCGCTTTGGCTTGCGATGCAGCTCATTCCCCTGTTCTTTGTTTTTACTCACCCAGACAGTCAAATTGACAAATGGCTATCCTACGGAGGCTTAGTTGGACACAACCCTGAGTTCGACTGGATGTTGTTTGGCGCTGCATCGGCAGTACTGCTTTCAGTTGTGGCGCAAATTGGTGAACAGGTCGATTTTCTGCGCTTTCTGCCCGCACAAACCCCTTCCACTAAGCTACGTTGGTGGGCAGCGATGCTGATTGGTGGACCCGGTTGGATGTTGTTTGGCGCGTTGAAAATTGCCTTAGGCAGTTTCTTGGCGTGGCTCGCTATCAGCCACAGTATTGCGCCAGATCTGGCTGGTGACCCAGCTCATATGTATGTAAATGTGTTCGGTTACATGACGGACAATACCAAACTTGCCCTTATCTGCGCGGGTTTGTTTGTCATCATTTCCCAGCTGAAAATTAACGTTGCCAATGCCTATGCGGGCTCTCTGGCTTGGTCGAATTTCTTCTCACGTTTAACTCATCACCACCCCGGTCGAGTGGTATGGATGATCTTCAACGTACTGATTGCTTTACTCTTGATGGAGCTTGGTGTCTATCAGCTTATCGAACAAACTCTGCAAATCTATTCGGTTTTGGTGCTTTCTTGGATTGGTACTATCGTCGCCGATTTAGCCATCAACAAACCGCTCGGTCTTAGCCCAAAACACATCGAATTTAAGCGCTCAAAGCTCTACGACATCAACCCTGTTGGCTTAGGTTCAATGATCCTCGCATCATTGTTTGGATTCGCGGCTCACTTTGGTTTGTTTAATGATATGATCAAAGCCTTCGCCTCGTACCTATCGTTCATATTGCCGTTTATCACAGCGCCATTAATTGCACTCGCGACACGCAGTCGCTATTACTTAGTTAACGATGAGATAGTTAACGAAGAAATGGTTAACGATGAAATCATTGTTAACCATGGACATCAAGAACACGAGTGTGTGGTTTGCCAACACACTTTTGAAGAAGAAGACATGGCGATGTGCCCAGCATACCAAGGGCATATTTGTTCGCTTTGTTGCTCACTTGATGTTCGCTGCCATGATAAGTGCCGTCCGCAAGCGACCTTCCATGCTCAAGTCAAACACACCTTAGAGCCTTATTTGCCTTTGAGTTGGATAAACAAACTCTCCTCTTCTATCAGCCAATTTGTCATGGTAATGGGATTAATGAGCTTATCCATCGGTGCAATTTTGGCTCTGGCATACAGTCAGGTGCCAAGCCTAGATCCGACCAAGATGAACGCGCTCTCTATCAGTCTGTTTAAAGCGTTCGCTCTGTTGCTGATCCCAATCGGTATTATTAGCTGGCTATTTGTATTAGCTAGAAGCAGCAGCAGCCTTGCAATGAAAGAGCTTCAGGCTCACACCAACTTACTTTCTGATGAGATTACCGCGCACGAAAAAACCTCGCTCGAACTTGAACGGGCAAAGAAAAAAGCAGAAAACGCTAACGATGCGAAAAGTCGCTATTTAGCGGGGCTAAGTCATGAACTGAGAACACCACTCAATGTGTTGCTAGGGTACGCCCAGTTGCTCAGTAACGATAAAGAGTTGAGTCCGAAAAAGCGCCAATATGCAGAAACATTGGAGCGAAATGGTAAACATCTTGGCGATTTACTGGAAAGTCTGTTGGAGATATCAAAAATAGAAGCGGGACGACTGGAGCTGCATCGGGATGCCTTTAATCTTCATTCTTTGCTGCAACAACTGGTAGAAATGTTTTGTATGCAGGCGGAGCAAAAGAATCTCGCCTTCCAGTACAGCGTTGCCAGCCATCTGCCTATTTTTATCACCGCCGACAAACAAAGGTTGAGACAGATCCTCATCAACATGCTCAACAATGCAGTGAAATACACTGAATCCGGACATATCCATTTTTCTGTGACATATAGAAACCAAGTCGCGCGTTTTAGTGTCGAAGACACCGGTATTGGTATTTCAAAAGATGAGCAGGAGCTAATATATCGTCCTTTTGAACGTATTCAGTCTGAGCATACTAAACACATTAGCGGTACCGGATTGGGACTGACTATTTCCAACGCTTTGGCTGACTTAATGGGTGGAGAAATTGAATGTATCAGTGAGAAAAGAAAAGGCAGTACCTTTACTCTGAAAATGATGCTTTCCGAGGTAAATGACTACCTCAACGAACCAGAACTGACCAATCTTGATGTAACAGGCTACAAAGGCGCTAAGAAAACCATCTTGGTAGTGGATGATATTGATGACCAACGCATACTGATCAGCAACATCCTAAGCCCACTCGGTTTTAATGTCCTGCAAGCTAACTCTGCGGAAGCTGCCTTAGAACTCGCGGCAAGCAAAGCCATCGACCTTTTCATGCTGGATATTTTTATGCCACAAGTGAATGGATGGCAATTGGCGATTAAATTGCGTCAAAAACACTACTATCAGCCAATTCTTATGCTCTCTGCCAATATTCAGGAGTTGGAAACTAATAATCAGCTCTACAGCTACCACAATGGGTATCTGACCAAGCCTGTATCACTTCCCCTGTTGCTAGGTAAGCTGAGTCAATTGTTGTGCATTGAGTGGATATATCAGGAAGAAGAGAAAGAAAGCCCTCGCGATACACCCGATTTTTATCCAAATACCCAAGTACTGTCTACACTTAAGAGCTATGCAGAAATAGGCTTTATGTCTGCTTTCAGTGACCTGCTCGATCAGCTAGAAAACAATGGTCATCAAGGCACGAAGTTTATCAACACCATGAGAGAAGAAGCGCACCATTGTCGCTTCGCTAACATCGTCGAACACATTAATGGATTAATAGATTCATGAACGGTTTCTCAGCGAAAAATATAATAGTGTTAGTGGTCGATGACTCTCCTGAATCATTGGGAATGTTGAATGCAACACTCAACGATGCAGGACTGACAGTTCTGGTTGCGCTAGACGGTCATCAAGCACTTTCAATAGTGGATAAAATCCAACCAGACGTCATCTTGCTTGATGCTGTTATGCCTGTCATGGACGGATTCGACACCTGTTTGAAACTGAAGGAGCGCTTACCCACGATTCCCATCATATTTATGACAGGATTGAATGATTCTAAACACGTCATCAAAGGCTTTGAAGCGGGCGGTGTGGATTACATCACCAAACCTGTCGTCCCTGCTGAAGTACTCGCCCGAATTCGCGTTCATAGCCATAACGCGCGCATGGCAAAATCTGCACAAGCAGCGTTGGATTACGCAGGGCAGTTTATTTTTTGTGTATCAAAAAGTGGGGATTTAGAGTGGGCGACACCCCATGCTCAGGAGCTGTTATGCGACATTAGCCGCCACTCAGACAATACGCAGGACATTGCTCATACATGGTCACAAATCCAAACAGATATTGCTAAATGGCTTAACAGCGGTGACACCGCTGCGCCGTTAACTATTACTCAGTTTGACTCAACTCTCGAAGCCACGTTTGCAGGCAATGACAGCAACACGCATGTTCTGATTCGCGTCAATGTTCCGAAGCAAGCAGGAACCGAGGATGATCTACGCGAAGTATTTAACATCACCAAACGCGAATCTCAGGTTCTCTATTGGCTCTCTTTCGGCAAAACAAATTGGGAGATTGCGCAGATACTCGATATGAGCCCAAGAACGGTAAACAAACATCTTGAGCAGATTTACAAGAAGTTGGAAGTCGATAACCGTACTTCCGCAGTCAGTATGTCAATACGAGTGTTGGAGAAGTCTTAGCCAATCACTGAATGAGCAAAACAAAGGGCAAACTGAAATAAGTTCGCCCTCTTACTTTCTAACTTGTTCTAGCTCAGACCTTTCAGATACTGCCTGTTGGTTGTGCCACTTACGTGGGTTCGCAAAGCTTGCTGTGCACCCTCTTCACCAGTTAAAGCTTGTTTAAACAGGTGAATAAGTTCTGATTTGCTCACGGACAACTGCGTATGAGTGGGGACGTCACGCAGGTCAATCATGATGTCGGTGAACACATCCGGTACATCAGTCAGCAAATCTAAGTTTAGAAAGTTCTCATTGCCAAACAGGCAATTGTGATTGCCTCGCTGCTTGTGAATGACATGCGATTGCCCTTTAAGGCTGATAATTGATGCGCTTTTCTCACATCGTTTCATGCAGCCTTTGTTCATTCTTTGCTTCTTACAACCTATGCTTTGAATAAGTAGGCACTGTCTGCTGGTCATCAAATGAATCGGATGATAAATGCTGTAAAACAACTTAAAACCTTCTGGTCTTACTAACCGTTTCATCTGCTTGGCGCTAAGTTCATTGGATATATACGCACCGTTGCCTTTAAGTTCTTCCTGAACACATAGTAAAGAGAGTGAGTTGGTAATATTCAGTTGCGGTCCAGCAATCCAAGACAACCCCATACTTTTAGCCACTTCAGCCATACCAAGATTATTGGTAACTAACCATCGCGGCTTGATATGATCAAGAAGTCGACACGCAGCTTGGTAATGTTCACCAATCAAAATTGCAGGAAAATACGGAATAAGGTTTGGATAGCGACTAAACGCATCCATCACTTCGTCATATTGAAGATCCAACGCATCTGGAATGTGATAGAAAAACTCAACATCGCTGTTTGGATCAATAAGTTCTAAATCATCAACATTATCGACCAATACTGAAAGCTTAGGCGTACTGTTTAGCTTTGCGGTAGCATCAAATTTTGGCAGTTCTACATCAACTTTATAGCCACATCCCTTCAAACTGCGCTTAGAGTTTGAGGTAATAGGCATTGCTACAGTAATCGAATCCACTTTGCGAATAATGTCAGTGTTGCGGTCATAGACAAATTTTTTCGCTTGTAAGCCACCATCACTTTTAGACTGTATATCAAAGTGTTTAGCAGCAAAATTGCGCGGATTATCGATGTACATGCCTCTATGGATATCACCTTTGAGATAACCATTGGTAAAGTCACGGTTAAAGACGGTATAAAGCTCAGACATATCTATTAGCACTTCGTCCGTTTGGCAGTAATGGTCAATTTGCTTACGCCAGTTATCGACTACTGTGTACACGTAGTGAGATTTCTTAATTCGTCCTTCCACTTTCAGTGAGTAAACACCCGCCTTTGCTAACGCGTCCATATCTTGGTAAGCAGAGTTGTCCTTAAGGTTCAGCGGATAGTTATTCCCTGCGGTGGTCGTTTGGTACTGATCACGGCAAGGTTGGCTGCAACGCCCACGGTTTCCGGATGCCCCACTGAGTTCCGAGCTGAAATAACACAATCCGGAGAAGCCAATGCAGTAAGAGCCGTGAACGAACACCTCCATAGCCACATTGTACGCCCGACCAAACTGAGCTAAATGTGCTATTTCATCGATATTTAGCTCACGAGACAGATTAACACGGCTAGAACCGAGTTTGCTCAGCAGCTGAATTTGCCCTTCATTGTGAGTGTTCATCTGCGTAGAAGCATGCATATCCAACTGCGGGAAATGGTACTTGATAAGGTAAGCAAGGCCGAGATCCTGAACAATAACGCCATCGACATCGGTATCGCTCAGTTGCTTTAACAATCGGATGAGTGAAGGGATTTCACTCTCTAGTACCACAATGTTAAGTGTGAGAAAAATTTTGCAATGGTTGTTGTGCGCGAGTTCAACCACGCCATCGAGGACATCAAGCGTAATGTTGGTTGCACGATTACGTGCATTAAATCGGTCCAAACCACAGTAGACGGCATCGGCACCCGCTGCGATAGCTGCTTTGATTGAATCTAAATCACCACCGGGGGCAAGCAATTCAAACTGATCTTTTGTAAAACCCAAACTGCGCTACTCTCTCACATAAAACAGAGCTTGGAATTATAGCGGCATTGATCACAGAACCCTTGATGTAGCTCAGTTGTCGATGAAGTTTGTCAATCTCGTTCAGAAGTAATGATTAATTTACCCAACTAGCTTGACACCATTAAGTATAGAGACTTTGCTCTAATGAGTGTAAAAACAATATGATGCAGAATCAGAAAACGCCCATATTGTTCTTCAAACTGATTCGCTATGATAACCGCATAGCTATCTATATTGTGCATATATAAGAGCCTAACTCCATGATCAAAAAAGCCTTTAAATCTCTTATCCTTCCTTTCTTGGTAATCACCTTTGCTGGCTGCGCGAGTTATAGCGTAACCGAGCAAGACATGACCAAATATCTGGATGATAACGTCAGTTTTGAGCAATCCGTTGGCGTTGAAAATGTTATGCATGCCTTCGTGTCGATCCATGATATGGACGTAAGCATTGGGCGAGTCGACGCAGACCGAGTCTCTGTCCTTGCTAACACCATAGCTAAAATACAAATCTGGAATCAGCCTGAGAAGAAACTGGAACTGGATTTGGAGTTCAGTGCTGTACCTCAATACGACAAAGAGACAGGTGAGATATTTTTAAAATCGCTGCGGCTCGATCGCTTCGATGAGGAAAGCCAATTACTAACTCCTGAAATTAAGCAGCTGCTTAAACCAGCAGTGTCTATGATAGGCACAGCACTATCACAGTATCCGGTCTACAAGCTGGACAGCAGCAAAGTGGAACAGGCACTATTGAAATCGGTGGAGCCAAACCTTGTCATTAAAGACAATAAGTTAGTAATTGAACTATTTGACTAGACAAAACATACACGTTCATGGTGTGCTAGGCAGGTTTCGCTACTTTCTCTATACGAGCTGTCTGTAAACGAACCAGAGGGAAGGAATATGACTAGGAATGTCACTTCAGCTGCAAAGGTTGCCGTTTTGTATGCCTTGTTTGCTACGCTGTGGATCCTTTTCTCCGATCTTGCTGTTGAAACCCTATTACCTAGCCCTCAGGTACGTGCCATCGCACAAACATACAAAGGCTTAGCGTTTGTTGTCATCACTGCTGGCTTGCTGCTTGCTATGGTATTGAAAGGCAACAATGCGTTGGAAAAAGCAAACGATATGGATAGCCTGACTGGCTTACACAGTATGACTATGTTTGTTAGAACCCTGAATCTCACCATCAGACAGCTGAAACCCAATGAGCAACTTATTCTAGGCTACCTTGACATCGATGATTTTAAAAGAATCAATGATGCTATTGGTTTTGAAAAAGCGGATGCCTTCCTCCGAGATCTCGCACAAGCGCTTAACGACGCTTTATTGCCTGGCTCTTTTGCCTCTCGCTTACATGCGGACCAGTTCGCCAGCTTTGCCAAAATCACCAATGAATACGATATGGATGAGCATATGCAAGATATCCAACGTATGTACACCCATCTCGCTAAAGACTATGGTATTGAGTCAACATGCTGCATCAGTATTGCACTCTATCCACAAGATGGCAGTACAGCAAAAGAGCTGATGGTTTCAGCGACCGAAGCCCTCAACGTGGCAAAAGAGAAGAAGAACGCTATTCAATACCACGATAAAGCCTTAACCGAAAAAGCGATGCAACGTCGTCAAATGATGTTGGATTTACGTAATGCAATCGACAATGGTGGACTAAGCGTGGTGTATCAACCAAAATATGATTTGGACACACTCAACGTAAACGGTGTTGAGGTTTTGGTACGTTGGAATCATCCAACCAAAGGGTATATCGCCCCAGATGTGTTTATTCCACTGGCGGAAAACCATGGTTTAACCGGTGCTATTTCTAAGTTGGTAATTAATAAAGTCGCAAATGAGTTAAGCCCAACGAACTTATTGGGGAACCAAATAAAAGCCATTGCAGTGAACGTGTCAGCGGCAGAATTCAATAATGCAGAGGAAATGCAGGAGCTGGTTCGCTTCATAAAAGAGCAAAAAGCGATCGCCCCATACATTAACATCGAAATCACCGAAACAGCGACGTTGGATAACTTAAACAACAGTGTTGAAGTCATTTCATCACTACAACAGAGCGGTATTGCCATTTCTATCGACGATTTCGGTACAGGTTATACCTCATTAGCCATGCTAAAAGATCTAACGGTCGATGAAATCAAAATTGATCGCAGTTATATTTCAGAAGTGGAAAACGATGACCGTTCGAGAACCATAATCAGCGCTATCATCGCGATGACCAACAGCTTTGGCATTAACCTCGTAGCCGAAGGAGTCGAGACTGAAAGCCAGTTAAAAATTCTGCAAAAGATGGGATGCCAGCAAGCTCAGGGATATTACTTAGGCCGCCCCATGCCAGTTCAGCAGTTACTCCAACACCTCATTTAGCTACCCGCCCCTCTTTACCCAAACATCGTTGCTTAGAATTCGACTAAATAGCATCATTCGGGAGTTGAACCCACTCTCAATACCTTCGTTCTTTCATTCCATCATTTCTATTGCAATAGATAGCGCTTATGGGGTTTTAGCCTAAGCTATTAATTACTACATAAACTTTTTTACTAGTTGCACTTCTTTAGCTAGCTCCTTTTTGTTAGCAATCTATTAAACAAGAAAAGACTTAGACTTATTTAGTCCAATAACAGATACGGAAGGTAATCACACGATGTTAATAGATAAATTGACGCTTAAAAGCAGGTTGATTATTACGGTAGCAATCCCTTGCTTAGCATTAATATTTGTTGGTTTGGCAAGCCTGAATGCTATGTCAGCAATGGCTAACAAAACCGAAGAAATGTACCTCAACACCGCAGCGCCAATGCGAGCAGTTGCAGAAGCAGCTTCACGTATTCCCCGGATGCGGGTTGGTATTGATATGATGATCCTTCAGGAAACTGATTTACGTGACACGAAAGGGATAAAAACACGAGTTAAAGAGACCCGAGAAGAAGATATTCCGCAAATGCGTGATGCACTATCTTTAGCTGTAAAAACGCAAGTTAACCCAGAATTGAAGGCGAAAGTTCAAAACCTACTAAATGACTTTGAAAAAATGATCAGTACAGAGCTGAATCCATTGCTTCAAGCATTGGATAAAGAAGATATGGTAACAGCTCAGCAAATCTATAAAGACAAGTACGCTGTAAGCTATGGAACCATGCGCAAAGACGCAAATACATTGTTAGAAACCTTGCTAGAACAAGCTGAATCTCAGAACAAACTGAGCCACGACAACTATATATCGGGTAGAACCACACAGATCATAATCATAAGTGTCGGGCTTATCATCTCATTCATCATCTCTTCTGCAATTGTGATCAGCTTACGTAATAGGGTTTCTACTCTCAGAGATACAATTACAACCGCGGCGCAAGATCTGTCACTAAACACACGAATCAAACTTGATGGGAAAGATGAGCTAACGGAAATAGGCGACAGTTTTAATCTGTTTATGGAAAAAGTACATAACTCGATTAATCAGGTTGCAGCAAACTCCCAACAACTAGCGATCATGGCTCGAGATGTGTCCGAGCGTGCTCGTCACACTCAAAATAACTGCACTTCACAGCGGGACAGAACTGTACAAGTGGCAACAGCCATCCACCAACTAGGCGCAACCGTCAGCGAAATCGCAACGAATGCAGCACAAGCTGCTGATGCAGCAAATGAAGCTACACACCAATCCAGTGATGGTAGAAAAGTTGTGCTTCAGGCAAGAGAGCAGATCGGAGCACTATCAAAAGAACTTGAAAAAGCCACTAATGTAGTTGAGTCGCTTGCGAAACAAGTCAACGATATCAGCTCAACATTAGATACCATTCGTAATATTTCAGACCAAACCAACTTACTTGCTCTCAATGCAGCCATTGAGGCAGCTCGTGCTGGAGATCAAGGTCGAGGCTTTGCTGTGGTAGCAGACGAAGTAAGAACTCTAGCTAGTCGTTCTGCTGATTCAACAGAAGAGATTCAGAAAGTTATCAACCGACTACAAACTGAATCCAAACGAGCAGTAGAAGCAATGCAACAAGGTCGTCAGCAAAGTGATTTAGTTGTCGAATATGCAGACAACGCCACTAACGCGCTTGAGCAGATCAATAATCATATCGATCAGATAAGCGGGCAGAATATTCAAGTCGCCACTGCCACAGAAGAACAGTCAACCGTTGTTGAAGACATAAACCGTAACGTAGAAGAAATTAACCATCTCACTACGGAAACCACTGATATAGCGGTTCAGCTCAATCAGTCCAGTAACAGCTTACAGCAACTTTCCTCACAATTAGACAGACTTGTAGGTAATTTCAAACTATAACCACTCTTGACGCAGTGCCCCTATCAATATTTAGTCAAGTTCATAGGGGCAATACTGTATTAATTAAACCCATATAATTTTATAAAAAATTACCAGTTACTCGCACTCTCGAAATGTTGTTCAGCAAAATTGTGTACATCTTCACATCTGATTGAAATTCATACATTTAAATTATTGGCAAGTTGATAAAGTCCTCTTCGATAACGACAATAAATACGGATACTTATAGCTATGCTTGTCAATAATTTCACCTTAAAAACCCGTTTGCTTATAACCGTAGCTATCCCCTGCTTGGCGCTGATAACGGTTGGTTTACACAGTCTAAACGCAATGGATTCTATCGACCAAAGTACTAAATCCATGTACCTCAACACAGCAGCGCCAATGCGCGCAATGGCAGAGACAGCATCTAGAATTCCTCGAATGCGAGTGGGTATCGACATGATGCTACTTCAGGAAACGGCACTACGCGACGCTAAAGGCATTGCGACTCGTGTTAAAGAAGCGAAAACAGAAGATATACCTGAAATGAGGGCTGCCTTAGATGATGCAGTCAAAGCCCAGTCAGACCCCGTTCTACAGCAACGAGTACAAAAACTTGCAGATGCATTTGAAACTGTGGTCAAAGATGAACTGGAGCCTATGTTAAACGCTTTAGATAAAGGCGACCTATCTACAGCGCAGCAAATCTATCGCGACAAATACACCAAAAGTTACGGCGTAATGAGAAAGGAAGCTAACGTTATTTTGGACACCCTGCTGCACCAAGCTGAAGAACAGAACTCCGTTAGCCATGTAGCTTACATAAAGGATCGCAATACGCTGATTGCCATTAGTGTTGTCGGACTACTTATCTCTTTCATTATTTCCTCATCAATCGTGTTTAATCTGCGTAGACGAGTGGCCTATCTGCGCGAAACCATGAACCATGCAGCACAGAATATGGCGCTCAACACTCGTATTGAGGCGGAAGGTAGAGATGAGCTAACTCACATTGCTAACAGCTTTAACCTGTTCATTGAAAAAGTGCATACCTCTATGGTTCAGGTGGCAAAAAACTCACGAGATTTGGCCGATATGGCTGACAGTGTCTCTGAGCGTGCAGACCACACTCGTAACAACTGTACATCACAACGTGACCGTACTGTTCAGGTCGCTACCGCAATTCATCAGTTGGGCGAAACCGTTGATGAAATTGCCGCAAACGCATCACAAGCAGCAGAAGCTGCAAACGAAGCCACACATCAATCTAGCGATGGACGCAGTGTTGTCGGCCAAGCTCGTAATCAAATTGGCGAACTGTCCAGAGAATTAGAAGAAGCGACCGATATAGTTCAATCGCTGGCGAAACAAGTTGACGATATCAGCGCTACTCTCGATACCATTCGCAATATTTCAGACCAAACAAACCTACTTGCACTTAACGCAGCGATTGAAGCGGCGCGTGCAGGAGAGCAAGGTCGAGGGTTTGCCGTGGTTGCCGATGAAGTTCGTACTCTAGCTAGCCGCTCAGCACACTCAACTGAAGAGATTCAAAACATTATCGACAGGCTGCAAACTGAATCTCGCCGCGCCGTTGATGCAATGGAAAAAGGACGCACTCAAAGTAACCTAGTTGTCGAATTTGCCAATAATGCGACTACATCATTAGGGCAAATCAGTAATCACATTGAACATATCAGTTCTCAAAATATTCAAGTGGCGACAGCAACCGAGGAACAATCAACAGTGGTGCTAGATATCAATCGTAACCTTGAAGAGATCAACCAATTGACTTCAGAAACCACTGAGATCTCGGAGCAACTCAATCAATCCAGTACTCATCTGCAAAAGCTATCCGCAGATTTGGATAAATTAGTCGGCAATTTTAAACTTTGATACAAGTTTAAAATTGCCTAGAGCCATTATCGGATATAGCAGAACACCCGTTTCTGACACATTCGGTAATGGCTTTTTACATTAAATAATTGTGAACAATGAACAAGATAGGTTGAAAATAGGAGCTGCATTAGGTATTCATGGCGCAAATTAGAGATAAAGGAAACTTTATTGCATGCTCACTATCTTCAAAACCTTTTTCTGGCTAGGTTGGATTAGCTTCGGTGGCCCGGCCGCTCACATTGGCTATTTTCGTCAAACCTTCGTTGAAAAACTGAAATGGTTGGACGACAGCGAATACGCTCAGATAGTAGCACTCAGCCAATTTTTGCCTGGTCCAGGTTCAAGCCAAGTGGGTTTTTCTATCGGTTACAAACGTGGTGGTTTATCTGGGGCGATCGCCGCTTTCATGGGTTTTACCGCACCGTCTATCATACTCATGATCCTGCTTGCTCTCTTGAGCAGCCAGATAACGGATACCACTTTGTTTCACAACGTCGTACACGGACTTAAACTTCTTGCCGTGGTGGTAGTGGCGGACGCAACTTGGGGAATGTACAAGAACTTCTGCTCAAGCAAACTATCGGCAGGTTTAGCTCTATTAACGGCATGCGCACTGCTCGTTATACCAAGCATTACTACCCAATTATTAGTGCTAATTTTGGCAGCTATCATTGGTACCCGATACCTCAAAGGAAATACAGCGAAAACACACAGCACGTTTAAACCAAGTTATACCCCTTTACTGCTATTTGTCTTGATACTTGTCGGCACATCCATGTTATCAAGCCACTCAAGCATTCAACTGTTTGGTGATTTCTTCAAAGCAGGAAGCTTAGTTTTCGGTGGTGGGCATGTGGTTCTGCCGCTATTGCAAAATCTTGTTGGTGACCAGCTAAGCCAAGATACCTTTTTGACCGGATACGCTGCGGCTCAGGCTGTTCCTGGGCCTATGTTTACCTTCGCCACATATCTTGGTTACACGCTAATGCCGCAAGCACCTATTGCAGGCGCACTTCTGGCGACTATTGCAGTATTTCTTCCGGGCTTTCTGCTGTTGTTAGCTGTGCTGAAAAACTGGCATTCATTAGCAGACAACTCATCTATTGCTGGCGCACTGAATGGCGTAAACGCATCTGTCGTTGGTTTGCTTGCTGCTGCTTTGTACCAACCGGTATTTTCCAGTGCCGTCTTTGCCGCATCAGACATCGCTTTGGTATTGGTTGGATTTTATCTGCTCAAGCAACTCAAGCTGCCGATAGTTGCATGCGTAGCATTCTTCATTGCTGCGGGAGCCGCTTTAGGGATATAGTGTCTTAACGCTTCGCTTAGGTTTTCTAGTCTTAAAATACGAATAATTGATGAATGCTTAATTCCAACTCACTTTCAATCCGCTCCTATAGCCGTCAAAAGAACGGGCACAGCCATGATTTCTATCAGTTGGTTTTGCCTCTTCGCGGTGTAATCAACATTGAAGTTGAAGCATTTAAAGGTGCGGTGAGACCCGGTGAATGCGTGGTGGTACGTGCAAATGAAATGCACTATTTCGCGGCAGAATCAGAAGCTAGGTTTGTGGTAGCCGATCTCGATACTCTGCCGTCACATATTGCGGAATCTAACACCATCGTATTTTCTATCAGCCCCCCCTTAATGCACTATTTGAGTTTCATTGAAGAGCAACTTAAATACAAAGTGAACCCAGAAATCGAGAAGATGATGCTACAAACTTTCTCGCTTTTACTCGCAGAACAACAAATCTTAAAGCAGTTCGATAATCGCATCAGAAAAGTTCAAGAATATATCGAAGCTCATCTTGCAGATTCACTGTCTATCACGCAGCTGTCGTCTGTTGCTTTTTTGAGTCCAACCCAGTTCAAAAAGCTTTTCAAACAACAAACATCCTTAACCGTGACTCAGTACATCACTCAGAAACGGATGGAGAAAGCGCAGGCGTTACTTATCCATACTGACTACCCAATTCAAATTGTCGCTGAGTCTGTCGGTTATGTTGACCACAGTGCTTTTAGCCGCCGATTTTCTCAGCATTTTGGTCTATCCCCCTCAAAGATAACTCGTTAACTCCGTCTTCATAGCCCACACAAACGTCCAATCTGCACAAAATGTATAGCAGTTGACGCATACAATACTGCCTAAATCAAATGGATAGATGGAGTGGTTATGTTTAGAGGAAATGCGAATATCAGCGGAGTCTTTGCCGTTGTTCTCGCTAGTGTGTTCTGGGGAACAACAGGAACCGCAGCCAGTTTCGCACCAGATATTAGCCCTCTAGCCATAGGTGCATCTGCTATGGGTGGCGGTGGATTATTACTCATGATCAATGCACGAAGAAAGCTCATTGGCGATATGGCTACACTACTTCAGCAATACAAACTTTTGCTTTGTGGTGGCGCAGCGGTCGCCATCTATCCGCTCGCTTTTTACACCTCTATGCGACTTTCAGGCGTCGCGATAGGCACTTTGATTTCCATCGCCAGCGCACCGTTTTTCACCGTTTTGCTTGAGCGTCTCATTAGCAAAAAGCAGATTTCTTTACAATGGGTAGTCTCGTTCATCGTAGGCACTGTTGGTATCGTGTTACTCACGCTTGGAAAAGAACAAAGTGTTCACTCAGACGCAAGTTCGATGCTTCAACTTTTAGGAATTGCACTGGGACTTATCGCTGCACTTACTTATGCCTCCTACTCATGGGCAGCACGCGGTATGATTGAACGCGGAGTGAGTTCTCAGTCAGCAATGGCGAGTATGTTTGGTTTGGCAGCGACCTTGTTATTACCCTCACTGTTCATTACCGGAGATAACCTGTTTGCAGATACCAAACACACAGCTGTGGTCATCTATATGGCAACCATACCTATGTTCTTGGGCTACCTGCTGTTTGGCTATGCGTTAAAGCATTTGGAAGCAAGCACGGCTACGCTGATCACTCTGCTTGAACCTGCCATTGCCACACTGTTTGCTGTCGCTTTGGTTGGAGAGCGATTCACCGTTATAGGCTGGTATGGGTTTGCATTTATTCTTGTCTGCTTAGTACTACAAGTGCTTCCTGTTCAGACGTTTCGCTTTCGCAAGTCTCAAGCGGCAGACAGCTATTGATAAGTCCAATCAAGGTGTTTAACAAGGTTTCGATGTCGTGGTTTAGTGCAAAACCGATGTTAATTCGAACGCAGTCATCATAGCGTTGAGACTCAGTAAAAACGCTACCAATTCGAATATCTAAATTTAGCTCGATGGCTTTATCGCTAAGTGCTTGTGCATTTAAACCCGTCACTTGCATCCACAGAACCAGACCACCGTCAGGCTGAGTAATTCGACTATTTTGGGGCAAATGTTGCGCCAGAAAACGGGTGTAATCTTGTTTATTTACTGCCAGTTGATGCCTCACACGTTTGAGGTGTCTGCTATAGGCACCGGTTTGAATGAAATCCGCAATCGCCATTTGAATCAGCGTCGGCACACCTTCGTATTGCTGGGTGTATTTTTCAATAAACCTCCCCGGACGGCACCAACCCAGACGGTAGCTTGGCGATAAAGTTTTGGAGAAAGAACCACACCAAATCACATAACCACTGTCGTCGTAGTAAGCAGTAGGTAAATGCAACTGGTCTGAATGATTGAGTTCGAAATACACATCATCTTCAATCACAGGTATCCGGTATTTCCCCGCCAACGCACTCAATCGTTGCTTCTGTTTTGCCGACATAGTAATGCCCTGCGGATTCATGTGTGTGGTGCAAAACAATCCGGCCTGTACCTGCTGGTTTTGAAACAATTTCTCTAGCGCATCAAGATCAATCCCTTCTGCTAGTGACGGAATCTCGATAACTTTTAAGCCCAGATTGGCAAGCAGCTCTAGTAATCCGTTAAAACATGGTGAACTCACTGCCACTGTGTCACCTGCATTCACACTGATTTGCAATGCAGTTTTCACTGCATCCATACAGCCATGAGTTACCACCAATTCATCCTTGTGCAGCGAAAACCCCAGCTGGCTGAAGTGAGTGCTCAGCGCTTCTCTCAGTACAGGTTCACCCTTCTTATCCGGATATTGAGTCAGTTTCGAAGCAGATTGTGTCATTACACGACGAAAGCTTTTTTCCATTGCACGCAGTGCAATCACATCAGGCTCGATACACGCGATACCCAGTGGCCCTGATTTCACTTGAGGTTTGACACGGGGGCGAACATCCGTCGCCAGTTGTGGCGTGAATCGCTTCCATGACGGCGTTGAGACAGCCGGCGTTTTTGAACAGATAAAGAATCCTGATTGGGGACGAGCGTCTAACCATCCCCTTTGTTCTAACTCTTGATAACAACTTACGGCTGTAGAAACACTCACATCATGTTGCTTCGCAAACAGACGCAATGAAAGCATACGATCACCATGCTTCAATTTGGTGGAATGAATATCTTCAATGATCTTCTCTGCTAACTGTTTATATTTCTGCATAGCGATAAATTGTACTGGTTAAATTTTCACGAATTGTATCTGTACTGGTTTTATAGCTCAAGCAATACTCTGTCCATAATTCGAACATGAGGAGATTATTGTGCAGGGAAAACATTTATTACTCGTTATTGGAGTCATGGTCATTTGGGGCGTGAATTTTTCCGCTATCAAACTTGTTGTCAGCCAACTCGATCCCTTTTTAATTGCCGCAGCTCGCTTCTTGTTAGCGACTTTTCCTATTATCTTTTTTGTGAAGAAACCAAACGTCCACGTTAAATACTTCATTGCCTACGGTTTAGTATTTGGTACTGGGATATGGGGGATGGCGTATTGCTCGATTGCATTTGGTCTTTCCTCCGGTATGGCGTCGGTTTTACTACAGCTAGATGTGTTAACCACTATCGCAGTGGGAGCTTTGCTTTATAAAGAGGTCATAAGCAAGCAGATGTGGCTTGGAATTGCGGTTGCACTGGTTGGCTTAATTCTTTCTATCGTTTATACCAACGGTAATATCACTCTGCTTGGCTTCGTGTTCATTCTGATTTCCGCTATCTGCTGGCCATTAATGGGGGTAATTATTCGTCATTCAGGGACCAAATCACCGTTTGCCTTTAACATTTGGGGGATGTTGTTTGCTCCCGTGCCACTGATACTGCTAAGCCTTGCAGTAAACGGGGTTGACGGCTTAGTCGCAACCTATGAGCAGTGGAACGGAAGTGCTTGGTTCTCGGTACTGTTTCAAGCCTACCCAACAACTCTGTTCGGCTACTGGATCTGGAATAAGATGATCCTAAACTATCCGATGTCTAAACTCGCACCTCTGACGCTATTAACCAGTGTGTTTGCTTTGTTAAGCGGATATCTGTTTTTTGGCGAGACACTTTCAACAGTACAATGGATATCCTGCTCTCTTTTCCTCGCTGGAATCGTTGCTGTTCTTTATCCAAGCAACGCAAATTCGGAACAAAAAGGACGTTCGTTCAAACGTTTATTCAGCAATAGAAAGGCCAAATATCGGCGTATTCCTACGCAATAACGGCAGGGTTTATCTGTATACTTGGCGCAAATTTATCACTGGCGCAGTATCGTTTGAAAACGTGCTTGGTGGTTGAAAATCAACAATAGCCAATTGCGG
Organism: Vibrio ziniensis; assembly: GCF_011064285.1. Lineage (NCBI taxonomy): Bacteria > Pseudomonadati > Pseudomonadota > Gammaproteobacteria > Vibrionales > Vibrionaceae > Vibrio > Vibrio ziniensis. The sequence continues at coordinate 1,355,619 of NZ_CP049332.1, forward strand.
AGAACTTGATGATTGAGCAGAGTGTTGGGCAAATTCTCAAAGCCTTCAACAGTATTGAAGCCAAAATTGAAGAGCAAAACAGTGCGTTAAGAGAGCTCAATCTAAAAGTGAAAACGCTGGAAAGCCAAAACAAGCAATTGGCACAGATGATTCATAAACTCCAAGTACCAGAAGCGCCAAAAGCAGATGCGGAACAAGCCGCATTGACCAAACAGTTTCAGGCTAACGTATCAAAAAGCTTGGATTCGATTGAAGACAAGTCAAAGAAAGCAATTGAGCTGATCAAAGCAAACGCAGGTGGTAAAAAGCGCGCTTGGCCATAAACATTCGGAAAGGCTGCAATTACGCAGCCATTTTTCTTTCAAATCTTCAGTTGTTTCCACATGCAGTTATCGCAACCTAAAGAACGTTGTCTATCACCAGCATATTGAGCTTTTTCGACTCTTTAAGCTCATCTCTAGTCAAGCGAAGTTGCTCTTTCAACCCATCAGAATATTGCTGACTAGTTAACGTCACTAAGCATTTAAAAGCACATGGTCGCATGTCTGCAGAAGATATGCCACACAACATCCCATACGTACTGTCTCTAAGCTCAAGAGGGTTAAAAATATACAACAGACACTCTTCTAAGGTGTTGTATTGGTTGATAAACGAAAAGCGGATTAAACGGTCGCTGTATGTCACTGAACCTAAGTAATAGATCTCACTACTCTTACCATCTCGTGTTACTACACTTATTGTCAATGTCGCCGTATGTTGATTGCCCTCTTTCTCAGGAAGAATATTAATCACGCCGTCTTTAAGGCGGTTGTATCGTCCGTCGTAAAAGTAGAAATAGAGCTGCGAAGCGTTATGAAAGGTCTTCATCGCGGAGGCTCTCAAACCTGTCTCCGATTGAGTATTCACACGATAATCAATTAGCTGGTTTGGCGTTACTTGAAGAGCAGAGGCAACGTTAAACAGAGTCACCATATCCAGTGAAATTTCACCAGTTTCATATTTTGAGACGGTTGCTCTACTTTTAAAGATCTTGTCAGCTAGGGTCTGAATTGTCATACCCATATTTTTACGATGAGTCCTGATACGAGTACCGATATGTCGGTTGATCGCTTGGCTATCTGAGGGTTCTCGAATCATGATGTTTGTAGCCTCTTCCTGAGACAAATGTGTCCAATGCTCGTATTACGGTGCGTTTTCGTGATTTTCTACGATAAACGTCATCTAGTTCAGCGAATTTATCAAATACACCCCATTTATTCTATTAATAAGAGAATAATCAGAAAATAAGTTTCATTTAACGAAACTTCATCAATTTCGGCATTTCACAACTGCTTTGTATACTGCAAATGCTAGCGCGTAAGAGAAAGGACTCTCCCGCATCCATGCTGGCAGTCACATCTTATAAGGACAAGGGTACAAAATATGAAAATTGCGGTTGTCGGTGCCGGAGCAATGGGTTGTCTATATGGCGCATACCTAAGTAAGCAACATCAAGTACGCATGATTGATACGCTCCAATCTCAAGTTGACGCAATAAACGCGGAAGGTATTACCGTTCACGAAGCCAACGGAACTGTGGTCTCTTATCCTAATGTTCAAGCTTCACTTTCAGGTCAGTGCCACGAGAAAATGGATATCGTCATTGTGTTTGTGAAATCGACATACACAGAGCAAGCTCTTGAACAAAACCAAAGCCTTTTTAACGAAAACACCTTAGTGATGACGTTGCAAAACGGCGCTGGAAATGACCGTATCATTGAAAAATACGCCAAGAAAGAAAACGTCATCATTGGTAACAGTAAACATAATGCGGTTAATCTTGGTAAGGGTAACATCAAACACCCCGCATCAGGTGCAACAACCATTGGTAGTAACCACGAAGCAAAGCAGCAGATAACTCTTGCAGCATCACTGCTTGAAGAAGCAGGTTTTGAAACCGTAGTGACAGACGACATTCAAAGAATCATCTGGAGCAAATTATTGGTGAATCTGTCTGTGAATACCTTCACTGCGATTACACAAACGCCTATTGGCTACATGGTGAAAAACCAACACGCATGGGACTTTGCAAAACGCCTGATCTACGAAGCGATTGAAGTAGCAGAAGCTGATGGTACATATTTCGACCGCCGCGAAGCGCTGAATATGGTGAAGAGTGTCTGCGAAGTTGCAGGGGATGGTTACTCTTCAATGTATCAAGACAGAAAAAACCACGTAAAAATGGAAATTGATGCAATCAATGGTGCAATAGTCGAACAGGCAAAACGCTATGGGGTTCCAACACCATACAACACGCTGATTGTGGATTTGATTCATGCCATCGAAGGTTCATACGACCTATACGATTAAGCAGTCATGACTGCTTTAACAAAAAGGGTAAAGACCATATCTTTACCCTTTTCTGCCGACCATTAGCCCAACAAGTTTATACCATTATTTCCGCCGCACTCGGACGACGAGTACGAACAAATGGAGTACCGTTTTCATCTGTAAGAACGTCAGCTTCCACATGATAAAGCTCATGGATCAGTTCGCTAGTTAACAGCTCTTGTGGGCTACCAAAAGCTATTAGCTCTCCTTGCTTTAATATCAGAAGGTTATCGGCGTATTGCGCTGCCAAGTTTAGGTCATGCAGCACCATTAATGTGGTGTAGTTTTGCTGTTTAGTTTGTTTGACCAGATGATTTAACAATACATGTTGGTAATGTAAATCCAGTGCACTTACTGGTTCATCAAGCATGAGTATTTCAGGCTGTCTCATCAGCGCTTGTGCAAAAAGTATCATTTGACACTGACCACCACTCAATGTTCTCACATCTCTATTAGCAAGGTGTTCTAAACCAATGCTCTGCAAAATGCCTAACGCCTCTTCCAACATTTTGGTTTCAATGCGCATGCTAAGAGCATCAAGTCTGCCCAGCAGAACGACTTCGATAACCGTCATGTTCACATCAAGGTGAATATCTTGCGGCATATAGCCAAACTTTGTACGCCAAGCACCAAGAGACTTTTTAGAAAGAACGTCTTTGCCGTACTGAATCTCGCCACTTTCGGTTTTGATATCACCAAATAAGGTTTTCAGTAGTGTACTTTTACCAGTTCCGTTCGGGCCAAGAATAACGTTAACCTGCCCTTGTTTAAGCTTAAAACTGATATCTTTTGCTAAAACTATCTCACCTAACCGTACGTTAAGCTTCTTTACTTCCAACATAGGGATTACTTCGCGCACCTTATCTTCTCCTTGCGATGATGAGCCAGAAGAAGAAAGGCACACCGATAATGGCTGTCACAATACCAATTGGGAACAGAGCGCCCGGCACAATCACTTTTGATAACACGGATGCAGTAGAAAGCAAAAATGCACCGATAAGGAAAGAAAGCGGAAGGAAGAAACGCTGATCTTCACCCACCAAGATCTTGGCGATATTAGGTGAAACAATACCGATAAAACCGATGATGCCAACAAAACTGGTGACCGTTGCAGTCATCACAGCAACAATCAACAAGGTTTTTAGACGCAGCTTCACGATGTTTACGCCAAGGCTTTTTGCTCGCTCTTCACCAAGTTTTAAAGCGGTCAGTTTCCATGAATCTTGCAGTAACAAGAACAAGCTCGCCATCACTACTGCTGCGGTAATCGCTAAGTTTGTCCACGTCGCTTTTGAAAGACTACCGAATAGCCAGAACAGAATCTGTTGGCTCAATTCAGGTGACGAAATGAACTGCACAAGAGATAACAAAGATTGGAATAGGAACAGCAGCGCGATACCAGCTAGGATCAATTGCCCTGAACCGATATGACGAACTGATGCCAGCGCAAAAAGAAAACACGCCGACAGCATACAAAAGACAAACGCGCCAATAGGTACGGCTATGTTGCTATCGATACCCAGAGAACCAGTGTAAAGCATTAATGCCGCACCAAAACCCGCTGCTGCAGCCATACCTAATGTATAAGGGCTTGCCATGGAATTATTCAGCAAGGTCTGCATTTCTGCCCCGCCCATTCCCAACGAGCCACCAACAAAAATCGCCATCAGAGCAATCGGCAAACGTAAGTTACTGACGATGACTTGCGTTGAATCATCCACTTGGAAAGGTAAACCTGCCCACTGAAGCAAAGCGTAAATCACTGAGCTCGCATCAATCATTGAAGGGCCAGTCATAATATCGAGAACAAAAGAAGCGGCGAGTAATACGCCAAAACTGGTTAATATCATTCCTCGACGCTTTTCGCTTTTTCGCTGCGCCTCAACGGCCTGCTGTAATACATCCGATAGCATCTTAACTCACCAAATTTATAGATATTGCTTATTCTCCAAACCTTGTTTTCTATAGCTTCCAGCCTTAGATACACCAAAAGGTTCGGTTAAATTTTTAGGGTCAGATGTTAACATTATGCAAATGATAATTGCTAGTATTTATAGTTTTATTTGCAAGCAAAAAAAACGACCCTAGAGACTATTTTCATAGGTCTTTAGAGTCGTTACAGAGCTATACAGAAATTAACGTTAGAACATCACTTCAAGTGTTAGTCTCGTGTATATAACTGTTCTTTTTCCGATTTGGAATTAGAGCTTAGTCACGCACTAAACAAGGACGTTTAGGGTCGAATTTCCAACCTTTAATCAGATATTGCATGCCGATAGAGTCATCACGAGCACCTAGGCAGTTGTCCATGTAAAGCTTGTGTGCTTCTTCCACTTTTTCCATATCCAGTTCAACACCTAGACCTGGTTTATTTGGAACTTGCACTTTACCGTCAACGATTTGGAAAGGCTCTTTGGTTAGACGTTGATTGCCTTCTTGCCAAATCCAGTGAGTATCAATTGCTGTAATATTGCCAGGAGCCGCTGCCGCTACGTGAGTAAACATCGCAAGCGAGATATCAAAGTGGTTGTTAGAGTGCGAACCCCAAGTGTAACCAAACTCATGACACATTTGAGCAACGCGCACTGAACCTTCCATTGTCCAGAAATGAGGGTCAGCCAGCGGGATATCGACTGATTGCAGGCTCAGAGAGTGGCCCATTTGGCGCCAATCTGTCGCAACCATGTTCGTTGCTGTTGGTAGACCAGTGCGACGTTTGAATTCCGCTAACACTTCGCGACCAGACATACCATTTTCTTCGCCACATGGGTCTTCAGCGTAGGCTAACGTGTCTTTAAGCTCTAGACCAATGCGAATCGCTTCATCTAGAGACCATGCACCGTTCGGATCAAGAGTTACGCGAGCTTCAGGGAATGCTGCTTTGATTGCTTTTACAGCCAATGCTTCTTCATCCGCAGAAAGAACGCCGCCTTTCAGTTTGAAATCGTGGAAACCGTATTTCGCATGAGAAGCTTTTGCTAGATTAGCAACCGTTTCAGGCGTCATCGCTTTTTGATGACGAACACGATACCACTCACACTCGTCTTCATCTTGGTTTTGGTATGGCAGATCTGTTACGTCTTTATCGCCGATAAAGAATAGGTAACCTAGCATTTCAACGAAATCACGTTGCTGACCATCACCCAATAGAGACGCCACGTTAACACCAAGGTGTTTACCAAGAAGATCTAGTAGTGCAGCTTCGATAGCCGTAACCACGTGAATCGTGGTACGTAGGTCGAACGTTTGTTTACCACGGCCACCAGAGTCACGGTCATTAAACGCTTTTGAAACTGCAGTCTTAATGTTTTTGTATTCAGCGATACCTTTGCCAACAATCAGTGGAATTGCATCTTCCAAAGTTTGACGAATTTTCTCGCCTCCCGGTACTTCACCCACACCTTGGTTGCCCGACTCATCAGTAATAATAATGATGTTACGAGTGAAGAAAGGTGCGTGCGCACCGCTTAGGTTTAGCAACATACTGTCGCGACCAGCAACAGGAATAACTTTAACTTCGGTAACTTTTGGAGATGTCATGTCTTATACCTTTATGGTTAGGGCTCATGAATGAGCAATGACTCAGGTCGCCGTAGCAACCTACCATGAATTCTTAGCTTACAAGTGAATGTCTTTCATCTTGTTTCGCTCTTCTTGTTTAGGTTTAGCACTTCTTGTTTAAAAAGTGATTGAGTAAAAACTCACCTATTGGTTATCACATTAAAATGTTAGCGCAAACATTTATAACTTTTTATCGAATACAACACTATGACAACGACTAAAATTTGCTTTAATGATCACAATTAATGTCTTTTAAATTTGGGCAAACATCTCTGACATCTAAATTTGCAGCTTCAATCTCATACATTTTATATATCGCTAACATTTTTAATGGTAATTATAGGATATTAAGGTTGCTATTCATGTAACTGTGTTAGAATCTCCGCCAACTTGCTGAGAAAGATAGATAAAAACTAGTTTCTTCTATCACTACTGGCTAACAGGAAATAATTTTTGAAAACGAACAAAAGCAAATCACCCACATTAGAAGATGTAGCTCGCGTTGCAGGTCTATCTGCGATGACAGTTAGTCGAGCCTTAAACAATCCATCGGTTGTTAAAGAAGCAACACTTAACAAGGTGAAATCTGCAGTCGAAAGTACTGGCTATATTCCAAACAAAGCAGCAGGAGCTTTGGCTTCTAGTAAAAGTGGTTTAATCGGCGTCGTCGTACCGCAAATTAACAACAGCATGTTCGTGGAAACCGTAGAGGCACTTCGGGGATGTTTAGCACAGCGTGGCTATCACGTTTTGCTTAGTGTTTCAGATTACAGCGCTGCAAGCGAAGTCGACATAGTTTCGTCACTGATGTCTCATCGCCCTGACGGCATTGTTTTGACAGGTGTTCACCACGATAATCGGTTGAAGAAGATCATACTTAATTCCTCAGTTCCAGTAGTAGAGATTTGGGATTCAACACCAACACCTATCGACATGCTGGTTGGTTTATCACATGACAAGATTGGTGAAGCAATTGGCCACGAGATCGTAAAGAAAAAGCCCAAGCATGTTGGTCTTATTTGGGCAGAAGATTCACGTGCTCAGAAACGCCTGCAGGAAATAATCAAAGTTTTTAAGCAAAACGAGATTAACCATACGGTCACTCAAGTTCCTAGTCCTGCCAAAATGCAATCTGGACGTACAGGAATGCAGGCATTGTTAGCAACAGAGCAACCGTTCGATGTTATCGCCTGTTCTTCAGACACCCTTGCACAAGGATGTATCGCTGAAGCTCACAAGCAGAACATGAAGGTGCCAGACGATTTTTCTGTAATTGGGTTTGGTGACTTAGATGTTGCTGAATACAACGTCCCATCTATCACTACAGTAAATATTGACCGCATTGGCATGGGGCAGCAAGCAGCTAACATGCTTGCCGACAGAATTGAAGGTAAATACCCTGAAAACCCAATTGTGAATTTGGAATTTACTTTTAAACGCAGAGAGTCGTTTTAACGACGCTCTGCGTTTAAAAGCTAAAGTAGTTTTTTCGCCGTATGAACATCGATAATAAGAATATCAATGTAACCACCAGTAAGTGCCCCTTTGATTGCAGCTAGTTTGTCCATACCACCAGCAAGAGCCACCACTCTCGGACAACGTTTAACAGAATTGAGATCCATACCAATCACAGGGTCTTCATCTGGCCCAAGTACAGGCTTGCCATTTTCATCGAAATAGTGAAGACAGATATCCCCTACTGCACCACGTGCAGCAAGATCTTCCACCATATCGTCTTTGTAGTAGTTACCCGACGATTTCAGCAGGTGAGATGGCTCTAGCATACCAATGCCCACAAGAGCAAAATCCACTTCATCAAACATATTCACAACAGAGCTTACTTCGTCTGTTTTTAACAACATTTGCTTATAATCAACGGTCCGTTCAATGCTTTGAGAAGGTAAAAGATAAGCCTTACAGTTCAACATTTCTGCAAGTGAGTGTGTCAACATCGACGCTTGAGCATTGCCGTTTACGCCCACACCACCTAAGAGTTGTACAACACCTTTCGCTTTGATGCTGAGCGGATGTGACTGCTCAACCATCTCTCTGATCGTACCGCTCCAAGCTGATACGCCAACCAATGAATTGGCAGGTAAAGATGTTTGCATATAGTGCGCAGCGGCAGATCCAATAGCTCGTTTAATGTCATCGTCACTTGCATCCTCAGTGACATCAACAATGATGGCTTGCACTAGTGAATATTTTTTCTGAAGTTCAGATTCCACATTTAAGTACACATTGGATGGTTGCACTACAGTGATCTTAACGATACCTTCTTTAGTACAACGGGATAGCGCCCTTGAAACAAATGACTGTGAAAGATCAAGCTCTTTAGCGATATCAGACTGCTTTTTACTTTCGTTGTAATAAAGAGTCGCAATTTTCACCAACAAGCGCTGTTCATCTCTCTTTAACATCCTATATCCTCTGCAATAAAGTACTTACGTGGCTAGATCTGACATTATATTCATTTTCGAATAAAAATTCATACTACGCTTTGTTTATACAAGAAAAAAGACCAACTTGCGATACAAGTTGGCCAAGTTTCACTAACCCCCAGCGGGTCAATTTGCTCTCAACAAACGCAATTTAGCTATGCTTGTAACATTCCACACCAAGATATTTAGTAAACGCTTCATAAAGAACATTGCTAGTTGATGAATGGTTCATTGCAACATGGTGCTCAAATCCGTTGTTACAGATGTATGCAAGTAATCCTTCAAGCTCTTTAACTTGAACAACAGCTCTACAACCAACCGTGTCAAGCTCGTCATCGACAAACTTACCTTCACCAACATACGACTTCACTTGTCCAGTAAAGTCATCCGTTGATAAACGGAAATATGTAAGAGGTCCTGGTTTCATTCGACCATTGATCGCACCACATGTGTTACCACATCCAACAGTAGTACCTATGATATCTGCAGTACTCATAAATGGATTGTCCAGTTCTGACGTTGCAAAGTTACCACAATGGAATAGAACACATTTGTCTCGATCATCACCAAAGTTGTTATTCCAATCCGCAATAGACGCTGGTTTCTGTGAGGCAATAGTCAATGCATACATAGACAGTGCCCCCATAACATCCACTTCACAAGCACTTGGGATAAGCTGACCAGACATCACACTCATGATTGAACATACGTTTACACCCAATGTTTTTTGTAGTGATGTCCAACATTGAATGGCGGTGGTATGAATATCGTTATCAGCAATCCACTGACTAATAACCACAAACAGTTTTGCCATGGTGATCAGTTTGTCTTCTGCAATGCCTTGAGTATCCGCATTCGCTTTCAACAATGACAATTTTTCTTCAATACGCAGATCACCATCAGTAATGCTTTCGACGCTAGCAAAAATCTCCGATAAGTCGATGGTTTCAACAGTAATACCTAGACGCTCAAGCATCTTTTCGCTATAGCGCACAGTATTGAAGCTAGCTGGACGAGCGCCAATCGCACCAACACGACAGCCTTTCATCCTTCCGACAACACGACATACGTTTTCAAAATTGGCTAAATCTTGCTTAAACACTTCGCTCTTTAACTCGCAGACATGCTGCGTAGTAAGAGAATAAGGAATGCCATATTGACGCAAGTTATTACACAATGAAATTTTTCCGCAGAAGCTGTCACGACGTGTTGCTAACCCCATTTTATCCAATGCGTCAGATTCTGCCTGAATGAGGACAGGGACATTCACACCCGATAATCGGATAGAATCTGCAATGGCTTTTTCATCACCAAAGTTAGGTAAACAAACCAATACGCCTTGAATTTCTTCTTTGTGTGCTTTAAGAAGTTCTGCGGCTATTTTAGCATGTTGATAGGTTTCAACACCGCCATATGGTGTTTGTGTATCCGAGAGCATGATCGCTTTGATCCCCATCTCTTCACAAACCGCTTGAATATCTTTACGAGCATCATCCAGTAAGTAACTAGGAAAGAAGTTACGGTTACCAAATAAAACAGCCAGGGTAGTTTGTTCCAGTGTATTTTTCATTATATGACCTCTTCGTCATTGGATTGAAAACGAGCACGGTTTACCGCCTGTTTCCATAATTTATAATTATCAAGAATCACGTTCGCATTTATATTAGGTTCGATTACTTCACTTTCAGGAAGCAACTGAGATAACGTTTGTTCATTCGGCCACCAGCCAAGAGCTTTACCAGCTAAAAACGCTGCGCCCAAAGCAGAGACTTCAACCACATCACGTTTCACTATTGTTTTTTGTAAAAGATCTGCTTGAAACTGCATCAGCTGACGATTGTTTGTAGGGCCACCATCAACTGATAATTCGTTGAGTGAGATTTGCGCAGAGGCTTCCATAGAAAAAAGCAAGTCTGCAACTTGGTACGCTACCGATTCAAAGGCAGCGCGAGCGATATGCGCAGGCGTTGCTGCGTCAGTTAAACCAGTAATTAAGCCTCTTGCCTTAGCATCCCAATAAGGAGCACCAAGCCCAGCTAACGCAGGCACAAAAAACACGCCACCGCTATCTTCTACTGACCAAGCCAGTTGGCTGAGTTTATTGATATCTGATATTCCCAAAATCTTAGAAATAAACTTAATCGCAGAACCCGTATGAGTGATGTTACCTTCCATAGCTAGGCTCGGCTTACCGTCATCCCAAGCTACCGTAGTGGAAACACCAAAATCATACTTTGGAAGTTCATTGATTCTGACCATCAGCGAGCTTCCCGTACCGTACGTTGCCTTTACAACTCCAGGATTGAAGCCGCCTTGCCCATAAAGCGCCGCGTGAGAATCGCCAACTTGCGCCAAGACGGGAACACCATCCTTGATAATTGACAGACCAGCTGTCACACCTCTTTCACCTGTAGAAGCTATGACTTGGGGTAAACATTGCTCAGGTATCTGATAGAGATCAAGCAGCAAGGGATCCCAACTAAACGTGCTAATGTTAAACAACTGGTAGCGTGAAGCATTTGATGCATCGGTAACAAATTGCTTGCCATCAGTAAGCTTCCAAACCAGCCAGCTATCCACAGTACCGACACACAGCTCGCCATTTATTGCTCTTTGTGTACCATTTTCCAAATAATCCAATAGCCAGCGAATTTTAGAGGCAGGAAACAGAGGGTCGATAACAGAGCCTGTTAACTTCTTGACTATGTCTGCTTCCGGCTTTTTAGCGATATCAGCACAAATATCTTCCGAGCGACGACACTGCCAGCTCACAAGTGGCGTTAATGCCTGACCTGTTTTTTTATCCCAAACTAACACTGACTCACGCTGATTGCTGATTGCTATGCCTGCCAACAACTCTGAATCGAGTTGTTTCAAACAAGCTTCAATCGCAGATAGGGTCGCATTCCAAATCGCTTCAGGATCCTGTTCAGCCCAACCAGGGTATGGATGAAACAACTCTACAGGAACACTACCTTTACTCAGAACGTCACCTGATCTACTGACAGCAATAGCCTTTGCGTTGGTTGTCCCCTCGTCAATAGAGAGAATGAATGGCTGAGACATGCTAGTTCTCCTTTACCATCTCAAGTGCAGTTTTACAAATTCCCTTCGCATCAAAACCGTGGTGTGCTCTTAATGATTTGCGGTCAGCAGCAAGTGCATAAGCACCATCAGCAATGCCCAAACGTTTTAAGCGGTTACCTATGCCAAACTCTGCAATAACTTCAGAAACTAGAGCACCCACACCACCATTAACATTATGTTCTTCAACAGTGATCACCGATTTAAATCCGGCAAGGTTTGCCGCAATCTGATTCACGTCACAAGGCCGGATTGAGGCAATGCACACCACTTGCGATGAAATGCCTTGGTCTCTAAGCATGGCTGCCGCATCCACGACTTCATGCATTGCTGACCCCATACCAATAAGCAGAATATCTTTGCCTTCAGACAAGACATCGACTTTGCCTGGCTCGAAACTGTAGTCGTCACTAAATAGCTCTGGCAGTTCTTTACCATCCATACGAATGTATACTGGCCCCTCCTTTTCAATGGCGTAATCGATAATTTGACGACACTGCGTTGGGGAAGCCGGAGCGTAAATTTCAATATTGCCAAAACCGCGCATAACAGAGATATCATCAATACTATGATGCGTACTCGCTAAAGGACCATAACTAGCACCGGAATTTAGGCCGAACAACTTAACATTTGTGTTGTTGTAGCATACATCCACTTTCACTTGCTCATTTGCACGAGAAATTAGAAATGGCGCAGCGTTACAGGTAACGGCTACTTTGCCACCTAAAGCCAAACCAGCGGCGGTTCCAACCAAGGCTTGCTCAGCAATACCTACGTTCACTAAACGATCAGGAAATGCCTTTATAAACGGCGCGATTTTCGCGGTAGAAGTTGAGTCAGCGACGACAGGGACAAGGTCTACTCCTCTTTCTACCGCAGAGATGAAACGCTCGACCATAATATTTGCAAAATGCTCTGCATTACCCATGATTCAACTCCTCCAATGCCAATGTCACTTCATCACCTTTAGGAACTCGGTGATGCCACTCTGGACGTCCTTCTATGAACGAAATGCCCGCTCCTTTAATGGTATTTGCGATCACAACGTGAGGTTTGCCCTCTGCGTGCAAACTTTCTAGAGTCGAAACAACTGATTCAACATTGTTACCTTCACACTCAGTCACTTGCATTCCAAATGCGCGCCATTTTTCATCTAGAGGATCCGTTTTCATAATGTCTTTAGTAAAGCCAGCAAGCTGCAACTTGTTCTTATCATTAATGATGATCAAGTTGTCTAAGCCATAGTGTGCTGCTACTAACGCAGCCTCCCAGTTACTGCCTTCAGCAAGTTCGCCATCACCGGTAAGGACGTATATTTTGCGTTTGCTGCCGGATTTCTTGGCCGCTAGTGCTAAACCAACAGCAACAGGTAAGCCATGCCCTAACGCACCGGTATTCAGTTCAACCCCAGGGGTTTTATGTTTCACAGGGTGGCCTGGTAGCTTGGAATCAGCATGTTGGTAACTCGATAACCAGTCCGTTGGAAAATATCCCGCTTCAGCAAGACAGCAGTAGTAACCACCGGCTGCGTGACCTTTTGACTGAATGTAAACATCTCGCTCTGGGTCATCTAAACGATCTGGTGAACAATTTAAGATTCTAAAATATAACGATGTGACGATTTCAACTTGCGATAAGTCCGCGCCAGTATGACCACCAGCTGGGCTTTCAGAGTTCAACACCACAATTCGTTTGCGAATATCGGTGGCTTTCTTAGCAAGTTCATCAGTTGATAAACGATAAGGATTCATAACAACCTCCAATATATTCAATATTGAATATATATTCATAAGGGGCAAAAAAATAGCGTCAGTACATCAAAGTGTGAAGATGGCTAATATTTGCTCCTTCTACACTAAACCTAGTCAACAGACTTTTGAGACGTAATTGCAGCCTTGTACTGCATCTTGCTTTGCATCTGATCGATAATGACAGCAATAATGATCACGATGCCTTTAATCACCATTTGCCAGAACTCACTAACCCCCATCATAACCAAGCCATCAGCCAAAATACCGATTACGAATGCACCGATAATTGTACCAGTCACCGTACCACGACCACCGGCGAGGGATGTACCACCAAGAACAACAGCAGCAATCGCATTCATTTCAAATGCAGTACCTGTTGCTGGATGACTAGCAACGAGTTGAGACGTTACAACAATTCCCGCTAATGCCGCACACAAGCCAGAGATGGTGTATACCCAAATTTTTACGTTGTTTACTTTTACGCCCGAGAGCTCGGCTGCTCGTTCATTATCACCAATCGCATAGACATGACGACCAAACGGCAACTTCTTGGCAACGTAAGCAATGATGGCTGCTACTATAAACATCAACCAAATCGCATAAGGGATACCAAATAAATAACCTGCGCCAATGTGGTCAAATCCGGTATTCCCCAGCTGTGGATTGCCTTGTAGGCCAGGAAAGGTTTCTCCTCCTGATAACAACATCGCTGCACCACGAATCACATACATGGTACCCAAAGTACAGATAAACGGAGCTACATTGTAACGCGTTATGATGAGACCATTGATTGCACCTATCAAACCACCGATCACCAAAACTACAGGCACTATTACCCAGACACTTGGGAATATAGCGATACCAAACATAGGTAACACAATACCTTTTGCAATCATGTAGCCAGCGACCATGCCACAGAAGCCCAAAGTGGCACCTATAGACAAATCGATACCTGCAGTGATGATGACAAAGGTAATCCCTAAGGCGAGGAATGCGTTGATAGATATATGTTTAACCATAATGATTAAACTGCTTGGCGCCAAAAACCCATCCACAGTGAATGAGAAGAAGCCTAAAATAATGAATAACGCGATAAAAGTTCTCAACTTCAACAAGATCAAACCAATATTCGCGGAGTTAAATTGATTTTGTGGCATTGTCATGCCCTCAACAGCTTTGGCTTTCATAATTAAAATCCCTGCGCACTCGCTAGTACTAAATCTTCTTCGGTGGTTTCTCTACGAAGCACGTTCGCGGTAAGTTTGCCGTTAGACATCACCAATATCCTGTCAGACACGGCCATAATCTCTTTAAGGTCAGAGGTCGAAAACAACACTCCAATCCCCTGTTGAGATAACTTCACCATCATTTCGAATACATCGGCCTTAGCACCCACATCAATGCCTCGAGTTGGCTCATCAAGTAAAAGAACTTTAGGCTCAGTAAGTAACGAACGCCCAATAACCACTTTCTGCTGGTTTCCGCCGCTCAACGCCTGAATTTCCACTTTTGGAGAGGAGACTTTTATAGATAGGCTATCAATCGCTTCGTCAACTGCTTTTGCCTCTTCTTGCTCAGAAATCGCCATGCCTTTTAAACGTTTCCAAAGACTAGAAATCGTTAAATTGCTTGCAACAGAGCTCACTGGAAAAATGCCAGACTGTTTTCGATCTTCAGGTACAAGACCAATACCCATTTTGACACGATCAGGAGTCGTGGTTTTAGGGCCAATGATTTTGCCATTCAAAGAAAAACGACCAGAATATCTCGCCTTGCCCACCAAACACTCAAACAACTCTGTACGCCCTGCGCCCATCAAACCGTAAATGCCAACGATTTCACCTTCACGCACATAGAAAGACACATCGTTCACCACGCTCGCTTCAGATTCATTAACATAAGTAATGCCTTCAGCTTCGAGTACTTTTACACCATACTCGCGGCTTTCTGGTAAGAAGTCAGCAACAGGGTCACTGCCCAACATTTGACGGACTATCCAAGGTACACTGATATCTTTTACCGCTGCTTCAGATTGGAATTTTCCATCTCGCAAAATCGTAATATAGGTACCAATTTCCATCAGCTCTTCTAAGCGATGAGAGATGTAGATAATGGAAACTCCCTGAGCAGTTAAGTCTCGAATCACATCAAACAAGATGTCGACCTCTTTCTTACTCAGCGCTGACGTTGGCTCATCAAGAATTAAGATATCGACTTTGCCTGATAACGCTTTCGCTATCTCCACCAGTTGTTTCTGACCTACTTTCAAGTTAGAGACTAATTCATTTGGATTTATATCCTGTTTAAGCCTCTTCATTAATTCAGTAGCAATTTTGCACTGAGTGGCGTTGTCGATAGGCGAAATGCCTTTCTGTTTCTCTCTACCTAGGAAGATATTTTCTGCAATCGTTAGGTTATCAGAGAGATTAAGTTCCTGATGCACCATACCAATTCCATGTTCAGCCGCACCACGAGTACTATCAAAAGAAACAGGTTTACCTTCGATGTACATCTGCCCTTCGGTCTGTTGCTGAACCCCTGCAAGTATCTTCATCAACGTGGATTTACCAGCACCATTTTCACCAATGATGACGTTTACTGCGCCGCGATAAACATTATAAGACACGTTATCCAGTGCTTTGGTGCCCGGGAAAACCATGGATATGTTTTCCGCTCTCATGATGATGTCTTTAGTATTCGATTCCATAGCCGTTACCTCTTTACGATTTCAAGAGGAATGACTTCAGTAACATCTGTTTCGTTGTAGGTTACTGCGGCCAACACATCGACTTTGCTCCCCTTCCATGAACTGTCTGGACGAGTGAAGTTTTCCATTGCTTTTTTATTTAGCTCTTTAGATAACCGTGCAAACTGAACCTGATTTTTGAAGTCGTCGAAGTTAATGAAACTCGCGGCATCACGGATAGAATTACCACGAATAATTGGACCAATTTGAAGTAGAAGTTCCTTACTGCCCGTATCTACCGTCATAGTCGCCGCTTTTTTACTGTCGTCAACAGCACCAACAACACCACTAATTCTAACAAAGGCACTGTTACGTCCATTGTCATTTCGCTGATCTATAGACTTGGAAAGCGCATTGGCTTCTTGAAGAATGTCACCCCAGAACTTTTCAGCAAGCGCTTCTGCGGTTAGGTTTTTAAGAGACGCGGCCTCTTCTGCTGTCATAGGGATGATTGGCTTACCATTTTGATCGAGCTTCACTACGTCACACCCAATAAGAGCAAAGCAGATCAAAGGTATTAACGACCATTTTGTATAATTCATTACACTCATGTTTCTCTATCCTTTAAACACCATTGGATATAGCTGAATGACGGTGAGCCGGAGCGAATCTCAGCTCACCTTAGAGGCTTATTTCATTGCAAAAGTGTCGAGTTTCTTAGCGTTAGAATCGTCAATCAAAATACAATCCATCAATTGCTTTTCATCCATACCTGTTGAACCAGTCTTGATGTATTTATCAGCTTGAACCATTGCCATTTGAGCTTGGTCCCAAGCTGGTTGTAGCACTGTCGCTTTAATGTTTGCGTTGGCGATAATTGAGTCACGAACATAGTCACTGCCATCAAAACCAACCACAATAACGTCCGTACGGCCAGCGGCTTTAAGAGCAGCTTCCGCACCTAGAGCCATAGTGTCATTACCTGAAATAACACCTTTAATATCTGGATTGGCTTGAAGAATCGATTCCATACGCGTAAACGCTTCTGGCTGACTCCAGTTCGCTGTTTGCTGAGCCACCATTTTCATGTCTGTATAGTCATCAATGACATCGTGATAACCTTGAGAACGAACATGAGCATTGGTGTCAGATTCACGACCGAGTAGCTCAACGTACTTACCTTCACCACCCATCAATTCAACAAATTTCTCAGCGCCAAGCTGTGCGCCTTGATAGTTGTTGGAAACGATCTGAGAAATGGCTACGCCAGTTTTATTGATTTCTCGATCAATTAGGAAAGCCGGAACACCTGCTTTCTTCGCTTTTTCTAACGCACCGATGGTTACGTCAGAACCTGCGTTGTCGAGAATAATAGCTTTTGCTTTACGAGCAATTGCCGTTGAAATTAGCTGATCCTGCTTGTTTGCATCATCGTCATGAGACGCAACCAATGTTGTATAACCTAACTCTTCTGCTTTCGCTTGCGCACCCATTGCTTCCGCTTTAAAGAAAGGGTTGTCATGGGAAGGGGTAATAATCGCTATTAATCCATTGTTTGCCATAGCAAAGCCTGAGAAAGCTGTCGCCATAGCTAATGCGCTGATAGTTAGTATTTTATTTTTCATTATAATCACCTTATGAATATATATTCACTTCACGTTATTTATTCATAATCAGCTTAGTGACTACCCAAAAATCTGTCTAGATTATGTTGTACAAAACCTGAGCATTGTCACAATCATCGAACAATATTTATCCGTTTTATTTGATGACCAGTAGAAGTTCACAGATAGCATCTAACTTGAAAATTGCTTCAAGACTAGGCTGTACGGAGAATAAATAAATACATATCATCGTGATAAATATACGTTTATATTAAATAATCAAGTACGCTATGGCAGAGAAATTCAAAATGATATTTCCGTAATTAAGTGCTAGAATGCTGGCTGGAATATATATGCGCAATTAAATTTAAATTCAGGACAACGCCATGGCTCTAAGTAAAATAGAAGACATCATTGAAGATATCCGTCTGGGTAAAATGGTTATCCTAATGGATGATGAGGACAGAGAAAATGAAGGTGATATTTTAATTGCTGCAGAAAAAATCACACCTGAGATCATCAACTTCATGGTCACCCAAGGAAGAGGACTTCTTTGCCTAACGATTACAGAAGAGCGCGCAAAGCAATTGAACTTGCCTGTAATGGTACGGAAAAATACTGAGCAGTTTGGTACTAACTTTACTGTATCAATAGAAGCAGCGACTGGCATTACGACTGGTATATCAGCCCAAGACCGAGCACACACTATCAAGTTAGCAACCAATGAAGATGCAAAAGCGTCTGATCTTGTTTCTCCGGGGCATGTCTTCCCGATTATAGCTAAACCAGGAGGCGTACTGATTCGTGCAGGTCATACTGAAGCTGGCTGTGATTTAGCAAAATTGGCGGGGTTTGAACCTTCATGTGCAATTATCGAAATTCTAAACCCCGATGGCACAATGGCTCGCAGACCACAACTTGAAGAATTCGCTGCAGAACACGACATTAAACTAGGTACTATTGCCGATTTAATTAAATACCGCCTTCAAACCGAGAGCGTAATTGAGAGTGTGCTTGAGCAAGAACTAACAACGAGACAAGGTGCTTTCACTCTAACAACTTATAAAGACACCATTAATAATCAGCTACACTACGCACTAGCCAGTAAAAACTTAGACATCAATGATGAACAATGCTCTCCGCTTGTGCGGGTTCATGCATTGAATTACCCGCTTGATCTATTTAATGTTGATTCTAATAAGTGGAACATCCAAGATGCGATGGAACAAATCCAATCTAGCCCTACAGGCGGCGTGTTAGTTGTTATAGGTAAGCCGTTATCAAATGATTCGATCATTGCGCATTTGACTAACGATTTGTCTAAATGTCCAACCCACAATGCCAGCAGCGAAATCGGTATCGGCTCGCAAATTCTGCAACATTTGGGCATTCATAAGATGCGTTTATTAACTTCTACGGAAGTTAAGTACGGAGCACTTTCTGGATTTGATTTAACCATCGAAGACAGTGTTCAGAAAGAACCTAAGTAGTTTCCCAAAGATCTTCCTATAAAAACGCTCCTAATATGGAGCGTTTTTTGTTCATCAGATTATTTATCGATAATGGTCGTCGCTATTTGACGCCGATGACCAAACCAATTCTTACCAAATACATTGATGACCAGACCTACAGCAATAACTACAACACCGATGATTTGATACAGACTTAGGCTTTCCCCGAGAAGTATCCAAGCACTTAGCAAACCAAATACAGGTACTAGCAGAGAAAGTGGTGCAACCATCGAGGTTTCATAACGGCTGAGTAAGTAACTCCAACCGCCATATCCTAAAATGGTGGCAAGCAGTGACAAATAAGCGATAGAAAAGACGTTATGCCATTTGATATTGACCAATGATTCAGCAATAAGAGCTGGTCCTTCAATCACATACGATGAGATGAAGAACGAAACCATCGGCACTAATGCACTCCAAACGATAAGGGACATCGTAGGTACTGGGTACGTTTGCATGATGACTTTATTGACGATGTTACCTAACGCCCAAAACGCAGCGGCACCGAGAATCAATACTAATGTAAATAGAGTGAGAGACGTTGAATCGTGTCCTTGCGCGGCAGCAAGCAGATAGATACCCGCTCCAGCAACAGTAACAGCAATCACGTTGTGAACTCGGATTTTCTCTTTTAGAAGCAAAACACCAAAAGCTAGAGTAATAAATGCTTGTGCTTGTAATAGCAATGAAGCCAAGCCTGCGGCCATACCCACTTTCAACGCCCAAAAGAGCAACGAAAACTGTAAAAAGTTGATGGTTAAACCGTAAGCCGCCAACCATTTGATAGGCACTTGTGGATGCTTAATAAAGAAAATGGCAGGGAAAACCACAAAAGCAAAGCGTAAACCAGCTAAAAGCATAGGTGGCATGCCTTGCAAACCGACTTTTATAACAACGAAATTAACGCCCCATACCAATACGATAGCCAGAGCCAAAAACCTGTCTCGAAACGACATCCATAATCCTTACAACACAACCTAATGCGTTCCTGATACATCTTATCGATATGCCTTTAGGCCGAATTCAGTACATTTAGGTAAAGAAGTTTAACTGAAGTGAAATAGCAGATTGCCTCAAAATGTGATCTATGACAAGCCACAATCTGTCGGACATTTATGCCATCATACAAACCCAAGCTGCACCTTCACCACATGGAGCGCTCGATACTTTAGTTAATGATCCAGAGCTAGCGTCAAGAGAGTAGGCAGACACTTCGTTAGCAAGCTCTCCAGTTACCAGCATATGTTGGTCATCATCAGTGATCATAAAACTGCGCGGCTGGCGCTCTACTTCTTGATAGCGAAGGTATTGAGGAACAGGACTTTCATCTGCAATTTCAAAGCATGCAATAACACTTAACGTGCGTTCCGAGACATATAGGAAACGACCATTGTGCGTAACATGGATATCCGCAGCCCATACCCGAGCAACATCATTTGCCACTCTTTGTGCAGGTGGTAGTCCTTGTTTTAAACCCAATGTGTTTAATGGCAAAACTGACGTTTCAGCGACATAGATTAACGAGCCATTGTCAGCATTAAATTCAAAGGTCGTGATGGTCGCGCTCATTTCAGTCAGTACATAGAGAACCGAACCACAAGATGAGAAAGTGAAATGGCGAGGGCCAGAATTTTGTGGAAAGTCATAACTGAAGACTGGCATCCCAACAGAAGCATCGTTATTTGGTCGAGGATAAACATGTAATTTATCCTGACCAAACGCTGTCGCTACCATCCATTTGTTCTCTGGACTAAAGCGGAACATATGACACGGTCCGTTGTGTTGAATCGCTGTCGTTTGGTCAGTAAGCTGACCTAAATCATCAAGCGCTGTAATAGACACTCGATGTTGATTAAACGATGCCGCGAGCAGCCACTGGTCACTATTATCAGTGCTCAACGTTACGATACTCTCGTTTACCAAGGATTCTCGTACGATAGAGAGATCACCTGTCAACAGATCTATCCCAAACTGAACAATTCGAAACGGCTCACTACGGACAGCAGCATAGAGGTAATTGTGACAAGGGCTTATCGTCATGGGCATCACCATAAACCCCACCTCAGTTTCGCCCAGTAAACTAAGCACGCCTTGTTGGAATCTATAACGAGAAATTGTCCCTGATAATGCGTTAGACAAATAAACAAACTGTGTCATTATTAGCCTTAATTAAGCGTTAAATAATAATAAGATAAGTTCGAACGACTCGACTAAATTCAGTAGGTCCGCGCGAGCTAACACTATATCTCAGTTGAAACAGCGGGATAAAGTCGAAATTTGCTGATCTCTTGATCGGCAACATTGTACCAAAGCACTTGTGAGCACAATATAACCGTATGATTTTCTGTATAAACTAATCATTAGGATTAACTCTATGAACCACACTCAAGAACAGTCATGGGTTGAAGTGTTAAGAGGACACTCAAACCAGCACCCCGTTATGGCGGGTGGATTGATTGTGTCTTTGCTCTTAATTGCCTTCTTCCTTTTGCACGCATTAACTGGCGAAAGACAGCTCAACGGACAATACGCGCTCGTTGGTGGTGGTATTGCATTTCTGGCGACGGCTGTGGGCACTCTACCCGCTCTGTTTATTCGTGATATTCCACAAAAACTATCAGACTGCATGCTTGGCTTTGCTGCGGGTATGATGCTTGCGGCTTCTGCTTTTTCGCTTTTATTACCAGGTATCGAAGCTGGTACAGAATTTTTTGACAGCGGATTTCTTGGCGGCATCATCGTTATTCTCGGCATGATCATTGGCGTGGCATTAATGCTAGGTCTTGATGCTTTCACTCCTCACGAGCATCTAGAGACAGGTCCTTGTGGACCTGGACACGACAGATGCAGTCGAGCTTGGCTATTTGTATTTGCTATTGCACTACATAACTTCCCAGAAGGCATGGCTATCGGTGTAGGTTACGCGCAAGGAGACCTGTCTGTAGGTGTCCCACTAACTTCAGCCATCGCACTACAAGATATTCCTGAAGGTTTGGCGGTTGCACTGACACTAAGAGCGGCTGGCTTTAATGCCAAACTGTCCGTGCTAGTTGCAGCTCTAACAGGTATTTTGGAGCCGATTGGCGCTCTACTTGGCGTAAGTTTGGCGGGTGGTTTGATCATCGCTTATCCAATCGGACTGGGTTTGGCGGGCGGTGCCATGCTGTTTGTTGTTTCTCATGAAGTCATCCCTGATACTCACAGAAACGGGCATCAAACACTTGCTACCATCGGTTTAATGATTGGTTTTGCCTTGATGATGGTATTGGATACCACTCTAGGCTAAGCACCCCACTGCTCAATCACTACCGCCCAAGGCGGTAGTGTGGAGATTACAATGAAAAAGGAACCGCATCTCCGGTTCCTTTTTTATGTTCACAATCTTTAAAGATAAAGTGTTTTTTCCGCCACTTTATATTCAAATTCACTTTGCAACGAATCAAACAAATCTTGAGTAATTTCAGCCAATATCGCGTAATACTGACTGGCTTCGTTGTTCGCTAGTAGTTCAAGATAACGTTTTCCCCAAGGCATTAAATGCTCGGTAATCAACTCCATACCAGCTTCAGCGTCCCCTTTCTCCAATAATTGGCTCAAGGCTAACATCATCAAACCAAATTGGTCTTCAGGCTCTTTCATTGCGCTATTTATTTCTAACCCATTATCACGAAGGAAAGTTCGGTATTGCGCCGTTGACTCGCCAAAGACAATATTATCTTTGTCTAGATAAACTGAACCCCAAGGCGGGCACGGCATTTCCCCTTGTCCTTCGAACAGCACCGAAAACTGGTATTCGAGTTCATCCAAGTCCAATTCTGGTAATCGTGAGATTTGCTTGGCTATCTTTTCTTCGTTCGGCCAACTGAGTAGCTCAGGTAGTAGTTTGAGATTGTCACGAATAGGCTGATTTTCAGCGCGAGGACGAGAATAGAAGTTCTGACCTAACAGTTGAAATACAACAATAAGAGGATTCATTACATTTGCCTTTTGATTCGAATCAATCATAATCGGGGTCAAACGAAAAGGTGCAGAACAGCTTTCCTGCACCTTATTCATATAACATTTCTAATAAACAGCATACGCTATTGAACAGAGTATGACATTTACATACCAATTGCCCAAAGATCATAAAAACCAATACGACCAGCAATTTCTCCCACCACAATCAATACCGACGCTAGCGCAGCTAAGCGAGCATTTTGTGCGCCTTTAGCCATAAATGCAGCGGCAATCAACAATACTAGTCCTAGTGCCAATAACGCGTATTTTGCGCCCCAGAACAGCATGTCTTGTTGATGGAACTGTACGTTCGCTTGAGACAAGAACGAGAAATAACCTGGTGTTAACGCAAAGAGCACAACAGTCGCAACGGCAGTTAACAGCCAAGCTTTTCCGCCAATATTGTTAGCCGTCATTATCGCGCCACCACATATCACTGCTGTTAATACCATTTGCAGTGAAGTGAACGAGGTGTTCCATGCGGGGATAGTTTCAAGCTGGTAAACACTCGGAATAAGTATGATAAGAGCAAGACCTGCAATCGCACCCAAATAACCGAAAATATTCACCGTCGCTTCTGGAATGGTCCTTTTCAAATTGCCGACCACGTAGAGGAAAACTAAACCACCAAACAAACCACAGGTAATGATCTCATTACTCATTGGTGAACGTCCCATACCAAACAAAGCATTAATAGCTCGTAGCGGCTGACCTAAGTGAGTTAATGCAGAGATGCCTGCAATAATCACCATCACCAATGAAATCAAAGCGATTTTGTTTGCTTGATTCTGATTGATCTTCTTCATTGAAGAGCAGATCTGCATCAGGATAAAAGCACCTGCGGAAGCCTGCGCCAATACCGTGAAGAATACTAACGGAAGTTCTTTCATGATTAGACCTCCTGTGGATTTAAGATTGAACCCGACGTATCACCTGTTGGTCTTGCAAGCGCGTGCGCTTTAACCACTAGGTTTGGACGAGTCAAATGTGCTTTTGGTAGTGGGGCAATTTCAGCTTGTGTACCGTACTTCGCACGCAGCGTTTCGATTTCATCGAAATCCAACGCTCGTTGCGGACACGAAGCGACACAAATTGGCTTTTCACCTTTTGCGACGTATTCATAACAACCGTCACATTTTGCCATCACTTTTTTCTCTTCATCGTACTGCGGAGCACCATATGGACAACGCATTTCACAGTAACGGCAACCGATACACACATCTTGATTTACCACTACGAGACCATCTTCAGCACGTTTATGCATCGCACCACTTGGACAACCTTCAACACACGTTGGGTTATCACAATGGTTACAGCTGATAGACAAGTAGTAGTTAAAAACATCCTGATCGAAGGTGCCGTCTGCATTTTTTACCCAAGCACCACCGCCATATTCATAAACACGGCGAAGCTTTGGACCTACATCGAGATGATTGCGGTCTTTGCAGCTCACCTGACATGTTTTACAACCCGTGCATTTAGACGAGTCGACATAAAAACCATATTGAGTCATAACTTTATCCTAATTCTTTATGCACGTTTAATTTCGACAAGGTTCGAATGCTGAGGGTTACCCTTCGCCAATGGTGATGGGTGCTGTGTTGTCAACGAGTTGATACATCCACCAATATCGACACCGTTGCGATTAGGCTGATACCAAGCCCCCTGAGGAACTGCTACCACTCCCGGCATCATACGCTCAGTCACTTTGACTGGCATTTGAACTTGTCCACGGTCGTTAAAGATAATGGTCATGTCGCCATGTTTGAGCCCGCGTTGACTTGCATCCATCGGGTTCATCCAAACTTCATCAGGCACAGCTTCACGTAGCACCGCCACACTGTGGTAAGTTGAATGAGTACGACGTTTAGTGTGGAAGCCTGTCATTTGAAGCGGGAACTGTTTCATACGTTCTACATCTCCCAAACCTTCGCGAGTTGGTAGATATTCAGCAACCGCAGGAATACGGTCACCTTCAGGTAGTTCCCACTCTTTATCCAATGTAGCAAGCTGCTCAGAATAAATTTCAATTTTGCCCGAAGGTGTTGAAAGCTTATTCGCCTCGGGATCTTCTCTAAACTCTTTCAGAGCAATATGAGATTCAATGTCTGCAAGTTCACGGTCAATAATCCCCATATCATTAGTTTCACTGAACTCAGGCAAATACGGGCGTTTTTCGCGAATCTTGTTATAGCTATGCTCAATCCATTGATCGAGAGTGCGACCTTCAGTGAATTTTTCTCCAATACCCAACTTATGCGCGATATCAGCAAGGACATCGTAGTTTGGACGGTTTTCCCACAAAGGAGTAATCGTCGGCTGCATACGAATCAGGTAATGATAAGGCCCAGTCGCGTAGGAGTTGTTGACTAAGTCCGCCGCTTCTAACCACGATACATCCGGCAGCAAAATGTCCGCATAACGCGCTGAGCTAGTCATGTGGTGATCCCACACTAGGATAAATTCACACTTAGATTCATCAGATAGAATCTCGTGCGTGTGGTTGAGATCAGAGTGTTGGTTCATGGTGACGCCGCTTGAATAGTTCCAGAGGAATTTGACTCCCGTATCCAAACGTTCTTTACCTTTTACATAACTGTTTTTTGCTGTCATGTTTTCATGATCAGCGATAGCTTTTGTCCACAAGAAACATGGAATAGAAGTTTTAACTGGGTTAGGAATCGCTAGACCTGCGACTGGATAACTCGAGCTATAGCCCCAGTTACCGCTGTTAGTACCTTGGCGGCCAAATTGCTTTGTGATTACTGGCAACATCATAACAGCACGAGACGCTTGTTCACCGTTCATAGTGCGTTGTAAACCCCAGCCCTGAGAAATCCATGCAGCTTTAGCATTGAAGAGCTCACGTGCTAACTGGCGAATTCGTTTCGCAGGAATACCCGTGATAGCCGCGGCCCACTCTGGTGTTTTCTCAGTTTGGTCAGCTCCTAAACCTAAGATATAAGATTTGTAAGAAGCATTTTTCTCAGCCGAAGCTGGCAGTGTAGATTCATCCCAACCCACAGCGTATTTGTTGATGAACTCGTCATCCGCCATATCTTCTTTGATCAGTGTATGACCAATAGCTGCCACTAACGCAGCATCCGTTCCTGGACGAATAGGCAACCATTCTGCGTTCAAACCTACAACTGAATCGGTACGACGAGGGTCGATGATAATTACCTTCGCTTGGCTTTCTTCCAGAGCGCGATATATTTCCTGGATTTGACCGCCACCAGACATACGAGTTTCTGCAATGTTTTGACAGAACATCACCACCAGATCAGAGTGCTTGATTTGTGCCATGTAGCTGCCTTGTGGCTTACCGTAAACAAACGGTTCTACACGCCCAATCTGCGCTGTTGAATAAGTGTTGTGTTGCTCTAAATAGCCACCAAGAAGATTCAACAAACGTTTGCAAGCGCTACGTCCGTGCAAGTTTGCTCCTGTTGAACCAGAGCCATATTGGTAATAAATGGCTTCGTTACCATAAGTATCGATAGTATGGCGTAGCTTATCGGCGATGATCGTGGTTGCTTCATCCCAACTGATACGTTTGAACTTACCTTCACCACGTTTACCAATTCGTTTCATTGGGTATTTCAAGCGGTCAGGATTGTAAGTTTTGTAGCGATTTGAACGACCACGCAGACAAGGGCGAATTTGATGCTCACCAAATACCGAGTCATCAATACCATCTTCAGTATTAATTCGGACGATTTGATCGTCTTTCACATGAACTTTCAGTGGGCATCGACTACCACAGTTAACTAGGCAAGCACTCCATTTGATCTTTTCTTCAGCGCTGCTGCTGGAAGAATCTGCGGCTCGAGCCACTGAAGAAAATGGGATGCTTAGTCCAGACG
Organism: Vibrio ziniensis; assembly: GCF_011064285.1. Lineage (NCBI taxonomy): Bacteria > Pseudomonadati > Pseudomonadota > Gammaproteobacteria > Vibrionales > Vibrionaceae > Vibrio > Vibrio ziniensis. The sequence continues at coordinate 1,382,492 of NZ_CP049332.1, forward strand.
TTAATGCAGCAGCAGTAGCGGTCGTCGCAGAGGCTTTCATAAAGCCCCTTCGAGACAACTCGCTGTCTAATAAAGTTTTATTTTTCATTGCTCTTTCCCATTTTAGTTAACCGGTTACATTTCCAGTTAATTTAATATTGATGTTGTTATTGCGTTGACAGGACAATGGTATCGGCACGAATTACAGCCATTACACAGTCCCAGATCTATCGCTGGTTTATTATTCTTTTGGACGGTTATTGCGCCAACCGGACAGCCATGCTGACATTCAGCACAGTAAAATGCAGTTTGAGGATTACAGTTCGAGGTGATTGTGGGACGAAGCTGGCAGTCGCTAACAGAATGAGAAAGCGCAGCGGTTGGACACACCTCATTACACTGATGGCAGTGAGAACAATAGCTCAATTCTAGATCGAGCTCAGCAAGCTCATTTTTAACGACGATAATACCGTTCGGGCATGCAGATACACATTCACCACACCCCGTACAGGTTTGTATAAATTTTTTTTCTTCCAACGCAGTTGGAGGACGGGGCACATTCCGAGAAACAGAATCAGACTTGTACGCATGTCGAACAATATTACGAAAGAAGTTACGTTTACCTACATCCATAACTCGCCCCCACCTACCACTTTGTGGCTATAGTGGAGCATTCCGTTCGATAACGAATTGATGAAAATCAACTCTAGATAAAGAAATGTAAATATTTGTAAATGGATAATTATCATTCTCAATATAAACTAAAGCATGAGAATAATAAGCCTTCGAAACAATTTAACTTAGAGCTAAAAATTTACATTTGAGTAAATCCTTACTCTATGCAACCAATACTTGTTGAACTTCTGTTTTTAGACGATAGGTAATCAGGTCAGCAATAGTACCGAGTTTGATGTGGTGTTGCTTTGCAAAAACTTCTAAATCTGATCGACGTGACATTGTTCCATCGACATTGAGTACTTCAATAATTGCGCAGGACGGTGCCAAGCCTGCCAATCTGGCTAAGTCACATCCAGCTTCAGTATGACCGGGACGAACTAAAACCCCGCCTTCCCGTGCGACAACAGGAAACACATGCCCCGGTGAGACCAAATCAGTCGGCTTTGAGTTTGGAAAGACAACAGTCTGAATCGTCACCGCTCTATCATGCACTGAGATTCCCGTTGTCACGCCCTTGGCTGCTTCTATAGACACCGTAAAGTTAGTGCCAAATTGTTCGGTATTGTTTTTGACCATTAAAGGAAGCTCTAGTTGCTGAGCCATCTGCTCTGTTATTGTCATGCACAGCAAACCTCTTCCTTCCGTTACCATAAAGTTGACGATTTCAGGTGTAATTTTGTCGGCGGCGACAATGATATCGCCTTCATTTTCTCTGCCTTCGTCATCCATTAGGATCACCATTTTCCCTAAACGGATATCCTCGATGATCTCTTCAATTGAACTCAGTTTCATTTTTAATTCCTTTTAAAAATACGCTGGTTTGATTCGGTGTCGGTAGAAATCAGCTTTCGCGATAGATAGCAAAAGGGTTCCACGCTTGTGCGGTCGGCATCACTTCCAATCTGTTTACACACATATGGGCTGGAAGCGTTGCAAGGTAGAACATGGTGTCGGCGATATCTTCAGCCGTTAATGCTTGCGTATTTGCATACAGAGCGTCAGACGCTGCTTGATCCCCTTTGGTTCGCACTAAAGTAAATTCCGTTTCCGCTATGCCGGGAGCGAGATCAGTCACTCGAACACCAGTCCCTAATAGGTCACAGCGCAAGTTATAACTGAACTGCTTAACAAATGCCTTGGTTGCACCGTAAACATGGCTGCCCGGATACGGCCACTGACCAGCAATTGAACCGACGTTGATAATCGACGCACCTTTACCCACTTCAATTAGAGTTGGAAGCAGCGCATGAGTAACATTCACTAACCCCGTTACGTTGGTATCAATCATGGTGTGCCAATCTTGGATATCGACTGTCTGGGCTGGGTTTGGTGATAACGCAAGACCAGCATTGTTCACCAAACAGGTTATCTTTTTAAATGATTCAGGTAATGATTTCACTAGACTATCGACGTCTTCTTTACTGCGAACATCCAACGTTTGATAGTGCACAGGAACGCTTTCACAAAGCTCTTCTGCCAATTCTTTCAGGCGTTCTTCCCGTCTTCCCGTAATCACAAGTGCCCAGCCTTCAGACGCGAATTTTCTCGCTGCTGCTCGTCCAAAACCTGACGTTGCACCAGTAATAAATACCACTTTACCCATATCAATTTATCCATTAAATCTTGAGTGAATTAAGGGTATAGGGATGAATACCCCATACCCTTCCAATAAATGTTTATGCTTTCTCTAGCTCGGTTTTCATCACAACCTGTGGTGAGAATTTACAAATAACGTAGTACAAAATCGCACCACTGAAAGCACCTGTAAACCAACCATAGTCATAGAACCAAGTCATCACATTGAAGAAAATCGCCATCATAGTGAAACAAACAGGGATGAGTAGCGCGATGAAGCCAGCCCAGTTGAATGCCGGATACGCATCTTCCTTATACAGCGCCAACACATCTAGCTTCTGCTTCTTGATGAGGAAGTAATCCACAATCATGATGCCAGCTATCGGTCCCAGTAAACTTGAGTAACCCAGTAACCAGTTAGAAATATAGGCTTCAACGCTAACGTCTGATTCGATCATGCCCACTTTTTTCATCAGTTCCCAAGCCATCATCGCAATACCGATCGCACCTGTCAGTAACACGCCTTTAGTATGGTCAATATGTTGTGGAGAAATGTTTTGGAAATCGTTGGTTGGCGAGACTATATTCGCAGCTGTGTTAGTAGATAGAGTCGCGATGACAATCATCACCATTGCAACAGCCACTAAAAACGGACTGTCTATCTGACCAATCAGTGTAATTGGGTCTGAGATTGTTTGACCAAACATGGTCTCTGATGCGGCTGTCATAACTACGCCTAGTGACGCAAACAAGAACATCGTCAGTGGCAATCCCATGATTTGCCCAATCACCTGATCTTTCTGCGATTTTGCATAGCGGCTAAAGTCAGGAATGTTCAGAGATAACGTCGCCCAGAAGCCAACCATAGCAGTCAAACCTGACATGAAATACTTCGCGAAACCATCGCCTTCAGGACGGTTTGCTGGCGTAGAAAGCAATTCGGTGTATGAGACTTTATCACTTGCCCAGAACAGCAGACCTAAAGACACAATCAGCAATAGCGGTGCTGATAGGGTTTCAAGCCACTTGATGGAGTTTGCACCTTTAAGCACAACGCCAATATTCAGCGCCCAAAAGATAAAGAAGCCAATCACCTCACCTACGCCACCTAGTGATGCCCATGCAGATGAGATCTCTGATAAAAATAGATGAATCGCCAAGCCACCAAACATGGTTTGAATACCGAACCAACCACAAGCGACAAACCCGCGAATCACACATGGTACGTTTGACCCCATAATGCCAAACGAAGAACGAAGTACGACTGGGAACGGCAAACCATATTTTGTTCCAGCGAAAGCGTTCAGCGTTAGAGGCACCAATACAATAATGTTCGCAATAAGAATGGTGAGTAGTGCCTCAACCACAGATAAACCAAAGTAGTTGGTTAATATTCCGCCCAACGTATATGTCGGCACACATATCGAAATACCCACCCACAGAGCAGCAATATTGAACTTGCTCCACGTGCGTTCTTTGATTTTGGTTGGTGCCAAATCACTATTGAAATTCTTGCTAGAAATGAGGTCTTCACCGACTTCTAACTCGTAGAATTCCCCCACTTGCTTCATTTCCGTTTTCATTTGAATCCCCTCTCTTCCTAATTGAGTTAAGGCTTGTTGACCCTAGTTATTTCCCTTCGGCTTTATGCTGCTACCTATCCAAATAAATCAAATGAACCACTAAACCACTCGTTTAATTCTGGAAAACATGAAACGTGAAGATAAAAATCACTGTTACTGATTATTCATGTACCCAAACTACTTGGAGTTGCAGGTAGGCGGCAAGTGAGTGAACCCCCATGAGCATAGATAACTATGTGATTGGGGCGAACGAACGTAGCCAACACCGCTGCAGCTTCAAGTAGGAAGGGTATATCGTTAAAACAAAATCCGTATAGGTAATACGTATCCATAGAAATCGTCATTACTCACTTCCTTTTTCTGATATCCGCCGTTACTGATATCCACTTTTAAAATAAGCCAGCTTTGCAACTCTTCCTGCTACACAAGGCTGTGATACTTACGATTGAAGTAGACAAGATTCGACGTTTTTTCAGACTGGCCAATTCCGAGCACTTCACAGAAAAACACATCGTGAGTTCCCACTGAAGTACGCGATGAAATGCGACAATCGAATACGGTTGAAGCGGCATCTAGTGCAGGCGAACCTGTGACAAACTGCTTCCATTCGACTGAGTCAAAACGTTCTGCTTGGCTCAGTTTGCTGGCAAATGCGCCAGACACCGCTTCTTGTCCCGCTGCTAGCGTGTTAACGCACAAAAACTCAGCCTTATCAAACACAGAAAATACGGATGACGAGCGGTTTAAGCACACCAACAGAGTTGGCGGAGCATCGGTAACACTTGTGACTGCGGTTGCAGTGAACCCCGCAGGTTTGCCATCTACCATTGTGGTAATAACATTTACTGAAGCACCAAGCCCAGACATGCCATCGCGGTACAGCTTTACACCTTTGTCATCTGTAGATGTGAACGGGGTAAAAGTGAGTTCGTTTTCCTTTGCTAAAGAAAACGGAATATTGATAGCCAAATTAGACATACAAACACGCCTCTTCTAAAGGTAAACGAGGTAAACGACCATACAACTTAGCTGCGTCTCCATAGCCGATGTTGATAATTAGGTTGACGCTCCAACTTGTTCCAGCAAAAAATTCCTCATCCACCGCTTTAGCGTTAAAACCAGAGAGTGGTCCAGTATCAAGCCCCATTGCTCGCGCTGCCAAAATCATATAAGCCGCCTGCATGGAGCTGTTTCTCATCGCGGTTTCTAAAGCCAATTCCTCACTAGAGGTAAACCAGCTTTTCGCATCTCCATGAGGAAAGAGTGTTGGCAATGCGTCGTAAAACTTTCGGTCATAAGCAACGATAACAGTCACCGGAGCTGTCATAGTTTTTTCTAAGTTACCGCTTGATAATGTCGGCGCTAAACGCTGCTTGCCTTCTTCAGAAGTAATAAAAACAAAGCGTGCTGGAGAGCAGTTTGCCGAAGTCGGACCTAGGCAGGTCAGTTGATATAGCTGTTCAATTTGTTCTTGGCTCACTTTCTTATCCAGCCAGCCGTTGTGCGTTCTTGCTTCTGTAAACAGTTGCTTTAACGCTGACGTATCCATCGTCTCGTTCATTCGAACGTCTCCTTAAATCTCTTTATAAAAATCAAGCATCGTTTTATTAAACGTTACAGGGTCAGACACATTGCAGGCATGTCCCCCTTTCTCTAATAAATAAAACGAAGAATGGCTGAGTTTTTTATGTAGGTTTGCCGAGCAGGAATATGGCACCAACAAGTCGTCACAGCTTGCAATAACCCCAGTGAAGCACTGAACCGAGTCAATGCTTTTAGAGATATCGAAACTTTCAACAGCACCAATCCTTCTCAATAAATTGCTTTCATTGAAAGGTGAAGAAAGAACCTTGTCTTCTTCCTCCTTCAACAGAGCAGCGTTGTTTTTCATCCATTCAGCAGGGTACAAAAACAGAGGCTGCGCCTTGAAGAACATCTCTACGCCAGAATTGAGCAGCAGAGATTTTCTAATGTCAAAACACAACTTGGTATGATCATCGGTTTTTTCCCAAGCGTTAATGAGCAATAAGCTCGACACTCTTTTGGGACAATCAGCCGCAAGTTGTAAGCCAATAAGCCCACCTAACGCATGACCGATGAAATGAACTCGTTCGCTATCTGTTTGATCCAGCAGCGTGACGACTTCCTTCGCCATGTCCGCCATGCTGTAACCTTGCGGAATATCGCCATGGCTTTGCCCTGTCCCAAAGTGGTCATAGACAATCACTCGAAATCGGCTTTTCAACAGTGGTAGCTGATGATGCCAATAATGATGAGAACCGCCCAAGCCTGAAGACAGAATCACTGTCTCTTTGTATTGCTGACCATCATCATGAATTTCGTAATACATTCGCTGCTCTACCTTCCAATGGTTTAATGGTGCTGTTAAGCCTTTCCGACATGAGCAATTGATGCAATTTCAATCAATGCTTCTTCTTTCACCAATCCACATTGAATGCAGTAACGTGCAGGTTTTTCTCCTGGGAAGAAATCCGCATACACCGCATTGATGGCAGCGTAATCAGCCCAGTTTTTAATCATGATCATGTTGAAGGTGACGTCATCCATCGTGCCGCCCGCTTCTTCAACTACCCCTCGGATCGTGTTCAACACATGACGAGCTTGAGCGGCTGCATCACCGGGAAAAACGACATTGTTTTCACTATCAAAAGGTAGCGTTCCTGAAACATACAGAACACCATCAGCCATAGAACCAGGAACATATGGGGCAAGTGGTTTACCAGTTCCAGCAGGAAGTACGGTTTGTTTAGGCATAGTAATCTCCTTATTTAGCCAAAGCGTTTGAATAATCTTCCAGAGTTGTTACCCATCCGAAGAAAGTTCGGATGTTGAGTAACGCTGCATCGTGCGCTGAGCGCGGTCCCGCCTGATGTGTGGCATCGGAAAGCACGACACCAAAGTATTCGAGATGGAAACCGTCTCTTAATGTCGATTCCACACAGACATTCGTTGCGATACCTGTGAAAACAAGATTTCGTATCCCACGCGAGCGCAGCATGGTGTCTAGGTTGGTGTTAAAGAAGCCGCTATAACGGGTTTTCGGAATAACCCAATCTCCCTGTTGAGGTTTTATCTCTTCAACTAGCTCGTAATCCCAACCGCCTTTTGAAAGAAATCGACCAGATAGCTCTGGTTGCTTACGCATCGTTTTCAGCGCGTTGGACTTATGCCAGTTTGGCGAACCTTCACCACCCGCTTCGACATACTTGTTATCCCAACCGTTTTGCAGAAAAACCACTTGAATACCCGCTTTGCGCGAGATTTCGATAGTTTTGTTGATGTTTTCAATCACAGGTCCAGTGCCGGAAACATCAAAGCCCGCCAAATCCAGATACCCTTCTTTGCTGGCATATGCGTTCTGCATATCCACCACAATCAAAGCCGTTTCACTGGCTTTAATCGCCAGATTTTCTGGTTCAGCTTTTAATACAACTTGTGGAGATTCACCTGTATTCAGTGAGTAGCCAGTAATCATGCTGCGTACGCTCCCTGAACTGTGACGTGTTGACGAGTTTTCATTAACGGTTGAATACGTTCACCAAACGCTGTGACGCCTTCAACAAACTCATCGAATGTCAGTAGAACACCACCAGTGCCTTCAACTTCATCGACTTCATCTAGGAGACGAGCAACCGTTTCGTAAGAACCCACTAACGTACCCATGTTGATGTTTACCGCTGAAGTCGGGTCAGACATTTGGCGTACGTTAGTATCGCTACCCGATTTGGTATCCTGAGCGGCTTGAACACCCAGCCATTCTAAAGCTGCGTCGTCTTTGCCTTCTTTGTAATGCTCCCATTTAGCGCGAGCCGCTTCATCTGTTTCATCAGCGATGATCATAAAGAGCACAAATGAGCTAACTTCACGGCCGGTCTTTTCTGTCGCCTCAATCAAACGGCTGGCTTGAGGTGCAAATGCTTTAGGCGTGTTGACACCTTTACCAAAAATGAAGTTGTGGTCAGCATATTTTGCTGAGAATGCCATGCCAGCATCACTAGAACCGGCACAGATGATTTTCATTTTTTCCTGAGGTTTAGGACTTACTCGGCAATCTTCCATGGTGAAGTAGTCACCTTTAAAATCTGAAGAACCGGTATCCCACAAATCGCGAAGCACTTGAGCGTATTCAGATAGGTAGTCATAACGAGAAGAGAAAAACTCATCGCCCGGCCACAAGCCCATTTGCGTGTATTCCGGCTTTTGCCAACCTGTTACCAAGTTAACGCCAAAGCGACCATGGGAGATGGAATCAATGGTGGAAGCCATACGTGCCACAATCGCTGGCGGCAACGTTAACGTTGCAGAGGTTGCGAACAACTGAATTTTTGAAGTAACAGCAGCAAGACCCGCCATCAAACTGAATGACTCTAGGTTGTGTTCCCAGAACTCTGTTTTTCCGCCGAAGCCGCGTAACTTAATCATCGATAGAGCGAAATCTAATCCGTAATGTTCTGCTCGTAATACGATCTCTTTGTTCAGGTCAAAAGTCGGCATGTATTGAGGCGCATTTTCCGAGATCAACCAACCGTTATTTCCAATAGGAATGAAGACACCAATCTGCATATAAAACTCCTTGTAATTAACCATGCATATATTTACTTCCTCGCATTGATCTAAATCAAAGTTTATGCCAATAAATTATTTGCATTAATTAACAAACAGTTAACTAATTTAGACCTCAAAAATCAGACCAAATGGTCTGTTTTAAAACATCTGGATTGGTGCAAAAGCACTAATCGAGTGCACAAAAAACGCACAACCAGAATGCAAATAGAGGTTAGGAACCAGGTTTTACACTGCGGAAATAAAGACAAAAATGGGAATCTAGAGCGATAAAAAAGTCACTTATAAGTGACCTTTTAGAGACTTCTCGAAACAACTTATTGGACGCTTAACAAGGCACTATGCAATGCCATTGAAGATGATGTTTTGGATGGACTGGCAAGTTTCTTCAAAGAATTTCTTATTGGACAGGTCTTTCCCCGTTATCGCTTTAACCTGAACACTAAAGTCTGCATAGTGCTGTGTGGTTGACCAAATTGTAAAGATCAATTGTGTGGGATCGATTGGCTTAATTTTACCTTGGCTTATCCAACGCTCGATGACTTTAGATTTTTCATCGATGATGTTTTTTAACTCACCATTGAGATAATTCTTGAGAATTGGTGCACCTTGAATGATTTCCAAACAGAACAAGCGTGAAGCTTCAGGTTGATCGCGTGACAGTTCCATCTTGAGACGAATGTAGTTTTCAATTGCGGTTTTAGGGTCGTCCACTTCATCAAAGCCAGCAATTGGCGCAAGCCAATCGTTTAGGATGTTTTCTAAGATGGTTAAATAAAGCTCTTCTTTGCTTTTGAAGTAATAGAATAAGTTTGTTTTGGAAATATCTGCGCTATTGGCAATTTGTTCGATCGTCGTTCCATGAAAACCGTATTGAGAAAACACCGCTAAAGCAGTTTCCAAAATAAACTGTCTTTTATCATCAAACTTTTTTCGTCTACGAACCCCTGGCTCAACCGTTGTACGACTTTTTTTCAACGGACTCACTTTCGTCCCTTTTAGCGATATAGCTGCTTTAGCCATCTGTCTTCCTGACACCTTCTCAATACTACTGAATTGCGGTCATACTAACACCTTCGGATGAGAATGTGTCTTTAGATCTTCGTTAATGTAAACCGCCACTCACTTGAAGCATTACGCCAACCCCCAAATTGAAAAAAACTCATGTACAACATGATCAAAATGCGATTGAGTTCATATAAATAAACATTAATCATTTAGCCATCTAGACGTATTCAGTTTTGTTTATTTAGAGGTAACAAGATGTCTGAACATATTAATCCGTTGATCACTCCTTTCTTTGCTGACCAAGTTGGTAGCCTACTACGCAGTGACAAGCTAAAAGCCGCTCGATTACAAAAGCAAAACAACGAAATCACAGCTGAGCAGTTGATAAAAATTCAGCGAGAAGAAACCCGTTTACATGTTGAGCAACAAAAGTTGGCTGGACTTACCGCTATTACTGATGGTGAATATTCAAGAGCATGGTGGCACTTTGATTTTCTTGAAGGATTAAAAGGAGTTGAAGGCTACACACCTGAAGTACCGCTTAACTTTAAAGGAACCAAACCCAAAACGCATAGTGTTAAGATCACTGATAGAATTAGCTTTGACTCCAATCACCCGTTTCTTGGCGATTTTGTGTTCCTGAACTCATTACTTCAACCAAATCAACATGTGGCCAAACAGACAATTCCAAGTCCAAACATGCTTTTTCTACGTGGGAAAAATGTGGCTGAATGCTACCAAAATAATGACGGGCTGTTCATCAACGATTTAATCCAAACCTATCAGGATGCTATTCAAGCTTTTTATGATAAAGGCTGTCGTTACCTTCAACTTGACGATACTTCTTGGGCTTCATTCTTCTCAGTTGATGGAGTGAATAGTCTCAAAGAGCAGGGATACGACACCAACAAGTTACTCGCTATTTTCGAATATTTGCTTAACGAATCGATTAAAAACAAGCCCCAGGATATGCTAGTTACAATGCACATTTGCCGAGGAAACTTCCGATCGACATACTTTGGTTCTGGGGGATATGAAGCAGCCGAAGAAACCATATTTGGTCGACTCAACGTTGATGGATTGTTCCTAGAGTTTGACGACGAACGCTCAGGCGGATTTGAACCGTTAAGACATGTGAACAGAACAGATCTGTTCATCGTATTGGGGTTAGTCACATCTAAGACGCCAGACATTGAGCCAAAGGATTACATCAAGTCTCGGATTGTTGAAGCTACAAAATACATCCCCCTTGAGCAGTTACGCTTAAGCCCACAATGTGGGTTCGCATCCACTGAAGAAGGTAACATTCTCTCAGAGCAACAACAGTGGAATAAGCTCAAACATGTTGTTGAGATTGCTAACGAAGTTTGGGGATGAAAGCCGCTAGCGAATCTGGTGACTTTGAGTGGCTCCCTTTAAGGGGGCTCACTATTTGTACTGTACCCTAACACGTCTTCCTTCCTCACGAAATCTGGCTACCTGAAATATCTACGTCACTCTTTACTTAACCAACTTTTAGCTTTGAGCCTCATCCAATCGGCGATTCACAGGGTATCGCTCGAAATCTTCCCAATACTGAATACCGCCAATCATCTCTTTAACAGCAAAGCCTAGTGCTGAGATTTTTTTTGCAGCTTTAGTCGCACCGTTGCAACCCGGTCCCCAGCAATAAACAACAAAGATTGTATCTTTAGGAAAATGAGCGAAAGACTCCGCACTAATATTGGCGTGAGGCATGCTCTCTGCAGTGATAGCGTGGCTTTTGTTGTATGCATCTACACTTCGAACATCGAGCAAAATGAACTGTTTGTTGCTCTCTTTAATATCTGCATAAACATCTGAGCAGTCGGTTTCAAAGCCCAGTTTGCTAGTAAAAAACGCGTTCGCAGTTTCACTGTCCGCGGCTGGATGGGAAAGTACATTTGATATTTTCATAGCGATTTATCTCCTTAACGCTGTTGAACCAAAACCATGTTGTTTCCTAGTTAGTGTATTAGGCATAAGTGGTGGAGAGAATTCGTAGTTTCTGAACGGAGCGTTAAGAGAAAACAAATATACTTTTGCTTCTGAAAGCCGATAATGAGCTATCGATTGTGACTTTTGGAACGCGCTGGATTACATGGAATTTTATCACCTACGCTCATTTGTCGTTGTTGCCCAAACCGGCAACTTAACCCTAGCGGCTAAGCAGCTATACACAACGCCACCAGCCGTCAGTGCACACATCAAAGCTTTAGAAGAAGAGCTGCAAGTTCCGTTGTTTGTAAGAAGTAGCAAAGGCATGACTCTCACCGAGAAAGGCGAGCTGTTACTTAAGAAGGCGCAGAAAACCTTAGATTCTGCGTTTGATTTGGTTAACACTGCGGCATCCAGTCAAGACGAAATCATCGGCACTTTTCGATTAGGAATGAATCAAAAGCCAGCTCAACTTCAGATACCTCGTCTTATTGAAAATTTACTGATAAGCACTCCCGGCATTACTCTTCAAATCCAACCCGTGTCTTCAGGTAAAACAATTGAAGCGATTCGAAATGAAGAGCTGGATGGCGGTTTTATTTATGGAGAAATACCTAGTGATTTAGCCGCCATGAAAATAAAATCGCAAAGGATAACCACCATAGCACCATTTGGTTTTGTTTCTAATGCACCTTTAGAAACTGAACGTTGGATCACAATGGGGTACTACTGCCCATTCGATATCTTTCTAAAATCAAAGTTAGGAAGAGAGATCAATGCCATTACTAGCAGCGACGATGACGCAACAAGATTAGAGCTAGTAAAAAGTGGTTTGGGTATCAGTTTCTATGAGTTGGAAGACGCACAGACACATGCGCAAAACAATGAAATCACCCTCCTTTCTGAGCTCGATTTTGACGCCGAACTCTACTTTGTTGTCGCACAAAACAAAGCAAGCTCACCGATTACTAAAGCTGTGTTGCAAGAGCTCAGTACTCTTTGGAATATTAACTAACCTTTATCAACCACCTAAAACAACATCAGCGACCAAAGCCGCTGATGTTGTGAATCTAAACAAAGAAATGGATTAGCTGTAACGATAAGGTCTGCCTGCTTTTTCCATATCTGAGTTGTATTTCTTAAATATCTCAACCACTTTTGCTTTAGTTGGCGATTCTTTCGCAATCTCATCCCAGAATTTGTGCGATTCAGCTTCAACAGTTGCCCATTCCGCATCTGGAATTGAAGTTAGCTTCATGTCTGCACCCTCTACACGAAGTTTTGCTTCACCGCCCCAGTACCACCATTGACGATAGTAATGAGAACTATCCATACAGAGTTGTAGTAGTTCTTTTAGATGTTCAGGTAGCGCATTGTAGCGATCCATATTGGCAAAGAAGTGTCCAATCCACGCACCAGAGATGTTGTTGGTTAGGAAGTAATCGGTCACTTTGGACCAACCAACCGTGTAGTCTTCAGTAATACCAGACCATGCAATACCATCTAGCTCACCCGTTTGAAGACCCACTTCCACATCTTCCCATGGAATGGATACAGGAACTACGCCGAACTTAGCAAGGAAGCGCCCCGCTGTTGGGAAAGTAAAGATACGAAGACCTTTAAGATCCTTTAGGCTAGTAATTGGTTTTTTAGTTGCGAAGTGACAAGGGTCCCATGCACCTGCGGAAATGTGTTTAACGCCCACTTTCGCGTACTCTTCTTTCCAGATTTCGTCCAAACCGTACTGATTGAATAACACAGGAATATCCAGTGAGTAACGGCTGCCAAATGGGAAGTAGCCACCAAAAGTGGTCACTTCCGTTGGAGAAGCCATTGAGTCATCATCAGACTGAACGGCATCTATGATGCCTTTTTGCATCGCACGAAACAGCTCACCAGTTGGTACTAATTGGTCTGCGAAATACAGTTCAATTTGCATTTCATCGCCCGCAAGGCGGTTAAACATTTCAATAGCAGGTTTCACTACGTGCTCGGCCAACGCTGGCCCAGCGTAGGTCTGCATACGCCACTTAATTTTTGGGTTAGCAGCAAACGTTTTGGCAGGAGCAAGTAGAGTTCCTGCTGTAAGCGCCGCAGCACTGGTTAGAAACTTACGTCTTGAATTCATGGATATCCCTCCGGTTAATTTCCCTGTGGACTTATCGTCCGACTGGTATTTTTATTTCTAAAAAAATCGAGTTATTGCTTATTTTCCGTAAACGTAATCAGGCAACCACAACGCCATTTGTGGAAAAATCATAATTAGAATCAGTGAAAGCACCATGATGGCAACAAATGGTCCTATGGAGCTGTATATATCCCGCAACGTAATACCAGGTGGTGCCATAGCACGCATCAGGAACAGGTTGTAACCAAACGGTGGCGTAATATAGGCAATCTGAGAGGTGACCGTGTAGAGCACTCCATACCAAATGAGGTCAAATCCCAACGCGTGCACTAAAGGGACATACAACGGAGCCACGATAACCAGCATCGCCGTATCATCAAGAAAGGTTCCCATCACCAAGAATGAAAGCTGCATCAGGATAAGGATTGTCCATGGGCTTAAACCTAGCTGTTCCGTAAACAAAGTTTCGATGGATTTCACCGCTCCTAAGCCATCAAACACCGCGCCAAAGCCCAAGGCTGCAAGAATGATCCACATGAACATACAGGATATAGCTAACGTGCTACGCACAGAGTTCTCGAACACAACGCGCGTCATACGTCTTTTAAGAATTGCCGCAAGAAACGCAGCCATTGCACCAATAGCTGAACTTTCCACAAGGCTTGTCCAGCCATTTACGAAAGGAACCATCATCACTGCGAAAATGCCTAGCGGCAGGATACCTGCACCGAGCAAACGAAGTTTTTCAGACATCGGAACATTGCGCTCTTCTGCACTAAGAACAGGACCAAGACTGGGGTTAATGCGACAGCGAATAGCCACATAGAGAATAAACAATACCGCCATGACTAAACCAGGTATTACACCCGCAAGCCAAAGCTGACCAACAGGTTGACGCGCAATCATCGCATACAGAACCAACACCACTGATGGGGGAACAAGTATTCCCAAAGAAGAGCCCGCCTGAACAACGCCTGTGACCATTTTCTTGTCGTATTTACGCTTTAGAAGCTCAGGTAACGCAATGGTTGCACCGATTGCCATACCCGCAACGGACAAACCGTTCATGGCTGAGACCAGCACCATAAGGCCAATAGTACCTATCGCTAGGCCTCCGGGCATAGGCCCCATCCAAACATGGAACATCTTGTATAAATCGTCAGCAATTTTCGATTCAGACAGAATATAGCCCATGAAAATAAACATGGGCAGTGTAAGCATTGGGTACCAGTTCATCAGCTTTACAGCTGCGGTAAAAGGGATTTCGACCCCTCCGTTTCCCCATAAGAGAATAGCAGCAATGGAAGCAACAGCACCTATTGCAGCAAATACACGTTGACCCGTTGCCATAAGCAACATCATCAACGAGAACATCATTGTTGCGATCATGCCGTAACTCATTTGAGCTCCACTCCTCTTATCGTCGCGATATCTTTAATAAATTGTGAAATAGACTGTAGGATCATCATGAAAATACCAGCGCACATCAGCGCCTTTATCGGCCACAGCAGTGGTCGCCAAGCAGTACGAGTACGCTGAGCATATTCAAGCGAATAAAGTGTGCTCTCCAATCCGCCATAAAGAAGTACAGCAAGATAAAAAAGCAAAAAGAATACGGTGAAAGCGTCAACCCATGCGCGCGTTTTGACGGACCATTCACCGTAAAATAAGTCCATTCGAACGTTCGCGTTGAGTTGGATAGCGTATGCACCACCTAAAATGTAGTAAGCAACCATCATGAATTGGGCAGACTCAAGCGTCCACAATGACGGCATAAAGAAGGTTTTAGAGATAGAAGACCAAAGCAGGATCCCCACCATGACAAATATGCCATACGTCATGATACGACCAACGCAGCGATTAAACGCGTCGACGTATTTCACGTAGGCAACAACAAATCCGGGCATGAAATTTCCTTATTACCAATCCCTTAAAAAAAGTGCAGATAATTCACTTTATCCATATCAATTTGAAGACTGATGAATCTGCTGTTTTTGTAATTAATGTTCTATAAACAGTCAGTATGAGCACTTATTTGGTGAACTAGGCAAAAGACACGCCAATTTGTATTTTTTATACAACTTAATGACTTAGAATATGAAAAGTGAAACACCACACAACATAACCATATGATTTAGATGGGTAATATTGATAACAAAAATATTGCTTTAAATATTTGACACAAGAGATAGCCAACAAATTCTTTCAGTAAATCAAAGGTAATTGCACTAAATTAGGTTAAACATTAACCACTATGGCGCAGATTATATTGATGTCTAAAAACGATTTTGCTATTGGCAATCCACAGTAGAACGTGCCCATTGTTATAAGTCATTTAAAATGAGCTGGCACCGACGTCATAAGGCCGGTGCCAAATCCGTTACAATCAACTAATTCGAATCTATTTCGAACGAGGCAATACAGTGAGAACACGCACGATAAACGCGTGCAATTCAGACATGTAATTGATTAAGAACTTCTCGGTACCTTCGTCAGTCACCTTACCATCTTCAGTGATGAGACCCGGTTTAAACTGAATGTACGCTTCGACCGTATTCATCAGCGGCGAATTACAGAAACAAAGCACACCCCGTAAGCTTTGCTGAGCAACAGCAGTGCCGATTGAACCTGGTGAAGTACCAATAACGGCTGATGGTATACCAGTGAAGGAATTCTGTCCCCAAGGACGACTTGCCCAGTCAATAGCATTCTTTAAACCGCCGGGAATTGAACGGTTGTATTCCGGCGTAACAAACAACACACCGTCCATTGCGGCTATGGCTTTTTTGAATTCCAGAGCAACGGCTGGAAAATCCGCATCATAGTCTGGGCTATACAAGGGTAGATCTTTAATCGGAATTTCAATTAGTTCGAGTTCTGGTGGTGCAAGGCGTGCCAGTGCTTTTGCTAATAACCTATTGATAGAATTGGAGGACAAGCTACCTACGAAGTAGCCGACTTTGTACTTTGCCATACCATTAATCTCCTACTTTGCTTTCTGCTTAGCATGGAAGTGCGTGGTGAGAAGCATGTGACCACTGTCTTTATGTCTTCTACAGTGTAGTTCACATATTAAGCACACTTTGATTATGGACACTCTGGACTTAGCGAGTTTAAACAAAGCGAAGGAAGATAATTGGTTGGTTTTCTGACATATCTATCGTCGAAAAGACACAAAAAAGCCTGCTCGAAAATTGGCAGGCTTTTGATTACTTAATGGAATTACATTACGTATTCGTAGGGTGCTTGGATACCTAGTGGAATACCTACCGCCCAGTAAGCAAGTAAGAACACAGTCCAACCAATCAGCATCGCGATAGAGAATGGCATCATCAGAGAAGCCAGAGTACCGATACCAGTAGACTTCACGTAACGTTGGCAGTAAACCACTACCAGTGGGAAGAACACCATCAGAGGCGAAATAATGTTAGATACCGAATCACCAACACGGTAAGCCGCTTGAGAAAGCTCAGGTGAGATGCCCACCGCCATCAGCATTGGCACTAGGATTGGACCAATCAATGCCCATTTGGCAGACGCAGAACCGATGATTAGGTTAACTGAGGCAGTTAGCAGGATCATGCCCACGATTGTTGCTTCGCCCGGAAGGTTCATTGCTTTCAAACCTTCAGCACCGTACAACGCTAGCATAGTACCGATGTTTGATTGTGCGAAAACCGATAGGAACTGAGCACAGAAGAACGACATTACGATGTATGCACCCATGGTAGACATGGTAGTTGCCATCGCTTTGATGATGTCATTACTGGTTTTAAATGTGCCAGAAACTCGCCCGTAGACATAACCTGGAATGATGAACAGGATGAAGATCAACGGAACAATCGACTTCATGATTGGCGCTGAAAACGCAGTAATCTGACCATCTGGAGAGCGTAGTGCTGAGTCTTCAGGCATTAGCGCAGCAACAAGAAGCGCGATACCAGCAACCATTGCCCAACCTGCGTAACGGAAAGCTTTTGATTCTAGCTCAGTGAAAGACGCAAGATCCGGCGCTTTTTCTGCATCTTCATCAATTGGCGTGTTTGCCAAACGTGGCTCGATGATTTTCTCAGTTACGTACCAACCAATAGCAATAACAACAACAGAAGAAAGACCAGTAAAAATGATGTTCGCCAGAGGGTTAACTACGTATTCTGGGTCAAGAACCTGAGCCGCTGTCTGAGTGAAGCCTGCTAACAATGGATCGATACCAGAAGGGATAAAGTTCGCAGAGAAACCACCAGAAACACCAGCAAATGCCGCTGTAATACCGGCTAAAGGATGGCGACCCGCTGCGTGGAAAATAATACCACCAAGAGGAATAACCAGTACGTAACCCGCATCAGCTGCGGTGTGTGACACAATCGCCACCAGAATCAACATTGGCGTTAATAGCTTCGCTGGCGTGAAGTTCAACATCTTCTTCAGACCAGTAGTGATGAAGCCTGAAGAATCAGCCACACCCACACCTAACATCGCAACCAACACGATGCCTAGCGGTGCAAAGCCAGTGAACGTTGTCACCATGCTCGCAAGAAAGTTCGCTAGTGACTCACCAGTTAGCAAATTTTTAATGACCAGCGCTTCGCCAGTTCTTGGGTTTACAAGATCAAACGAAACGTTTGATAACAGTGCAGATGCTACCCAAGTAATAACGAGTGCCCAGAAGAAAAGAATGGCCGGATCAGGGATTTTGTTACCTGCCCGTTCAATGAAATTAAGAAAACGATCCATACCGCTCGGCTTCGGTGATGTCGCTTGATTTAATGCTTGGTTACTCATCGTAACTCCATAATCAAAGATGTTGGTTCCAAAGGCTTTCTAAAAATTATTATTTCAGCCCATTTTTCAACGTTTGATTCTATTAAATCAGCCATACAAAAGCACAAGACACTATAAATATAGAAATACTTAGATACATATTTCGATGAAACATAAATAATGTGCAACAAACAACACACAAAAGCGGATCGAAAGTTAAAACAACTGCAAAACTGATATGCAACAGCTCGCCATATAACTTAAAAAATAACCATGACTAAACGAATATCTCTCAGCTAAATCGATAACGGTTATCTATCTGATTTTATGACGCTGTTAACATTTGCTATCTCTCTACATTAAAACCAAACATCTCGAACCTATCGGCAAATTCAATCCAAATTGCCTGTAGGAAACACTTAAACACTTAAACACTTACAAACCACCGGCAAGATCCAAAAAATTGCCAGTAGAAAATGAAGACTTATCTGAAGCTAACCAGTAGATGGCTTCAGCGACTTCTTCGGGTAAACCACCACGTTGCAGCGGAATTCTTGATCTCAATCTTTCAATACGTTCGGGCTCACCACCATCAGCATGCATGTCAGTATGGATTAATCCGGGACGGACGCAGTTAACACGAATGCCCTCTGCTGCTACCTCAAGAGACAAACCTTTCGTCATCGTATCAATAGCGCCTTTCGATGCAGCGTAATCAATGTATTCATTTGGAGAGCCAGAACGGGAAGCGGTTGATGAGACGTTTACAATAACGCCACCTTGCCCACCATGACGGGTAGACATGCGTTTTACGGCTTCTCTGCAACAGAGAAAATAACTGGTGACATTGTTACTGAGGATAGTATTGATTCTCGCAGCGCTCATCTCATCCAGACGCATCTGCTTTTTCAAAATCCCAGCATTGTTAACAAGTACAGTGATAGAACCCAACTGCTTATCGACAGTTTCAAATAGTCGCATTACATCTGCCTCCTGAGAGACATCAGCCTGTACCGCAATACATTGACCACCTAACGCCACAATCTCTTCTACAACACTTGCCGCCGCTTCGGCATTTGATTTGTAGTTGATACACACCGCATAGCCTTGGCGAGAAAAGAGCTTTGCTGTCTCTGCACCAATACCTCGCCCACCACCAGTGATAATCGCAACTTTTCGTGAATTCATACGGCTTCCTTGTTGTCTGGCGTTCTCTAGTTATGAATAGTTATCTTACAGTACAGTAACTTAATTAGGGAGCAGCTCAAACTTTTTGCTTTCGAACTCCACTTAAATGCAACAAATGGAATAACGCGCACTCTACATACCAATTCCATATCTATACTGTCTTACAACTGATTAATTGAAATACGTCACTATTGCTAGGAGTAACCTAATGAAGTTTCTGCCTTTTGCTGTCGCTTGCCTGGGCATCAGCTCTGTCGCTCAGGCCACTAGTCCGACAAAACCTTATGCTCAAACCATCTATATTGGTGGTGATATTGTTACCGTAAATGACACAGCACCAACCGCTGAAGCGTTGGCTGAAAAGAACGGGCGAATTCTCGCCGTTGGTAAAGAATCAGACGTCATGAAGCTGCGTGACAGCAACACCAAAGTGATAAATCTGAATGGTAAGACACTGATTCCCGGCTTCATCGATGGTCATGGACATGTGTTTAATACTGGTATTCAAGCGTTATCAGCCAATTTGTTAGCAGCTCCAGATGGTAATGTGAAAGATATTGCTTCATTACAGGCAGCGCTTAAATCTTGGATGAATAAGCCTGAAAACAGCCGTCACGGAATTATCCTTGGTTTCGGCTATGACGATTCTCAATTAGCTGAGCAGCGCCACCCTACTCGTCAGGAGTTGGGCGTGGTTTCTCAAGACATTCCTGTGTTGGTGATTCATCAGTCTGGGCACTTAGCGACTCTCAACAGCAAAGCGTTACAGCTCGCAGGTTTCACTGCTGAGAGCAAAAATCCAGAAGGCGGAAATATCCGCCGCGAGAAAGATGGTAAAATGCCCAATGGCGTATTAGAAGAAACGGCATTCTTTGGCGTTCTCATACCGCTATTTTCAAAACTCAATGAAAAAGAAAATGAAGCGATTTTTAGAGCAGGTATGAAGCTCTACTCTAGTTTTGGTTACACCACTGCACAGGAAGGACGAGCGACGGGATCATCAGTGCAGACCATGTATAACCTTGCACAACAAAGTAAGTTACCCATTGATGTCGCCGCTTATGCAGACATTCAGGTTGCGCAGGATTTTATTAAACCGCCTTACTATTCAAGCCAATACAATAACGGCTTCCGAGTTGCTGGCGCTAAACTCAATCTCGATGGCTCTCCTCAGGGTAAAACAGCGTGGCTCACCAAGCCTTATTTAGTTCCACCTGTTGGGCAAAAAGAAGGCTACAAAGGTTATCCGAGCATGACCGATGAAAAAGCCGCTGAGTATATAGAGTTAGCACAAACCAAAGGTTGGCAGCTCTTAACGCATGTCAATGGTGATGCTGCTATTGACCAGTTGCTAAAAGGTATTGAAGCTAGTGAGAAAAAACATGGCATACCAGACCGTGGTTTTGTTGCTATACATGCTCAAACCGCCCGCAAAGACCAAGTTGAAACATTCAAACGCTTGGGGGTGTTCCCATCATTCTTTCCAATGCACACCTTCTACTGGGGAGACTGGCACATGGATTCGGTTCTAGGTGGTGAGCGCGCACAAAACATATCGCCGACCGGTTGGGCTCGCGACTTAGGGATGATTTATACCTCACATCACGACTCACCAGTAGCCTTACCAAACTCCATGCGTGTTTACTCAGCGACAGTGAATCGTATCAGCAGAACAGGAAGAGTATTAGGACCAAAACAGAAGGTATCAGCGATTGATGGGCTAAAAGCACAAACATTGTGGGCAGCCACTCAATACAAAGAAGAGAAGAATAAAGGCTCTTTAGAAGTAGGAAAGCTAGCTGACTTCGCCATTCTTTCGGCCAACCCACTTAAAGTCGCCCCCGAAACATTGGCCGATATTGAGATACTGGAAACCGTTAAAGAAGGTCAAACCGTTTATAAACGTGATGAGCAGTCAACAGCCAGTAAAGAAATGGGTGGTTGTATTGATTCCGCTCGCTGCCAAGCCATTGCAACCACTGCAATGATCTCAGCAGGCATGCTCCACCACTCGCATTAACACCTAGTACTTCTAGTGCAGATAGGCCCCCCCCTATCTGCGCTAGCTACTGCAGTGTTTTGCTCATACAAATTGACCTGTCTACTCCAACGTATTTGCCATACGGTTCTGACTCAACATACGAATTTCGTTGATAAAACTCCACCGCTTTTACGTTGACACGCCGCGTGGAAAGCACAGCTTTGCGATAACCTTTAACGGTAGCATAAGCCTCCAACGTGCTTAGCAGATAACTCCCGGCGCCAGAGCGTTTTGAATACATCCGTTTGATCTCGCAAACGCCCTCAATCTGTCTACGAAAAACTCCACAGGCAACAGGTATCTGTTCAGCATAAACAACGACGCAACCGTCTGATTGAATGTCGAACTCTTCGGCTGAAAAAGAGCTTTCACCTGAGTCATTAGTGACACTAACAAGAGAAGCATTTAGCTCAGTAACTAACGCCACAAAATCTGCATGAGTAGGATCTACTCTTTTATGCTCAAAACTCATCTCTTTTCGTATCCTTTGTAATCCATACCGCGAGCAAATACAGAATGACATCTAAGAGAACACCTAGCAACGAGCGGCTTTTCCGCTTGCAAAAAAAAGCCCACAGTTTTAGCTGCGGGCAAAGTTCACTTTCACTTATCAACTACTTTTATTAAATCCTTGGTTAGTCAGTAACCAACGCAGCAGCGCTCGCCATATCGCGAGAATACTGATGGCTCGCTTCCACCAGCATTTTTGTGTAAGGGTGGTTTTCTGGTGTCATGACCAAGTCACCACTTTGCAGCGTTTCAAGTATTTCACCGTTTTGCATCACGGCAATTTTACTGCAAAGGTGCGCAACCACAGCCAAATCATGGCTTACTAACAAATAGGTCAGATTTTCGGACACTCGAAGCTGGGCAAGAAGGTTCAAAATCTCTGCCTGAACAGACACATCAAGCGCAGATGTTGGTTCATCCAGCAGCAGAATCTTAGGCTCTAGAATCAATGCCCTCGCAATCGCAACACGTTGACGTTGCCCACCGGACAACTGGTGCGGATAGCGATAACGAAAGTCTGCATTCAGGCCCACTTTAAGTAAAATCTCATTGATACGCTCATCCTTACGATCCATACCATGAATGGTAAGTGGCTCTTTCAAGGTAGATTCCACCGTGTGTAACGGGTGCAAAGAACCATACGGATCTTGGAACACCATCTGAATGTTTCGGCAACGTGCTTTTTGCAGCTTCTTCTCTAGCGTAAAACCGTCGATTTCCAGATGCCCAGTCCAGTGATTAAATATCCCTGCCAAGCATTTCAATATCGTGGTTTTACCCGAGCCCGATTCGCCCACGAGCCCAAACGATTCATTTTCTTCTACTGCTAAATTGATGTTTTTTAGAACCTGAGTTGCTGCTTCTCTTTCACCAAAGCTGAGGTTCAAATCATGCACTTCTATCATCGACATAACTTAACTCCTTATGCTTCTAGCCATGCTGGTGAACGTTGCAGAACAGGCAACACATCACGGCGGTTATCTAAACTCGGCAATGATGCCAGCAACCCTTGTGTGTAAGGATGTTTAGCATTATCGAGATCTTTCGCAGCAATGCTTTCTACCACTCGTCCCGCATACATCACTAATACTCGGTCGCAGAAGCTGCGCACTAAGTTTAAGTCATGACTAATAAAGATAAGTCCCAAGCCACGCTCCTGAACCAAATCATCTAATACCGCAAGAACTTGTAATCGCACTGATACATCAAGCGCGGAGGTGGGTTCGTCAGCAATAATGATTTCCGGCTCTGGAATCATCATCATAGCGATCATGATGCGCTGTCCCATACCACCTGAAATCTCGTGTGGGTAAAGATCATAAACGCGTTTCGGGTCGCGGATTTTTACCGCATTTAGCATAGCTAAAGTACGCTCCTTCGCTTCAGCTTTGGATACTTTGGTGTGCACCAAAAACGCTTCGGAAATCTGCTTACCCACTGTCACCACTGGGTTTAACGAGTATTTAGGGTCTTGCAAAATCATCGAGATGCGATTGCCACGAACCTTCTGCATTTGGGCTTCTGTTGCCGTCAACAAGTCCAAATCTTTAAAACGCATGGTATCGGCTGTAACAGATGCACTGCGTGGATGAAGCTTTAGCAGTGAGCGACCCACCGTAGATTTACCAGAACCCGATTCGCCCACAATACCCAGTTTTTCTTTCCCTAATGTAAAGCTCACGTTGCGAACTGCATCAGTCAGTTTGCCGTCGTTTTTGAACTGGATACGCAAGTTTTCAACTTCAATTAATGGATTATTCATTATTCACCTCGAGGATCCAGTGCGTCGCGCAGACCATCACCTAATAAGTTAAACGCTAGCGAAACCATCATGATTGCCATACCTGGGAAGGCAACCATCCACCAGCATTCAAGCATGTAACGGCGTCCAGAAGAGATCATTGCACCCCACTCTGGAATTGGTGGTTGAGCACCAAGCCCCAAGAAGCCTAAACCCGCAGCCGTTAAGATGATGCCCGCCATGTTGAATGTCAGACGGATAATCACTGAAGACAAACACATAGGAACAATGTGGCGAATGATGATTCTTGGCGTTGATGCGCCCGTCAGTCTCACTGCCATGATGTAATCAGCGTTACGCAATGTCATTGTTTCTGCGCGAGCTAGACGAGCAATCGGCGGCCAAGCTGTTAAGGCAATAGCGATAATCGCATGGTCTAGACCCGGACCTAAAGCCGCCACGAAAGCGAGCGCCAATACAAGGCTTGGGAATGAAATAAAGATATCGGTTATGCGCATGAAAATGGTGTCAACAATACCACCGAAGTAACCAGAAATTACCCCGACCGCCAGCCCAACAGGACCGATGATGACAGTTACTAAGAACACCACGTATAAGGTAACGCGTGAACCCCAAATGATTCGGCTGTAGATGTCACGACCATATTCATCAGTACCAAACCAGTGCGCACCACTAGGTGCTTTCATCGCGTTGGTTAAGTCCTGAACCGTTGGGTCGTAGTGACTGAGCCAAGGGGCAAAAATCGCAATCAGCATCAAACAACACACCACGACAATACCACCCATGGTAAGCGGGTTTGCCAGTATTCTTCTCGCTGTGCGCTTCGCATTTTCTAGCGACGCGTGATAACGAGAATTCGGTGCAGCGGCTGCTTTCGCTGTTGAAGTCTTTTCTGTTGTCGAAGCCATTTTATTTGTAGAAACCACAGTTGTCTCACTCATTATCGGGTCCTCGGGTCAAACACTTTATAAAGAGCATCTGCAATCAAGTTCAGCGTGATGAAAATCATGCCGACAATCAGAACACAGCCCATTACAGCATTCATGTCACCACGTAGTAGGCTGTGTGTGAGGTATTGACCAAATCCCGGCCACGCAAATACTGTTTCAATCAGTACCGCACCTTCCAACATGGTGCCGTATGCCAAAGCGACGATAGTCAGTAACTGAACACGAATGTTCATGAACGCGTGTCCCCAAAGAACAGCACGAGCAGAAAGACCTTTAACACGAGCAGTAATGATGTATTCCTGAGAAAGTTGCGCCAGCATAAAGCTACGCGTCATACGGCTGATATAAGCCATGGAGTGCATGCCCAGAATACAAGCAGGTAAGATTAGGTGCGATAACGCACTGCGAAACACTTCCCACTCACCAGCCATTGCTGAGTCGACCAGTAGCAAACCTGTTTTTGGTTCAACTAAACCATCAAAGTAAAGGTCAACACGACCTGCGCCACCAACCCAACCGAGCCATGCGTAGAAAATCAACAAGCCCATCATACCGAACCAGAAAATAGGCACGGAATAACCGGTCAAACTCATTACACGCACAATGTAATCACCTAAGCGACCACGTTGTGATGCTGCATAAACACCAAGCGGAATACCACAACCAGTACCAATGATGATGGCGAATGTGCCGAGTTCGACAGTTGCAGGTAATACGCGAGCAATCTCTTCGCTTACCGGCTGACCTGTCATTGCAGCACGACCAAGGTCACCATGCAGTAGGTCGTTAACGTAAATTAAATATTGTTTCCAAAGTGGCAAGTCCAAACCTAACTGTTTGTATACCTGCATGTAAGTTTCATGGTCTGCATCAGGGCCAACAATTGACAACACAGGGTCAACCGGCATAACACGACCAATTAAAAAGGTAAGTGTGAGTAATCCGAGCAAAGTAATAGCAATAGTTACGAGCTTTCTGCCGATTGCTGCAAGATTATCCATCCGCAAGGGTATAGCATTTACCATAATTAAATCCTTTACGCTTTACACTGGCTGCACTGATTGGCAGCCAGTGTTTCATCATGATTAACGTGCTTTGTACACATCTCGAAGATGAGTCGTATAAGAAGGATGAGGAACATAATCACGAAGATCAGAACGTACCACCACTGACTCTACAACTTGTGAAATAGGCTGAATCGGTGCTACCAAATCTGCATAGAGATTCTGTGCTTTTTGGTAAAGCTCAATTTGCTTCTGTTCATCCATTTCGCCTGCGGCTTGTTCGATAAGATTGTTCATCTCTTCGCTATGGAAAGAAGTTCTCCAACCTTGGAAGTTGGTGAGTTTTGCTTCGTCACGGTTATCTGGGTTGTACGCCAGTGAACGCAAGTTCGCATGCGGATGAGGCTCAGCACCGCCGCCGCCACGGCCAACAATCATCTCGAATTGACGTTCACGCATTGCGCCATAAACTTGGTTACCGGTACCAGTTAACAGTTCAGCTTCGATACCCGCTTCAGCAAGCGTTGCTTGTACCGCCGTTGCGATTTGTAGGAATGGTGGTTCAGCAAGAACGCGAATGGTAGTTTTGAAACCATCTTTATAACCGGCTTCATTCAACAAATTCTTCGCCATATCTACGTCAAGTTTGTAGCCAGGCTCTGCAAGCGTTGCAGGTAAACCCAATTGAATTGGACGCTGATGGTAAACACCATAGCTAGGCATGATGGTGTCGTTAATACCTTTATAATCAATCAAATGACGAACAGCATCACGTATATTTTTGTCTTTAAAGTGCTGATCTTTCATGCTCATTGCTAGGTAATAAACGTTACCCTTTTGCACTTCTTCGACTTTCACTTCGTTTTCGCTTTTAAGAGCGTTAACGTCAGCTACCGATAAACCTTTCGCAATATCGATATCGCCTTGTTTCACCATTAAGCGCAAACTTTGAGATTCGGTCATATGGCGGAACATCACACGGCGCATCTTAGGTTCACCGCGCCAATAGCTGCTGTTACGGTTCATGATGATCACATCATTTACACGCCACTGAGCGATATCATATGGGCCTGAACCTGCACTGTGGGAGTTAAGCCAGTCACGAGCATAGTCATCATTTACGATGTGTTTCTTCGCAAGCTCACTGTCGATAATAAGTGCGCCAGCTGAACTCGCTAACGTATACATCACCAATTTTGGATCAAGACGTTCAGGGGTATTCAGCTCAATGGTGTAGTCATCAACCACGTTAACCAATGAATCAATGTTGTCCGCTTTAAAACCGTAGGTTTTCCAGTAAGAAGCCTGAGCCAAATTTAACTTAACCGTACGCGCCCATGACCAAGCCACATCTTTAGCTGTGAAATCGTTGCCAGACTGGAACTTCACACCTTTACGTAGCTTGAAGGTGATTTTTTTACCGTCATCACTGTAAGTCCAGCTCTCTGCTAACGCAGGCAGCAGTTTGGATTTTTCAACAGGATCTAACTCAACCAATGCTTCGTAGGTGTTAGAAACAACGTCCATTGCATCGTTACCCGTCAGCGCAGCAGGATCGAAGGTCAGCATGTTGTTCATACTCATACCTATGATGAGCTGGTCTTTCGGCGTAGCAGCCTCAGCAGTACTCATCAAAGGTGAAGCAGCAAACAGAGCACCTGCAATCAATACTGCGAGAGTTTTTTTGTTTCGCATTCTTGTTTCTCCACGTTATGGATTAGTTTTTTAATTTTGAACGTTTGGTTTTATTGGAATTCGTTCGTTGTATTTTCTTCGATGTAAGCAAAGTTAATGTCTTCACCTAAACCGGGTTCTTGGGATAGATGTACAAATCCCTCCTCATCCATAGGATCAGGCAGGCTGTTTAAATAATCAGGAACTTCGTCGTAGTTTAAGAACGGGTGCAACAAGCCTCGTTCATACCACTGACAGTTTTTAATCGCTGCACAAACGGCAAGGTTCGCTGCGCCGTTACCATGCACTTCGCAGTTCATGCCAAATGCTTCCGCCAAATGGGCAGTTTTTAAGGTCGGACTGATTCCACCGACACCCGGAACACCTGCGCGTAAAATGTCGCAGCTTTGTGAAAGTACCCATTCTGCACGGGTATGATGCTTGCCTGATGCAGACTCAGGGCCAAGAACTGGGATATCCAGCTTACTCTTCAACCATGCATAAGAAGCCGTACTTTGCTCGTTCATTGGCTCTTCAAACCATGCAAAATCAAGACGCTGCAACGCTTTACCTATGGTGTATGCCTCTGTGCGGCTATACCAATGAAATCCATCAAGCATCAGTGCGATGTGTGGTCCAACGGCTTCACGGACCGCCTCACAAGCTTTAATGTCCATGATCACACTTGGTGCAAATGAAACTGGAGGCATCCAAGTATGTAACTTAATGCCTTTGTACCCTTTATTAACGAGTTGCTCTGCAAAACGAGCGTAATCTTCCGGTGTTGCTAACCCACCTTCAAGTTCATCTCCACACATAGTGCTGCCATATGCAGGCACTTTGTCACGGTAGCCTCCAATCAAACGGTAAACTGGAGTATTCAATGCTCGTCCAGCTAGATCCCATAACGCTTGATCAACCACGGCCAGAGCTCTGTCTGTTAGCTGCCCTGCACTGCCACGTTGCCAGTGCTCTAGCTCTTGCCAAATCAATTCGCGGTCAAAAGCGTGTTTACCTATTAATACTTTTTTGAAAAATGCATGTACAACATGTGCGCGGATCACTTCAACAGGTCCAAAAGCATGCCCCTTATGGCCATCTTCCGTTTCAATCGTCAGCATCGCTAAACTTGCTTGCGAGCCTGCAGGATTGGGATGAGAGTGACCAGCAGTATCAGCAGAGCGTTTTGCTAAATACTGAAAAACATTTACTTTCACCATACTAATGATCATACACACTCCAACTTGTAATACATATTCCATCTAATCCATGGATACAATTTAGCAAATGAAAAACCAAATAAATGACGACTGAATCTAAAAATAACTAGGCTTACAGTTTATTTACTACTCAAAATAAATACTCATGATATGTATCACAATTTTATTGGAGTATTAAATTGACATAAAATACCAACTTGTATTACAACTTTAGCAAGCAAATATGAAGGAGAAATTCAAATGGTAGTACAACGTAGCGGACGATTATCAACTCAAGTTGTACAGGAAATTATCAACGACATTGATAATGGGAAATACCAAGCGGGCGACAAGCTTCCAACAGAGCATGAACTGATTGAATTGTTTGGGGTAAGCCGTACCGTTATTCGTGAAGCGATTGCGAATCTACGCGCCAGCAACCTTATTGAAACCAAACAAGGTAAAGGTGCGTTTGTCCTAAGTAAGCCTTCTCAAGATCTCTTTCAGTTGAAACACTCAGGTGCATCGACCGCAGATGAACTTGGCTACATTCTTGACCTTCGTATCGCTATTGAAGCTGAAACTGCTTTGATGGCCGCTAAAAACCGTACAGAAAAAGACATTGAAAGAATTAAAGATGCCATCAAAGAGATGGAAAACTTGATCAGTGAAGATAAAGAGCCGCTTCAGGCCGACCGAAACTTCCACTATGCAATTGCGATGGCATCCAGAAACCCACACTTTCTTGGGCTGCTCAAGTACATAGACAATACTTTAGCAACTCATAAGAAAAATACCTCTATTGCCCCGGTTGCGCGTAAAGTATTGGCATTTAAAGAACACGAACAAATCTGCCATGCGATTGAGAAAGGCGACCCAGATGCTGCGCGCGCCGCAATGAGACTGCATCTATCAGGCACACGTGAACGTTTAACGGCTAGGATCAACCACTAAGTATCATTTAACGCTCATTTTGCGCGAGTTTCCTCATCGATACTCGCGCTCTCAAAGAAGCGGTTGCCAAAGCAAGCACGCTAATCTTCTAAATACCTAAAACAACAAAAGCTTATCTTTCTCAAGACAAGCTTTTTTATCGTGGAGAGGCTGCCAAAACAAATATGACTTCTTGGCTTGTTACTTATTAGCGTAGAAGTACTGCTTTGATTTCAGTAGCCCTTCTCTTTCCAATTTATCCAGATTGAGTCGCTGTGGGTTTCCTGGCATATCTGTCGGTAGATAGAAACGCCCATTTCGCTCTTGTGGAATATTCAAAGCGTATTCACAGACCGGTTTACTAATAGGTTCGTGGAATTCAATCAGTTCATCTTCGTTAAACAAGGTGCCAAATAGAGCACACAGATAAACTCGACCACCAGACATAAATCGCAGACCTTTCTCACGAGCAAGATCGCGAATCGCAATCAGATCATCAATTCGAGTCATGCGACCAACCGAAGGCTGTAACACATCAACACCCTTCTCAGCGTAGATTTCAAACTCATAGCTGATACGCATAGATTCACCAAAGGCGATTGGAACCTTAAAGCCCCTCTCTTTTAGCTCACGAATACCATTCATGTCATTGGCGTGAATCGGCTCTTCAAGCCATGCAAGATTGAAAGATTCGGTAAGCTCAGCAAATTTCGCAGCCGTCGCCACATCCCATTTCTGGTTGGCATCCACTGCAAGCTCAATATCCGGCCCAACAGCCGTGCGAACTTTATCGATACGGCGTAAATCTCGTTCCATATCATCGCTGCCGACTTTGAACTTTACAGTTTTATAGCCTTCGTCGACATAGCGTTGCATGTCGTCTACCAGTTCAGAATCTTCCAATAGTATTGAGCCGCCACCTTTATAAGCGTTCGCCCAATCTTTGGTTGCTCCTAAGAAGCGATGTAATGGCATGTTTTTACGCTGCGCGAGAAGATCCAACATTAGCGTATCCATTTTCCCAAGACACACCGCCTTTTCACTTTGGCAACCATGGTTCCTAACCTTCCAATACAAAAACTCACGCCATTCGTTAAAAGTGCGTGTTTCACCAGTTAGAATAAGGGGAAGAATGGTATTGATGAAGGTTTTATCAATCGCAAGATAATGAGCCACAAAGCCTTCTGTATCATATAGTTCGATACAGCCTCGCTCTGGAGCATATTTTCCTAGACCACCTGTGCCATCTTGGAATATTCGTGGTAAGGAGATCGGATCAAATTCGTAATATATCGCCTTACTGAAGCACAACTTTTCGTCGAAATTGTAGCGAAACATGAGCTACCTCATCAGTTATTGTTATCACACTAAATATTGAATATTTCGTCGCTTTTACAAGGCTGCGTCTTATTCGCTTACCATTTCAGCGTCGCTTGCTCTGTCCCATAGATATGAAAACCCGCTTTGTCTGATGAGATTTAACTGAAGTAAAGAAAAACCCTTTTCGCTCAGTCAAAGCCACTCAACAAAACAACTTGTCATACATGTTACATTAAAATAATGAAACAAATTTACCAGATAAAAATCGCAATAAATGACGACCAAATCTCATTTTTGCTAGGTTTTTAATAGTTTTAGTTTCCAGGCCATTAAGCCATGACATATATCACAATTATTTCATATGTTTAATTCTTCATAAAAATACAACTTGTATTACAACAATGATTTTACAAAACGATGGTTCTGCCCTCACCAGAACACAGAAGAGTTACGTTAGAAATAATTGGAGTACACCTGATTACTAGTCTTGAACGCCAAGAATTGGATGGTCTTTATGCACTTTGAGATAAAGTCAGAATGAAGAGATGCAGGTTATGAAGATTAATGTCTTTACTAAATCGGGCGAAAAGGCGAGTTGAGAATAAAGCTCACGCGATTGTCACATGGCAACAGCGTGAACTTCTTTTGTAAAGACTTTATTTGTTGAACCAATCCAGTTTATTGTGCAACTCAGTAACGCTGCCAACCACAATCAGAGCTGGGCTTTGTGCTTGTTCCGCGAGCAGTGCCAGTTCGTTTAACTTACCTTGGAATACACGCTGCTCTGGTCGCGTGCCGTTTTCAATAATTGCACACGAGATCTGTGGGTCTAAACCATGAGCAATCAGGTTATCCATGATGTGACCGCTTTGCTTTAAGCCCATGTAGAACACGAGTGTGTTATTTGATTGCGCCAGAGATTGCCATTCAATTTCACGGCCATCTTTTTGCACATGTCCCGTAATAAATTGAACGCTTTGCGCATGATCTCTATGAGTAAGTGGTATGCCTGCATAAGCGGTTGCACCAGCCGCAGCAGTTATTCCCGGAACAACTTCATAGGCAACGCCATATTCGGCAAGCTCTTCTAACTCTTCACCACCACGACCAAAGATAAACGAGTCACCGCCTTTTAAACGCACAACACGCTTACCTTCCTGCGCTTTCTGCACCAGAATTTGATTGATTTGCTCTTGAGGTACGCAGTGAAAATCGAGCTTTTTGCCGACGTAAATAAGCTCTGCATTCGCATCCGCTAGTGCGAGAATTTGCTCGGAAACCAAACGGTCATACACAACCACTTCCGCCTGTTGAATGACGCGATAGCCTTTTACGGTCAGCAGGTCTGGGTCACCCGGACCTGCACCAACAAGCGAAACAAAGCCCGCTTTCAAGTCATGGTTTTTCACAGCGATATCAGAATTCATAGCAACGCCCGTTATTTCAAATTTGGATATAAAGAGAAGCACTCATCGGTTATGTAAGTCACTGCTTTTTATAGCCAAAAATATCTGTATTAAAAGGGCTCCATCACTTTAATGACGGAGCCCATAAACATTAATTGCTTAGTGCAACTTCAGCGTTTACTTCAGTTTCTGCACTTAACGCTGGCGCTGTTTTCGCGTGAGTTAGGTATAGAGGGATACAAGTAAATACTAGACCGCCCACAATGTTACCAAGAATGGTTGGGATCAGGTTGAAGTTCAACCAAGTTGCCACGCCAAAATCTGCGCCTAGCATCATACCTAGCGGGAACAGGAACATGTTTACTACTGCGTGTTCAAATACCAATGCGAAGAAGATGAAGATTGGAAGCCACATTGCGGCAATTTTGCCAGCCACAGAACGAGCAGTCATATTACCGATGACACCTAGACACACCATTAGGTTACATAGGATGCCGCGTACAAAACAGGTAATCCAACCATCAGCACCTAGGTTTTCAAAACCCACAGTACGAGACGTTGCAACAGCAATAAATTTTTGACCAACGGCATTTGGCTCTACGCTAAAGTTCATAGTTAAAGAGAGTGCGATCAAACCAGCCACGATCAGTGAACCAACAAGGTTACCGAAACCAACAAGCCCCCAACAACGAAGCACACGAACCCAAGTGATACCCGGACGGTTTTCAAATTTAGCTAGTGGCGCAATACCAAACACACCAGTAACTAGGTCATAACCCATTAAGCTCAGAATACAAAAGCCAACAGGGAACACCAGTGCGCCAACAACGCCCAAACCTGTTTGAACAATTGTTGTAATCGCAACCACAACCGCTAACGACAAAATCACACCTGCCATCATGCCACGTAAAATAAGGTCACGAGTGCTGGTTTTCACTTTTGCCTCACCAATGTCGATCATGGTTTGGACAAACTCTACAGGTTTTAATGCAGACATGTGGATCTCCTAAAATGTAAAAATAAAAATGTGTAAAACGGAAGATTAAATAGAGAAAGGCTTTCAAACAGTTTCTAGACTAAAGCCTTTGCCTATTGAATCTGCCCCTCCCAGTGAGAGGGGCATTAATCAGTTAGGCTACGATTTCAACTTCGCCCTTAGTGACTCTTGCTTGGTAAGACTTCACGCTAAAACGTTCATCTTCCATACACACACCTGTCGCCAAGTTGAAGCGCTGCTTTTTCAGTGGGCTTGCTACCCAAAGCTCACCTTTGTGCTGACAAATCAAACCGCGAGACAGTACGTTCGATTGGTAAAACGGGTCGGTATTACTGATAGCAAACACTTCTTCAGCATCAGTAGGACGAAACACCGCAACTTGCTCACCGTTAACTAGAGCACAAACACCAGTACCCGGAATGATGTCGCTGATTTGGCAAATTTTTTCAAATGACATATCCAACCTTCCCTTATGCTTCAGTTGCCGCTACGTGTAAGATGTCGCCTTTCATTTCAGGATGTTTTTCCGTGAACGTTGCAGGGCGGTGTTGCGCTCGCTCAGGTACAAACACGACGTTTTCATCACGTTTGTCTGAGTTGATGAAGTGAGCAAAACGAGTCAGTTGTGATTCGTCGTTGATAGTAGCTGTCCACTCACACTCATACTCATCCACTAGCTTCGCGACGTCAGTTTCTAGTTGAGCATTAATGCCGAGTTTGTCTTCAACAATCACTTGGCGCAGATAATCCACTCCACCTTCCATGTTTTCTAACCATACTGAAGTGCGTTGAAGTGGCGCAGCCGTACGAATGTAGAACATCATGAAACGGTCGATGTATTTGATGAGCGTTTCTTTATCCAGATCGCTTGCCAGAAGATCCGCATGGCGAGGTTTCATACCACCGTTACCACAGACGTACATGTTCCAGCCTGCATCTGTTGCGATGATGCCTAAGTCTTTACCTTGAGCTTCTGCACATTCACGAGTACAGCCAGACACACCGAACTTCATCTTGTGAGGAGTACGAATACCTTTGTATCGGTTTTCGATCATTGAACCTAAACCGACCGAGTCTTGAACACCGTAACGACACCAAGTAGAACCCACACAAGTCTTCGCCATGCGAAGTGCTTTGGCATACGCTTGACCAGTTTCAAAACCAGCATCAATCAGCTTGCGCCAGATTTCAGGTAGGTCATCTTTTTGCGCGCCAAACAGACCAATACGTTGAGCACCGGTAACTTTGGTGTATAGCTTGTATTCTTCAGCTACCGCAGCCAGAGCGCCTAACGCTTGCGGTGTTACTTCACCACCCGCCATACGCGGAATAACTGAGTAAGTACCGTCTTTCTGAATATTGCCTAGGAAGTTGTCATTGGTGTCATGCAGTTTCACCAACTGAGGTTTCAGAATGTGTTCACCCCAGCATGAAGCCAAAATAGAACCAGCGAGTGGTTTACACACTTCACAACCGTAGCCTTTGCCATATTTCGCTAACAGTTCATCGAAGGTTTTGATCTCTTCAATTCGGATAAGATGGAAGAGCTCTTGGCGAGAATAAGCAAAGTGCTCACACACATCGCTTTTCACTTCGATACCTGATTTCGCAAGCTCTGCGTTTAGAACAGAAGTCACCAGTGGAATACAACCACCACAACCAGTGCCAGCTCCCGTTACCGCTTTGATATCTGCAAGTGTGTGATGACCATCAGCAACCGCTTTGGCGATCTTGCCTTTGGTCACATCAAAGCATGAACAAATTACTGCGCTTTCAGGCAGCGCGTCCGCTCCAAGTGATGGTTTTTCTGCGCCAGCATGTGCAGGCAGAATCAACGCATCTGGGTGTTCAGGCAGGTCAATTTCATTGAGCATTAGCTGAAGCAGATCACCGTAGTCAGAGGTATCTCCCACAAGCACTGCGCCAAGCAATTTCTTGTTGTCATTCGATACAATCAGGCGTTTGTAAACTTCCTGCTCTTCGTTTTGGTAAACGTAGCTCTTACAACCTTCGGTGCGACCATTCGCATCACCGATTGAGCCCACTTTCACGCCAAGCAATTTCAGTTTTGCAGACATGTCTGCACCTTCGAATTTGCTTTCCGTTTTACCAAGCAGGTGGTCAACCGCGACTGTTGCCATCTTGTAGCCCGGAGCCACAAGACCAAAGAACATTTGGTTCCAAGAAGCACATTCACCAATCGCGTAAATGTTCTCATCAGAGGTTTGACAGTGGTCATTAATCGCTACACCACCACGAGGCGCGATATCCAGATTCATTTGGCGCGCAAGTTTGTCCTGAGGGCGAATACCCGCAGAGAACACAATGAAGTCTGTTTCAAGCTCAGTGCCGTCAGAAAAACGCATTACATTACGAGCCGTTGTACCTTCTGGCACAATCTCAAGCGTGTTTTTGCTGGTGTGAACATTCACGCCCATGCGTTCAATTTTCTGACGTAGCTGATTACCACCAGCCAAATCTAGTTGCTCTGCCATCAGCTTAGGTGCGAACTCTACTACGTGAGTTTGAACACCCAGCGCCTTCAATGCACCAGCGGCTTCAAGACCTAACAGACCACCACCGATAACCACGCCAGATTTGCTTTTTTTGGCGCAAGCTTCAATGGCTTTAAGATCTTCAATGGTGCGGTAAACAAAGCAGTCTTTACTTTCATGGCCTTTAATAGGAGGAACAAACGGGAACGAACCAGTAGCAAGGATCAACTTGTCGTATTGAATTTCACGACCAGTACTTGAATACACAACGCGGTTTTCACGGTTAACGTTTATCGCACGTTCGCCAAGAAGGATGTTAATACCGTGCTTTTGGTAGAAACCTTCTTTTACGAGTGAAAGCTCTTCGGCTGTGTGATGTGAGAAGTAAGAGGAAAGATGCACACGGTCGTATGCTGCTCGAGGTTCTTCACAGAAAACAGTGATATCCATTTGAGAGACATCGATTTTCTCGACTAAATCTTCGATGTAACGGTGACCAACCATTCCGTTACCGATGACGACTAGCTTCAACTTGCTCATTGTAATTCCTAAGGGTTAGGTTCTTAACTAAGAGAAGTTTTATTTTTTTGCTCGAAATATTACATGATGTAGGTCAATTCAGTTTTTAAACTACCCTAAAGTGGTATGTGCTTTATCAATAGATTGAGTGTTATTGATATTTTTTGCGGTTGTATTATTAACCACGAGCATCCAATAAAGAGAGACTCAGAGAACCCTATGTGTGTGAGTAAGGTTTTTCTTAAAAAAACAACGATCCTTATAACTATTCGATTTTCCTACCTATTTCTCATAAGAACTTAACAAGTTCATTTACAATCATTGTCACACTATCGTTATTGGTCTCTTGTTGATGTCCCTACTGCAAACTTCCAAAGTTTTTTCAATGTTGTCTACGCTAACTATTATTGGCTGCACAAGTTTACCAGCACAGAACTGGCAAACCATTTCTGTAAGCGACTTTGCGGATTCCATACACCATGCCCGTATGAAGTTTGAAAAGGAAAATCCTCCTTATGAACTTTACCAACAAGATCAAATCACTTTCATTGCAGATAACATTCTGGCAGGGCAACTAGATGATGGTGGGTGGAGTAAGAACAAGGATTGGCTACGCGTTTATGATGCCAACGAAATCTTTCTGTTGAAACAAGGTCGAAGTACATTAGATAACCGTACTACTTGGTCGCAAATCGAGTATCTCGCAAAAGTTCATGAACAAACGCAACAAAAACAATACGCCGATGCTGCAATTCGCGGGATTGAGTACTTAATCTCAGAACAAAGAGAATCCGGAGGCTGGCGCGGTTATGATATTGAAGCAATCACCTATAATGACGGAGTAATGGTCGGGGTTCTACAAACACTCAAATCCATATTAGACAATCGTACTCAATATAGTTTTGTCGACCAAAATTTATTTAAAAGAGTGCAATCTGCTTATAATAAAGGGGTTGATTGCGTGCTTAAGACTCAAATAATAATAGATGGTCAATTAACTGCTTGGGCACAACAATATGATCATAAAAGCCTCAAGCCAATTTGGGCTAGAAGCTTTGAACCGCCAGCATTGAGCAGTAGTGAAAGTGTTGCAGTGACACGTTTCCTAATGTCGATTGATGAACCATCAACTGAAATCCAAAACGCGGTAGTTTCTGCAGTAACGTGGCTAGATAAAGTTAAAATTCCTGATATCAAGCTAGAGAAAGTACCGGCACCTGCTATTAACTTTAATTATCATTGGAGTAACTTTGATTATGAAGTCGTAGAAGAAAAAGGAGCGAAACCAATTTGGGCTAGATATTATGACTTAGAACATCAACAGGCCATATTCTGCACTCGCCAGAGCATCATCACCAGCAACTATAAAGATTTAAGTCGCGAACGTCGTACGGGTTACGGTTGGTACGGATATTACGCAAATAGGCTTATCGAAAAAGATTTCCCGAAGTGGGAAGCACGATGGCATGGCGACCAGAAATAGCGGCCCCTATGAGATTTCTGTACGCCATTTTTCTACCCATGCCTCAGCGGCATCATCAATGAGTGTAAATGCTAAACGAAAATTTAGCTCACCTCGTTTGTACGGATCTTCAATTGCGGTTGCACCTACCCAATGAGAAAACATAAATACTTTATGCTTAATACTGGGGAAAGTGTCACAAATGGATTCCATATGCTTGGCTTCCATAACCAATATGAAGTCATTACTTTGCAGCATATGCTCTGTTAATTGCTTAGCTCGGTGGCTTCGAAGATCAATCTGCGATTCCTCAGCTATTCGCACGGCAACAGAATCAGCACGCTTCCCTACTAGACGATTTATATCGGTATCTAAACCGGCTGAAGAAATCGTCAGTTCAGGAAATAATTTCCTCAATTTATATTCGCCATAAGGAGATCGGCAGATATTACCAGTGCAAATAACTAACACTTTTCTACACACTTTCTGCTTCTCCGGTTATACATTTTTGTCATTGAAAGTATCTAACGAACAAATGCTATGACTGTCACTTTTTACGATAAGTATTATCTAAAAAAGAAGGCTCAGATACTTGAGATAACTCGTTTCTTTTTTTTACGATCATTTTATCTAAATTCTTAAGCGTCATTGTTTTACGATAGATCTCTTCATCTAGAACCTTCATTACATCCATAAGTGTGCGGTGAGCCCTGTCCATATCGGGTATATGTACATCTGGCATCATTTCTTGCGCTTTAATACCTAGAGGAGAAAAAGCCGTAGGCTCTGGACGCCTTGCCTTTAACCCCCCGGACAATTCTTCCCCTAACTCTTCAATAATACTTTGAATGTGGTCGAGAGTAATGGTTCCAATACCTTCCATGAAGGCATATAAAAACAGTCGGTCCATAAATATATTGATTTTTCTCGGGATCCCTCCGGTATAATTTGTTATTAAATCAAATATATCCGAGTCTAGACTTGGGTTTTCATTCCACCCAACTGTACGTAGCCGATGAAGAATATAGTTTTTTGTCTCATCAATATTGAAAGATTTCAGATGACATGATGCAATGATTCGTTGTCTGAATTGTTCCATTTCTGGCAATTCAATAATAGGTTTAAGCTCTTCCTGTCCAAGCAAAAAACTCTGTATTAAAGGTTTTCCATCTGCCTGAAAGTTCGACAGCATTCTGAGCTCTTCTATCGTTTCAGCGGACAAATTCTGAGCTTCATCTATAATCAACAAAGCACGTTTACCTTGCTGGTATAACGCGAAAAAGTAGTTTTCTAAGCGACGAAGTATATCAGCCTTATTTAAACCTTCGACTTGAAGACCAAAATTGGCGGCAACCATAGTAACAAGCTGCTCGGGATTCAAGCGAGTGGTTGCAATTTGTGCAGCTGTAATAGATTCGTCCAATGAGACAATCAAACTACGCGCTATCGTTGTTTTACCCGTACCTATTGGACCTGTGACGACAATAAACCCTTCCCCTAATTCCAATCCATAGCGTAGATAAGAGATGGCTTTTGAGTGATGTGCGCTTTCAAAAAAGAACTGGGGATCAGGGCTAAGTTTAAACGGTTTGTCTGATAATCCATAATATGATTCATACATACTTAAAGCTCTTTCCTTACATTCAGGTAAACTCGATTTTCTTGATATTCTCGATCAACATTCGATGAAGAACGGTTTTTATAAGAAAACTCCAAACTCGCATTAAAATCCTTCGTAAAATCATGCTTCAGCTCTAAACTTAGCTTTCTATAGTAATCCTTCTGATAAGTATCGCCAGCCGTTTGAAATGTATAATACTCGTACAGAAAACTAGGCTTAAACGACGTTTTTCTTGAAAGATGATGATTTAAAGATAGCTCACTACTATAAGTATCTACATCTGTATCATCTGACAAAGTGTTAATAGCCTTTTGATTATCAGCATCTATTTCCAAATTAAACGTTGTACGTCGCAATTCCAAAACCGACTTCCAAGCTAATTTTTTTGTAATACTTAAATCTTCTATCCGGTTGCCTTCAATATATAGGTCTCGGTCATAGTTAGTCACTTCTTCCGTGTAACTAATCGTATTCGTCCAACGTCGGTTACTGTGAGTGAGAGATAGGTTATACGCATCGCCATAAAACCGTCTCGTATATTCGAACTGTAGATTCGTTCTATCAGATGGCTGCAGCACCACTGAACCTCGCCAGTGATCAGAATTATCATCATCTAGTGAAAACTCATATCCAAGGCTCAGATAGGAATATCTATCTATATAATATTTGATGCCAGGTCCCCAACTTGATGAATCAGCGCTGTCGCTAGCAGTCTGTCCGGAATAATCTTCGTAATATAAGTGCAGATATGGACTTAAACTGTGTATAGGTTGTAAGCCAATTTCTTGATCAAGTTGCATAGACTCCGTGTCATTGGTATCACTATGACCGATTGTCTTTTGATAGGTATATTTAGTTGTCCAAAAGTAGCGCTTTATATCCTGTCCCTGAGTGAAATTAATGTTCCCTTTATAGCTATGATTGTTACCGACATTGTCCTTATAGTCCTTAACAGAACCATAGATACTGGCATTCAAGTCTACCATTCCGGCAGGATTAGTTTGGTATGAGAAACCTACTGTCGCCTCTCTACTCTCTACGGTATTACCATTCACAATATCGCTACTGGCGTTATTTGTGATATCCGATGCAATATTGGAGATAGATGCAGAAATATTACCGCGAAAACGATTTTGGTCGAATAATCCTTTATCTGCCGTCAATTTCAAATCATGAAACAGTCCGTTTTTATCTGAATTATTAGAGTAATACAGCTGTTCCATTGAATAGGACAATGAGGCGTTACCATCATTCCCTGTCGACTGAATATCCAAACCAGCTATAAACGATGCGATTTCACTTGTTTGTTCATTTGAAGCGGTTAAGTCTACATTGTCTGTATAAGTCACTCCTGCTTCAACTCTGGGCTTTACGGTGACATCGGCTGCAAAACCAACATTGTTAAAAAACGCCAAGCAGATGAGATAGCTTCTATTTATTCTTACCCTTCGAACCATAGCCATAGCCGTACCCATATCCATATCCGTATCCATAGCCCGCTTTATGTACAGCCTTATTAACTATAAAACCGATATTCATATCACTATTCAACAAAGCAACTGCCTGTTTTACATCTGAAATTTTGGTTTTATTCTGTTCAACAACAATGACGGCTTGTCCGATAAGATTAGACAAAGTAACGGTTTCAACCACCCCTAATAGGGGTGGACAATCCAAAACAATTATCCTATCTGAGTAGCGGTTGGCCAGTTCTTGCATTAAAGCGAGCATTCGATCGCTGGATAAAAGCTCATAGCTCATATGATGTGCTCTACCAGCTGGCATAATTCGAAGATCTGGGACAGATGTCGGATAGATAATGTCTCCTACATCGTCGATTTCACCCGATAGATAATCAATGAGTCCGGCCTGCTCTCCTAAGTCCAAACATTCATCGATACTAGGGCTTAGTACATCCGCATCAATAAGCAATACGGTTTTGTCTTGTTCAGAAGCAATACTTAACGCTAGATTAATAGATATGAATGTTTTCCCTTCATTTGGATTGGCACTCGACACCATCACAAGATTATTTGCTAATGTTTCTTGCCGATTGACTCCAAACGCATTTTTCAACAATTTCTGTTTAATAACCCGAAATTCATCTCTGACTAGGCGTTCGGACATACTCGCGTTCAAGCTAATCATTCCTAACGACTTGAGGCGGGCGTCATCTATGAAAAGAGTTTTCTGTTTCTTGTGAGATACAGAGACTTCCTTGTCCTCTATTTTTTCAGAATACGCAGTCGCTATTTTGACTTTGGTACTCAGTTCATCGGTCTGTAGCTTAGGTTTCACAGACTCAGCATTACCGGGAGAACGATTAAGCTGTTCCATCGCTTTTTCAATAGTACTCACAATAGCTTATCCCTAAATAAATCTGTCGCGTACGATCGTATTAAAACTTTGAACTAACTCCTCACGTAGAGGTGGCATCATGTTCATTGCCAAAAACGCAGCGAATAGTCCAAGCAATAGAATGTTAGAAAAAATAAAGACCCTCATTTTTCTCTTTTCCCACTTAATCAATCCAGAAACCTCTGTAGCAGATACAATACCTAAAACAGGTAGTTCAAGTGATTGAACTAAATCTCGACTGGAAGATATAACCGGGGATATTTGACTGAAAAGAAAAGAAATACCACCACCAGCGCCCAAAGAAAAGATAAGAACAGCGACGAGTAACATTACTCGTGGAGGGCCAGATGGTTTATCAGGGACTCTTGGTGGGTCGATAATACGGAACTTAATATCATCAGACGAATTATCAACACTTTTTGAGATCAGCGCACTTTCCTTACGAGACAACAATTGCTCATATTTGTCTTTAGTAATGTCATAGTTTCGAGTCAGAGCAGTTAATTTTGCTTCTACATCCGGAACTTTATCTAAGCTCGCCTGCAACTCATTAATACGTGACTTGTATTGTTCAACACGAGTGTTCAATGAAGCCACTTCATTTTCAAGCTGACCGTAATTCATTTTCAAATCTTGATAGATCAAATTATTTTTTAGCGCTTCATCCGCAGTAAAACTAGATAGTTTTGCATCTTTAACGTCTTGTAACTCTTTTAACTGCCTGCGAGTTTCAATAACATCGGGGTGTTTATCAGTATAGCGAAAGAGCAAATCGTCAAGACGCTGTTGCAAGGATTCAATGCGATCATCATATTCGGTACGAATCTTAGAGATATCTCTTTTTGCTCTCTGCTCTTCTTTAAGCATCTGACTACGGACAGAATCAAAACGGGTTTTTGTCTCTTTTAGCTGCAGTTGAGCCGTTTCTAAAGCTCCTTTGTTTTGTTCTAATTGTTGTCGATACCCATTGCCCGATCCGGGCATAAAATTGAAATATTCTCTTTTGAATTCAGCCAGTTTTTGTTCAGCATCAATAAGTCTCGACTCATAGTCTTCAATCTGGGTAGTAATTATTTTACTTGCATTATCAGTATCTAACCTTTGCTCAGACAAGGTATTCTCAACAAAGACATTTAAAGCAGCTTGAACAACATTCTTCACATAAATAGGGTCTGAGCCACTGTAGCTAATAGTGTAGAGATTTTCTCTACCTGCAGAATGGATTTGAATATTAGACCCAAGGTTCTTAATTACCTGCTCATACTGCTGACTATTTCTTGCTCTTACATCAGCGTCGACATTCCTGGCTATCGTCTCCAAATTACTTCGGCTGAGCAGAGTTTTGACCATTAACTCTAACTCCTTAGTAGGATCTGTTTGAATAGCCAACCCGCGCAACAAAGGTTGCAAAATAGAACGGGTGTCTGCATGTATACGGGCCTCTGATGTAAACTGACTCGGAAGCATAGTCACCATAGCCCATCCAATTGGGCAAACGACCCAAACCACGATAAGAATATAACGCCTCTTTAACCAGACACCGCGCAGATACCCAATGATCTGCTCAAACATTTCCTGCATATACTTTTCTTTCCTTGGTTAAAAGTTAATACCATGCTTCGGGAATAATGATAATATCGCCTGGCAGGATATCGACATTTGCCTTCATATCCCCTTCCTTAAGCAAATCAGCCATTTTCAAACGATATTGTTCCTGCTTTCCATCTACAATTCTCACCAAACTAGCACTGTTACCATCCGCATACTCAGTAAGACCACCCACTTGTATCATCACATCAAGTAGAGTCATATGCTGTGCATAACTAATGGCTTTTGGGTCTAACGCTTCACCTAATACTCGAACCTGTTCACTAAATGGGCCATTAAAATTATTCACAATAACGGACACAATTGGATTGTTTAAGTAGACAGCTAACTGCTTTTCAATCTCGCGTGCGAGCTGAGTAGGCGTTTTACCCGATGCAACAATATCTTCGACCAACGAGGTTGTAATTTTGCCATCGGGTCTAACAGTGTAACTACCTGATACTTCTGGGTTACCCCATACAAAGACATTTAGTGAATCCCCTGAACCTATTAGATAATTGTAATTGTCAATATTTTCAGTGAGAGAAGGGTGAATGGTCGCCGTTGGCAACTCAGACAACGATGAACTGGAGCATGCTGTCGTTAACAGAATGATACTTATCGTTGTTACACGACATAATCCACCCAATAACCCATCTATTTTGTTCATGATAATATCCCGCCATCAATAAAAATATTCTTCCGTGCTCTAACTTATTTCTAAGAATATTTTTTCACATATTCTTAGAAATAAGATTGATACTAGTCTACGCGTTGTTTCTTAGGAGTTATGTTCTTATATTCTATATGGTTAACATAATGTCTGCACATTTTTTTACCTATATAAATAACAGACCAACTGGACAATAAATTTATTTCTTGATGCTTTAAACCAGGACACAAGCTCATAAACAAACAATACCCCGTCACTAAACATTAAATTTAAAAAGAGATCTTGGTTCAAAATTACTATAGTGCTACGCTAAACACCACAAGTAGATAATAATGTGTTCATAAATGTGAGATAGCTTATCTTTAGCTTGATATCTATCATATGTAATTAAAAAATATTTATTTCCGATAATGTATTGATCAGAGAATGGAAGATGTACTACTTTTCTTTTGGGTCAATACTATT
Organism: Vibrio ziniensis; assembly: GCF_011064285.1. Classification (NCBI taxonomy): domain Bacteria; kingdom Pseudomonadati; phylum Pseudomonadota; class Gammaproteobacteria; order Vibrionales; family Vibrionaceae; genus Vibrio; species Vibrio ziniensis. Next base: position 1,426,908 of record NZ_CP049332.1, read on the forward strand.
TGTAGTGTAGTACTTATGATGTACTAAGTTTGTACTACTACTGTAAAGATAGAGCAGCGTTCCTTGTTAACATTAGCAGCGGCTCTATTAATCTATAAAAATATTATTTATATCATGTAGATAGCCTTCAACTTACATACATTAAGTTGCAAATTAAATTTGTGATTTTTGTTAGTAACTGATTGAAATAAATAATTTATATAACCTAAAAAATAGTGACATATTGGATATGTCAGGTTCACTAAGAGAATCATATATGAATGGATCACACTTTAGCGAATTTAAACCTAGCAGTAGCGTGATAATAATTTCTGATATAGTAGCGATTTGTACAACATTTCTTATTTGTGAGATTTTATTAAAAAAGATTGATACGGGAAATTTACTTAACGATAGTTGGCATCATTCTTATATTTATTTAATGATTTTTTTGCCGATTTTATTGCTTACACTATTATCAGTCGGTCTGTATAACGGTCGGCTACGTGTCACTTCATCAGGCATTAATTCGCGAGTTGTAGTGGCGACAAGTTTAGCTTACCTGTTAGTAAAATCTATTTATCATGTTTCACTTATAAATGAGCTACCTAGTCACTTCGCTGAATACAACCTTATTGCAGTCTCTGCTTCTATAATGTTACTCAGGTTTATTATCAGTAAAACTCCATACCAAAATTTGGGTGTTAAACGTATTCTTATCCTCGGAGCGGGTCGAAGAGCCAGTCTGATAGAACAGTATATGAGACGCAAATCTGACAGAATTGGGATTGATATTGTGGGATTTGTGGAAATGGAATGTGATGCTGACGGCTCCATTCAGAACGAAAAAAAAATTATATTAAATCAACCATTAGAAACTTATGTAATTGACAACAATATTAATGAAGTCGTTATAGCTTGTGACGAACGTAGAGAAGTTTTGCCAAATCAAAGCTTGTTTAGTTGTAGAAGGAGTGGTGTCAAGATCATCGATATCATTGACTTCTTTGAGCGCGAAACTGGGCAAGTTGCTGTGAATCATGTTTATCCCTCTTGGATAATTTATGGTTCAAATAATACGTACCACAGTCCCATACACCATTCACTTTACTGGGCATTCAATGCCGTTTTTGCATTATGCATTTTTGTGCTTACTTGGCCATTCATGCTAATGACTGTCGTTGCAATTAAGTTCGAAGAAGGTTGGAGAGCACCAGTTTTGTACTCGCAGAGCAGAACTGGACTCGACGGTAAAATATTTAAAATCTACAAGTTTAGAAGCATGCGTACAGATGCCGAAAAAGACGGGGTGAAATGGGCACAACTCAGTGACCCGAGAGTAACCCGAGTCGGTGCATTTATTCGAAAATATCGTATTGATGAGCTCCCTCAACTCTTCAATGTTATCAATGGCGATATGGATTTTGTTGGTCCTAGACCTGAACGCCCTGAATTTACCAAAGTGTTTGAACATGAAATTCCATATTACAACCATCGTTTCAATGTAAAACCAGGGTTAACTGGTTGGGCACAGTTAAAATATCCATACGGTAGTAATGAGAATGATGCCGTCGAAAAGCTTAAGTACGACTTGTACTACATTAAGAATCGTGGATTCTTGTTTGATATTTTGATCTTACTAAGAACAGCAGAAATAGTGATTTTTGGGAAAGGACGATAAGTGACACCCGATAATGAATTAGATTTGATTTTTTAAAGGTGATTGGTAAGACATGGAGAAAGTCAGTCGTAGTAATGCAATGACAGTGGATGTAGAAGACTATTTTCAAGTATCTGCATTTGCCGATAAGGTCCAGTTTTCAGAGTGGGGTAATTCAAAATATCCGATTAGAGTAGAGAATAATACTGATAGACTTCTAGACATTTTTTCTAGACATAATACTAAAGCTACCTTCTTTGTTTTAGGCTGGGTCGCAGAGGCTCGGCCTAATATTGTTAAAAAGATAGTTGAACAGGGACACGAGTTGGCCAGCCATGGCTATGCGCACCAAAGAGCAAATACACAAACACCAGAAAGCTTTAGGGAAGATGTTTACCGTAGTAAAGCATTTCTAGAAGATACATCTGGCATTGAGGTAAGAGGATATAGAGCACCCAGTTTTTCTATTGATCCTAGTAATGAGTGGGCTTTTGCAATTCTATCGCAGCTTGGCTTTACATATAGCAGCAGCACGTATCCTGTAAAACATGACTTATATGGTGCACCCAACTGGCCACGTTTCAAGTATAAGCGTCCTGAGGGCATCATTGAAATACCCATTCCCACCAATAAAACCGCAGGAATCAATGTACCCATTGGTGGTGGCGGATTTTTTAGGCTCTACCCTTACTTGTTAAGTAAGATACTAATAAATAATTTTATAAAACAAGCAAAACACCCCTATTGCTTTTACTTTCATCCTTGGGAAATAGATCACACGCAGCCCAGAATGACGGACGTACCTCTTAAGTCCCAGTTTCGGCACTATCTCAATTTACATCGAATGGAAAATAGGCTCGACCGATTATTAAATGATTTTCATTGGGATACCATCAGTAAGGTTTATGAATTAAATGAATAATCGCATTTACATAGATATAGAACCTACCATAAAGACAGCCACATCCAGTGACTTACAACTCTGGGATGAATATGTTCATCAACATCCAAAAGGTAGCTTTTTTCATCTTTCTGGTTGGATAAAAGTCATAAACGGCGCTTTTCAACATAAACATCATTACATAATGGCTGTACAGAATGAAAAAATAGTGGGTCTATTGCCTTTATTTGAGCAAAAAAGTCATCTGTTTGGACATGCGTTAATTTCCACTCCTTTTTGTGTTTACGGTGGTGTCATCGCAGATAATCAATTTATTGAAAGAAAGCTTGAAGACGCAGCATATAAGTTAGGTTGTCAGCTGAATGTAGATTACATTGAACTTAGGGATCGTGAATACAAAGAAAGCTATTCACCTTGGGTTGAGCACTGCCATCATTCAACCTTTTCGTGCGGCATCGCTGACACACCTGAAGAAATATTGACTGCAGTGAAGAGAAAACAAAGGGCTGTAATACGCCATTCTTTAAATAACAATCTTCATTGGGATAATAGCCCTTCTCCAGAGCTCTGTTACGACGTATATGCAGAAAGCGTTAGAAACCTAGGCACTCCTGTTTTCAATAAAAAATTGTTTACTCTCCTAACTCAAGTATTTGGCGAGCAATGTGAAACACTGATCATTCGCACTGCTGATAATACTCCTATTTCCAGCGTATTGAGCTTTTACTATAAAGATGAAGTTCTTCCCTACTATGGAGGTGGGACATTAGATGCAAGAGCACTTAAAAGTAACGATTTTATGTATTATCAACTCATGTGCATCGCTAGAAACAAAGGCAACACGAAATTTGATTTTGGTCGAAGCAAACAAGATTCTGGTTCTTATAACTTTAAGAAAAACTGGGGAATGCAAGAAGAACACCTCCATTACAGAATTGCTCTAATTAAAAGCCAACAGGCGCCTAATCTATCTCCTAATAACCCGAAGTATAAGTACTTTATCGCCATTTGGCAGAAGTTACCCTTATCACTAAGCAGGTTGATTGGTCCTTATTTGTCAAAGTATCTGGGGTAATTATATGAAAGAAAAGCTACTTTACCTTTGCCACAGAATCCCTTTCCCAGCAAACAAGGGAGACAAAATCACAACATGTAATATTCTCAAGTTTCTTAACCAACACTATGAGATTTATTTAGGCTGCTTTATTGATGACCCTTTTGATCAGCAATACAAGAAAGACGTACAGCTATTATGTAAAGAAGCCTTTTTTGTCGAATTAAATCCTCAAATGGCAAAAATAAAAGGGCTAAAAGCACTATTTACCGGAGATCCAATAACTCTTCCGCATTATTTCAGCTCCAAAATGCAGAGTTGGGTACAAAGGACAGTCTCCGACAACAACATACAAAAAGCGTTAGTCTATTCGGGTTGTATGGCTCAGTATGTACTTAATATCAATCAGCCTCAGCTCCATAAAGTGATGCACTTTGCTGATATTGATTCCGATAAATGGAAACAATATGCAGGAAAATCTGCAGGAATGATGCGCTGGGTTTATAACCGGGAACATCGAACCTTAGAAAAATACGAAAAACATGTTGCCCGATCCTGCAACATAAGTTGCTTTATCTCAGATACTGAAACAGAGATGTTTCGATCACTGCTAGCTTCAGATCAAAGAAGAAAAGTTCAAACTCTGGGTAATGGTCTAGATAGTGAGTTTTTCTCTCCATCTGCAAAACATCATTTAGCTGAAAACTACCCTTTAGATAAACAAAATTTTTTAGTTTTTACAGGTGCCATGGACTACTGGGCAAACGCCGATGCCGTTGACTGGTTTGTAAAAAATGTTTGGCAGGATGTTCACCGTATTCAACCAGAGAGTTTATTTTACATAGTTGGTTCTTCACCAACGAAAGAAGTCATCGAGTTACAAAAATATCCCGGAGTTATTGTAACTGGCCGCGTTGAAGACGTAAGGCCTTACATGCATTATGCCAAAGCGTCTGTCGCTCCAATGCAAATTGCTCGAGGTATTCAGAACAAAATTCTCGAAGCAATGGCTATGGAGCTTCCTGTATTAACAACACAATTAGGCATAGAAGGTATCGATGACTACCCTACTGAGGCTGTATTCGTGTCGAACTCGGCTGAAAAACATAAAGAATGGGCAGTTAACTTACTCGGTCATGAAACTATTAAAGCTCATGCATCAAGAACTTGGTTAAAAAACAATTACAGTTGGGAAGCCAAACTGACATCTTTACTCAGTTATTTAGAGCATTCATATGAGCCCTAAACTAGTTTTTACTTTGAGAATTGGTTTACCCCTACTTGTTTGGCTATTAGTTTATTGGTCATCCTTGGAGAGCATGGTCGGTGTTTGGGCTAATTCAAAAACCTACGAACACTCTTACCTGATAGCACCAATCAGTTTATGGTTAGTATGGCAAAAAAAAGAACAAGTTAAAAACTATCCCCTAAACACTGCGTTCTTACCAATACTGCTTCTGGTACTTCCATGCCTGCTTTGGATTGTTGGGACGTTGGCTGGAGTTGCGTTTTTTGAACACATCGCGGCAATAACAACTCTCCAATTGATTCTATGGGCGGTCTTAGGTAATCAGCGAGCAAAACTGCTCCTTTTTCCTATATTTTACCTCACATTTTGCATCCCTTTCGGAGAAGAACTGATCCCTTATTTGCAAGAAGTTACGGCTTACTTATCTGTAATAATGATTCGATTGTCCGGAGTACCTGTATTTAGAGAAGGTATGTATTTAACGATTCCGAATGGTCAGTTCGAGGTCGCAGAAGCTTGCTCTGGCATAAGGTTTTTGATTTCCAGCATTGCACTTGGAACGCTATTTGCGAATTTCTTTTTTACTCAAAAATGGAAGTTATTTCTTTATGTCACATTTTCCTGCCTATTTCCTATCATTGCAAACAGTATACGTGCCTACGGAATAATTATGATTGGATACTTAAGTGATATGAAATATGCGACTGGAGCAGACCATCTTATCTATGGTTGGGTGTTTTTCTCGATAGTTATTGGCATCATGTTTTATATCGCTTGGGCTTTTCAAGACCGTGTTACAAAACAAGAAACGTTAAATATAGCATTGGCCAAAAACGCATTGCACTATAACCTAGCACCAACTCTGTTAATCGTAACTGTACTACTAAGCTCGTCAATTTGGCTAAATATCATCGAAAAAAAATCAAACTCATCAGAATCTAGTACATACCTACCATCAACCCAGATTAAAGATTCTAAATTAACAAATTGGAAAATCACATTGCCACCAGCAGATCAAGTATCAGTAATATCTAATCAAGATAATTCAGCAACTATTTTCCATGCTGTTTACCATAAAAGTAAAAGTCGTTCTGATTTAATCAACAGCAAAAATTCCATATACAACAAAGAAACATGGTCAATAAATGAAACCATACAATTAAACATAAATGGAAATAACGCAACAGGTGTATCATTAGTAAATTTAAATGGGAATTCTAAGAAAATAATCTATTGGCACTGTATAAACGACTACTGTTCAAATAACTCTATAAAATTAAAATTTATAAAAGCTTATTACTTACTCACCAACCAAGAAATATCCTCAAGTGTTACAGCAGTTAGTAGTGAAAGTTTGAATTTTCCAATGCTTGAAGACAATTTCCTGCACTACACGTCAAACGACGGCGAGAGGTTCGCGAATGAAAGATAATAGTTCAGGAATTCTCGGTAAAATATTTTCTCTATACGAGCCACCACCATTAACATTAATAATAAAATTATTTTTATTAGCTAAAAAAGACTTACTTAAACAAGTAAAAGTGGAGTACTAATATGTGTGGAATATCTGGAATCTTCAACTTACATAAAGCCCACAGCATTAGTCATGGTGTTTTACAACACATCAACAATACACAAAGTCATAGAGGGCCTGATGATGAAGGTTATTACATTGATGACTATGTTGGATTAGCTCATCGTCGCCTTTCTATTATCGATTTGTCCGGTGGACACCAACCCGTATTTAACGAAGACAAATCCGTGTGTGTAGTTTTCAATGGTGAAATTTATAATTTTCAACCTTTAGTCAATGAGTTAAGTGAACTAGGACATATTTTCTCAACACTATCTGACACTGAAGTAATTGTTCATGCATGGGAAGAGTGGGGAACAAAGTGTCTACAACGGTTTCAAGGGATGTTCACGTTCGCTCTGTGGGATAAAAGGCAGAGACAATTATTTATAGCTCGCGATCGTTTGGGTAAAAAGCCCCTCCATTACGCTATCACGGCCAAAGGGCAGCTAGTATTCGCTTCTGAATTGAAAGCGCTAGTAGCCCATCCAGATATTGATATAACTCTTCGTAATGAGATGACTGAAGAGTTTCTAATGTTTGGTTATATCCCAGATCCTTATACCGCTTATAAAAATATTTATAAATTGGATGCAGCTCATTATCTGCTCATCACTCCTGAAGCTAAAGTCACACAGACAAAATATTGGGATCTATCAACACCATCACGCATTCTTACTTGGGACGAGACACAGCATGACCTGATAGAGCATCTTAAAGAAGCTGTAAAGACAAGGATGATGGCAGATGTACCATTGGGAGCATTTTTGTCTGGAGGGGTCGATTCAAGCGCTATAGTTGCACTAATGGCAGGGTTGCAAAATGATTCCGTAAATACTTGCTCAATAGGCTTTAATGAACAGGCGTATGATGAAAGTGACTATGCCACACGTATTGCCGAGCGATACCACACGAATCACTCGACTAAAATCGTTTCTGCACAAGAATATGACCTTATTGACCAACTCACCGACATATACGATGAACCTTTTGCCGATAGTTCAGCACTACCGACATATAAAGTATGCCAACTCGCAAGAGAGTCTGTAAAAGTTGCCCTGTCTGGTGATGGCGGAGATGAAATATTTGCTGGATACCGCAGACACCGCTTCCAGGTAGCAGAAGCAAACTTACGCAATAAAATCCCTTACACTTTTCGTAAGCCACTCTTTGGTGCCTTAGGTAAGGTTTACCCAAAAGCTGATTGGGCTCCACAACGCTTTAGAGCTAAAACAACCTTTCAGTCACTTGCTATGAATGCAGTAGAAGCCTATGGCAACACAATGTCGCGTTTGCGAACTGAACAGAGAAATAAACTGTTTACGCAAGAATATATTACATCACTTGATGGCTACTCAGGATTAGAGATTATAAAGCATCATGCTAAAAATGCTCCGACAGCCGATCCACTTAAGTTCGTTCAATATTTAGATATTAAAACTTGGTTGCCTGGGGATATTCTAACCAAAGTCGACCGAGCAAGTATGGCGAACTCTCTAGAAGTTCGAGCTCCTCTTCTTGACCACAAACTGATGGAATGGGCATTTGCAATTAAAAGTTCAGATAATATCCGTTCTAATCAAGGGAAATTTGCTTTCAAAAATGCACTTGAGCCTTACGTAGACGCAGATATTCTCTATCGTCCTAAAATGGGTTTTAGTATTCCAATTAGCCAATGGTTTAGAGGGCCACTTAAAGAAAAATTGGAAAAAAGCGTTTTGTCGCAGTCAATGTTTGATAGTGGTTACTTTGATCCCAAGAGTTTGAAACAGTTAGTTAATGATCATACATCGGGTCGTAGTGATCATGGTGATTCATTGTGGTGTTTATTAATGTTCGCTCAATTTTTGAACCGACAATAGGTGCTGCATGAAAATACTAACCGTTTCTACCTTATTCCCTTATGAAAATAATCCTAAACACGGCATTTTTGTTGAAACTCGTCTACGTCAATTGCTGCAACACTATCCAGATATAGAAGCGAAGGTTATTGCTCCAATCCCCTACTTTCCGTTTACTCATCCGGTGTTTGGCAGCTATGCAGAAAATGCCAAAGCGCCTTCATTTGAAGTTCGCCACGGAATTGAAGTTTATCATCCACGGTATCTTGTTATTCCCAAAATAGGCATGACACTTACACCGGTAACACTTGCTAAAGCGATTTATAAACAAGCAAAAGACATCATCGCTAGTGGCTATGATTTTGATTTGATCGACGGGCACTATTTCTACCCTGATGGTGTGGCTATTGAAATAGTAGCTAAAAAATTAGGTAAACCATTTACGGTGACAGCTAGAGGAACAGACATCAACCTGATACCTAAATTCAATAAACCGAAAAAACAGATCCAACACGTTCTGAAAAGCAGTAATCACAACATGGCAGTATGCGAGGCTCTAAGGCAAGAAATGATTAACTTGGGAGCGGCTCCGGAAAAAGTAACGACCTTGAGAAATGGGGTTGATCTTGAACTGTTTTCTTTTTCAGACCAAACAAAGCAACAACAGCTCAGACAGCAACTTAAACTCCCTGACCAACAACCCGTCATTATTTCCACAGGGCACCTGATTGAGCGCAAAGGACATCACTTAATTATTGAAGCTTTGAGTCAGGTACCCGATGGATTACTTCTGATTGCAGGTGACGGTCCTGAGAAGAAAAAGCTCCTCAACTTAGTCGAAAAACTAGGTCTGAAAAACAGAGTTCAATTTCTCGGCAGTATCAGCCAAGTCAAATTAGCTCAGTACTATGGAGCCTCTGATGTTTTGGTACTCGCATCAAGTCGCGAAGGCTGGGCCAACGTTCTCTTGGAAGCGATGGCCTGTGGTACACCAGTTGTAGCAACAAATATATGGGGAACACCAGAAGTGGTTGCACGTAAAGAAGCAGGAGTATTAGTAAATCGTAACTCTTCAGATATAGCTAGAGGAATAGTTGAAGCTCTTAATAGCAAAATTGTACGCTCAGAGACTCGTAGGTATGCCGAGCTTTTTTCATGGACGGATACTGTAATCCTAAAAAAAACGCTTTTTAAAAAGATTATTAACAACTAGCACAAGAAGGGTTTAAATTAGATGAATCAATATTGCCATGTACTTGGAATAATGCCTAGATCAGGTACTAATTATCTAGAAAATATAATTTCGCTTCATACGAAATGTAAACCATGTGACCCTATATATGAAGACTTTCTAATAAGCCAATCAGAACTGCTAATAAGATTTTCAAAGAAAGTGAGAAGGTATTGGAACCCTAACTGGGATACTAATAACGAATATCTAACTGAAAAGAACTTATTAGAACATATCGGCTATGGCTTACATAGATTCCTGTCAAGTCCACATCTAGGACAAGAAGTCACCAACGATGGTCAAAATAATATCACTATCAGTAAAACTCCTTCGGTGAAAGGTATAGAGCATTTTTTTCAACTCTTCCCAAATTCAAAACTGATTATCCTAGTTAGAGATGGCAGAGCAATTGTAGAATCTGGGTGTAAGTCTTTTGATTGGGACTTTGAGAAAGCCTGTTTTGACTGGAGTCGATTGGTAAAACGCATCAATGCTTTTATTGCGGAAAACACTGATCATAAAGCTCAAATCAAAATGGTTAGATATGAAGATCTGATCAACAATACAGAAGAGGAAGTACCGCTAATCTTCAAATTTCTTCAAGTTAATGAAGATGAAGTTCTCATAGAGGACGTAAAAAATTTGCACATTTCAGGTTCATCTGAGACAAAGAAAACGAATAAAGAAGTTACATGGCAGCCTAAAAAAATGGACGATAACTTTAAACCTCTAGAACGTTTTTCGCACTGGAGTCGTTATAAAAGAAGAAGATTTGAATGGATATCTGGAAATAGTTTGATCTCTATGGGCTATGTAAATAGTTTGGAAAGATTTACTATTCTTGAGAGAATAGCACATACTATTCTTGACATTAGTTGGCCAATTAGAGTTATTCCAAAAACTATTATAAATCTTATTATTTCCAGAAAATTCGTCCTTAAAACTTATTAATCATTCAGGCTTAGTCATGAAAATTCTTTACCATCACCGAATAGCCTCTAAAGATGGCCAATATGTACATGTAGAGGAAATAATTAAGGCTTTAAGAAAACAAGGCCATGACGTTATTGTTGTATCGCCTCAGCTAGTTGAACAATCTGATTTTGGTAGCGATGGTGGCTGGGTATCAAAATTAAGACAAAATGTGCCACAAATAATTTCAGAGTCACTTGAATTTTCATATTCCATTTGGGTTTTTTGTAAGCTTTGCTATGCCATAATGAAACATCGTCCGGATTGTATCTATGAAAGATACAACCTATTCCTCCCTTCTGGAATATGGGCAAAAAAAATATTTCAATTGAAGCTTCTGCTCGAGGTTAATTCTCCGTTATATGATGAGCGAAAGAAGTATGGTGGAATCGCATTAAATAGGATTGCAAAGTGGTCAGAATACTATGCTTGGCGAAACGCAGACCATGTGTTACCAGTAACGCGTGTTTTAGCCAGTTATATTATCAAAGCCGGAGTTCCCGACTCTCGCATTACCGTGCTGCCAAACGGAATTGACCCCTCGCTTTTCTACCCATCTGACGAGCCTAATCGTGATAAAGAGTTTCATGACAAACTTGTTATTGGCTTTGTTGGGTTTTGCCGAGAATGGCATAGACTAGACCAAGTGTTAAAGCTTATTGCTAGTGAAGAAAATCCTAATCTAATGCTTCTGATCGTTGGTGATGGTCCAGTAATTGAACAGCTACAAGAACTCGCCAGAAGCCTTCAACTTCAAGAAAGGTTCCATATCACTGGGCTAGTTGATCGACAAAACATGCCACATTGGTTAAATCAGATAGATATCGCTATTCAACCAGCAGTAACACCATGGGCTTCACCGCTAAAGCTAATTGAATATTTAGCAAAGGGTAAAGCTATAGTCGCTCCCAATAACCCGAATATCAGAGAGTTATTGAGTGACGATGTCAACGCACTGTTATTTGAACCAGAAAATGCAGAAAGTATGATACAAAAAATTCGTGAAATAATTGAAGATAAATCCTTACGTATGCGCCTACAAACACAAGCTCATAATACTATTAAAGAACAAAATTTAACTTGGAATCATAATGCGATGAGAATCGAAAGAATTTTTCAAGAAAATATTACTCAATCAGGGAAATGAATTTATTTATTAACTAATGGCAAAAACACACATAACATTTTCTTTTTAGCTGGTAACTCAAAAAATTTATACGTTAAATGGGAAGTAAGTAAAACTAAAAATAGATACACCATACTCCATTCCAAAGAGGCTTGATCTGTATCTAAAAACAACTTCATTATATCTCTTATAATGTAGTGCCCTAGATAAATTGAATAACTTATATCACCCAACCATAATAGAACCTTCGGCACTTTAACTGATATATTATCTTCAATAAAAATCATAAGACTCACAAAAACCATCATAAAAATAGGTAGCCAAAAATAATTTTTTAAGTTCATTGCAATAGAAAAAGCCAATATAGACACCATACCTAAAAACAGGTACTTACCTTTAAAATAGTAAAGATGCCCTTCTCGATAAAGGCCAAAAATAACAATTCCAAGAATAAATTCAAAAATACACCGCCATATACCTAACATTGGAATATAATCTCCAATATTATTAGCGTTTTTTTGACTAAACAATAATGCAATAACGGAACAACTAAATATCGTAGCAAGAAATAAAAGGCTTAAAGAGCGTAGTCTATTGATAATAAGAATAATAAAAGGGAAAAGTAGATAGCACGAAAATTCAGTACTTATTGACCAAGAAGGAATATTCCAGGTAAGTGTATCGTGAAACCCCCAGTTATTGACTAATGCTAAACTGGTGAAATACGACTGGTAGTCATACACCACAGGCACATCTCGACCTGTAAGCATAAAAGTAACGGGTAACGAAAGATAAAGAAGCATGATTGCTAGATGTAAAGGGTAAATTCTCGCGATACGTTTAATATAAAAAGAGACCAAATTCCTATAGCTAAAGCTTTGCGACAACTGTTCTTGATAAGTCATAGCAATAACAAATCCACTTAGCACGAAAAAAAAGTCAACTGCAACATATCCCATGCTAAGAGTATGGTTAACCCATGGCCCAACCAAATGATAAAGGTTTGGTTGTATGTGATAAAAAACTACCCACAGTGCCAGAATGCCTCTAAGAGCAGTTAAAATATCAAAACTCTTCTGCACGTGATTCCTTCTCTTTTAGTTCTTTATAAATAAGAGTGTAATGAGCGGCGGATAGAGCAATTAAATGATAAATAATTGGCTTATAGGCCACACCGATGAAGCATCCTCCAATGCAAAAAATATAAATTGCGTGATTCATAGCCAAACAAAAGTCTTTCGCATTTTGATCTGTACCCTTTTTCTTAATAAGTGATTTATTGATGCGTATTGCACTAATAATTAAGCTTAGAAATAGGAACAAACCCACATACCCTTGCTCACCTAATACTTCGAAATAAATACTATGAAAAGCCAGAGAATTCGGGGTATTTATAAAAACAGGATCGTAGAAACCAAGTTGCCCGTAATTTGCAACAAAGCTATTGAAACCACCGCCCATGATCGGATGACTATTTGCATAATCTATAGTCCACTTCCAAACAGCAAGTCTTTGCGAACCCGATGTATCAGTTATGGTATTCATCCTTTCGATCCAAGACTCTGGTGCAAAGTGATAGAGAGCGAAAACTGTCACTATGGTTAGCGGAATAGTACCAAGAAGAGCACGAAAATTAAGCGACTTAATGCCCATGTAAGCAAAAAGTGCAACTAAGCCTGTACGAGCGGTCGATCCTACAACAGCAGCAACACAAAGGACGTAGGGAAGAAACCATACTAGAGTTCTATTTTTCAAGAAAGGAACAAAGCTAATATGTTTCTTCAAATATGAAATAATTGGAATTGTAAGAACAGCAAGACAAGCTAAGGAAGAACTTTCAGACCATCCAGAATTGGAAGAGTTCAAAATTAATCTAGCACCATATCCCCCACCACCTAAAATCGTTTTTGGTCCTGCGGAAGCCATGTAAAACATGATAGATAAGAATAAAACAAGTATAACAAATTCAAGTTGCTTTCGATTAGTGATAGTAAACATTAATAAAAATGCCATGATTAATGTTTTAAATGAAGTATCCCATTTTTTCCAGGCTATAGGTGGAAATTGCGCGTTAAAAGTCGATATAGTTATCCAAATAATAAAGCAGATAAATAAAAATGGGATAAGTTTTGAGTTAGAACTTATTAATTTCCTAGAATTCAAGACTAAACTCAAAAAGCAAACTATTGCCATAACCATAGAAATAGGTTTCCCCAAAAGAAAGCCAAAAACTAATCCTTGTGGGACGACAGTATCAACCCATAGATAACCAGCGAAAGCCAAGTAAGGACGAGTTAATCCAGGTATGATAAATGCTAAAATGATAATTAAAACAAGTAAATCACGCATCACTACTATTCTTTTTATGCTGTCTATTATCTTTACTTTCTGATTTCAACATCAAGTACACCACAAAAACTATCCCTAAATGAGAAATTGCAAAAGCCAAAGTATCTATATCCATATAATTCCCTCACACTCAACCATTCCCTAAATAAATATCACTATATGCTTCAATCATTATATCTTGGTTAAATTTTTCAATTATTCTATTACGAGCTTTCACCGACATAATCTTTGTTCGCTCTTTTTTTACGAATAGATCTAACAACCCTCTAGAGTAATTACAAACATCATCCGAATGAACTGACAGTCCTGTTTCTTCCTCTTTTATTACTTCTTTTATCCCCCCAACCAACGTAACTAAATGAGGTATAGACATTGACATTGATTCTAATAACGTCATTGGAATACCTTCAGCTATCGACGACATTAAAAATGCGTCAAAACGACAGTAAAAATCCCGAACATTTGTTTTAGACCCAGTAAACAAGACCCTCTCCTTCAATACTGGATTTTCTGACACAAAATTTTCTAAGCACTTCCTATCCGGTCCATCCCCAACAATTACCAAGATACATTGGTCACTGAACTCACTTGAATTTTTACAAGCCATTAAAAAAGATTTAAGCATAAGGGTTTGGTTTTTTATTGAGTGTAACCTGGCGACATGCCCAAAGATGAACTTCCCATCAAGCTCGTTTAATTCTTGAGAAACCACACCTTCTGGGTTGAAATAGTTAGTGTCTATCCCATTTACAATTAGGTGTAATTTTTTAGAAGGAATTCCAACCTCGCAAACCAACCAATCACTCAAATCTTGGGATACTGCGACTACTCTATGGATAGCGTAACTGCAGATTTTTCTTATTAGCTGATATTTTTTTGATGCGCCATTTGGATCATAACTATCACGTCCATGCTCTGCATGTATGCGTAACGGTACTCGTGCAAACATAGCGACCCAATGATACTCAACGGTTCCGAGATTATAGGTATGGAATACATCTGGCTTTAACTCGTTTAATAGACGATAAAGTTTAAAATAGACTGAAATATCATTTCCTTCTTTTTTATTCAAAGAATAATGCGTAATTGGAAAATTAATTTCATTTATAAAATCCGTGATATGTGTCAAAGATATTATCGTGTGATGAAACTTTTCATTATCAAGGTTATTTATACAATTAACAATTATTCTTTCCAACCCACCAATATCAAAACTATGGACTAGGTGACATACATGTCTTTTGCTCTTATTCATCTCAATTTTGAACATTTCCTTAAAAATAATTAATTTGACCAGTTTCAAACTAGAACCCTTGACACAAACAGTATAGGTTACTAAACATAATTTAAATACAAAATTAACCTTTAGACTAATTTTCTTATAAAAAGTACAACTGAAATAAGGCAGGACGCTATGATAGTAAGATCACGCTCCCCGTTACGCTTAGGTTTAGCTGGCGGTGGAACTGATATTTCGCCCTATTGTGATACTTTCGGTGGCTGTGTGTTAAACGCAACCATTAATATGTATGCCTACTGTACGATTGAGCTTTTAGAAGCACAGGATGGTATTACCTTTATAGCCCAAGACTTAAAAACAGAATTCCACACACCCTTAACCAAGTACATAGAACTCTCAGGGGAGTTGCAGTTACATAAAGCGGTATATAATCGCATTATTCATGACTTTAATAATGACCGCCCACTACCGGTCAAAGTATATACCTATTCAGATGCTCCACCCGGCAGTGGTCTTGGCTCCTCTTCAACTATGGTAGTAACAATACTTAGCGCGTATAGACATTTACTAAAACTTCCACTTAGCGAATACGATATTGCACGTATGGCCTATGAAATTGAAAGGATAGACTGCAGGCTATCTGGTGGACGACAAGATCAGTACGCGACAACATTCGGTGGCTTCAACTTTATGGAGTTTTACGAGAATGAGCGAGTTATCGTCAATCCATTACGTATAAGACATAGTATAATCAATGAGTTAGAGAGCCAGCTAATGCTTTATTTCACTGGTGTATCTCGCTCCTCAGCTAAGATTATTGATGACCAGATAAAAAGTACATCCGATGAAAAACGCCTTGAAGCAATGCATGAAGTTAAAAACCTCGCTTATACAATGAAAGAGTGCCTATTGAAATCTGATGTTAATGGCATGTCCGAACTTTTTAAGCACGCATGGCTAGCTAAGAAGTCTACTTCTTCTTCGATCTCTACAAAACAGATTGAGCTAATTGAGGACAAAGTCTTAAGCGCAGGTGCAAAATCACTAAAAATATCAGGAGCTGGCGGCGGTGGATTTTTGATGCTTTTTGTGGAGCCAGTAA